>NZ_BLWC01000001.1:4800000-6599506 GCF_013167895.1 Streptomyces fulvorobeus | reverse complement strand
GCCCCAACCCCGACGGCACGACCAAGACCGCACGGATCATCATCCCCGTCTTCCTCCAGCCCGGGGAGGACCCGAAAGACATGATCGCCTCGGCCAGCTACCAGCCCCTGGTCGACATCCTCCAAGCCCTTCGCTCGCACTCGGAACGCATGGTCGACCAGCTCGCCTCCCGCGCCCTGACCCGCGGCACCGAACGGCGGCGCATCCACGTCCGGCCCGCCGGGGTGGCCGGAACCAGTGGCGGGGACGGTGAGGAGGCGAGCGAGGCGCAGCAGGAGGTCGATCGGGTCACCTCGGTCGTGGTGAATTTCGCCTTGCCCCGCGATGCCGCCGACATCGCAGCCCTGACCCGCTGCCGCGTCATCCGCCCCCAGTCCCTGGTGTGGCTCGAGGGCTACCGGGCCCTGGTCCGGTGGCGCACCGAGAACGGGATCGCCGACCTGCACGCCGTTCCCTATGACACCGAGACCGCAGTCGGGACGACGAAGGCGTTTCCGCTTGGGCGATGGGTGCACCAGCAGCGGAAATCACTGCGGGCCGGTGAACTCGACCCCCACCGCAAGGAGCTCCTCGACGAGGCCGGGATGGTGTGGGAGCCGGGCGACGAAGCATGGGAGAACAAACTCGCCGCACTCCGCTCCTACCACCGGGCCACCAGACACCTCGCACCCCGACAAGACGCCGTCTGGGGCGAAGGCGAGGGAAAGGGCCTGGTGCCGGTCGGGCAGCACATGGCCAACCTCCGCCGCAAGGGCGGCCTCGGGAAGGACCCGGAACGAGCCGCAGCACGCGCGGCACAGCTGGCGAAGATCGACCCCGACTGGAACTGCCCCTGGCCCCTCGACTGGCAACGCCACCACAAGTTGCTCGCCGACCTCGCCGCCGACGAAGCCGGCGGAATGCTGCCCGACATCCAGCCCGGCGTACTCATGGACGGCGACGACATCGGACGATGGCTCCAACAACAGCAGAAGCCGGGCACCTGGAAGCAGCTCTCCACCGAACAGCAAGAACGACTGATGAAGCTCGGCGTGCAGCCCGACCAGGCACCGGCCCCCGCCCCGACGGTGGCGCGTACGACGAAGGGCCCGAACAAGGCACAACAAGCATTCCAACGCGGCCTGACCGCCCTCGCCCAGTACGTCGCCCGAGAGGGCGAGTCCACGGTTAAGCGAACCCACCGAGAGAAGATCGTCATCGACGACCAGGAACACGATCTGGCCCTGGGGATCTGGTACTCCAACCAGAAACAACGCCGCGACAAGCTCACCGCAGAGCAGCTCGCCGCCCTCGCGGAGCTGGGTGTCAGTTGGGCCTGACGTCGACAGCGAGATCCCGGGGCCGCGACGATCCCGGGGTCTCGTGCGTGAGGACCGCTGCAACTCGGTTGTCACGTCGTCTGGGCGGGGCAGTCAGATCCGCACGCCCGTGGCAATGGGGAAGGCTGCGGGCGGGGGGAAGGCAGTCTCTTGCGCTCCACGACGTCTTCACCGGTCTACGGACGCCAGAACCTGAAGTAACGGCGGAGACTTGCCCTGCGTCGCGGCCGCTGCTCTTCTCTGTCGTGGGCGGCCAGTAGGCGGCGGTCGCGCTCCTGGTTCTGGTCGATTTCCGCCGGTGTGTAGCGGCGGCTCCAGCGGACGCGGCTGGCACGGATCCAGTAGTGCGACTGGCATGGAAGGGACCAGTTGCCGATTGAGGGGGTGAGGGAGACGTTCTCGCCGTCATAGGTGAGGGACCACTGGGCTGGGGAGAGAGGCGTGACGATCTCGTGGCCGCAGCCGCAGCAGCATAGGTGGCTGCAGGTGCGGTAGGGGATCGAGATGTAGAGGACCCCTGCGTCCATGGCCGGGGGAAAGGTCTTGGTGAAGACCGGGCGCAAGGTGTCTGGTGGGGTCACGGAAGGTCCTCGTTGGCGATCTCGTTGGTGATCAGTGAGTACGTGGTGTGGGCCTCGTCGGTGGCGTCGGCGTAGATGCCGAGGGAGCGTTTCCAGCGAATGACGGCCAAGATGGCGTTGAGCGCGTTGAGGTCGGCGGTCTGGATGTTGCTTGCGTAGGCGTCGCGTTCGGGTGCGGGTCGGGGAATGCGGTGGCGTGCGGTGTCTCGGCGGCCGGGGAGGCTGGTGGTGACGCGGAGCAGTCCGCTGAGGTGGCCGTCGATCTCTTCGATGCCCATGCCGACGTCGATGAACGGCACGTCGTGGGCTTCGAGCCAGTCCATGACGGGCAGTTTGCTGGCGGCGTCGTCGGAGGCGAGGAAGACGAATGTCGCCCCGTCGAGGAGGGCGAGGTTGTCTTCGTCGAGGTACTGCGCGCAGCCGGTCACACCGCGGTGCATGTGGGTGTAGACAGAGGCGAAGTAGGTGGCCTTGGGCGGGCGTGCGCGAAGGGTGTCGAGGGTGGGGGCGCCGGGGGCGCGGAAGGCGTTGTGGTTGTCGAAGGTGTCGCCGTCGATCAGGAGGATCGAGTCGACCTCGGTCTTGGCGACCTGGTCGAGGATGTAGCTGCCGCTGCCGCCGAGGCCGACGATCACGATGCACTGCCCGCGGAAGCGGCGGTTGACGGCGGTGATGCCGGCGCGGGACGTGGCGGTGTCGCGGTAGGCGAAGGGGCTGTCGTCCTCGATTTCCTGCCATGCGGCGCCGGGTGTGGGTGTGGCTGTGGGGTCGAGGGTGTGGGCGTGGTCGGCGACGATCCGGGCGTACGCAGTGATCTTCGTGTACTGGTCGGGGTAGCCGTCCGGGGGCTTGCTGGAGAGCATGAAGTTCGCCTGCGTGTTGTCGGCGATGACCCGTGTTTCCGGGGTGGCGAGGGTCAGGGGGCGGCCGTGCTCGTCACACGGGGTGGAGCCGCCGAACCAGATGCGGTGGTCGGTGCCGGAGACGAAGCGGTCTCCGGCGATGGTGACGGGGTGGGCGAGGAAGCCGCGCTCGACGGTGCGGTTGTCGGTGACGTACGGGATCCGGACGATGATGTGGCCGGCGACGAGGGTGATGTCGTAGCCGTCGTCGAGGAGGCGGGAGAGGTCGGGGTCACGAGCGAGAAGTGCGGTAGACATCGAAGACCATCTCCTTCTTCACTCGGACGTCGTGGCCGGCGGTGAGGCTGCCCGTGCCGTGGCCGTCGTGGCCGCGGCTGTAGCGGACGGTGTAGGTGTCCTGGTCGTTCGGCGGCTGGCCGGGGTAGGCGAGGTTGACGACCTGCTCGTAGGTGATCTCCTTGGCCTCCCAGGTGTGGGGGCGGGCGTTGACGATGATCGTGACGGGCTTGGGTCCGTGGCTGTCCTGGGACATGGGGTCCTCCTGAAGTGGGGAGCGCGTGTTCGGACGGGTGGGTGCCGGGGCGTCTGGCGGGGCGCTGTCCTGACATTGGGTCCTGGACGAGAGCTACTTCTTCTTGGGCTTCTTCGAGGCCGACTCGTTGACGGTCGTCGACGGGCTGCGACGGACCGCCGACTGCTTCACGAACCGGCCCGTGATCGCACTGCGGCCACGCTTGCCACTGGATGCACTGCTCTTGCCTGCCATGGGCTTTCCCTTCGATGAGTGCTTGCGACCTCTAGCGGGCGCCAGTTTCATGTACCTACTAGGTACATGAAACTTATCGACCTTGATCCGGAGGATAGCATGGAAGCAGTAGGTATACGGAAGAGGATTCTGAGGTCGTTGGTGGAGATCGTCTTTGAGGACGCCGAGCTCGCCCGTGTCTGCAACAGCGGCCCTGCCCGGAGAGATCGATTCGGCCATGAAGGCTCGACCACGCTGCTCCGACGCCTCGGCCAGATGTCAGCCGCCTACCAGCTGGCTGACCTGCGGCATATCGCGGCAGCGCGGCTGCGACCCGCCGCCAACGGTGACTGCTTCACTCGACTCGTGTCGCTCGGCACTCATGGAGACCTTGTCGTCCGCCCGCGCGACGACCCACCTGCCACCCTCGATGACGGCACCCTCGACGAGCACGCCGTACGCGCAGTGATCGTCACCGCGATCCACTGCCCCTGACCCCGCCCTCAGGCCCGCCCCGCAGCCTCGCCGACCGAGAGGCATTCACGTGACCCCGCCCGCCGCCACACACCAGCCATACCGCCCGGACGACGTCCTACCCCCAGGCGACACTCTCAAAGAGCAACTCGAAACATTGGGCATCCCCCAGGCCGATCTCGCCCGCCGCACCGGATTGTCCACCAAGCACATCAACCAGATCGTCCAAGGCAGCGCCGTCCTCACCCCGGAGACCGCACTGCTCCTGGAGCGCGCCGTCGGCATCCCAGCCTCCCTCTGGAACCAGATGGAAGCCGCCTGGCGCACCCACGTCAGCCGCGCCGAGAGCCGCGAAGCCCTCAGCAGCCAGCTCGACTGGCTCAAGCGCTTCTCCCTGACGGAACTCGTCAAGCGGGGCATCCTGCCGACCAAGGAATGCACCGTAGACAACCTCGAACGCCTGCTGACGTTCTTCGGCGTCGCCGACCCCGAGGTCGCGGAGAGCGTATGGCGCGGCTACCGGACCGCGTTCCGGCGCTCCACCGTTCTCAGGCCCGACGACTACGCCACCGCCGTCTGGCTGCGTCAGGCCGAGATCGAAGCCCGCGAACTGATCTGCGCGCCGTTCGACCGCACGGCCCTACTGGACCTCCTCCCCCGGCTGCGTGCTCTGACAATCGAAGAACCCGTAGTCTGGCGTGCCGAGATCACGCGCCTGTGCGCCCAGGCCGGCGTCGCCGTGGTCCTCGTTCCCGCGCCCCCCAACAGCCGCGTCTCCGGCGTCACCCGGTGGCTCACCCCGGAAAAAGTCGGCGTAGCGCTCAGCGACCGATTCAAGAAGGACGACCACTTCTGGTTCACCCTCTTCCACGAGCTCGGTCATGTGCTCCTGCACGGCAAGCGCCTCACCTTCATCGACGACACCCGCCGCGACAGCGACACAACCCCCGAAGGAGACCGCAGCGAAGCCGAGGCTGATGCCTTCGCCGCCGACACCCTCATCCCACCGGAACACGCCGCCGCCTACCGGCGCCTCGCCCAGCGACCCACGCCCTTCACCAAAATCGAGTCCTTCGCCCGTCAAGCCGGTATCGCCCCCGGCATCGTCGTCGGACGCCTCCAGTACGACCGCGCCCTGGACTGGACGCACGGCAACAAGCTCAAACTCACCATCGAGATCACCCCCACCGGAGACCTCAAAGCCGACTAGCAAGCAACCCCCGCCATCTGCACCACCCCCTGGCGAGCTCCGTAAATCGACTAACGAACCTCGGGGAGACGGTCGGCCAGCCGCCCCTCACGCGAAGCATTCGCGTCTATGGGGGCGGGGTCAGTGTGCTCAGGCTCGGTGCGGGTTGCTCTGCGTCTGTGCGGGTGTCGCACTCAGGTACTCAAGTACGGCGTCTTCAGGTATATGCCAGGACCTGCGAAGGGAGATGGCGAGACTGAGGGCCGCCCGAAGCCCTTGCAAGTGAGTCGTCGAGTTCATCCCGACGCAGGAGCCACAGAGCGCGTCCTCGTCCCATGCCCTCCGGGTCCAGCCCGGCACTCAGCATTGGCCTGCGATCAACCAAGGGGCAGGTGCGCACGACGTTTTGCGGACGTGCTGGGCTAAACGCAGTGGCGGTCCTCCCCGCGTACGCGGGGAGGACCGCCACCTCAACGAGTCGTCTGGCCTTGCATCGTGAAGGCCTCATGGAAGCTGATCTACAAGTGCTCTCCTGTGTGTGGGCGCGTGAGGCGCTGTCGTGTCAGCACCGCGGTCCGCCGGTCGTGTGGTCCAAGTGGGTCAGGAAGTCCTCGATCTCACGGACCAGATTCTGTGATCCCTCAGGCATTCGGACGCCAGCTTCTCCCAAGGCGGAATCAAGCCTGTCCGCAATGAGAAGAGGTGGGCATGCGAATGCACTCACAAATGAACGGAATGCTTCATCAGCTTGCTCTCCCCCTAGCGAGCATGCCGATAGATTTTCTTCCTTCTCGGCATCGAGAACATGAAGATAATCCAATGCATCCTGATCACCCTTGAGAGCTGCTTTTTTCCACCAGCTTCGCGCTTCATCATCCCTGTCCAGGAACTCAAGGATTTCTGCTACGCGACGTGTTTCCTGTGGTGTTGCGGAGTCATCGATCTCCTTTTTCAGGAGAGAGTGCAGTTCACGGCGCACACCGAGTCGATGATTTCCGATCCCAGGGGTTTCCGGGCAGGTGGCGGGGGCCGGGGGCCAGCCCGAAGGCTGGCCCCCCTCCGCCTGAACAGGGTTCTCGCCGATCCGAGAACCCTTAGAAACTGCCTGCTCAGAGCCATCGAGCAGCAGCCACAGGGCGAGGAGCCGGATGGCTCCCCGCTCCTCGGGGTGGTGCGTCCAAGCGGACAGGTGCGTCATACGGTTACCTCCTCGCTGTGCTCGGTGATGGACTTCTTCAGGTTGTTGGCGGCGGCTTTGATGTAGCGCTTCACCGACTCCTCCTTAATCTGGAGGCGCTGTGCAACCACGCCAGGGCTGAGGTCCTGCAGAATGCACAGGGTGATGACCTCGCGCTGCCGTTCAGGGAGGCTTTCGACGAGCTCGCCGATGCCTTCCTTAATCATTTCGTAGGCGGCTTCGGGGACTCCGATGCCTGATTCCTTTTCGGGCAGTTCATGAACGGGAACCATGACCATCCGCTTGTTTCGGCGGAACTGGTCGATGACCGCTCGCTTCACCGCAGTGCGGCCGTAGGCAGTCAGGGAACCCTGCCCGGCGGTGAGGAAATCCCACCGCCGGTACATGTTCAGGTAGACGTCCTGGACAGCGTCCTGGGCGCTGTGCAAGTCGCCTGCCTGGGCCCGGGCCAGTCGGGAGAACGCCTCGATGGTCTCGAGGACGAAGGACTCGAAGTCCGCTCCCGGGGCGGCCTCGCTCACGCGGCCTCCCGCGTGCCGATGGCCCGGTGGCCTGCCGACTCGGCTGCGTCCTTGCGGAACAGCCACGCCGGCCGTCCCTGCTCGAAGCGGGCCGCAGCGCCGCCGTCGGGCAGGGACTGCGCCATCGCGACCATGGTGGCGCGCTGCTCGCGCTCCGCCCGGGTCTCGATGTGCGCCTTCACAAGCATCTCCACGACACCCTTGGCGCGGCGCATCGCGAAGAACAGCAGGACCAGCACGGGAAGTGACACCCCGCCTGCTCCCACCCAGTACGACCAAGTCATCGACCAGGCCTTCCAGTAGTGACGAACTCGTTGATGAAGACACAAGGCCCTCATCCCTTACACGCCACAGGGGGCCGGATCCGGATGCCGAACGGAAAAAATCTTTCCCAACTCCCCCCACCAGCCCGCGCGAAACACTGTTTCCCCAGGTCACACAGTCGCCTGGGCTGGAAAATTGATGCAGATAGGAAGGATCCGCGTCGAATCCGGGTCCCCGAGGGGCGCGCGGGCCGGGCGGGCGTCTGGCGCTGTGGGACGAGTCGGCACCGGGGCGGCCGCCGGGGGGCGCCTTGATCGCGACGAATCCGGTCGGCAGGGGGGAGGCGGCCTCGATCTGCTGAGCATCCGTTGCGAAAACGCCCGCCAAGACGGTGAGCACGAGACCGTGGTGGAGTGACCCATTACCCCAGCCTCCTGCGGATCGCTCCCCTGCAGGGGAGACGACCTCGTCGCTGATCTGCCGCATCGCCAGCCGCTACGGGTTGGAGGCGAAGGCGTTGCGGTCCTGCTGGCACTGGCGCAACCACCAGCCCAAGCACGAAGGCGGCGCCTGCCGGGCCGACGCCGAGGTACTGCTGAACGCTGCCGGACGGCACCTTTTGGCAGGGCTGTGCGGCGTCGAGGAAGGCGTACTGGCACGAGCGTTGCCGTCTTGGGGGCAGGAGGATGCCAAGTTGCCCGCCGAAGAGGGCGGAGTCCCGGCGGCGGCGTGGCGGATCGGCAGCACGGTGGCCGGGCCGGTGGCTTTCGGCTGTCGTCTGTGCGCCGCCGGGCGTACGGGAACCGCCGTGCAGGTCGTTCGGTATGCGCCGCGGTGGGAGCGGGTGTGCGTGCGGCATGGGCGGTGGCTGCTGGACGCGGACGCGGACGCCGACCAACCCCTCGATCATCTGAATGTTCGGCACATACCGGAGGTGGCCGCGGCGCAGCGACGGTGGACGGGGGTGGCGCGGCAGGCTGTACGGGCGGGGGCCGAGCCGGGGCGGGTGTTCGCTCTGGCGTATGCGGTGGTGGCGCGGTGGTGGGATCAGGCCTATGGCTGGGAGCGGGAGACGATCTGGCCGCGGCGCCTGCATCTGGTCGCGGGCGGTGATGCCGGGGGTGAGCTGGAGCGGTGGCGGATCGTGGGTCGGGACGCGGTCGTCTTCCCCGAGGTGGTGGCGGTCGCCGACGCCCTGCTGGACCCGGGCATGGCCGAGCTGGTGTGGGTAGACAGTGGTGCGGGGCGGCCGCGGGCACTGCCCGCCGACGGAATGTTCTGCCGCCGGCTCGGAGAGCGGGTCGGGCGCGCGTGGCTGGGGCCGTTGGTGGCGACCGATCACGGCGGGCCGCTTATCGCCTGGATGGGCGCCGTCATCCGCAAGCGCCGCGGAGCCGGGGGCCCGCCCGGGTACGCGGACGATCCCTGGTGGGTGCGCAGGGAACATCAGCCGGTGACGATGGCCGGGCGGCTGCGGGTGCTGGGCAAGGAGAAGCGGGCGCCCGGTTCGGGAAGGATGTGGCGGGCTGCGGTGCCGCCCGAACAGCGGGCCCAGATCAGTAGCCTGGTCGACGGCGCTCAGGAGCAGCTGATCCAGCTGCGCGGGGCGCAGACCGGTTCGAGTGCGGACGTGTCCCAGCATCTGCTGCGCATCCTCAGCCACAGTGCCGACCTGATTGAGAAGGCTCTGCAGCACACAGTAGTGGCGGCTGTGAATGCCGGGGTGCCGCCGCAGGATGTGGTCCGGTGGGCGAAGCTGCCCCCTGGTCCTTTGGCTGACGCGCTCAAGGCATACCAGGACGCGGGCGACGGATAGGTACTGGCTCGCCGGGGAAAGGGCGCGTTGGCGTGTGGCCCGCTGCGTACCGCATCACGTGGCACCACGTGATCGAAATGCGCAAATGGCTCCGGCGGGCAGCCGGTCCGGTTTGGCTGGGCGGGTGAGCGGCAAAAATGCGGCGGTCAGGCCTGGCGGCAGGTCAGGGCCGGTGGACGTGAACATCGGGGCCGGGTTCGAAGCAGTCTTCCTCGACCCCGTCGGGCAGGCAGTGCAGCAGCGGTGGGCGGATGCCGCTCTCGCGGTCGCGTTCGAAGACCTTGATCCGGTGTCGGCGTTCCCGGTGGTCCCGGGACGACGGTGGGGGCCGGGGCTGTGGTGGTCGGCCACGACCGGGCGGCATGTGGCGGCCGGATCGAACGCGATGCGCCTCCATCTGATGGTCCTGGACCGGGCCCCGGACGTGACGGGTCTGGCTGGGCGGCCGGTGCGGCTGTTGTGGCGCAACTCCCGGGGTCTGGTGCGGTCCTGGGTGCCGCAGCTCTTCGCCCGGTACCGCGACGGCACTGCCCTGCTGGCCGACTGCCCCAGCCGCCCCGATGCCGGCGGTGAACGCGCCCTGGCCGCCGCCGAAGCGGTGAGCGCGGCGTGTGAGGAGATCGGCTGGGGCTACCGGCGCCTGCCACCTCTGGACGAGGTGCCGGCAGCGAATCTGAAATGGCTGGCCGGCTACCGACACCCCCGGCATCGGGGAAGAACGGGACTGCTGGAGGCGGTGGTGGACGCATTCGCCCGGCCGCGGCCGCTCCTTGAGGGGGTGGCAGCCGTCGGTGATCCGATCGAGGTGCTGCCCGTCACATTCCACGCCCTGTGGGCGGGACTGCTGGTGGCGGCGATCGATGTGCCGCTGCACGAACGCGTCCTGGTCCAGGCCCCTGCGTCCGGGGGCGGACCCGGCCTGTCGAGTGCAGGGGGCCCCGTCGGAAGCGGCCTCAGGGCCGGTGCGAGCATCCGGGAGGTCGGGTGAGCGGGGTGCGGCGCCGTGGCCGGCCGGTGGTGGAGGTCGGGGCGCAGGTCCATTTCGGCGGAGTGCGGTGGCAGGTCGTGGCCCTGTCCCGGCAGGGCTTCCACCTGGTCGATGAGGGCGGCGCGGACCAGGTGGTGCTCGCCGGGCACCTGTTCGCCGACCCGGGCTTCGCGGTCCTGGGTGCGGAGCCAGTGCAGGCGGTGCCGCAGTGGGGGCTGTTCGAGACCGCCCCCGTGGCGGCCCGGGAGAAGGCGATGGCCTGGCTGCGGCACGTCAGAGAGGTCGAGTGCGGCTTGCCTGGCGGACCGGACAGCGGCGGGGTGATGCGGGCCGAGTATGACCCGCAGAGGTGGACGCTGGCCGAGCGCGAACGCGCCAAAGCCGCTGAGCTGACGGCGCTGGGCTTTGGGCGGGTGTCGGACAGGACGGTGCAGAAGATGCGGCTGGCGTACCGCAAACAAGGGCTGTGGGGGCTGGTGGACCACCGCTCCACACGGGGGCGGAGCGGCGGCGGACGCCAGGACGAGCGGGTCGTGGCCGCGGTCAGGGAAGTACTGCGCGGGCAGCGGGGGCGCTCCAAAGGCACCGTGAAGGGGCTGATGCCGCTGGTCGCACGGCTCCTGGACAACCGGTACAAGGGTGCCGTGACGATGCCGTCGCGGGCCACGTTCTACCGCCTCGTCCATGAAATCGCCCACCCGGCGGACCATCCGGCCACCCGGGTACGGACGGTGCCGGTCACCGACGACGGACGCGGATTCACCCCGACTGTGGCATTGCGGCCCGGGGAGCAGGTACAGATCGACACCACCCGCCTGGACGTCCTCGCACGGTTCGACGACGGCAGCGTGGGCCGGCCAGAGCTCACGATCGCCGTAGATGTCGCCTCCAGGGCGATCCTGGCGGGGGTGCTGTGCCCGGCCGGAACGCAGGCGGTCGACGCCGCTCTGCTGCTGGCGGAGATGGCTGTGCCGCATCCGGCACGCCCGGCGTGGCCTGACGTGCTGCGCTTCACACACAGCACGGTCCTGCCGGCCGAGCGTCTGCTTTCCTTGGACGAACGTCTTCGCGGAGCGGCCGCACGGCCGGTCGTGGTGCCCGAGACCGTGGTGGTGGACCGGGGGAAGGTGTTCCTGTCGAAGGCGTTCACGGGCGCCTGCGAAGCACTCGGGATCGGCGTGCAGGCCGCACCTCCGTTCGCCCCCACAGCCAAAGGCATCGTGGAGCGGACCTTCGGGTCGATCAACACCCTGTTCTGCCAGCACCTGCCCGGCTACACCGGCTCCGACGTCACCCGCCGCGGCAAGGACGCGGCACGCGAAGCCTGTTACAGCGTCGCCGAGCTGCAGGAGCTGCTGGATGAGTGGGTCGTGCACTATCACCACCGCCCGCACCAGGGCCTGCGGCATCCCATGCTGCCGAAGATCGCCCTGTCCCCGAACCAGATGTGGGCGGCCCTGGTCGCGGTCGCCGGATACGTGCCCGTACCGCTGACCGGCAATGACTACCTGGAGCTGCTGCCTGTGCGGTGGCAGGCCATCACCGAGCACGGCATCCGCCTGCACCACCGCACCTACGACCACGACCTGCTCGGCCCGCACCGCGGGCAGCCCTCCACCGTGGCAGGCCGCGGCGGGAAATGGGAGATCCACTACAACCCCCACGACGTCCGCCAAATCTGGATCCGCCTGCCCGACGGCCAGCTCACCGAGATCCCGTGGATCCACCGGGACCACACCCACCAGCCGTTCAACGACCGCATCTGGCACTACCTGCGCACCATCACCGGTCAGCGGGCCGGCCAGGACGCCGAACAGGCCGAAGCCGCTCTCGCCGAGGCCCTCGACGCTCTGATGCGCCGTGCCCGGGCAGGACAGGCCACCGCCCAGGAGCAGCACCTCCTCAACCGCACGACCACCGTCCGCACTCCCCCACCCCGCCGCTCCGAGAGCCCGTACCAGGCACCCCCACCGCATCCGGGAGCCACGTATGCGGGAGAGGACAGCCTCGACGGCCTCGACCAAGGCCAGGAAACACAAGACCTCGCGCAGGACGAAACTATGGACGGCCCGGCAGCATCGGTGAGCGGGTACGGGCTCTACGACGCCGAGGAAGAAGCTCTCAAATGGTGACCGGCCCCCGCCCGGGAACAGGAAGCAGTCCTTCCACAGCGCACGGAAAGGACGCCCGAGCAGGGCACGGCATGAGCGCCCCAGACGGCGACGGGCCAACAGACGCGGCATGGCCGGTGACGACCTGGCAGGGCTGGCAGCACTTCGCCACCACCCCTCCCCCACAACCACCCACACCCGGAGAACCAGAACGAAGCACAGAACAACGCCTCGCCTACCACTCCGCCTTCGTCACGGTACGGACCCCGGCCATCGACACCCTCACCACGACCGTGCGCACGCTGATGATCCTGGGACAGCACCAGCAGACCACCGCACGGCCCTCGTTGATCGTCACCGGGCCGGCAGCGGCCGGAAAGACCACCGCCCTCCTGCATACCGGGCGCACCTGCCACCTCGCCCACACCCGACAGCACCCGCCACCGGACCACAGCGTGCACGCACCGGTGCCCGTGGCGTATGTGCTGGTCCCGCCCGCGGCAAGCGCGAAAGCCCTCGCGACCGAGTTCGCCCGCTACCTCGGCATTCCCGTGACCGGCCGGATGACGCAAGCCCAGATCACCGACGCCGTCTGCCACACCTACAACCACACCGGCGTGCGCCTGATCCTCATCGACGAGATCCACCGGCTCAACCCCCGCACCACCACCGGCGCGGAAACCGCCGATCTCCTCAAAGACCTCACCGAACGCATCCGCGCGACCTTCGTATACGCGGGCATCGACGTCACCACCACCGCCCTGTTCTCCGGGGTACGCGGAGCACAACTCGCCGGGCGGGCCTCCCTGGTGGAATGCGGAGCATTCCCCGCACGCCTCGGGAAACGCGAACCCTTCCGCGAACTCATCACGGGCGTGGAAACAGCACTCGATCTACGGGCACACCAGCCGGGCACACTCCCCCGCCACGCCGCCTACCTCCACCAGCGGACCGCGGGACGTATCGGGAGCCTGACCCGCCTCATCCGCCAAGCAGCCATCACCGCCATCCACGACGGCACCGAACGCATCACCAAAACCAGCCTCGAAGGGATCCGCCTGGACCACCTCGCCGAAACCCACCACCGCCCCACCCCGAACCGATAACCCCCGCACCGCCCGACGCCCACACGGCACAACGCTGTGACCAGGGGAAACACACACCGGACCTTTAGAAGACAGGACCACACGAGGGACACCGGAAAACTCTCAACGAAAACGAGAGAACCCCACGCCAGTGGGCCTACAGCCCGACAAGACCACGCTCACACAATCTCAACCAAACCGGGATACCCCCAGCACACAACAACACCTACACCTCAACTACACCCCCACGAAACGACACTTCAGGTCCTGTCCGGTCTCCGGGCAGGACCTGATTCGGATGGTCTAGTCAGCCCGTCTCGTCGTCGATCAAGCCGTAGGGCGGTTCTGTCTCGTCACGGCTGAAACGGACGATCACGCGGTCCTCGATCAGCTCGGGTGGGCTGTTGTCGGCGACGATGACCTGCGCTCCGTTGCCATGGTGTGCCAGCCATTGTGTGAGATGTCGGTAGAAGTCGTCGGTGCTGACAGCGTCCGCGATGAGGGTGTCGCGGCCGGTGCCGTGTCCGAGATTCTTCTGGGGGCTGTCGATCATGAGGAATCCGGGGTGCGCTGCCCCGCTCTCGAAGGCAGTTTCGAAGACGGCCAGTTGCCATGCGAGGGTGATGAGTGTCCTGGCTCCTGAAGATGCCACCTGGTAAGGCTCGCCACGTACAAAGGGAGTCAGGTCGTTCGCCATGTGGGCCTGGCTGAGTTTGGGGTAGTGCCACTCAGCAAGGAGACGGCCAAAGCGCGTGCTGATCTGTCGGAGTACCTCATTTCGGTCCTGGGTGGCATCGCCCAGTTGCGCAAGTTCCTCGCGAAGCTGGGTCAGGTTCGCCTCTTGGCGGTTCACGGCTCCGGCCCGCTTGGCCAAGCCTTCTTGGAGTTTGAACGCGGTGTTCAACTGATCGATCTGGCGGGAGGCTACCTCCTTGCGGCGATGCAGCTCGTCTCGGGCCACGAGGAAGGTGGAGACGGTGGGTGAGGTGGCTTCGTCGAGGGCTTTCGCCGCACGCTGTTCTTCCAAGCTGGCGATCTGCGCCCGCTGCCTGGCAGAGGAGAGCGAGGCATCGAGTTCCTCGATGTACGTAGTGATCTCTTTGAGCCGGGCCTTCGTCGAACGGATCTCGGCCGCGACGTCCAGCTGCTCGGTTTGTGCGCTGATGCTGTTGTCGGCCGCTGCGCCGAGGGTCAGATCAGGCGTCTCCGGCAGGTCGTGGTCACACATGCTGCAGTGCCCGTCGAGGACGTGGGGCGGGGCAGACAACGGGTTCAGGCAGGCGGGACACGTGCGAACGCGGAGCGGGTCGAACAGCTGCCGCGCTTGAGCCAGCATGCCGAGTTTGAGGAGGTCGTCAGCGTACTGGGCCCGCAGGGGAAGCATGCGTGCAAGCTGTGTTTCCCGGTCACGCAGAACGGCGGAGGCGGTGCGGGCTTCCTGTGCAGCGCGCCGGTGGGTCTGGCGTAGCTCTTCGGCGAAGCTGGTGGCGGCGTGCGCCTGCTGGTCGAGTTCTTCAAGCTGTGCGGTGATCGCCGTCAGCTGGCGCTCGGCGATCAGGCGGGTCTGCGGGTCGGTGACCGTTTCACCTTCTTGTTCGGCGACGAAGGCGGTGGCTGCGGCTAGCTCGGTCCGCGAACGGTTGAGGCGCCCCTCGAGCTGTTTGATGCGCGATCCGAGTTCTACGGCGCGGTCGTCGTGGACGCCGAAGACGACGTCGACGACCTGGCGCAGCTTGTGCTTGCGCGGGGGGCTGTTTTCGAAGAGGAAGTTCTTGTCGGCGACCCGTTCGTTGGGCAGGAAGGTCAGCCACATCAGGTCGCGGATGCTGAGCGGGTCGGTGCGTGATTCTGCGTTGGTTGGCGCTTCCCGTAGTTCTACGCCTTCCAGCTTGCAGTGGCTCAGCAGGAGAGAGGAGAGGCTTTGGGGGTCGCCGGCCGGGGCGATGACCTTCTTTTCGATTGTGGAGAAGGAGGGCTGGTCCAGTCGTCCGCGGCGGACGAAGGCCACGGTGGAGGGCTCGCCTACGGCGCGTTCGATGATGTGGCTGTCGCCGGAGAGCTCGACTTCCAGCAGGGCCGAGCGGACCTTGCGGAGGACCTCGGGGTGTCTGGGGTGGTTCTTGGCGCCGAGACCGTAGGCGACGAACTCCAGGACGGCTGTCTTACCGGAGCTGAAGGCTCCCGAGATGACAGAGAGATCTTGGACGCGGCCCTCTGTGGTGAAGTCGATGTCGTAGTTGCGACCGATACCCACCAGGCGCAGGCGTCGTACGCGGATGCCATGTGCTTCGGTCATCGGTCGTCCTCCGCGAAAGGCTGCTCAAGTGGTTGAAGTACTGTCCGGCCGCTGTCTACGGTTCCAAGAACGCTGGCGAGCGCTGCGGCGGGCCGGTTGTTGCCGTCGACACGCAGCCAGCCCGCGGTCTCCTTGCGCAGCCGGACGTCGCTGAGACGACGTAGCTTTCCGACCACCATTTCGGCTGCGGTGGTGAAGGAATTGGCGTAGGTCGTGGTCAGGTGAGCGCTCAAGTCACGTCCGGCAGAGGTGATGCGGTAGACGAGTCCGCCCTGTTCATTGGCGGCGCTGCAACATCCGTAGGCCACCAGCAGGCTCAAGTCATGCTGAATGCGTTCTCGGCGGCTGGTGAATCGCTGTCCCGAGGACGCGTATGAGAGCACCCTCGGGTCGAAGCCCGCGAGACGCAGCAGGGACGCCTCCCGGCTGTCCGGCTCCACCACCAGGAAGGGGTTCGCGGAGAGGAAGTCGTAGTAGGCGATGCGTTCCAGGTTCGCGCTGTACGACTTCTGGTCGGCCATGGCATTCATGAGAAGAAGGAGCTGCGCCAGCCGGAACTGGACCTCGTCCTCCGGCATGACTACCGGGCGGTCGGTGTCCATGGCGACTCCTCATCGTCGGTCGGAGGCTCATGCGGGGGCTGCTGACTGTGCGGATCGGTTTCGCGGTGAGTGGCGGCAACGGTGCGCCAGTGCTTGACCCAGCCGGCCTTTCGGTTGTCCACGAGCCGGTGGACCAGTCCCCAGGCGTGCGCTACCTCCAGCCTCAGCTGTTTGGGTAGCTGGGGGTGCTCTGTCCGGACGTCGGCCCAGACCAGGCTGTGCAACTTGCGCAGGTTGTCGTCAGCGCAGCACTCGTTGAAGCGGGTTTCCCACACGCCGTGGAGGGTCGCGTCGGTGGACACCAGGGCGTTGACCTCCGAGGGCACGCCCTTATGGGCGATCTCGCGTGCGACCAGGTCCGCGTTGAAGAACTGGCGTTTGGCGCCGTCGAGCTCTAGATGGCCGGCCTCCCTCATCTGTCTGACGAAGAGCGCAGAGTCGAAGGAAGCCGCCTTGTCCTCGTCTACTTCCAGGACGGTCCGAGCTTCCGCGATGTCGGGAGGCGCTGCCGTGAATGGTTCGTAGTAAGCGCGGCGCACATGATCAGCTTCTGGAGTTCGCAGTCTGACCGTCAGCTGCGTCGCGTCCCACAAGTCGATGACCAGGTTGTGGTCACGTTCCTGGGTCTTCTTCCACTTGTCCCACCAGTTCGTGGTCGGCCCATCCATGCTGGAAGGAATGCACAGGATCCACATCTTCACCGTGTGACCGTGCTCGGCCGCCTGCTTGATCACCGACTGGAAGGACTCCCTGATCGTCCGCTGGTGTGTAGCCGCAGTGACGGGATGGAAGTACTTGGACTGCCAGACCGTGATGGAGCCACCGAGGTCGCCGGCGAACGCGTCGATGCCCCAGTCACCGGGGTTGGCTGCGATGGTGCGGACACCGGGCATCGTGGCGTTCGCGAGCTCAATGATCATTTCCTCAAAGTCGTCCCGGGCACCGCCCATCCCGCCCGTACGCATCTGATGAGCCACGAAACTGATCGGCGGTAGACCAGCCGCCATCGCAATGCGTTCTGGCACGACACCCCCCGGGAAGCACCAGACCCATTGCACGTGCAGGTGGTGCTCTTCTCGTAACACAAAGTGAAGGGTGACGTTAACGCCGATCAGCTCTTCCGATCAAGAGGATGCTCAGCGCGGTCTTAAGCGACCGCTGCGGCGAGTTTCACCGACTGGATGCCGCAGCCTCCCGGCAGCTCGGCAAGGGGACTGCGAGGGAGGCCATCTGCTTGGTGCTCCTCTCGGCCTCAGCGAGAGGTCCGCGCAGCCGTCCGGGCCGACGCACCGCGTCGGGCCAGCAAAACGGCCAGCGCAGGGCCGCCCGCTTCCCCTCGACGGCGCCCACCACCCAGCCACCATCACATCCACCACCACAGCGGGGCAGGGCGGGTAGAAGAGGGGAAGTCCGAGCACTCACCACGGGAAAACCGGGGCCTGACCTGCGGTTGTGCAGAGGCCGACTCCGGGCGGGTGTCGGTCATATCGTCGGCCATAGTGTCGGGATTGGTGTCGTGCCCCATGCCGGCTGCGCATGCAGCCGACCGGCCCTTCACCAGCCGATGCGCTGCGCAGCCGACCGCCCTGCGCTGCAGCGGCGGTGCTCGAGGAGTTGCTCTCCCCCGCGGCTCGTGTTGCAGGGCGCAAAGCCACGCGGCTGGGCCCGGCGTGGCAGGGTGGGCCTCGCCCGGGGCGGCGGAGTCTCTAGGCGGTAGTGGGGCCGGAGGCGTTGAGCGGCGTGCCGTCGTCTGTGCGTGTCCGCATCGTCATCGCCATGTACAGCGCCACGAACCAGAGCAGCCCCGTGGTGGTGCCGATCAGGCTGACCACGACGACCAGCCACAGGCGCTCCACCTTCCTGCGGTAGGCAACGATCGCAGGCACGCACAGCAGAAGAAGCGCCACTGGCACGAAAATCAGCAGCTCAAAGGGAGTGAGGTTTCCGATCATCCGGCGACTCTATCCGTATGGCGAACACCCGTTCGCCGTAACGCCGATCAAGCCGCCCCGTCCTCGGCGAGCCGGCACAGCGCCATCGAGGTGTCCGTCGCGGTGAGTGGGCAACCGGGAAACTCACCACGTGCGCGTCGCACTCACCACCGCAGGTCAGCGGTGCTGAGTGCGCAGTCGGGGTCGGTCGTGCTGCTCGGTAGTCGCCGCGGTTTCCATGTGCCGGGGTGTCCGGGTCCGGGGCGGGTGGCTGGTCTCTGGCACCGGTGGCGGAACTCCCGCCCCAGGCACCCGGCGGTCACCCACCCCCTGTCGACCACCTGCGCGTCATGCAGCAGATTCGACAACAGCGGTTTCCAACGGGCTGGGGTGCGGACGCGTCGTGGTGAGTGCTCGCCCTGCGTCTGACCTGCGGTGGTGAGTTTCCGGCCGGAAACCACCACGCCCCGGGCCTGCTCACCATGGGGCCGCGGGAAAACTCACCACGGGGCCGGCGCGCACCACGAAAACTCACCACAGCAGGTCAGGGGCGTGCGGGCGGTCAGTTGACGACCTGGGCCTCGTGGACGGCGGCGGTGAACTTCAGCGAGCTGGTTGCGCGTAGTTGCGTGACGACCGTCCCGTGCCCTGCATGCCCGGTCAATACCGCGGACCGGCGGGCCGTCACCGCGCCGTCCGGACGGGTGATTTCCCTTCGCGTACGCGGGCGCAGTCCTAGCGGTGCGCGTCCAACTTGCCTGTTTTCAAGGGGCTTTGACAGCTTTTCCTGCGTTCTGTCATGTTCTGTACGCCGATTCCGGCGAACGAGCGAGAGGTGATCTCATGCGACGAACCGAGTACGACGCGGGACAGACCGCCAAGCGCCTGAAGGTGCCCGCAGCCGCCTTCCGGTGGGCCCGGCACACCGGCCTGATCCCGGCCCCGGACGCGTCGTCCTGCCAGTGGTCCCGGGTCGCCGTGGAGGCGCTGGACGCCGACGCCATCCGGGCCGCGATGCCCACCCCGCCCATCCCCGGCGGCGCGGCGGCCGACCGGATCGCCGACGCACTCGGCACCCCGAACCGGACCATTCACGGCGAGAAGGCAAACGTGACGGCGTTCGTAGTGCGCCGGTTCGTCGACCGCGGCCTCCTGGTCGACCTCAGCGCCACCCCGGACGGAACGCTGCACCACCCCGGCCAGGTCACGGAGCTCTGCGCGCGGGAGGACCTGGCGGACCTGGTCGCCGCCGACACCCCGCTCGGACCCGAGCAGGCAGCAACCCGCCTCCGGGTCCGCCGCGTGGACTTCGACCACATGGTCCGGCTCGGCTGGATCCGCTCCCCGCAGTCGATCGAGGTCCGCTTCGGCACCAGCCGGGCCGGAGCCGTCGACGTCCCGCTCTACACCACGGCGTCCGTCGACGCGGTGCCCGCCGAACACCCCGAGGTCGACTGGGAACAGCTGCGCACGGTGGCCAAGGGCCGGCGCTCTCCGCTCGCGGCGCTGCGCCCGGAGCCGGCACCCGTACCGGCGTAAGCCTCCGAGGTCCGTGCGCCCGCCCGCGTCCCACGCCGTCGAGAAGGGCGGCGCGGGACGCGGGCGTTCTTCTTGCGTGCCGCTCACGCCTGCCCGGTGTGCGGTTCCCACAGGGAGTGGGCGCGCCCGCTCCCGTCGCAGTGGAAGCAGCAGCCGCTCGCGGCATCGTCGCGGACGTCGATGGTGTAGGTGACGTCGTGGAAGAGCCGGGTGAGCCCGGCGATGTGCGCGGTGTGGACCGGGAGTTCCTGCCGTCTGCCGAGCGTGAGTTCCAGGGCGACGCCGGGGCCGGTGAAGTGGGCGCGGGGGAGGTTGCCAGTCATCGCCCGGAGCGTCTCGTTCACCTGGCGCATCGTCTCCGCGCCGGTCAGCTGCACCCGGGCCGCGAAGATGGTGTCGGCGGCCGCGGTGAAGGACAGCAGCCCGGCCGGACGGGCGAGCGGGCCGACGCGACCCACCGCGTCGGGATGAGTGTGGTGAAGCTGGACCAGGGCGTGCCACAGGTCGCCCGGCAGGTCCTGGGGCGCGATCTCTTCTCTGCTGCGTCTCATGAGACCGGTCTATGGCCTGGCACCGGCGTACGACCGGGTTCGGCCTCTCCCTCCCGTACGGCGGCGCCGCGACTTTACGGGCCGTCCCGCCGGGCGGGGAGCTGCGCAACTCGTTTTTCCGTCCGTGGAGGAACCCGAAGAAGCCGGCCTGCTTCGCCGCGGTTTCCTGTTCAGCTCGTTCCTCGGCCTCGCGGCGTTCTCGTTCCTTGATGCTGAGGCAGACGCGGCAGTTGCCGTGGGGAGCTTCGGCCCCGTCGTCGGGGTAGGTCTTGCGGCCACAGGTCGGGCACGGCCAGGTAGCTGCTTCCAGGCGGCGCCGCTTCTCCTTGTACGCGAGGCTCTCCCGCTCCCTCTTGGCATCGGTCAAACCGCCACCCTGCGCGTACCTCACACCCCACAACTACCAACCCGACTCAGACGCTGTCAGGCGAACAGCCCGACATCACCCAATCAAGTTCAGTAGCTCGTCACGGCCCGTCAGTGGCATCTAGCAGGTCACCATGGCTACGCCACTGACACTGAAATGACGACTCTCTACTGCCACTCCCCTGCAGACCATCACTCGAGATCGTCAAACGTAGCGACGACATGGAGGGATTCGTGGTGTTACCGCGACGGTGGGTGGTAGAGAGGACGCTGAGCTGGTTGATGCATTCGAGGCGTCTGGCCAGGGACTACGAGACCCTGCCTGCGACCAGCGAGGCGATGATCCTGTTCTCGATGATCACGCGGATGGGGCGCCGGCTGGCCCGGCCACGAGCCGCCGTCCTGCACTGAACATCCCCGATGCCTCCAGGAGCAACCAGCCACGCTCGCCCAGGCGTTTCGCCTTTGAGCGCACTCCTTCGACCTTCGCCGGCACTGTCGTATCGATCCCCAGCGCCTCCGCGAGGTCCTTGGCCCGCACCGGCTCCGGGCCCGGCCGGTCCTGGAGCACATTCAAGATCCGCTGATTGTCCGGCGAGAGGACTGACACCGACAGCCCCTCCCGCCACGCAGGCACCACAGCCCCCGGCACCGACGCGGCCACGGGCTCGGGGCCGGGCTCGGACGGCGCGACCTTCTCCTCTCCGTCCTCCGTGACGACGGCGGTCTCGGCTGCGGACACGGCCAGGGCATCAACGAGTTCCTCACGCGCGATCACTCGTCGCTCCAACTCGACCTCAGCGGCCTCCAGCGCTGCGGCCGCCAACGCCGCGGCCTCCCGAAGCTCTTCGGCCCGCACACGAGCAGCCGCCTCGCGCTCCTCCAGCAAACCCAGAATCGACGCCACCGCGCACCTTGACGATCAGACGGAAACAGGACGCAGGATCTCTCCCTCGTCTCACCGAAACCCTTCCTGACCAGCGAAGACTCAAAGATCACGTTCGGTTGAGATACGGCTTCTCATGCCCAGCAAACGACCACCGACCCCCCAGGACACCCCAAGGGCCCAGGAAGGGTCACAGGGAGCTGTCAGCGCGGCCAGGAGCGGCCTGGACGGGGCTTGAGAAGGGCTGGGACGGGCTGAAGGGGCCGAGGCGGCGCCCAGGCGCCCGCTGACGGCCCTCCCCCGCCTCCTCCCGGGGCGCGGCGGCCACCGGCCGACGCGATCCCCCAACGGCCAGCGCAGCGCCCCACCGGCTCCGATGAACGCCACCACCCCCACCCGTCCACTCCCCCTCCACCAGGGCCAAGGGCAGCAGAAGAGGAAGTCTGGGTGGTCACCACACGGGAAACCGGTCCCGACCTGGGGAAACAGGAGAAGCCGACCAGGACGAGCGCAACCCCCTTCGCACCCTCCTTTGCGCCCCTCTTCGCGTCCTCCTGTGCACCCCCTTTGCGCCCTGGGGCCAGCGGACGGGACGGGCGGGCCGGGGGCGCGGGGAGTCGGCGCAACGCAGCCGGACGGGCCGGACGCCGTGAGCGGTGGTCCGGGCCACTCACCACCGCGGACTCCCCGGCCCCGGCGTGGTGAGTGCCCGTGGTCCACCCGGCCAAAAGCTTTCACCCCGAACGGAAACCCGTCCGGGGTGAAAGCGCAGCACGTTAAGGCCTGCCGGTGGGGCAGGTCAGTGGGAACTGTCGTCGTAGGGGTCGCGGCTACCGGACTTGGCCAGACCGCGGCTGATCATGTAGCCGACAGTCAGGATGACGACGTAGAGCCATGCCTTGTCGGCACGGAAGTAGTCGGCGTGCCCGTCCTCGGAACCCACCATGGCGGAGGCGATCAGGACCGCCGCCACAGAGGCGAGGTAGACGAAGAACTCAGTCGTCTTCAGAGCGGACTTCGTCTCGGTCGACAGGCGGCGGGGCCGGTGGGCGGCCGCGTCCGCGGCACCGGCGCGATGGGCCGGGTTACCGGTCGAATTCGTAGCACTCATG
Source organism: Streptomyces fulvorobeus (assembly GCF_013167895.1). Lineage (GTDB taxonomy): Bacteria > Actinomycetota > Actinomycetes > Streptomycetales > Streptomycetaceae > Streptomyces > Streptomyces fulvorobeus. The sequence goes on along the minus strand of NZ_BLWC01000001.1, from coordinate 6,577,069 downwards.
ACAGAAGTCCTTGTGTCGTCAGGCGAAGCACCGGAAGCGCCTCGCAGTGGAAAACCGCGTCAAGACCGACGCTGCTCTTCTCCTGAGTTGCCCCAAAAGGAGGATGTAAACCAGGTGTAAAACCCTGGATCGAGGACACGTGGGTCGGTTACCGCCATAGGCCAGAGGGGAGCGGGGCTCCGGGAGGCCGCCGGGAGGCCGATCCCCGAACAACCCGCCACCCGCCACCGGCCGCCGTCCGATCGGCCTCCGAGTCGGTGAGCCGAAGCTCAGGAGTTGTCACCAGTGAGGTCGGACGAGCTGGCAAGGGGGATCGGGCGAAGCATCCTGGTTGTCATAGGCGAGGCATCCGACTTGTCACACACGCTCAGTCAGCAGTCCTTCTGTCACCAGAGGCGAAGATCGAGAGCCCGGGGTTCTCTGCCCGGATCTTCTACTCTGCCCCTCCCTGCGGCCCGCACGACGCTAGCGTCGGATCTCATGATCGTATGGCTCAATGGCACCCATGGCGCAGGCAAGACGACGACCAGTGCGCTCGTGCAGCAGCTGATCCCGGATTCACGGGTGTTCGATGCCGAGAAGGTCGGCGAGACACTTATGGACATCACGCCGGGGCTGCCCTGGACGGGCAACTTCCAGGACTGGCCGCCGTGGCGTCCGCTCGTGGTCGAGACCGCCCGACGCGTCCTCGACTACACCGGCGGCACCCTGGTGATGCCCATGACTGTCTTGGTCGAGGAGTACTGGCGCGAGATCAGCACGGGCCTTGCCCAGCATGCGATTCCGGTTCGGCACTTCGTCCTCCATGCCGACCAGGACACCCTTCGCGGGCGCATCGCGGGCGACACCGTTCTTGGCCCCAACTCCCCGTTCCGGCTCAAGTACCTTGAGCCCTACGCTGAGGCGGCCCGCACGTGGCTGCACGCCGAGGCCGAGGTCGTCGACACCACGCACCTCATGCCCGCCCAGGCCGCCCAGCAGATCCCAGAGGCCGTGAAGAGTTGAGAGATTATGTGGGCCTTTCAACCCCAGGGCCCCGGCAAAGTCGTTGATCATGCGGTCAGGCAGAGGCTGATGAGGTGGTCGGTGTCGCGGGCGTGATGTCGTAGGGCGGCGGCGATTTTGTGGCTTCTGCCTGCCCTGTCGGGGGCTGATGCCAGTTTGGGACGATGCTGGGGTTCGTTCCGGCCGAACCGATGCCTCTGTGATGCCGGTGAGCTCGCAGGTCAGCGTGGTGCTGGGGGCCGTCCACGGGGAACCGTGGAGTGTTGCTGTGAAGCACGTGCGTCAGAATTCCTGATTCACTCTGGCCCTCCCGGAACGGCATGACGGGTCCGTCTGCCAGGGAGGGAGCAAGACCGTGGACGTGCTGCACGAACGCTGCGCCGGCCTCGACATCAGCAAGAAGGACGCCAAGGCGTGCGTCCGCACCCCGAACACGAAGCGGCGGGGGATCTTCACCACCGAGACCACGACGTGGGGATCGACAACGAACGCGGTCCTGAACCACCAACGTCACCTGCTCGCCGAACAGGTGACGTGGTGGTGATCGAGGCAACCTCGGACTACTGGAAGCACTTCTACTACGTGCTGGCCGAGGGCTTGAACGTGATCCTCGTCAACGCCCGGCAGGTCAAGAACCTGCCCGGCCGCAAGACGGACGTCTTGGACGCCGCCTGGCTGGCCCAGCTCGGCGCCCACGGCCTGGTCCGGCCCTCCTTCGTGCCGCCCCAACCGGTCCGTGACTACGGGACCTCACCCGCGCCCGGACCACCGCCAGCGCGCCGCCCTCTCCCCGTAGCCAGCGACCCGGCGGAGGTGGGTGACCTCCCGAGGTTTTGGGGAGTGCGGACGCGGTGGGGGCGACACCCCACGGGTGTCGCCCCCACCGCGCATCCGGGATCGGTGCTTTCCGCGTTACCTGTGCTCTGGTTCAACCGTCAATTGCACTTGGCTTCGATTCCGATGTTGGTGGCGACAGCTACGATGCTGCCGCACCGAACGCCGAACAGTCCGGTACCGGGGAGGACGGCTTCGCATGTGCGGGTGCCGAACCTGTTGACCTCCGTGCCGGGGACTGCGACCACGGAAATGGTCTCACCCGTGATGGGGTCTTCTGTTGTCACTTCGAGAGTGCACGAGTCCCCCGGAGCTGCGGAGGCTGTGGCCGCGCTGAGCGGCACGATGGAGGCAGCGCCGAGTACCGCCGCTACGAGCAGTCGCTTGAAGCGCATCATGGGGAGGGTCCTTCCGGGAGACGAGTGTGCGTCGGCCCGGGAAGGGTCTCGCCGGGACTTGCCTCTGAACTTCCTCGCACCTCGCCATCCGCGCAAGGGGTACCGGTGCTCCTGAGGTCCCTGGCATTTATCGGAGCGAATGAGGCGAAGTATGCCCAGCGGGTACGGCTGATTATTGTGAGGCCGTGGCTGAGTTCGGTTACTGGCCAGGGCCCCGGCAAGGTCGTCGATCATGATGTCAGGAAGAGGTTGCTGGGGCGGTCGGTGTCGCGGGCGTGATGTCGTAGGGCGGCGGCGATGTTCTGATGGCCGGCCAGACGTAGCAGGGTGATCGCGGTGTTGCGGAGGCAGGCCATGACGCGGGGTGCGTTTCCGGTGCGGACCTGGGAGCGGTCTTCGCCGAAGGTGACGTCGCGGACCCAGTGCAGGCGGTTTTCGATCTCCCAGTGCGACTGCACCCATGTGGCCAGGTGTGATGGGGGTGCGGTGTGGGTGTCCGCGCTGGTGATCAGGTAGACGATCTCGACTGTCCGTCGGCCCTTTCTGGTGACGGTGCGTCGCAGTTGGGCGATTTGCGCGGCCGAGGTGAACTCGATCCACGCCGGTACGTCGATGACCTTGATGGTCCGGGTGGCACGGCGCCCGTGGCCGCGTTCCGTCCTGGTGACGGCAGGTATGGAAGCCCAGGGAAGCCTCTTGAGCCGTACATACAAGGACTTCTGATTGGCCTTCACGGTCAGGACGTAATCACCGCCCGCTTCGGTCACGAGCGTCGCGGTGTCGTGCTGGGTGTGCAGCGCGTCCATCGTCACGACCACGTCGTCGAGGTCGAGGACTGCCAGAAGTTCCCGGGCCGCCGGGATCTCGTTGCTCTTCTCCTTCACCGCGACCTGGCCGAGCACCGCTCCTGACCCGTGAGCGAGCGCCGCGACCAGGTGCGGGGCCGGGGAGCCGCCGCCGCGTGCGCCCCGGACGGTTTTGCCGTCGATCGCAATCACCCGTCGGCCCGCCACGAGCGCGGTCCGCGTCGCAGCCCAGGCCCCCAGGACCAGGTCAAGACGGTCCGCGTCCAGCCTCGCGAACAGACGCCGCAATGTCGACTCGTCCACCGACTCCCGTTCCAGGCCCAGCCGTGTCAAAGCCACCGCCCCGGCGTCCCGGGCCCACTCCCCGATCGCCGTGAAGCCCCGTGCTCCGGAGATCACCGCGCACACCGCGACCGCGAGCAGGGCACCCACCGGATGACGGACCCCCCGCCGCCGGCGCGGATCGGGTATTCGGCCGAGGAGCTCGACGAGGAGCTCGTGATCCGGGACGGACGTGCGGACAGGCGCGGAAATGCGGGACGATGGCATGGCGCGGGCGTTTTCCCCTGGTCGGACAGAAGGCGTAGGAACCTCCATCCAACCGGACCGGAACACGCCCGCGCACCTCACCGCCCTGCAAAACCCCACGTCACAGAGCCACCAGACGACTTTGCCGGGGCCCTGCTTTCAACCCTGTCCGTTATCCGCCCTCTGGGGCTACTCGTGAAGGCTGTGTGCTGAGTCAGGTCCCTCTATTGGAGCCGGGCTCTCTTGAGTAGTGCCCGGCGGCTTGGGTTTGTCTTCTCCTGCCGGGAGAACACTGGCGTACAGCGACGCACCGGCCAGCAAGAGCAAAGCGCCGAAGAACGTGCGGCGGCGGGCCAGACGGAAGATCCCCCTCATCTGAAAAACGAATGCCTCCGCCAAAACCAGCTGTCGGTGCCCCAGGTACTCCCTGGTCTGGATGTCTTGCCTTGCGGACTCTGCTTGGTGAGCCGCCGCACCTCGTGCTGCATCGGCCCGCTCCTTCGCAGCAGTAACACGGTGCTCAGCTTCAGCGGCGACAGCTTCACGCAGATCTTTGGTGAGCTGACGTTTCGATGAGGAAGCCGGCAATTTGTCCAGGCTCTCCAAGCGCTGTTGAAGCGCCTCCATCGTGCTTCCGTGGGCCTCGACCGCTGCAGTCAGCGCCGCAAGGCGGGCTTGCCAGCCAGCGGCCGCGGCCGCCGCCGCAAGCTGAGACTCGTCCAGTTCGCCAACTTTATGGATGAGCGCCTTAACGGTCGTCTGCTGAGGACCCAGGTGGGCGGTCGGCGCGCAACCGACCGCCGCCCTGGCCCCACACGGGGCGCTGGGGCGGGGCTTCAGACGTGACGCCGGAGCTCACATCTGAGTCTGAAGCCCGAACGCAGAACGCTGCCGATGCGCTTGTTCCCGCCCTGTGCCCTCGCCAGGCGCCTCACTCAGTGAGCAACCTGGCCCCTGTTGTCCTCACTGAAGTAGAGGCGGTATTCAGCGCCATCGCGCACATTGGATGCGGCGACAGTCCAGACATTGGGGCTGGCGATGCGTCCGGCGTTACACGTTCCAGTGACCTTGAAGCAGGTACGCACAATGACTTCCCGATCGGGCCTGACATTGATGTCTGCGCAGGAAGTGGTCGTCCGGGCCCAGCCACTACTCGGCCACGCCACCGCGAACGACGTGTAATTGACGGCGTCGCCGAAACACGACTGGGCGGAAGCAGGCGCGGCGCTGGCAGGTGCCGCGGACACACCGGTTAGCCCGCCAACGGCCAGGGCGGTAGCAGCCCCCAGTCGAGCTGTGCGTGATATTACGTGCACGTCCTCCCCTTTCTGATCATGAACCGGGATCGAAGCGACGCGCGATCGACCCTGGCGAACTCCACCGGCCGTCGACCACACTCCGAGCTGAGGCCGAGCATCTCTCATCCGCTGCGGGACCGGTCCCGATGCGCGAGCATCGCACTGGTGTGCGGGCGGGATCCCGAACGGACGGGTCTATCGTCCGCGTCCCTGTCGTGGTGCGGGGGCGGTCTGCTGGCGGTGGGCGGGCGTGGCGGGTTCGGTGGGGGCGGGCTGTTTCAGCGGGGCCGTGTCGGGGGTGGTGGTGGAGCGGGAGCGGGCTGCGGTGGTGGAGACGCGGGGGCCGTTGGGCAGGGGCTGGCCGAGTGGTGTGGTGAGTGCGTGGTGGGTGGCCAGGAGCAGGCGGGCGGCGATGCTGGAGGGCGGGCCGGGCAGGTGGCTACCGGCGTGTTCTGGCCGCCCGTCTGGCCCGCGCGCACGGCGGCGGCGCGAGCACGTGGGAGCGGGCCGTCCGCGCCGCCCGGGCCGCGTACGCCCTCGAGGACGAGCACCAGGCGCAGGGGCCGGCCCCTGAGTAGAGCCCGCCGCCGCGCACGGCCCGGCCATGCCCTGCGGTCGGCCCGGCGCCCCGCGTCGGGCCGGAGAAGGTGCCAGCGCAGCGCCGCCCCGTCTTCCCCGAGACCACGCCCAACACCAGCCACCACCACCCCGCCCCCACAGCCAGGCAGCCAGGTAGAAGAGGGGAAGTCCGAGCACTCACCACGGGAAAACCGGAGGTTGACCTGGGATTGTGCAGGCGGCGGGCGAGTCCATGCGCGCCTGAAAGTGGAGGAGATAGCGGAGCAGATCGTGGAGGGCATAGCGGATCGGATAGTGGAGGGGATAGTGGGGCCCCGTCCGGTCTGGCCGCTGCGGCGCCCATCGGGCGGCGCAGCCCTCTGGAGCCAGCGCAGCGCCGCCCGCCTTCCCCGAGACCACGCCCGCCCACCGCCACCACACCCACCCCACCCACCACCCATAGCCAGGCAGCCAGGTAGAAGAGGGGAAGTCCGAGCACTCACCACACGCAAATCGGGGTCTGACCTGCGGGTACGCGAGGCTCCCGGATACCGGGGGGGCAACATCCTGTGCGACCCCCTGTGTGACCTCGGGCGGGCGAGCGCAGCAGCCAGCACGGCGGCCCCGATGGACGCGTGATGTCCAGCCGTCACCGGCCGGTCCGCCGTCCCTGCGCGTGACGGCTGGACATCACACTCGCCGGATTCGTCGTGGTGAGTGGCGCCGCCCATGTCGCTGACCTGCCATGGTGAGTGGCCGGCAGGAAAACTCACCACGGCCGCGACCTCCACCACGAAAACTCACCATGGAAACTCACCATGGCAGGTCAGGGGCGTGCCGGGCAGTCGGTGTTGACGACCTGGACCTCGCGGACGTCGGCGGTGAACTCCGAGGCGCGGGTCTCGGTGAACTGGCCGCCGTCGTTGAGGGCGGGCGCGCTCCAGGTGATGGTCCAGGTCGCGGTCGCGGTGCCCTGGTACCGGCCTTCCGGCTGCTCGGAGGAGGGCCGCTCGTAGAGGTGCCCGCAGTCCGGCGACATGGCCTTGCCCCGCGACTTCGCGTACGGGGTGCCCGGGCCACGGCAGGTGACCGTCGTGCCGTCACCCATCGCCCACCGCACCGACGTGACCTTCGCCGTTGCGGTCACGGTGACGCCCCCCGCCGTGGCCGACGCGCTGGCCGGCCCGAACGTGGTCGACGAGGGCGTGGCCCACATCCACATCGGCATCCCGACCACATACGTCCCCGCGGCCCGGGGGCTGGCCACCTGCGGGCCCTCCAAGCGCATCGAGGCCGCCGCCCGCCGTGCGACCAGCTCCGGGTCGATGGTCGGAGCCGCCGGGCCGTCCTCGCCGTTCGGAACGAACACCACGCCGCCCCGGCCGCCTTCCCGTGTCCTTCGAGTCCTATCGCCTCCCTCCAGGCCAGCTTGCGCAGTCGCTGAACCAGGCCGGGTTCACCATCGACGCTCAACTGGTGCAGGAGCCCGACGAAAAGCTGACATGGAAGATCGCCAGCTTCCTTGCCCACAAGCCGATCTCCCAGGAGGCCGGCTTGACTTCTTAGCCCCCTGAGATGTCTTTGAGGGCCCTGACGTGCGAGCCGTCGATCGCAGCGTCGTCCATCTCCAGCAGGCCCTCTTTACGCAGTTCCGCCAGGAGAACCTCATGCGGGCGGGGCCGCACTCCGGCCTCGGTCCAGTCCCGCAGACGCCGCCAGGCCGTCACACCACTGCAGCCCACCAGCTCCGCGGGAACGTCCCGCCAGCTCACACCCTTGCGCAACACGTACACGATGCCCCGCAGGGCAGCACGGTCATCAGCCGGCAGCCGCCCGGGATACCGGTGCCGACGAGGCGGACGAACCGGCAGCAGCGGGGCTATGCGTTCCCACAGGTCATCAGGCACAAGATCAGCAGACACCCGCCAGGTCCTGCCGACCCGACACCCAACTGCCAAGCCACCACACCGATCTCCTTCTGAAATGATCAGAAATCACCACAGACAAGAGTTAATCAGTTGTTCGCAGCAGCAGAGGGGGCTACTGAACAATCCCTGAGACGCTGTGCTTGTCCTCAGCAGGCGCCGGATTCCGACCAGCCGGGGCCTTCATCCGGCACCCGCGTCGCCGTGTGACTCGTGATCAGTGCACCATGGCGTCGGGTGCGCCCTTTCAGCCCGGACCAGAGGAGAAACGAATGCGAGTTCTGACCAGGGCGCTCGTCAGCGCCACCGCCGTCGTCGGAGTCGCCGCGGGGAGTCTGGCGGGAGCGGGCGCAAGCTTTGCGGCGTCCACGCCGGTCTCCAAGCCGGCGGCCGCCCAGGCGGTTGCTCCGCTCGCAGTGAATAACCTCGGCCTGAACACGACACAGGCCATGAACATGCAGCGCTGGCTGCGAGGTTTCTACAATTACACCGGCCTGATCGACGGCCAGCTCGGCACCAACAGCTGGAAGGCGTTCCAGCGCAACCTCAAGGAACACTGGGGCTACACCGGTGCCATCGACGGTGTCGTCGGCACCGGCACGAAGAAGGCCCTCCAGCGCAACCTCAAGGCCGAATGGGGCTACACCGGCGCGATCGACGGGGTCTTCGGATCGGGGTCGCAGGCAGCGTTCCAACGGATGGCCAATGCCCACGCCTAGTTCTGCTGACCTCAGTAGCCACCGCGTGACTCTCGTGCTTCGCACCGGTGGCCAGGGGCGGGGAGTCCGGGGCGCCCGGCCCTCCTGGCTTCGACACCTCCGCCCGACCACCGTGGACCAGCGGTCAGGAGTCGCCCCCGGCGCAGCTTCGGACGCTGACTCTGTCGGGGATCTTGGTGTCGTCTGCTCAGTCTTTGGCGGACCGCCAGGACCTCGGCCGGGGGATCCCGTGTTGGTCCAGGAAGTTCTGGAAGGCGGTCGGCGGCCGTCGGCTGAGGCGCTCAATGTTCGCGGCGATGGCCGTGAACACGTGCTGTAGGTGGGCTTTCTGCTGTCCCCGGTAGCGGCAGCGGCGCATGCCGTGCCCGTGGGCGAGTTCGTTGATGGTGCCTTCCACTCCGGAGCGAACCGCGTAGCGGGCTTGCCAATGGGGTGTCTGTTGCTCGGCGCGCACTTGGAGTTGCAAATCGCGGAGTTCTCGCGGAGGAAAGCCCACAGTTCGGGCGCTGTCGGCGGTGGTCGTGCAGCGGATGCGGACCGGGCAGGGGCGGCACTGGCTCTTGGGGAACCGTGCCACGATCAGAGGTGCCGCGGTGGGTGAAGATGTCGGGTAAGGGCCGTGCCATCCCGCGCTGGTCTCGCCCTGCGGGTGGCCGGTGCCGGCCACCGCCCCGGCCATTCGACCGCCGTACGCCGTTGTTCAGCAGGCCCTGTCCCGGCGCCGAACAACCCGGAGGCACCAACCGGCGGGGCGAACCGGCCGCGGCCGATCGTGAAGACCGGGTGAACGCCCGTGTCCCACGCGTGGTTACCCGGCAGTCCGGTTGCGGTCGCACCTCCTGACTTCCTACCGTGGGCGTCCGAGCAGACGCACGAGGTAATGCCGTGGTGGCGACTCGGGCCGAGCGGGGGTGGGGGCACGTGTCGGGACAGCCAGGGCCGGGGCGCATCGAGGGTGAGCTGGATCCGGAGGCCGGACCGGTACCGCGGTTCGCCGCCGGACTGCGGGCGCTGCGCGAGGCCGCGGGGAAGCCCACGTACCGGGCGATGGCTCAGCGGGCGCGGTACGGAGTGACCACCCTGTCGCAGGCGGCGGCCGGGAAGCAGTTGCCCACCCGCGCGGTGACGCTCGCCTACGTGAAGGCGTGCGGCGGCGACGTGATGGAGTGGGAGCAGCGCTGGCGCGAGGCGTCAGCCGAGCTCGCCGCCGAGGCCTCCGGTGACGAGACCTCCCGAGCGCCGTACCGCGGCCTGACCCGGTTCGAACCGGGTGACGCCGAACTCTTCTTCGGCCGCGACCAGCTCCTGGAGCGGCTGACCGAACTGAACCGCAGACACCGCCTCACCGCCGTCTTCGGACCCTCCGGCAGCGGCAAGTCCTCGCTGTTACGCGCCGGCCTGATCCCCCGGCTGCGCACCCCGCCCCAGGACGCGGGCGACGGGGACCGCGAGATCGCTCCGGCGGCCGTACGGATTTTCACGCCCGGCCCCGACCCGCTGCGCACGCACGCCGACCGGCTCACTCCCGTGCCCGACACCGACGCCGAGACCTGGCTGCTCGTCGACCAGTTCGAGGAGCTGTACACCCTCGGTGCCGACCCGGCCCATCGGGACACCTTCATCGACCGCCTCGTCGCCGCCACCGACGCCGACAGCCGGCTGCGCGTCCTCATCGCGGTGCGGGCCGACTTCCTCGGCCGCTGCGCGGAACACCCCGGCCTCACCGCCGCGTTGCAGGGCGCCACGCTGCTCGCCGGGCCGATGAGCCGTGCGGAGCTGCGGGAAGCCATCGTGCGCCCGGCCGCCGCGGGCGGCCTGATCGTCGAACGTTCCCTGACCGACCGTCTTCTCGACGAGGTCGAGGGCGCCCCGGGCGGGCTGCCGATGATGTCCCATGCCCTGCTGGAGACCTGGCGCCACCGCAACGGCCGGCTCCTGACGGAGGCCGCGTACGAGGCGGCCGGCGGACTGCACGGCGCCGTCGTCCGTACCGCCGAGCAGGTGTACGGCGAACTCACCCCGCCCCAAACCGAGGTGGCCCGCCGTGTGCTGCTCCGGCTCATCACACCCGGCGACGGGGCGGCGGACACCCGCCGCCCCACCGAGCACGCGGAGCTCGACTTCGGCAGTCCCGCCGACACCCACGTGGTGCTGGAACGCCTGGTCCGCGCCCGCCTCATCACCTTCGACGACGGCACCGTCGACCTCGCCCACGAAGCCCTCATCACCGCCTGGCCCCGCCTGCACGCCTGGATCGACGCCGAACGCGATCGATTGCGCGTCCACCGCGCGCTCTCCGAGTCGGCACGCACCTGGCAGGCGCTCGGCCGGGAGAGCGCCGCGCTCTACGCGGGCTCCCGGCTGGACGCCGCCCGCGACGCCTTCCCCAAGGACACCACCCGGCCGAACGGCACCACGGCAAAGGCCCGGGAGGACGGGGACAACCGCCGCGGCGCCGAACTCACGCCCCTGGAACAGCAGTTCCTCACCGCCTCGCTCCGCCGCCGGCACCGCACCGCGCGACTGCGGCGTACGGTCGTGGCCCTGCTCGCCGCTCTCGGGCTGCTCGCCACCGGCACCGCCGTCGCCGCCCTCCAGGCGCGCGCCACCGCGCAGGCCGAACGGGACGCCGCCGTCTTCGGCCGCCTCACCACCGAGGCCGACAGCGTCCGCGAGATCAACGCCGGGCTGGCCGGCCGCCTCGACGTCGCCGCGCACACCATGCGCGCCACCCCGGACACCCGGACCCGGCTGGCCTCGCACGCGGGCCGGACGCTGGCCACCCGGCTGCCCGGCCACACCGGTCTCGCCAGCTCCGTGGCGTACGCGCCCGACGGCCGCACCCTCGCCAGCGGCGGCCACGACGGCACGGTCCGGCTGTGGGACACCGCCGTGCGGCCCGGGTCGGCGCACCGGCCCGGAGATCTGGGGAAACCGCTGGGGAGACCGCTGCGATTCCGTACGGGCCCGGTCGGCGCGGTCGCCTTCGTACCGCAGGGCGGTGACCTCCTGGCGGCCACCGGCAAAGACGGCGGCATCCAGTTGTGGGACGTACACGACCGGGATCAGCCCCGCTCCGTCGGCCGGCCGCTGGTGAGCCACGACAAGGAGAACGTCGTCTCCGTCGCGTTCGCCCCCGACGGCCGGGCGCTGGCCACCGCCGGAGACGACGGGACCATACGGCTGTGGGACCTGAGCGACCCGGACCGGCTCACACCGCTCGGCGAGCCCGCCGAGGCCGACGCGTCCGAGGAAGGCAGCGTCCGCGCCGTCGCGTTCGCCCCCGACGGGGACACCCTGGCCACGGCGGGCTTCGACGGTGCCGTACGGATGTGGCGCATCGATGGGGACGACGGGATCGAGCCGCTCGGCGAGCCGCTGCGCGAACACACCGCCTCGGTCTGGACGGTGGCCTTCTCCCCGGACGGCCGGACGCTGGCCACGGCCGGCTTCGACGACACCGTACGGCTGTGGGGCGTGTCCGACCCGGACCGCGTCCGGCCGCTGGGCGATCCACTCACCGAGCACACCGCGCCCGTCATGTCGGTGGCCTTCAGTTCCGACGGCCGCACCCTGGCGAGCGCGGGGGAGGACAACGCGCCGATCCTGTGGAACGTGGCCAACCCCGAATATCCGCAGCAGCTCGGAGAGCCGTTGGCCGGCCACACGGAGGCCGTGTGGGAGGTGGCTTTCAGCCCCGACGGCCGCACCCTCGCCAGCACCGGCGCCGACCACAGCGTCCACCTCTGGCACCGGCCGCCGACCGTTCTCACCGACTTCACCAACCCGCTGACCTCCGTCGCCCACAGCCCCGACGGCCGCCTGCTCGCCGCCGCCAGCACCGACGACGCGCTGATCCGCCTGTGGGACGTCGACGAGCCGGGCCGCCCGCGCCGGATCCCACGGATGCTTACCGGCCACAGGGACGAGGTACTGGCCGTCGCGTTCGCCCCGGACAGCCGCACGGTGGCCGGCGGCTCGCTGGACGGCACCGTACGCCTGTGGGACGTCTCCGCGCCCGAACGCCCCGTCCCGCTCGGCGAACCACTGGACACGCACGACGGCGGCGCCATCACCCTCGCGTTCACCCGGACCAGCCGCACGCTGGCCACCGGCGGCGAGGACGGCACGGTGCGGCTGTGGGACGTACGCGACCCGGCTCGTGTACGGCCGCTCGGCGCACCGCTGCGCGGCCACGGTGACGCCGTCCGCTCCGTCGCCTTCGCACCGGACGGGAAAACGCTGGCCACCGGCGGCGAGGACGGCACGGTGCGGCTGTGGCACGTGCGCGACCCGGCGCGTGCGCGGGTCGCCGGTGAAGCTCTCACCGGGGACGACGAGTCGGTCAACGCGGTCGCCTTCGCCCCAGACGGGAAGACGCTGGCCACCGGCGGCGAGGACCGCACGGTACGACTGTGGGACATACGCCGACCGGATCGCGCCCGGCAGACCGGGGAGGAACTGGACGGGCACCGCGGGCCGGTCAGGTCGGTAGCCTACTCGCCTGACGGGAAGACACTGGCCACCGGCAGCAGCGACCACACGGTCCGGCTGTGGGACGTGGCACAGCCGGACCGTGCCGAGCCCGCCGGCGGGGAACTCACCGGACACCTCGACACCGTCACCTCCGTCGCCTTCAGCCCGAAGGGCGACACCCTTGCCTCCGCCGGCTACGACCTGACGGCCCGGGTGTGGCTCCTGAACACGCACTACGCCGCGGTCTACGTCTGCGACCACACCGGCGGCATTCTCACGCGTGCCGAATGGGAGGAGCACCTGCCGCAACTCGGACACCGGACGGTGTGCGACACCCCTTGAGCGGTACCCGTTGCACATATCACCTGCACGCGCCCCCTGGCTGCGCCCCCGGCGACAGGCCGGCGGCCGGGCGGGATGGCAGTGCTCAGGGGGTGAGGCTCAGAGGGTGCTGAACTTCAGCACGGCGCCGTCCTCATGGTGTGCAACGACGCTCGCCTTCAACTCGTCACCGAACCCGGCCTCGCCGCCCAGCTGTATCACGGTGTCCGGCGTCTAGAAGATGAGGGAGTCGTCGGCCACGGTGACATGCACGCTCACCCCGTTCGCCGTGGTGTCCGCCGTGGAGGTCACCAGGACCTCGCACGCGCCGTCCGAGCAGGCGTCGGTGTTCATTTCCGTCCGCCGCCTTGGGCAGCGGACCGGTGGGGTCAGACGGGGGGCGAGTCCGTCCCCTCGCCGGGCTCTTTGTGCTTCCAGCCCGCAGAGCACTGCTTCGCCCGCTCGTGCTCCAACTTCTTCAGCCAGGAGGCCAGCAGCCGGTCGGCCGCGGGAACGCCCGACGCGTTGAGCTCCTTAAGGTCGCGGTCCACGGCTTCCACCGCGCTCGGTGTCCCGGAGAGGTAGCTCATGGCAAGGAGTTCGGCCGACGGGCCGGCCTCTGCCGGATTCCGGATCTTCTTCAGATCCGCCGCGCTGTCCTTCCGAGGTTCTCGAGCGTGGTCATCGACTCGCACAGACCGCCGACCCACTGCACCAGCTCCTTGGACGGCGACCGTGTCAGCGCAGGCTCGGCTGACCGCATCGTGATCAATTTTGACCTGTCGCAGCAAAGGCTGAGCGTTCTCATCGAAGGTTGAGCGCAGAACGGCGCGGGACAGGACGGGCCGGGACCGTGTGACGTCCTCCACTGCCCTGGGTTCTACCGCGCGCTTGCCAGCGCCACCCCGTCCCGGGCGCAGCCGCGAATTGTTCAGGGGGACGGATCAGGTTACTGAACAACCAGGCGGATGCTGGAATCGGTGCAGCGGGGCACCGGCTGGCCGGCTCGGATCCGAGCACACAGGGTGCCTGGGCTCCGGCGGCGTAGGAATTCCCCGCCGTACCGTTTCCGACTGAAGGGCGATGACGTGAACCGTATCCGCCGACTGACAGCCGCCACCCCGGTGGCCACCGCCGGTATGCGCCGACGGGCCGCGACGACTGCCGTGACGCTGACCATGGCGGGCACACTCGGGTTCGGCGCGATGACGCCGGTGGCCTCTGCCGCTAACGGGCCCTGCTATGACGGGCGATGCAAGATCACCGTGTCGGCGCCCAAGACCATCAAGGTGGACAGTCGCAAGTTCGGGTTCGGGAAGTTGAAGATCACAAGCGTCAGCTCCCGATTCGTGAAGATGTCGGCCGCCGACGGGCGCCTCAGCGGCAGCACCAGCCCGGGCGGTACCGTCAAGTTCAACAACCTGAAGATTTGGGTGAAGTCGGTCTCCGGCAAGAAGGCCAAGCTCCAACTGTTCCCTACGCGGTACTGAGCCTGTCGTCGAACCCCAGCGCGTTTCTCTCGCGCCAGAGTTCAACGTTTCCCGGATGGCAGGCGTGGCCCTCCTCGCGCTTCGAGATTCGAGCAACGGAGCGCGAGGAACCGGCCGCTTCGACGAGGCTTCTGCGCGCAGAACCTGCCTCACTCCACTCAGCGACCACACTCCGACGAGACCCGCGGACCGCACAAACTTCGATGAGAATGCTCAACCTTCGCTGCAAGAGATCAGTTGGACCGGGGTGACTATCAGTCGTCTTGGCTGACTGATCCCGCCAACTGACGAATTCACCGAGGCTGGTCACGGCAGATTCCTGCTCTACCCGACTTGGCCTCAGAATGAGCAACGACCAGGAGGACGTCAAGCATGAGTACTCGCAATACCTTCGTTGGAACCTTCGCCGCAGCAGCCCTCACCTCAGCCATGCTCACCGTGGTGACTCCAACCACGGCTCAGGCCGCCGAAGGCTGCACCTACGACAACCCCAGGACGGTCGCGTCCACCTCGATTCGCTCCCGCGGCATCGAGCTGCGATACAACGGAACGTGCGCATGGGGCAGGATCACCAACGGCTCCGTGGGCGACCTGGTGTGGGTGGACCGCAGTTTCGACGGCGGCCGAAACTGGACACAGCTCCACGTCGCTAGGATCAACACTGGCGGCAGCCAGAAGACTGAGGCGTATAACAACAAGCGTAACCTCATGCGAGCCTGCGGCAAGGCTAGCAACTATCCCGAGGTCGCCTGCACCACATGGTGGTGATCCGACACCATGGCAGAGGCCGCCAGGAAATCCAGGCGACCTCTGCCATCTCGTCGACGAGGCCGCCGCCCGCGCTGCCGTGAGCGAGGTGGTAGGCGACTGCCAGCCTGTTCACCGCAGGGGGCCTGCGTAGACCCGTTCCGTGTTCGGCGAGCGGCCCTTGCTACGCAATCCCGCCAGCACCACCGTCTCTGACCCGGCCGCCGCCAAGGCCCCGGACCTGATCGGCCGCGCCCGAGACCCGTTCCTTCACCGACCGCCCGATCAGCGAGGGCCGCGAATGCCGAGGTGGAGGCGTATCCGCTGTCGGCGAGCCAGAGCAGGACGGGATGCGCACAACCGGTGCGCTGCTGATCGCAAACCGCGGCGCGCACGGACCCGACGCCCGGTGGCTGGCCCCGCGGCCACTTCGCACGTACGCGGGGCCAGCTGTCTTATGAAACAGGCGCCGCCTACCGAGACGCGTGGCAGTGCTCTGCACTAAGAAGTGCGGGCAAGAGCAGGGGGCTCCTCTCCAGGACGATCCCCGCCCCGGATCGACGACCTACTGCTCAGCTGCTAGCCGCTTCGCTGTGCACGGTGAGAAGCCGCGACAGGAGGACCTGTTGCTGCTCAACTGCCATCTTCTGCACCACCAGTTCCGCGATAGCGTCGCCGTCGTGCCATGGCATTTTGGTCACACGGCCAATCGGCACGAAGGCCGATTCCCCCGGTGCCAACTCCGGAAGGTCTGCCTGCTGTGGGTCGGCTTCCGTGCGCTGGGTTGGCAGCTCGTCAGGAGCGTCCCCCGCCTTTGGGTGAGCGGTTGAGTTATCACGGCGTGATAGGTCTGGCTGCCCCTGCGGTGCGGTCAGCACAACGGTCGGTGCCTCAGGCTGCGTCGTCGGGGCGACGCTCTGCACCACTCCCCCGCTCGGGGCGACCGAAGACTCCTGCTTGACGGAAGCAGCTGCTCGCGCATCCGCCTTCTGGCGCTGCTCCTCCGGGGGCAATTTAGCTAGGTTCCGCACGTGCTCGATTGTGCGGCGGCCCGCGACGAGGTCCGCTTGAAGTTCGGGATTGAGGTCGAGGATCGACAGCTTTGACGAGATGGTCGACTGACCGATGCCCAGCCTCTTGGCCGCCTTGTTCTGCGATCCGTAGAACTCGACGAGCTTGCGAAGAGCCTGTGCCTGCTCGAGAGGATTCATGTCGTCGCGGTGGACGTTGGCGACGAAGGCTGCTTCTAGAAGGGATTCGTCGGTGGAGACGAGGGCGTTGTCGACGCTGACCCTGATCGTCGGAGCCCCGGCAAGCCGAGCAGCCTCGAGGCGGCGGTGGCCATCGATGACGATGTAGCTGACGCCTTCGTCCAGGTCCTTTGCCCTGTCCGGGCGCTCGGCGAGGTAGGCACCCACGCTGGCGATCGTGATGGCGTTGATAAGCCCGATCTCGCGGATGCTGTCGGCCAGGCCGTCGAGGTCGCGGAGCTCGGCCCGCGGGTTATCGGGATTCTGGCTGATCTCGTCGAGGGGGAGTTCGGTGGGATCGGGGACTCCATCGGTCGCCGCTCCGGTGGCGGCCCCGATGGCTGCTCGGCGTGCGCTGATGGGGCGTGCCTGGGCGAAGGATGATCCGGCGCCGAGGTTCTTGGCCTTGCTCACTTGCTGATCTCCCGGGCGAGGGCGCGCAATGCGACGGACTGGTCGCAGCGGGGCGAATAGGCGAGGAGGGGTCGCTTGGCGCGGACGGCCTCCTTCTGTTCCTTGAGGTCTCCGATGACGCCGACGACTCGGGGATCCTTTATGTCCATCCAGGACTGTAGGGATGAGGTGGCGATGTAGCCGCGGCGGGCGTCGTAGTGGTTGACGACGAGCCCGAGGTAGTCGACGTCAAGTCCGAGGTCGGTGCGCATGTCTTCGATCTGGGACGTGAGGAGTCCGTAGGCGTCGGCACTGCTGTCTTCGGCCTGGACCACGATGAGGGCGCCTGAGTTGCCTGGGGACTCCTGTCGGTGGCAACGCGGGTGGGGTAGATCGGTCGCTGAAGGGCCCTACAACCGGTTCGGACGGCTCCCAAGACGAGTCTTCACTGGTCACCGGGATGCCAACTTCGGCTATCCGCCTCGGTGGATATAGATCAAAGCGAGACACCACGCCGTTGACCTGCACCTTTGTTTCGACACATGATCCTCACAGCTTGTTAATAATGAAAGATTAAAGGGGCGGGTTCGGGCGTGTTGACGCAAAAACGGCGGCATGGATGGCGTCAGGCGGTGCGAAGTGGGGCGATGGCCCTCACGCTCCTGGGGGGTGCGGTTCCGGTAGTTGGGGCCGGGGCGACTCCGGCACTCGCCGATGACGGGGCCGCCTCGGTAGCGGCTGATAAGACTCCGGAGTCGGAGGCGAGTGCTCTTGCGGAGGAGAGCGGTGAGCGGGTGGTCGTGGACGCGGAGATCACCAAGTCGTCCCAGGTCTTCGCCAACCCGGACGGCACCTTCACCCAGGAGATGAACGCAGCGCCGGTCCGTGCCCGGAAGGGTGACGGCACCTGGGCGCCCATCGACACCACCCTAGTGCGCGAGGCCGACGGCTCTGTGCGGGCGAGAAATACGACGACCGGTCTTACGTTCACCGGCGGCGGCAGCGGGGACGCCCTGGTGACGCTGGAGGACGAGGGACACGAGCTGCAGTTCGGCTGGCCCACTGTGCTCCCCGAGCCCACACTCGATGACAACACCGCCACCTACGCCGGAGTCATTCCAGGCGTCGATCTGAAACTGACCGCGTTGAGCTCCGGCTACACCTCGGTGCTCGTGGTCAAGACCGCGGAGGCGGCAAAGAGCCCCGCGCTCGCGACGGTCAAAATGAACGTCTCCGCAAACGGCTTGGACATCGCCCCGACCGCCGACGGCGGTTTCGTCGCGCGCGACGGCAACGGCACCCCGGTCTTCGAGAGCCCGGCGGGTCGGATGTGGGACTCGGCCGGTGACACCCCGGCCACTGACGGCGCGACGGCCGGTGTCACCACGCAACTCTCCCGCACTGCTACTTCTTCGGCACGGGCAGAGGGTGAGCTGGAGGCGTCGGAGGCGGCCCCACTGCCCGCAGCCGAGGGCGAGCCGGCCCCTGCGGAGGGCCCCAGCAGCGGTGACGCGGCGGCCGAGCTCCCGCTCAAGGTCACCGGCACCACCCTGGAGATCACACCCGATCCGGCCCTGCTCCACGGCGAGGACACCGTCTTTCCGCTCTACATTGACCCGCCGACCAAGGGCATCGCGCTGGGCGACTGGACGGCTCTGTCCTCGGACGGTGACAAGTTCTGGGAGTTCGACGAGACAAAGGGTGTGGGGCGCTGCTCCAACTACGCCGGCTACCTCTGCTCCTACAGCCCCTACTACCAGCGTTTGTACTTCGAGTACCCGCTCTCCTCGATCCACGGCAAGAAGATCCTGGACGCGACGATGGAGGTGTATCAGGAGTGGACGTTCACCTGTGATCCGCACTGGTACGACCTGAGCCGGGTGGACAAGGGCATCACCTCCAGCACCACTTGGTCGTCGCGTCCTGCCGAGGTGGATCTGATGGGCGACCGGAACGTGGCTTACGGGCGGGGCACCCTGTGTGACCCCTCGCAGCCGGCGGACTGGGTGCGCTTCAGCGACAATGTGGGCGACGAGACGAATGAGAACCTGACGACGACCCTCGCGTCCTACGCCGCGAACAAGACGTCGCAGATCACTTTCTCGCTGACCGCGCATGACGAGTCCGACGCGGGTGCGTGGGCTCGGTTCCGCAACGACGCCAAGCTGTCGGTGACCTATGTGTCCTACCCGGCCACGCCGACGTCGTACGGCGTCCAACAAGGCACCACCGGGCGGGCCTGCAACGCCTCCACATTGCCCTTCGCCACCAGTGACACCACGCCGAAGATGCTGGCAACGGTGCAGTCTGCCGACGGCGCCAACTCTCAGCTGCGCGCTCTGTTCGAGGTATGGAAGGCAGACGGCTCCAGCCGTGCCTGGTACGCGGCGTCGCCGGACGCTGCCTGGGTGGCCGACAACGCTCCGCGCGACGCGACCTCCAGCGCACTGCCCGTGCAGACGGATTATCGGATGCGGGTCATGACGCAGGGGTACTACAAGACGGACCGGGGTGCCACAGGTGTGCTGAACTCGGCTTGGTCGTCCTGGTGTTACTTCCGGGTCGACACCGATTCGCCGCCGCCACCGGTGGTGACCAGCGCAGACGGCATCTACAAGTCGGCCGAAACCTATCCGGCGGCAGGCGGAGTGGGTTCAGCGGGCAAGTTCACCTTCACCCCGCAGACACCAACCCCAACCTGGCCGGCATCCAGTCCGACGTCGTCAGTTACAAGTGGCGGCTGAACAGCGGCGCGGTCTCCGCTCCGATCACAGTGGCTAAGGGCGCAGCCACCACGCAGACGATCACGCCTAACCAGGCCGGTGAGAACACCATCCAGGTCTGGGGCTACGACGCTGCTGCTCACAGCTCACTCACCGGCTACTACAGCTTCCTGGTGAAGGGCGCCGAGAAGCCCTCAGGGCACTGGCACCTGGACAACAGTGGCGTCGACAGCACCTCCGCGACTCAGCATCCGCTGACGTTGGGTGGCTCGTCCGTTTACACGGCGCTGGCACGGTCCGGTGCGGGTGCGCTGAAGCTGAACGGAACCAGTGATTACGCCGCTACCAGCAGCGCCGTGCTCGACACCAGCAAGTCCTTTGCCGTCTCGGCATGGGTACGTCCGGGCGACGTCTCCCGCAGCCAGACGGTCCTCTCGCAGAAGGGCACCAATCTGTCTGGCTATGCCCTGCACTTCTCCGCGTCGGCCGGGAAGTGGGCATTCAGCAAGTACGCCAGTGATGCCGTGGGTGCTGCCACCGTCCGTTCGTACTCCACCGCACAGCCGGTAGCGAATGTCTGGACGCACCTGGCAGGTGTGTACAGCGCGGCGGACCAGACCATCCAGCTGTTCGTCAACGGAGTGCCGCAGGGCCAGCCGGTCACCAGCACGTATGCCTGGAATGCCAGCGGGCCGATGCAGTTCGGACGGTTCCACTCCAGCGGCAGCTACGTCGAGAACCTGAACGGAAGCCTCGACGAAGTCCACGTCTGGTCCCGTGCTGTCACAGACACCGAGATCGCACACGATGCCTGGCTGGAGGACGAGGACATCAGCGACGGCACCGCAGGCGACCCAGTCCCGGCACTCGTCGCCAAGTGGGACGCCACGGACATGGCCAACGCGACCGGCACCACCGTGAAGGACACCAGCGGCTTCGGCCGCAACCTGACGCTCAACGGGGCAGCGCTCACCCAGTTCTCCACCGGCGACCCGGACATCGGCGAGGAGGTCACGACCACACAGACGATGACCTTGAACGGCACAAGCGCGTACGCCACCGCCACCGGTCCGGTCGTCGATGACTCCGGCTCGTTCACCGCGACCGCCTGGGTGACGCTGGACCCCGCCAAACTCGCCGACACCAGCAAGTCGTATGCGGTGCAGGTGTTCGGCCAGTCTGGGACAAGCCGGTCCTCCTGGGGTGTCTGGTACGAGCAGCCCGCAGGCAGCGCCCAGGGACGATGGACGTTCGGCCGTCCCGACAAGGACGCCACCGGGGCGGTCTGGACCGAGAGCAAGTCCACCGCGTTCACCACAGCCACGCTGGGCGTACCCGTCATGGTGACGGTCGTCCACGACGCCCAGGCAGCCGCCGATCCCGACGACACCTCCAAGCTCGGCGGGCTCAAGCTCTACGTCGACAGCGCTCTGATGGGCGATGAGGCCGGCGTGGCGTACACGGCCCCCTGGCAGGGCGGCGGAGCGTTCGAGATCGGCCGGGCGAAGATCAACGGCGCTGCCGCGCGCTACTACCCCGGGAAGATCGACAGCGTCCGCATCTGGGCCGGAGCCACCTCCACCGACACGATCGCCAACCGGCGCAACACCGAACAGTAGAAGAGCCGGACAGCAGGGCGGGTTCCCTCAACCGTCCTGCTGTCCGGCTGGACACACCGTGCGTCCCTGTGGGCGCACCACCGAAATCCAGCGTTCCCGGGTGCCGACGATGCTGCCCGGGCGCTTCCTGCCCAATTCCGAGAACCGGGACATCACCGTGTCTTCATCACCCTTCCGCCGACGCGTGCCAGGGGCGGCCATACGCCGCTGGCTAGGCCGTGGCGGACTCGTCATCTCCCTCTGCCTTCTTCCGCAAGTCGTCGTGCCTGCAGGCTTCGACTTCGCAGCACAGGCCCGGTCCGCAGCAGCTTTTAAGCAGCTAGAAGACCGGCTTGACGCGAAGATCGACAAGGTGGGTGTGCTCAAGCCCGGTACATCCAAAGCCCCGAAGGACAAGGCCGCCTTTGCTGCACTCAAAACCCGTGAGCGGCTGAAGAAGGCCGCCTGGCCGAAGGCCGGTAGGGCCGCTGCCGAGGTCGCTGCTTCTGGCGAGGCCGTTGTTGCCGTCGGTGGGCTCGGCGTTGAGCTAGCCCAGGAACCCGCCGCCCCGGCACGCAAGGGGACCGAGAGTAATACGGTGGTGAAGGCCGCGGGCCCGGCCGAGCAGGTGGCACTCAGCGTCCACTCCCAGTCGGCCGCGAAGAAGGCGGGCGTCAACGGCGTCCTTCTTACCGTCGACCCGAAGGGGGGCACATCCGGGGACTCCGCCGCTGACACAGACAAGCTCCGGGTCTCCCTGGACTACTCCTCCTTCAGCGACGTCTACGGCGGCAACTTCGGCCCTCGTCTGAGCTTGGTGACGCTACCGGTGTGTGCGCTGACCACTCCGGAGAAAGAGTCCTGCCGCACCCAGAGCCCCGTGGCTGGCGCGGACAACGACGCGGAGTCCCACACCCTGACGGGCACTGTCTCCGCCCGCACCCTCGCAGCCGGCACCCCGATGCTGCTGGCTGCCGCAGCCGACAGCTCGGGCGGCGGGGGCGACTACAGCGCCACCCCGCTGTCCCCGACCGCGACCTGGGAGGCCGGCGGCAGCACAGGTGACTTCACCTGGAACTACCCGCTGCGCGTCCCCCCGGCGACGGCCGGCCCGTCCCCGAACCTGTCCATCTCATACAACTCCGCCTCGGTGGACGGCCGCACGGCCGGGGAGAACAACCAGACCTCGGTTGTCGGCGAGGGCTTTTCGATCACCGAGTCCTACATCGAACGCAAGTACGGCTCCTGCAAGGACGACGGCCAGACCGGCAAGGGCGACCTGTGCTGGAAGTACGCCAACTCCACCCTGGTCCTCAACGGCAAGGCCGTCGAGCTGGTCAACACCTGCGCCGACAAGGCGGCCTGCGACACTGCCGCCCTCTCCGAGGCGTCCGGCGGCTCCTGGAAGACCAAGAACGAGGACGGCACCCGCGTCCAGCACCTGACCGGCGCCACCGCCAACGGCGACAACAACACCGAGTACTGGAAGGTCACGGACGCCTCCGGCAACCAGTACTTCTTCGGCAAGCACCGGATGACCGGCTGGAGCGACAACGGCACTGCCGCCGACGACCCTGTCACTAACTCCGTGTGGACAGCCCCCGTCTTCGGCGACGACTCCGGCGAGCCCTGCTACAAGTCCACCGGGTTCGCCGACTCCTCCTGCAACCAAGCCTGGCGCTGGAACCTCGACTACGTCGAGGACACCCACGGCAACGCCTCCACCTACTGGTACGGCAAGGAGACGAACTACTACTCCAAGAACGCCGACACCACCGTCAACGGCACCGGCTACACCCGCGGCGGTTACCTCGACCGCATCGACTACGGCCAGCGCAGCGACCTGATCTACACCAAGCCCGCCGCCCAGCAGGTCAGCTTCACCTACGCCGAGCGCTGCATCGTCTCGGGCGGCTGCTCCAGTCTGACGGCGACCACCAAGGCGAACTGGCCAGACGTGCCCTACGACATGGTCTGCGCGTCCGGCACCAAGTGCACCACCCAGATCGGCCCGGCCTTCTTCACCCGCAAGCGCCTTACCGATGTCACCACCTCGGTGTGGACCGGCACCGGAACCACCCGCCGGAACGTGGATGCATGGCACCTGGAGCAGAGCTTCCCCGACACCGGTGACGCCTCCTCGGCGAGCCTGTGGCTGAAATCCATCCAGAACACCGGAAAGGCCAACACCACCGCTGCCGTCATGCCACCGGTCGTCTTCGGCGGTATGCAGTTGTCCAACCACGTCGAGGGCAGCGGCCCGGACACCCTGCGCTACATCAAGTGGCGCGTGCGCACCATCAAGTCAGAGACCGGATCGACCCTCACCGCCAACTACTCCGACCCCGACTGCATCTGGGGCTCGAGCATGCCGGCGAGCGTCGACAAGAACACCCGCCGCTGCTACCCGGTCAAGTGGTCCCAGTCCGGAGCGACCCCGGTCACCGACTGGTTCCACAAGTATGTGGTCACCTCCGTCTTCCAGGACGACCCCTACGGTCACGGCGACACGGGCGAGACGTACTACGACTACCAGGGCGGCGCCGGCTGGGCCTACGCCGACGACGAGGGCCTGACCAAGGCATCCAACCGCACCTGGTCACAGTGGCGCGGCTACGGCAAGGTCGTGGAGACCTCCGGCGACACCGACGTGGGCCCGCGCTCCAAGAAGTCCACGCTCTACATGCGCGGCCTGAACGGCGAGAAGGAACTCGACGGTACCGCCCGGGTGGAAAAGGTCACCGACTCCACCGGCACCGCCATCGACGACTCCCGCCAGTACGCCGGCTTCGTCCGCGAGACCATCGCCTACAACGGCACCGAGGAAATCAGCGGCACCATCAACACCCCCTGGTCCCACAAGACCGGCAGCCATGTCTACAGCTGGGGCACCACCGACTCCTGGATCGTCCAGGCCGGCGAGACCACCACCCGCTCCAAGACCTCCACCGGCACCCGCACGGTCAAGCAGAAGACCACGTACGACACCACGTACGGCATGCCGATGACAGTGGAGGACACTGGCGACATCGCCAAGACCGGCGACGAATCGTGCGTGCGGACCACCTACGCCCGCAACACCTCCGCCTGGCTGGTGAACGCGGCTTCGCGCACCGAGACCTTCTCGGTTACCTGCGCGACCACCCCGGTGATTCCCAATGATGTCGTATCCGACATCACCCGGGCCTATGACAACCAGGCGGTCGGGGTGGCGCCCACCAAGGGCGATGGCACCGCCTCCTACCGGCTGTCGAGCTATGGCGAGCTCGACCGGAAGCCCGTCTACCAGCAGGTCTCCAGCTCCACCTACGACAAGCTGGGCCGCCCGCTCACCGAGACCAACTCTCTCAACCGCACGATCAAGACCACCTACGTCCCTGACGACACTGGCTACGGCCCGCTGACGTCCAAGACCACGACCGACCCCAAGCTTTACACCTCCACCACCGAAGTTGACCCGGCCTGGGGCACGGCCACCAAGACCACCGACGCCAATGGCAACGTCACCGAGTGGTCCCTGGACGCGCTCGGCCGCCTGCGGTCGGTCTGGAAGCCGGACCGTTCGCACACGCTCGGCGACGCCGCCAGCATCGTCTACGCCTACAGCGTCAACAACGACAAGGAGACCTGGGTCCGCACCGACGCCCTCAAGGCCGACGGACAGACATACAACAGCTCCTACGAGATCCTCGACAGCCTGCTGCGATCCCGCCAGACGCAGACTCCCGCGCCGAACGGCGGCAGGGTGATCTCCGAAACCCTCTACGACGACCGCGGCCTGGCGTACGTCACCAACGCGCAGATCCACGACAACAACGCACCCTCAGGCACTCTGGCCAACACCTTCCCCGGCTCCGTCCCCGCCTCCACCGAGACGCTCTTCGACGCCGCCGGCCGCGCCACCGAATCAATCTTCCGCGTCTACGACCAGGAGAAGTGGCGCACCAAAGCCGACCAGCAGGCCGACCGCACCTCCGTCACCGCCGCCGCGGGCGGCACCGGCACCCTCACGATCGTCGACGCCCGCGGCAGGACCACCGAGCGCCGTGAGTACGCAGGCCCACTTCCGACCGGCAGCGACTACACCCGCACCCTGTACGAGTACACCCCCGGCGGCCAGCTCAAGAAGATGACCGGTCCGGATGGCGCGGTCTGGACGAACGACTACGACCTTCGAGGCCGCAAGACCACCTCCACCGACCCCGACCAGGGTCGTGTCGACACCACCTACAACGACGCCGACCAGCCACTGACCGTCACCACGACCCTCAACGGCGTCTCCCGCACCCTGATCACCGACTATGACGAGCTCGGCCGCACGATCGGAACCTGGGACGGAGTGAAGGACAACGCCCACCAGCTGACCAAGTTCACCTACGACTCGCTGGCCAAGGGAAAGCCGACCGCCTCGATCCGGTATGTCGACGGGACTACTGGCAAGATCTACTCCCAAGTTGCCACCGGCTACGACTCACTGGGCCGCTCCAAGGGCACCAAGACCGTCATCGCCGCAGGCGACCCCTTGGTCGCCGCCGGTGCGCCACAGACTTTCACCACCTCCTCCACCTACAACATCGACGGCACCGTCCAGTCCACCTCAATGCCCGCGATGGCCGGCCTGCCCGCCGAGACCGTGACCAACAGCTACAACAGCCTGGGCATGCTCACCGCCACCGACGGCATGACCGACTACGTCCAGAACATCGGCTACTCCCCATACGGTGAGACCGAAGAGACCCGCCTGGGCACCTCAACCGGTGCCAAGCAGCTCCAGATCCTCAACCGCTACGAGGACGGCACTCGCCGACTGGCCAACACTCACACCGTCGATCAGACCAACACCGGCTACACCAGCGACGCCGACTACATCTACGATGCCTCCGGCAACGTCAAGTCGATCACGGACAAGGCCAACGGCAAGGACGCCCAGTGCTTCGCCTACGACGGCTACCGCCGTCTGACCGAAGCCTGGACCCCGTCCTCCAACGACTGTGCCACCGCCCGCTCGGCGTCCGCCCTCGGCGGGCCGGCCCCTTACTGGACCAGCTGGACCTACAAGCCCGGCGGCCTGCGCGACACCCAGACCGAGCACAAAGCCACCGGTGACACCAAGACCGGATACGCCTACCCCGCCGTCAACGCCTCCGGAACCGGCCAGCCCCACACCCTGAGCTCAGTCACCGTCAACGGCGGCACCGCCAAGTCGTACACCTACGACGAGCAGGGCAACGCCACAAAGCGCTACAGCCCCACCGGCGCCACGCAAAACCTCACCTGGGACATCGAAGGAGAACTCGCCCGCCTCACCGAAGGCACCAAGAGCACCGACTACCTCTATGACGCCAACGGCGAACTCTTGATCCGCCGCGGCCCCGTCAAGACCGTCCTTTACCTGGGCGGTCAGGAACTCCACTACGACACGGCCGCCAAAAAGTTCACTGCTCAGCGCTACTACCCGGCAGGTAATGCCACCGCCGTCCGCACCGAGACCGGCCTGTCCTGGATGGTCACTGATCACCACGGCACCGCCTCGATGACAGTGGACGCCACCACCCAGGCCATCACCCGCCGCTACACAAAGCCTTTCGGCGAGGCCCGCGGCACGACACCACAAGCCTGGCCCGACGACAAGGGCTTCCTCGGCAAGCCCGCCGACGCCGACACCGGACTAACCCACATCGGTGCCCGCGAGTACGACCCACCCACGGGACGCTTCCTCTCCGTCGACCCCATCCTCGCCCCGGAGGATCACGAGTCCCTCAACGGTTACGCGTACGCCAACAACACCCCCGTCACCCTGTCCGACCCCACCGGACTCCGCCCCGACGGCGCGTGCGGTGGTGCCTCAAGTTCCTGCAACGGTGGCACCGAGACCTGGACCAAGACCAGCTCTGGCTGGGACTGGTCGTACACGAAGACCTACACCCAAACGTTCCAGTATGCGGAGCAGGACGGCACGGCCGGAAGCGGCACCATGACCACCACGGTCACCCAGACCGTCGGCGCGACCACAGCAAAGATCGTCTTCAAGAAGGGGCCCGACCCCGAGCCCAAGAAGAACGATGGCGCCTGCAATGCCTGCTGGATGATGGGAACCAATCCCCAATACGACCCCCACGCCAACGACCTGCCAGACGCAGGAGAGCTCGCAACCTGGCAGAAAGTTGCCCTGGGCGCCGTAGCAGCCGTGGGGCTGGCTGTGGCCGTTGCACCCATTGCCGCAGCCATGTGGACGGGATGCCTGGCCACCGCGCCAGTGTGCGCTGCAGAGATCGCGGAAATGGCGACCGGCGGAGCCGCCGGCGGGGGCGTGACGGTTGCGGGAGCTGGAACTTCCTTCACCTGGGCGACCAGCGAGGTGAGGTACAGCAGGACTGCCACGGCCATCGGTGACGACCCCAATACGACACAGAACTTCCTGCGGTCGACCGGCGCCAGGGGGCATGACGTGATTGTGCACGGAGATGAGGCGGGCAATTTCCGGGTGGACGGCCTTCTTACCAACCCTCAGCAGATAGCCCAACTCGTGCGAGAGAATCCGCATTACGAGGGAGGTCCTATTCAGATCGTTTCCTGCCATGCTGCCTGCGGTTCTGCCGGGGAGCTCGCGAAGATTATGGGGGTGCGAATCACTGGCGCAAGCAGGCACCAGGTGGACCTCGACCCCCTCTTGGGTACAGTGCGGGAGTGGCCGACCGGTCCCAGGGGTGAACCGGTGCCATGGGGGATGCGATAGCGAGTAAGATGCATCTGAAAAGCACATAGCGTTACCCCATCCTTCGACTGGGAGACGGTCTTCCGTCTCCCAGTCGAGGGTCGCTTCTATCGTCTGGACATTTCACATGACGCACGTCATCCCCCTAGGGATATTGGGAACAATCGCGAGCCAATCTGCCTTCTCAGAGTACGCTGATGAGCTCCGGCAGCAGACAGGAGCGATTCCGAAAGGGGAGCGATCGAAAGTCGCCGCATACCTTCGTTCTGGCACACCCATCATCGCGCTGATGGGCTTCTCGGAAGATATTTTGGGTGATAAATTTTCCCGACCTGGTGGCACTGCAATTATGAGCGACGGCCGGTTCTTCTGGCGTTTCGACGCTGCTGACTACGTGGAGCATTACGGAATTGCACTGCCGGAGCAGTTCATGTCTCACGGAAATTCTCAGCAATGGAACCCTACCGCTCTCTCTCGAGAAGAGGTTGCTGCTGTTGACGGCCACCTCTGTCATTTGAGGCAGATCGGGGCCCTGTAAGAGAACCGCTGATTAATATTTATGTCGGCGTGACGGGCATATTCTTTTTGATTCGCCAGGGGTGGCGCAGTTTCTTCCGTCACCTCAGACCGTGTTTGAGATCTCGCGCTGTGGTCGGGTAGCCGGAGATCAGCAATGGTCTTCGGCTACGCGGCCACACGCATTCACGGGAGAATGGTCTGGTGACTGTATCTATCCACCGTCGTCCGTCCCTTGAGGAGCTTGAACGTGATCACTGGGAGGCGCCCCCGCCTGACGCCACCCGCCTCATCGCGACGGCGCATGCCCTGCGGAGCCGGCCGGTCGGAACTCTGACCGTTGAGGACCTGCGCCTGCTGATCGGGCAGAACATTGGACTCCCGGTGCTTCTTCCGCTCGCGGTGGAGGTGCTTGGTGACAACCCTCTGGCCGAAGGCCACATGTACGAGGGCGACCTGTTGCGCACGGTCCTGACCAGGAACTCAGCTGTCTGGAGCGCCTATCCGGAACTTGCGAGGCAGCTGACCTTCATCGTCGGCGGCCTCTCCGGCCTCCCGCCGACCTGCGGAGCGGTTCGTAGGCGCCGTCCTGAATTCCTGACGCGCTGCAGGTGCCTGTTGCCTACTACAGGCCTGTACACCGAAGACGTGGTCCTGGCCGGTTGGCCGGGGCAACCGGGTTCGGCGACGGCTCAGAGGTATACCAGAAATGCGGTGAGTTCGATAGACAACCCGAGGGTCCCCCAGAGGAGGATGTCACCAACTGGCCGGACCGGACGTCCTGCTTCTTCACGCAGCACAGTCATGTGGACGGCAAGGGAAGCCGGCGCCGAAGCGGCCCAAAGCACTCCCGCAAACAGCAATCCGTCCAGGGCGAGTTGTCGCCACTCGTGGTCCCGCTCTGCGACATTCGGGCCATCGCGGGCAGGCCGAATGCGGGCAGAAGCCCCACGGCCGTGCTGGCCGCCACCCACCACCACCTTCTCCCGTGCCCTGCGAGTCGCCCGAACCAATGCCCCAGGGCCACAGTCGGCAGGATGTATACGGCGGTCAGCAGCGCGCTCGCTGCCAACAGCACTGGCGGCCCGGCCACCAGCGTGAGGGCGAGCAAGGCGACGCCCGCCGGGAGACTGTCAAGCCTTCCGGTCCAGACCAGTGCCAACGCAGCTCTGCCCGCGCAAGTGCGCAAGTCGGGCCACAAGCATCCGTGGGCATTTAGCCGCCACCCTGGACCCATTTCTGAACACTTTCAATGAGAGATCAGACGCGTGTGCCCGGCATCCGGTGGAGAACCCACCGATCACCCCCGACCCATCGGACACGCCCTAGAACCTCTCACGAAATGACTTCACTGGGCTTGCTGGTGAGCTGGGAGTGTCCAATAGACGGCGGATCCGATGATCAAGGAGACGCCTGAAATGAGCGAGACCATCAGCGAGCACGAGTCGGTGGAGGAGCCGGTCGTCGAGTCGGCCGCGGAGGCGGTATCGGACGAGCAGTTGATCTCGATGCTGGTCGACCGAGCTCGTTTCGACGGGCTGCAGCTGACTGGCGAGGGAGGGCTGCTGCAGCAGTTGACCAAGTGAGTGCTGGAGTCCGCCCCGGAGGGCGAGATCACCGACCACGTCGGCTATGACAAGCACGACGCGGCCGGCCGGAACAGCGGCAACTCCCGCAACGGCACCCGTTCGAAGACCGTGCTGACCGACGTTGGCCCGGTCGAGGTGAAGGTGCCCCGCGACACGGCCGGCACCTTCGAACCGCAGCTCGTGAAGAAGCGGCAGCGCCGACTGACCGGCGTGGACGAGATGGTGCTGTCACTATCCGCGAAGGGCCTCACGCACGGGGAGATATCGGCTCATCTCGCCGAGGTGTACGGCGCGGAGGTGTCCAAGCAAACCATCTCCACGATCACCGACTCGATGATGGAGGGCACGGCGGAATGGCAGGCCCGACCGCTCGATCGCGTCTATCCGGTCGTCTTCGTGGATGCGATCAACGTGAAGATTCACGATGGCAAGGTCGCTAACCGGCCCATCTACGTCGCGATGGTCGTCACCGTCGACGGCACCCGCGACATCCTCGGCATCTGGGCCGGTGATGGCGGTGAGGGCGCCAAGCACTGGCTCCAGGTCTTCCCCGAGCTGAAGAACCGCGGGATTGAGGACGTCCTCATGCTCGTCTGCGACGGACTGAAGGGCCTGCCCGACGCCGTCGAGACAGTCTGCCCCCGAACTGTCGTCCAGACATGCATCGTTCACTTGATTCGCAATAGCATCCGCTACTGTGCCCGCCAGGACTGGGACAAGGTCTCCAAGGACCTTAAGCCCGTCTACACCGCGCCGAGCGAGGCCGCCGCGACCGAACGGTTCCTGGAGTTCTCCGAGAAGTGGGCCAACAAGTATCCGGCCGTGATCAACCTGTGGTCCGACGCCTGGACCGAGATGGTGCCCTTCCTCTCCTTCGACGTGGAGATCCGCAAGGTCATCTGCAGCACGAACGCGATCGAGAGCGTGAACGCCCGCATCCGCAAGGCGCTCCGGGCCCGCGGGCACTTCCCGAACGAGGCCGCCGCCTTGAAGTGCGTCTACATGGCGCTGATGAGCCTGGACCCGACCGGCAAGGGCCGGCGCCGCTGGACGATGCGTTGGAAGGCGCCACTGAACGCCTTCCAGATCGCCTTCGAAGGACGCCTCACCCCCACCACCAGCCACTGACCCTCAATAACCAAGATCAGCCGTTGACTGGACACACCCCCTCATCAGTGCATCTACGGTCAGGAGTTACACCGTTCTTGTTGCCGGCTTGTTGCGTCGCGCCGGGGCTGCTGGCGCAGCCTGGAGGGTGACGGACGTTGCCGGGCCTGTGCCCTGTGGTGGGCTTCGGCGCTCTGGGGAGGGGGCATGGTGGTTGGGCATCGCGGTTGGCGCGGTGTTCGGCGCTGGGGAGGCTGACGTGGTTGGTGCTTCGTGTCCTGAGTGGATGATGCAGCCGGGTCGGAGGCAGTGGGTTCGGGAGTGCGCTTCATATGCGTTTACCGAGGTGCAGCGGGCGGACGTGAAGGCCACGGTGCTGTGTGGGGTGGCCGGGGCTCTGTTGGGTGTGGGGGTTGTCTGTCTGACAGATGCGGGGGGTGTTCCGTGGGTGTTGGCCTGTTCTCTGACGGTGGCGTGTGTGCTGCTGGGGTTGAGTGTCGGCGTTTCGCTGTGGGCCATAAGGCCGGTGATTCCTGCTGGGGGGTTCCAGCGTGAACTGGCGGGGTGTGGGGGCGTGCGCGGTCTTGGGCAGTTCGTGGCCGCAGTCGGGCGTGAGGGTGCGGTCGAGGAGCAGTGGTGGGAGGTGCGTCGGTTGTGGGTGCTGAGTGCGCTGGCCGGTCGCAAGTTGATGTGGGTGCGTCTAGGGGTTGATTTGGTCATTGCGGCTCTGGTTGTGGCTGGATTGGGTGTGTTGATTACCTACGTGCTGGGTTGAGACGATCCATCGTGTGTGCTCGTGAGCACACGTGATGGGGGGCATGTGTACAAGTCACATCTCGAACTGATTGGCGGATCCTTGTGGTCTGCGTTGGAGGGTCTGGCTCCGCAGCGTGTGCGGCCGGCCCGGAGTCTGTTATTGCGGCAGGGGGATCCCGCAACGCACGTGATCATGCTTGATGCCGGTTCGACTCTGATCACGCTGACTGGCCAGCGGGGTGAGCGGGCCCTGCTTGCGGTGCGAGGCGCTGGGGATCTTCTGGGTGAGCTGGCCGTATTGGATGAGCAGCCGCGTACTGCATCAGTCATCGCGGCTGAGGCGTGTCACGTTCGCATCATTCCGGCCTCTGAGTTCCTGGCGTTTGTCGAGGAGCATCGTCTGCTGGCGCCATTGCTGCGGCATGCCATTACTCGGGTGCGGGAGGCAGAAACGGTCCGGCTTGAGCTGTCCACGGCGTCGGTGCCGGTGCGTCTGGCGTCAGCTCTGGGACGGCTGTCCGCTGCGGCGTCCTCTACGGCTTCGGGGCTTGTCGTGCGTCTGACGCAGACGGAGCTTTCCCAGATGATCGGGGCGTCTCGCAACGCGGTGGGAAATGCTCTCAGGCCCTGGCGTGAGGCGGGGTGGGTGACCACGGAATCAGGGGGCGGGCTTCTCATCCGCAACATTGGTGCCATCCAGTCACACGCCCATACGCAGGCGTGAGGAGGGGCACGCTGGTGGTGCCCACTGGTGGGCACCACCAGCCTGACGGGGGGAACACCATGAGGTCTTCGTGCACGCCTGTCCCCCTTTGGAGGGCCGCCCCTCATGGCATCACCGATCCCCCGAGACCATCTCGTGCCCGCGGAACACGCGCTGATGGTCATCGATATGAAGGACTACAGCAAGCTCCCTGAGGCGAAGATGGCCCCGGTCCGCTCCGATGTGAACGACATCCTGGCCACCGTGCTCGCCGAGTGCGGGCTCAAGGACCCGCGCGAAGAGCCGGATGCGTTCAAGGACAGTGGTGACGGCGCCATTTTGGTTTTCCCGGCCCCGTACCTGGCCCGGCTCGTTGATCCGCTGTTGAGGTGTCTGAACGCAGCGCTGACGCGCTACGACCAGCAGCGGCTGAGCAGCGCCCCCGCTGTCTACCTCAGGGCCAGTGTGCACGTCGGGCCACTGTCCCTGCCGGATCACCGGGGTGATGCCATCAACGACGCGTGCCGGTTGGTCGACAGTCAGGAGGTGCGCGGGGCGCTGGCCGCGGCGGTAGAGGGTGGTGCCTTTCTGGCAGTCGCGCTCTCCGAGACCGCCTACCGGCGCACCGTGCGTGCCGGACGGACACCGGGGCTGGACCGGCAGCATTTCCTCGAGACCCTCGCCCACGTCGGTGACAAGCCGCACTTCACGGAGGCGTGCCGCCTTCACGTGCCGGGGCTGACCGGCCAGGCGGTACTTCCCTACCTCGTCGATGCTCCTCTACCGGCCTCGCAGCCGACGAGCGCCTCCACCGCCGCGCCGGCCGCAGGCAGTGGCGGGATCTTCCAGTTCCACCAGCAGGTCAGCGACTCCACGATCGCCAACCACATCGACGAGCTGCGGATCGACCGTCGCCAGCGCTGAGACGGTCCGCCTCTCGTACTCCTCTTGCACTTTCGCGTCCCCCTCACCCTGGAGTACCCGCATGTCCGACACCTCCTCCGATGCCTCATGGCCCCAGCCCTCAGTACCGGAAGATGAGTCCGGTCCAGGTGGCTGGTTGCGCAGGCGGCGCCCAGAGGGACAGCCTCCCCAACCGGCGCATGACACGCCGGATGAGCGTTCTCGCGCGCCTCTGACCGGGCCCGCCGGGTTGGTAGATCCGCACCCCAACGCGCCGAACCTGCTGCGCATCGACGGGGCGTCCACGCACCTGCACGGCGAGGTCGGCGTGGTCGCCAACGTCGTCGAGGAACTGAACCTGCAGACGAACACGCACAAACGGGATGTGCTCGAGGGCGTCGAGATCGACCGCGGACAGCTCCTCGATCAGCCGTTCGTCCGCGGCCCACACTGGGACGCCGCCTGGACCCAGGCACTGGATACCGTCAGCGGCCGCCCGCAGCAACCCGTCCTTGTCATCGTGGCGCCGCGCTCGTTCGGGTCGACAACGTTCGCCCTGCGGCTGCTGGCGCAACACACCGCCAGTCATGTGGATCTCGTCAAACTGGATGCGGACTGGAGCACTCCCACTAAGGGGCGGCTGCCGCTGGAGAAAGAGCATGCCTTCCAGCTCGACCTCAAGCACCCCGAGAACGACCAGCTGTCCTCGGACTTCCTGAACGCGCTGTCGTCACACGCCTCTCAGCTTCGTGCGAACGGCTCCTACCTGGTGCTGACCGTGGCGCAGGAGCTGTGGCGCGATCACCGCCTGGGCAAGCGTGAAGGTGTCCATGTCGTTCATCTGCGGGAGGCACCCGACGCTCAGAAGGTGGTCGAGGCGCACCTGGAGGCTTATGGCTATGAGCGGCTGATCACGGCTCTGCGGTCCTACTCCAAGGCGCAAGCGTCCTTGCGGGGGCTGACCGCTGTCGCTGCCGAGCGCGCAGCTCACACCATCGTGATGGTGTGGCAGGAGCACTCCCATCTGGAGCAGTCGCCAATCTCGGCCCACCTCGGTGAGCAGCCCCCGATGAGCCTGGAAGACCGCCTTACTGCGGCGTTGACCGACTGGCGCAGCGAACTCGACGCTCTGTTCGGCGAAATGACGCGCTTGCACAGCCATGGGAACCCCTCACTTACGGTGGAGGACCGCTGTCTGCTGCTGGCTCTCGCCGTGCAGCAGTCCGCGCCCATGCCCGATGTCGCGCGCAGCGCGCAGGAACTGCTGACACGGGCTGCCGGTCAGACCTCCGCCCCATCCGGTGCAGGCGGTGCGTTCGCTGCGGCCCCCAGCGCCCTTGCCGGTCGGGGACTGCGCCGCCGCATCCTGGACGTGGGGGCCGGTGTAGACGGTCAGGACAAGGTGGTCTTTGATCGACCCGCGTACGGGCGTGCGGTGCTGGAGTACGTCTGGGACAACTACGACACGATGCGTGAGCCGTTGCTGGCCTGGCTGGTCGAAGCGGCGCAGACGCCGAGCCTTGAGGACCCGACGGTCAGTGCGCTGGCCGAACTCACCCTGCGGCACGGGACGATGGGCTACCTCACCACGCTGGGAAAGACGGCGTGCGCCAAGAAGCCCGAGGTGCTTGGCGCAGTCATGGAAAGCGCGGTGCGCAACGAGCACATCGGCCGTCTGGCGTGGGAGGTGCTCTACCGGTGGGCGGAGCAGGACGAGTACGCGCCGGCAGTGATCGTGTTGTGCCGGCGCATCCTGGAGGACACCACCGTCGCTCCTTCCACGGCGAAACGGGCCATGGTGCGTCTGCGCCGGATCGCACACACCACCGGTGAGAGAGCCACCCGTGAACTGGTCCTGGCCGCCTATACCGACCTCGCTGAGCGACCCGTCGGCGCCGCACGTCTGACATCCGAGGTCCGTGAGTGGCAGCAGAGCAAGGGCTCCGCCCGGGGCGGGAGCCTGGCGTTCCTGGCCCTGATGGCGGCCCAGGACGACGGTGCCCCGTGGCTGCTGACGCAGTCTTCACTGGACATCGACGTGTCGCGTGCCGTGCATGATCTGCTCGGCAACCCGCGTACGGTCGCGGAAATCATTCCTCGGCTGTCGACATGGATTCGCGCCAGCACCACCGATCCCGTGGCCTATGGCCGACTGCGGGACCAGCTCCTGCCGGCACTGCGCGGCCACAACATGTTCGAGGCCGGCATGAATCTCATGCGGGAGTTGCGTGGCATCTCCACCGCCGAGGGCACCAGCGTGGCCGACGACTTCTACCACCACCTCGTGGACCCCCGCCTGCACCCTGTCTTTCCGCTGCAGGACGGCGCATGAGGTGGCCGTGGCAGCGTGCTGCCCACACCAGCGCATCGGCCCAACCTCGGTTGTTGCCCAGCGCGAGCGAGGGGGTCTGCTTCGACGCGGTGTACACCGTCGTGTGGCGTCCGCGCTGGGGCGCAGGTCCCCACGTGGAGGAGAGCGTGCGGGCTCATGTCCACGCGACGGCGATGCGTGCAGTGGCCGCCCAGCCGGTGGTCGACCTGCCTGCTGCCCAGGATCAGGTCAATGCAGCCCTCTGCCTCCCCCACGCCAGCCCGTACTACCGGCTGCTGAGTGCGCGGGCGGTGCTGGGACTGCCTGCTGCTGCCCACGATCTGCTCGCTCAGCAGCAGGCCGATGAGCAGCGCATTCGGCGTCTGCGTTTTCTCAAGAAGAACCTCTACGACCGTCCCGATCTCGTCGTCCTGGACCAGATGGAACGCCGAGCAACGGGGGCACTGGACGAGGAGTTAGTAGGTGAGCTCCAGCGCCTGGCCCGTCTGATCAATTCCTGTGACCGCTGGTGGTTTCCCCTGCTGCAGCAGTGGGAGCTGGTGGGCCAAGGCTTCAAGGATCCGGAGAAGCAAAAACAGGCTCTGATCCTGCTGACAGAATCTCTCACCGCTCTCAACGGTGGCACCTTGCCTGAGGCTCTCATTGCCCCTCGGCGCGAGGCAGCTGCGCGGAGGGCACATCCGTGAGACTCCTTCTGTGGCGGATCATGCTCTCTCCCATCACCTGCGTGCATGCCTTACGTATCCGCCAACGCAGCTCCGTGTCCGTGTCGTTCGATGTTGCCTGGCGTCAAGTCCGTATGGACCGCCACCCCGACGAGATGGTCTACCGCCACCACGGACACCGGGCAACTGCTCCCCGGAAAAGCCCGGGTCAGGATCCGAACGACCGGTCTCCGTCAGCCCCTCTCTGAAGATGTCAAGGGCCTCATTTCGTCGCTGATGGATCCGGTTCCTGAGGCCACCACGCCCGGTCACAGATTTGAGTGCTTAGAGCTCGTAACACGATCATGAGTGGGTCTTCTTGAGGCGTCGGTAGCAGATCAGGCTGCAGGCGAGGGTGACGAAGGCGTCGTGGAGTTCGGTGCGGCGTTCCCAGCGGACGGCGAGGCGTTTGAAGTGGTGGAGCAAGGCGAAGGTCTGCTCCACCACGTAGCGGAGCTTGCCGATGCCCTTGATGTTGGGTGATCCCTTACGCGAGATGACAGGCAGGATCCGGCGCTCGCGCAGCGCGTCCCGGTTCGGGTTGGAGTCGTAGCCCTTGTCGCCGAGCAGGACTTCGGGTCGGCGGCGAGGCCGTCCGGGGCGGCCCGCGACAGGCGGGATGCCGTCGACCAGGGCGAGGGTCTGGGTGACGTCGTTGACGTTCACCGCGGTCGTGATGACTTTGAGCGGGGTGCCGTGCCCGTCGCAGATCAGGTGGTGTTTGCTGCCTGTCTTCCGCCGGTCGACCGGCGACGGACCGGTGTCGGCTCCCCCTTTTTCGCCCGGATGTGGGAGCCGTCCACGCAGGCCCTGGACCAGTCGAGGCGGCCGACCGCGTTCAGCTCGGCAAGCAAGATCCGGTGCAGTTGGTCGACAAGCTCAGGAAATCCGTACCAAGCAACGCGATGAACCAGAAGCCGAACGCGGCGACGGCCGGTTCCCCCGCGGGCTCGTCCTCCGGCTCTTCGCCTACCTGGTCGCGGGCCACCTCTTCTCGGGCTTCCTCTATCTGCTGTTCTACCTCGGCAACAACCGCTAACGGACCGCTGCAACCCGTACTCCAGCATCCTCCGCGCCCACTCCGGACCCTGCTCCTGCCACCCTCACGTCTGCCGGAGATCAGGCTCCATGTTCCTCGGCTACGGCCTGTTCGGCTGGGGCCTGGCGCACGTTCCGGCGAGCACCGCGACCACCCTCTCCCTGCGAGAACCCACTGTCGCGGCCGTACTGGCCGTGCTTGTTCGCGGTGAACGTCTGCCCCTGTTGCGGTGGGCCGGCATCGCCCTGGTCGTCGGCTGCCTCACCGTGCACCACCATCGCCCTCAGCCGCAGCGCCGTCGCCCTGGCCGCGCGGACGGCCGGCCTACTTCGTCGCGTTCGACGTGTCGCAGCAGGACGGGGGGAACTGCTGACCCTGCCCTACCAGGAGCGCCGCGCCCGGTCGGAGGCCCTGTTCACCGAGTACGGGCTGACCGCGTGGTGGACCGTGAGCGAGCAACGGTACGACTCGCTCCTGCCGATGCTTCCCAGTGGCGACACCTTTAGCCCGGCCAGGTAATCACCATGTACGAGGACCAATCCGGAGCCGAAACCGCGGTCATCTTGGAGCTTCAGCGCCCCGTGACCACACTCAGCACGTAAGGCTGGCCGACCTCGCCTCGTGTCGTTGGTGCAGAGAAGGTCCGTGAGATACATGCCGTTCCTTCGCGACCTTGCCTCCGCCCTCGAATCGGCCGGCGTCAACGCATCTGGGAGCAGCAGCGCCCGCCACCTCATGGACGACGCGCGCAAGGCAGCTCGCGACCTCGAAGGCCCCGACAGCGGCAGGAGGCCCGGTCGCGTCGTCGGCTTCTGAGAACCACCAGGGGGAGCGCTGACGGCCCCGTGCCTTACGCTTCAGATGGGCGCGGGGCCCGAATGTCCCAGGAGGACGACGTGCGCAACACCCGTGTCAATGCCGCCAGGTTCATTGGCCGCGTGCTTCCCGACCCGTACGAGATTGCACTCGGCGGGCACCACTCGGATGCCACCCACCACCTGCTGGCCACCGTCTTCGCCGACCTGGTGTGCCCGCCGACCGGCCACCGCACCCCCTGGCACGACTGCTACGACACGGCATGGGCTCGGCCGCTGCCGCACAAGGCAAGCTTCATCCTCAACGAGGGCCGGCCTCGGCCAGTGCCTGCCTCCTCACGGGCGCCGCAGCCCGGCGCTTCCTCGCGGCAACACGGATTGCGTTGCGGATTCAGCAGGCAGCCCGCTCGATGCCGCTGGGCAACCAGGGCTGACGAGACCAGCTGGCAGCTCACAGAGTCGGGACGGCCACGGGCATTTCCTCCTCTTGGCCGTCCCAGGTCACGTACAGCGTTCCGGGAATCGGCTGACCAGCGCTGCCCAGCATGGTGAACTCCACAGCTTCGGCAGGGGCCAGGTCGACGCCCGCAATGGGGTTCATGGAGTACGGCCCCCCTCTGCCACTGATCGCCACGCCGGTCGCCCTGCCCGTCCCTATGTTCCGGAGGTAGAACGTGCTGCGGTTGCGGCGCTCGATGGCGAAGGCAGGACGAGGACGGCTGGCTTCCTCTTCTGCGGCCCGCCGCTCTGCCGCTTCGCGGCGCTGATCGGCCAGTGTTTCCTCTGCCACCGCAGCCGACTTTTCCGAAGCGACCCTGGACAGCCGCGCCTCTTCGACCGAGGCCACGGCAGCGTTCGCTGAACGGCGCCCGTCCTTCTGCGCTCTGATGCTGATCCACAGGGCTATCGCCGCCAGCACGAACGCCGCCCAGGCGGGCGCGTCTCCCCAATCCCACGATGCGGCCCACGACCGCGCGTCTGGCCAGTTCATGAGCGGACCGTACCGCCGAAGCTCAGCTGGCCCTGAAACGACCTCGTGTCGGACAACGAGCGGACGGTCTGTCAGGTGCGCGCCGGGCGTCCCGACCGCGACCCGCCGTCTCGTCCGGCCGAGGCACTGGGACTGCCGCTGCCGCGTCTTCGGACAGACCGGTCCTGGGAAGTGTCCGCGGTGTCACCGAGCAGTCTTGGAGTGAGCCCTCGACCGACGCTCAAAGGGGACCGATCATGGGGATAGCGGACACTTCCGTCGCCGCGCAGAGCCGGGCCCGCACCTGGACGAGACTGCATCAGCACTTGGGGTCCGCCCCTGGCCCGCTCACCTACGACATGGTCAGCCGGGCCGCTGCGGACCACCTTGATGAGTCCGACGACCTCGACTGGAAGAGGGACCTTCCCGAGCCGCCCAGAAACGGTCAGTGGAACGAGTTCGCCAAGGACATCAGCGCGATGGCCAATACACGTGGTGGACTGCTCATCTACGGCGTCGCTGACAACCACGAAATCATCGGCATCGACTCGGAAAAGGCGGACCTCCGGCAGTACGCCCAGTGGGTCCGCAACCACGTCCACCCCTACCTGCCAGACCTGGTCATGTTTCGGCTGACCGACGGCGCGACGGCTCTCCTGGTCGTGGATGTCCCTGCCAGCGAGATGGCGCCGCACCTCGTCCACGGCAGATCGGATAAGGACAAAGAGCAACAGGCGGTCACGGTGCCGTACCGCGGCCGAGACCACACCGCCTGGATGGCGGAGCACCAGATCGAACGTGCCTACCGCGACCGCTTTACCCGCACCGACAGTGCCGAGGAAGCGCTGCGCCAGCACTCCGACTTCCTCAACAAAACCATCACCGCGCACGCCGCCAAGCCCTCTGCCTGGCTCGTCGCCGTCGCACGTCCCACCCGGCCCTACCCGCACGGTGCGCCCCGGCTGAACCGGGACGAAGCTCGACATCTTCTTGGCGTCGCCGAGCAGCGAGGAAGCAAGCTGCCGGCGCGACGGATTCCCGGACCGTTGACGGGCATGGGCGACATGCTCATCAATCCCCGCCCGGGGCTGCGACGCTGGATCTCCAGCACCATGGAAATCGACTACGACCGGAGCTCCATGGTCGAGCTGCACCATGACGGCACCGTGACCCTGGCGACCAATCTGTCATGGCGGCCCGCCTCCGAGGAGGAGCGCGGCTTCGCCCAAGAGGCCGGCGTCGTTGATGCTCTACCTGTTTCTCAGCGCGTGGTCGCAGCAGCCTGCGGTGACTTCGTGACCATCGTCCAGGAGCTACAACGGAATCTGCGCCTGGACAGCACCCAGCAGATCACCGCGACGATCTACGCATCAGACGGTCCGCAGGCCCTCGAAGCCCGCACCGCGCACTTCGGAGGTGGCCGCGAGGTCACACCCCCCTATACCCGCCGTCCCCATCACATTCAGCCAGTACACACGCTGCTGCGCACCTTCGCTTGCGGTACGCACTCGCAGAAGAGTCCGTACCAGACCTGGCGGTAATGTTCCGCTGCTGCGGAGTCGGCACTGAGGGCCTTGCAGCCTGTTCCCGCACGTAGGAAGCGCTGTCCCGCCTGCGGATCCAGGGGAGGTGGCGTCGGCCTCGCGGAAGCCACGGTGCGCCGGCCGATGCCACCACTGCGCGAACAAGTAACGCCGTCTCATCCGGGCCCGCGGCAGAGGACGCGCGGACCGGCACGACTACCAGTTCGGGCGGTCCTCCTGCTCGGCGGCCTCGCGCCCGGCGTGCGCTCCCACCTGCAGGTCGATTTCCTGCTCCTTACAACGCGCGGCCCGCTCCTGCTAGAGACGGGCCGCGCGTGCGCGTGCGCCCGCTACGGCCCGGTTCTCGTATTGCTACGGCAAACGGACATATATCGGAGAGGGGCGCCCCATCAGAGCCTGTCGCAGTAAATGCGTGCACCTTACCTGGGTGAGCAGGCCGCCCCACCAGCGTGACCCCTGGGGCAGTGGCGCTCCGTAGACGTAGCCGACCGGCTGGTCGTCGTCACAGCCGATGACGCAGCTCCAGCCGGGCCATCCGGGCTCGTTGACGCAGTCAGCGAAGCAGGTCGTGGAGCGGGGAGGCGTCCTGCAGATCGCGGACCGTGGCGGTGGCCCCGGCGTCAGCCAGTTCCGCGGCCGAGGTACGACCGGTCGCGACAGCCAGTACGGAAACGCCGGCCGCGCGTCCGGCGGCTACGTCGGCGGGGGTGTCTCCGATGAGCAGGACGTCGGCCAGGGCGACGTCGGCGCCCGTGGCAGCACGGGTGCGTGCGATGGCGGTGCGGACCAGCTCGGCGCGGTCGTCGTGGTCTTCTCCGTAACCGCCGTACGGGAAAAGGATGTGGGTGTCGAGCCCGAACACCTGGAGCTTGATCTCCGCGACCGCCCGGATGTTTCCGGTGACAACGCTCTGCACGACGCCGCCCATGGCGGCCACCGCGTCGAGGGCGGCGGACGTCCCGGGCAACGCGTGTCCGCGCCCGCGCAGGTCGTGGGCCCGCCGGCGGTGCAGTTCGGTGGAGCGTCGGGCGAATTCCTCGAACATGGTGCGGTCGCTGGTGATGCCGTGCAGCTGGGCGGTCCGGCGGAAGAGCACGGGTTCGGTCATCCCGTCCTCGGTGGCCTGATCGCGCATCGGTGTACCGGTGACCTGCTCGAAGGCATCTTTGAAGATCTCTCTTCCAACGCCCCGCGTCGCGATGAGGGTGTGGTCGATGTCCCACAGCACGAGCTTCAACGTCGCCTCCCAGACCTCGGACAGCACATGTCCGGGGAAACGGTGTCACACCTTGGGTGAAGCAGACAGCCCGAGCCCGGAGCCGCTCTACTCTGGGTGAACGGCCCGGACCAGGAGGTGCCTTGACGGATCTGCCCACGCTCCCGACAGGTGCGCTCATCCTCGCGGCGCGGCAGCGCGATGGCCGCCCGCAGGCCGCCATCGCAGGTCTCTGCGGCATCAGCACCGACTACCTGTCCCAGATCGAACGAGGTCTGAAGCAGCCGTCGGGGAGGTGCTCGCCGCGCTCGCCGCCGAGCTCCAGGTGAAGGCCGGAACGCTCCTGGGCGACGCCGAAGCCAGACCGGCGAAGGCCGGGCCGCCCGTGGCCGCACGCTCCGCCGTGGTGCAGGCGCTGTTGCAACGGCACGACGCGGCCCGTGGCCCCGTGCTCGCAGCCGAGTTGCGGGCACGGGTGGAGCGGGCCTGGAAGGTCTGGCAGACCTCGCCCCACCGGTTCACCGAGGCCGAAGCTCTGCTGCTCGATCTGATCCGCACCGTTGAAGGGTCCCTACGGGCGTCGCGGCCCGGCACCGATACTGCCGAGCGGCGCGAGGTGCTGAGGGTGTCCGCCGATCTGTACGGGCTGCTGCGCTCGTACTACCGCAGGATCGGCCGGCTCGACCTGTCGCTGATGGTCACCGACCGGGCGCTCCGTGCCGCCGAGGACGCCGATGATCCCCTGCGCATCGCGAGCGCACGGTGGAACCTGGGACATGTGCTGCTCTCCCAGCCGGGCAGCGAGCAGGACGCGGTCGATGTGGCGATTGCCGCCTCCCGGGACCTCGCCGCCGCGGTGGACTCTTCCGCGGCCGCGGCCGTTCGCGGTGCCCTGGAGCTGGTCGCCGTAGTCGCGGACGCGCGCGGCCGCCGCCCGTGGGCGGCCCGGGACCGGCTCGCCAGGCGTGCGGTGCCGCTCGCGCGGCAGTCCTGGGTGAAACAGACGGTCACGAACCGTTGTCCCGCTCCTTCCTGGGACAACATCGCGCTGATCACGTCGTAAGCCGCGTCATCGCTCCACACCGCGTGTCCCTCGGGGGTGGAAAACCAGTGCCACGGCGCACCTGGTAAACCAGCCTCCGCAGCAGTTCGAACGTGGCCGGCCCCAACCCGCCGATCTGCAGCTCCTCGTACGCGCTGTCTGTCACGAGCCCCACCCCGATCCCTGCTCCCCACCAGACGTCTGTGGCCGTGGGGTTCGAGCCTGCTTACACCAGCATCCCGCCTCCGGCGCATGCGACACGCGCATATTTCCCTACCGTGACCAGCGGCCTGATCTGAGCGGGGCGGGGTTGATCCCACTACTCAACCCAGGGGTGGAGGCGCGACGCCTGGCACCTGCGTCGACGGACTGTACGAGGCATCGCGGCGCGCAACGGCGCGAGTACAGGATCGGCGACGCACTGCTGCGAACACTCGACCGCAGCGCAGTCAAGTACGTCATCCGCCATTCCGGCAGGACGCCTTACCTGATCGGCAGCACCCAACAGCTGTACCGCACCGCGAACGCGCGCCCCACCTGCGCCCGCACATCAACACCGTCATCGCCCAACCCGGACTGTCAGCAGCAGCGAACAGCAACGTCTCCTCACCGGCGCCCACTCGTGCGGCCAAGCCCTCACCAGACGCACTTTCGCCGATCACTGCAGCCTGCAGACCGAGCATCATGACCCTGGCCATACTCAGAACAGGTCGATCGGCAGGGAGTTGCACACCTCTCACCTGCGTGAATAGCTGGCTGCCATAGGAGTCGGCACAAGAATGGCCTGGTCTTTCGTCACTATTGTCAGCGCCAATCCGTCACAACCCGACAGCGAGAACTAGCAGGTCACTAGGGCTACACCACTGACATCTAGGTGACGACTCTCCACTGACAGCCTCATGCAGACCATCACTCACGTCTGGGCCAAGCGCGCCGCGACCGGCGGGAGCAGCTGGAGCAGCTCGATCTCGTCGTTCAGCACGCGGCGGGACAGCAGCCGCTTGCCGTCGGCGTCGATCACCACCGCTTTCGCGTGGACCCGGGACGCGGTCGACTTGCGCGGGTGGCGCTACGAGGTGTGGAGCGAGCCGGACCCGCACCTGCTGGAGAACATCGGGTTCCTGGCCGGCTACCGCCGGGACTGGCTCTTCGACGCCGAGCTGCTCAACGCCCTGCGGGTGGTGGGACTGGAGGGGATGTCGCTGGGCGAGGCATTCCTGGTGCCGGCGTATCCCCGGCCGCTGGTGAAGGCAGCGGTGCTGCATCTGCTGTGGTTGCGCCCGTGGCCTCGACCAGGCCCGGCCGCTCACCGTTGACCCGCTGGTCGACCCGCACCAGGTTCTTCTGTCATTAGCGAGACCGACGCCGTACAACCAAAACGGCCCGCCGACGAAGCCGACGGACCGCCACGAAAGAATTGAGGCTACTCCCGGCCGTTGACGCAGTAGCCGACGCGGTAGCAGGTCTGTGCTGCGAGGACATTATCGGGGTCTTCGGTCGTCATGTAGACCCAGATGTTGTCGGACCCACCGACGACGTTCGCGTCAAGGGTGAAGTTCGCCGGCCCGGTTCGGTTGCACCAGGTGCTGCTGCTCTGGAAGTCCAGTGTGGTGCTGCCTGCAAACGCTTTCACGTAGACCCGCCGACAATTGCTGGCCTTGAACGACCC
The DNA here is from genome assembly GCF_013167895.1 of Streptomyces fulvorobeus. GTDB lineage: Bacteria > Actinomycetota > Actinomycetes > Streptomycetales > Streptomycetaceae > Streptomyces > Streptomyces fulvorobeus. The sequence continues at coordinate 6,532,380 of NZ_BLWC01000001.1, read as the reverse complement.
GACGACGCCGACCGACCGGTTGGACCAGGTGGCCGTGCCTTGGTAGTAGCTCGCCGTATAAACAACCGAGAAGTTGGCGGAGCCTGCGGCGGCCGCGGGTGTCGCCGCGAAGACCATCCCGACAGCCGACGCGGCTGCGGTCACGGCCAGGCCGGCCTTCCTCGTGCGGCTCTTCACCTTCGATGTGTCCTTCAATCCCACCATGAGAACCACTCCCAGGTTCTTCGAGTAACGGTTGCACAACTGCGTACTCACCGTCGTGTGGAGGCAGATCGGGCAGTGAACGTTGCTGCCGTTGTTCGGCAGTATCACTGAACCACACGTGGACCTCGAGCCGGGAAGCATTCAAGCCAACTCTACTCAAATAGGCTGGATGGCTTCGTTGATATCTAGTGGTTCTGGCACGACTTCCGTGAAGCGGTCACGATTAGTGATCAGTGGGTGTTTCGAGTGCTTGGAGGATGTGTCGTACTTCCTGGCGCCACTGGTCGGCGTCGGCGCTGTCCACCCAGCCGGTTGCCATTTCTGATCCGTCCTGGAGAACCCGGTCCAGTGCGAGTCTCGCCGACGCGCGAAAGGAGGCTGGCAGTTCGGGCAGCGGTTCCCTGGGGCCGTCGTCCGGGTCAATCACGATGGGACTGTTCGGGAGGGTGCTCGCGACGAGAGCGCCGGCGGCAACAGCTTCGGCTCCGTCTCCGCCATCGACGCGTTCTCCCGAGTAGGTGACTCGCTGGAATGCCCGCCCCAGCACGTCAATGACCTGCTGGTGGGTGAGTCCCTCAAGTTCATCGACTAAGTCTGCGGCGAGGTCGCTGTCGAACGGGCCGGTTCCCCACGTTCCCATGCATGGCTCCTGATACGGCTGTCTCGGACGAAGGCATGGTTCCAGGAGCCACTGACATCGGTCACGGGGCGAGGAGGACCCGCTTGCGGAGCAGTGCGACCGAACATCTGGCGCTTGAGCATCTTGATCCGGTTGACGTGTCCCTCGACGACGCCGGAGTTCCAGGGCAGGGTCAGGCCGGCGATGACGGCGTCGCGGTCGCGGTCGATGCCGGCCGCGAGAGTGTGGAGGCTGGGGAGGTCGTCCTGGCGGACGGCATCGAGCCACTGCGGAAGTCGTTCCCCCTGCCGCTCGGTGAGCATCTGGGCGAGGGACCGGACGTGACCGGTCAGGGCGTCGAGTTCAGGGAAGTTGGCAAGGACGGCCTTGAGCCGGAGCTGTTCGATCTCGGTCAGCGTCTCGGGTCGGCTGAGGATCCATCTCGTCACCACGCGGGGTGCCGGCGGCTGCGCGGTGACCGGCCGTGGCGAGGTGCGCTTCTCGCGCAGGTAGGCGCTGACCCGGCCGTAGCTGCCTCGATAACCCAAGGGAACGATCTCCTCCCAGAGGTTCCAGGCGTTGCTGCAGCCCTCGTCCCAGCGTTCGTCCAGGTAGGGCTTGTACTCGTCGAGGACGGAGGTCCTGTTGTGCTGCCACTGGCCGCGAAAGAGGTCTTCCGGCTTCGCAGCGTCGGCGAGGCTTTTGACGGTCCGGTGGGTCATCTGGAGCTGACGCCCGATGGAGCGGCGGTTGTGGCCGGCTTCCAGCAGCGCGTGGACCGTGGCGTGCCTGGCTCGGACGCGGTTGGCGAACCGCCCGCTCCGCCATGGAGAGTCCGCCTTCTCCTCGGGCGGCGCCGGTTCGTCGGCCTTCCCCTCGCGATCGGGGACCAGGACGCGAAGGCACTGGCAGTGGCGGGCGACAGCCCGCTCAGCGGCCTCCCCGAGGTTGTGCCACAGATGCCAGCGGTCGGCGACCTGCGTCGCCTGGGGTGCCCCGGCTGTGGCGCCTTCCGCGAAGAACGGCGCGCGGTCCCGGCAGACGATCTCGATCCCGGGACGCTTCTCCAGCCATGCGGCCAGGCTGGACGCTTCCCGGTCAGGCAGCAGATCCACCGGCCGACGGGTCTCGACGTCGACGAGCACCGTGCCGTAGACCCGTCCTTTGCGTGTGGCGTACTCATCAACACCAACCACCCGCGGGGCCGGTATTTCGGGTTCGGGCAATGCATCGAGCAGCCGCAACACCGCGCTGCGGCTGATGGACACCCCGAAGGCCCGTGCCATCCGGGCGCCGGCCCGGCCGGCGAGGGCGAGACCCACCGCGGCAAGAGTCGACCGCAACCGCTCCGTCCACCTGCTGTGCCGCCGGGTCAGTCCCGGCAGTTGCTCAGCGAACGTCCGCCGAGCACAGGAAGACTCCGGACAGAAGAACCGCCGGACTCGCAGTTGCAGGACCACCAGACGTCCCCCACTGGGCACGTCTGCAGGAAACCGCAGGTAAGAGCTGTGCACCCGGGTCGACTCGCTCCCACAGTCCGGGCATGCCGCCCCGGCCGCCGTACTGGAGACGTCGATGCGTATCGCCTCGTGGCTTACGTCCAGCGACAGCACCGACACGTCCGCGATGGACGGGAACAGCAGGCCCTCCAGAGGGGGCGATGTCTCTTCCACGACGCCGCACTGTCGACCACACCAAGATTGGCCCTGGTCATTTTCAGGCAACTTCCCGGAGCCTGATCGGAGCGTCAGTCGTCACTCAGCGTGCGCGCATCACGGAAGTCGTGCCAGAACCGCTTGAAGTGAGCGAAGCCACGCGTGGGACCACTGCCACGAGCACGGTCACGTCCGCGGGCCGCTCTGCGGCGGCTGCAACAACCGCGAGTGCAAGACACCTCCCGACTACTTCCTCCGGCTCGAAGGCGGTGCCCTGCACCTTCTGGAGTGCCGCGGCTGCCCTGAGCAGCGGACCCTGCCGCCCCGCTTCCGCCAGAACGTGGTCCACGCACACCTCGAGCGGACCGAGCGGCACGGGCGGTGCCGCAAGCAGCCGTACGCCCGCGAACTGAAGCCCACGCCCGGTGTTCACCGGTTCAAGCTGGAATGCAGCGGCTGGCAGTCCACCAGCAGTTGGGTCAGGGACGTCACGCCGTCCGAGGCGGCCGCTGTCGTGCGGGCCTTCGTCGACGCCGCGCTCCCCGGACAGGCCGCTCCGTCCTCTCCTGACACCGTCACGGGGTGACCCGGCAGTCGTCGCCGCCTTCTCCTTGGCCCCGTGACCACAGCCGACGTGCACAACTCCAGGGCCGCCCTCGCACTGCTGAAGAGTCGGCGCCGGTGTGTCATCGACGGAGCGCCTCGACCGGAGGAATTCGGGCAGCGCGCCAGGACGGGTACAGGCCTGCCAGGAGACCGGTGGCGAGTCCGAGGGCGGGTGCTGTGGCGATGGTTGTCGGGTCGAGGACGGGGGTCCATGCGTTGTGGAAGGAGACGACGACGACCGTTCCGAGCGTTGTTCCGGCGATCCCTCCGACCAGACCGAGGGCAGCTGATTCGGTCAGGAACTACCAGGTGATATGGCGGGCGCGAGCCCCGAGAGCGCGCCGGAGTCCGATCTCGCTGATGCGTTCCATGACCGCGACCAGGGTGGTGTTGGCGATGCCGACCGCCCCGATAATGAGACAGACGATCGACAGCAGGAGGAACAGCTGTCCCAGGTCGCTGCTGACGGCGGTGCGAAGCGCCTTGGGGTTCGGTGGTGGAATGGCCCGAAAGTATTCGGGATGGTCGGGGCGCAGGGCGAAGGCGGCCTCGTGCGCGACCTGGGATGCGGCGCCCAGCTTCGTGGAGATGAGCATCTTGGCGCGCTCGTCCTGCGGCGGTCCCCAGATCTGTTCCGCGCTGGTTCTGGGGACGACGATGGACAGAAGCAGATCGGGCATGCGTTTGGTGTCGTCGAAGATGCCGACCACCGTGAATGCAGTGTCACCGACGAAGATGGCGGGCTGTGTCCGGAGCGTGCTGATGCCCAGGCGGGTGGCCGTCGATGACCCGAGCACAGCCACGGACTGATGGTGTGTGTCGTGAAACGCGTTGTAGCCGCGGCCTTGGACGAAGTGCGGCTTGGCTGCGGAGAGCACGCCCGAGTAAGCTGCAATGACAGGCGTCTGGGACACAGCTCCGTGGCCGTCGTCGACCGGGGAAGAGCGGACCGAGTCGCCTGAGGGGAGGCGGACTTTCCAGTAGACACCGGCGGCCTCGACCCCGTTCACGTGAGCCATCTTCCGGTCGGGATCCGCGGGGAAGGCCAGCGGTACGCGATCGGCGTCGTGTCCGCCCGTGTCCTCGACGGCGACCTCGGTCGCGGTGAGCTGGTTGAAACGAGTGTCGATCTGGGCTGCTGCGGTGCCCATCTCGGGGCCTTAGTCGTCGACGAGCGGATCCCAGCTGACAGCCCAAACTCCTGCTCAGGCGGTGGAGTTCGATGCCGTGGGCAGCCCCGGGGCCGGCACGTGATGGCGCGGCAGGTGCGGAGCCTGTGGCACAACTCTGGTCGGCCATCTAGTTTGGTGGGAAATCGATCATTCGACACAAGTCGTACATGGGCCCGTCTATGACAGCAAAAAGTTGTTTCCATTTATGTCGTTGCTGAGGCAGCATCAGAGTCCCGCGAGGGCTGGCAGTGACCGAATCGCCCTGCTGCGATCGGTGCAGAAAATATCTGAGAACATGGCTTCGCGCGTACCCCTGCCGAAAGAACGGATACCGCTTCCTTTGCATTGTTTTGGTTTCTTTGAGCAATGCGAACGTGTCTTTTGAAGGATCTTTTCGCGAGCGGCAGAAGTCCGATACATGGACCGTGCACTCACTGCACCTTCGGCCGGAAGCGACGCCCCGACTCCACCGCAACGGCGCGCCCGGGCCAGCTCGAGCGGTAACCCCGAGGCACCCTTCCCTGCAAGGGCTGCCCCCATCCCTCTTAGTTCAGGAGTAGCTCGATGGCCGACGAGATGGTGCAGCGCGCCCAGAGGTTCATCAACACCACGTACAACAACGGTGCAACGCTCGGTATATCCAAGCTGGAGGAGAACGGACAAACTGGTTGGACCGTCATGTACGCCCTTACCAGGGCGCTTCAGTATGAAATGGGCATCAGCGCTCTGTCCAACTCCTTTGGACCGACCACCCTCGGCAAGATCGGCGAGCTGTACGGGAAGATCGACGACAGCACTGCTCCGTCGGCGAACTTCTGCCGGATCATCCAGTCTGCCCTGTACTGCAAGGGGTACGACGGCGGTGAGATCGACGGCACGTACAACGACAGAGTCAAGGCCGCCGTCACCAAGCTCCACCAGAACATGGGTGTCTCGACGGTCTACCCGGGCGGTTCCCTCTGGCCGAAGTCGACCAAGGGCCTGTTCAACATGGACGCCTACGTTACGGTCAGCGGCGGCTCTGAAACCATCCGCTCCATCCAGCAGTGGCTCAACGGCCGATACTTGCTGCGCAAGGACTTCTACGTCATCCCCTGTGACGGACACCACTCCCGCGACGTGGCCAAGTCAATGCTCTTCGCCATCCAGTACGAGTTGGGCATGGCCGATGGCACCGCGAACGGTGCCTTCGGCCCCGGAACCCAGTCCGGCCTGAAGTTGCACACGGTCAGCACGGGAACCACCGGCGTCTGGGCAAGGCTCTTCACCGCTGCCATGATCCTCAACAAGCGGAACGTCCCCTTCGGAGACTTCACGGCCACCGTGCAGAGCGGTGTGCAGACCTTCCAGTCCTTCTCCAAGCTCCCCGTCACCGGGAAGGGCGACTTCCAGACCTGGGCCTCGCTGCTCGTCTCCTACGGCGACCAGTCGCGTAAGGGAACGGCCTGCGACGGCGTCACCATGATTACCCCTTCGCGCGCCGCAGCGCTGAAGGCTGCCGGTTACATGTACATCGGGCGCTATCTCTCCAACCCCTCCAGCACCTCGCTGCCCGAGAAGCAGATCCAGCCTGGCGAGCTGGCCACTATCAAGGGCGCCGGGCTGCGCTGCTTCCCCATCTACCAGACGTGGAGCCGCTCGGCCGACTACTTCAGTTACTCCCAGGGCTGCATCGACGCCACCAACGCCATCGAGTGGGCGAAGATCCACGGCTTCAAGGCAGGCAGCATCATCTATTTCGCCGTCGACTACGACGCCATGGACGGCGAGGTCACCGACTACGTCCTCCCGCACTTCCGTGGCGTGATGCGCACGATCGGAGAGAACTCCGCCTACGGGGTGGGCGTCTACGGTCCTCGGAATGTCTGCCAGCGCGTCGCGGACGCCGGCTATGCGGCAGCCAGTTTCGTCTCCGACATGTCCTCCGGGTTCTCCGGGAACCTCGGGTATCCGCTGCCCACCAACTGGGCGTTCGACCAAATCTCCACGATCACTGTCGGCTCCGGTACCGGTGCGATCGAGATAGACAACAACATCGCTTCCGGCCGTGACACCGGACAGGGCGACTTCGACCCCGGAATGTCCCGGGACGACGACCTGGACACCGACCTGGACAAGACGGCTTACAGGGCGCCAATGCTCAGCGATGTGCGGCAGTACCTGGGCTCCATCGGTGTCCCGGAAACCGGCGGCGAGGGCTGGACTGCGGACAACGACTGGGTCACCTACAACGTCGTCTCCACGACCGAGGCGTTCGGGATGGTCATGGACGCCGACTGGCTCTTCACCAACCTGGCTCGCACGCTCAAGATCCGCAAGGCGCTCATCCAGGCCCCGGTTCTGTGGGAACTGCGCAAGCTGAACCCGCTGGACGCGCTCGCGGACGAGGCCGTCAAGGCCGGACTGAAGGACGACGCGAGCACCGGCTGGGGTCAGATCTTCGCATGGGTGACCATCGACGCGCGTAATTACTGCATGCGGCAGGGCATTATCAACGGCACCCCGTTGACCAGCAGCGACACCCGCGCGGTGTGGAACAACCTCCAGGAGCCGGAGTACAACATCCCGTCAGTCGCCTACCTGACCATCTACAACGCCTACCAGCTCGGCATCGCCAGGCCCAATCTGACCACCACTGCGGCTAATACACAGGCGCTGCTCGCCCGCTACAACGGCACCGGTCCCGCCGCCGCCCAGTACGGCCGCGAGCTGGCCGGTCTCTACAACGTCCTGGAGAACTACAACAAGCTCAGCCGCACCAGCTGAGTTCTGGAGATCCCGTGAAGAACACGCAGCCGTGGAAGTCCTTCGCCCCGGTGGCGGTCAACCTGCTGCTCGGCATTCCCGCGATCGTTCCGTGCTTCCTGGTCTGGTACGTCCTGTCCAACGGTCCCCTGGCCGAACTGGGCTGGACCAGCCGCGACCCGAATGAAGACGACGGGATCCTGCTCTGGCTGGTCATCGTCGTTCCGGTAGTGCTCCTCTTCGGGGGATTGTGGGGGCTCGTCAACATCTGGCTGCGGCGCAGGCTTTTCGACGGGCCGCCACCGTACCCGTACTGGCTGCTGTGTGCGACGGCGAGCCTCGTCCCCTTCTTCGTGGGCATCAGCATCGGCTGAATACGTGACAGAGACGGCTACATCAACAACATCGCAGGAGAAGGAAGAAGCATGAAGAACGGAATAACGCGGCGGACCGTCGTCCGGGGCACGGCCGTAGTGGGTGCGATGGCCGCCGCCGGTGTACTGATCCCGGCTGCGGCGTCAGCAGCCGACAGGAGCGGAAAGGGAGTGGGGAAGAGGGGCGCCACGAAGCCTCAGAACGTGACGGCCAACGGCTGGCCCGTACAGGCCATCGCCGATCGCGACTCCCAGGTGTACACCCGCACGGTGTCCGGCACCGGGTTGAGCGTGCCGGTTTGGATCGGCGACCCGGAGGCGATCCTGCTCCACGTCGTGCGTCGCTTCCACTACGAGGTCGATCAGCTCCACAGTCCTGACCTGGCTGGTTGGCAGAAGACCGACGGTCTGGACAGGAGGAAGCCGGAATCAAACCTCGCCTCTGGCACCGCGGTTCGCATCCGTCCCGGTGCGGCCGCCAAGGGAAGCCTTTTCCCCCTTCAGGAGCTTGTTGTACGTGACATCCTCGCCGACTGCCAGGGTACGGTCCGCTGGGGCGGTGACGACTCTTCCGTCGACGAGTCGCTGTTCTACCTCGACCGCGGTCCGGACGACGCCGAGATCCGCAAAATCGCTGACATGTTCCGCACCGCAGAAACCACGCCCGGCCAGGGTGCCGGCACCGAGGTGAACGTACACGCGGCCGCCCGGCGTAAGCGAGCCAAGCAGCTCGTGCGACAGCAGCAGGCGGGCTGAGCAGCACCTGAAGAAGGGCGAGCGTGGTACGCCCGGGGATAGCGACCGGCTCACGACAAAAGCGAGAGCGTGGGCCAGCTGCTGGGACTGCGCGCCGGTTCGCGGGGCCCCTACGGGGCTCCGCGGATCCACGCCGCTCTACGGCTGACCGGGCGGGTGATGAACTCCAAGAGGGGCGAGCGGCTGATGCGCGAGCACCGGATCGTCGGGATCACCCGCCGTCGGCGTGGGGACCTGAAGCGGGCGGTGTTCGCCGTTGGCCTGATCGGCCGGGACTTCACCGCGCCCCGGCCCGTAATGCGGTTGGTCGGCGACATGACCTAACTGGCCACGTTGAGAGTTGCATCTGGCGACCTGTATCGATCTCGCGACGCGGAAGGTGGTCGGCTTGGCGATGGCCGATCACCACCGCGCCAAGCTGCCGGTCGCTGTACGGGTAGGAGGCCCTACAGCTGGAATCCGAGGTTCAGCACGTTGTTGATCTGCACTTCCTGGAGGGTGCCGGCGCGGCGCCCGTTGTCCTGGAAGTATACCTCGCGCAGTGCTTCGGCGGTCAGCTCGCGCAGCCGGTCCTCGCTGGCGCCCTGCTCCTGGGCGTCGAAGAGGCGGGCCGCGTACTGCGGCGGGAGTGCCACGGTGAGCTGCCGTTCGCGGTCCTCGTCCGTGGAGTCCATTGACGCCCCGGAGTAGCCGAGCTGGGCGCGGACGTCGATGACGATGCCGCCGGTCGTCGCCGCCTTCTCCTTGGCCTTGGCACGGATCTGCGGCTGCCAGCGCTTCTTGACCTCGCTCTCCAGGCGTGCGGCGAGGTCCGGGCGGGGCTTCTTGCGCTCGCCCCGCTCGGGCTGGAGTGGGCGGCCACGGAAGGAGCGGCGTGATGAGCCCGAGCGACCAGGACGCCGCGGAGCAGCGGGTGCAGGACGCCGTGCGGCGGCACGCGCGCACCAGGGGGCCTTCGCGGAGGCGGAGGACGTCATCTCCGCTGTGCTGTCCGACCCGGGGGTGCGGAAGGCGCGGGAGCGGGTGGAGGCGGCGGAGACGGAGCTGGGCATGGAGCTGTGCGCCCGTCTCCAGCCGTTCCAGGACCGCTACGACCAGGCCGTGGCGGAGGGCGACACGGACGGGCTCGCCGGGCTCTGCGGGGGCAAGCACGGCCGCTGGGGTCGGATCTGCGTGCTGCCCGAGGGACACGAGACCTCGATGGAGGAATCGCACTGGGGCCGCAACAGCGAGGGCCGGCCGATCGCGTGGGTGGGCAGCGCACCTGACGACTGGTGAGCGGCGGCGGTGAGACCAGCGACAGGACCCCGGGACGCAGGGCGGCCCGGGATCCTTCGCTGTCCGGGGCCAGCGGCACCGCTCCCAGCGTCAGCCGCACTCGCTTCACTCGGGCTGGAATGGGCGGCCACGGAAGGAACCGTGTGATGACTACAGACGCCTCAGAATTTGTGCATCTGTGGTCAGGAAGACCGGCTTTTGTCAGCCGAGTGAGTACAGGGCAGGACGGCGCGGGCCGTCGGGCAACGACGGGATGAGGAGGACTTCATGACGAGGTTGCGCCCCACGAGGCTCTGGCGGGGGCCGGACGGACTGCACTGGGCCGAGACCGGCGAGGACTGGTACGACCGGGAGGCGGAGCGCCGGGTCTACCCGCTCATTGAGGCAGTCCAGGAGCCGGAGACCGGTCGGTGGATGGTCTCACCCACCGGCCACCGCCGGCGCACGGTGGCCGGTCCCCCGGCCCTCGGTGGATACGTCGAGGTGTCCGCGGACCCCCTTGCCGACCCCCAGATCGCGCGCCTTACCACGCGGTAGAGCAGGTGCTGGGTGACTACGAACGGCAGGCCGGGCATCCGCACCCCGATATCGCGGAGCTTCGCGCGGCGTTGGAGGACGTGGCCGCCCTGCCGGAGCAGCTGCGGCGGCGCAGCGCCGGCCGCGTAGCCCAGGCTGCAAGCAGTGGGTTCCACCGCGGGCGCGGCAGCGGTAAGAGAGGCTGATCGAGTTGGCCCCGCACCGGGGTGAGGCCAGCTCGTTCAGGCGAGTTCGCCGAGGAGCGCGTCGATCTCGGCGAGCGGCCTGACCCCCAAACGACTGCGCCCGCCCCGGATTCTCCGGGGCGGGCGCAGTCATCGCGTGAGGTGCTCAGCGCTTGATCGTGACGCAGGGCATGCGGTCGTGTCCCTTGAACTCGACACACAGCCTGCTGCGGTGCGGGAAGCTCTTGTTGATCTTCCACTTCGCGACCTCGAACTTGTGGCCATGCCCCTCGGTGGAGGAGGTGTACGTCCACCCCCGCACCATCCGGACGTAGCTGTCGCCCTTCCAGAGACTGACCCGGGCCTGCGCGCCGGCCTCCCACCCGTCCAGAGTTGCCCGGACCTCCCGCACCTTCAATCCCTCACCGAGGACCCCGATACCGACCGGACCGTCTTCAGTGGTCCCACTGGCGTGGGCGGGGGCCTGCCCCAGACACCCGAGAGCCATCACCGAGACCGTCACACACATGATCCTTCGCATGACGTGCCCAACGCCCCCGCCCCCGCAGGGCACCGAAGGCGACAAGGCCTCACCCGTGAGAGCGAACAGCTCGACCGTGCCCGCCGCACCCGCAGGGACAGCGCAGAGGCATGATGTGCGGTGCCGGACCGGCGAACACTCCTCGCCGGTCCGGCGTTCCCCTCACCGGTCCTGAGCGGATGACGGTCAGGGCCGGTGAGGGCGGTAAGGGCCGTTCCTCAGTCGAGGTCGGCGGAGGCGAGGGCGACCGCGAGGGCCAGGTGGGAAACGGCAGTCAGGCACAGCTCGGCCGCCGTGCTCGGATCGGACGTGGCGGTCGTACGGGCCTCGGCCAGCACCAGCAGCCCGCACACCGCGGCGGCGTCCACCGCCGCGTCCAGGACCTCATCCACGCTCAACTCGCCGCCGGCCGTGAGCTCCAGGTCGGATCCTTTTGGACGGTCCTCGCTGACGCTGGGGGTCCGGCAGGATCCAGTACCCTGCCGGGCCCTCATCAACTTTCCCTTGGTCCAGACCTCTTGACGATTGGTCTAGGCCCTTCTTAGGGTCGCGGCAACACTGCGAGGGTCCCAAGAGCGATCTCGGTGCTCATGGCCGCGCAGTGTTGACGGGCCAGGGACCCCCCTGCCCCTTGGAGCCCCCACTCATGGAGCAGCCTTGAGTACAGAAACGCGATGGCGCCGTGCCAGATCCTCCCAGAGCGCCTCCCTGGGCAGGCGGTCCAAGACCCTCGCGGGAGCCACGGCGCTGCTCGTTCCGCTGGCCGCCATGGTAGGCCTCGCGACCCCGGCAGAGGCCGCGTCCTCAGCCACCGCCGTCTACACCAAGGCATCCGACTGGGGCAGCGGCTTCGAGGGCAAGTGGACGGTGAAAAACACCGGCACCACCACGCTCTCCACCTGGACCGTCGAGTGGGACTTCCCGGCGAACACCAAGGTCACATCCGCCTGGGACGCCACCGTCACCAACTCCGCGAACCGCTGGACCGCCAAGAACCTCGGCTGGAACGGCACCCTCGCCCCCGGTGCGTCCGTCTCCTTCGGATTCAACGGCTCAGGCACTGGCGCGCCCTCCGGCTGCAAGCTCAACGGCAACCCGTGCGACGGTGGCTCCACCAACCCCGGCGACAACGCCCCCTCCGCCCCGGGCAAGCCCACCGCGAGCGACATCACCAACTCCTCGGTGAAGCTGTCCTGGGCGGCCGCCACGGACGACAAGGGCATCAAGAACTACGACGTCAAGCGCGACGGCGCCACGGTCGCAACCGTCACCGGCACCACGTACACCAATACCGGCCTGACCGCCACCACGGACTACAGCTACTCCGTGGTGGCCCGCGACACTGCCGACCAGACGGGCCCGGCCTCGGCCGCCACGACGGTCCGCACCACCGGTAGTGGTGGGGGTGGCGAGAACCCCGGCGGCAACGGGAAGATCAATCTGGGTTACTTCACCAACTGGGGCTCCTACTCGGTGAAGGACCTCGTGACCTCCGGCTCCGCCGAGAAGATCACGCACATCAACTACGCCTTCGGCAACGTGCAGAGCGGTAAGTGCACCATCGGCGACGCGTACGAGGACTACCAGAAGTCCTACAGCGCCGCCCAGTCGGTCGACGGCAAGGCTGATGCTTCGGACCAGCCGCTGCGGGGCCACTTCAACCAGCTGCGCAAGCTGAAGGCGCAGTACCCGAACATCAAGGTCCTGTGGTCCTTCGGCGGCTGGACCTGGTCCGGTGGCTTCGGCCAGGCCGTCCAGAACCCGGCCGCGTTCGCCCAGTCCTGCTACGACCTGGTCGAGGACCCCCGCTGGGCCGATGTCTTCGACGGCATTGACCTCGACTGGGAGTACCCGAACGCGTGCGGGCTGTCCTGCGACACCAGCGGCCCTGCCGCGTTCAAGAACATGATGCAGGCCATGCGGGCCAAGTTCGGCCCGAACAACCTCCTCACCGCGGCCATCACCGCAGACGGCTCCAACGGGGGCAAGCTCGACGCCGCCGACTACGGCGGCGCCGCGCAGTACATCAACTGGTACGACGTGATGACGTACGACTACTTCGGTTCCTGGGCAGCGCAGGGCCCGACGGCCCCGCACTCCCCGCTGACCTCCTACCCGGGCATCCCCGCGCAGGGCTTCAACTCGGCCGACGCCATCGCCAAGCTGAGGGCCAAGGGCGTCCCGGCTTCCAAGCTGCTCCTGGGCATCGGCTTCTACGGCCGCGGCTGGACGGGTGTCACTCAGTCGGCTCCGGGCGGTACGGCGACTGGCCCGGCGGCCGGCGTCGAGCCCGGCAACCAGTACTACAAGGTCCTCAAGACGACGTGCCCGGCCACCGGCACGGTCGGGGGCACGGCGTATGCCCACTGTGGGAAGGACTGGTGGAGCTATGACACTCCGGCGACCGTCGGCACCAAGATGGCGTGGGCCAAGAGCCAGGGCCTGGGCGGCGCGTTCTTCTGGGAGTTCAATGGTGACACGGCAAACGGCGAACTGGTGACGGCCATCAGCAGCGGCCTGAAGTAGTCCCCCGGTACGCCCCCGTGCCCGCCCGTCCCGAGAACAGGGGCAGGCGGGCACGGCACTGTTTGGGGCAGGCGGAGCGGCGCGTCCTGAACGGCTCATGGGTCTGGGAGGGCGACGTTCCCTGAGCCTCCGCCAACTTGAAGTCGCAGGTCAAAGGGCTGGTGTGACCGGTCCTCCGGGTACTCGTGCTGGTCGTGGGCGGTTGTCTGTGGTGTAGATCGTTTGCCAGCGGTCGGCTGTCGGTTCTTGAGGTACGTCTCGTTATGTCGGCCCCTCGCAGAAGGGCGGATTCGCGCCTGGGAGCATGAGCGGATGTCCGAGGAACCGAACCCGATGTCTAGCTTGTGGCCGCTCGTACCGCCTGGGGCCACCGACTGGCTGCTGGAGCTGTGTGGCGACGGCCTAACCGGGTTCATGCCTCCGGCGATGCCCGACGCGGTGTGGGTGCTCAACTCCATGTACGAGCACGAGCATGGACCAACCGAAGTGTCGTACGACGAGTACCACCAGGCACGTCTTGCCGACGGGAGAACCCGGCCCCATATCGTCGCGGGTATCGACCTCGACGCCGTGAGCATCGCCATGGGGGGAGGTCTGGGCCGAGCCCGGCACCCCGGCCCCGGCTGGCGGCGGCTGCGATGGACCGAGCTTGCCCGGCGGACCGGCGACCTGATAGTGCCCGACGGACTGATGCCCTCCTACCGCTGTTTCCCCTCGGCCAAGAAGGAGGGCAGCTGGCCACTGAGCATGATCCCGCCGACCGAAGGAAGCCTGGACCGGGAGACCTGGAACCGGCTGATCGCCACCCTCACCCAGTACAGCCCCGCAGGCCCGGACACCCGCTGCCTTGCCTACTACAACCCGCTGACGCTCGGAGCCACCGACTTCGACAACCTCCACGTGCGTGCGGGCCGGCTCGGCGACGCCGAGCTCCTGTACGACCAGTCCGAAGCAGACTTCAGCCCGTCCAACCTCTGGGCCGATGACCGCTCCTGGGTCCTTTGCACCGACTACGACCTGTGGGCCACCAAGGTCGCCGGTTCACCAGCCCTCATCCACGCATTGCTGAACAACTCCGAAATCGAGGCGGTTCGCCTGCCCTGGGCACACTGATGACGAGCCGCCCTTAGCTCCTTACCCAGCCCTGGAGCGGCGAGCACTCCAGTTCCTGCCCGCCGGGGCCGGACGGCCCTCTACGATCCGGTGCATGCTGGATCCCGAGCTGCTGGAACGGATCACCGCGCGGCGTGCGGAACTGGACGAACTCGAAGAACAGCTGGCCACCCAGCTGGCGGAAGTGCGGGCCGAACGGGACGAACTCGCCGTCGCCGAACGCGTCCTTGAAAGGGTGAGCGAGCAGCTCGCCGAGGAACGCGCCTCCGCCCGACCGATGCCGGGGCAGGTGGGCGGCCGGACGGTGATGCTGATCCCGCACCGCGAACCGGGAGTGGAGGAAGACGCGCTGCCGTGGGACTACCAGCGCATCATCACCGCCGTGCGGCAGGCCGCCGGACCGGTCATGGCCCGCGAGGTCGGCGAGGCAGTGGGGGTGGACGTCAGCGTGAAGGCCAAGCTGCAACCGCTGCGCGGCAAGCTGGTCAGACTCGTCGATCGCGGCTGGCTCCGCAAACTGCCCGACGGCCGGTTCACCACCCGCCTGTGACGAGCAGCACCGCCACTCGGAGCGGCTCAGCATGCGCGTAACCGGGATGCCCCCGGCGGCCGTTGGAATTGTGTGACGAATACCAAAGAGCGCACCGAGGACACCTGCCCGCTTGTCTACCAGTGCCGTCTGCCGCTCTCCACGCGCACCGTCAACCACCTCGCCGACCTACTACGGCGTCATCTGAAGACAATTCGGTCCCGGTGGCGGATCCTGCCACCCGGGAAGATCGCGGTGATCGTCCTGACCGTACTGCGTCACGACCAGCACCTGGCCGACATGGCCGGCGGAAACGGCGTGTCCGAGTCCACGGTCCGCCGCTGGCGCGACGAGCTGATCGGACTGCTCGCCACCCAGGCCCCGCGCCTGGACCGCCCCCTGAAGAAGATCGCCAAGCAGGGCGGGGAGTTGGTCCTGATCGACGGCACCCTCATCCGCACCAGACGCCACACCGGCAAGGCCGATCGGCGGAACTACTCCGGCAAGCACCGAACTCATGGCCTGCACTTCCTCGCCCTGACCGACGAGAACGGGCGCCTGATCTGGATATCCGCCGCGCGGCCTGGCCGCACCCACGACAACACCGCCGCCCGCCACGACCACATCCTGACCCACCTGCGCGCCGCCGGCCTCGGAGCGCTGGCCGACCTCGGCTTCCGCGGCCTGGACAACGACATCCTCGACCCCGTGATCGTCACCGGCTACGCCGCCAGCCGCACCCACAAACTCACCCCAGGCGAGAGGGAAGCCAACCGCGTCCTCGCCGTCGGACGCGCGCCGGTCGAGCACGGCTTCGCCCACCTCAAGAACTGGCGGACCCTCACCAAGCTCCGCACCGACCCCGCCCGCGCCACCCGGCTCCTGCGAGCCCTGCTCGTCTTGACGAACCTCGAAGTCAACCGCTGACGGAGGATTTTCGCCGTGGACTTCCGCCCACGACCAGCATGAGGGCCCCGAGGACCAGTCACACCAGCCCTTTGACCTGCGTCCTCAAGTTGGCGGGGTCTCACGGGAGTGGAGTCCACCGTCAGCCGGTGCACCCGGGAGTGGATTCCATCCGGTGGAATCCAGTCGATGTTCTGCATCCGATGCCGGGCATCGTCCACTGGATGCTGAACATCGTGGATTCCACTCGGTGGGCGATGCCCGGCATCGTCACCACAGCCAGGCACTGGAGTGCCGCATCCGGGACAGGGGGCGAGCATCCCGGCGCGCGGCGGCGTTGCCGATCCGGCTCTGCCGGGAGCGGGGCCGGCGCGACTGCCTTGCGGCAAGGCGGCGCTTCCCGGCGTCCTGGAACCGCCGCCGCTGCTTGTGCAGCTGCAGCTTCTCCGCCACCTTCGACTCCGGCTTCCGCGGCCGCTTCCAGACCGGCTGCCACCCCAGGTCCTGGCCAAGCTCGGGCTCCTGGTTCTCAATGAGCGCGGCGGCCATCTCCTTGTGAGCTGCGCGGGCCCGGTCGAGGGCGTCCTCGAGTCCCGGGATCTCCGGGTTCTCCTCCGGTGTGCTCATGCGACTCCTCCAGTGGGTGTCCGGCCCGGCGTCTGTTGCACGCCGGGCTGCTGGGTGTGCGGTGGCGGGGACGCCGCCGGGGCCGGCTGCGGCGCGGAACGGAGGGCGGCGGCGCGTTCCCGGACACCGTCCTGAAGTTTGGCGGCCATCGTGGCGGCGGCCTCGATCGTGGCCCGGGTCTGCTCCAGCGCGGCGACATCGGTCCCCTGGTCCTGGCCGTGGCCGGCCTTGCGGTCCGTGCGCGACGGATGCGGGCCGCCGAGCACGGCGACGGGGTGCGGGCGGGTACGGGAGCCCAGTCGCTCCGAGCGTCGCGTGGCGTGGACCCGGGCGGTCAGCGACACGGCTGCCGTCCTCGCTCCGCTCACGGAGGCGGACCGGATGCCCACCGCACTGCTCACCTCGATGCAGGCGCCGACGGCCCCATCGAGAGGTGCGGCCAGAACTTCCCGTTCCCCCGGTCAAGACAACGATGACCTATCCGGCCACCGGCACCCCTCAGCAGCCAGCGCAGCGCCACCCGCTTCCCGAGACCACCCCCGCCCCTACGAGGCACCGTACGAGTCGCCACCACCGATTCGGCGAGCTTGCCCTACAACTTGCCTCAGCGGACCGAGCCGGGCGGGCGAAACCGCAGATCAGGTCGGGTGGTCAAGGGACACCGGGCACGCCGACCACTTCCCTGGGAGGCCCCCTGGAAGTACCGACCTGGTTCCGCCGGGTCCCGGAGCCGGCGCACCGGCGGCGAGCGTCGGTTGTAGACGCCCCGCCAGTTGCCGTACCTCTCTGGCAGGTGCACCCATAACGTCCTCGACCGCCCTACCTGGGCCACGCGCCAGGAACTGAGCGCGATCGTCACCTGGATCGAGCGCACCGACCACCGACGTCGGAGACGCCTGGCCCGATTGACCCCGTCGAGTACGAGACCATCATGACCCCAGCCGCAGCTCTGGCTGCATGAAACCGCTGTCAGTCAACCCTGCAGCCGGCCCAAGGGCGCCGCCAGCGGAGGCAGCATTGGCTGAAGGAGGGAGAGAACCTCGGTCCCTTCGTGAACGCGGAGAGTCACGGAAGCCTTGGCTGCGAAAACGTCTTCCAAGCGGGGGCGGTAGAGAGGGTGCAGCCGTTGGAGAGCGTCTTCCACCCCTGCCTATTCGGCAACGCTGGCTTCGGATGTTGGATGCGGCTCTCAGGAGATCGCCGTTGCGATGAAGAGCCCTGCGAGGATGCCCCGGCTTGGATGTTGGTAGACACCCACCAGGCCGTGGACTCGAACGAGGACTCCAGTCGCCTTGTAGGTCTCGCGCTCTGCGGCGTCCTGGAAATCCTCATAAGGGTTGAGTGAGCCCCCTGGAAATTCCCATCGCTCCGGGGAGCGCCGACGGGTGATGAGGACGTGTCCCATGTCGTTGCATGCGACGCACGTCGCGCCCAGGACATATGTTGCGGAAGGCTAAGAGACCTCCCGTTCCTGGTGGTTAGTCACCTCTCCACCTCATCCTGTTGGTTGTGGCAGACCAGGAGGTATCTCCAGAACAGGAGTCGCCGAATGTAGCTCTGTGGAAGGTGAGTGGCCGTATATGCCTTGATTTCAGCAAGGGACATTGCGGGGGGCGCTATGGGGGCCGAAATACCTGCAAGCTCGATCGGGCACGCGGCTTCTCTCGAAAGAACACCACGGTGCGCCATAATGCATTTAACGGGACTGCCCGCACACTCACGGCGTGGTCCCAGAGTGTTGCTTCTCGATAGCAGCCGAGGACTACCAGAACTCCGTTCGGGGTCAGTGATTCGCGGAGTTTCTGGACTGTCTCGATGGGGACGTGTTGGATGCTGGCCAGGCAGGAGATGTAGTCGTACGTCTGAGGCGAAAGAGCCATATGCATGATGTCCGCCTGTTCGAAGTTGATCTGCCCGGGGAAATTGAGTGCAGAAGCCTGCTTCTGAGCAGCGGCGATGACATCGCGCTCCGCGTCAACGGCATCTACCGCGATCCCTCGAAGAGCCAGTTTTTGAGCGAACTTTCCTGCACCGCAGCGCACATCAAGGGCCCTCCGGCAAGGCGTGGGAAGCTCGCGAAGTAAGAGGTCGTGGTAATGATCGTTATGGTTGAATGGCACGGCCCCACCCCCGGCATCCGGCGCCCTGCGCCCGCTGCGCGACCCGGACGCGCCGGCGCTGGACGTGGACGACGGCGGACAAAACTGGGAGTAGCCGGCCAGGGCGGTGGTGAGCGTGCGGGTCCTCGCCTTGTCAGCCGGCGCGCGGCCGTCGCGCGAGCGCAGGTCACAGCACTCGTTCAGATACCAGTGACTTAACGCTGGGTGACCGAAGCTCGCCGGGTTCAGGACTCGCTGTAAGGGACGGTGGACGTGAGCGTCCAGGAGGTGAGGAGGTCGAGTGCATGGCGGGATGGGGAGCCCGCTTCGGTGCTGTAGAGGAAGACAGCTGTCTCAGTGTCTCCGGGGAGGGCGAACGTCTCGTACTGCACGGTCAGCTCGCCGACAAGCGGGTGGAGCAGCCGCTTGGACCCGTGAGTGCGCTGGTGCACGCGGTGCTGCCGCCACCAGCGGTCGAACTCCCTGCTGTGCTCCCTCAGCTCGGTGACGAGGTCCTGGATGGGCTGGTCGTCGGGGGTACGGCCGACGTCGAGGCGGAGGTTTTCCACGGCTGCGCGGGCCTGGAGGTCCCAGTCGACAAAAAGGGTGCGGGCTTCCAGGTCGAGGAGGAGCCACCGTGTGTAGTTGCGTTGAGCTGGCGGCAGGGCGTCGAAGTCGGTGAACAGCGCCTTGGCCATCCGGTTGATGCTCAGGACGTCTCCCCGGCGTCCCAGGACCAGGGCGGGGGTGCCCCCATGGAGTCCAGCAGTTGATGGAGGCCGGAGCGCAGGCGTTGGACGGTTGGCGGACGTCGGCGTCGGGGAGCCGCAGTGGTGGTGCCGATGAGGTCGTTGAGGTGGGCACGGCCAGCGGCGTCGAGTTCCAGTGCCTGGGCCAGTGCTTCGACCACTGCGGGTGAGGGCGTGATGTGGCGTCCCTGTTCGAGGCGCGCGTAGTAGTCGGCGGAGACTCCGGCCAGTCGTGCCACCTCTTCGCGTCGCAGGCCGGGTACGCGACGTACGCGGGTGTCCGGCGGCAGTCCCGCGCGCGCTGGATCGCACTGGGCACGGGCCCGGCGCAGGAAATCGGCGAGTTCGCGGTTCGAGGTGGCCATGGATTCAGTGTGGCCGAATCGCCGCGGCCACGGGCGCCTCAACAGGGACTGTCAGTCCTAGGCAGAGCGGACTCAGGAAGGCCAGGGCCGATGATGGCCGCCTTCGGGCGGCCGGGACGGCCGACAGTGGAAGGGCCGACGGATCAGCCGATCCGACAGCCCGGTCCCACAGGTGACCGGCTGACACCGAGAAGCCGAGGAAACAGTCATGAGTCGCATTCTGATCGTCATGTCCGCAGCCGACGTGTGGGAGCGCACCGACGGCTCGCAGTACCCCACGGGCTATTGGGCGGAGGAGCTCGCCGCGCCGCACGAGGCATTCGTCCGCGCCGGCCACACGGTCGACTTCGCCTCCCCCGGGGGTGTGCTGCAGCCTCTGGACCAGCACAGCGCCGACCCGGCGATCGCCGGTGAGGACTGTGCCCGGCATGTGGCCCACGCGCAGAAGGCGCTCCGCGACTTCGGGCCGCTGCTGAAGCTGGAGGAGGTCTCGGCCTCCGACTACGACGCCGTGGTGCTGCCGGGCGGGCACGGCCCCGTGGTCGACCTCTTCCAGGACGCGAACCTGGGCCGACTGCTGATCGAGACCGACCGCGCCGGCAAGATCGTCGGCGCCGTCTGCCACGGTCCGGCCGCATTGCTGTCCGCGGTCGACGAGCAGGGCAAGTGGATCTTCGCCGGCCGGCGGATGGCTGCGTTCACCGACGAGGAGGAGCGCCTGTTCGGCACCGCCGACAACGCTCCGTGGCTGCTGGCGAGCCGTCTGCGCGAGAGGGGCGCCCGGCATGAGCAGGGCAACCCCTACCAGGTCTTCACCATCCAGGACGCCAACCTCTTCACCGGCCAGAACCCGGCTTCCAGTGCCCCGATGGCCGAAGCGATCAACGCCGCGCTGGCAGCGGGCTGACCCGACCCCTCGCCCCGGGCCGCCGCCGCACACCCCTCCAGGCAGCGGCGGCCCGGGCCGCACCTGTTGCTTTCCCTCCTTCGACGACGGGTGAGAAACCACCATGACGGACCACACGCCACGCCCCTTTGACGTTGATTCTCTGCCGCAGGGGCTGCTGATCGGCGGAAGGTGGCTGCCCGCGACCGGCGGCGCCACGTTCCCCGTGGAGAACCCCGTGACGGGCGAACCGGTGGCCCGGGTCGCCGATGCCGGCACCACGGACGCACTAGACGTCCTCGGCACGGCTGTCGGAGCGCAGCCGCAGTGGGCCGCGACCTCGCCACGGCGGCGGCCGAGTCGCGCAGGCGGGGTCGGGTCCAGCCGAGTGTCTGCTTGAGCATGCGGAAGGTGTGCTCGATGTCGAGCCTTCGCAGGAACGCCGACCAGCACCGGTCGACGTCGGCCGGGGTGGCACCGGTCCTTGACCACCACAGCCAGACCGGCTTGTTCACCCCGCCGGAGGGCAGGTGCTCAACGGCCAGGCGGATGACTGTTCCCTCGATGACCGGCAGCGGGCCGTCGTGCTCCAGCCACGCGGCCCGTTGGGTCAGCCTGGGGCGCAGCCGGTCCCATGCCTGAGCGGTGGCCTTGCCGCAGAGGCGGGTGCCGGTGACCGTAACGGCCTGCTCAGCACCCCAGGTGGACGGGGCGCCGAAGCAGAACTCTCCGCCATGCTTGGGCGGCCGTCCGCCCTTCGGGTGGGCCAGGAGGAGCTCCTCCCGGGAGGGCGCCGGGCGGCGCATCACCCGGTCCGACCGGGTCCGGCCGAGGATCTCGACGGGCAGGCCGGACAGCAAAATGGGTGATGCGCGGGGCGTCGTAGCCGGCGTGCAGCACGACCAAGATCTCCGGGTCCTCCCGGTCCACTGGCCTGCGGCGACGAGCCGTTCGACCACCTCGCAAACCTGACCCCGGCTCCTCCGGGACGAACCGACCCGCTGGGGCCCATCCCTGGGTGCACCGGTCGGCGCCTTCTCGGCGATCTCCCGCGCGAGGTATGTCGGACCTCGCCCCTCATCGGTCCCGTACCGGAGGGCACAGCGGTCCGCTTCGAATTGGCAGGGGTCAGGGACCTGATCGCTCCGCGCACCACGAGCCGGAGCCTCGTACCACGCTCAAGGAGACAACGCGCCTCACGGTGCGCGTCCGCCCTCCTGCCTCTCAGCCTGGTCGAGCTCGTGGAGCCCCCTCTCCCAGCGCAGACGGCGAACCTCGGCAGACTGCTCCCACCAGGGATCACCCCGCTCACCGAGCGCCACCTTCGCGGTGTTCACGCGTTTCCGTGCCCGGCCCTCAGCCTTCGCGTCAGCGGCGCGGCGAGCGGCAGCCACCCCGCGGCGCGCCGCCATCAAATGATGTCGTAGGCGGGAGGCGACGTCCTCGGGGATCTCCGGATCCGTCGCACGCCATCGGCGGTGGTCGACGACCACGTATCTGCCGTCCGGAGTCCGCTCCGGGTCCGCAGGAGGGTTCATCCGGTCGATGCTGTCCTGCGGCTCGGACGGATGACAGCAGGACACGCGGTCAACCGTGACCTTCCTCCTGGTCCAGGGCGCCTCGTTCCTGATCGCGTATCCGTAAGTTCCGGCGCGTACGCGATCCGTCCGCTTCCATGAACTGAAGGTAAGGGGCACCTCATGGCACCCGACCGGCCGAGGCCACACGAGCGGGACGGACCTCAGAGGGCGCGGCGGATGCGGATCGGGCCGCGGACCTTCGAGGGCTCGACGGGGCTACCACCCTGGGTGATCTCCACCGCACCGGCATCGACCAGCCGGTGGGCCGCGCGACGTGCCGGCTCCATCAGCGCGCGCCAGCCGTCGCCCTCCCCTTCGTACACCGCCCGTGCGGCGTCGGAGGGGCAGATCGTGGCTTTCGGGTCACGCCGCTCCAACAGCTCCAGAATGGTCCGTTCCAAGCGTCGGTCCATCTGCCGCTCGTCGTCCTCCACTCCCCCAGTGTCGCACCCTGGAGCAGACGGCCGGAGGCTGTTCTCGCGTACGTTTCCTCCACGACAATCCCGAGGCCAGGACCGCCATCGCCTCGGCCATCGCCGAGGCCGGCGAACGCCTGTCCCGAACGCTCACCGAGCAGGACGACGAACGTGCGGTGACCTGGCGCGACGGCGCACTCAACGCGGAGGACGCCCTCAAGGCCGCTCAGGCCGAGATCCTCACCCAGCGGACCCGCATCGGTGAACTTCTCGGCGAAGTGAGGGACGACACGCAGTCCGAATGGACCGAGGAAGCTATCCAGCGGATCACCACCCTCAAGCAGCAAGTCCGCCAGCACACTGCCGACAACCGCACCCCCGACGAGCGGCTCAAGGCTGCCCGCTCCAACCCCCACGTCCAGGACCGGCGCCTCGCCGACCTCGAAGCACAGATCGCCAACCTGGGGCCATGGCACTCCGCGGCAGCCCCTGGATCAGCCGCCCCGGGTGAGAAGCGCGGCCCGTGACACCATGCGCGCATGCATTTCGAGCTCGCCCCACCCATCGGCGTCGGACCCCTGCAGATTGGCATGTCGCGCCAGGCTGCGAACAGCGCACTGGACTCGCTGCGGGAACCAGCGGCCCTGTCCCGTCCGATCAAGCGGGTCAGCACATCTTCAGGCCAAGCGGCCTGATGATCAGTATCGGGTGCGTGCGTGACCAGCTGGAGGCCGTGGAGCTGGGACGCCCCTCTGGGCCGTCCGACGTCGTGTTCTTCCGTGGAATCGACGTCTTCGGTGTGCGGGCCCGTGAGGTCGTGACCCGAATGTCGGACCTCACGGCCATCGTCGCCGACGACGAGAACCCCGCGTCATTCGTCGCGCCAGACCTGCTGCTCAGCTTTTGGCGCCCCTTTGACGGCGACGATCAGCCGGACGACGAACAGGGCTACTACTTCAACTCCGTGTTGTTGGCCCGGCCCGGCTACTACGACGGTCCCAATGAGGTCTAGATGATCAATTCCAAGGGGTGCCTGCGGAGGGGGTGGGGGTGGGCGGTCAGGCGTCGGGGGGGATTTCGGGGTGTGTGAACCGCACGGGCTCGTCCAACGACCGAGCGTAGGTGATTTCGGCTCGGGTGCTGTCTCCGATGTAGTCGCCGACTACGAGCACCTCATCAGCGAGCCGGATCTTCGCCCGGTGCGGATCGTCGAGTCGCACCTTCAGCGCCTCGACCTCGACCTCGACCTCGACAAGATCGGACCGAAGTCCGTGCTGCGACTTCATGTCACAACCCGGCTTGACGACATTCTTTCCGGCTTCGGTCTCCCGCAGATCGGCCTCGGTCATCTCGGTCATGCACGGGTGGAGCCGCAGATCACGACGGTACGGGGGAGACTCAGCTGCTTCTTCGCGTCGGCGAGTTTCTCCTCCGGGGTGGACGGTTGCGGGTATGACACTGGTTCATCCTGGATCATCTAGTGTGATGCGCCAGAAGTTCTGAGGGTTAGTAAGTACCCTGTTGCCATGTCGCATTCGGGGCCTTCTGCTGTGGCGATCGCGTTGTCCGAGGCCGAGCGTGCCGAGTTGTTGCGCCGGACAGAGGTGCCGCACGGGCGCTCGGCTGAGAAGGCCCACATCATCTTGGCGTGTGCTGACGGCCTGTCAGGCGCGGGTGTCGCGCGGCTCGTGGGTGTCCAGGCCAAGACGGTCGGCAAGTGGCGTCGGGCTTTCGCGGCGGAGCAGATTGCCGGGCTTGAGGACGCCGGCTGGATTGGCCGGCCGAAGGCCGACTTGATTCTCGACGATGCTGAGCGCGGGCAGCTGCAGCAGTGGGCGCGGCGGGCCAGGACCGCCCAGTTCCTCGCGTTGCGAGCCAAGATCGTGCTGCGCTGTGCGGAGGGCGGGACGAACCAGCAGGCCGCGGCCGACCTCGGCATCGACAGGTCGACCGTGGACCGCTGGCGGGCCCGGTTCACCGCGAAGCGCCTCGATGGTCTGCATGACGAGCCACGCTCGGGCCGGCCGCCTTCGATCCTCCTCGACCAGGTCGAGGAGGTCGTCGTGGCCACCCTGGAGTCGGTCCCGGGCCAGGACACGCACTGGTCGCGGGCCTCGATGGCCCAGCGCACCGGCCTGTCGAAGTCGACGATCGGGCGAATCTGGAAACGGTTCGACCTCAAGCCCCACCTGCAGGACTCCTTCAAGCTGTCCACCGATCCGCAGTTCGTCGCCAAGGTCGTCGACGTTGTCGGCCTGTACCACCACCCGCCCGAAAAGGCGGTCGTGCTCTGCGTGGACGAGAAGAGCCAGATCCAGGCGCTGGACCGGTCCCAGCCGGTGCTGCCAATGATGCCGGGCATGCCCGAACGCCGCACCCACGACTATCTGAGGCACGGCATCACCAGCCTGTTCGCCGCCTTCAACATCGCCGACGGTACCGTCATATCGGCACTGCACCGCCGCCACCGAGCGATCGAGTTCAAGAAGTTCCTGATACGGATCGACAAGGCGGTGCCCGCCGGACTCGACGTGCATTTGGTCTGTGACAACTACGCCACCCACAACACCGCCGAGGTCCGGACATGGCTCGGCAAACACCCCCGCTTCCACGTCCATTTCACCCCCACCGGCTCCTCTTGGATGAACCAGGTGGAGCGGTGGTTCGGCCTGCTGACCGACAAGCTCATCCGCCGCGGCGTCCACAGGTCCGTGAAAGCCCTGGAGGACGACATCACTGCGTGGATCGACACCTGGAACGAGGATCCGCGGCCCTTCACCTGGACCAAGACAGCCGACGAGATTCTCAACTCTCTCGCCGACTACCTCACCAAGGTCGGAACCACCGGCCAGAAAACAGAGCAGAACTAACCCTCAAGATTTCTGGCGCATCACACTAGTGCTGTGACCTCATAGGTTCGCCGGGTTGGTGGTTGGGGCGGTTGGATGTGCGGTGATGCCCGATGCCGTCTGGTGGAGGTGCGGTGGCCGAGCCCTGTCCGTGTGCGCAGACTGACCGACCAGGAAAGGCAGAGGCTGCTGCAGGTTGTGCGCCGGGGCAGCAGCCCGCCGGCGTCCGACAGAAATGCAGCCCTCGTACTTGGCGTCCTCGTCGGGCTCAGCTGAACATGTCGAGGTAGTGCTGTGCGTGGACCGGGTGGTAGTCGCCGAAGTCGACGGATGCCGGGTCACCGCCGGTCTCGGCGACGACGAGCCGGTCAAGGTAGTAGTCCCAGCCGGGGCCGACTCCGCCCGCCATCGCTGGGTCGTCGCCGACGGTCTGGGTGAAGGTGAGTGTGGTGGTGCCCTCGTGCTCAACGAGCGTGAGAGTCATGTGCCAGATGAGTTCCTGGCCGGGCACCTGCGACTTGAGGACCAGACGGTGGGGGCCTGGCACTCCTGGATGGTGAGGAGCTCGGCCTGGTGCTCGTCGCCTTCGTAGAGCATCCGGAAGTCGACCGAGCCGGTCGACGGGTCGCCAATCCATTCGCCGATCCATCGGGCCAGACGGTCCGGCTCGGTAACCGCCGCCCAGACGTCCTTGATGCCGGCCCGGAAGGTGCGGTCGAAGGCGATGCTGTCCAGGCCGTCGACGGTCACGCGACGCCCGGTGGGGGTACTGGTCATGCGGATTCCTCCTGAGGTCTTCCGGTGCCGGGATCTGCGTCGGTGCCGGCCCGGCGGTCGTGGACGGTTCTGCGGACCTCCAGGTCGAGGGCGTCGAAGGCGCTCGCGGGGATCGGAGGGCGGCGCCCGGCGAGCTCGTCGAGCAGGACGCGGACCGGGGCGAGGCCCGCGCGGGCGAGCGCGTAGTGGCGCTCGCGCCCGTGGTCCTCGACGGTGACCAACCCTGCCTCGGTGAGGAGTCGCAGATGTTTGCTCACCGCGGGCCGGCTGATCGGGTGCTGTGCGGCAAGGTCGACCACTCGGGCCGAGCCGGAGGCGAGTGCGCGCAGCAGGTCACGGCGTACGGGGTCGGCCAGGGCGATGAACGGGTCCACCCCTTATTGGTAACCTATTGGATACCAATCGGCAAGTCCTCGACTCCACACCTCCGGAAGTCCCCGAACAAGGAAGCGACCTCCCGGCGGGCCACTCCCCGCACCCGGCGCAGCGTGACCAGCACGATGAGTACGGCAATGCCTTCCACCAGGGCGGCACGTGCATCTGCGACCTCATCGAGGGGGCCACCCTCCGGACGCGACTACTACTGACCGCTCCCGCACCGACCGTGCCCCGGGCCTCTCGGTCAGGCCCGTCGTCGGCCGAACGCGGGCGCGCCCCTGCGACACGGAGTGAAAGGCGTCTGCACCCCCTCCCTCTTGCGCACGTTCTAGAGGTTGTCCCGTAAATGATCTGAGGTGTGCAGGATGACCTGCTCGTTTGCCTGTCATCTGGTGAGGGTGAGGTTGTACAGGCGTGCGATGCCGAGCATGGCGTGGTGGACGCCTTCGCCTTTGAGTCGGCAGTCGCGCAGGATCTTCCGGCTCTTCATGCGGGCGAAGGTGTGCTCGACGCGGGCGCGGGCCTTGCGGTGGGAGGCGTTGTGTTCCTCCTTCCAGGCCGGCAGTTCTTCATTGTTGTGTCGACGGTAGTGCGGGATTGTCAGACCGGTGCCCCGGTAGCCGCCGTCGGCGATCACGGTGGGGGTGGTTCCGACGGCGGTCTTCGTGCCGGAGTCTTCCCAGGCCCGGCAGTCGTTGCGGTTGCCGGGCAGCGGCTTGCCGACGGCGACGACCAGACGGGTGTCGGCGTCGATGACGACCTGATGGTTGGTGGAGTAGCGGTAGTTCTTGCTGGAGGCGGCCACGGTCCGGTCGCGGGTGGGGACCAGCGTGCCGTCCACGATGAGCACGGTGTTCTTGC
Organism: Streptomyces fulvorobeus; assembly: GCF_013167895.1. Lineage (GTDB taxonomy): Bacteria > Actinomycetota > Actinomycetes > Streptomycetales > Streptomycetaceae > Streptomyces > Streptomyces fulvorobeus. The sequence continues at coordinate 6,505,068 of NZ_BLWC01000001.1, read as the reverse complement.
GGAACCGCCGTCGGGGCTGGAGCGCGAGAGCCGGTCCGAGGTGGTCCACGATCCGGTCGGCCGCCGACTTGGAGACGCCGAACAGCAGGGCGAGCTGGCGCAGGGTGAGGTTGGTGCGCCAGTACGCGGCCACCAGCAGCACCCGGTCCTCGAGCGGCAGCGACCACGGCCGGCCCTTGCGGACCGGATCGGCTCCCTCGCGCCGCAACGCGGTGATCAACTTGCTGAACTGCCGCGGACTCAGCCCGGTGAACGGACCTGTCCACGAGGGCTCCGACGCCATGATCACACCAGCCACGGCAAGATCATCTCACCTCTGACCAGCAGTTACGGGACAACCTCTAGGAGAGCGACAGAAGGCCAGTGGTGTCGACCTTGACGATCTGAGCGGTGTCGATCCCTCCCAGCTCCGCCAAGTAGCACGGGGCGGCGCGATGCCTCGCGAATGAGGGTGAAAGCAGGGCCGGGCTGTGCTTGCGTCGCCCGATGCAGTAAGAGAGCGTCAGCCCCGCGAGGTTCTGACCTGCATAAACGCGAGAGTCGACCCGACCCGGGGATTGGGATGATCCGACCAGCCTGGAACCCGGTTCAAGTCGCGCCCGGTGAGTCCGGTTTCGCCAGATGATCCAGCGGCGGATCACGCTGCCTGCTCTTCGTGGCCGATGTGATCGGTGCGGTCGATGGTGGCCGCACAACGGCGCGCCTGCGGGCGGGAGTTGGGCTTGGCGCCTACGACGGATCTGCTGGGCGACGTCGCTGGCGAAACCCGGTCGCGCGCCGCCGCGGACCTCGTGCGCTCCTTCGCGGGCGGGGCGTGCGAAGGCGGCTTGAGCCGCACGGCTATGGCGGCCGGGCGAGCCTGATCCCCAGGTCCGCCCGGCCGCCGGGCCGGTGTTCTGTTGAGCTGCGGCTCAGCTACGGGCCGGCTGCGACACCGAAGGCTCGGTACCGGCGCGCCCGCACACCGAGGCCGCGACCCCGGCAGCGAAGGCGAGCGTCTCCCGCACCTGCTCCTGGCTGAGCGCCGGGGCGGCGCCCACCCGGTGCGCGCCCGAGGTGATGAGGGCGCTGAGCACGGCTGCCGTGAAAGCGTCCCCGGCGCCGATGGTGTTCACCACGTCCACCGGGACCGCCGGCACCGAGACCGGGGGCCCGGTCGGCGGGTACGCCGTGCTGCCGCCGGCGCCGCGGGTCAGCACCACCAGACGGCCGCCCGCGGCCAGTGACCGGCAGGTGGCCTCCGGTTCGGCGTCCGGCCACAGCCGGGCCAGGTCCTCGTCGCTGGCCTTGACGACATGCGCCAGGTCGCACAGTTCACGCAGCCGGGCGTGGCCGTGGTCCGGGCCCAGCGTGCGGTCCTGGCGGACATTGGGGTCGACGACGAGCAGCGAGCTCTCGGCCGCCGCGCGGGCGGTCGCCGCCACCGCCTCGGCCGCCGGTGCGACGACGGCGGCGAGCCCGCCGACGTACACCGCCGCGAAACGGGAGACCTCGGCGGTCCGTTCGGGCAGCTCGAACGTGGCGGTGTCCTGGAGGTGGAAGTGGTAGCCGGTGCCGTGCGCGCCCGGGTCGGCGACCGCCAGGGCGGTGGGGTGCGTGGAGCGCGCGGTGAGCGTCAGGCCGACGCCCGCCGCCTCCAGCCGCGCCTCGATGGTGCGCGCGAACCCGTCGGCGCCGAGCCCCCCGGCGAAGGAGACCGGGGTCCCCAGCCGGGCCAGCGCGACGGCGACGTTGGCCGGCGCCCCGCCGGGCTGGGCGCGCAGCAGGTCGGCCGCGTCCTCGGCGTCCGGCCCCGGCGGCGCGGGGACCAGGTCGATGAGGGCCTCGCCCATCACCAGGACGGCGTCGGGGCCGCCGGTCACGGCTGGACCACGATCTTGCGGCCCTGGCCCGCCTTGAACTGGTCGATGGCCTGCGGGTACTGCTCCAGCGGCAGCCGGTCGCTGATGAACACCGCCGGGTCGAGGACTCCGGCGGCGAACAGCGCGGCGGCCCGCTCGAAGCTGTGCAGGACCGCCATGGAACCGGCGATGGTGATCTCCTGGTTGTAGATCCGGTACGGCTCGATGACCGCCGTCGTGGCGTAGTCCGCGACACCGAACTGCAGGAACGTGCCGCCCTTGGCAACGCGGCCGATGCCGTCCTGGATGGCCCGCGCGTTGCCGGTCGCGTCGATGACGACGTCCCAGCCGCGCGGCTGGTCCAGTTCGTCCGCGGCGGCGCCCGACCGGGAGCAGCCGAGCAGGTCCGCGGTGGCGAGCCGGTCCGGGTTGACATCGAGAACATCGACGGCCGCCGCTCCGGTGCGTTTGGCGAGCTCCAGCATCATGAGGCCCATCGTTCCCGAGCCGTAGATCAGCACCTCGACGCCGAGGTTGCCGCGCAGGACGTCGTAGCCGCGTACGGCGCACGACAGCGGCTCGATCAGCGCCGCGTCCCTGACGTCGATGTGCTCGGGCAGCCGTACGCAGTTGGCGACGGGCGCCACCGCGAACTCGGCCGCGCCGCCGGCCACGGTCACGCCGATGGCCGCCCACCGGTCGCAGAGGTTGCCTCGGCCGGAGCGGCAGTAGCGGCATTCGTGGCAGTGCAGGGAGGGGTCGACCGCGACCCGGTCACCGACGGCCAGTTCGGTCACGTCCGCGCCGACGCCGACGATCTCACCGGCGAACTCGTGCCCGGGGACGATCGGCAGGGTGGGCGCGAACTCGCCCTGCAGGATGTGCAGATCGGTACCGCACAGCCCGCAGGAGGCGACCTTCACGACGACCTCACGGCGGCCGGGCGTCGGGTCCGGGACGGTCGTGACGGACACCTTGCCGGGGGCTTCGACGATCGCTGCTCTCATTTCACAGCTCCAAGCGACAGGCCCTGGACGAGTTTGTCCTGGGCGGCGAAACCGGCGGCGAGCACCGGCAGGGAAACGACGACGGAGGCGGCGCACAGCTGGGCGAGGAACAGGCCCTGGCTGGTGACGAAGCCCGTCAGATAGACGGGGGCGGTCTGGGCGACCACCCCGGTGAGGACCCGGGCGAAGAGCAGTTCGTTCCAGCTGAAGATGAAGCAGATCAGCGCGGTGGCGGCGATCCCGGGGGCCGCGATCGGTGCCACCACCCGGAAGAGGATCGCCGGCAGCCGGGCGCCGTCCATCTGCGCGGCCTCGATGATGGACACCGGCACGTCGGCGAGGAAGGACTGCATCATCCACACCGCGATCGGAAGGTTCATCGAGGTGTAGAGGATGACGAGCAGCCAGACGTTGTCCAGCATCCCGACGTTCTTGGCGAACAGATAGACCGGCAGCAGCCCGGCGACGACCGGCAGCATCTTGGTGGACAGGAAGAAGAACATCACGTCGGTCCACTTGCGGACCCGCCTGATGGACAGCGCATACGCCGCGGGCAGCGCCAGGACCAGGACGAAGAGCGTGGAGAAGAGGCTGGCGGTGACGGAGTTGATCAGCGGCGGCCAGGGGCTGGCGCCGGCGCTGAAGAACTCCCGGTAGCCGTCGAGCGTCAGCGGCGCCAGGATCGACGGCGGGTTGGTCGCCGCGTCCGGCTCCGAGTGCAGCGAGGTGAGCAGCATCCACAGTGCGGGCAGGCAGAAGGCGATGCCCGCCACCCAGGCCAGCAGGCCGAGCGCGCCGGAACGCCGGTTGCCGCGGCGCGCGGTGGGCGCGAGGACGCGTGGGGTCACGGTGGGGGCGGGTGGGGCGGCCGGGGCGGTCATGCGCGGTTCGCCTCCTCGTTAAAGAGAGACGAGACGACGCGCAGCGCGAAGGTGGCGATCACGATCGTGCCGAGCACGACGACGACTCCCGCGGCTGACGCCAGCCCGTACTCGTGGGCCTGGTAGAAGGTCTGGTAGATGGTGTACGGAAGGTTGGCGGTGCCGAGTCCGCCCGAGGTGATGGTGAACACGGCGTCGAAGTTCTGGACGATGTAGACGGAGCCCAGCAGGATGCCCAGTTCGAGGTAGCGGCGCAGGTGGGGCAGTGTCAGATAGCGGAAGATCTGCCAGGGGCTCGCGCCGTCCAGCCGGGCCGCCTCCATCATGTCGACGGGCCTGCTCTGCAGCCCGGCGAGCAGGATCAGCATCATGAACGGCGTCCACTGCCAGATGAGGGCGATCTCCACCGCGGCCAGCGGCATCTGCGACGTCCACTCCGGCTGGGCCGGTGAGGAGTCGCCGAAGAGCCCGGCGATCCACGCCCAGGCCCCGTTGAGGAGACCGTACTCCGGGTTGTACAGGGCGTGCTTCCACAGCAGTGCGGCGGAGACGGGCACGATCAGGAAGGGCGTGATGAGCAGGGTGCGCACGAAACCCCGGCCGAAGAAGGTCCGGTCGAGCAGCAGGGCCAGGAGCAGTCCCGCCACCACGCTGACGATCACCACCGTGACGGTGAGCAGCACGGTGGTGAGCACCGATTCGCGCAGCGCCGCGTCGGTTGCCACCGACTGGTAATTGGACAGTCCGGTGAAGGCCCGATCGTCGGGGTCGAGCGAGTTCCAGTCGAAGAGCGAGATCACCAGCGTCGCCACGAAGGGCAGTTGGGTGACGACGATCAGGAAGATCAGGGCGGGCATGAGGGGGGCGCGGGTGGCCCAGGCGCGAGCCCGCCCGGACCGGACACGGACGGGCGCGGCCGGTTCGGTGGAGCGCGCGGGGCGCGCGGGTGCTTGCGGCGGCGTGCCGACGGGGGCGCTCATCGGTACTCCTCGGCGACCTTCTCGGCCAGTTTCTGCGAGGCGCGCAGGGCCTGGTCCACCGATTGGTGTCCCGCGATGGCCTCGCTGATCTCCTGGGCGACCTTGGTGCCGAGGTCGGTGAACTCGGGCACGCCGACGAACTGGATGCCGGCCGTGGGGCGGGGCTGGACGCCGGGATTGCGCGGCTGGGCGCTCGCTATCGCCTGGTGGGTGACCTCGGCGAAGGCCGAAGCGGCCTTGCGGTACTCGGGGTGGGCGTAGGTCGAGGCCCGTTTGCCGGCCGGCACATTGGCCCAGCCCGCCTGCTGACCCGCCAGCGTCTCGTACTCCTTGCCGGACGCCCAGGAGATGAACTCCCATGCCTTGTCGTGCTTCTTGGACGCCTCCTGCATGCCCCACGCCCAGGTGTAGAGCCAGCCGGAGCTCTCGGTCCTGTCCACGGGTGCCGGTACGTAGCCGATCTTCCCCTTGACCGGTGAGCCCTCGGCCTCCAGCGACCCGGCGCCCGCGGTGGCGTCGTACCACATCGCCGAATTGCCCTGCGTCATGTTGTTGAGGCACTCGGCGTAGCCGGCCTGCGCCGCCCCGGCCTCGCCGTGTTCCCGCACGAGGTCGACGTAGAACTTGGTGGCCTTCTTGAACTCCGGTGCGGTCAGGCGCGGTTCCCAGTCCTCGGTGAACCAGGTGCCGCCCATGGTGTTGACGACCGTGGTGAGCGGTGCGATGACCTCGCCCCAGCCGGGCAGGCCGCGCAGGCAGATGCCCTTCATCCCGCCCTGCGCGCCGTCCGCCTCGGCCGCGAGGTCGGCGACCTGCTGCCAGGTGGGTTTCGGCGGCATTTTCAGTCCCTTCTCGGCGAAGACGTCCTTGCGGTACATCAGGAAGGAGGACTCGCCGTAGAAGGGCTCGGCGTAGAGCTTGCCGTCCTCGGCGGTGAGCGAGTCGCGCAGGGGCTTGAGGATGTCGTCCTGGTCGAAGGCGGTGTCCTGGGCGGCGTAGTCGTCGAGTTGGCGCAGCCAGCCGTTCTTCGCGAAGAACGGCACTTCGAAGTTGCTGATGGTGGCCACGTCGTACTGGCCCGCCTGGTTGGAGAAGTCCTGGCTGATCTTGTCGCGTACGTCGTTCTCCGGCAGCACCGTGAAGTTGATCTTGATACCGGTCTCCTTGGTGAAGTGCTCGGCGGTGAGCTTCTGCAACTCGACCATCTGCGGGTTGTTCACCATGAGTACGTTCAGGGCGTCACCGCCGCCGAAGGAGGTGCCGCCGGCTCCGGCGCACCCGGCGACGAGCGTCATCACCGCCACGACGGCTGTGCCCGGGCCGACACGCGCGCCTGGGCCGCGTGGTCGTTGCTTGAGGTGCATGGGTTCTCCCGGTGGTTGAGCATGGCGGACCGGCCCCCGGCGGTCGGGGGCACAGTCCGGTGGGGGGACGTGAGGGGCTGCGGGGTCAGACGCGGATGACCTGCGGGCCCAGGAGCGAGTAGCGCTGCGCCTCCGCCGAGGGCAGCCCCGCGTCGGTGACGATCGCCTCGAAGTCGCCGACCTCGGCGTACCGGCAGAAGCTCACCGCGCCGAATTTCGTGTGGACGCCGACGAACACCCGCCTGCGCGCGCTGCGCATGGCCTGCGCCTTGACTTCGCCGACGGCCGGGTCGGGGGTTGTCAGACCGTATTCGCGCGAGATCCCGTTCGCGCCGACGTACGCCAGGTCGATGACGAAGTCGGCGAGCATCCTGGTCGCCCAGTGGTCGACGGTGGCCATGGTGGAGCCGCGGACCCGGCCACCGAGCAGCAGCACGCTGGTCTTCTCCGCGTCCGCCAGCACCGTCGCCACGGCGAGCGAGGCGGTCACCACCGTCAACGGCCGGTCGCGCGGCAGTGCCTTGGCCACGAGCTGCGGGGTGAAGCCCTCGTCGATGAACACGGTCTCCGCGTCACCGAGCAGTTCGGCCGCGGCCGCCCCGATCCGTGACTTCTGCGGCACCAGGCGGGTGATGCGGGTGGCGAGGGTGGTCTCGAACCCGGCGCTCTCCACCGGATAGGCGCCGCCGTGCGTGCGCCGCACCAGGCCGTGTTCCTCCAGTGCGCGAAGGTCGCGGCGGACGGTCTCCCTGGCCACCATCAGCTCCACGGCCAGCGCGGTCACGCCGACCGATCCGTCGCGTCTGGCAACCTCCAGGATGGCCCGTCGGCGTTCGTCGGTGTCCACGACCCACACTTCCCTGTTTCTTCTGCTGCCCGTTGATGCGGCCCGGCGTCCGTTCGGGCCCGTGCGTCGTTTGTACAAGGAGGCGACCCGCCGCGACCAGCGTCTTCGCCAGACGTACTGCGCCCGTTCGTGCCCGCTTCGCCAATATCGTCGTCGCTGGTCACCTGGACGGTCGTGCGACGGGCCGCCGCCGGTGCTGCCCGGTTGGGCGCCTGGGCGTGCCCGTTTGGCGCCCGATGCGATGCGGGCGCCGGTGCGCGGCACGGGAATCGGGGGCGGCGCGGCTGACTTGACGACGTAGGGGACGGCCCGTGAACGGCGGGAGCGCCCGGTCCGTATTGCTACCGATCATCCCGTCTGGTCCTTGACGCACCCGACGGGACCTGGAAGCACGGGAATGACCGGTAGAGCCCGGATCGGCGCACCGGGACACAAGGAGGGCCCGGCTCGGGCAACCGGGCGGGGAACGAAGCCGGTTGCGTCGTTCTGCCGGACCGTCACCTCCGGCAGCCATAGGGCTCCGCGTGCCGGTGGAGTCGCTGGAACTCCTCCGCCACGTTCTCCAGCCACGTCAGCTCGTCCCAGAAGTCCGCCCCCGCCTGCGCCGTGCCCTGCGCGTAGGGCTGAAGCGCCCGCTGCCCGTCCCGGATCTCGATGAGGATGCGGTAGAGGCGGGTCTGGAGATCGCGGATCCATACCCGGCCGGGGCCCTCGTGGACCGGTGCACGCCGGGTTCCAAGGTGCACGTCGTGTCCGACGCGGACGGACCGCCTCCACGCGTCGGGCTCTCCGCGGCCAACACTCTCTCGGGCTCGCCGCAGCAATCTGCCGCTACAAACGTTTCCTCAAACCGACCATGAGGACTCCACCCAAGGGCGAGATACCGCGCACTGGGCCCCGACCGCCGCCGCACCCCACGGGCAACACAGGTCGATGCGGGCACGAGAACCACAAGCAGAGACACCCAAACTCACATGGCGGCCATTCCATTGGGACACCGGGCGCCTTAAATTTGGCCATCGCACCTAATTACCGAGGAAGCCCCGGCTCCCCTATCGCAGGTACACGTGAACAGGCGAAGCAGAAGTCTTGTCGCAGCAGAACGATATGAATCAACGGATTCACGGATGGTTCCCCGGGCCTGCTTCCCGCAGGACGCACCATCGGTAACACCGATTCCCCGAAAGCCACAGCAAGCGGGCAACCTCGCCGCACAAACGGTCGCACAAGGAGCTATCTCCGTGCAATGGGCAACCAAATGCGTGGGTAGCGGGCCGAAAGAGCGGACCGGGAGTGCGGGCGGAACGCAGGAACCCGCCGGACCGTGGTATTTTCCACGATCCGGCGGGTTCCTGCGTCTGCTGCGGTTGCTGCCCTCGGCGGGCGTGGCCGTTGGCGGTCGGCTACGCCCGCGCCGCTACTTGACGAAGTCCTCGACGACCTTGGGCGGCCAGGTGCCGACGTTGAGGACGCCCATGGAGTAGGCGCGGGAGACCAGGGCGGCCCGGTTGGGCACCCGGAGCTTCCGGAGCAGCCCGGTGACGTGGTACTCGACCCCCTGCCGGCTCAGGTAGAGCCTGGAAGCCAGGGGAATAGTGGACTGACCTGCGGCGATGCCTTCGAGTATGCGGGCGTCGATCTCGGAGAGGATCTTCTTGCGATGGGTCACGACGCCCGCGTCCTGTCCCTCGTCCGAGGAGCTCATGAGCACCAGGATCGCGGCCACGTCGGGGGTGTCCCCGCTCACGGCCGCGGCGGTGAGAGTTCCGGCGAAGGCGGAGTCCTCCGGCCCCACCGCCACCACGTGCGAGGCGAACCGCTGGCGCTTGCCCTCCACGAGCCGGGAGAACTGGCGCATCAGCGGCTGCTGGACACTGGGGTGCACCAGGTCGCGGAAGTTGCGGCCGCAGACGTCGGCCGAGGAGTCGCCGAAGCGCCGGAAGAACTCCTCGTTCGCCTGCTGGACGGTGAGTGTGGGATCGAGTGACGCCATGCACAGCCCCGACTGGTCGAAGTGCTGGGCGTGTGCGTACCCGTTCTGGCCGGGTTCGAGGTCACTTATTATGATCTGAGCCGATTCTGCGGGTACAGCAATCACCACGAGGCCGCCATCCTTTCGGGTCCCCCGATTCACTGAGCATATTGAACATTTTCCTGCGCGTAGGATAACTCTGCCGGTCGGGCCTCACTCACCCTCATCAAGGGTTATCCGTTACCGAATGGAGAGTAGGTAGTGGCATGGTTGGACGTCAACAAGCCCCCTCTTCGCGTAGCTAAAGCTGTGGTCCCAAGCATGGATGGTTCGGTGGTCCGCGAAGGCGCCGGGACAGGAAGTGCTCGACATGCCGCATTGGCGGCATCCACCCAATTCGGTCCGACTTGAGGTTCTCTTGAGGTTGGCGGCGGTGAGCCGGACAGGGCCATGCGAGACGGCAGGCACGGCTTTCTGTAGCATGCCGCTGACAGTTGAGCGCGGGAGCCTACGCGGGGAGGGTGTCCGCCAGCTCATGGCGGCCCGAGATGCCAAGTTTCCTATAGCAATTCGTCAGATGTTTCTCTACGGCCCGTGAACTCACTCCGAATTCATCCGCAATTTCCTGGTTGGTGAGGCCCCGGCTCGCCAGGGTGATCACCTTGCGCTCGCTGCGGGTGAGGATCGCGGTCTTCGGTTCCGTGGGGGCGCCCAGACCGTTTTCCGCCCGTTCGACCAGCCACGGGGCACCGCAGGCCGCCGCGAGGGTGCCCGCCTCGCGCAGTACGGCCTCCGCCTCGGGGCCGCTGCCCAGCTGCCGTCCCAGCAGTACGAGCGTCCTGGCGAGTTCGAGCCCGAACGACGAATCGCGCAGGACCGTGACGGCCTCGCGCAGCAGGGGGACGCCCTGGGCGCCCTGCAGCCAGCCCATCAGCCGCAGGGCGCGGCCCAGCGCGGCGGGTGCCCCCCACGAACGGGCCCAGGCGAGTTCCTCCTCGGCGAGCCGCAGCGCGGAACGGGAGTCACCGAGGCGCTGATAGAGACCGATGGCCTGCGGGCGCCAGGGGAAGAGCGCCGAATTGCGCCATCCCGATACGTCCAGTTGCCGACCGCACGCGAGCAGACTCTCCAGCGCCTGCGCCCGCAGGCCCCGCTGGGCGTCCACCGATGCCCGCAGAATCCGCAGCGAGGCCGCCAGGGCCAGACCCGTCGGCCTGCGCCGCCCGGCCCTGGCCAGGACCTGCTCGCTGAGCAACGGATCGCGCAGTTCGAGCACCACAGAGGACAGGATTATCGTGGACACCTCACGCCAGTTGGCGTCGGGCAGCGCCAGAGCGCGCTCGACGTATTCGCGGGCCAGAGTGGGTTTGCTCTGCGAGACCAGGACGAACGCCCGCTCCGCGAAGAGGAGCACCGCGTCGGCACCGGCCGGGTTGCGCCGTCGGTTCCGATGCTGGGTGGAGAGCCAGGTAGCCACGGTCTCCACCGACTCGGCGGCGAACAACGTGGCGACCACCAGGGGAAGCACCGTGTTCGCACACCCCGATGCGACCGGCTCGCGCTCCAGGATCCGGCCGGCCGTGCGAGCCGCCTCGGCCGCCGGCAGGCGGCCGGTGAGGGTGACGGAGAAGAGCAGCACGGTCATCAGTTCGCGTTCGGCCGCGGAATACACCGGGGGCTCCTGCCCCAGCCCGTGCAGACGCTCCACGGACGAGGCCAGTTCGCCCGGGTTCTCGTGCCCGCAGTGCCGCAGCCGGGCTTCCAGTCGCAGTCCCAGCTCGCGCGTCGGACCGTCCAGTCCGGCGTGCGGGCCGAGTCCCTCGGCGGCCCTGCGCAGCAGCTCGGTGGTGGAGGAGTGCACCGCGCCGAGCAGCGGCGGCGGTATACACAGGACGGCGACGGCCCGGTCGCGTGCCGTCGCCAGCAGAGGGATGGCCTGCACGACATGGCGCAAACAGGCTTCGGGGTCGAAGTCCGCCTCAGCGGTGGCCAGTTCGACCAGCAGCCCGGCCCGGGCCTGACCCTGGGCACGGTGGCTGAGCAGCACCCGGCGCAGATAGCGGGCGGCACGCTCGGGCGCGCCCTGCCGTATCGCGGTGGCGGCCGCGGCCCGCAGTACTGTCGTCGCCCAGGGACGACCGATGGCGGTGGTGGCCATCAGGTGGTCGGCGATCTGCTCGGTGGGACGGCCGTTGGTGTACAGCAGGTCCGCGGCGGCGGCGTGCCGCCGCTCGCGCTCGGCCACCGTCAAGGTGGATTCCACGGCATCCTGCACGACGCGGTGCACGAAGCGCAGTTCGCCTGCGTCGGTGAGCAGTCCAGCCTCGCGCAGCGCGCGCCGCGCTGTGCCCAAGCCGTCTTCGTCCACTCCGGCCAGTTCCCTGATGAGCGCCGGGTCCCCCTGGCCGCCGAAGGCGGCGACCGCCACGGCCACCTCGCGCACCACACGTGGCCGGGTCCGCAGATGGCTCGCCAGCCGCTCCCGGAGCCCTGCGGGCCGCAGGGCGCGCACCCGGTCGGCGTGTTCGTCGGCCACAGTGTGGCCCTGTGCTTCCATGCCCAGCAGAAGCGATGTCAGGAACAGCGGGTTGCCGCGGCTCACCTCATGGCAGGCGCGTACGTACTCCTCGTGTCCGGCCGCGCCGCACCGTTCGAGGATCATGGCCCGGACGGCGTCGCGCGACAGCGCGGCGGGGCGCAGGGTCCGCGTGGCGTCGACGAGCTGACGCACCAGGGCAGGGCCCGCTCCCTGATCGCCGTCCAGCAGCGTCCAGACGAGCATCACCCGCAGACCCTCCAACTGTCCGGCCAGGCGGGCGAGCCAGCGCAGGGAGGAGGAGTCCGCCCACTGGAGGTCGTCGACGAGGATCAGCAGCGGGGTGTGCTCACTGACGTCGGCCAGAAGCGAGCGCAGGCCGTGCAGGCATTCCTCGAACGCGGCTGCGGAGGGCGGGTGCACCGTCGGCAGATCGTCGACGCCGGACATCAGCCGGGCCACGCGGTCGGGCCGCCGCGCCCACCGGTTGCGTTCCGTCTCGGTCGCGCCGGACAGCAGACTGTCGAGCAGCTGGCGCACCACGCCGAACGCGAAGTCCCGCTCCATCGGGGCGGCGTTCGCCCGCAGGACGCGTACGTCCGCGGCGCAGGCCGTACGGGCAAGTTCGCGCAGCAAAGCGGTTCTGCCGATGCCGAGCGGCCCCGCCAGCAGGATCACCGAGGAGTCGCCTTCCTGGGCGGCTCGCAGCGCGGCTCTCAGCCGGTCCAGCTCTCCTTCCCGCTCAAGAAGCATCGCTCGGCCGATCTCTCATGTCCCTCAGCTGCACACACAGTTCCTGACGCCCGGTGACACCGAGCTTTCGACGGGCAACCCCCGAAAGCGGGTGCATCACGCATCCGTCCTGGGAGAGCCGATCCGCGATCTCCCGGTTGGTCTGTTTTCGGACGGTGCAGGCGGCCGCGCCCCGGCCAATGTTCCGTGGATTGCTCGACCGCCGGGGCGGGGTGGCGGCCACCGGTGTCTCCCCTCGTTCTGTGCAGCCGGACGCTGTCGCCACCGGCCGGCTCGGCGGACCCGACCGGTGACCCACCGTCGGCGTCCGGCGCGGGGGCGGTGGACAGGCCCGCGTCACGGGCCGGACACCGCACGTCCGCCCCGTGGGCGGACGGCTTCTCGGGGCCGCCTCGACCGAGTTAGGCAACGATGTCATGGCTCGATCGAACCGGCGGTCACGCTGCCGGCCCGGAGCCGGGGCCGGCCGGGCACAGAGCGGTCGCGGCCCGGTCTTACCGACATGCCGGACGGCCGCGTACAGCACGTCGGGCCTCGCGCGGCCCAGCCGCCCCACCCGGGGCTCCCAGCCCCAGCGCCCCTCGTCCGGGGCGGCGGACGGGAAGACCGGTGTCCTGCGCGCACGGCGCTGTCCAGGCGGACAAACACTTCCCCGGTAGCCGTCCGGCCCGCATGTCGGCTCCAGGGGTCGCACAGTCGGATTATCGGTGTTCTGGCCAGTCACACGCACGGCCCCGCCCGTTCGCCTCAGCGTCGCCAACGTGATTCGGATTCCCGGCCGGGACGTGGCCCCTCAGGGATGTCCGGTGTGCACAGCGCGGCCCCGAGTTCGGTACGCCCACTCACGCCCAGCTTTCGGTAGACACCGGTCAAATGCGTCTCAATAGTGCGTACGGTGACGAACAGGGCTTCTGCGATGGCGCGGTTGCTGGCGCCGGCCGCGGCGAGACCCGCCACCCTGCGTTCCATTCCGGTCAGCATGTCCAGAGGCGAGGCGCTCATCTTCCGCATCCTGCCGCCCGCGGTGACCAGTAGTCTGCGCGCGGCGCCACCGAGCGCCAGGGCTCCGCAGCGCTGCGCGAGGTCGGTGGCGGTGCGCAGATGCTCCCGGGCGCCGCGGTGGTCGCCCGTCTTCAACAGGGCGCGGCCGAGGATGAATTCGGCCTTGGCGTGATCCGCCCTGGCAGGCGAATCCGCCAGGGCGGCGACCGCTTCGGTGAGCGTCTCGATGCCCGCGGCGCCGGGGGTGATCGCTCCGCGGGCGAGTGCGGCGAGCCCGAGTGCGCGCGGTGTGCCCCAGCGCTGGGCCAGTTCGGTGCCGTACTCGGTCATCTCGCCCGCTTCGCCACCCCGGTTCATGACCGCCAGCAGACAGGCCGCCTCGGACCACCAGGGCGCGAAGACCGGATTGCTGAACCGGGACTCATCGAGGGACCGGCCGCATTCGAGATACAGGGCGAGAGCCGCGTCCCAGTCACCGACCGCCCAGCGGGCCCGCGCCCGCGCCATCAGACTCAGGTGGTACTGCAGTACGTACCGCTCAAGACCGGAGCGTCTGATCGCGCGGAACACCGTCTCGGCCTGTTCGGCCTCTCCCCGCTCGACCAGGAGGGTCGCGAACGTGATCTGCGGCAGTGCGCTGCCGCTCCCCCACTTCTCCGCTCCGACGATCTCGAACGCGGTCTGCGCGTCGGCCAGCGCGTCGGGAAACGCGCCCGCTCCGTGCAGCACCAGGGCGCGGGTGGACAGGGCGAGCACGAAGGTCCAGACCGCGGCGTTCTCCTGGCTGCGCTCCAGCGTGCGGTCCAGCGCGCCCAGCGACCCTTCGACCTCGTCGGCGAGGCTGAGGGCGAAGGAGGAGGCGAGCGACGACCATGCCTCCGGCTCACCCCCGGGCGAGGTGAGCGCGCGACGGGCCTGCTCGACCGTCTGTTCCGCCGAGCGACCGTCCATCGCGGACAGGACGGTCATCATCGCGAGCATCTGGCGCTGGGCGGGCGTGTCTCCGGGAGGCGCGGTCAGCAGCGCGGCCCGGTCCAGCGTCGCGGCGACGGTCGACTTCTCGTCCGACCCTACGATCAGCAGGGTCGACTCGACCAGTGTGTGCAGTTCACGGTCGGACGGGTCCGGGCAGGGCCCCAGTTCGGCCTCCAGCTCCGCCAGAACCGCTTCGAGGACTCGCACGCCTTCGGGCGAGCGCTGAACGGCCAGGCAGACCATGCCGTACCGCACGGCGGCCATGGCCCTGGTCCGTACGTCGTCGGCCAGGCCCAGTGCCTCTTCGAGCACCCGGATGGCGTCCGGCGGATTGGTCTCCGCGAGCGATGCCGCCAGCTGGATACGTACCGGCACACTGTCCGGTTCCGCCTCAAGCACCCGGTGCAGATAGCGGACGGCGGCTTCGGGCGCGCCCCGCCCCTCGGCCTGGGCAGCCGCCTCACGGAGCACCGCCGGCATCCAGGGTTGTGTGAGGGCCGGCAGGAGCATGAGCCGGCCCGCGACCTCCTCGGCGGGCCGCCCGGCGTCACTCAGCAGCAGCGCGGCTCTGGTGCGCAGCTCGGCCAGTGCCTCCGCGCCGACGGGTTCGAGCGCGGACGCGCGGATCACGTCGTGCGCCAGGTCCGCACGGTCCGCCGCGAGCACCTCGGCACGCCGCAGTACGGCGATGCCCTGTGCGACGCGCGCGGGGGCACTTCGGCGAGCATGCCGACCAGCTCGGGGGTCTCCTCGCCCAGGACCGCGATGGCACGCGCCACCTCCCGCACCCACAGCGGCAGGCTGTCCAGCAGCGCGATCACGGAGGACGCGATCACGGAGGCCCCCACCTCGGCGACTCTGCGTACTCCTTCTTCGTCCGGCCGCACGCCCCTGGCGCGCAGCTCGCCCAGGAGCCGGCTGAGCCTGAGGGGGTTGCCGCCGGAGACGGTGGCGGCGCGGTCGGCGAAAGCCGATGCGACCGGCGTCCGGAAGACCTGCCGCGCCAGCTGCCCGACGGCGGCGCGAGTGAGCGGCGCCAGCCTCACCATGGTGGGGCTGCGCTGCGCCGCGATGTCGGCCAGCACGGAGGGGGCGACCGGTTCGGCCTCACTGCGGTGGGCGAGCACCACCAGCAGCGGAAGATCCTCCGCGCGCCGCAGCAGGAAGTCCACCCAGGCCAGGGAGCGTTCGTCGCACCAGTGCACGTCGTCGAGCACAAGGACGAGCGGGCGGTCCACCATCAGGTTGGCCGCTAACCAGTACAACCCGTGCAGCGCCGGATAGGCGGCGGAGGCGCTGGGGTTTTCCTGGTCGATCTGTCCGGAGGTGAGCGCGGGCAGAGCACGACGGGCGGGGCCGCGCAGCAGAGGGGAGCTCCTGGCGTCCGCACCGCTCAGCCCCAGCGAACCGAACAGCTCGCGCACGCCCCCGTACCCCGTCCCCGCGACAACTTCGCCGCAGGAGCCGTTCAGCACGGTCATGTCGCGGCACGTGTCGCTGTTGAGGAACGTCTGGAGGAGGCTGGTTTTCCCAATGCCCGCGGGACCGGAAAGGATCACCAGCCCCGCGCGCCCGGAGCGTGCGGCCTCGGCCTGCCGGGTCAGAACCCGCAGCTCATGACTGCGCCCGACCAGGGCGCTGGACAAACCGGAGAGGTCGGCCTGTTCCAGCATCGAGGTCTCCTCGCCTCTCGGGGAACGCGACGGGCGCAGTCACACGTCGCCGCTTTCCGCCCCATCCCGCAAAAGCAGTTGACACGCAACGATGAACGGACGTGAGATACATGATCACAAATCCCGCACCATAGATCACGCGACGCCGCCCGGAATGCGGCGTACACCTACGCGAACTGGTCGAGTGCCCTCCGCGCCGGTGACCAACGCGCCGTACGGGAGCCGTATTTGGGCTCGGTCGCACGGGCACCGGCCGTGCGGGCGGCACTGGCGGCCGGGCATCCGGCCGGCCCCCACGAGAAGGCGGACCGGACGCGAACGGACGAGTGGACGCCCCCGGGGAGCGCTCACCCGGACGGGCGGCCGCTCACCTGCCGGTGGACAGATGTTTCCGCAGTAACGCGATCACCGCCGGAGCCTGTGCACTCAGGTAGAAGTGCCCGCCGGGGAAGACCTTCAGATCGAAGGCGCCCGTGGTGTGCCGGCTCCAGTCCTCAGCCTCGTCCAGCGAGGTTTTCGGGTCACTGTCGCCGGTGAGCGCCGAGATCGGGGCCCGTACCGTTGTGTCCGGGTCGCAGCGGTAGGTCTCGATGGCCTGATAGTCGCTGCGGATCGCGGGGAGGATCATCCGAAGAATCTCCTCGTCGCCGAGCAGCGCCGTGTTCGTACCGGACAGCAGCTTCAGCTCCGCGACGATGCCGTCGTCGCTGCGTGTGTGCACACTCTCGTCGCGGTGGCGGGACGGTGCGCGCCGGCCCGAGACGAACAGATGGGAGAGTTCACCGCCGTCGGCCTCGAAACGCCGCGCGACCTCGAAGGCGATCGTCGCGCCCATGCTGTGCCCGAAGAACGTGGTGGGCCGGGCCCTGAGCTGCTTGCGCAACGCCTCGTAGACCTGGTCGGCCAGGACTTCCAGATCGCCGGGGCTGGTTTCCTTGCGCCGGTCCTGACGGCCGGGGTACTGAACCGCGAACACCTCTGCCACGGAGGAGAGCTGAGCGGAGACCGGGAAGTAGAAAGACGCCGAGCCACCCGCGTGGGGAAACAGAAGAGTTGCTCCGAGCTGTCCGGTGCCGGATGGAAGCACCGTGCCCAGAGACTCTCCTCGGTGGAGGTCGTCATCGTCTTGCATCCTCCTAGAGCTGGGCCGGACGCCCTGAACCGCGCAGCGGTCCGGGGACCGGACCACTGTCACGAGAGCGCGCCGGAACGCCGCACACCGCGCGCACCTTGCCCGCGCCGATGCAGCCGACGTTCCATGCGGTGCTCCTGCCGAACAGAGCGGACGGACGACTGACGTCGCCCGCCTCGCCGGCCGGTACTGCCGACCCGGTGGCCGACGCCCCCATTCCACTAGGCGGGACAGTGGGAAATTCCCTAGTCTCTGCGCGGACATTGGTGACGGAACCCCCTCGTGAGGGCACGAACCGCCTGCAAGTCCCCCGTGGGCGGAGGCTTCGGGGAGGGAGTTCCGCCCCTGCCCGAAGCCTCCGCGGTTCAGGACAGTCCGAGTTCGTCGTCCAGGAGAGCGAACACGTCGTCGTCCGACGCCGCCTCCAGGTCGAGCTCTCCGGTGTCGTTCGCCGACTCCCGGCGCAGCTCGGCCCACTTCGTCCGCAGCACCTCGATCCGTCCGGCGACGTGCTTGAACTCCTGCGCGTCGACCGTCATCTCCGTGATCGCCTTCTCCAGACGGTCGAGCACGGCAAGCACCGATCCGGCGCCGCCGGCCTCCTCCGTCACGAGCCGGGACCACAGGTGGTCCACGACGGCGACGGGGGTGGGGTAGTCGAACAGCAGGGTGGCCGGCAGGCGCAGCCCGGTGGCCGCGTTCAGCCGGTTCCTGAACTCCACCGCCGTCAGGGAGTCGAAGCCCAGTTCCTGGAACTGCCGCGAGGCCCCTACCGCCGACCCGCCCGCGTGCCCCAGAACCGCTGCCGCCTGATCGCGGACCAGCGTCAGAAGAACGTCGCGCCGCTCCTCCTCCGGCATGGCGTTCAGCCGCTGACCGAGCGACTCGGCCGACTGCGGAGCTGCGGTCACCGCCCGCCGGGACGGCGTACGGATCAGCCCGCGGAGCAGAGCCGGTATCTCACCCTGCGTCCTGAGAGCGGCCAGGTCCAGCCGCACGGGCAGTACGAGGGCCCGCTCTCCGGCGAGTGCGGTGTCGAACAGGGTGAGGCCCTGCTCCACGGAAAGCGGAGGCATACCCGAACGGGCCAGCCGCTGCATATCCGCCTCACTCACACCCCCCGTCATGCCACCCGCCTGGTCCCACGGACCCCACGCCAACGACACACCCGCCAGACCCTCGGCCCGACGCCGCGCCACCAACCCGTCCAGGAACGCATTCGCCGCCGCGTAATTACCCTGCCCCGCCCCACCGAACACACCAGCCACCGACGAGAACACCACAAACGCCGACAACCCAGCCTCACGCGTCAACTCATGCAGATGCCACGCCGCATCCACCTTCGGACGCAACACCCCATCCAGCCGCTCCCGCGTCAGCGAACCCACCACACCGTCATCCAGCACACCCGCCGCATGCACCACAGCCGACAACGGACACTCAACCGACACACCGGCCAGCAACTCCGCCACAGCCACCCGATCAGCGACATCACACGCCACAACAGACACCGACGCACCCCGCGCCGACAGCTCCGCGACCAACTCAGCCGCACCCACAGCCTCCGCACCCCGCCTGCTCACCAACAGCAGATGACGCACACCACGCTCCACCACCAAATGCCGGGCCAAAACCGCACCCAACCCACCCGTACCACCAGTAACCAGGACCGTACCCTCACCGAACCCCACCACAGGGGCCTCGTCAGTCTCTCCTGTCTCGCCGTCTGCCGGGACGACTGGCTCCGGGAGCGGCACGCGGTCCAGCCTGGCGGCCCTGACCTCGCCGCCCCGGAGGACCACCTGCGGTTCGTCGGAGCCGAGAGCCCGCAGGGCCGGCGCCGATACGTCGGCGCCGGCCGCCGGGTCGAGATCCAGCAGTCCGAAGCAGCCCGGGTTCTCCGAGTGCGCCGCTCGGACCAGACCCCACACGGTGGCTGCCGCCAGGTCGGCCACCGTGCCGCCGTCCACGGCCACAGCGCCGCGGGTGACGAACACCAGCCGCGAGCCGGCGAACCGCTCCTCAGCCAACCAGCCCTGCACCAGAGCCAGGACCTCAGCGGCCAGCGCGTGCGCCGACCCCGGGATGTCGCTGCCGGACGTATCGGCGACACCGACCAGAACAGTGCTCGGCACCGGGGACTCCCCCGCCGCCAGCGCCACCGGATCGGCGTACGTCTCCACGCTCGCACCGGACTCGGCCAGTACGTCGGCGAGGCCGAACGGATCCGGGCCGAGGACGGCGACCGGCTGCTGGACATCCAGCGCGGTCACGGCCGTGACCGGCATCCACTCCACACCGAACAGGCAATCCCTGCCGACTCCGGCGGGCCCGTTCAGCTGTTCGCTGGAGACCCTCCGCACCAGCAGCGAGGCGACCGAGGCGACCGGCACCCCGGAGGTGTCGGCGGCGGCCACGGAGACCGCGTCCTTGCCGAGCGGCGCGAGCCGCACCCGCAGAGTCGAGGCGCCTGTCGCGTGCAGCGACACGCCCTCCCACGAGAACGGCAGACCACCACCGCCCTCGCTGCTCGCCTCACCGACGAGCATGGAAGCGTGCAGCGCCGAGTCGAGCAGAGCGGGGTGCAGACCGAACGCGGCCGCATCACCCTGCGCGCTCTCCGGCAGGCTCACCTCGGCGAAGACCTCACCGTCCCGCCGCCACGCGGCCCGCAGACCCTGGAACACCGGGCCGTAAGCGAAGCCCAGCTCGGCGAACCGCTCGTAGCAGCCCTCGACGTCCAGCGCTTCCGCACCCGCAGGCGGCCACACCGTCGCATCGAAGCCGCTCTCCGTTTCTTCGGAACGGCCGGTCAGTTCGCCCGTGGCGTGCTGCGTCCACGGTGCGTCCGCCGCTCCTTCGGGACGGGAGTAGACGCCGACGGAACGCCGGCCCGACTCGTCGGGGGTACCGACTGCGACCTGCAGCTGCACCGCTCCGCGCTCCGGAAGGGTCAGCGGCGCGGCCAGCGTCAGCTCCTCCACCCGGTCGCAGCCGACCTCGTCACCCGCCCGGATTGCCAGCTCCAGCAGAGCCGTCCCCGGAAGGAGGACCCGGCCCATCACCACATGGTCGGCGAGCCACGGGTGCGACTGGACCGACAACCTCCCGGTGAACAGCACCCCTTGGCCCGCGGCGAGTTCGACGGCCGCACCCAGCAACGGATGCTCGGCCGAACCGAGCCCCGCACCTCGTACGTCCCCGGCCGCACTGGCCTGCGAACCGGCCGGCCAGAACCACTGGTGCTGGAAGGCGTACGTCGGCAACTCGACCCGACGCGCGCCCGTTCCGGCGAACACCGCGGTCCAGTCGGGCACCGTACCGCGCACGTGGAGGCGAGCCAGCGCGGTGAGCGCGGTCAATTCCTCGTCCCGGTCCTTGCGGAGCATCGGTATGAGCGCCGCGTCCTCAGGTGCGGATTCCTGGGCCATGGCGGAGAGCACGCCGTCCGGGCCCAGCTCCAGGAACGTGGTCACGCCCTGTTCGGCGAGGTTCCGGATGCCGTCGGTGAAGCGCACGGCCTCGCGGACGTGACGTACCCAGTACCCGGCCGAACACAGCTCCTCGGCGCTCGCCACCACCCCCGTCAGGTTCGACACCACCGGGATGACCGGCTCGGCAAACGACAGACCCTCCGCGACCGTCCGGAACTCCTCCAGCATCGGATCCATCAACGGCGAGTGGAACGCGTGCGAAACCCGCAGACGCGTCGTCTTACGCCCCAGCTCGGCCAGTTGCGCCGCGACCTCCAGGACCTTCTGCTCGTCACCGGAGATCACCACGGACGACGGGCCGTTGACGGCCGCGATCGAGACCTGGCCCTCCCGCTCGGCCAGCAGCGCCAGCACCTCGTCCTCCACCGCCTGCACCGCCACCATCGCACCACCGGCCGGCAGCGCCTGCATCAGCCTCGCCCGCGCCACCACCAGCCGGGCCGCGTCCTTGAGCGAGAACACCCCCGCCACATGCGCCGCCGCGATCTCACCGATGGAGTGCCCCGCCACGAAGTCGGGCTTGACACCCCACGACTCCACCAGCCGGAACAGCGCCACCTCGATGGCGAACAACGCGGGCTGAGTGAAGCCCGTTTCGTTCAGGAGCTCGGCGTCCTCGCCCCACATCACCTCACGCAGCGAACGGCCCAACTCGCCGTCCAGCAGCACCAGTACGGAATCCAGCGCCTCCGCGAACACCGGGAAGCGGCCGTACAACTCCCGGCCCATCCCCAACCGCTGCGAACCCTGACCCGAGAACAACACCGCCGACCTGCCACCGACCACCGCACCCGACACCACCGAAAGATGCGGGGCACTGGATGCCAAAGCCGCGAGGGCTCGTACCGCATCGGCAGAGTCACCCGCCAGCACCACCGCACGGTGCTCGAACACCGACCGGCTCGTCACCAGCGAGTAACCGACGTCCACCGGACGGGGAGCCGTCTCGGCGTCCACCACCGACAGCAACCGTGCCGCCTGGGCAGCCAGCGCCTCCGGCGTCCTGCCGGACAGGACCCACGGCACCACGCCCGGTGATGCGGACGTGGAAGCGGCCGGGTCGTGCACGATCTCGGCGACCTGCTCGGGCTGTTCCAGGATGATGTGCGCGTTCGTACCGCTGATCCCGAAGGACGACACACCCGCGCGCCTCGCCCTGCCCGCTTCCGGCCACGGGGCCGACTCGGTCAGCAGCTCCACGGCACCGGCCGACCAGTCCACATGGGACGACGGCTCGCTCACGTGCAGGGTCTGCGGGAGCACTCCGTGCCGCATCGCCATCACCATCTTGATGACACCGGCGACACCGGCGGCGGCCTGGGTGTGGCCGATGTTGGACTTCACCGAGCCCAGCAGCAACGGCCGGTCCTCGTCACGGTCCCGCCCGTACGTCGCCAACAACGCCTGCGCCTCGATCGGGTCACCCAGTGACGTACCGGTGCCATGCGCCTCGACCACATCCACGTCCCCGGCCGACAACCCGCCGCTGGCAAGCGCCTGACGGATCACACGCTGCTGCGAGGGACCGTTGGGCGCCGTCAGACCGTTGGACGCACCGTCCTGATTGACCGCACTGCCCCGCACCACGGCCAGAATCTCGTGACCGTTGCGCACCGCGTCGGACTGCCGCTCCAGCACCACCATGCCCACGCCCTCCGACCAGCCGACACCGTCGGCCGACTCGGAGAACGCCTTGCACCGGCCATCGGGTGACAGACCCCGCTGCCGGGAGAACTCCACGAACGTGCCGGGGGTCGACATGACCGTCACACCGCCGGCCAGGGCCAGGGTGCATTCACCACTGCGCAGGGCTTGAGCGGCCAGGTGCATGGCCACCAGCGAGGACGAACACGCCGTGTCCACCGTCACCGCCGGACCCTCAAGACCCAGGGTGTACGACACCCGGCCCGAGGCGACACTCCCGGCGCTGCCCTGGCCCTGGTGGCCCTCGAACTGCTTGCCGTTCAGGGTGGTGCCGTAGTCGTTGTACATCACACCGGCATACACGCCGGTCCGGCTTTCCCGCAGCGACGCCGGGTCGATGCCTGCTCGCTCGATCGCCTCCCACGACGCTTCGAGCAGCAGTCGCTGCTGGGAGTCCGTCGCCATCGCCTCACGCGGCGACATCCCGAAGAACGCCGGGTCGAAATCGCCCGCGTTCTGGAGGAAACCGCCCGACCGGGTGTACGACGTGCCCGCGTGGGCCGGGTCGGGGTTGTAGAGCCCGTCGACGTCCCAGCCCCGGTTGGTCGGGAAGCCGGAAACAGCATCCGTCCCCTCCGTGACCAGTCGCCACAGATCCTCCGGCGAGGCGACCTCACCCGGGTACCGGCAGCTCATGCCCACGACCACGATCGGATCGTCGGCCACCGGCGGCAGCACCCCGACCGGGACCGCGGCCTGGGTGTCGGTGCCGAACAGCTCGTCCCTGAGGTGGTCGGCCAGCGCTGTCGCGGTCGGGTAGTCGAAGATCAGCGTGGCGGTCAATCGCAGACCTGTCACCGCGCTCAACTGGTTCCGCAGTTCCACCGCCATCAGCGAGTCGAAGCCCAATTCCCTGAACTGGGACGTGGGGCTCACGGCTGCCACACCGGTGTGGCCGAGCACAAGAGCGACCTGATCGCGCACGAGATCCAGCAGTGCCTCGCGGCGGGCAGCCGCGGTCAGTCCGGCCAGTCGGGCGAGCAGCCCCTGGGCAGTGACCGATCCCGCGACCGCGCTCCGACGGGAGTGAAGGCGGGTTCGAACCAACGCCCGCAGAAGCGAGGGCGCTTCGCCCTGCGATCGCAGGGTGGCGAGATCCAGCCGGACCGGCACCACTGCGGTCTCGCCCGAGGCGAGTGCGGTGTCGAACAGGGTGAGGCCCTGCTCCACGGAAAGCGGAGGCATACCCGAACGGGCCAGCCGCTGCATATCCGCCTCACTCACACCCCCCGTCATGCCACCCGCCTGGTCCCACGGACCCCACGCCAACGACACACCCGCCAGACCCTCGGCCCGACGCCGCGCCACCAACCCGTCCAGGAACGCATTCGCCGCCGCGTAATTACCCTGCCCCGCCCCACCGAACACACCAGCCACCGACGAGAACACCACAAACGCCGACAACCCAGCCTCACGCGTCAACTCATGCAGATGCCACGCCGCATCCACCTTCGGACGCAACACCCCATCCAGCCGCTCCCGCGTCAGCGAACCCACCACACCGTCATCCAGCACACCCGCCGCATGCACCACAGCCGACAACGGACACTCAACCGACACACCGGCCAGCAACTCCGCCACAGCCACCCGATCAGCGACATCACACGCCACAACAGACACCGACGCACCCCGCGCCGACAGCTCCGCGACCAACTCAGCCGCACCCACAGCCTCCGCACCCCGCCTGCTCACCAACAGCAGATGACGCACACCACGCTCCACCACCAAATGCCGGGCCAAAACCGCACCCAACCCACCCGTACCACCAGTAACCAGGACCGTACCCTCACCGAACCCCACCACAGATGCCTCGTTCCCGTCCTGACTCTCGTCACTGGGGAGGGACACGCGGGTGAGTCGTCCAGCGCGGACGATGTCGTCGCTGATGATCAGTTGCGGTTCGTCGCTGCCGAGTGCCTTTCGCAGCGCGGACGGGGACGGAGCGCCGGTGGCGAGGTCCAGCAGTCCGAAGCTGCCGGGGTTCTCCGTCTGTGCCGTCCGCACCAGCCCCCATACGGAGGCCGCCGCCAGGTCGGCCACCGTGCCGCCGTCCACGGCCACAGCGCCGCGCGTGACGAACACCAGCCGCGAGCCGGCGAACCGCTCCTCAGCCAACCAGCCCTGCACCAGAGCCAGGACCTCAGCCGTGAGTGTGTGAACCGACTCCACGACATCGCTCTCGCCCGTACTGGCGATGCTCACCAGAACAGTGGCCGGTACCGGGGGTTCACCGGCCGTCAGCGCCGCCGGATCGGCGTATGTCTGCGCATTGGTACCGCACTTGGCCAGTACCTCGGCGAGGCCGAACGCATCCGGGCCGAGGACGACGACCGAGCCCGGGGCGTGCGCCTCGGACACCGCCGTCACCGGCATCCACTGCAGGCCGAACAGCGAGTCCGCGGCCCCATCGGCGGAGCCGTTCAGTTCCTCCTTCGTCACCGCGCGTACAAGCAGTGAGTCGACTGAGGCGACCGGCGCCCCGGACAGGTCGGCCACGGAGATCGACACCGCGTCCCGACCGGTCACCGGAGCGATCCGCACCCGCAGCGCGGAAGCACCCGACGCGACGAGCGACACACCCTCCCACGAGAACGGCAGACCACCACCGCCCTCGCCGCTCGCCTCACCGACGAGCATGGAAGCGTGCAGCGCCGAGTCCAGCAGAGCCGGATGCAGACCGAACGCGGCCGCATCACCCTGCGCGCTCTCCGGCAGGCCCACCTCGGCGAAGACCTCACCGCCCCGCCGCCACGCGGCCCGCAGACCCTGGAACACCGGGCCGTAAGCGAAGCCCAGCTCCGCGAACCGCTCGTAGCAGCCCCCGACGTCCAGCGCCTCCGCACCCGCAGGCGGCCACACCGCAGTATCGAAGTCATCAGCCGATGCCTGGTCACCCACCGCCAAAACACCCGAGGCATGCTGCGTCCAGGGTGAGTCCGCGCCCTCCAGGCGGGAGTGAATCTCCACCGAACGCCGGCCCGACTCGTCGGGAGCACCGACTGCGACCTGAACCTGAACCGCACCATGGTCGGGCAGGACGAGCGGCGCGGCCAGTGTCAGCTCCTCGACGCGATCACAGCCGACCTCGTCGCCCGCCCGGATCGCCAGCTCCAGCAGAGCCGTCCCCGGAAGGAGGACCCGGCCCATCACCACATGGTCGGCGAGCCACGGCTGCGCCTGTACGGACAGTCGGCCTGTGACCAACGCGCCTTCGGTTCCGGCCAATTCAACCGTGGCACCCAGAAGCGGGTGTCCAGCGGATTCCAGCCCGGCGGCGCGTACGTCCCCAGTGCCCCCGAGGGGCCCGGCCGGCCAGAACCATTGGCGTTGGAAGGCATAGGTGGGTACAGCAACTCGTCGCGCCCCGGTGAACAACGCCGTCCACTCTGTCGGAACACCCCGGACGTGCAGCTGAGCCAGCGCGGTGAGCGCGGTCAGTTCCTCGTCCCTGCCCTTGCGGAGTGCCGGTACGGTCACGGCCCCCTCGGGCACGGATTCCTGGGCCATGGCGGAGAGCACCCCGTCCGGGCCCAGTTCCAGGAACGTGGTCACGCCCTGTTCGGTGAGGGTCCGGATGCCGTCGGCGAAGCGCACGGCCTCACGGACATGCCGCACCCAGTACCCGGCCGAACACAGCTCCTCGGCCGACGCCACCACCCCGGTCAGGTTCGACACCACCGGGATGACCGGCTCGGCATACGACAGGCTCTCCGCGACCGTCCGGAACTCCTCCAGCATCGGATCCATCAACGGCGAGTGGAACGCGTGCGAGACCCGCAGCCAGGTGGCCTTGCGGCCGTCCTCCTCCAGTCGCGCCGCGACCTCCAGGACCACGTCCTCATGACCGGAGATCACTACGGACGACGGGCCGTTGACCGCCGCAATAGAGACCTGGCCCTCCCGCTCGGCCAGCAGCGCCAGCACCTCGTCCTCCGCCGCCCGCACCGCCACCATCGCACCACCCGCCGGCAGCGCCTGCATCAGTTGCGCCCGCGCCGCCACCAGCCGGGCCGCGTCCTTGAGCGAGAACACCCCCGCCACATGCGCGGCGGCGATCTCACCGATGGAATGCCCGGCCACGAAATCGGGCTTGACACCCCACGACTCCACCAGGCGGAACAACGCCACCTCGATGGCGAACAACGCCGGCTGAGTGAAGCCCGTCTCATTCAGCAGCTCGACGTCCTCGCCCCACATCACCTCACGCAGCGGGCGCTCCAGCAGCGGACCCAGTACAGCCAGAGCCGCATCCAGCGCCTCGGCAAACACCGGGAAGCGGCCGTACAACTCCCGGCCCATCCCCAACCGCTGCGAACCCTGACCCGAGAACAACACCGCCGACCTGCCACCGACCACCGCACCCGACACCACCGAAAGATGCGGGGCACCGGATGCCAAAGCCGCGAGGGCTCGTACCGCATCGGCGGAGGCGCCCGGCAGCACCACCGCGCGGTGGTCGAACTTCGAGCGGCCCGTGGCCAGCGAATAGCCGACATCCACCGGCCGCAGCTCCGGCCGCTCCTCCAACGAAGCCAGCAGCCTGGCGGCCTGGCCGCGCAGCGCCTCCGGCGTCTTGCCGGAGAGAATCCACGGCGCCGCACCGGACTCGGCGGCAGAGGTTTCCGTACCGTCCAGGACGGTTCCCTGAATGACGTGCGCCGGCTGCTCCAGGATCACGTGCGCGTTGGTGCCGCTGATGCCGAAGGACGAGACGCCGGCGCGGCGCCTGCGGCCGGTCTCGGGCCACGGCGTCGACTCGGTCAGCAGCTCCACGGCGCCCGCGGACCAGTCCACGTGCGAGGACGGGGCGTCCACGTGCAGCGTCTGCGGGAGCACACCGTGCCGCATTGCCATGATCATCTTGATGACACCGGCGACACCGGCGGCGGCCTGAGTGTGGCCGATGTTCGACTTCACCGAGCCCAGCAGCAACGGCCGGCCCTCGTCACGGTCCCGCCCGTACGTCGCCAACAACGCCTGCGCCTCGATCGGGTCACCCAACGTGGTGCCCGTACCGTGCGCCTCGACCACATCCACGTCGTCCATCGACAGACCGCCGCTGGCAAGCGCCTGACGGATCACACGCTGCTGCGAGGGACCGTTGGGCGCCGTCAGACCGTTGGACGCACCGTCCTGGTTGACCGCACTGCCCCGCACCACGGCCAGGATCTCGTGCCCGTTGCGCACCGCGTCGGACTGCCGCTCCAGCACCACCATGCCCACGCCCTCCGACCAGCCGACACCGTCGGCCGACTCGGAGAACGCCTTGCACCGGCCATCGGCCGACAGACCCCGCTGCCGGGCGAAGTCCACGAACACCGCCGGAGTCGACATCACCGTCACACCACCGGCCAGCGCCAGCGAGCACTCACCACTGCGCAGCGCCTGCATCGCCCAGTGCATCGCCACCAGCGACGACGAACACGCCGTGTCCACCGTCACCGCCGGACCCTCAAGACCCAGGGTGTACGACACTCGGCCCGACGCCAGACTGGGGGAGCTGCCACTGCCCTGGAAGCCCTCGAACTCCGGGCCTGCCAGCACTGCGCTGTAGTCGTTGTACATGACACCGGCGAAGACGCCGGTCGCGCTGCCCCTCAGCGAGACCGGGTCGATGCCCGCCCGCTCGATCGCTTCCCACGACGTCTCCAACAGCAGTCGCTGCTGGGAGTCGGTCGCCAGCGCCTCGCGCGGGCTCATCCCGAAGAACGCCGGGTCGAATTCGCCCGCGTCGTGCAGGAATCCGCCCGAGCGGGTGTAGGAGGTGCCCTTGTGGTCGGGGTCCGGGTCGAAGAGTCCGTCGACGTCCCAACCACGGTTGGTCGGGAAGGCCGAGATCACATCACTGCCTTCGGTGACCAGTCGCCACAGGTCCTCGGGTGAGGTCACCCCGCCCGGATACCGGCAGCTCATGCCCACGACCACGATCGGGTCGTCGGCCACCGACTGCGCAGACGCCGCGATCGGGAGAGCCACTGTCGCGTCCGCACCGAGCAATTCGTCGAGCAGGTGGGCGACCAGTGTCTCGACCGTCGGGTAGTCGAAGACCAGCGTGGCCGACAGCCGCAGCCCGGTCACGGTGTTGAGCCGGTTGCGCAGTTCGACGGCCGTGAGCGAGTCGAAGCCCAGCTCGCGGAAGGCACGCTCCGGGTTGACCGCATTGGCGTCCGCATGCCCCAGAACCAGCGCGACCTGCCCACGCACCAGGTCCAGCAACACCTCCTGGCGCTCCACCACCGTCAGCGCCGACAGCCGCTCCACCAGACCCGCAGCCACCCCGCCCACCGCAGCAACCGCACGACGCGACCGCACCCGGACCAACGACCGCAACAGCACCGGAACATCACCCAGCGCCCGCAACACCGCAAGATCCAACCGCACCGGCGCCACCACAGCATCACCCGCAGCCAACGCCGCATCGAACAACGCCACACCCAACGCCACCGACAACGCCGGCACACCCGCACGAGCCATCCGCTCGGCATCAGCCTCCGCCAGAGTCCCGGTCATCCCACCGGACTGCTCCCACGGACCCCACGCCAACGACACACCCGGCAGACCCTCCGCCCGCCGACGCTCCATCAACGCATCCAAAAACGCATTGCCCGCCGCGTAATTGCCCTGCCCCGCACTACCGAACATCGCCGCGACCGACGAGAACACCACAAACGCCGACAACCCAGCACCACGGGTCAGCTCATGCAGATTCCACGCCGCATCCACCTTCGGCCGCAACACGGCATCCAGCCGCTCCGGCGTCAGCGAACCCACCACACCGTCGTCCAGCACACCCGCCGCATGAATCACCGCGGAGACGGTGTGCTGGGCGAGCAGAGCCGAGAGCGCACTCCGGTCAGAGACATCGCACGCCTCGACCAGGACCTCGGCACCCAGCTCCGACAGCTCACCCACCAACTCCTCGACGCCCTCGGCGCCCAGGCCCCGACGGCTGACCAACAGCAGACGGCGCACACCGTGCTCCGTCACCAG
Source organism: Streptomyces fulvorobeus (assembly GCF_013167895.1). Classification (GTDB taxonomy): domain Bacteria; phylum Actinomycetota; class Actinomycetes; order Streptomycetales; family Streptomycetaceae; genus Streptomyces; species Streptomyces fulvorobeus. The sequence goes on along the minus strand of NZ_BLWC01000001.1, from coordinate 6,475,917 downwards.
ATGACGGGCCACCACCGCGCCCAGACCACCCGTACCACCAGTGATCAGCACACGGCCATCACCACCCCACACCGGACTCACGTCCTGGTCCGCAGGCGCCCTGCGAACCAGCCGACCGACCAGAACACCACCGCCCCGCACGATCACCTGCGGCTCATCCGCACTCAGCGCGATCAAAGGCAGCGTGACCGGTCCCGCCGGATCCAGATCCACCAAACCGAAGCAACCCGGATTCTCCGACTGCGCCGACCGCACGAGGCCACGTGCGGCCGCCGCTGCCAGGTCATGGCCTTCCACCGCGCCCCGCGTCACGAAGACGAAGCGGGACTCCGCGAACCTCTCGTCCGACAGCCGCTCCTGGATCTGCTCCAGAACCCGATGCGTCAGCGACCGCGTCGCGTCCGCAGTGTCAGCGCCCCGCTCCCCCGCCACCGGGATCAGCACCACTGTCGGCATGACGGAGTCACGTGCAGTCAACGCCCCCGGGTTTGCGGCCTGTTCAGAGTGTGCGCCCATGTCCCGAAGGGCGTCGGCCAGGCCGAACACGTCCTCGCCCGCCACCGCCAAGCTCTGCGGCTCCCCTGCCGAGGACGCAGAAGCCGGCACCGGCACCCAGTCGAGCCGGAACAACGCGTCCCTGGTCAGCCCAGCCGCGTCATCCAGACCCTCCGTCGACAACGCACGCATCGCCAGCGACTCCACCGACGCGACCAACGCCCCGGACAGATCCGCCACCACGATCGACAACGCGCCACCCACCTCACGCACCAGCCTCACCCGGACCGCAGAGGCACCCGACGCCAGCAGCGACACTCCACTCCACGAGAACGGCACACCACCACCCTCACCCGACGAGTCCAAGAACCACCCCGCATGCAACACAGAGTCCAGCAGGGCAGGATGCAGGCCGAACGCCTCCGCATCGCTCCCCGCACTCTCCGGCAGGCTCACCTCGGCGAAGACCTCGCCATCCCGCCGCCACGCGGCCCGCAGACCCTGGAAGACCGGGCCGTAAGCAAAGCCCAGCTCGGCAAAGCGCTCGTAGCAGCCCTCGACATCCACCGCCACGGCGCCCGCAGGCGGCCACACCGCCGCATCAAAGCCGTCAACGGATGCCCGGCCTCCGACTGCCAGCACACCCGAGGCATGCTGCGTCCAGGGCGAGTCCGCGCCCTCCGGTCGAGAGTGGATTCCCACCGAACGCCGGCCCGACTCATCGGGAGTACCGATCGCGACCTGCACCTGAACCGCACCGCGCTCCGGGAGGGCGAGCGGCGCTGCCAGGGTCAGTTCGTCGACCCGGTCGCAGCCGACCTCGTCGCCCGCTCGGACCGCCAACTCCAGCAACGCCGTGCCCGGCACCAGGACCCGGCCCCTCACGGCATGATCGGCCAACCACGGATGCGACTGGATCGCCAAGCGGCTGGTGAACAGCACGCCCTCGCCTTCGGCCAGCTCCACTATGCCGTTGAGCAGGGGGTGACCGGCCGACACCAGTCCGACCGCCGCCGCGTCATCAGCGCCGCCGCGCAGGCTCCGAGGCCAGAACGACTGGTGCTCGAAGGCGTACGTCGGAACATCCACCCGCGACGCCCCGGTGCCCTCGAAGAACCGCGCCCAGTCCACCACCACGCCACACACGTGCAGTTGGGACAACGCCGCAACAACCGACAGCTCCTCGGACCGGTTCTTACGAAGCATTGGTACGAGCGCCGCGTCTTCAGGTGCGGATTCCTGGGCCATGGCGGAGAGCACGCCGTCCGGGCCCAGTTCCAGGAACGTGGTCACGTCATGTTCGGCGAGGGTCCGGATGCCGTCGGCGAAGCGCACGGCCTCGCGGACGTGACGTACCCAGTACCCGGCCGAACACAGCTCCTCGGCGCTCGCCACGGCGCCGGTCAGGTGGGAGACCACCGCGATGCGCGGAGCCTCGTACGACAGGCTCTCCGCGACCGTGCGGAACTCCTCCAGCATCGGATCCATCAACGGCGAGTGGAAGGCGTGCGAGACCCGCAGGCGCGTCGTCTTGCGCCCCTGCTCCGCCAGCCGCGCCGCGACCTCCAGGACCTTCTGCTCGTCACCGGAGATGACCATGGACGAGGGGCCGTTGACGGCCGCGATCGACACACCCTCGACCAGCAGCGGCAGGACCTCGTCCTCCGCCGCCCGCACCGCCACCATCGCACCACCGGCCGGCAGCGCCTGCATCAGCCGCGCCCGCGCCGCCACCAGCTTGCAGGCATCCTCCAGCGAGAACACCCCCGCCACATGCGCCGCCGCGATCTCACCAATGGAATGCCCGGCCACGAAATCGGGCTTGACACCCCACGACTCCACCAGCCGGAACAACGCCACCTCGATGGCGAACAACGCCGGCTGAGTGAAGCCCGTCTCGTTCAACAGCTCGACGTCCTCGCCCCACATCACCTCACGCAGCGGGCGCTCCAGCAGCGGACCCAGTACAGCCAGAGCCGCATCCAGCGCCTCGGCAAACACCGGGAAGCGGCCGTACAACTCCCGGCCCATCCCCAACCGCTGCGAACCCTGACCCGAGAACAACACCGCCGACCTGCCACCGACCACCGCACCCGACACCACCGAGGCATCCCCAGCACCGGACGCAAGAGCAGTCAGCGCGGCCACCGCATCAGCGGACTCACCCGCCAGCACCACCGCACGGTGCTCGAACTTCGACCGGCCTGTGGCCAGCGAGTACCCGACGTCCACCGGCCGCAGCTCCGGCCGCTCCTCCATCGAAGCCAGCAGCCTGGCGGCCTGGCCGCGCAGCGCCTCCGGCGTCTTGCCGGACAGCACCCACGGCACCGCACCCAGCTCCACCACGGGAGCCTTGGGCCTCTTCACCACTGTTCCCTGGATGACGTGCGCCGGCTGCTCCAGGATCACGTGCGCGTTCGTACCACTGATCCCGAAGGACGACACCGCCCCGCGTCGGACACGGCCGGTCTCGGGCCACGGCGTCGACTCGGTCAGCAGCTCCACGGCGCCCGCGGACCAGTCCACGTGCGAGGACGGAGCGTCCACATGCAGCGTCTGCGGAAGCACACCGTGCCGCATCGCCATGATCATCTTGATGACACCGGCGACACCGGCGGCGGCCTGGGTGTGGCCGATGTTCGACTTCACCGAGCCCAGCAGCAACGGCCGGCCCTCGTCACGGTCCCGCCCGTACGTCGCCAACAACGCCTGCGCCTCGATCGGGTCACCCAACGTGGTGCCCGTACCGTGCGCCTCGACCACATCCACGTCCCCGGCCGACAACCCGCCGCTGGCAAGCGCCTGACGAATCACACGCTGCTGCGAGGGACCGTTGGGCGCCGTCAGACCGTTGGACGCACCGTCCTGATTGACCGCACTGCCCGCACCACGGCCAGAATCTCGTGACCGTTGCGCACCGCGTCGGACTGCCGCTCCAGCACCACCATGCCGACACCCTCCGACCAGCCGACACCGTCGGCCGACTCGGAGAACGCCTTGCACCGGCCATCGGGTGACAGACCCCGCTGCCGGGAGAAGTCGACGAACACCGTCGGGGTCGACATCACCGTCACACCACCGGCCAGGGCCAGCGAGCACTCACCGCTGCGCAGCGCCTGCATCGCCCAGTGCATGGCCACCAGCGACGACGAACACGCCGTGTCCACCGTCACCGCCGGGCCCTCAAGACCCAGGGTGTACGACACCCGGCCCGACGCCAGACTCGTACTTCCGCCTCCCTGGAAGCCCTCGAACTCCGGGCCGCCCAGCAGAGAGGTGTAGTCGCTGTACATGACACCTGCGAACACGCCGGTGTCGCTGCCCTTGAGCGAGACCGGGTCGATCCCGGAACGCTCGATCGCCTCCCACGACGCTTCGAGCAGCAGCCGCTGCTGGGAGTCGGTCGCCAGCGCCTCGCGCGGGCTCATCCCGAAGAACGCCGGGTCGAACTCATCTGCCGTGTGCAGGAACCCGCCTTGGCGCGTGTACGAGGTACCCATGTGGTCGGGGTCGGGGTTGTAGAGCCCGTCGACGTCCCAGCCACGATTGGTCGGGAAGCCGGAAACAGCATCCGCCCCCTCCGTGACCAGTCGCCACAGATCCTCGGGTGAGGTCACCCCGCCCGGGTACCGGCAGCTCATGCCCACGACCACGATCGGGTCGTCGGCCACCGAAGCCGTGCGCGTCGCGACCGGTGCAACAACCGTCGCGTCCGATCCCAGCAGTTCGTCGAGCAGGTGGTCAACGAGTGTCTGAACGGTCGGGTAGTCGAAGGCCATCGTGGCCGGGAGACGCAACCCGCTTGCTGTATTGAGCCGGTTGCGCAGTTCGACGGCCGTGAGCGAGTCGAAGCCCAGCTCGCGGAAGGCACGCTCCGGGTTGACCGCATTGGCGTCCGCATGCCCCAGAACCAGCGCGACCTGCCCACGCACCAGGTCCAGCAACACCTCCTGGCGCTCCACCACCGTCAGCGCCGACAGCCGCTCCACCAGACCCGCAGCCACCCCGCCCACCGCAGCAACCGCACGACGCGACCGCACCCGGACCAACGACCGCAACAGCACCGGAACATCACCCAGCGCCCGCAACACCGCAAGATCCAACCGCACCGGCGCCACCACAGCATCACCCGCAGCCAACGCCGCATCGAACAACGCCACACCCAACGCCACCGACAACGCCGGCACACCCGCACGAGCCATCCGCTCGGCATCAGCCTCCGCCAGAGTCCCGGTCATCCCACCGGACTGCTCCCACGGACCCCACGCCAACGACACACCCGGCAGACCCTCCGCCCGCCGACGCTCCATCAACGCATCCAAAAACGCATTGCCCGCCGCGTAATTGCCCTGCCCCGCACTACCGAACATCGCCGCGACCGACGAGAACACCACAAACGCCGACAACCCAGCACCACGGGTCAGCTCATGCAGATTCCACGCCGCATCCACCTTCGGCCGCAACACGGCATCCAGCCGCTCCGGCGTCAGCGAACCCACCACACCGTCGTCCAGCACACCGGCCGCATGAATCACCGCGGAGACACTGTGGCGTGCCAGCAGGTCCACGAGCGCGTCACGGTCGGCCACGTCGCACGCCTCGACCACCACCTCGGCACCCAGCTGCGACAGCTCACCCACCAACTCCTCGACGCCCTCGGCGCCCAGGCCCCGACGGCTGACCAGCAACAGACGGCGCACACCGTGCTCCGTCACCAGATGACGGGCCACCACCGCGCCCAGACCACCCGTACCACCAGTGATCAGCACACGGCCGTCACCACCCCACACCGGCCCCGCCGCGATCTCGCCCGCCGCCCTGCGGACCAGCCGACCGACCAGAACACCACCGTCCCGCACGATCACCTGCGGTTCATCCGCACTCAGCGCGATCGAAGGAAGCGTGACCGGTCCCGCCGGATCCAGATCCACCAGACCGAAGCAACCCGGATTCTCCGACAGCGCCGACCGCACCAGACCCCACACCGAGGCCGCCGCCACATCCGAACCACCCACCGCGCCCCGCGTCACAAAGACGAAGCGGGACTCCGCGAACCTCTCGTCCGACAGCCGCTCCTGGATCTGCTCCAGAACCCGATGCGTCAGCGAATGGGCCGTAGCAGCCACATCGGTCGACTCTCCAGCCACCGGGATCAGCACCACATCCGGCACCTGCGCTCCGTTGGTGCCCAACTCGCGGAGAGATGCCGCGAGTTCTGTCTCGGATCCTGCGTCCCGAAGGGCGTCGGCCAGGCCGAACACGTCCTCGCCCGCCACCGCCAAGCTCTGCGGCTCCCCTGCCGAGGACGCAGAAGCCGGCACCGGCACCCAGTCGAGCCGGAACAACGCGTCCCTGGTCAGCCCAGCCGCGTCATCCAGACCCTCCGTCGACAACGCACGCATCGCCAGCGACTCCACCGACGCGACCAACGCCCCGGACAGATCCGCCACCACGATCGACAACGCGCCACCCACCTCACGCACCAGCCTCACCCGGACCGCAGAGGCACCCGACGCCAGCAGCGACACTCCACTCCACGAGAACGGCACACCACCACCCTCACCCGACGAGTCCAAGAACCACCCCGCATGCAACACAGAGTCCAGCAGGGCAGGATGCAGGCCGAACGCCTCCGCATCGCTCCCCGCACTCTCCGGCAGGCTCACCTCGGCGAAGACCTCGCCATCCCGCCGCCACGCGGCCCGCAGACCCTGGAAGACCGGGCCGTAGGCGAAGCCTTCGGCCGTGCGAGCCTCGTAGAACCCGTCCAGTTCGACGGGGTCGGCACCGGTCGGCGGCCAGACCGACGCATCGAAATCAGCAGCGGAATCGGCCGGGTGCCCTTCGGCGAGTACGCCCGTCGCGTGCTGGGTCCATGCTGCTTCCACCTCGCCCTCAAGACGCGAGTGGACCGCGACGGTGCGCCGACCCGACTCGTCCGCCACACCTACCCGCACCTGCATCTGGACCGCGCCTCGCTCCGGAAGGGCGAGCGGCGCGGCGAGCGTCAGTTCTTCCACTCGGTCGCAGCCGACCTCGTCGCCCGCTCGGATCGCCAGCTCCAGGAACGCCGTGCCCGGCAGCAGGACCCGGCCCATCACCGCGTGATCGGCCAACCAGGTGTGCGAGTGCCCCGACAGCCTGCCGGTGAACAGCACACCCTCGTCGTCGGCCAGCTCCACTACACCGTTGAGCAGGGGGTGACCGGCCGACACCAGACCGACCGCCGCCGCGTCATCAGCGCCGCCGCGCAGGCTCCGAGGCCAGAACATCTGGTGCTCGAAGGCGTACGTCGGAACATCCACCCGCGACGCCCCGGTGCCCTCGAAGAACCGCGCCCAGTCCACCACCACGCCACACACATGCAGTTGGGACAACGCCGCGACAGCCGACAGCTCCTCGTCCCGGTTCTTACGGAGAACGGGCACTGTCACGGCCTCGTCCGGTGCCGATTCCCGGGCCATGGCGGAGAGCACGCCGTCCGGGCCCAGTTCCAGGAACGTGGTCACGCCCTGTTCGGCGAGGGTCCGGATGCCGTCGGCGAAGCGCACGGCCTCACGGACATGCCGCACCCAGTACCCGGCCGAACACAACTCCTCGGCCGACGCCACCACCCCCGTCAGGTTCGACACCACCGGAATGACCGGCTCGGCATATGACAGACCCTCCGCGACCGTCCGGAACTCCTCCAGCATCGGATCCATCAACGGCGAGTGGAACGCGTGCGAAACCCGCAGCCGCGTCGTCTTACGCCCCAGCTCGGCCAGTTGCGCCGCGACCTCCAGGACCTTCTGCTCGTCACCGGAGATCACCACGGACGACGGGCCGTTGACGGCCGCGATCGAGACCTGGCCCTCCCGCTCGGCCAGCAGCGCCAGCACCTCGTCCTCCGCCGCCCGCACCGCCACCATCGCACCACCCGCCGGCAGCGCCTGCATCAGCCTCGCCCGCGCCACCACCAGCCGGGCCGCGTCCTTGAGCGAGAACACCCCCGCCACATGCGCCGCCGCGATCTCACCGATGGAGTGCCCCGCCACGAAATCGGGCTTGACACCCCACGACTCCACCAGCCGGAACAACGCCACCTCAACCGCGAACAACGCGGGCTGAGTGAAGCCCGTTTCGTTCAGGAGCTCGGCGTCCCCGCCCCACATCACCTCACGCAGCGAACGGCCCAACTCGCCCTCGAACTGCACCAGTACCGAATCCAGCGCCTCCGCGAACACCGGGAACCGGCCGTACAACTCCCGGCCCATCCCCAACCGCTGCGAACCCTGACCCGAGAACAACACCGCCGACCTGCCACCGACCACCGCACCCGACACCACCAACGGATCCGGCTCACCGACCGCCAGCGCTGCCAGTGCGCGGATCGTCTCCGTGCGCTCGCCGGTCGGTACCACCGCGCGGTGCTCGAACTTCGAGCGGCCCGTGGCCAGCGAGTAACCGACGTCCACCGGCCGCAGCTCCGGCCGTGCCTGGATGTAGGAGAGAAGCCTGGCGGCCTGGCCGCGCAGCGCCTCCGGTGTCTTGCCGGACAGCACCCACGGCACCACACCCAACTCCACCACGGGAGCCTCGGCCCCCGTCACCACCGTTCCCTGGATGACGCGCGCCGGCTGCTCCAGGATGACGTGCGCGTTCGTACCGCTGATCCCGAATGACGACACACCCGCACGCCGCACACGACCGGCCTCCGGCCACGGCGTCGGCTCCGTCAGCAACTCCACCGCGCCCGCGGACCAGTCCACGTGCGAGGACGGCTCGGTCACGTTCAGGGTCTGCGGCAGCATCTCGTGCCGCATCGCCATGATCATCTTGATGACACCCGCCGCACCCGCGGCAGCCTGCGTGTGTCCCAGGTTCGACTTCACCGAGCCCAGCCGGAGCGGGCGCTCCGGGTCGCGGTCGCGTCCGTACGTCGCGATCAGGGCCTGCGCCTCGATCGGGTCGCCCAGCGTGGTGCCCGTACCGTGCGCCTCCACCGCGTCGACCTCGGCGGGCGAGAGTCCGCCGCTCGCGAGCGCCTGGCGGATCACTCGCTGCTGTGAGGGACCGTTCGGCGCCGTCATGCCGTTGGACGCGCCGTCCTGATTGACCGCGCTGCCGCGCACCACGGCCAGGATCTCGTGGCCGTTGCGCAGCGCGTCGGACTGCCGCTCCAGGAGGAGCATGCCGATGCCCTCGGACCAGCCGACGCCGTCGGCCGACTCGGAGAAGGGCTTGGACCGGCCGTCGGGGGCCAGCCCCCGCTGACGGGAGAATTCCACGAAGGTGTCGGGGACCGACATCACGGTGACACCACCAGCCAGGGCCAGCGAGCACTCACCACTGCGCAGTGCCTGCGCGGCCAGATGCATCGCCACGAGCGACGACGAACACGCCGTGTCCACCGTCACCGCCGGACCCTCGAATCCGAAGGTGTACGAGACCCGGCCGGAGGCGACGCTCAGTGCGCTGCCCTGGCCCTGGAAGCCCTCGAACTCCTTGCCGCTCAGTTTGGTGTTGTAGCCGCCGTACATCACACCGGCGAATACGGCGGTTTGACTCTCGCGCAGCGACACGGGGTCGATGCCGGCCCGCTCGATCGCCTCCCACGACGTCTCCAGCAGCAGCCGCTGCTGGGAGTCGGTCGCCATCGCCTCACGCGGTGACATCCCGAAGAACGCCGGATCGAACTCGCCCGCGTCATGCAGGAATCCGCCCGCGCGGGTGTAGGAGGTGCCCATGTGCTCGGGGTCGGGGTGGTAGAGAGCTTCGACGTCCCAGCCGCGGTTGACCGGGAAGTCGGTGACGACGTCGGTGCCCTCCGTGACCACGCGCCACAGATCCTCCGGCGTGCTGATACCGCCGGGGAAGCGGCAGCTCATGCCCACGATCACTACCGGATCGTCGTCGAGCATGGCCTCGGAGAGTCCCGGTCCGGACGTCGTCGCGTCCGTGTCTGCGGGCTCGGGGCCGACGAGTTCGTCGAGCAGGTGGTCAGCCAGGGCCTCGACGGTCGGGTAGTCGAAGACCATCGTCGCGGGCAGCCGCAGTCCGGTTGTCGTGTTCAGCCGGTTGCGCAGTTCGACGGCGGTCAGCGAGTCGAAGCCCAGGTCACGGAACGCGCGCGTCGGGTCGACTCCGTCCCCGCTCGTATGGCCGAGCACCAGAGCGGCCTGGTCCCGTACCAAGGTGAGCAGCGCTTCGTGCCGTTCAGCACGCTCCAGCTTGCCGAGTCGCTCGGCGAGGCCCGCGTCCGTACGGGTCCCGGGGCCCGTGACTGCCGTACGTCGTGTGCCTGGGCGGACCAGACCTCGCAGCAGTGGTGCGACGGCTTCCTTGGCACGCAGCGCGGACAGGTCCAGTCGTACGGGCGCCACTGCGGCCTGGCCGGTGGCCAGGGCGGCGTCGAACAGTGCGAGGCCCTGGTCGACCGAGAGCAGGGGCATGCCCGCCTCGGCGGCCCGGCGCAGATCGGCCTCTCCGAGACCGCTCGTCATGCCGGCGCCCTGGTTCCAGGCGCCCCAGGCGAGCGAGACGCCCGGCAGGCCCTCGGCCTGCCGGTGCGCGGCGAGCGCGTCGAGGAAGGTGTTGCCTGCTGCGTAGTTGGCCTGGCCCGCGCCTCCGATGACTCCGGAGACCGAGGAGTAGAGGACGAAGGCGGCGAGGTCCAGGCCGCAGGTCAGCTCGTGCAAATTCCACGCCGCGTCCACCTTCGGACGCAGCACCCCCGCCAACCGCTCCGCACTCAGCGAACCGACCACACCGTCATCCAGCACACCCGCCGTATGCACCACCGCCGTCAACGGATGCTCCACCGCCACCGACGCCAACAACCCCGCCAACGCCTCACGATCAGCCACATCGCACGCCACCACCTCAACGCGCGCACCCAACACCCGCAACTCGTCCGCCAGCTCCACCGCCCCCGGCGCCTCCCACCCACGCCGACTGGTCAACAGCAGATGCCGCACCCCACGCTCCGCCACCAAATGACGCGCCAGCACCCCACCCAGACCACCCGTACCACCCGTCACCAACACCGTGCCCCGCGCATCCCACACCCGCGGCATCGACAACACGATCTTGCCCACATGCCGCGCCAGACTCATGAACCGAAACGCCTCCCGCGCCCGGCGCACATCCCACACCCGCACCGGCAACGGCTCCACAACCCCACGCCCGAACCACTCCACCACCACCGACAGCATCCGCTGGATCCCCACCGGATCCACCCACCCCAGGTCGAACGCCCGGTACTCCACCCCCACCGGCACATCCCCCGCCGCCCGCACATCCGTCTTGCCCATCTCCAGGAAACGCCCACCCGCACCCACCAGACGCAACGACGCATCCACGAACTCACCCGCCAACGAGTTCAGAACAACATCCACACCCCCACCACTGACCGCACGGAACGCCCCCTCGAACTCCGTCGACCGCGACGACGCAATGTGATCGTCCGCCACCCCCAACGACCGCAACACCTCCCACTTGCCCTCACTGGCCGTCGCGAAGACCTCCGCACCCAGATGACGCGCCACCTGAACCGCCGCCATACCCACACCGCCCGCACCGGCATGGATCAGCACCTTCTCCCCCGGCCGCACCCCACCCAACTCCACCAACGCGTAATACGCCGTCAAAAACACCAACGGCACCGACGCCGCAACCTCCCACGACCACCCCTCAGGGATGGGGGCGAGCAGCCGGGCGTCACCGACCACGAGGGAGCCGAAGCCACCGGACACCAGTCCCATGACCGAGTCGCCGGGCATCAGGTCCGTCACCTCGGGACCGACTTCGGTCACCACACCCGCGGCCTCGCGCCCCATGCGTCCGGCGTCGCCGGGGTACATGTCGAGCGCCTTGAGGACGTCGCGGAAGTTCACACCGGCGGCCCGGACCTCGATCCGCACCTCGTGGCCGGTCAGCGGCTCAAGCACCTCGGGGAACGGTGTCAGGGCCAGTCCGTCCAGGCTGCCCTTCGTCTCGCTGTCCAGCCGCCACGGCACTCCGGCCGGCGGCACGAGCCTCGTTCCCGACTCCAGCCGGGCGAGGCGGCCCGCACGGATTCCGTTGTCGCGGATGACCAGTTGGGGCTCATCGACGGTCAGTGCGTGGGCGAGCTGCACGAAGGTGTCGTCGGTGAGGCCGAGGTCCACCAGACCGAAGCAGCCGGGGTTCTCCGTCTGCGCGGAGCGCACCAGGCCCCACACCGAGGAGGCGGCGACATCCGTGATGTCCTCGTCGCCGGACGCGGTCGCGCCACGGGTGACGAACACCAGCCGCGAGTCGGCGAACCGTTCGCCGGCCAGCCACTCCTGAACGAGCGTCAGTGCTTCGGTGGTCAGAGCGTGGACCGACTCCACGACATCGCCCCGGTCCCTACCGGCAACGCTCACCAGCACGGCGCCCGGCACCGGTGCGTCACCGGCTGCCAGAGATGCGAGGTCGGTGTACGTCTCGACGCTCGCTCCCGTTCCGCTGAGCCCGTCGACGAGCCCGAACGTGTCGGGTCCTATCAGAGCGACGGCTTCATGCGCCTCGGCGCCCGGCGGCACCGGAACCCAGTCGAGGCCGAACAGCGCCTCCCTGGCCAGCGCGGCGTCCGCGCTCAGCTCTTCGTTCGACACCGCGCGGACGAGCAGGGAGTCGACTGAGGCGACCGGCGCCCCGGACAGGTCGGCCACGGAGATCGACACCGCGTCCCGACCGGTCACCGGAGCGATCCGCACCCGCAGCGCGGAAGCACCCGACGCGACGAGCGACACACCCTCCCACGAGAACGGCAGACCACCACCGCCCTCGCCGCTCGCCTCACCGACGAGCATGGAAGCGTGCAGCGCCGAGTCCAGCAGAGCCGGATGCAGACCGAACGCGGCCGCATCACCCTGCGCGCTCTCCGGCAGGCCCACCTCGGCGAAGACCTCACCGCCCCGCCGCCACGCGGCCCGCAGACCCTGGAACACCGGGCCGTAAGCGAAGCCCAGCTCCGCGAACCGTTCGTAGCAGCCCTCGACGTCCAGCGCTTCCGCACCCGCAGGCGGCCACACCGCTGTATCGAAGTCATCAGCCGATGCCTGGTCACCCACCGCCAAAACACCCGAGGCATGCTGCGTCCACGGCTGCTCGTCGGCGCCGTCGAGCCGGGAGTGCACGGTGATCGGACGCCGGTCGCCGTCGTCCGCGGCTCCGACGCGCACCTGTACCCGGATCGCGCCGTCCTCGGGCAGCACCAGGGGGGCCGCGAGCGTGAGCTCCTCGACCCGGTCGCAACCGACCTCGTCACCGGCGCGGAACGCCAGCTCCAGCAGCGCGGTGCCCGGCACCAGGACCCGGCCCATGACCGCGTGATCGGCGAGCCAGGGGTGCGACTGGACGGACAGCCGCCCTGTCACCAACGCGCCCTCGCCCTGCGCGAGTTCGACGGTCGCGCCGAGCAACGGGTGCCCGGCCGCTCCCAGTCCGGCGGCGCGCACGTCACCGGCGGCGTCGGTCTGCGAACCGGCCGGCCAGATCCATTGGTGCTGGAAGGGGTACGTGGGGAGGTCGACCGGCACGGCGCCCGTACCGGCGAACACGGTGAGCCAGTCCACGGCGGTGCCTCGCACATGCAGCTGGGCCAGTGCGGCGAGCATCGTCGGATCTTCCGCCCGGTCCTTGCGGAGTGCCGGTACGGTCACGGCCCCCTCGGACACGGACTCCTGCGCCATGGCGGAGAGCACCCCGTCCGGGCCCAGTTCCAGGAACGTGGTCACGCCCTGTTCGGTGAGGGTCCGGATGCCGTCGGCGAAGCGCACGGCCTCACGGACATGCCGCACCCAGTACCCGGCCGAGCACAGCTCCTCGGCCGACGCCACCACCCCGGTCAGGTTCGACACCACCGGGATGACCGGCTCGGCATACGACAGGCTCTCCGCGACCGTCCGGAACTCCTCCAGCATCGGATCCATCAACGGCGAGTGGAACGCGTGCGAAACCCGCAGACGCGTCGTCTTGCGCCCAAGCTCCGCCAGCCGCGCCGCGACCTCCAGGACCTTCTGCTCGTCACCGGAGATGACCATGGACGAGGGGCCGTTGACGGCCGCGATCGAGACCTGGCCCTCCCGCTCGGCCAGCAGCGGCAGCACCTCGTGCTCCGCCGCCTGCACCGCCACCATCGCACCACCGGCCGGCAGCGCCTGCATCAGTTGCGCCCGCGCCGCCACCAGCTTGCAGGCATCCTCCAGCGAGAAAACCCCCGCCACATGCGCCGCCGCGATCTCACCGATGGAATGCCCCGCCACGAAATCGGGCTTGACACCCCACGACTCCACCAGGCGGAACAACGCCACCTCAATGGCGAACAACGCGGGCTGAGTGAAGCCCGTTGCGTTCAGGAGCTCGGCGTCCCCGCCCCACATCACCTCACGCAGCGAACGGCCCAACTCGCCGTCCAGCAGCACCAGTACCGAATCCAGCGCCTCCGCGAACACCGGGAACCGGCCGTACAACTCCCGGCCCATCCCCAACCGCTGCGAACCCTGACCCGAGAACAACACCGCCGACCTGCCACCGACCACCGCACCCGACACCACCGAGGCATCCCCAGCACCGGACGCAAGAGCAGTCAGCGCGGCCACCGCATCAGCGGACTCACCCGCCAGCACCACCGCACGGTGCTCGAACACCGACCGGCTCGTCACCAGCGAGTAACCGACGTCCACCGGACGGGGAGCCGTCTCGGCGTCCACCACCGACAGCAGCCGCGCCGCCTGGGCAGCCAGCGCCTCCGGCGTCCTGCCGGACAGGACCCACGGCACCACGCCCGGCTCCTGCGCCGTGGGCGTGCCTTCGACGACCACGGCGCCGTGGATGATGTTCGGCGACTGCTCCAGGATGACATGCGCGTTCGTACCGCTGATGCCGAACGACGACACACCGGCGCGCCGCACACGACCGGCCTCCGGCCATGGCGTGGGCTCCGTCAGCAGCTCCACCGCGCCCGCCGACCACTCCACATGTGAGGACGGCTCGGTCACATGCAGGGTCTGCGGGAGCACGCCGTGCCGCATCGCCATCACCATCTTGATGACACCGGCGACACCGGCGGCGGCCTGAGTGTGGCCGATGTTGGACTTCACCGAGCCCAGCAGCAACGGCCGGCCCTCGTCACGGTCCCGCCCGTACGTCGCCAACAACGCCTGCGCCTCGATCGGGTCACCCAACGTGGTGCCCGTACCGTGCGCCTCGACCACATCCACGTCCCCGGCCGACAACCCGCCGCTGGCAAGCGCCTGACGGATCACACGCTGCTGCGAGGGACCGTTGGGCGCCGTCAGACCGTTGGACGCACCGTCCTGATTGACCGCACTGCCCCGCACCACGGCCAGCACCTGGTGGCCGTTGCGCCGGGCGTCGGAGAGGCGCTCCAGCACCAGCATGCCGACGCCCTCCGACCAGGCGACACCGTCGGCGGACTCGGAGAACGCCTTGGAGCGGCCGTCGGGGGCCAGGCCGCGGGCCCGGGAGAACTCGACGAAGGTGCTCGGGGTGGACATGACAGTGACACCGCCCGCCAGTGCCAGCGAGCACTCGCCGCTCCGCAGGGCCTGGGCCGCGAGGTGCATGCCGACCAGGGAGGAGGAGCACGCCGTGTCCACCGTCACCGCCGGGCCCTCCAGGCCCAGGGTGTACGACACCCGGCCGGAGGCCACGCTCGGTGCGCTGCCGTTGCCCCGGAAGGCTTCGTACTCCTCGCCCGTGAGCAGCGGCCCGTAGTCGTTGTACATCACACCGGCGAAGACGCCGGTCGCGCTGCCCTTCAGCGAGATTGGGTCGATGCCCGCCCGCTCGATCGCCTCCCACGACGTCTCCAGCAGCAGCCGCTGCTGGGAGTCGGTCGCCATGGCCTCACGCGGGCTCATCCCGAAGAACGCCGGGTCGAAGTCGCCCGCTGTGTGCAGGAATCCGCCTTCGCGGACGTGGGTGCGGCCGGGGTGGTCGGGGTCCGGGTCGTAGAGGCCGTCGAGGTCCCAGCCGCGGTTGGTGGGGAAGCCGGAGATGGCGTCGCCGCCCTCCGTGACGAGTCGCCAGAGGTCCTCGGGCGAAGTCACTCCGCCCGGGTACCGGCAGGCCATGCCGACGATGGCGATCGCGTCGTCGCCGCCCGGGGGCAGGGCGACGGCGGCCGGCGCCGCAGGTGTCTCCTCCGTGGTGCCGAGCAGTTCGTGGCGCATGTGGTCGGCGAGGGCGCTCGGGGTCGGGTAGTCGAAGACCATGGTCGCGGGGAGCCGCAGGCCGGTCACGGTGTTGAGGCCGTTGCGCAGTTCGACGGCGGTCAGGGAGTCGAAGCCGAGGTCCTGGAACTGGCGGGACGCCTCGACGTCCGTCGCGTCGGCGTGTCCCAGTACCCGGGCTATCTGGCCGCGGACCAGGTCGAGGAGGACGTCACGGCGTTCGGCGGCGTTCAGTCCGGCCAGGCGCTCGGCGAGGCCGCCGGCGGTCTGCGAGATCTGGGCGGCGGCGCGGCGGCCCGGGGTGCGGATGAGGCCGCGCAGCAGGGGCGGGATGTCGCCCTGGGCGCGCAGGACGGGCAGGTCGAGGCGTACGGGTGCGAGGGCCGCGGTGTCCGTGGCGAGGGCGGCGTCGAACAGGGCCAGGCCCTGGGGGACGGTCAGAGGCGGCATACCGGAGCGGGCGATGCGTTCGACGTCGATGTCGGTGAGCGTGCCGGTCATGCCGACGCTCCGGGTCCAGGGGCCCCAGGCAAGGGAGTGGGCCGGCAGTCCGTGGTTCTGCCGGTGGGTGGCCAGGGCGTCCAGGAAGGCGTTGCTCGCCGCGTAGTTGGCCTGTCCGGGGCTGCCGAGGGTGGCCGCGACGGAGGAGAAGAGGACGAACGCGGCCAGGTCGAGGTCCCGGGTCAGCTCGTGGAGGTGCCATGCCGCGTCGGCTTTCGGGCGCAGCACGCTGTCGAGCCGCTGGGGGGTCAGCGAGCCGATGACGCCGTCGTCGACGACTCCGGCGGTGTGGACGACGGCAGTGAGCGGGTGGTCGGCGGGGACGGTCTCCAGCAGGTCCGCCAGTGCGGTCCGGTCGGTGACGTCACAGGGTGCCACGGTCACTTGGGCGCCCTGTGCGGCGAGTTCGTCCCGGAGTTCCTCGGCGCCTGCGGCGGCGAGGCCGCGGCGGCTGGCGAGCAGCAGGTGGCGTACGCCGTGCTCGGTGACGAGGTGGCGGGCGAGGACGCCGCCGAGGCCGCCGGTGCCGCCGGTGATGAGGACAGTGCCCTCGGCGTCCCAGGAGGGGCGCACGGCGGGGGCCTGGACGCGGGTCAGGCGGGCGGCGAGCAGCTGTGTGCCGCGGACCGCGAGGTCGGGCTCGTCGGACGCGGCCGCCAGTGCGGAGCGCAGGAGGGCCGGCACGGCCTCCAGAGGGGGAGAGGCCGTGCCGGGGTCGATGTCCAGGAGGCCGAGGCGTCCCGGGTTCTCGGTCCTGGCCGTTCGTACGAGGCCGTGGACCGAGGCGGCTGCGAGGTCGTCGCCGGTGTGCGCGCCCTGGGTGACGAAGACCAGGCGTGCGTCGGCGAAGCGGTCCTCGTCGAGCCAGTGGTGGAGGTGGGCGAGGGCGGTGGCGCCCAGGGCGTGGGTCGCCGCCACGACGCCGTCGTCCGTGGTGCCGGGTGCGCCGTTCGCGGTGAGGAGGACCACGGCGGGGACCGGTTCGTCCGAGGCGGCGAGTGCGGTCAGACCGGGGTGGGTGGCGACGGGGACGCCCGCGGTGCGCAGGTGGTCCGCCAGGCCGAGGTGGTCGGTGCCGATCACGGCGACCGCGTCGGGTGCGGCGGGGGCCGGGGCCTTCGTTTCGGTCCAGTCCACGCGGAACAGGGAGTCGCGGTGGATGGGGCCGGTGGCGTCGAGGTCGGCGGTGGGGACCGCGCGCGAGACGAGGGAGTCCACGGAGAGGACCGGGCCGCCCGCGGTGTCGTAGATCGCGATGGAGACGGTGTCGTCGCCGGCGGGGGCGAGGCGGGCGCGTACCGCCGTGGCGCCGGAGGCGGTCAGTGACACGCCCTCCCAGGCGAACGGCAGCCCGCCGCGGCTGATCGCGCCGAGGTCGGTGAAGGCCGCCGCGTGCTGGGCGGCGTCGAGCAGGGCCGGGTGGAGGCCGAAGGCGCTCGCGTCGGTGCCGGAGTCCTCGGGGAGGGTGACCTCGGCGTACACCTCGTCGCCGCGCCGCCAGGCGGCGCGCAGTCCGCGGAAGGCGGGGCCGTAGTCGAAGCCGAGTGCGGCGAGCCGTTCGTAGCAGCCGTCGAGGTCGACGGGGTCCGCACCGGGGGGCGGCCACACGGTGGCGTCGAAGCCGGGGTCGGGGCCGACCGCGCCGGGCGCCAGGAATCCGCCGGCGTGCTGGGACCAGGGAAGGTCGAAGCCGTCCTCGGCGCGGGAGTAGACGCCGAGCGGGCGGCGGCCGTCGGCGTCGGCGGCGCCGACGCGTACCTGGAGCTGGACGGCGCCGTGCTCGGGGAAGGCGAGCGGCGCGGCGAGGGCGAGTTCCTCGACGCGGGCGCAGTCGACCTCGTCGCCGGCGCGGATGGCCAGTTCGACGAAGGCCGTACCGGGCAGCAGGGCGCGCCCGCGTACGCCGTGGTCGGCGAGCCAGGGGTGGGTCCGCAGGGAGAGCCTGCTGGTGAACAGCGCGCCCTCGCCGTCGGCGAGTTCGACGGCGGCGCCGAGCAGGGGGTGTCCGGCGGAGCCGAGGCCGGCGGCGCGCATGTCGCCGGAGGTGTCGAGGGCGGTCGCGGGCCAGAAGCGGCGGCGCTGGAACGGGTAGGTGGGCAGGTCGACGCGCTGGGCGCCGGAGCCTTCGTAGAGGCCGGACCAGCGGACGGTGGCGCCGCGCACGTGCACCCGTGCGAGGGCGGTGACCGCGGCGAGTTCCTCCGGGCGGTCCTTGCGCAGCAGCGGCACGATCTGCGCCTGCTCGGTCAGAGAGTCCTGGGCCATGGCGGAGAGCACGCCGTCGGGGCCCAGTTCCAGCAGGGTGGTGACGCCGCGTCCGGTGAGGGTGTCGATGCCGTCGGCGAACCGTACGGCTTCGCGCACGTGCCGTACCCAGTAGGCGGCGGAGCACAGTTCCTCGACGTCGGCGATCCGACCGGTCACGTTCGACACGACGGGGATGCGGGGCTCGGTGTAGGTCAGGCTCTGCGCGACGGCGCGGAACTCGTCGAGCATCGGTTCCATGAGCGGCGAGTGGAAGGCGTGGGAGACGCGCAGGCGCGTCGTCTTGCGGCCCTGCGCCTCGAAGTGCGCGGCGATGTCCTGTACGGCGTTCTCGTCGCCGGAGATCACCACGGAGGCGGGTCCGTTGACGGCGGCGATGGAGACCCGCTCGGTGAGCAGCGGGGTGATCTCGTCCTCGGTGGCGCGGACGGCGGTCATGACGCCGCCGGCGGGCAGGGCGGCCATCAGTGAGGCGCGGGCGGCGACGAGGCGGCAGGCGTCCTCCAGGGAGAAGACGCCCGCCACGTGGGCGGCGGCTATCTCGCCGATGGAGTGGCCTCCGACGAAGTCGGGGGCCGGGCCGAGCGAGGTGACGAGGCGGTACAGGGCGACCTCGACGGCGAAGAGCGCGGGCTGGGTCCAGCGGGTCTCGTCGAGCGGTTCGGGGTCGCTTCCCCAGACGATGTCGCGCAGCGGTCGGTCGAGATGGGGGGCGAGTGCGTCGGCGGCGGCGTTGAATGCCTGGGCGAACACCGGGAACCGGGCGTGGAGTTCGCGTCCCATGCCGAGGCGCTGGGATCCCTGGCCGGAGAACAGGACGGCGAGCAGTCCCTCGTCGGCCACGCCCTCGGCGATCTGCGTGGGCTCGGGGGCGCCGGGCAGCAGGACGGAGCGGTATTCGAAGGCTGAGCGGCCGGTGGCGAGGGAGTGACCGATGTCGACGGGCCGCACGCCGGGGTTGCGCTCGATGAAGGAGAGCAGCCGGGTGCGCTGCTCGGCCAGGGCGGCGGCGGACCGGCCGGAGAGGGCCCAGGGGATGACGGCGGGTACGGCGCTGTCGTCGGCGGGGGCGGTCTCGGGGAGGGCCGGGGCCTGTTCGAGGATCACATGGGCGTTGGTGCCGCTGACGCCGAACGAGGAGACGGCGGCGCGCCGGGCGCGGCCCGTCTCGGGCCACTGGGCGGGCTGGTCGAGCAGTTCGACCGCGCCGGTGGTCCAGTCCACGTCGTGGGAGGGTTCGCCCGCGTGGAGGCTGCGCGGCATCAGACCGTGCCGCAACGCCATGATCATTTTGATGACGCCGGCGGCGCCGGAGGCCGCCATCGTGTGCCCGATGTTCGACTTGACCGACCCCAGCCGCAGCGGGTGTTCGCGGTCCTGCCCGTAGGTGGCCAGCAGTGCCTGGGCCTCGATGGGGTCGCCGAGCGTGGTGCCCGTGCCGTGGGCCTCGACGAGGTCCACGTCGGCGGGTGTCAGCCGGGCGTTCTCCAGGGCCGCCCGGATGACGCGCCGCTGGGAGGGGCCGTGGGGCGCGGACAGGCCGTTGGAGGCGCCGTCCTGGTTGATCGCGCTGCCGCGCAGCACGGCCAGAACGGGGTGTCCGGCACGCTGGGCGTCGGAGAGCCGCTCCAGTACGAGGACGGCCGCGCCCTCGCCCCAGCCGGTGCCGTCGGCGTCCAGGGAGAAGGACTTGCAGCGGCCGTCGGCGGCCAATCCGCTCTGCGCGGTGAAGGAGACGAAGGGGCCGGGCGTCGACATCACGGAGGCGCCGCCCGCCAGGGCCATGCTGCATTCGCCGTTGCGCAGGGACTGCGCCGCCCAGTGCAGGGCGACCAGGGAGGAGGAGCAGGCGGTGTCGACGGTGACGGCGGGGCCTTCGGCCCCGAGGGTGTAGGAGAGCCGTCCGGAGATGACGCTCGCGGCGTGCCCGGTGGTGGAGAACTGCTCCGCGTCCTCGTCGGAGGCGTTGATGACCGCGGCGTAGTCCTGCCCGGCGGTGCCGACGAACACGCCGGCGCGGCTGCCGCGCAGGGTCAGCGGGTCGATGCCGGCGCGCTCCAGAGCCTCCCAGGCGACCTCCAGCAGCAGTCGCTGCTGGGGGTCCATGGCGACGGCCTCACGGGGTGAGATCCCGAAGAATCCCGGGTCGAAGTCCGCCATGTCGTAGAGGAAGGCGCCCTCCCGGGCGAGGCTGTGGCCCGGGCCGTCCCCCGCGAGGCGTTCCAGGTCCCAGCCCCGGTCGGCGGGGAAGCCCCCCATGACGTCGCGGCCCTCGGTGACCAGGTCCCACAGGTCCTCGGGGGAGGTCACGCCGCCGGGGTAGCGGCAGCCGATCCCGACGACGGCGATGGGCTCCTCGGCGGCCGCCACCAGTTGCTGGTTCTGCTGACGGAGCCGCTCGATCTCCTTCAGCGACGACCGCAGCGCCTCGACGTACTTGTTGGGGGACGTGCTCATCGAACTCTCCAGGTCTCTTTCGGTTTGCAGATGCCGCACAGCCGGCGACGTCCGTCCGGCGCGGCCGGGCGGACGTCGCCGAGGGGCCGCTACATGTCGGTGGCGAGCCGCAGCAGGCCTTCGGCGTCCATGTCGTCGAGGTCCTCGGTCGGGCCCTCGCCGTCGAGAGGCCCGGTGGCCGCGTCGGGGGCATCGGCGGTGGCGAGTTTGAGCACCATGTCCAGAAGTCCTGCTTTTCGGAGTCTGCTGATGGGTACGGAGGCGAGCACGTCGCGGATCTCCGCGTCGGGATCGTCGGCCCGGTCGTCGGCGTGCCCGGGGGCGGCGCCGAAGATCAGCGAGCCGATGTGCCGGGCCAGGGTGGCCGGGGTCGGATGGTCGAAGACCAGGGCCGCCGGCAGTGGCAGGCCCAGGGCCGTCCGCAGCCGGTTGCGCAGCTCGACGGCCGTCACCGAGTCGAAGCCGACGTCACGGAAGGCGCGGGTGGCAGGAATGGCGTCGGTCGCGTCGTGGCCCAGGGTCGCGGACGCTTCGGCGCGTACCGCTTCGAGCAGGGCCCGGTCGCGTTCGGCGGTGGGCAGGGTGTCGAGCCGCTGCCTGAGGGGCGGCACAGCGGTTCCGTCGTCGGTGGGGACTTCGTCGCCCGCAGACAGGGCCCGGCCGGCCTCGGGGATCCCGGTGAGCAGCGGGCTGGGCCGCGCCGCGGTGAAGCTGGGGGTGAAGCGTTCCCAGTCCATCAGCGTCACGGTGAGCGCCGTGTCGTCGTCCTCCAGCATCCGCTGGAGTGCGGCGATCGCCAGCGGCGGCTCCATGGGCATGACGCCCTGGCGCCGCAGCCGCTCGTGGACCTCGTCGACCGTGGCCATGCCGACCTCGGCCCAGGTGCCCCAGGCGACGGAGGCGGCGGTCAGGCCCTCGGCCCTGCGGTGTTCGGCCAGGGCGTCGAGGAACGCGTTGGCCGCCGCGTAGCCGGGCTGGCCGCCACTGCCCCAGGTGGCCGCGCCCGACGAGAACAGCACGAAGGCGTCCAGGTCGAGGCCGCGGGTCAGTTCGTGCAGGTGCAGGGCGGCGCTGAGCTTGGACCGCATCAGGGCGTCCAGCTGCTCCAGCGTCAGCGACTCCACGGAGGCGTCGCCCTCGGCCACGCCGGCGGCGTGGAAGACCGAGGCGAGGGGGAACTCGGCGGGGATCGCGGCCAGCACGCCGGCCAGCGCGTCGCGGTCGGCGGCGTCGCAGGCGGCGATGGTGACGCGGGCGCCCAGGCCCTCCAGTTCGGCGCGGAGCGCGGCCGCGCCGGGCGCGTCCTCGCCGCGGCGGCTGGTCAGCACCACGTGTCCGGCGCCGCGCTCGATCATCCAGCGGGCGACCCGGCCGCCGATGCCGCCGGTGCCGCCGGTGATCAGGGTGGTGCCCCGGCCGTGCCAGCGGCGCTCGGGGCGGTCCGCGGTGGGCGCCGCGTGGGTGAGGCGGCGGCCGTAGATCCCGGACGGGCGGACCGCGATCTGGTCCTCCGCGTCCAGGCCCGCCAGTACGGCGGTCAGCCGGGCCCCGGCCCGCGCGTCCAGCGTCTCCGGGAGGTCGACCAGACCGCCCCAGCGGTCCGGGTGCTCCAGCGCGACCACCCGGCCCAGGCCCCACAGGGCACTCTGCACGGGCCGGGTGAGCCGGTCGTCCTTGCCCACCGACACCGCGCCGCGGGTGGCGCACCACAGCGGGGCGCGCAGTTCCGCGTCGCCCAGTGCCTGGACGAGAGTGAGCGTCAGGGCCAGTCCTGCGGGCACGGACGGGTGGTTCGGGTGGCGCTCCTCGACGAGCGCCAGCAGGGACAGTACGCCGGTGAACTCCGTTCCGTCGGCGGTCAGTTCCTTGAGTCGCTTGGCCCAGGCGGCGCGGCCCGCGCCGTCGTTGCCGCCACCGCCCTCCGCCTCCAGCCGGACCGTGTCCGGGCCGAGCAGGGCCAGTACGGAGGTGATCCAGGCGTCGTCGGCCCGGTCCGCCGGTACCACGGCGAGCCAGCGGCCCGTGGGAGCGGCGGTGACCGGCTCGTTCAGCCGGGTCCAGTCGACGCGGTAGCGCCAGGCGTTGACGGCCGAGCGTTCCCGGGACTTGGCGCGCCACGCCGACAGGGTGGGCAGTACCTCCCCGAGCGAGGAGCGTGCCCCGTCCTCGGCGACACCGAGTTCGTCGGCCAGGGACTCCAGGTCCGCGCTCTCGACGAGGTCCCAGAAGGCGGTGTCCGTCCCGGCGCCGTCGCCCGGGGCCGCGGTGGCGTTCGTGGCCCTGGGCTCGGGCCAGAACTTGCGGTGCTGGAAGGCGTAGGTCGGCAGGTCGACGGGGACGGCGGCGCCGGCCGGGAACGCCGTGCGCCAGTCCACCGCCGTGCCGTGCGCGTGGGCCTCGGCGAGGGAGGCCAGGAAGCGCCGGATGCCGCCTTCGTCGCGGCGCAGAGTGCCGAGCACCACGGCGGAGTCGGCGACAGCCTCCTCCACCGTCTCCTGGGTCTCCTGAACGGGGGCGGCCAGCACCGGGTGCGGGCTCATCTCGATGAAGACGCGGTGCCCGTCCGCGAGCAGCGCACGGGTCGCCTCCTCCATCCGCACGGTCGTGCGCAGGTTGGTGTACCAGTACGCGCCGTCGAAGGCGGCGTCCGTCAGGCGGGCGCCGGTGACCGTCGAGTAGAACGGCACGCGCGGGCTCGCGGAGACGACCGGCGCCAGTACGCGGGAGAGCTCGTCGCGCACGGCTTCGACATGTGCGCTGTGCGAGGCGTAGTCCACCGACACCTTGCGGGCGCGGACGCCCTGCTGTCCGCAGGCGGCGTGCAGTTCGTCCAGCGCGGCGGCGTCGCCGGAGACGATGACCGACGAGGGCCCGTTGACGGCCGCGACGGACAGCAGTTCGCCCCAGGGCTCCAGCAGGTCGGTCACCCGCTCCACCGGCGCGGCCAGCGACATCATGCCGCCGAGCCCGGAGAGCTGGGGCAGTGCCTGGCTGCGCAGGGCCACGACGGCGGCGGCGTCCGCCAGCGTCAGCGCGCCCGCCACGTACGCGGCGGCGATCTCGCCCTGCGAGTGGCCGACGACGGCCGAGGGCTCGACTCCGTACGAGCGCCAGAGCGCGGTCAGCGCCACCATGGTCGAGAACAGCGCGGGCTGGACGACGTCCACCCGTTCGAGCAGCGCCGGGTCTCCCTCGCCGGCCAGGACCTCGTGCAGGGACCAGTCGATGTACGGGGCGAGGGCGTCGGCGCAGTCGTCCACGGCCGCGCGGAACACCTCGGAGTCGGCGAGCAGTTCGCGGCCCATGCCCCACCACTGGGAGCCCTGGCCGGGGTAGACGAACACCGGTCCCCCGGCGCCCTCACCGACGGCGCCCTGGACGACGTCTGCCGCGCTGCGGCCGGTGGCCAGTGCTTCGAGGGAGCGCAGGAAGTCCTCGCGGGTCCGGCCGATCACGACCGCGCGGTGGTCGAAGGTCGTACGGGTGGTCGCCAGCGACCAGCCCACCCGCGCGGGCGACAGGCCGGGGTCGGCGTCGGCGAGGGCGAGGAGCCGGGCCGCCTGGTCGCGGAGGGCCGCCTCGGACTTCGCGGAGACCGGCCACGGTACGACCTGCGCGTCGGCGGGGCCACCGGTTGCCGTGTCAACGCCTTCCCTGGGCACGCCTGTTGTGTCGGCGTCCGTGGTGCCGGTATCCGCGGTCCCGGCTTCGGCCGGGGGTGCCTGCTCCACGATCAGGTGGGCGTTGGTGCCGCTGATCCCGAAGGAGGACACTCCGGCGCGCCTGGGCCGGTCGGTCTGCGGCCACGGGGTCCGCCCGGTCAGCAGTTCCACCGCTCCGGACGTCCAGTCCACGTGCGTGGAGGGGGTGCCGGTGTGCAGGGTGCCCGGCAGGACGCCCTCGCGCATGGCCATGACCATCTTGATGACGCCGGCGACTCCGGCGGCGGCCTGGGTGTGACCGATGTTGGACTTGAGCGAGCCGAGCCACAGCGGGCGCTCGGGGTCGCGGCCCTGACCGTAGGTGGCGAGCACGGCCTGCGCCTCGATGGGGTCGCCGAGCCTGGTGCCCGTGCCGTGCGCCTCCACCGTGTCCACGTCCGCGCCGGTGATCGCCGCGTTGGCGAGGGCCTGGCGGATGACCTGCTGCTGGGCGGGCCCGTTGGGGGCGGTGAGACCGTTGGACGCGCCGTCCTGGTTGATCGCCGAGCCGCGGATCACGGCGAGGACGCGGTGGCCGTTGCGCCGGGCGTCGGAGAGACGCTCCAGCAGGACCAGACCGACGCCCTCCGCAAGGGTCATGCCGTCGGCGGCGTCGGAGAACGGCTTGCAGCGGCCGTCGAGCGCGAGCGCCCGCTGCCTGCTGAAGCCCACGAAGGCGTGCGGGGTGCCCATCACGGCCGCGCCGCCCGCCAGCGCGAGGGTGCTCTCCCCGCTGCGCAGCGACTGGCAGGCGAGATGCACGGCCACCAGTGAGGACGAGCAGGCGGTGTCGACGGTGACCGCCGGTCCTTCGAGCCGGTACAGGTACGACACGCGGCCGGACAGCACGCTGGCCGCGGTGCCGGTGACCATGTGCACCTCGGAGCCCTCGGCGCCGTTGTGCGCGGTTGTCGCGTAGTCCTGGTGGCTCGCGCCGATGAAGGTGCCCGTGGTGGTGCCCCGCAACGAGTCCAGGTCGATCCCGGCCCGCTCGAAGGCCTCCCAGGAGGTCTCCAGCAGCAGGCGCTGCTGCGGGTCCATCGACACGGCCTCACGCGGCGAGATCCCGAAGAACGCGGGGTCGAACTCGGCGGCCTCGTGCAGGAATCCGCCCTGGACGGAGTACGTGCGGCCCTGCCGGTCGGGGTCGGGGTCGTAGAGCCCCTGGGCGTCCCAGTTGCGGTCGGCGGGGAATTCGGAGATCGCGTCCGCGCCGTCCAGGGCGAGGCGGATCAGCTCCTCCGGAGTGTTCGCGCCGCCGGGGTAGCGGCAGCTCATGCCGATGATGGCGATCGGGTCGTCGTCGGCCGCCGCCCCCGCGGGCGTGGCGCGCGCCGCGACGGCTTCCTCGCGTCCCTCGCCCAGGGCGGCGCCCTTGAGGAAACCGGCGAGTGCGACCGGGTTGGGGAAGTCGAAGACGAGGGTCGACGGCAGGGTCAGGCCGGTGGCCGCGACGATGCGGTTGCGCAGGTCGACGGCGGTGACCGAGTCGAAGCCGATGTCGCGGAAGGCCCGCCGCTCGGGGAAGGACTCCGCGGAGGCGTGGCCCAGGACGGCGGCCGCCTCGGTGCGGACGAGGGTGAGCAGGAGGCGTTCCTGTTCGGCGTCCGTCAGGGCGTGCAGCCGCGCCGCGAGGTCGCTCACCGCGGGCAGACCGGCGGCCTGCCGCGGGGCGGGGGCGAGCTGACGGGCGACCTCGGGCACCTCGTCGAAAAGGCGTGTGGGGCGGCCGGTGGTGAAGACGGGGTAGTAGGTGTCCCAGTCGATGTCGGTGAGCCCGATGACGGTCTCGTCGTCGTCCAGGGCCCTGCCCAGGGCGCTCAGCGCCTGCTGCGGGTCCAGGTAGGCCAGGCCGCTGCGGCGGATGTGGTGCGGGTCGGCCAGCTCGCGTTCGATGTCGTCGGGCCACTTGCCCCAGTGCACCGAGGTGGTGCGCAGACCGCGGGCGCGGCGGTCGACCGCGAGCGCCGAGAGGTAGGCGTTGCCCGCGACATAGGCGGCGTGGTGGCCGCTGCCCCACATGCCGGCGGTGGAGGAGTACAGAACGAAGTCGTCGAGCTCGTCGTGGTCGAGGAGTTCGTCGAGGTGCTGGGCGCCGGTGACCTTGGCGTGCACGACGTCGGAGAAGGACTCCATCGTGGTCTCGGCGAGGGTGTGGAGCTCGATGACGGCCGCGGTGTGGATGACCGTGCGTACGGTACGGCCGTCGGCCTTGAGGGCCGCCAGGAGCGCGGCGACGGAGTCGCGGTCGGTCACGTCGCAGGCGACGGCCGCGGCCTCGGTGCCCGACGCGGCCAGTTCCGCGATCAGTTCGGCCGCGCCGGGGGCGTCGGCGCCCCGGCGGCTGGCGAGCACCACATGGCCGGCGCCCCGGCCGGCGAGCCAGCGGGCGAGGTCGGGTGCCAGGGTGCCGGAGCCGCCGGTGACCAGGGTCGTACCGCGCGGGGTCCACGTACGGGAGGGGCCCCGTCCGCCGGACTTGGCGCGCACGATGCGCCGGGTGAAGACCCCGGAGGGGCGGACGGCGAGCTGGTCCTCGTCGCCGAGCGCGCCCGCGAGGGCGGAGACCACGCGTCCGGCCGCCCGCCGGTCCAGCGTCGGCGGCAGGTCGATGACGCCGCCCCAGCGGTGCGGGTGTTCCAGGGCCGTGGTCCAGCCCACGCCGACGATCTGGGCCTGCATCGGGTGGGTCAGCGCGTCCGACCGGCCGGTGGAGACCGCGCCGCGGGTGAGGAACCACAGCGGCGCACTCACGCCGGCGTCGCCCAGTGCCTGGACGAGCGGGACGGTCAGGGCGAGGCCGAGGGTGAGGCCCGGGTGGCGCCCGCTGCGCTCCTCGGCCGCGGCGAGGGTGGAGACGATCCCGGTGAGTTCGCCGGTGGTGGCCAGCAGTTCGGCGAGGGTGGCGCGGTCCGTGTGCGTGTCGTCCAGGACCAGGCGGGTCACCTCGGCGCCCGCTTCGGCCAGCAGGCCGGTGGTCTCGCTGTCGTCGGTGCCCTCGGCGGACACGACGAGCCAGGTACCCGTCAGGGTCCGCCGGGGGACCTTGGCCAGCGGCGACCAGGTCACCCGGTAGCGCCAGGAGTCGGTTCTGGTCGCTTCGTTGCGCGACTTGCGCCAGGAGGACAGGGCGGGCAGCACGGCGGCCACCGCGTCCTCGTCCGTCCGCAGGGTCGAGGCCAGCGCGCTGAGGTCCTCCCCCTCGACGGCCGCCCAGAACCGGGCGTCCTGCGGGTCGGCTGTGGCGTCCCGGTCGTCCGCGGCGGGGGTGTTCCAGAAGCGTTCGTGCTGGAAGGCGTAGGTGGGCAGGTCGATGCGGCGGGCGTCGGTGCCCGTGAAGAGCCCGGCCCAGTCGACGTCGATGCCGCGTACGTGGACCTCGGCGGCGGAAAGCAGGAAGCGCGCGAGTCCGTCGCGTCCACGGCGCAGCGTGCCGGTGGCGACGGCCGGCTCGCCGTACGCCTCGGTCATGTCCTGTACCGACATGGTCAGTACGGGGTGCGAGCTGACCTCGATGAACGCGCGGTGGCCGTCGGCGAGCAGGTCACCGACCGCTTCGGCGAACCGTACTGTCCGGCGCAGGTTCGTGTACCAGTAGGCAGCGTCCATCGTTTTGGTGTCCAGCCAGTCGCCGGTCACCGTGGAGAAGAACGGGACGTCGCTGGTGCGTGGGGCGACCGGTGCGAGGACGTCGAGGAGTTCGTCGCGGAGGTTCTCGACCTGCGCGGAGTGCGAGGCGTAGTCCACCGCGACGCGGCGCACCCGGATGTCCTCGGCCGTCAGCAGCGCCCAGAGTTCGTCCAGCGCGCCGGGCTCGCCGGAGACGATCACCGAGCGCGGCCCGTTGACGGCGGCGACCGACACCCGGCCCTGCCAGTCCGTCAGCCGGCCCTCGACCTCGTCGACGGGGAGCGGTATCGACATCATCCCGCCGTGGCCGGCCAGGGTGCGGCCGATCGCTCGGCTGCGCAGCGCGACCACCCGGGCGCCGTCCTCCAGGCAGAGCGCGCCGGAGACGACGGCCGCGGCGATCTCGCCCTGCGAGTGGCCGACGACCGCGTCGGGCTCCACCCCGTGGGCGCGCCACAGGGCGGCGAGGGAGACCATCACGGCGAAGGACGCGGGCTGTACGACGTCGACGCGCTCCAGGGACGGTGCGCCGTCCGCGCCGCGCAGCACATCCTCCAGGGACCAGTCCACGAACGCGCCGAGCGCGGTGGCGCATTCGGCGATCCGCTCGGCGAAGACCGGTGACTCCTCCAGCAGCCGGGCACCCATGCCCACCCACTGGGAGCCCTGGCCGGGGAAGACGAACACCGTCCTGCCCTCGACGTCGGCCGTGCCTTGGACGAGATCCCGCCAGGACTGACCGGTGCCCAGGGCGGTGGTCCCGGCGAGGAGTTCCTCGTGGTCGGCGCCGACCACCACGGCCCTGTTCTCCAGAAGCGCGCGCGAGGCGACCAGGGTGTGGCCGACGTCGGCCGGCCGCGCCGGCGGGGCGCTCTCCAGGTGCGCCACCAGGGCGGCGGCCTGGTCACGGACCGCCGGCTCGCCGCGGCCGGACAGGATCCAGGGCAGGGCGGCGGCGGTGAAGGGCGCCGCGGCGGGCTCGTCCGTCCCGGCCGGCCCGGGGGCCTCCTCCAGCAGGGCGTGGGCGTTGGTGCCGCTGATGCCGAACGAGGACACCGCGCAGCGGCGCGGCCGTCCGGTGACCGGCCAGGTCACGGAGTCGGTCAGGAGGCGTACCGCACCGGAGGACCAGTCGACGTGCGAGGAGGGCGTCTGCGCGTGCAGGGTCGCGGGCAGCACCCCGTTGCGCAGCGCCATGACCATCTTGATGACGCCGGCGACTCCGGCGGCGGCCTGGGTGTGACCGATGTTGGACTTGAGCGAGCCGAGCCACAGCGGGCGCTCGGGGTCGCGGCCCTGACCGTAGGTGGCCAGCAGGGCCTGCGCCTCGATGGGGTCGCCGAGCCTGGTGCCCGTGCCGTGCGCCTCGACGGCGTCGATGTCGGCGCCGGTGAGTCCGGCGGTGGCGAGGGCCTGGTGGACCACGCGTTCCTGGGAGGGGCCGTTGGGGGCGGTGAGGCCGTTGGAGGCACCGTCCTGGTTGACCGCCGAGCCGCGCAGCACCGCGAGGACGCGGTGGCCGTTGCGCCGGGCGTCCGAGAGGCGTTCCGCGACGAGTACGCCGACGCCCTCGCCCCAGCCCGTACCGTCCGCGTCCTCGGAGAACGCCTTGCAGCGCCCGTCGGCGGCCAGGCCGCCCTGCTTGCTGAACTCCACGAAGACCGAGGGTTCGCTGAGCACGGTGACGCCGCCGATGACGGCGAGCGAGGACTCGCCGTTGCGCAGCGACTGCGCCGCGACGTGCAGGGCGACCAGCGAGGAGGAGCAGGCGGTGTCGACCGTGAGGGCGGGACCTTCGAGCCCCAGGGTGTAGGCGATGCGTCCCGACAGCACGCTGGCGGCGGTGCCGGTCAGGGCGTGTCCCTGGAGTTCGCCCGCGGCGGCCGCCGAGGGCGCGCCCCAGTGGTAGGCGCCGACGAACACCCCGGCACGGCTGCCGCGCAGCGCGGTCGGGGCGATCCCCGCGCGCTCCAGGGCCTCCCAGGTCACTTCCAGCAGCAGTCGCTGCTGGGGGTCCATGGCCAGTGCCTCGCGCGGGGAGATGCCGAAGAAGCCGGCGTCGAATTCGGGCGCCTCGTAAAGGAATCCGCCTTCGTGGGTGGCGCTGTTTCCTTCGCCGGACCCGGTGAGCCGGTCGATGTCCCAGCCGCGGTCCGAGGGGAATCCCGATATGGCGTCGCCACCGGATGCGACGAGTTCCCACAGGGCCTCAGGGGAGCGGACTCCGCCGGGCAGCCTGCAGCTCATTCCGACAATGGCGATGGGCTCATTGTCCTTGAGTTCCAGTTCTCCGATGCGCTGACGCGCACGACGGAGATCGGAAGTGACTCGCCTCAAGTAGTCGACGACTTTGTCCTGCTGGTCTTCTGGCACCGGTCCGTCCTCATCATCGGGTCGCGAACGAAAGCAGCAATTCTTATGTGGTTTCGAACTCTTCATCGATGATGTCGAGCAGTCTGTCGACCGACACCGTGTCGATGTCCTCGCCGGACGTGCTCGGCGAGGAGGGGCTGGATTGCCGCAGGGCGGAGACGAGTTTCTCCAGACGGTCGGCGATCATCCGGCGTTCGGAACCGTCCGACGCCGCCTGGACGACAGCCTCGAACCTGGCGATCTCGTCGCTGGCGGACCCCGTCGCCGGGGCGGCGGGCGCCGCGAGGACCGTCGCGAGACGGCCGGCGAGCCGTGCGGGGGTCGGGAAGTTGTAGACGAGGGTGCTGGGCAGGGTCCGGCCGGCGAGTGCGCCGAGCCGGTCGCAGAGCTCGACGCCCGCGAGGGAGTCGAAGCCCAGCTCCTTGAATGCCTGGTGGGCGCCGATGGCGTCCGGGCTGCCGTGGCCGAGCACCGCGGCGGCCTCGGTCCTTACGAGAGCGAGCAGATGGCGCTCCCGCTTGGCCTCGGGGAGCCGCTCCAGCTG
This sequence comes from Streptomyces fulvorobeus, assembly GCF_013167895.1. Taxonomy (GTDB): domain Bacteria; phylum Actinomycetota; class Actinomycetes; order Streptomycetales; family Streptomycetaceae; genus Streptomyces; species Streptomyces fulvorobeus. The sequence goes on along the minus strand of NZ_BLWC01000001.1, from coordinate 6,444,745 downwards.
CTCGGACAGGGCGGGCGCGCGGTCGTCCCCCGCGCCCGGTGCGGCTGCCGGTGGCCGAGTGGTGCGGGTGGTGACAGAGTCCGTCCCCGCCCTGAGCCGGGGGATCGGCAGAACGGGGAGGAACTCGTCGGCCGACAGCGGGCGGACCCGCAGGCTCTCGGCGGTGAGCACCGGGGCCCCGCAGCAGTCGGCGGCAGCGAGCCGCAGCACGCTGCCCGGCTCGTCCGTGCAGGGGGCGATCCGCACCCGCAGGGCAGAGGCGCCCGCCGCGTGCAGGGACACTCCGCGCCAGCGGTCCGGCAAGCTGCCGTCCTCCGTCATGGCGGCGTGCCGCGCGGCGTCCAGCAGGGCGGGGTGCAGTCCGTACGCGGCAGCGTCGGCCGCCTCGGCGGGCAGGGCGACGTCGGCGAAGGTCTCCTCGCCGCGGCGCCACAGCGCGCGCAGCCCCCGGAAGGCCGGGCCGTACGCGAAGCCCTGGTCGGCGAGGCGTTTGTAGTACCCCTCCAGCTCCACCGGGTCGGCGCCCCGCGGCGGCCAGACGTCGGAGCCGAGGTCCGCGCAGACCGGCGGCCCCTCGTGAGCGGGGACGAGGACACCCGTCGCGTGCCGGGTCCACGGCTCGTCGACGGCGCCCTCCGGCCTGGAGTGGACGGTGACGGCGCGCCGCCCGATGCCGTCCGCCGCACCGAGGCGCACTTGCAGACGTACGGAGCGGTCCTCGGTCAGGACCAGCGGCCGGGTGGGGATCAGTTCCTCGACCCGGTCGCAGCCCGCCTCGTCGCCGGCCCGGACCACCAGCTCGAGCAGGACCGTTTGCGGCAGCGTGATCCGTCCGGCGATGACGTGCTGGGCGAGCCAGGGGTGGGTGCGGGCACAGAGCTCCCCGGTGAACACCAGGCCCTCGCCGTCGGCGAGTTCCAGGGTGCCGCCGAGCAGCGGGTGCCCGGTGGCGCCCGTCCCCCGGTTTCCGGCGCCCGCGGGCGGGGCGGGCCAGTGGCGCTCGTGCTGGAATGCGTAGGTCGGCAGGTCGACCCGCCGGGCGGCGGTGTCCGCGAAGAAGGCCGTCCAGTCGACGGGGACCCCGGCGGTGTGCAGCCGGCCCAGGGTGGCGACGAGAGCGGCCTCCTCGGGCTGGTCCTTGCGCAGCGTGGGGACGACGGTCATGGATCGGGCAGCCTCACCGAGGCTCTCCCTGGCCATGGCGCTCAGTGCGCTGCCGGGGCCAAGCTCCAGCAGGACGTCCACGTTCTCCTCGCCGAGCGCGGTGACACCGTCGGCGAAGCGCACCGCCTCGCGCACATGGCGTACCCAGTAGTCGGGGGTGCACAGCAGGGTGCTGGCCGGTGCGCCGGTGAGGTTGGAGACGACCGGGACGGTCGGCTCGTGGAAGGTAAGGGACTCCACGACGCCACGGAAGTCCGCCAGCATCGGATCCATCAGCGGCGAGTGAAAGGCGTGCGACACCGGCAGCCGGCTGGTTTTGCGCCCCTGGTCGGCGAAGTGTGCGGCGATCTCCAGGGCCGCGCTCTCCTCGCCCGCGATCACCACGGACGCGGGCCCGTTGACCGCGGCGACCGAGGCCCGGTCGGCGCGGCCGGCGAGCAGCGGCAGGACCTCGTCCTCGGCGGCCTGCACGGCGACCATCGCGCCGCCGGCGGGCAGGGCCTGCATCAGTGCGGCGCGCGCGGCGACCAGCCGGCAGGCGTCGGCCAGCGGGAGGACGCCCGCGACATGGGCCGCGGTGATCTCACCGACCGAGTGGCCGCCCACCACGGCGGGCCGGATGCCCAGGGACTCCACCAGCCGGAACAGGGCCGTCTCGACGGCGAACAGCGCGGGCTGGGTCCAGCCCGTACGGTCCAGCTCCTTCGGGTCCTCGCCCCACATGATGTCGCGCAGCGGGCGGTCGAGGTGCCGGTCCAGTTCGTCCACCACCGTGTCCAGGGCGCGCGCGAAGACCGGGAAGCGCGCGTGGAGTTCGCGTCCCATGCCCAGGCGCTGGCTGCCCTGGCCGGGGAAGAGGATCGCCACGGCGCCGTCACCGGCCTCGCCGCGGGCGACTTCCGTCACGTCCTGCCCGTGCGGCCCGTGTGCGAGCAGGGCCGCGCGGTGCCGGAGCGCGGCGCGGCCCGTCGCCAGGGAATGGCCGATGTCGAGGGCGGTGAGGCCGGGGGCGTCGGCCACGAAGTCGCCGAGCCGGGTCAGCTGGTCCGCCAGCGCCGCTTCGGTCCGGGCCGATACGACCCAGGGCACCACCGCGGGCGCGGGGCGGGCGAGGGCCGCTCCGGCTCCTCGGGGCCTGCTCGACGATGACGTGCGCGTTGGTGCCGCTGATGCCGAAGGACGACACGCCGGCGCGCCGCGGCCGTCCCACGGGGTGCCACGGGGCCTGTTCGGTCAGCAGCTCGACGGCGCCGTCCGTCCAGTCGACGTGGGAGGTGGGCCTGCCGACATGCAGGGTCCGCGGCATCACACCGTGGCGCAGGGCCATCACCGTCTTGATGAATCCCGCGATGCCGGCCGCGGCCTGGGCGTGCCCGATGTTCGACTTGAGGGAACCCAGCCGCAGCGGCCGGCCGGGCGGGCGGTCCTGTCCGTACGTCGCCAGCAGCGCCTGCGCCTCGATGGGGTCGCCGAGCTTCGTGCCGGTGCCGTGTGCCTCGACCATGTCGACGTCGGAGGCGCGGAGTCCCGCGTCGGCCAGTGCCTGGCGGATCACGTGCTCCTGCGACCGGCCGCTGGGGGAGGTCAGGCCGTTGGAGGCACCGTCCTGGTTGGTGGCGCTGCCGCGCAGGACGGCGAGCACCCGGTGGCCGCGGGCCCGTGCGCCGGAGAGCCGTTCCAGGACGACGACGCCGACCCCCTCGGCCCAGGCCGTGCCGTCCGCGTCCTCGGAGAACGCCTTGCAGCGCCCGTCGGGGGCCAGCCCGCCCTGGCGGGAGTAGCCGACGAAGCCCACCGGGGTGGACATCACCGTGACACCGCCGGCCAGCGCCATCGAGCACTCCCCCGCGCGCAGCGAGCGCGCCGCCCAGTGCAGGGCGACCAGCGAGGAGGAGGAGGCGGTGTCGACGGTGACCGCGGGCCCTTCGAGGCCCAGGGTGTAGGCGAGCCGCCCGGAGGCGACGGCCGGCGACAGGCCGGTCATGGCATGGCCCGCGAGGTCCTCCGGGGACCGCTGGGTGACGGTGGCGTAGTCCTGGCCGCCGGTGCCGACGAACACACCGGTCGGGCTGCCGTTCAGGCCGTGGGGGTCGATCCCCGCCCGTTCGATCGCCTCCCAGGCGGTTTCCAGCACCAGCCGCTGCTGCGGGTCGGTGGAGACGGCCTCGCGCGGTGACATGCCGAAGAATCCGGCGTCGAAGTCGGCGGCCCCGTACAGGAAACCGCCCTCGCGGGTCACACTGCGGCCCGGCCCCTCACCGGCCAGCGCCTCCAGGTCCCAGCCGCGGTCCGCCGGGAAGCCGGAGATCGCGTCACGGCCCGACAGGACCAGGTCCCACAGCTCCTCGGGGAGCGCACTCCCCCCGGGTAGCGGCATGCCATCCCGACGACCACTACCGGGTCTTCGTCGGCTCCGATCGTCATGACGTTGCACACCCCTAGGAAGTCGGGCCCGGACACCTCTGTGTTCCGGATCGTAGGGGCGTGAACGCTGTACTTTTCCCTAAGGAATTCAAGGACTCCGCACGGAAGACTAGGGATTCTCCGGAACGTGGTGTGAGACCAAGTAACTGCTCCGCTTCAACGCGCGGCGCGGCCACCCGGCGACCGGCCGAGTGGAGACCTGTGGCGCCTGCCGTTGGGGCTGCCACTTCCGGAGGGTGTTGTCCATGGGCTCGAGTCGGCGGCCTATCCTGTTCGTCAGCTATGCCGAAAGCGGTCTCCTGAACCCGTTGCTCGTACTCGCGGAGGAATTGTCCCGCCGCGGTGTGGAGGATCTGTGGTTCGCGACCGACGAAAAAGGCCGCTCCGATATCGCCGCGGCCACGGTGAAAACGCCCGTGGAATTCGCTTCGCTCGGTGAGGTGGTGCCGCAGATGTCGGCCGTCACCTGGGACGACGAGACCTACCGCGAGGTGACGCAGCGCTCGCGGTTCAAGGCGCACCGCGCGGTCATCAAGCACTCCTTCGAACCGGCGTCCCGGGTGGAGAAGTACAAGCGCCTCGAAGCCATTGTCGACGAGGTGCGGCCGGCGCTGATGGTCATCGAGTCCATGTGCCAGTTCGGATACGAGCTGGCCATCACGAAGGGCATTCCCTTTGTGCTCGGCGTCCCGTTCGTGCCGAGCAATGTCCTGACATCGCACGTTCCGTTCGCCAAGTCGTACACACCGGGCGGCTTCCCGGTGCCGCACTCCGGGCTGCCGCTGGACATGACGTTCGCGCAGCGGGTGGAGAACCAGCTGTTCAGGCTGCGGACGCTGGGGATGTTCATGACCTCCTCGATGCGCAAGGTGGTCGAGGAGGACAACCGGATCCGCAAGGAGCTGGGGATCTCGCCCGAGGCACGCCAGATGATGGCGCGGATCGACCACTCCGAGATGGTGCTGTGCTACTCGGTGCCCGAGCTGGACTACCCCTTCCCGGTGCCGGACAAGATGCGGCTTGTCGGCGCCATGGTGCCGCCGCTGCCGCAGGCTCCGGACGACGACGGTCTCTCCGACTGGCTCGACGCCCAGCAGTCCGTGGTCTACATGGGTTTCGGCACGATAACCCGGCTGACGCGCGAGCAGGTCGGCGCGCTGGTGGACGTGGCGCGGCGGCTGGCGGACGGACACTCCGTCCTGTGGAAACTCCCCAAGGAGCAGCAGGAGTTGCTGCCGCCGCGCGAGGAGCTGCCGGACAATCTGCGGATCGAGAACTGGGTCCCCTCCCAGCTCGATGTGCTGGCCCATCCGAAGGTCGAGGTCTTCTTCACCCACGCGGGCGGCAACGGCTACCACGAGGGCCTGTACTTCGGTAAGCCGCTGGTGGTACGTCCGCTGTGGGTCGACTGCGACGACCAGGCGGTGCGGGGCCAGGACTTCGGGGTCAGCCTGACCCTCGACCACCCGCAGACCGTCGACGCCGACGACGTCGTCGACAAGATCACCCGGGTGCTCACGGACAGCACGTTCCGCGAGCGTGCCGAGCACTTCTCGAAGCTGCTGCGGGCCGCGGGCGGCCGGGCCGCCGCCGCGGATCTCCTTCTCGGCCTTCCCGTCCTGTCCGAACCCGCTCTCGCCAACGACTGATCGAGGGATCCGATGTCATACACACAGCCCGTGTCCATACCCTGGCTCGGCGGGCGTGAACTCGAATATGTGACGGACGCCGTCAGCGGCGGCTGGATCTCTTCGCAGGGACCGTACGTCAAGAAGTTCGAGACCGCGTTCGCCGCATACAACGGGAGCACGCACGGCGTCGCGTGCTCCTCCGGGACGACGGCGCTGACCCTGGCGCTGCGTGCGCTCGGGGTCGGCCCCGGCGACGAGGTCATCGTCCCCGAGTTCACAATGATCGCCTCGGCCTGGGCGGTGTCCTACACGGGCGCCACCCCCGTCTTCGTGGACTGCGGGGACGACCTCAACATCGATGTCTCACACATCGAGGAGAAGATCACCCCCCGCACCAAGGCAATCATGCCGGTGCACGTCTACGGCCGCCGGTGCGACATGGACCCGATCATGGATCTGGCGCATCAGTACGGCCTCCGAGTGGTGGAGGACTCCGCCGAGGCACACGGCGTGCGGCCGGTCGCCGACATCGCCTGCTTCTCCCTCTTCGCCAACAAGATCATCACCGCTGGGGAGGGCGGGATCTGTCTCACCGACGACCCCTATCTCGCCGAACAGATGGCTCATCTGCGGGCGATGGCCTTCACCAAGGACCACAGCTTCCTGCACAAGAAGCTGGCCTACAACTTCCGTATGACAAGCATGCAGGCGGCCGTCGCGCTGGCGCAGACCGAGCAGCTCGACTCCATCCTGGCCACCCGCCGGGAGATAGAGCGCCGTTACGACGAGGGCCTGAGCGGTATCGACGGGATCACCCTGATGCCGCCACGCGATGTGCTGTGGATGTACGACCTGCGCGCCGAACGCCGCGACGAGCTGATGGACTTCCTCAGGGACGAGGGCGTCGAGACGCGGCTGTTCTTCAAGCCGATGAGCCGCCAGCCCGGCTATCTCGACCCCGTCTGGCCCTCGCTCAACGCGAGCCGCTTCAGCGAGGACGGCTTCTACCTGCCGACCCACACCGGACTGACCGAGGATGACCAGGAGTTCATCGTCGGGAAGGTCCGCAAATTCTACGCCGCCTGAGGCGTGTCCGGCTCCCAGGGAAATTGAGAAGATGACAACTGTCGACAAGTGTCCGGTCGCCTTCCCGCTGCGGCAGCCCGGCCAGTCCTTCCCACCGCCCCAGTATCTGCAATTCCGTAAGCAGCAAGGGCTGGTGAGCACCACCCTTCCCTCCGGTGAGCACGTGTGGCTGGTGACCCGGCACGAGGACGTCCGCGAGGTGCTCACCGATCCGCGGATCAGCTCCAACCCCTCGCACCCCGGCTTCCCCCGCGCCGCGAAGACCGGCGGTGTGCCGTCCCAGGACGAGGTGCCCGGCTGGTTCGTGGCCCTGGACCCGCCGGAGCACGGGCGGTTTCGCAAGACGCTGATTCCCGAGTTCACCGTCCGCAAGGTCAGGGAGATGCGTCCGGCCATCCAGCAGATCGTGGACGAGCGCATCGACGCGATGCTCGCGGCGGGCAACACCGGCGATCTGATCGCGGACTTCGCGCTGTCCGTGCCGTCCTTGGTGATCTCCACACTGCTCGGCGTGCCCCACGCCGACCGGGACTTCTTCGAGACCAAGACCCGGGTCCTGGTCACGCTCACCTCCACGGACGAGCAGCGGCAGGCGGCCTCCAAGGCACTGCTGCGCTACCTCAACCGGCTGATCGTCATCAAACAGAAGCGGCCGGGCGACGACCTGATCAGCCGGCTGCTGGCCGACGGGACGCTCGGCAAGCAGGAGCTGTCCGGCGTGTCGATGCTGCTGCTGATCGCCGGGCACGAGACGACGGCGAACAACATCGGGCTCGGGGTGGTCACCCTGCTGTCCCACCCGCAGTGGATCGGCGACGAGCGGGCCGTCGAGGAGCTGCTGCGCTACTACTCGGTGGCCGACCTGGTCGCCTTCCGGGTGGCCGTGGAGGACGTCGAGATCGGCGGGCAGCTCATCCGGGCCGGCGAGGGCATCATCCCGCTGGTCGCCGCCGCCAACCATGACGGGACCGTCTTCGAGCGCCCCGACGAGTTCGACCCCAGCCGCTCCGCCCGCTCGCACGTGGCGTTCGGCTACGGGGTGCACCAGTGCCTGGGCCAGAATCTGGTCAGGGTCGAGATGGACATCGCCTACCGGACGCTGTTCGAGCGGATCCCCACGCTGGAGCTGGCCGTTCCGATGACGGAGCTGCCGATCAAGTACGACGGGGTGCTGTACGGGCTGCACTCCCTGCCCGTCCGCTGGTAGCCGCGCCACCGCACACCAGACGCCGGGGCCGCCCACGACGGGCGGCCCCGGCACGACCGCAGTTTCAACCGACGGAGGAATGAAAAGTGCGCATCAGGGTGGACACCGATCGCTGTGTGGGGGCCGGACAGTGCGTCCTGTCGGCTCCCGACGTCTTCGACCAGGACGATCTGGGGATCGTCATGGTCCTGGCCGAGCCGGCGGACGAGCCGGCCCGGGAGGCGGCGCGGCAGGCCGGCGTGATCTGCCCGTCCCAGGCGATCACCGTGGGCGAGAGCTGACCGGTCGCCCCTGCCGGGGCGCTACCAGGTGACCGGCACCTCGGTGAGCCCTGCCGAGAGCCTCCCGCCGAGTACCTGAAGCTCCTCGATGGGACGCGCGAGCCGCAGTCCGGGCAGGCGGGTGAAGAGCAGGGTGTACGCCGTCTGGAGCTGCATGCGCGCCAGCGGGGCGCCGATGCAGTGCCACATCCCGTGACCGAACGTCAGGTGGGCGTTGGGCGAGCGGGTGATGTCGAACACCTCGGGATCGTCGAAGACCCGGCTGTCGAAGTTGGAGAGGGTGAAGTCGAGCAGCACCAGCTCCCCGAAGCGGATGGTGACGCCACCGATCTCGACGTCCTCGGTGGCGTAGCGCGGCAGGACCGAGCCGCCGGCCTTCGCCGACCGCAGGATCTCCTCCACGGCGCCCGCCATCACCTTCGGGTCCGCCATGGCCGCCGCGAGCTGATCGGGGTGGATGCCGAAGAGCATCACGCCGAGATCGATGTGGCTGGCGACGGCCTCGAGTCCGGCGAACAGCACCCCGGCCGCGACGGGACCGATGCGCGCGTCCGAGGGCTCCTTCACGCACAGCCGTGAGATCACGTCGTCGCCGGGGTCGGCCCTCCTGCGGCCCGCCAGCTCCACCAGGTAGCCGAAGAGGTCCTGCTGCCCGTCCTGGACAGTGTCCGGGTCGTCCAGCCCGCCCATCTGCGAGAGCAGGCGGGCGAGCAGCTCACGGTCCTCGGCGGGCACACCGATGAGTTCACCGAGCACGGCCAGCGAGAACGGCATCGAGAAGCCGCCCTGCAGATCCGCCGGCGGCCCCTGCGCGACGAAGCTCTCCAGCACGGTTTCGGCGATGGCCTCGACCTTCGGCCTCATGTTGAGCACGCGCCGCGCGGAGAAGTTCGGGGTGAGCATGGCGCGGGTCTCGCTGTGCAGCTTGCGCGCCACTTCGGCGTCGTCGCTGACGAGCATGTCCAGGAACGGGTTGTGGACATAGCGCGGGGCGTTCGCCGGGTCGGGGTGCGCGCGGGCCAGCCGCTCGTCGCGGAGCAGCTCCTTGAGTTCGGCGTGGCGTGTCACCAGCCATCCCTCGTCGCCGGCGGGGGTGCGCACCCGGCAGACGGCGCCGCTGGTCTGGAGCTCGCGCAGCAGGGGGCTCAGCCGCAGGACGGTGGGCTGCGCTCCCTTGAGGGACGGCAGCTCCTGGGACGTGGTCATGGGGGGTCTCCGTAAGTTGTCAGGTGGCCCGGGAGGGCCGGATGTGGCTTATGGGGGCGCAGGGGGCGGGGGCGGGGTCCCCGCCGCCCGCCCCCGGACGGTCACGCCTCCGTGGTGGCGGGCAGGCCGCCGAGCCACTCCTCGATGGTCCGCGCCGTCAGCGCGGAGTGTTCCTTGGCGAGGGACAGGTGGTCGGCGTCGATCTCACAGATGTCGTCCGCGGGTACGCCCGCGGTGTCGAACAGGAAGCCGTCGTGCGACCGCGTGCACCGCACGAGCATCGTCGGCGCGGTCGAAGGCACCGTCTCGATGTCGGTCATCGCCATGAACCAGTGCGCCATCGCGGAGAGCCTGGCGCTGTTCAGCGTCACCGACGGCGAGTCGATGTCGGCCAGGTAGTACCGGGTGGTCCGGTCGAGGTCCTTGCCCTCGCCCGGCTGGTAGCGGATGCTCGCGGTGTCCAGCAGGACGATCCCCTCGGGCTTGACGCCCCAGGTCTCCTCCAGCACCCCGGCGGCCAGGTAGGCGAGCGAGCCGCCCGTGGAGTGCCCCACCAGGACGAAGGGCTCGCCGTCGCTGGCGTGCAGGGCGCTCTCCGCCACGATGCGGGCCGCGGCCTCGCTGGTGGCCGGCAGCAGCTCGCCGGGTGCGAAGCCCATGAGCGGCAGCGCGCTGACGTGCCGCTTGCCGCGGAAGTGCGCCGCGATGCGCGCGTACTGGTGTACGCCGCCGGTGGCGCCGGGGGCGCTGACGAAGACCAGCCGGGGCGTGGACGGGCCCTCCGCCAGGACGACCGGGAGCGACAGCTCCTCCAGGTCGGCGGGGGACTCGAAGCTGGGCCGGGTGTCGGCGACGGCCTTCAGCATCCGCATGCCCTGGACCATCTTCCCGGCCTTGACCGCCCCGTAGAACAGGCCCTCCAGCGTCTCGTCCGTGTCCGGGCTCCGGCTCGCGGCGGCGGACGTGGAGCCTCCCGACGGTGCGCCCGGAGCGAGCTGCCCGGCCAGTTCGCCGTGGAGCATCCGCGCGAGCTTCACGGGGGTCGCGTGGTCGAACACCACCGAGCTCGGCAGCCGCAGTCCGAGCGCCTCGCCGAGCTGGTTGCGCAGCCCGACGGAGACCAGCGAGTCGAACCCCAGCTCCAGAAAGCCGCGTTCGGGGTCCACACCGCTGGAGTCGGGGTGCCCGAGCAGCGCGGCGGAGTAGCCCACCACCAGCTCGACGAGCAGGCGCTCCTGCTCGGCGGGCTTGAGGTGGCGCAGCCGTTCGCGCAGGGTGACCGGCGAGCGGTCCGCCGCGGCGGCGGAGCGGCGGGCGCGCGGGACCAGCTCCCGCCACAGCGCCGGCAGTGCCTGCTGCTCGCGCAGTCCGGCGACGTTGATCCGGGTGGGCACGACCGTGGCGCGGTCGCGCAGGAGCGCGGCGTCGAAGAGTGCGTGGCCCTGGTCGACGGCCAGCGGCGGCATGCCACCCCGGGCCATGCGCTCCAGGTCGGTGGCGCTGACATGACTGGTCATGCCGCTGCCCCGGCCCCAGGGGCCCCAGGCGAGGGAGACGGCGGGCAGGTCCTGGTCCCTGCGGTGCTGGGCGAGCGCGTCCAGGTAGGCGTTGGCCGCGGCGTAGTTGCCCTGCCCGGGGCCGCCGAGGACACCGGAGACCGAGGAGTACAGGACGAACCCGGCGAGATCCAGCTCACGGGTGGCCTCGTGCAGATGCCAGGCCGCGTCCACCTTCGGCCGCAGGACGCGCTCCATCAGCTCCGGGGTGAGCGAGCCGGTCATCGCGTCGCCGAGCACACCGGCGGTGTGGACGACGGCGGTCAGCGGATGCGCCGCGTCCACCCCGGCCAGCAGCACGCTCACCGCGGCTCGGTCCGCCAGGTCGCAGGAGACCACGGTGGCCTCGGCGCCCAGCTCGGCCAGGGAGGCCACCAGCTCACTCGCGCCGGGAGCCTGCGGCCCGCTCCTGCTGGCCAGCAGGAGGCGGCGTACGCCGTGCCCGGAGGCCAGGTGGCGGGCCAGCTCGCTGCCGAGGCCGCCGGTCCCGCCGGTGATCAGTACGGTGCCCTCGGGGTCCCAGGCGCGGGCCGCGCCCCGGGTCTCGGGCGTCTCCTCGGTGTCGGGCAGCCGGGTGAGGCGACCCGCCCTGATCGTGTGGTCGCGCACCACCAGCTGCTGCTCGTCGAGGGTGAGCAGTCCGGGCAGGACGCCCACCGACTGGAAGGCGTCGTCCATGTCGACCAGCAGGAAGCTGCCGGGGTTCTCCGTCTGCGCCGACCGTACGAGGCCCCAGACCGCGGCGGCGGCCAGGTCCCGGATCTCCTCGCCGTCGACGGCGACGGCGCCGCGGGTGACGAACACCAGGCGCGCGCCGGCCAGGCGCGGCTCGTCCAGCCACTCCTGGAGCAGGCCCAGGACGCGGGCGGTGAGGGCACGTACCGCCTCGGGCCCGGGGACCTGCGGGTCGCCCACCACGGGCACCAGGAAGACGTCCGGGGCGACGCCGCTGTCGCCGACCGCGCCGGTCAGGGACTCCGCGTAGGCGCTGACGGTTTCGTCGGCGCGGTGCATCGCGTAGCCCAGGTCGAGTTCGTCGTCGCCGACGACCGCCCAGCGGGTGCCGGTGGTGGCCTCCGGTGTGGCCACGGGCATCCAATCGAGCGCCAGGAAGGCGCCCTTGTCGGTGCCGCCTGCCGAGGGCGTGGCCGCCGGGCGCTGCCCGCCGGGCGCGCCCAGGGTCAGCGTGTCGACGGAGAGCAACGGGGCGCCCGTCGCGTCGGCCGCCGTCAGGGTCACCTCGTCGGGGCCGGTCGCGGTGATCCGTACACGCAGGGCGGAGGCAGCCGTGGCGTGCAGGGTCAGTCCACTCCAGGACAGGGGGACGACCGGGGCCGCGAGGGCGTCGGGGTCCAGGCAGCCCGCCGCGCGGATCGCGGCGTCCAGCAGCGCGGGGTGGATTCCGTACGCGCCGGCGTCCTCGGCCGGTGTGGGCAGCGCCGCCTCGGCGAAGATCTCGCCGTCGCGCCGCCAGACGCCCGACAGCCCCCGGAACACCGGTCCGTAGTCCAGTCCGGCGCCGGAGAGCCGCTCGTACAGAGCGTCGGTGCCGACCGGCTCGGCGCCGCTCGGCGGCCAGTCCGCGGTGTCGAGTCCGCCGGGCTCGTCGGCCGGTCCGGCGGTCGCCAGGACGCCCCGGGCGTGGGCCGTCCAGGGCTCGGTGTCCCCTTCGGCGGGCCGGGAGTGCACGGTCAGCGCGCGGCGGCCCGTCTCGTCCGGGGCGCCCACGCGCACCTGCACGGTGAGGGCGCCGTGCTCGGGCGGAGCCAACGGGGCGAGCAGGGTCAATTCCTCGACGCGGTCCTGGCCGGCCTGGTCACCGGCGCGTACGGCGAGTTCGGCCAGGGCTGTGCCCGGCAGGACGATCCGGCCGTCGACCCGGTGGTCGGCGAGCCAGGGGTGGGACTGCGCCGACAGTCTGCCGGTGAGCAGGATCTCGTCGGAGTCGGCGATCGTGACCGCGGCGCCGAGCAGCGGATGCCCGGCGGCGATCAGGCCCAGGCCCGAGGCGTCACCGGTGGCGGCGCGCAGCGTGGGCCAGTACCGGCGGCGCTGGAACGCGTACGTCGGGAGCTCGACCCGGCGCGCGCCCGTGCCGGCGAACAGCGCGGCCCAGTCGACGGCGACTCCGCGCGTGAACAGTGCGGCGAGAGCGGTGACGGCCGAGGTCTCCTCGGAGGTGTCCTTGCGCAGCACGGGCAGCGCCGCCACGGCCGGGTCCTGGACGGACTCCGGTACGAGGGCGGAGAGCACCGCGTCCGGGCCCAGTTCCAGGAACGTCCCCACACCGCGGCCGGCCAGGGTCCGCACCCCGTCGCCGAACCGTACGGCCTCGCGGACGTGGCGCACCCAGTAGCCGGGGTCGGCGAGTTCACCGGCGGTGGCCACTTCCCCGGTCAGGTTGGACACTACGGGGACCGACGGCTCACCGTAGGTCAGCGACTCGGCCACGGCGCGGAAGGCGTCGAGCATGGGCTCCATGAGCGGCGAGTGGAACGCGTGGCTGACCGCGAGCCGGGTGGTCCTGCGGCCCTGCAGGTCAAGCCGGTCCGCGAGGCGGAGCACCGCGGCCTCCTCGCCGGAGACGACGACCGCGTCCGGGCCGTTGACCGCGGCGATGGACACCCCGTCGGTCAGCAGCGGCAGGACCTCGGCCTCGGTGGCGCGTACGGCGACCATCGCGCCGCCCGCGGGCAGCTCGCGCATCAGGCGGGCCCGCGCGCAGACCAGCCGGCAGGCGTCCTCCAGCGAGAACACCCCGGCGAGGTGCGCGGCCGTGATCTCGCCGACGGAGTGCCCGGCCAGGAAGTCCGGCCGCACGCCCCAGGAGCCGACCAGCCGGTACAGCGCGGCCCCGACGGCGAACAGGGCGGGCTGGGCGAAGCCGGTGTCGTTCAGCGCCTCGGGGTCCGTGCCCCACATGACCTCGCGCAACGGCCGGTCCAGCTCCTTGTCCAGCCGGGCCAGTACCTCGTCCAGCGCCTCGGCGAAGACGGGGAAACGCGCGTACAGTTCGCGGCCCATGCCGATGCGCTGCGCGCCCTGGCCGGAGAACAGCACGGCCACGGCGCCCTTGCCGGGCACCCCGCGCGCCGCCTCGACCAGTGCGCCGCCCTCGCCCGCGGCGGCCAGGAGCACCGCGCGGTGCTCGAACGTGGAGCGGGTGGTGGCGAGGGAGAAGCCGACGTCCAGCGGGTCGCGGCCCGGTACGTCCGCGAGGGCGCGGACGCGCGCCAGCTGGGCGTCGAGCGCGGCCTCGTCGCGGCCCGACACGGGCCAGGGCACGGTCGTGGGCGCGAGCTCCGGCGCGGTGGCGGGCTCGTCGGCCTCCTCGGCGGGCGGGGCCTGTTCGAGGAGCACATGCGCGTTGGTGCCGCTGATGCCGAACGACGACACTCCGGCGCGGCGCACCCGCTCGCCCTGCGGCCACGGGACCGGCTCGGTCAGCAGCCGTACGTCACCGGCCTCCCAGTCCACGTGCGAGGAGGGCGCGTCCACGTGCAGGGTCCGGGGCAGCACCCCTTCGCGCAGCGCGAGCACCATTTTCATCACGCCCGCGACACCCGCGGCCGCCTGGGTGTGGCCGATGTTGGACTTGACCGTGCCCAGCCACAGCGGGCGCTGCTCCTCGCGGTCCTGGCCGTAGGTGGCCAGCAGGGCGCCCGCCTCGATGGGGTCGCCCAGAGTGGTGCCCGTGCCGTGCGCCTCGACGGCGTCGACATCGGCTGGTGAGAGGCCGGCCCCGGCCAGGGCCTGGCGGATGACACGCTGCTGGGAGGGGCCGTTGGGGGCGCTCAGACCGTTGGACGCGCCGTCCTGGTTGACCGCGCTGCCGCGCAGCACCGCCAGGACGGGGTGTCCGTTGCGCCGGGCGTCGGACAGCCGCTCGACGAGCAGCATGCCCGCGCCCTCGGACCAGGCGGTGCCGTCGGCGGAGTCGGAGAATGCCTTGCAGCGTCCGTCGGCGGCAAGGCCGCCCTGGACACTGAAGCCGACGAAGCTGGAGGAGGTCGCCATCACGGTGGCGCCGCCGGCCAGCGCCAGCGAGCACTCGCCGTTGCGGACGGCCTGGGCGGCCAGGTGCAGGGTCACCAGCGAGGACGAGCACGCCGTGTCGAGGGTGACCGCCGGGCCCTCCAGACCGAGGACGAAGGACAGCCGGCCCGACAGGACGCTGGCCGCCAGTCCGTTGCCCGCGTAGCCGCCCATGTCGTCGCGCGAGGCGAGCACCAGGTGGGTGTAGTCCTGGGAGTTGGTTCCGACGAAGACGCCGGTCCTGCTGCCGCGCAGCGTGTTCGGGTCGATGCCCGAACGCTCGATGGCCTCCCAGGACACTTCCAGGAGCAGCCGCTGCTGCGGGTCCATGGCGAGGGCCTCGCGCGGAGATATGCCGAAGAAGGCGGGGTCGAAGTGCGGCGCCTCGTGCAGGAAGCCGCCCTCCTGGGTGGCGCTGCGCCCCTCGCCGTCGCCGGCGAGGGCCTCCAGGTCCCAGCCCCGGTCGTCGGGGAACCCGGAGATCGCGCTCCGGCCGGAGGAGAGCAGTTCCCAGAAGTCCTCGGGAGACCGGACGCCGCCGGGGAACCTGCACCCCATTCCGACGATCGCCACCGGTTCGTGGCGGCCGGATTGGGCTTCCTGGAGCCGTTGGCGGGTCTGGTGCAGATCCGTCGTGACCCACTTCAGGTATTCGACGAGTTTCTTTTCGTCCGGCATCGTCCGTGAACCTTCCTCAGATGTTGGCATGCGCGGGGAGTGGGCCCCTGTCAGGAGTCCGTCGACCGGCCGAGTTCGTTGTCGATGAAGGCGAGGATCTCGTCGGCGCTGGCGGCCTCGATCCGTTCGGTGACGACGGCCCCGCCGGTCTCGGGTGCGGCCTCGTCCCACCTGGCGAGCAGGCGGCGCAGCCTCCCGGCGACTCCGGTCCTGGTCACCTCGTCGATCCCGCCTTCGGTGAGTGCCGCCTCCAGCCGGTCGAGCGCGGTCAGCGGCGAGGTGTCCGCGCCGGGGGTGTCCGCGCCGAACAGGGCCGGGGCGAGGTGCCTGGCGACGGCGAGCGGCGTGGGGTGGTCGAACACGAGGGTGGAGGGGAGCCGTACGCCGGTGGACGCGGCCAGCCTGGTGCGCAGCTCCACCGCCATCAGCGAGTCGAAGCCCAGCCGGCTGAAGTCCCGGTCGGCCGGGACCGCGTCCGCGGAGGGGTGCCCCAGTACGGCGGCGGTGTCGGACCGCACCAGTTCGACCAGTGCCCTCTCCCGGTCCTGCTCACCCAGTGCGTGCAGGCGGTCCGCCAGGGGGACGGCGCGGGCGTGGGGCGAGGCCGTGCGGCGGCCCGTGGCCATCAGCCCGCGCAGGATCGCGGGGACCTGGGCCGGCTGGGGCGCTCCGGCGGCCATCCGCACCGGGACGACCAGCGCCTCGTCGCGCGCCATGGCGGCGTCGAACAGGGCGAGGCCCTGTTCCACCGACAGCGCGGCGTGCTCCGAGCGGGACATCCGCCGCAGGTCGGTTTCGTTCAGCGTGCTGGTCATGCCGCTGTTCTGGGCCCAGGGGCCCCAGGCCAGTGAGACGGCGGGCAGGCCGAGGGCGGCGCGGTGCCCGGCCAGCGCGTCCAGGAACGCGTTGGCGGCGGCGTAGTTGCCCTGGCCCGGTCCCCCGGTGACGCCGGCGACCGAGGAGTACAGGACGAACGCGGCCGGCTCGTGGCCGAGGCTCAGCGTCGCCTCGTGCAGCCACCAGGCCGCGTCCGCCTTGGGACGCAGGACCCGGTCCACCAGATCGGGGGTGAGCGAGCCGATCGTGGCGTCGCCCAGCACTCCGGCGGTGTGCACCACCGCGGTGAGCGGGTGTTCGCCCGGCAGACCCGACAGCAGCGTGTAGAGCGCCGTACGGTCGCCGACGTCGCAGGCCGCGACGGTCACCTCGGCGCCCAGGGAGGTCAGTTCGGCCCGCAGTTCCCGCGCCCCGGGTGCGTCGAGGCCGCGACGGCCGGCCAGCAGCAGGTGCTTGATGCCGTGCGCGGTCACCAGGTGGGTGGCGAGCGCGCTGCCGAGGCCGCCGGTGCCTCCGGTGATCAGTACGGTGCCGTCGCGGTCCCAGGAGCCGACCCCGTCCGGGGCCGGGGCGGCGCTGCTGCCGGGCAGGCGGGACAGGCGGGCCACCCGTACGACGCCGTCGCGCAGCACCGCCTGGGACTCACCGGCGTCCAACAGCCCCGGCAGCGCGGTGAGCGCCGCGGGGAGGGCGTCGGGGTCGTCGAGGTCGAGCAGGAAGAAGCTGTCGGGCTCCTCCAGTTGGGCGGAGCGCACCAGACCCCACACAGGGGCGGCGGCCAGATCGCGCAGGTGCTCGGTGCCGACGCCGACCGCGCCACGGGTGACGAACACCAGCCGCGCCGCGGCGGCCCGGGGATCGGCCGACCAGGTGCGCAGCAGATCGAGGGCGGCGGCGGTCGTGATCCGCAGGGCGTCCGGGACGCTCCCGGCCTCGGCCGGCTCCCCGGTGAGGGGGGCCAGTACAACATCGGGGAACGGCCCGTCGGCCGCCAGCAGCGAGGTCAGCGACCCGGCGCGTGCGGTGGACACCCCGTCCACCGCGTCCAGCGCGGCCGTCAGGCCCGCCGGGTCCGCGCCGACGACCGCCCAGCGCAGGGTGGCCGGGGGCGCGGACGCCGCCGCGGGCACCGGTGTCGTCTCCCATGCGACGCCGAGCAGCGGAGCGGGCTCCGTGGCCGGCGCGGCCTCCGGCGCGGCGGCGAGCGGGCGGACGGTCAGCGAGCGGGCGGAGAGCACCGGTGCGCCCTGCGGGTCGACGGCCGTCAGTGAGACGGTGTCCTCGCCGGTGGCGGTCAGCCGTACCCGTAGCGCCGTGGCGGCGCCCGCGTGCAGGGTCAGCCCGTGCCAGGCGACGGCTTCGACTCCCCCGGCCCGCGCTTCCGCGTCGAGCAGTGCGGCCGCGCGGACGGCGGTCTCCAGCAGCGTCGGGTGCAGGGTGAAGGCCCCGTCCGCGCCCGCCTCCTCGGCGAGCGAGACTTCCGCGTACACCGCGCCGTCCAGCCGCCAGGCCGCTCCGGTCCCGGCCGGTCCGGTGGCGTGAGCGAACGGGAGGGCTTCGGCGCCCGCGGGCGGCCAGGCGGTGGTGTCGAACGGTGTGTCCGGCGTCGTTGTCCGGTCACCGGCGCTCAGCACTCCGGTGGCGTGGCGGGTCCACGGCAGGTCCTCGGTGGACTCCCTGCGGGCGTGCACGTCCAGGGGCCGGCGGCCCGCCTCGTCGGCGGCGCCCACCCGTACCTGGATGCGCACGGCGCCCTCGTCCGGTACGAACAGCCCGCTCTCCAGGGTCAGTTCCTCGACCAGCGCGCAGCCGACCTCGTCACCGGCGCGTACGGCCAGTTCGGCGAGGGCCGCGGCGGGCAGCGGCACATGGCCTTCCGCGGTCCGGTGGGCCGCCAGCCAGGGCAGCGCCGGAAGCGACAGGCGGCCGGTGAGGACCACGTCGTCGGAGCCGGCCACCGTGGTCGCGGCGCCCAGCAGCGGGTGTCCGGCGGCCACCAGGCCGAGGCCGGAGGCGTCGCCTGGCGCGGCCACGGACGTCCGGGGCCAGTAGCGCTCGCGCTGGAACGCGTAGGTCGGCAGTTCGGTGCGCCGGGCGCCGGTGCCGGAGAAGACACCGCTCCAGTCGGCCGCGACGCCGTGGGCGTGCAGTCGGGCCAGGGCGGTGAGGGCGGTCGCTTCCTCGGGCCTGTCCTTGCGCAGGACGGGCACCACGACGCTCTCGTCGGGCACGCAGGCGCGGACCAGGGCGCACAGCACTCCGTCGGGGCCCAGCTCCAGGAAGGCGCCGACGCCGTTGCCCGCGAGGGTGCGGACGCCGTCGGCGAAGCGGACCGCCTCGCGCACGTGCCGTACCCAGTAGTCGGCGGTGCCCAGTCGGCCGTCCGTGGCCGGCTCGCCCGTCAGGTTCGACACGAGCGCGATGCGCGGCGGGTGGTAGGTGAGCTTCTCGGCGACCGCCCGGAACTCCTCCAGCATCGGGTCCGTCAGGGGCGAGTGGAACGCGTGGCTCACCGGGAGCCGGCTCGTCCTGCGTCCCTGGGCCGTCAGCCGCTCGGCGGCCTTCAGCACCCGGTCCTCGTCGCCGGAGATCACCACCGCCGTGGGACCGTTGACGGCGGCGATCGCCACCCGGTCGCACAGCAGCGGCCGGACCTCGTCCTCCGTCGCCTCGACGGCGACCATGGCGCCGCCCTCGGGCAGCGCGTCCATCAGCCGGGCGCGGGCGGTGACCAGGCGGGCCGCGTCCTCCAGCGAGAACACCCCCGCCACGTGCGCGGCGGCGATCTCACCGACGGAGTGCCCGGCCACGAAGTCCGGGGTCACCCCCCAGGACTCCACCAGCCGGAACAAGGCCACCTCGACCGCGAACAGCGCGGGCTGGGTGTACGCGGTGCGGTTGAGCAGTCCGGCGTCCTCGCCCCAGATCACCTCGCGCAGCGGGCGGTCCGCATCCGCGTCCAGGTGGGCCAGGACGGAGTCGAGGGCGTCGGCGAACACCGGGAAGCGTGCGTACAGTTCGCGGCCCATGCCCAGCCGCTGGCTGCCCTGGCCGGAGAAGAGGACGGCCGTCGGGCGTTCCACGGCCACTCCCCTGGCCACCACCGGCGCGGACGCGTCCGCGCCGGTGGCCGGGGACAGCAGCACGGCCCGGTGCTCGAAGGCCGACCGGCCCTCGAACAGCGACCGTCCGATGTCGGCCGGGGACAGGTCGGGGCGGGCCGCCACGAAGGACCGCAGCCGCTCCAGTTGTGCGTCGAGCGCCGCTTCGCTCTTGGCCGCCACGAGCCACGGCACGACGGCGGGTGCCGTCCCGGAGGCATGCGGGGCGGCCACCGGTTCGGCGGGCGGGGCCTGCTCCAGGATGACGTGCGCGTTGGTGCCACTGATGCCGAAGGACGACACACCGGCCCGGCGGGCGCGCCCGGTCTCCGGCCACGCGCGCGGCCCGGTCAGCAGCTCGACGGCGCCCGAGGCCCAGTCGACCCGGGTCGAGGGCTCGCTGACGTGCAGCGTCCGGGGCAGTGTGCCGTGCCGCAGCGCCAGCACCGTCTTCAGGACGCCGGCGACACCGGCGGCGGCCTGGGTGTGTCCGAGGTTGGACTTGACCGATCCGAGCAGCAGGGGGCGCTCGGTGTCCCGGTCGCGCCCGTAGGTCGCCAGGAGGGCTCCGGCCTCGATGGGGTCGCCCAGCGTGGTGCCGGTGCCGTGCGCCTCGACGGCGTCCACGTCGGCCGTGGTGAGGCCGCCGGCGGCCAGGGCCTGGCGGATGACGCGCTGCTGGGAGGGGCCGTTGGGGGCGGTGAGCCCGTTGGACGCGCCGTCCTGGTTGACGGCGGAACCCCGCAGGACGGCCAGGATCTCGTGGCCGTTGCGCCGGGCGTCGGACATCCGCTCGACGACGATCACCCCGACGCCCTCCGACCATCCGGTGCCGTCGGCCGAGTCGGAGAACGCCTTGCAGCGTCCGTCCGGGGCGAGTCCGCCCTGCCGGGTGAATCCGGCGAAGCTCGTCGCGGTCGACATCACGGTGACGCCGCCGACCAGTGCCATGGAGCACTCGTCGGCGCGCAGCGCCTGGGCGGCCCAGTGCAGGGCGACCAGCGAGGAGGAGCAGGCGGTGTCCACGGTGACGGCGGGGCCCTCGAAGCCGAAGGCGTAGGAGAGCCTGCCGGAGATGACGCTGGCGGCCAGCCCCGTCCCGGCGTGGGCCTCCACGTCCTCGTTCGCCTTGAGGATCAGGTTGGCGTAGTCCTGGCCGTTGGTGCCGACGAACACACCCGTCCGGCTGCCGCGCAGTGCGGCCGGGTCGGTCCCGGTCCGCTCGAACGCCTCCCAGGCGGTCTCCAGCAGCAGCCGCTGCTGCGGGTCCATGGCGAGGGCCTCACGCGGGGAGATGTCGAAGAAGCCGGGGTCGAAGTCGGCGGCGTCGTAGAGGAATCCGCCTTCGCGGGTGGCGCTGCGGCCCTGGCCGGCGCCCGCGAGGACGTCGAGGTTCCAGCCGCGGTCGGTGGGGAACTCGGCGATCCCGTCGCGGCCCTCGGTGAGCAGTTGCCACAGGTCCTCGGGCGAGCGCACCCCGCCGGGGAAGCGGCAGGCCATGCCGACGACGACGACCGGATCGTCGGTGACCGCGGTGGGGGCGGCGGGTGTGGCGGATGCCGGGGCACTGTCGTCGCCGAGCAGTTCGGCGACGAGGTGGCCGGCCAGCGCGTGTGCGGTCGGGTAGTCGAAGACCAGACCTGCGGGGAGCGCCAGACCGGTCGTCCGGGCGAGCCGGTTGCTCAGTTCGACCGCGGTCAGCGAGTCGAAGCCGAGGTCGCGGAAGGCCTTGTCGCCCTTGATCGCGTCGGCTCCGGTGTGGCCGAGTACCGCGGCGGCCTGGGTGCGGACGAGGTCGAGCAGTACGGCGGTCCGCCGGGGTCCGGTGGCCTCGCGCAGCTGCTCGCGCAGCCCGGAGGCGGCCGTCGCGCCTTCGCGGTGCGCCTCGTGCACCGCCGTCAGCGCCTTGCGCGCCTCGGGCAGGTCGGCGAGCAGCGGGCTGGGGCGCAGGCTCAGCAGGGCGTTCAGCAGCTGCGGCTGCTGAAGGTCGGCGAGGACCACGGTCGGTTCGGGTTCCACGACGACGTGGAGCAGGGCGGAGACGGCCAGCTCCGGGTCGAGCGCGCCGGGTCCGTCCGCGGGGGTGGCGTGGCCGGCGTGGGCCGACTGGCCCGCCATGCCGCCGCCGCCCCAGGCGCCCCAGGCGATCGAGGTCGCGGGCAGGCCGAGGGTGCGGCGCCGCTCGGCCAGTGCGTCGAGGACGGCGTTGGCCGCCGCGTAGTTGGCCTGGCCGGGGTTGCCGACGGAGCCCGCCACCGAGGAGAACAGAGCGAACACCGACAGGTCGAGTTCGCGGGTCAGTTCGTCGAGCAGCAGGGCGGAGGCGACCTTGGAGCGGAACACCGTGTCGAACCGCTCGGCCGTCAGCCCGGCCAGCACCCCGTCGTCCAGCACACCCGCCGTGTGCACCACTCCGGTCAGCGGACAGTCCTCGGGGACGGCCGCGAGAACCGCGGTCAGGTCGTCGCGGTCGGCCGCGTCACCGGCGGTGAGGGTGACCCGGGCGCCGAGAGCGACCAGTTCGTCCCGCAGTTCCTCGGCGCCGGGGGCCTGCGGCCCGCGACGGCTCAGCAGCACCAGGTGCGGCACGCCCTCCCTCGCCAGCCGCCGCGCGACATGAGCGCCGAGCGCGCCCGTGCCACCGGTGACGAGCACCGTGCCGGAGGGCCGCCACCGCTCCTCGGTGGGGTCCGCGCCCGCGCTCTGCGGGGTGGGCGCGGTGACCATCCGGCGGCCGAACACGCCCGAGGCGCGGACCGCGACCTGGTCCTCGCCGTCCTGGCCGGTCAGTACGGCGAGGAAGCGGCGTACCGTCCGCGCGTCGAGTTCTTCGGGCAGGTCGACCAGTCCGCCCCAGCGCTGGGGCTGTTCGAGGGCCGCGACGCGGCCGAGACCCCATACCGCGGCCTGCGCCGGACTGGCGAGCGGCTCGGAGCGGACGGTGGAGACGGCGCCACGTGTGACGGCCCACAGGGGGGCCGTGAGACCCGCGTCACCGAGAGCCCGGGTGAGGGCGGCGGTGGCGGTCAGGCCCGCCGGCACGCCGCAGGGGCCGGCCGACTCGTCGAGGGCCAGCAGCGACAGCACGCCCGCGATCCCGGCCGGGGCGTCGGACGCGGCCTCGGTGAGCCGCTCGACGAGTCCGGTCGTGCCGGCGTCCACGCGTACGGCGGCCTGGCCGAGCGCGTCGACGAGCGAGGTCACCCACGCGTCGGCGGTGCCGGCCGCGGGCGTCAGCACCAGCCAGGTCCCCGGCAGGGGCCCGGCGGAGCCGCTGACCGCCAGCGGCTTCCAGCTCTGCCGGTAGCGCCACGCGTCCACGGCGGAGCGGGCCTTGCGGCGCGTGCGCCACGACGACAGGGCGGGCAGTACGGCCCCGAGTGAGGCGCCGTCCACGTCGAGCCCCGCCGCGAGGGACTCCAGGTCCTCCCGTTCCACCGCGGCCCAGAACTCCGCGTCGGCCGGGTCCGTGCCGTCGGCGGGGGCCGCGGTGACGAGCTCGGGCCAGAACCGTTCGCGCTGGAAGGCGTAGGTCGGCACGTCGGACTGCCGGGCGCCGGTGCCCTCGAAGAGCTTGGTCCAGTCGAGGGCACCACCCGCGACATGGAACTGGGAGAGCGCGGTGACCAGCGCGGTTTCCTCGCCGCGGTCCTTGCGCAGCGCCGGGACGACCACGGCGGTCGCGGGCGCGCTCTCGCGGGTCATAGCGGAGAGCACGCCGTCGGGGCCCAGCTCCAGGAACGTGGTCACGCCCTGTTCGGCGAGGGCGCGGATGCCGTCGCCGAAGCGCACGGCCTCGCGGACATGGCGTACCCAGTACGCGGCGGAGCACAGTTCACCGGCGGATGCCACGGCTCCGGTCAGGTTCGACACCACGGGGAGGGTGGGCTCGGTGTACGACAGGCTCTCCGCGACCGTTCGGAACTCCTCCAGCATCGGGTCCATCAGCGGCGAGTGGAAGGCGTGGGACACCCGCAGCCGGGTGGCCTTGCGGCCGTCCTCCTCCAGTCGCGCCGCGACGGCCAGGACCTCGTCCTCGTGGCCGGAGATCACCACCGACGAGGGGCCGTTGACCGCGGCGATCGACACCCCGCCGGACAGCAGTGGCAGGACCTCGTCCTCCGTCGCCCGTACCGCGACCATCGCGCCGCCGGCCGGCAGTGCCTGCATCAGCCGTGCCCGCGCCGCCACCAGCGTGCAGGCGTCCTCCAGCGAGAACACCCCGGCCACGTGCGCGGCGGCGATCTCACCGACGGAGTGCCCGGCCACGAAGTCCGGGGTCACCCCCCAGGACTCCACCAGCCGGAACAAGGCCACCTCGACCGCGAACAGCGCGGGCTGGGTGTAGCCCGTCCCGTCGAGCAGCTCGGCGTCGTCACCCCACATCACCGCCCCCAGCGGGCGGCCCGTCTCGCCTTCCAGCGCGGCGAGTACGGAGTCCAGTGCCTGGGCGAACACCGGGAAGCGGCCGTACAGCTCCCGGCCCATCCCCAGCCGTTGCGAGCCCTGCCCGGAGAACAGCAGCGCCGTCGTCTGTTCGGTGGCCAGGCCCCGGGCGATCTCCGCGATGCCCTCTGTGGTCGCCAGCAGTACCGCGCGGTGCTCGAAGAGGGAGCGGCCCGTCGCCAGCGAGTGGCCGACGTCGACCGCGGCCCGCCGGGTGTGCTCCCGTGCGAAGTGCCGCAGCCGGCCGATCTGTCCGTCCAGCGCCGCTTCGCTCTTGGCCGATACGAGCCACGGCACGACGTCCGAGGTGGTTCGGGGGGCCGTCTGCGCGTCGGTGTCCGGCTCCGGGTCCGCCTGTTCCAGGACGACGTGCGCGTTCGTTCCACTGATGCCGAAGGACGAGACGCCGGCCCGGCGGGCGCGTCCGGTCTGCGGCCACGCGGTGTTGTCGGCCAGCAGTTGCACGGCGCCGGCCGACCAGTCGACGTGCGTCGAGGGCTCGGTCACGTGCAGCGTCCTCGGGAGCGTCCCGTGGCGCAGGGCCATCACCGTCTTGACCAGACCGGCGGCGCCCGCCGCGGCCTGGGTGTGGCCGATGTTGGACTTCACGGAGCCCAGCAGCAGCGGCAGTTCCTGGTCGCGGTCCTGGCCGTAGGTGGCCAGCAGCGCCTGCGCCTCGATCGGGTCGCCGAGCGGTGTTCCGGTGCCGTGGGCCTCCACGGCGTCCACGTCGGCCGGAGACAGTCCGGCGTTGGCGAGCGCCTGACGGATCACCCGCTGCTGCGCGGGGCCGTTGGGCGCCGTCAGACCGTTGGACGCGCCGTCCTGGTTGACGGCGCTGCCGCGTACGACCGCCAGTACCTTGTGCCCGTTGCGCCGTGCGTCCGACAGCCGTTCCAGGACCAGCACGGCCGCGCCCTCGGACCAGCCCGTGCCGTCGGCGGAGTCGGAGAATGCCTTGCACCGGCCATCGCCGGCCAGTCCGCCCATCCGGGAGAAGCCGGCGAAGTTGGCGGAGGTGGCCATTAC
Source organism: Streptomyces fulvorobeus (assembly GCF_013167895.1). Taxonomy (GTDB): domain Bacteria; phylum Actinomycetota; class Actinomycetes; order Streptomycetales; family Streptomycetaceae; genus Streptomyces; species Streptomyces fulvorobeus. Next base: position 6,420,064 of record NZ_BLWC01000001.1, on the reverse strand, counting down.
CGTCACGCCGCCCGCGAGGGCGAGCGAGCACTCGCCGCTGCGCAGGGCCTGGGCCGCGAGGTGCAGGGAGACGAGGGAGGACGAGCATGCGGTGTCGACCGACATCGCCGGGCCCTCCAGGCCGAGCGTGTAGGCCAGCCGGCCGGAGACGACACTGACCGCGAGGCCGGTGGTGGCGTGGCCCGCCATGTCGTCCTTCGCCCGCATGACGAGGCCGGCGTAGTCCTGGCCGCTGACGCCGACGAAGACTCCGGTGCGACTGCCGCGCAGGGTGGCCGGGTCGATGCCCGCCCGTTCGGCGGCCTCCCAGGAGACTTCGAGCAGGACGCGCTGCTGCGGGTCCATGGCGACGGCCTCGCGCGGTGAGATGCCGAAGAATCCGGCGTCGAAGTCGGCGACGTCCCGGAGGAATCCGCCCTGGCCCTCGGTCGCGCCGATGGTGGTGTCGGCCTGCCAGCCGCGGTCGTCGGGGAAGCCGGAGATGGCGTCCCCGCCGGAGAGCACCAGGTCCCAGAGGCCTTCGGGCGAATCCACGCCGCCGGGGAAGCGGCAGCCCATGCCGACGATCGCGATCGGATCGTCGGCGGCGTCGGAGTCGTCGCGCGACTCGCGTACGGCGACCGTCGCGGCGACGCCGTCGCCTACCAGCTGGTCGAGCAGCTGGGCGGCGAGCCGGGCCGGTGTCGGGTAGTCGAAGATCAGGGTCGCGGGCAGTGTCAGTCCGGTGGCGCTCGCCAGCCGGTTGCGCAGTTCGACGGCGGTCAGCGAGTCGAAGCCGAGCTGGCGGAACTCCCGCTCCACGGCGATGCCTTCGGGCGAGGAGTGGGCAAGCACCGCCGCGGCCTCGGTGCGGACGAGGTCGGCGAGCAGCCGGGGCCGCTCGTCCTCGCGCAGCGCCGCGAGCCGCTCGACGAGGCTCGCGCGCGACACCGCCGAGGCTCCGCCCTTGGCGGCGCGGCGGCCGCTGCGCACCAGGCCGCGCAGGAGGGCGGGGACGCCGTCAGCGGACGGGATCGTACCGCCGGAGACGGCCAGCGGGACGATCAGTGCCTCGTCGCTCGTGGTCGCGGCGTCGAACAGTGCGAGGCCGCGCTCCACCGCGATCAGCGGCATTCCGGAGCCGCTGCTGACGCGGCGCACGTCGTGGTCCTCCAGCGCGGCGGTCATGCCCACGCCCTGTTCCCAGGCGCCCCAGGCCAGGGAGAGGCCGGGCAGGCCGAGGGCGCGGCGGTGGGCGGCCAGGGCGTCGAGGAAGGTGTTGCCCGCCGCGTAGTTGGCCTGTCCGGGGCTGCCCATGACGCCGGCGGTGGACGAGTAGAGGACGAAGGCGGCGAGGCCCAGGCCGCGGGTCAGCTCGTGCAAATTCCACGCCGCGTCCACCTTCGGACGCAGCACCCCCGCCAACCGCTCCGCACTCAGCGAACCGACCACACCGTCATCCAGCACACCCGCCGTATGCACCACCGCCGTCAACGGATGCTCCACCGCCACCGACGCCAACAACCCCGCCAGCGCCTCACGATCAGCCACATCGCACGCCACCACCTCAACGCGCGCACCCAACACCCGCAACTCGTCCGCCAGCTCCACCGCCCCCGGCGCCTCCCACCCACGCCGACTGGTCAACAGCAGATGCCGCACCCCACGCTCCGCCACCAAATGACGCGCCAGCACCCCACCCAGACCACCCGTACCACCCGTCACCAACACCGTGCCCCGCGCATCCCACACCCGCGGCATCGACAACACGATCTTGCCCACATGCCGCGCCAGACTCATGAACCGAAACGCCTCCCGCGCCCGGCGCACATCCCACACCCGCACCGGCAACGGCTCCACAACCCCACGCCCGAACCACTCCACCACCACCGACAGCATCCGCTGGATCCCCACCGGATCCACCCACCCCAGGTCGAACGCCCGGTACTCCACCCCCGCCGGCACATCCCCCGCCGCCCGCACATCCGTCTTGCCCATCTCCAGGAAACGCCCACCCGCACCCACCAGACGCAACGACGCATCCACGAACTCACCCGCCAACGAGTTCAGAACAACATCCACACCCCCACCACTGACCGCACGGAACGCCCCCTCGAACTCCGTCGACCGCGACGACGCAATGTGATCGTCCGCCACCCCCAACGACCGCAACACCTCCCACTTGCCCTCACTGGCCGTCGCGAAGACCTCCGCACCCAGATGACGCGCCACCTGAACCGCCGCCATACCCACACCGCCCGCACCGGCATGGATCAGCACCTTCTCCCCCGGCCGCACCCCACCCAACTCCACCAACGCGTAATACGCCGTCAAAAACACCAACGGCACCGACGCCGCAACCTCCCACGACCACCCCTCGGGGATGGGGGTCATCATGCGTTCGTCGCCCACCACATGGGTGCCGAAGCCGCCGAAGAGCATGCCCATGACCCGGTCGCCGACGTTCAGTCCGGTGACGTCGGGTCCGGTCTCGACCACGACGCCGGCCGCCTCGGAGCCGAACAGTCCGGCGTCGCCGGGGTACATGCCCAGGGCGTTGAGGACGTCGCGGAAGTTGACACCGGCGGCGCGGACCTCGATCCGCACCTGGTGACCGGTCAGCGGCTCAAGGACCTCGGGGAAGGGTGCCAGGGTCAGCCCGTCCAGGCTGCCCTTGGCCCTGCTGTCCAGCCGCCAGGGCCCGCCCGTCGGGGGCACCAGGCCCGTGCCGGACTCCAGCCGGGCGAGCCGTCCCACCCGCAGCGCGCCTTCGCGGACCAGTGCCTGAGGCTCGTCGGCGTCCACCAGGCCCGGCAGTCCGGGGAGTACGGGCGCCGACTCGTCGGCGTCGTCGGCGTCCACGAGCAGGAACCGTCCGGGGTTCTCCGCCTGCGCGGAGCGCACCAGGCCCCACACCGAGGAGGCGGCGACATCCGTGATGTCCTCGTCTCCGGACGCGGTCGCGCCACGGGTGACGAACACCAGCCGCGAGTCGGCGAACCGCTCCTCGGCCAGCCACTGCTGCACCAGGGTCAGGGTGTGGAGGGCGAGTTCGTGGGCCGACTCCGCGCCGCGCGCGCTGTCGCCCCGGAGCGGCACGACCACGATGGCCGGAACGGCCGCGTCGTCGCGGGCCGCCAGGTCGGCGAGGGTGGCCGCCGGGGCGCCGAGGCTGACGGCGCCGGTCGACGCGAGGGCCGCGCCCAGCCCGAGTTCGTCGGTGCCGAGTACCACCCAGGTGGTGTCCGCGGGCACCTTCTCCGGCGTGCCGGGCACCCAGTCGACGCGGAAGAGGGAGTTCAGTTCGTCGCGACGGCCGGTGTCGGCGGGCTGCGGCCCGGCTGCCCGCAGGATCAGCGAGTCCACGGAGATCACCGGTTCGCCCTGTACGTCGACGGCGGCGAGCTGTACGGAGTCCTGGCCGTTGCTGGTCACCCGGACGCGCAGGGTGGAGGCCCCGGAGGCGTGCAGGGCGACCCCGTTCCATGCGAAGGGCAGAAGACTGCGGTCGTCGCCGTCCGCGCTGGCGAAGACCGTGCTGTGCAGGACGGAGTCGAGCAGGGCCGGGTGCACACCGAAGTCACCGGCGTCGCCGACAGCGCGGTCGAGGGCGACCTCGGCGAAGATCTCCGTATCCCGGCGCCAGACGGCGCGCAGACCGCGGAAGACCGGGCCGTAGTCGAGTCCGTTGCTCGCGTAGCGGTCGTAGAGCCCTTCGATGTCCACCACGGTGGCGCCCTTGGGCGGCCATACGGCTCCGTCGAAGGCGAGTACCTGCTCGCCGTTGCCGATCCGCCCGGAGGCGTGCAGCGTCCACTCGTCGTCGCGGGCGTCAGCGGGGCGGGTGTAGAAGCGCAGCTCGCGGCGGCCCTCCTCGTCCGCGCCACCGATGGAGATCTGCACCTGGACGGCGCCGGTGCGCGGCAGGATGAGCGGGGCGGACAGCATCAGTTCTTCGACGCGGTCGCAACCGGCCTGGTCGGCGGCCCTGATGGCGAGTTCGAGGAAGCCGGTGCCGGGGAAGAAGACCATCCCGCTGACGACGTGGTCGGCCAGCCAGGGGTGGGTGGCCAGCGAGAGGGTGCCCGTCAGCAGAAGTTCGTCGGACCCTGCGACGGACATGGCGGCGCCGAGCAGCGGGTGGTTGGCGGACGTGAGTCCGAGACCGGTGGCGTCGGCCGGCTGGAAGGTCGTCTTCGGCCAGTAGCGCTCGTGCTGGAAGGCGTACGTCGGCAGATCCACCGGCTGGGCGCCGGTGCCCGCGAAGAACGCCGCCCACTCCACCTTCACGCCTCGGACGTGCAGGTGGGACAGCGCGGTGACGAGCGTGTCTTCCTCGTCACGCCCCTTGCGGAGTGCCGGTACGGTCACGGCCCCCTCGGACACTGACTCCTGCGCCATGGCGGAGAGCACCCCGTCCGGGCCCAGTTCCAGGAACGTGGTCACGCCCTGTTCGGCGAGGGTCCGGACGCCGTCGGCGAAGCGCACGGCCTCACGGACATGCCGCACCCAGTACCCGGCCGAACACAGCTCCTCGGCCGACGCCACCACCCCCGTCAGGTTCGACACCACCGGAATGACCGGCTCGGCATACGACAGACCCTCCGCGACCGTCCGGAACTCCTCCAGCATCGGATCCATCAACGGCGAGTGGAACGCGTGCGAGACCCGCAGGCGCGTCGTCTTACGCCCCAGCTCCGCCAGTTGCGCCGCCACCTCCAGGACCGCCCGCTCGTCACCGGAGATCACCACGGACGACGGGCCGTTGACGGCCGCGATCGAGACCTGGCCCTCCCGCTCGGCCAGCAGCGGCAGCACCTCGTCCTCCGCCGCCCGCACCGCCACCATCGCACCACCGGCCGGCAGCGCCTGCATCAGCCTCGCCCGCGCCGCCACCAGCTTGCAGGCATCCTCCAGCGAGAAAACCCCCGCCACATGCGCCGCCGCGATCTCACCGATGGAGTGCCCCGCCACGAAGTCCGGGACCACACCCCACGACTCCACCAGCCGGAACAACGCCACCTCAACCGCGAACAACGCGGGCTGAGTGAAGCCCGTTTCGTTCAGGAGCTCGGCGTCCTCGCCCCACATCACCTCACGCAGCGAACGGCCCAACTCGCCCTCGAACTGCACCAGTACGGAATCCAGCGCCTCCGCGAACACCGGGAACCGGCCGTACAACTCCCGGCCCATCCCCAACCGCTGCGAACCCTGACCCGAGAACAACACCGCACTCTTCGTGCGTCCCGAGACCAGGCCCTCCACCGTGCCGGACGCCGTGCCGTTCGTGAGCCAGGCCGCCAGTGCCGCACGCCCTGAGCCGCCGTCCTCGTCCGCGACGACGGCGAGGCGGTGCTCCAGGCTCGCCCTGGACGTCGCCAGGGACAGTGCGGTGTCCACCGCGCGCAGGCCGGGCTCGCGCTCCAGCCTGCTGAGCAGCGCGGCGGCCTGGTCGCGGAGTGCTTCGGCGGTCCGGCCGGAGACGATCCACGGCACCGCGGTCGCGCGGCGCGCGGGGGCGGTCTCCTCCGGCTCGGCGGGGGTCGTGTCGGCGTGCGGCGCCTGCTCGACGATCACATGGGCGTTGGTGCCACTGACTCCGAAGGAGGAGACACCGGAGCGGCGCGGGCGGCCGGAGTCCGGCCACTCGCGCGCTTCGGTGAGCAGTTCGACCTTGCCCGCCGACCAGTCGACGTGCGAGGACGGCTCGTCCGCGTGCAGGGTCTTCGGCACGACGCCGTGCCGCATCGCCATGACCATCTTGATGACGCCGGCGACGCCGGAAGCGGCCTGCGTGTGGCCGATGTTGGACTTCACGGAACCGAGCAGCAGCGGGCGGTCCCGGTCCTGGCCGTAGCCCGCGAGCAGGCTCTGCGCCTCGATGGGGTCGCCCAGCGGCGTGCCGGTGCCGTGGGCCTCCACGGCGTCCACGTCGGCCGGGCCGAGGTTGGCGTTGGCGAGTGCCTGACGGATCACGCGCTGCTGCGAGGGGCCGTTGGGCGCGGTGAAGCCGTTGGAGGCGCCGTCCTGGTTGACCGCGGAGCCCCGGATCACGGCGAGGACGGGGTGTCCGTTGCGCTGTGCGTCGGACAGGCGCTCCAGCATCAGGACGCCGGCGCCCTCGGACCAGCCGGTGCCGTCGGCCGACTCCGAGAATGCCTTGCAGCGGCCGTCCCTGGCGAGGCCGCCCTGTCGGCTGAACTCGATGAGCGAGCCGGGGGTGGACATCACGTTGACGCCACCGGCGAGCGCCAGTCCGCACTCGCCGTTGCGCAGGGACTGCACCGCCAGGTGGAGCGCGACGAGGGAGGACGAGCACGCGGTGTCGACGGTGATGGCCGGGCCTTCGAGGCCGAGCGCGTAGGAGAGCCGTCCCGACACGGCGCTGGCGGCGATGCCGGTGCCGACGTCACCGGTCGCGTCGTCCAGCGACCTGACCAGGAGGTAGGCGTAGTCCTGCCCGTTGGTGCCGATGAAGGCGCCGGTACGGGTGCCGCGCAGCCGGGTGGCGTCGATGCCGGACCGCTCGATGGCCTCCCAGGTCGTCTCCAGCAGCAGCCGCTGCTGGGGGTCCATGGTGACGGCCTCGCGGGGCGAGATGCCGAAGAACCCCGGGTCGAAGTCGGGCACGCAGCTGAGGAATCCGCCCTGCTGGCTGACGGAGGTGCCGCGCTCGTCGGTGGTGCTCTCGCGCAGCGCGTCCAGGTCCCATCCGCGGTCGGTGGGGAATCCGGAGATGGCGTCGGTACCGGAGGCGACGAGCTCCCAGAGGTCCTCCGGGGAGTAGACCTCTCCGGGGAACCGGCAGCTCATTCCCACGATGGCGATGGGTTCCCTGGCCGCGGCGACGAACATTCTGTTTTGTCGCCGCAGTCGCTCGGACTCCTTCATCGCGGCGCGGAGTGCTTCCACGACGCCGGCGGCGGGGGCGTTCTCGGTGGGGGCGTTCATGGTCTGCTCCGTCACTCTCGCGCTACAGGTCGGACTGGCCGTTGAGCGCGGCCCGTACCAGGTCTGCCACTGCCATCGAGTCGATGGACTCGTCGGACGTGTCGTCTTTCGCCGGGGCGCTCCCGCCCCGTCCTGCCAGCTGGAGCAGCGGTTCCAGCACACCGATGTCCCGCAGTTGTGCCAGCGGTACCGAGGCCAGCAGCGCCCGGATCTCCGCTTCTTCTCCGTCGGTCCCTGCCGCGTCCTCGGGCATCAGCTGTCCGAGGACGTGTTCGGCGAGGGAGGTGGAGGTGGGGTGGTCGAAGACCAGCGTCGCGGACAGGTTCAGGCCGGTCGCCTTGTTCAGCTGGTTGCGCAGCTCGACGGCTCCGAGCGAGTCGACTCCCAGGTCCCGGAAGGACTTCTCGGCGCCGACCGCGTCCGTGTCCGGATAGCTGAGTACCTGAGCGGCCTGGGTGCGGACCAGGTCCACGACGGTCTCCAGGCGCCGGTTCACCGAGAGGGCGGCGAGCCGGTACCGCAGCCCGGTCCCGGCGGCGGTGTCCACGGGCGCAGCCGTGGCGGCCACCATGCTGTCGTATCCGGGGAACTCCCGGAGCAGGGCGCTGGGCCTGGCCGTGCCGAAGGCCGCGACGAAGCGGTCCAGCGCGACCTCCGCGACGACCGCGGTCGGCTCGGGTTCCATGACCAGCCTGAGCATGGTCTCGCAGGCCAGTTCCGGGTCCATGGCGCCGATTCCGGCGCGCTTGGCGGCCTCGTCGGCCCCGGCTCCTTCTGCCATTCCGCCGCCTCCCCAGGCTCCCCAGGCGACCGAGGTCGCCGGGAGGTCCTGGGCCCTGCGCCGCTCGGCGAGGGCGTCCAGGACCGAGTTGGCCGCCGCGTAGTTGGCCTGGCCGGGGTTGCCCACGGCCGCCGAGGCGGATGAGAAGAGCACGAACGCCGCGAGGTCCGATCCACGGGTCAGTTCGTCGAGCAGGAGGGCCGAGGCGACCTTCGAGCGGAAGACCGCCTCGAACCGCTCCGGGGTGAGCCGGTCGAGTACTCCGTCGTCCAGTACACCGGCGGCGTGGATCACTCCGGTGAGCGGGTGCTCGGCCGGGATGTCCGCGAGTACGGCGGACAGTTGGACGCGGTCCGCGACATCGCAGGCCGCGACGGTGACCGTGGTGCCGAGGCCGTCGAGCCGGGCCCGCAGCGCGTCGGCGCCGGGCGCCGCGAGGCCGCTGCGACTGAGCAGCACCAGGTGCTGCACGCCGTCCTTGGCGAGCCGGAGGGCGACCTGCGCGCCGAGGGCGCCGGTGCCTCCTGTGATCAGCACGGTGCCGGTCGGGTCCCAGGTGCGGGCGGTCCTCTTTCCGGGGGCCTGTACGAGGCGCCGGGCGAGCACCGCGGAGGTGCGTACCGCGAGCTGGTCCTCGCCGTCGAGGCCGGCCAGTGCTCCGGCGAAGCCGACGGCGGTCCGCTCGTCGAGGGTCTCCGGGAGGTCGATCAGACCGCCCCAGCGCTCCGGGTACTCCAGCGCGGCGACCCGGCCGAGCCCCCATACGGCGGCCTGCAGCGGGTGGTCCACGGTGTCCGCGCGGTTCACGGACACGGCGCCCCGGGTGGCGCACCACAGCGGGGCCCCGATGGCGGCGTCGCCGAGCGCCTGGAGCAGCACGGCGGTGAGTGCGACTCCCCCGGGCACGCTGCCCGATGCGGTCTCCCGCAGGGCCAGGAGCGAGAGGACACCGGCGAAGCGGGTGCCGTCCGCGGTGCGTGCGCGGAGCTCCCCGGCCAGTGCGGCGCGGTCGGGGTCGGCCACCGGCAGCCGTACGACTCGGGTGCCCAGCGTGTCGAGCGCGGAGCCCACCCAGGGGTCCTCGGCGAACTCGGCGGGGATCACGGCGAGCCAGGTGCCCGTCAGGGCCTTGCGGTTCGCGGTGGCTCCGCCGGTCAGGGCCTTCCAGACGATCCGGTGGCGCCAGCCCTCCATGACCGATTCGTCGTTCTGCTGCCGCCGCCAGTCGAACAGGGCGGGCAGCACCTTCGAGAGGGCGTCGCCCTCGACGTCCAAGGTGGCCTCCAGCGAGGCGAAGTCCTCCTGTTCCACGGCGTCCCAGAAGGCACGGTCCGTGGTCCGGGTGTCCTGCGCGTCGCCGGCCGTGGGGGTGACGCCGGGCATGACGTCCGGCCAGAAACGGCCGCGCTGGAAGGCGTACGTCGGCAGGTCCAGCCACTGGGCTCCGGTGTCCGCGAAGAACGCGGACCAGCGGGGGCCCGCTCCGTGGACGTGCAGCCGGGCGAGCGCGGTGACGAGGGTGGTTTCCTCGTCGCGGTCCTTGCGCAGGGCCGGTACGACGACGGCGCCCTGCGGTGCCGTCTCCTGGGCCATGGCGGCGAGGACGCCGTCCGGGCCCAGCTCCAGGAACGTGGTCACGCCCCGGTCGGTGAGGGTCTGTACACCGTCGGCGAAGCGCACGGCTTCACGGACGTGGCGTACCCAGTACCCGGCCGAGCACAGTTCCTCGGCGCTCGCCACGGCGCCGGTCAGGTGGGAGACCACTGCGATGCGCGGAGCCTCGTACGCCAGGCTCTCCGCGACCGTGCGGAACTCCTCCAGCATCGGATCCATCAACGGCGAGTGGAAGGCGTGCGACACGCGCAGGCGCGTCGTCTTACGCCCCAGCTCGGCCAGTTGGGCCGCGACCTTCACCGCCGCCTGCTCGTCTCCGGAGATCACCACGGAAGCGGGGCCGTTGACGGCCGCGATCGACACACCCTCGACCAGCAGCGGCAGGACCTCGTCCTCCGTCGCCTGCACCGCCACCATCGCACCACCGGCCGGCAGCGCCTGCATCAGCCGCGCCCGCGCCGCCACCAGCTTGCAGGCATCCTCCAGCGAGAAAACCCCCGCCACATGCGCCGCCGCGATCTCACCGATGGAGTGCCCCGCCACGAAGTCGGGCTTGACACCCCACGACTCCACCAGCCGGAACAGCGCCACCTCGATGGCGAACAACGCCGGCTGAGTGAAGCCCGTCTCGTTCAACAGCTCGACGTCCTCGCCCCACATCACCTCACGCAGCGGGCGCTCCAGCAGCGGACCCAGTACAGCCAGAGCCGAATCCAGCGCCTCGGCAAACACCGGGAAGCGGCCGTACAACTCCCGGCCCATCCCCAACCGCTGCGAACCCTGACCCGAGAAGAGGAACGCGCGCTTTCCGACCCGCTCCACCTGGTGCTCGACCAGCCCGGGGGCCGTACGTCCCTCCGCCAGGGCGGTGAGCCCCGCCAGCAGGCATGCACGGTCGGTGGTCGTCAGGGCAGCCCGGTGGTCGAAGGCCGTGCGGGTCGTCGCCAGGGAGAACGCCAGGTCGGTCAGGGCGGCGTCCGGTCGTTCGGTCACCTGGGTGAGCAGCCTGCGGGCCTGGGCGCGCAGCGCGTTCTCGGACTTGCCGGAGAGCAGCACCGGCAGCGCCCCGGGTTCGCGGGCCGGGCCGTGCGGGGTGGTGACCGTGGGGTCGGTCCCGGCGGGCGGCGCCTGTTCCAGGATGACGTGGGCGTTCGTGCCGCTCGCGCCGAACGAGGAGACCGCGGCGCGGCGCGGGCGGTCGGACTCGGGCCAGGCGACCGGCTCGGTGAGCAGCCGGGCGGCGCCCGCCGTCCAGTCGACCTGAGTGGTCGGCGTCTCGGCGTAGAGCGACCTCGGCAGGGTGCCGTGCCGCATCGCCATCACCATCTTGATCACGCCGGCGACGCCGGAGGCGGCCTGGCTGTGACCGATGTTGCTCTTCAGCGAGCCGAGCAGCACCGGGCGCTCGGGGTCGCGGCCCTGGCCGTAGGTGGCCAGCAGCGCCTGCGCCTCGATCGGGTCTCCGAGCTTGGTGCCGGTGCCGTGGGCCTCGACGGCGTCGACCTCGGTGGCCGTCAGACCGGAATTGGCGAGGGCCTGGCGGATGACCCGCTGCTGGGCGGGTCCGCTGGGTGCCGTCAGGCCGTTGGAGGCACCGTCCTGGTTGATGGCGGAGCCGCGCAGGACCGCCAGGACGTGGTGGCCGTTGCGCTGGGCGTCGGAGAGCCGCTCGACGACGAGCATGCCCACACCCTCGGACCAGCCGGTGCCGTCGGCCGAGTCGGAGAATGCCTTGCAGCGGCCGTCGTCGGACAGCGCGCCCTGGGCGCTGAATTCGACGAAGCCCGCCGGGGTGGCCATGACGGTCACCCCGCCGGCCAGGGCGATGGAGCACTCGCCCGAGCGCAGGGCCTGGGCCGCGAGGTGCAGGGCGACCAGCGACGAGGAGCACGCCGTGTCGACGGAGACCGTGGGTCCCTGAAGGCCGAAGGAGTACGCGATGCGGCCGGACAGGAGGCTGGCCGACTGGGCCGTCTCCCACTGTCCCGCCTCGGCCGGCGGCCGGTAGTCGCCGCTGCCGCCTCCGACGTAGACGCCGGTGGTGCTCCCCCGCAGGGTCGCCGCGTCGATGCCCGCCCGCTCCAGTGCCTCCCAGGCGGCTTCGAGCACGATGCGCTGCTGCGGGTCCATCACTATGGCCTCGCGCGGCGAGATGCCGAACACGGCGGGGTCGAAGTCGGCGGCGTCGTAGAGGAAACCGCCGTTTCCGGTGGTGCTGCGGCCGCGGCCGCCCTCCGGCGGGCCGCCGAGCAGGGTGTCGAGGTCCCAGCCGCGGTCGGTGGGGAACTCGCCCACGGCGTCGGTCTCGTCGAGTACGAGCTGCCACAGGTCCTCGGGCGAGCCGACGCCACCCGGGTAGCGGCAGGCCATGCCGACGATGACGACGGGGTCGTCCCCGGTGTGCGCCGAGGGCACGACGAGGGCCGTGGTGTCCGGCAGTGCGCCGAGCAGCAGGCTGCGCAGGTGCAGGGCGAGTTCGGCCGGGGTCGGGTGGTCGAAGACCAGGGTGGCGGGCAGGGTGACACCGGTGGCGGCCGTGAGCTGGTTGCGCAGGTCGACGGCGGTCAGCGAGTCGAAGCCGAGGTCCCGGAAGGGCAGGTCGGACTCGACGGCGTCGGTGTTCGAGTGGCCCAGGACCACGGCGACCTTGTCGGTGACCAGGGCCAGCAGGGCGTCGTCGCGCTCCGTCTCGGGCAGCGCGAGCAGGCCGCGCCGGTAGGCGTCGTCCGCCGAGCGCTCGTCGCCGCGGTCGGTGTCGGCGGCGGCGATGGCGGTGCGCGCTTCGGGCAGGTCGGCCAGCAGGGCGGTGCGGCGGCCTTCGGTGAAGGCCGGGGCGAAGGTCTCCCAGCGCACATCGGCGATGGTGACAGCCGGTTCGCCGTCGGCGACGGCCCGGCCGAGCGCGGCGAGCGCCGCGTCGGGGTCGAGTACGGGCAGGCCGCTCAGCCGCAGGTGCGCGGCCATGGAGGGCTCGACCAGGTCCGACCAGGCGCTCCAGGAGACGGCGAGGGCGGTGGCGCCGCGGTCGCGGCGCCGGCGGGCGAGGGCGTCGAGGTACGCGCCGTGCGCGGCCTGCGCGGCCTGGCCCCGGACGCCCCAGACTCCGGCGATCGTGCCGAAGAGGACGAAGGCGTCGAGCGGCCGGTCACCGAGTACGGCGTCGAGCTGGACCGCTCCGGCGAGGGCGGCGGTGAGCCCCGCCTCTCCGGCGCCGATGCCGTCGGTGCCCGCCTCCGCGTGGATCACCGCGGTGAGCGGCAGGTCCGCGGGGAGCGTGGCCAGCAGGGCGGTCAGCGCGTCGTGGTCGGAGACGTCGCAGACGGCGAAGGTGACCGTGGCTCCGAGCTGTTCCAGTTCGGCTTGGAGCTCCTCGGTCCCGGCGAGGTCGGCCGCGTGGCGGCCGGTCAGGACGAGGTGCCGGGCGCCGTCGCGGGCCAGCCGGCGGGCGGCCCGGCCGCCCATCGCCGCGGCGCCGCCGGTGATGAGGACGGTGCCGGTGGGCCGCCAGGAGTCGCCGGACGGGTTGGCCGTCGTGGCGGTTGTACGGACCAGGCGGCGCCCGAGGGTCGCGGTGGCGCGGACCGCGATCTGGTCCTCGCCGTCGCGGTGGGTCAGGGCCGCCGCGAAGGCGGCGCCCGTGCGGTCGTCGAGCGTGGCGGGGAGGTCGATCAGCCCGCCCCAGCGGTCGGGGTGTTCCAGTGCGGCGACCCGGCCGAGCCCCCATACGGCAGCCTGTCCGGCGGCCCGCAGCGGCTCGGCGGCGGACACGGACACCGCGCCCCGGGTGACGCACCACAGCGGCGCGTCGATTCCCGCCGCGCCCAGGGCCGTCAGCAGCGCCTCGGGCCAGGCCGCCTCCGGCGGCAGGCCGGTGGCGTGCGTGGTGCCGGTGGCGAGCAGCGAGACGACTCCGGCGAAGCCCGCTGCGTCGCGGTCCTCGCGGGCCGAGGTGAGCAGCCGCGTCAGGTCCGCGGCGTCGGGCCTGGCGTTCACCCGTACGACGTCCGCGCCCAGCGCCTCGGCGGCGGCGTCCGTCCACGGGGACGGGTCACCGGCGGGCAGCAGCACGAGCCAGGTGCCGGACGGTGCGGCGGTCCGTGCGGGCAGCGGGGTCCAGGTCTCGCGGTAGCGCCAGTCGGCGCCGGCGGACTGCTCGCCGCGGCTGCGGCGCCACGCGGAGAGCGCGGGCACCATCGTGGTGACGGTGTCGCCGTCCAGATCGAGCGAGGCGGCCAGCGACTCGACGTCCTGGCGCTCGACGGCCGACCAGAACGCGGCGTCCACCGGGTCCGGCACGCCGACGGCGGCGATGGCCGCGGGCTCCGGCCAGTACCGCTCGCGCTGGAAGGCATACGTCGGCAGTTCGATCCGGCGCGCTCCCAGGCCCTCGAAGAACGCGGACCAGCGCGGTCCCGTCCCGTGGGTGTGCAAGGCGGCCAGTGCGGCGACGACGGCCGCTTCCTCGCTCTGGTCCTTACGCAGGAACGGCACGACCAGGGGCGCCGGCTGGGCCCCGTCCAGGCTCTGCTGGGCCATCGCGGAGAGCACTCCGTCCGGGCCCAGCTCGACGAAGGCGCCGACTCCGGCGTCCCGCAAGGTCCGTATCCCGTCGGCGAACCGTACGGCCTCGCGCACGTGCCGCACCCAGTAGGCGGGCGAGCGCAGCTCGTCGGCGGTCGCCAGGATTCCGGTGAGGTTGGAGACCACCGGGATACGGGGCTCTTCGAAGGTCAGTGTCTCGGCGACCCGGGCGAAGTCCGCGAGTATCGCGTCCATCAGCGGCGAGTGGAAGGCGTGCGAGACCCGCAGCCGCCGGGTGCGGCGGCCGTCGGCGGCGAACACCTCGGCGACCAGCAGCACGGCGTCCTCGGCGCCCGCGACGACCAGCGAGCGGGGGCCGTTGACCGCGGCGATCGACACGTTCGCGTCGAGCAGCGGGGCGACCTCGTCCTCGGTGGCCTCGACGGCGACCATCGCGCCGCCCTGCGGGAGCGCCTGCATCAGGCTGGCGCGGGCCGCGACCAGGCGGCAGGCGTCGGCCAGGGAGAACACGCCCGCCACGTGGGCGGCGGTGATCTCACCGATGGAGTGTCCGGCGACGAAGTCCGGGGTGATGCCCCACGACTCGGCGAGGCGGAACAGGGCTACCTCGACGGCGAACAGGGCGGGCTGGGTCCAGCCGGTCTCGTCGAGGAGTTCCGCCTCGAAGGTTCCCGGGAGGGCGAACAGCACTTTCCTGAGGGGGAATTCCAGCTCCGTGTCCAGGTGGGCGAGGACGGCGTCCAGCGCTTCGGCGAAGACGGGGAACCGCTCGTACAGCTCGCGGCCCATGGCGGCGCGCTGGCTGCCCTGGCCGGAGAAGAGGAACGCCGTCTTTCCGGGGGTGCGGCCGGCGACTCCGCGTGCGCCCTCGTGCACACCGTCCGCGTCGGCCAGCAGCACCGCGCGGTGCGGGAAGACCGTGCGGTCGGTGGCGAGCGAGCGGCCGATGTCCAGCGGGGACAGGCCGGTGTTCAGCGCGGCGAAGCCGGTGATCCGGTCGATCTGGGCCTGAAGGGCCTCACGCGTGCGGCCGGAGACGATCCACGGCACGACGGCGGGGGTGGGGGCCGGCTCGGCGGGCTGCTCCCGGGGCGCTGCGAGCGCCGGTGCCTGCTCGACGATGACGTGCGCGTTCGTACCGCTGACGCCGAACGCCGAGACTCCGGCGCGGCGTGGGCGGCCGGTCTCGGGCCAGGCGGTCTGTTCGGTCAGCAGCTCCACCGCGCCCGCCGACCAGTCCACGTGCGCGGACGGGGTACCGATGTGCAGGGACTGGGGCAGGGTGCCGTGGTGCATCGCCATCAGCATCTTGATGACACCGGCGACACCGGCGGCGGCCTGGGTGTGGCCAATGTTCGACTTGACGGTGCCCAGCAGCAGTGGGCGCTCCCGGTCCTGCCCGTAGGCGGTGAGCAGCGCCTGGGCCTCGATCGGGTCGCCCAGCGTGGTGCCGGTGCCGTGGGCCTCGACGGCGTCGATGTGGGCGGGGGTCAGTCCGGCGTCGGCGAGCGCCTGCTGGATGACCCGCTGCTGGGAGGGGCCGTTGGGGGCGGTCAGGCCGTTGGACGCGCCGTCCTGGTTGACGGCGGTCGAGCGGATGATGCCCCGTACCTCGTGCCCGTTGCGTACGGCGTCGGAGAGCCGCTCCAGGACCAGGATGCCGACGCCCTCGGACCAGGCGGTGCCGTCGGCGCTGTCGGAGAACGCCTTGCACCGGCCGTCGGGGGCCAGTCCGCCCTGCCGGGAGAACTCGACGAAGGAGTCGGGGCTCGACATCACCGAGACACCACCGGCGATCACCAGGGAGCACTCGCCCGCGCTCAGGGCCTTGCCGGCCCAGTGCATCGCGACCAGCGAGGAGGAGCAGGCGGTGTCGACGGTGACGGCCGGGCCCTCCAGGCCGAGCGCGTAGGAGAGCCGGCCCGACATGACGCTGGCGGTGTTGCCGGTGGCCACGTAGCCCTGTACGTCGGACAGCGACCGGCGCAGCAGGTTGGGGTAGTCCTGGCCGTTGGTGCCGACGAAGACGCCGGTGCGGGAGCCGCGCAGGGCCGAGGGGTCGATGCCCGCCCGCTCCAGCGCCTCCCAGGTGGCCTCCAGCAGCAGGCGCTGCTGGGGGTCCATGGCGAGCGCCTCACGCGGCGAGATGCCGAAGAAGCGGGCGTCGAAGTCGGCGACCCGGGTGAGGAATCCGCCTTCGAGGGTGTCCGACGCACCCGCTCCGAGCGCCTCGATGTCCCAGCCGCGGTCGTCGGGGAAGCGGGTGATGCCGTCCCCGCCCTCGACGAGCAGTTGCCACAGTTCCTCGGGCGAGCCGACCCCGCCGGGGAAGCGGCAGCTCATGCCGACAACGGCGATCGGGTCGTCGTGCACGGGCCTGCCGCTCGCCGCCGGGGCGGCGGCGCGCTCGGGCAGCGAGCCGAGGATCTCGGCGAGCAGGAAGTCCGCCATCTCGCGCGGGGTCGGCCGGTCGTAGACCAGGGACACCGGCAGGCTGAGCCCGGTGACGGCGGCCAGGGTGTTGCGCAGTTCGAGCGTGGTCAGCGAGTCGAAGCCCAGGTCGCGGAAGGCCCGGTCGTCCTCGATGGCGCCGGGGTCGCTGTGGCCGAGCACGGCGGCGACCTGGGTGCGCAGCAGGTCGAGTACGAACGCGCCGCGCTCGGCGTCCGGGAGCTCCTGGAGGCGCCGTCGCAGCCGCGTGTCGTCGCCGGTGGCGCCGGTCGGCGCGGTGGCCGACTGCCGTACTTCCGGCAGGTCGCCGACGAGCGGCAGCGGGCGGGCCGAGGCGAACGCCGGGACGAAGCGGGCCCAGTCGATGTCGGCGAGGGCGAGGGCGGTGTCGTCCTGCTCGATGGCGCGGAGCAGGGCGCGTACGGCGGGTTCCGGCGCGAGCGGCTCGAAACCGCCGCGCCGGACGCGCCGCTCGATCTCCGCCGCGTCGGCGACCATGCCCGATCCGGCCCAGGGGCCCCAGGCGACGGAGAGCGCGGTGCGGCCGTGGGCCCGCCGGTACTCGGCGAGAGCGTCCAGATAGGCGTTGGCCGCGGCGTAGTTGCCCTGTCCGGGGGCGCCGAAGACACCGGCGGTGGAGGAGAAGAGGACGAACGCGGACAGCGGGAGGTGGGCGGTCAGCTCGTGCAGGTTGAGGGCGGAGGCGACCTTGGCGTCCAGTACGGTCCGGAAGCTGTCCGGGGTCAGGGTGTCCACCACGCCGTCCTCCACGACACCGGCCGTGTGGATCACCGCGTGGAGCGGGGCGTCGTCGGGGAGGGAGTCGAGCAGGGCGGCCAGGGCGTCGCGGTCGGCGACGTCGCAGGCGGCGATGGTGACCCGGGCGCCGAGGCCGGTCAGTTCGCCGCGCAGCGCGTCCGCGCCGGGGGCGTCCTCGCCGCGGCGGCTGACGAGCAGCAGGTGTTCGGCGCCGGCGCGGGCCAGGCCGCGGGCGACGTGTCCGCCGAGGCCGCCGGTGCCGCCGGTGATCAGGGTGGTGCCCGAAGGGTCGAAGGTGGGCGCGGTGCTCTGCGCCGCGGGGCTGTGGGCGAGGCGGCGTACGAACACGCCGGAGGCGCGTAGGGCGGCCTCGCTCTCCCCGGCGGTCCCGGCCAGGACGCCGCGCAGCCTGCGCGCGCTGTGGGTGTCGAGCTGCTCGGGCAGGTCGACGCAGCCGCCCCAGCGGTCGGGCTGTTCGAGGGCCACGACGCGGCCCAGGCCCCATACGGCGGCCTGGTCGAGTCCGACGACCGGCTCGGAGCGGCCCACGGAGACGGCGCCCCGGGTGACGGCCCACAGGCGGGCGTCGATGCCCGCATCGCCGAGTGCCTGTACGGCGACGGTGGTCAGGAGGAGGGAGTCGGGCACTCCGGTGCGGGCGAGTCCGCCGCAGCCGGCGAGGCCGAGCAGCGACAGGACCCCGGCGAACTCGCCGTGTTCGGCGCGCAGTGCGGCGAGCCGTTCGGCGAGCGCGGCCCGGTCGGGGCCGACGTCCTCGCACAGGACCGTCTGTGTCGCGAGGGCGGCGACGACATCGGCGGACCACTCGGCCTCGTCGGTGCCGGGCGGGGTGAGGACCAGCCAGCGTCCGGTGAGCGCGGTGGGGGCGGTGGGTCCGGTCTGCGGCTTCCAGGTGACCCGGTAGCGCCAGGCGTCCACCTGCGACTGCTCGTCGCGGCGGCGGCGCCAGGCGGTGAGCGCCGGGACCATCGCGGTGACGGTCGCATCGTCGAGGCCCAGCGAGGCGACGAGTGAGCCGACGTCGTCGCGCTCGACCGCCGACCAGAACTCGGCGTCGGCGGCGCTGCCCGCGCCCGCGGGTCCGGCGGTGGGGGCGGCGAGGGCGTCGGGCCAGTACCGCTCGCGCTGGAAGGCGTAGGTGGGCAGCGCGATCCGGCGGGCGTCGCTGTCCGCGAAGTATGCCGTCCAGTCGATGTCCACGCCGTGGGCGTGGGCTCCGGCCAGCGCGGTGGTGACGGTCTGCTCCTCGGGCCGGCCGCTCCGCAGCAGCGGCAGCAGCGCGGTGTGCGGCTCGTCGGTGAGGCTGTCGCGGGCCATGCCGCAGAGCACACCGTCGGGGCCGAGCTCCAGGAAGGTGCGGACCTGGCCCTGCGCGGAGAGCCAGTTGATGCCGTCGGCGAAGCGGACGGCCCGGCGCACGTGCTGGACCCAGTACTCCGGGTCGGTCATCTGGTCCTCGGCGGCGAGGCCGCCGGTGAGGTGGGAGACGAGGGGGATCACCGGCGGGTGGTAGGTGACGCCCCGCGCGACGCGGGCGAAGTCGTCGAGCATGCCGTCCATGAGTGGCGAGTGGAAGGCGTGGCTCACCCTCAGCCGCTTGGTCCTGCGGCCGCGCGCCCCCAGGGTCGCGGCGATGTCGAGGACGGTGTCCTCGACGCCGGCGACGACCAGTGACGCCGGGCCGTTGACGGCGGCGACGGACACCTCGTCCTCGTGGCCCTCCAGCAGCGGCAGGACCTCGTCCTCGGCGGCCTCCAGGGAGATCATCGCGCCGCCCTCGGGCAGCGCCTGCATCAGCCGTCCGCGCGCCGCCACCAGGGCGCACGCGTCCGGCAGGGTGAGCACGCCCGCGACGTGCGCGGCGGCGAGCTCCCCGACGGAGTGCCCGGCGAGGTAGTCGGGGGTGATGCCCCACGACTCGGTGAGCCGGAACAGGGCCACCTCGACGGCGAACAGCGCGGGCTGCGCGTACTCGGTGCGGTCGAGCAGGGCCGCCTCGGGCGAGCCCTCGGCGGAGAACAGGATCTCGCGCAGCGGCCGGTCCAGGGCGCCGTCCATCCGGGCCAGTACAGCGTCGAGGGCGTCGGCGAAGACGGGGTGGCGCTCGTACAGCTCCCGTCCCATGCCGGGCCTCTGGCTGCCCTGTCCGGTGAACAGGAACGCCGTACGGCCGCGGGCCGTGCCGCCCTGGACCACACCGGGTCCGGGCAGTCCGTCGCGCAGCGCCAGCAGGCCGCGCAGCAGTTCGTCGCGCTCCCCCGCCACCACGGCGGCGCGGCGCTCCAGGCCGGCCCGGGAGGTGGCCAGGGAGAAGGCGAGGTCGGTCAGGGGGTGTCGGGGTGCTCCTCGACCAGGGCGAGCAGCCGTCCGGCCTGGGCGCGAAGGGCGGCCTCGCTGCGGGCGGAGACCACCAGCGGCAGTGCGCCGGGGCGGGGCGGGCGGGCGGTGGCCGGCCGTGCGGCGGGCTCCTCGGCGGGTGCCTGTTCGAGGATCGCGTGCACATTGGTGCCGCTGAGCCCGAACGAGGAGACGGCGCCGCGGCGCGGACGGCCGGTCTCGGGCCAGTCGGTGCGCTCGGTGAGCAGGTCGATGGCGCCGGAGGACCAGTCCACGTGCGAGGACGGGGTGTCGATGTGGAGGGTCTTCGGTACGACGCCCTCCTGCAGGGCGTGCACCATCTTGATCACGCTGGCGACGCCGGAGGCCATCTGGGTGTGGCCGATGTTGGTCTTGACCGAGCCGAGGAGCAGGGGCCGTTCGCCGTCCCGGTCCTGGCCGTAGGTGGTGAGCAGGGCCTGGGCCTCGATGGGGTCGCCCAGGGCGGTCCCGGTGCCGTGGCCCTCGATGACGTCGACCTCGCGGGACCGCAGGCCGGCATTGGCCAGGGCCTGGCGGATGACGCGCTGCTGGGAGGGGCCGTTGGGGGCGGTGAGGCCGTTGGAGGCGCCGTCCTGGTTGACGGCGGAGCCGCGGACCACGGCGAGCACGGGGTGGCCGTTGCGGCGGGCGTCGGAGAGACGCTCCAGCAGGACCAGACCGACGCCCTCCGCGAGGGTCATGCCGTCGGCGGCCTCGGCGTACGCCTTGCAGCGGCCGTCGGTGGCAAGGGCCCGCTGGCGGCTGAAGCCGACGAAGGCGCTGGGAGTGGACATGATGCTGACGCCGCCCGCGAGCGCCAGGGTGCTCTCGCCGTTGCGCAGGGACTGGCAGGCCAGGTGCAGGGCGACCAGGGAGGACGAGCAGGCGGTGTCGAGGGTGACGGCCGGCCCCTCGAAGCCGAAGAGGTAGTTGACCCGGCCGGACAGCACGCTGGAGAGCGTGCCGGTGATCATGTGGCCTTCGGAGCCCTCGGAGGAGTTGGCCACGCTGGAGGCGTAGTCCTGGTAGCTGGCGCCGATGAAGGTACCGGTGAGGCTGGAGCGCTGGGAGAGGATGTCGATCCCGGCGTGCTCGAAGGCTTCCCAGGCCGTCTCCAGCAGGAGGCGCTGCTGCGGGTCCATCGACATCGCCTCGCGCGGCGAGATGCCGAAGAAGCCCGGGTCGAACTCGGCGACGTCCTGCAGGAATCCGCCCTGCACCGAGTAGGTCTTGCCGGACCGGTCGGGGTCCGGGTCGTAGAGCCCCTCGGCGTCCCAGCCCCGGTCGGCGGGGAAGACGGAGACGGCGTCGGTGCCGTCCAGGGTGAGCTTCCACAGCTCCTCGGGCGAGGTGACCCCGCCGGGGTAGCGGCAGCCCATGCCGACGATGACGATGGGGTCGTCGTCGGTCGCGGCGGCGGACGCGGTCGCCGCGGGCGTTCCGGCGCTCTGGGCCCCGGCCAGCTCGGTGCGGAGGAACCCGGCCAGTGCGGCGGGGTTGGGGTGGTCGAAGACCATGGTCGTCGGCAGCGTCAGTCCGGTGACGGACGCGAGGCGGTTGCGCAGTCCGACAGCGGTGAGCGAGTCGAAGCCCACGTCACGGAAGGCACGCTGCTCCGGCAGGGCGTCGGGGGTCGACAGGCCCAGCACGGCCATGGCCTCGGTGCGTACGACCTCCAGGACCAGCCGCTCCTGCTCGGCGGCGGACAGCGCCCGCAGCCGGGCGGCGAACTCGCCCTCCACCACGGTGCCGGTGCTCTGCTCGGCTGCCTCGGTGAGGGCCCGGACCTCGGGGATCTCGGCGAACAGGTTCGTGGGGCGGCTGGAGGTGAAGACGGGGTAGTACGTCGCCCAGTCGACGTCGGCGACCGCAACGGCCGTCTCGTCGTCGTCCAGGGCCCGCTTCAGTCCGCTCAGCGCCAGCTGCGGGTCCATGAACTCCAGGCCACTGCGGCGGATCGTCTGCGGGTCGACGCGGCCGGCCTTGATGTCGTCGGCCCAGATGCCCCAGGAGAGTGAGGTGGCGCGCAGGCCGCGGGCGCGGCGGTGGGCGGCGAGCGCGGCGAGGTAGGCGTTGCCGGCCACATAGGCGGCGTGCGCCCCGCTGCCCCACATGCCGGCGGTGGACGAGTAGAGGATCAGGTCGTCCAGGTCCTCGTGGTCGAGGAGTTCGTCCAGGACCCGGGCACCGGTCACCTTGGCGTCCAGGACACGGGAGAAGGCGTCCATGGTGGTCTCGGCCAGCGGGAACAGCTCGATGAGCGCGGCGGTGTGCACGACCGTGCGCACGGTGCGGCCCTCCGCCTTGAGCTGGGCGAGGAGAGCGGCGACGGCGTCGCGGTCGGTGATGTCGCACGCGACGGCGGTGGCCGGGGTGCCCGACGCGGCGAGTTCCGCGACGAGTTCGGCCATGCCCGGGGCGTCCGCGCCGCGGCGGCTCATCAGCACCAGGTGCTCGGCGCCCCGCCCGGCCAGCCAACGGGCCAGGTGGGGGGCGAGGGTGCCCGAGCCGCCGGTGATCAGGATGGTGCCGCGCGGCGTCCAGTCGCGGCCCGGGTCCTGCGCGTCGGCCGCGGCCCGGACGATGCGCCGGGTGAAGATTCCGGAGGCACGGACGGCGAGCTGGTCCTCGTCGCCCAGGGCGCCGGAGAGTGCGGAGGCCAGCCGTCCGGCGGCGCGCGGGTCTAGTTCGCGCGGCAGGTCGACGACGCCGCCCCAGCGCTGCGGGTGCTCCAGCGCGGTGGTCCAGCCGACGCCGGTGACCAATGCCTGGGTGGGGGACGTGATCTCGTCGGAGCGGCCGGTGGAGACCGCGCCCCGGGTGAGGAACCACAGCGGTGCCTCGATTCCGGCGTCGCCCAGGGCCTGGACCAGGGAGACGGTCAGGGCCAGGCCGAGCGGCAGCACGGGGGTGCGCTCGTCCGGCTCCTCGGCGGCGGCGAGCGTGGAGACGACGCCAGTGATCTCCCCGGCGCCGGCCAGCCGTTCGGCGAGCACCGCGCGGTCCACGCACGTCCCGTCCAGGACGAGGCGGGTGACCGCGGCGCCCTGGCCGCTCAGCGCGTCGGCGACCTCGTCCGTGTCGTGGCCGTGGCCTTCGGCGCCGACCAGCAGCCAGGTGCCGGACAGCGACCGCTGCGGGACGTTGCCGACGGGGCTCCAGGACACCCGGTAGCGCCAGGAGTCGACGGTGGAGCGGTCCTTGCGGGACCTGCGCCACGAGGAGAGGGCCGGCAGGACCGCGGCCACGGAGGTCTCGTCCGTGCCCAGGGCGGAGGTGAGCGCGGAGAGGTCCTGCTGCTCCACGGCGGCCCAGAATGCGGCGTCGGCGGGGTCGGCGGAGACCGCCGGCTCGGCGACGGGAGGGACGGCCCAGAGCTGTTCGTGCTGGAACGCGTAGGTGGGCAGGTCGACCCGGCGGGCTCCGGAGTCCTCGAAGATCCCTGCCCAGTCGATGTCGACGCCGCGGACGAAGACCTCGGCCGCCGAGAGCAGGAAGCGGGACACGCTGTCCTGGTCCCGGCGCAGCGTGCCGGTGGCGACGCCCGGTTCGGCCGTCTCGTCGATCATGTCCTGTACGGCCATGGTCAGTACGGGGTGCGAGCTGACCTCGATGAAGGCGCGGTGCCCGGCCGCCAGCAGATCGTGCACGGCGTCGGCGAACAGGACCCTCTGGCGCAGGTTGCGGAACCAGTAGCCCGCGTCCATCCCCTCGGTGTCCAGCCAGTCGCCGGTCGTCGTGGAGAAGAACGGGACCTCACTGGCGCGCGGGGCGATCGGCGCGAGGACGTCGAGGAGTTCGTCGTGGAGGTTTTCGACCTGGACGGAGTGCGAGGCGTAGTCCACGGCGATCCGCCGCACGCGTACCTCGTCGGCGGTCAGCTCCTCCGACAGCCCGTCCAGCGCCTCGGGCTCGCCGGAGACGACGACCGAGCGCGGTCCGTTGACGGCGGCGACGGACACCCGGCCCTGCCAGGCGTCCAGGCGGCTCTCCAGCTGCTCCACAGGCAGCGCCACCGACATCATCCCGCCGTGGCCGGCCAGGGTGCGGCCGATGGCCTTGCTGCGCAGCGTCACGACCCGGGCGCCGTCCTGGAGGGACAGCGCGCCGGAGACGACGGCCGCGGCGATCTCGCCCTGCGAGTGGCCGACGACGGCGGCGGGTTCGACGCCGCGGGACCGCCACAGGGCGGCCAGCGACACCATGACCGCGAACGAGGCGGGCTGCACGACGTCGACGCGCTCCAGGGTGGGCGCGCCCTCCTTGCCCTGCAGTACGTCGATGAGCGACCAGTCGACGAACTCGCCGATGGCCGCGGCGCATTCGGCGATCCGCTCGGCGAAGACCGGTGACTCGGTCAGCAGCCGGGCGCCCATGCCCACCCACTGGGAGCCCTGGCCGGGGAAGACGAACACCGTCCTGCCCTCGACGTCGGCGATCCCGCGGGCCACCACGGCGGACGGTCCGTCGGCCGCGACGGCGCGCAGGGCGTCCATCGGGTCGGCGTCCTCGGTGGGGACCACCACGGCACGGTGTTCGAAGACCGCGCGGGAGGAGACGAGCGAGTGGCCGACGTCGAGCGCGCGTGGCGCGGGGCTCGCGGTCTCCAGGTGCGACAGGAGCCGGGCCGCCTGTGCGCGCAGCGCGGCGGCGGTCTTCGCCGAGACCGTCCACGGTACGACGCCGCCGGCCACCGGCACGGGCTCGGCGGCGGGGGCCGCCTCGGGCTCGGCGGCGGGGGGCGCCTGTTCGATCAGGGTGTGGGCGTTGGTGCCGCTGATGCCGAACGAGGAGACGGCGGCGCGGCGCGGCCGGCCGGTCTCGGGCCACTCGACGGCCTCGTGCAGCAGCCGCACGGAGCCGGAGTCCCAGTCCACGTGCGAGGACGGGTTGTCGGCGTGCAGGGTCCTGGGCAGCAGGCCGTGGCGCAGCGCCATGACCATCTTGATGACACTGGCGACACCGGCGGCGGACTGGGTGTGGCCGATGTTCGACTTGACCGAGCCGAGCAACAGCGAGCGCTCCGGGTCGCGGTCCCTGCCGTAGGTGGCAAGCAGGGCCTGCGCCTCGATCGGGTCGCCCAGTGGCGTACCGGTTCCGTGCGCCTCCACCACGTCGATGTCCGAGGGGGCCAGACGGGCGTTGGCCAATGCCTGGCGCATCACCCGCTGCTGGGCGGGCCCGTTGGGGGCGGTGAGGCCGTTGGACGCGCCGTCCTGGTTGATCGCCGAGCCGCGGATCACCGCGAGGACGGGGTGTCCGTTGCGCCGGGCGTCGGAGAGCCGTTCGACCAGCAGAATGCCGACGCCCTCGGCGAGGGTCATGCCGTCCGCCTCGTCGGAGAACGCCTTGCAGCGGCCGTCCCGGGCCAGGGCCCGCTGGCGGCTGAAGGCGATGAAGGGGGCGGGGGTGGTCATGATCGTGGCGCCGCCCGCGACGGCGAGCGTGGACTCCCCGTTGCGCAGCGACTGGCAGGCCAGGTGCAGCGCGACCAGGGACGAGGAGCAGGCGGTGTCGACGGTGACGGCGGGGCCTTCGAGGCCCATGACGTAGGAGATGCGGCCGGACAGGACGCTGGGGATGCTGCCGGTGACCATGTGGCCCTCGGCGCCGTCGCCGGCGCCCAGTCCGTAGTCCTGGTAGCTGGAGCCGATGAAGGTGCCGGTGAGGCTTCCGCGGGCCGCGGCGGGGTCGATCCCGGCGCGCTCGAAGGTCTCCCAGGTGGTCTCCAGCAGCAGCCGCTGCTGGGGGTCCATCACCAGCGCCTCGCGTGGCGAGATGCCGAAGAACGTCGGGTCGAACGCGTCGGCCTCGTGCAGGAAGCCGCCGAGGGTGGAGTAGGTCTTGCCCGGCCGGTCCGGGTCGGGGTCCAAGAGCCCCTCGGCGTCCCAGCCGCGGTTGACGGGGAAGTCCGACACGGCGTCCGCGCCGTCGGTGACCAGGTCCCACAGCTGCTCGGGCGAGTCGGCGCCGCCGGGGAAGCGGCAGCCCATCCCGATGATGGCGATGGGTTCGTCGTCGGCGGCGCCGGTGGCGACCGGCCCGGCCACGTCGAGGACGGCGCCGAGGATCTCGGCCAGAAGGTACTGCGCCAGCTCCAGCGGGGTCGGGTAGTCGAAGACCATGGTGCTGGGCAGGGTGAGGCCGGTGGTGGCGGCCAGTCGCTTGCGCAGCTCGACGGCGGTCAGCGAGTCGAAGCCGATGTCGCGGAAGGCGCGTCCTTCCGCGACGCTGTCGGCGGAGCCGTGGCCGAGGACGACGGCGGCCTCGCTGCGGACCAGGTCGGACAGGTGCCGGATCTGCTCGGGCTCGGACAGGGCGCGTACCCGTGTGACGAACTCGGAGGTGTCGCCGGTGTCGGCCGCGCCTGCCGCATCGGCGAGCGCCCGTACCTCGGGCAGGCCGTCGAGGAGCGCGCTGGGGCGCGCCGAGGTGAACACCGGTGCGTAGCGGTCCCAGTCGACGTCCGCCACGGTGACGGTGGTGTCGCCCCGGACGACGGCGCGCCCCAGTTCGGTCATCGCGAGGGCCGGCTCCAGGAAGCCGAGTCCCTGGCGCTTCAGGGTGCCGGAGACCGCTTCGTCGGTGGCCATACCCGCTTCGGCCCAGGGGCCCCAGGCCACGGAGGTGGCAGCCAGTCCGCGGGCGCGCCGGTGCTCGGCGAGGGCGTCGAGGTAGGCGTTGGCGGCGCCGTAGGCGCTCTGGCCTCCGCTGCCCCAGACACCGGCGATGGATCCGAAGAGGACGAACAGGTCGAGTTCGCGGTCCCCGAGCAGTGCGTCGAGGTGTGCGGCCCCGGCGAGCTTCGCGGAGGTGAGGTCTGCGAACTCGGCGGGGGTCAGCCCGTCGAGGGGTCCGTACTGGCCGACGCCCGCGGTGTGCACCACGCCGGTCAGGGGCAGCTCGTCCGGGACGGCGGCGAGCACGGCGGCCAGCGCGTCCCGGTCGGCGGCGTCGCAGGCGACGATCTCGACGCGGGCGCCCAGCTCCTCCAGTTCGGCGCGCAGGGCGTCGGCGCCGGGGGCGTCGGGTCCCCGCCTGCTGGTGAGGACGAGGTTCTCGGCGCCGGAGCGGGCCAGCCAGCGGCCGACCTCCGCGCCGAGGCCACCGGTGCCGCCGGTCACCAGCACGGTGCCGCGGGCGCTGAACTCCGCGGCGCCGGGAAGGGCGTCGGCGGTGTACCGGACGAGACGGCGGCCCAGGACCCCGCCGGCGCGGAGCGCCACCTGGTCCTCGCCGTCGGGAACGTTCTTGACGGCGAGGACGCCCGCGAGCCGCTGCGCGGTCCGCTCGTCGAGCTCCTCGGGCAGGTCGACGAGCCCGCCCCAGAGCCGGGGGTGCTCCAGGGCCACGGTCCGTCCGAGCCCCCAGGCCGCGGCCTGGGCGGGGTGGGTGAGGGGGTCGGCGGACCCGGTGGACACCGCGCCGCGGGTGGCCGTCCACAGCCGCCCGTGGGATCCCGTGTCGTGCAGGGCCTGGACGAGCGTGAGCGTCAGCGCGAGGCCGTGGCTGAGCGGCGTGCACGTCTCACCGGGGCGCTCGTCCAGCGGGAGCAGGGAGAGCACGTTGGCCGCGCTGTCGAAGCCTTCGGTGGCTTCGAGCCGGGCGGCGAGCACCTGCCGGTCGACGCACGCGAGGTCCAGGGTGAGGCGGTGCACCCGCGCGCCGTGCGCGCTCAGGGTGCCCGCCAGCTGCTCGACAAGCTCGCCCGCACCCCCGGCGTCCTCGGCGTCTCCGGTGACGAGCAGCCAGGTGCCGTCGAGGACCGGGGCGGCGAACGTGTTGAGCTGGGCCCACTCGACGCGGTAGCGCAGCGAGTCGAGCCGGGACTGCTCCTGCTTGCCGCGCCGCCAGGAGGTCAGGGCGGGCAGCAGGGAGCCGAGGGAGTCGTGCTCCTGTTCGCCCAGGCCGAGGATGGCGGCCAGCTCGTCGGCGTCGCCGCGCTCCACGGCGGCCCACAGCCGCTGGTCGGCCGGGTCGGCGTCGCCCGGGGCCACGGCCGCGGCGGGCAGCTGCGGCCAGTAGTACTCGTGCTGGAAGGCGTAGGTGGGCAGGTCGACGCGGCGGGCGCCGCTGTCCGCGAAGTACGCCGTCCAGTCCACGGGGAGGCCCTGGACCTGGAGCCGGGCGAGCGCGGTGGTGACGGCCAGCGCCTCGCCGCGGTCGGCGCGGCAGAGCGGGACGAGTTCGGCGTCGTACGTGTCGCCGAGGGTGTCCTGGGCCATGGCGGACAGCGGTCCGTCGGGGCCCAGTTCCAGGAAGGTGGTCGTACCGGCGTCGCGCAGGGTGCGGACGCAGTCGGCGAAGCGGACGGTGTCGCTGACGTGGGTGACCCAGTACTCCGCCGAGCACACCTGCTCGTCGGTGGCGAGGGCGCCGGTCACGTTGGAGACCAGCGGGATGCGCGGCGCGTGGAAGGTGAGCCCTTCGACGACGGCGCGGAACGCGTCGAGCATTCCGGCCATGCGCGGCGAGTGGAAGGCATGGCTCACCCGCAGCCGTTTGGTCTTGCGCCCGAGCTCGTCGAACGCGGCGGCGATCTCCAGGACCGCGTCCTCGTCGCCGGAGACGACGACCGACTCCGGTCCGTTGACCGCGGCGATCGACACGGTGTCCTCGCGGCCGGCCAGCAGCGGCGTGACCTCGTCCTCGGTGGCCCGGA
Source organism: Streptomyces fulvorobeus (assembly GCF_013167895.1). Classification (GTDB taxonomy): domain Bacteria; phylum Actinomycetota; class Actinomycetes; order Streptomycetales; family Streptomycetaceae; genus Streptomyces; species Streptomyces fulvorobeus. The sequence goes on along the minus strand of NZ_BLWC01000001.1, from coordinate 6,391,946 downwards.
CGGCGACCATCGCACCGCCGGTGGGCAGCGCCTGCATCAAGCTCGCGCGGGCCGCGACCAGGGCGCAGGCGTCGGCGAGCGACAGGACGCCCGCGGCGTGGGCCGCCGCGAGCTCACCGATGGAGTGGCCCGCCACGAAGTCCGGCTTGATCCCCCAGGACCGTACGAGACGGAACAGCGCGACCTCGACGGCGAACAGCGCGGGCTGGGTCCAGCCGGTCGCGTCCAGCAGGGCGGCCTCGTCGGTGCCCTCGTCCGCGAACAGCACCTCGCGCAGCGGGCGGTCGAGCAGCGGGTCCAGCTCGGCGAACACCGCGTCGAGCGCTTCGGAGAACACCGGGTGACGCTCGTAGAGTTCACGTCCCATGGCGGCGCGCTGGCTGCCCTGGCCGGTGAAGAGCATCGCGGTCCGGCCGCGCCCGGTCGCCTCGCCCTCGATCACCCCGGCGTCGGGGCGGTCGGTGGCCAGCGCGGTGAGCGAACGCAGCAGTTCCGCGCGGTCCCCGGCGAGCACGGCGGCCCGCTGGTCGAACCGGGTACGTGTGGTGGCGAGGGAGAACGCCGCGTCCACCGGGTCGAGTTCGGGATGCGTCTGCACATAGGAGAGCAGGCGTGCCGCCTGGCCGCGCAGGGCCGCGCGGGTCCGGCCCGAGACGAGCCACGGTGTTATTCCGGGGGCACGGCCGGTGGCGGTGCGCTCCGGGGCGGCGGGGGCCGGGGGCTGCTCGATGATGGTGTGGACATTGGTGCCGCTGATACCGAAGGACGAGACGCCGGCGCGGCGGGGGCGGCCGGTCTCGGGCCACGGCGTCGACTCGGTCAGCAGCTCCACGGCGCCCGCGGACCAGTCCACGTGCGAGGACGGGGCGTCCACGTGCAGCGTCTGCGGAAGCACACCGTGACGCATCGCCATGATCATCTTGATGACACCGGCGACACCGGCGGCGGCCTGGGTGTGGCCGATGTTGGACTTCACCGAGCCCAGCAGCAACGGCCGGTCCTCGTCACGGTCCCGCCCGTACGTCGCCAACAACGCCTGCGCCTCGATCGGGTCACCCAGTGACGTACCGGTGCCATGCGCCTCGACCACATCCACGTCCCCGGCCGACAACCCGCCGCTGGCAAGCGCCTGACGAATCACACGCTGCTGCGAGGGACCGTTGGGCGCCGTCAGACCGTTGGACGCACCGTCCTGGTTGACCGCACTGCCCCGCACCACGGCCAGGATCTCGTGCCCGTTGCGCACCGCGTCGGACTGCCGCTCCAGCACCACCATGCCCACGCCCTCCGACCAGCCGACACCGTCGGCCGACTCGGAGAACGCCTTGCACCGGCCATCGGCCGACAGACCCCGCTGCCGGGCGAAGTCCACGAACACCGCCGGAGTCGACATCACCGTCACACCACCGGCCAGCGCCAGCGAGCACTCACCACTGCGCAGCGCCTGCATCGCCCAGTGCATCGCCACCAGCGACGACGAACACGCCGTGTCCACCGTCACCGCCGGACCCTCAAGACCCAGGGTGTACGACACCCGGCCCGACGCCAGACTCGCCGAGCTGCCGCCACCGCGGAAGCCCTCGAACTCGGGGGCGGCCAGCACCGCGCCGTAGTCGCTGTACATGACACCGGCGAAGACGCCGGTCGCGCTGCCCTTAAGCGACACCGGGTCCATGCCGGCCCGCTCCACGGCCTCCCAGGATGCCTCCAGCAGCAGTCGCTGCTGGGAGTCGGTCGCCAGCGCCTCGCGCGGGCTCATCCCGAAGAACGCCGGGTCGAACTCGCCCGCCTCGTGCAGGAATCCGCCCGAGCGGGTATAGGCGGTGCCCTTGTGGTCGGGGTCCGGGTGGTAGAGGCCCTCGACGTCCCAGCCGCGGTTGGTCGGGAAGCCGGATATGACGTCCGCGCCTTCGGTGACCACGCGCCACAGGTCCTCGGGCGAGGTCACCCCGCCCGGGTACCGGCAGCTCATGCCGACGACCACGATCGGGTCGTCCGCCTCCGCCGCGGTGCGCCCGGCCGTGGGCGGCGCCACGGCCACCTCCGCACCGAGCAGTTCTTCGAGGATGTACCCCACCAGGCTCCGCACGGTCGGGTAGTCGAAGACCAGCGTGGCGGGCAGCCGCAGCCCGGTCACGGTGTTGAGCCGGTTGCGCAGTTCGACCGCCGTGAGCGAGTCGAAGCCCAGTTCGCGGAAGGCACGCCCGGCATCAATGTCGTCACCGCCGGCGTGCCCCAGGACCAGGGCGGTCTGGCCGCGCACGAGGTCCAGCATCAGGTCGAGGCGCTCCTCCGCCTCCAGCCGGTTCAGCTTCTGCACAAGGCCACTGGCCGTGCTCGATCCGGCGACGGAGGCACGGCGGGTGCGGGTGCGGATCAACGAACGCAGCAGCGGCGGGACTTCACCCTGCGCGCGGAGTACCGGGAGGTCCAGCCGTACGGGCAGGACGACCGGCTCCTGTGTGGTCTGGGCCGCGTCGAAGAGCGCCACGCCCTGCTCGGCCGTCAGCGCCCGCACCCCGGAACGGGCGTGCCGGTCCGCCTCGCCCTCGGCCAGGGTGCCCGTCATGCCGCTGGTACGGTCCCACGGGCCCCAGGCGAGCGACAGACCCGGCAGGCCCTCGGCCCGGCGGCGCTCCATCAGCGCGTCCAGGAAGGCGTTGCCCGCCGCGTAGTTGGCCTGGCCGGCGCTGCCGATCACCCCGGCGACGGAGGAGAAGACCACGAACGCGGAGAGGGCATGGTCCTGGGTCAGTTCGTGCAGGTTCCAGGCCGCGTCGGCCTTGGGCCGCAGGACCGTCTCCAGCCGCTCCGGCGTCAGCGAGCCCACCACACCGTCGTCCAGCACACCGGCCGTGTGGATCACCGCGGAGACGCTGTGGCGTGCCAGCAGGTCCACGAGCGCGTCGCGGTCGGCCACGTCGCATGCCTCGACCACCGCCTCGGCACCCAGCTGCGACAGCTCACCCACCAACTCCTCGACGCCCTCGGCGCCCAGGCCCCGACGGCTGACCAACAGCAGACGGCGCACACCGTGCTCCGTCACCAGATGACGGGCCACCACCGCGCCCAGACCACCCGTACCACCAGTGATCAGCACACGGCCGTCACCACCCCACACCGGCCCCGCCGCGATCTCGCCCGCCGCCCTGCGGACCAGCCGACCGACCAGAACACCACCGTCCCGCACGATCACCTGCGGTTCATCCGCACTCAGCGCGATCGAGGGAAGCGTGACCGGTCCCGCCGGATCCAGATCCACCAGACCGAAGCAACCCGGATTCTCCGACTGCGCCGACCGCACCAGACCCCACACCGAGGCCGCCGCCACATCCGAACCACCCACCGCGCCCCGCGTCACGAAGACCAGCCGTGAGGTGGTGAATTTCTCGTCGTCGAGCCAGCTCTGCACCGAGGCCAGGGCGTCGGCCGCCAGGGCGTGAGCGGACCGCGCCGCGTCGGCGCCGGTCCTGCCGTCAAGGGTCACCAGGACGACGGCGGGCACGGGCCCGTCGGCCGCCGCCAGCTCCGTCAGGTCCCGGTAGGCGGCGGCGGTGAGTGCCCCGTGCTCGACGAGTCCGAACGCGTCGGGACCGACCAGGGCGACGGACTCGGGAGCGGTCGCCCCCTGCCGTACGGACACCCAGTCCAGGCCGAACAGCGCGTCGCGCGCGGCCGTGGCGGCTGAGTCGAGCTGCTCGGCGGCGACCGCGCGCAGCACCAGCGACTCGACGGAGGCCACCGGCGCGCCGGAGGCGTCGGCCACCTGGATCGCGAGCGAGTCCTCGCCGGCCGGTGACAGCCGCACCCGCAGTGCGGAGGCTCCGGTGGCGTGCAGCGACACGCCCTCCCAGGAGAAGGGCAGCCCGCCGCGGCTCTCCGCGCCGAGTTCGACGAAGGAAGCGGCATGCAGCGCGGCGTCCAGCAGCGCGGGGTGCAGACCGAACGCGTCCGCTCCTGCGTCGCCGCCCTCGGGCAGCACGACCTCGGCGTAGACGTCGCCGTCACGCCGCCAGGCGGCCCGCAGCCCCTGGAAGACGGGTCCGTAGGCGAAGCCGTCCGTGGCCAGCCGGTCGTACATGCCCTCGACGGCCACCGGCAGAGCCCCGGCGGGGGGCCACTGCGTGGCGTCGAATCCGGCGCCGTGCTCAGCGGTCTGCTCGTCGACGGCCAGTACACCGGTGGCGTGCCGGGTCCAGGCGTTCTCGTCGCTCTCCTCGGGCCGGGAGTAGACGTCGACCGTACGACGGCCCGAGTCGTCGGGATTGCCGATCCACAGCTGGACCTGGATACCGCCCTGCTCGGGCAGGACCAGCGGCGCCGCCAGGGTCAGTTCCTCGACCCGGTCGCAGCCGACCTCGTCGCCCGCGCGGACGGCGAGTTCAAGGAAGGCGGTGCCGGGGAGCAGCGTGGTGCCGCGCACGGCGTGATCGGCGAGCCACGGGTGGGACTGGAGCGCGAGGCGGCCGGTGAGCAGCACGCCGTCGGAGTCGGCGAGCGACACGGCGGCGGCGAGCAGCGGGTGGTGCGCCGCGCCGAGCCCGGCCGCGCGCAGGTCGGCCGCCTGGTTCTGGGCGCCGCCCTTGGGCCAGTACCTGCGGCGCTGGAAGGCGTAGGTGGGCAGGTCGTGGCGGCGCGCGCCGGTGCCGGCGAAGTACTCCGCCCAGCGGACGGCGGCGCCGCGCACGTGGAGCCCGGCCAGCGCGGCGGTGAGGGCGTCGGTCTCGGGGCGGCCGGCGCGGAGCGTGGGCAGCGCGGTGTGCCCGTCCGCGTCGGCGGCGTCCAGGCAGTCCTGGGTCATCGCGGAAAGGACGCTGTCGGGGCCGAGTTCGAGGAAGGTGGTGACGCCGTGGTCCGTGAGCCAGCCGATGCCGTCGGCGAACCGCACGGCCCGGCGGACATGGTCCACCCAGTAGTCGGCGGAGGTGATCTGTGCGACGGTGGCGGGCTCGCCGGTGAGGTTGGAGACGAACGGCAGCAGCGGGGCCTGGAGGGACAGCCCCGACACGACCGCGCGGAACTCGTCGAGCATCGGTTCCATGAGCGGTGAGTGGAAGGCGTGCGAGACGGCGAGGCGTTTGGTTCTGCGGCCCTCGGTCTCCAGGCGGGCGGCGATGTCGGCGACCGCTTCCGCCTGGCCCGCGAGGACGAGCGAGCGGGGGCCGTTGACCGCGGCGACGGACACGGTGTCCTCGCGGCCCGCGAGCAGCGGGGCCACCTCGTCCTCGGTGGCCTGTACGGCGGTCATCGCGCCGCCCGCCGGCAGCGCCTGCATCAGGCGGCCGCGGGCGGTGACGAGCACGGCGGCGTCGCCCAGGGAGAGCACTCCGGCGACATGGGCGGCGGTGATCTCGCCGATGGAGTGGCCGGTCAGGTAGTCGGGCCGGACGCCCCAGGACTCCACCAGGCGGTAGAGCGCGACCTCGACGGCGAACAGCGCGGGCTGCGCGTACTCGGTACGGTTCAGCGCCTCGGCGTCCTCGCCCCAGAGCACCTCGCGCAGCGGGCGCTCCAGCAGCGGGTCGAGGGCGGCGAAGGCGGCGTCCAGTGCCTCGGCGAAGACCGGGAAGGCGGCGTGCAGTTCACGGCCGGCGCCGAGGCGCTGGGAGCCCTGGCCGGTGAAGAGGAACGCCAGCTTTCCCTCGCTCTGGGCGGCGCCGCGCACCTGCTCGGCGGTCTCGCGGTCCTCGGCCAGCGCGGTCAGCCCGGCGAGCGCCGTGTCGCGGTCGGCGGCCAGGAGGACAGCGCGGTGCTCGAAGCCGGCGCGGGTGGTGGCCAGCGAATAGGCGATGTCGAGGGGGTTCGTGGCGGGCTCGGACTCCAGCGCGGCCACCAGTGCGGCAGCCTGGGCACGCAGCGCCTCGCGGGTCCGTCCCGACACCAGCAGGGGAACCGGGCCCCGGTCCGCGACGGTGTCGGCCTCGGGGGCTGCGGCGTCGGCGTTCTCGGTCGCCGGGGCGGGCGGGGCCTGTTCGACGATGGTGTGCGCGTTGGTGCCGCTGATGCCGAACGAGGAGACTCCGGCCCGCCGGGGCGCGCCGGTCTCGGGCCACGGCCGGTTCTCGTCGAGGATGCGGACCGCGCCCTGCGACCAGTCGACGTGCGAGGAGGGTTCGTCGGCCAGCAGGGTCCGCGGCAGCACTCCGTGGCGCATCGCCATGACCATCTTGATGACACCGGCGACACCGGCGGCGGCCTGGGTATGGCTGATGTTGGACTTGACGGAGCCCAACAGCAGCGGCCGGTCCTCGTCGCGTCCCTGGCCGTAGGTCGCGAGCAGAGCCTGCGCCTCGACCGGGTCACCGAGTGTGGTGCCGGTGCCGTGCGCCTCGACGGCGTCGACCTCGGTGGCGGAGAGCCGGGAGTTGATCAGCGCCTGCTGGATGACCTCCTGCTGGGAGGGGCCGTTGGGGGCGGTGAGCCCGTTCGACGCGCCGTCCTGATTGACGGCGGTGCCGCGTACGACGGCGAGGACCTCGTGCCCGTTGCGCCGGGCGTCGGAGAGCCGTTCGAGCACGAGGATGCCGACGCCCTCGGCCCACCCGGTGCCGTCAGCGGTGTCCCCGAAGGAGCGGCATCGCCCGTCGGCGGAGAGGCCGCCCTGCCGGCCCATCTCGATGAAGGTGCCGGGGCTCGACATGACGGTGACGCCGCCGGCCAGGGCGAGGGTGCACTCGCCCGCGCGCAGCGCCTGGCTGGCGAGATGGACGGCCACCAGGGAGGAGGAGCAGGCGGTGTCGACGGTGACGGCGGGGCCGACCGTGCCGAAGGTGTAGGAGATGCGTCCGGACAGCACACTGCCGGTGTTGCCGGTGAGCTGGAATCCTTCCGCGCCGTCGGCGGGGCCGACCCGGTAGTCCTGGGCCATCGCGCCCATGAACACACCCGTCTGGCTTCCCTTGACCGAGGTCGGGTCGATGCCCGCGCGCTCGAATGCCTCCCAGGCTGATTCGAGCGCGACGCGTTGCTGGGGGTCCATGGCGACGGCTTCTCGGGGCGAGATGCCGAAGAAGTCCGCGTCGAAGTCGGGGGCGTCGTGGAGGAAACCGCCGGACCGGGTGCTGGACTCGGAGAGCGCCTCGGTGTCCCAGCCGCGGTCGGTGGGGAATTCCGAGATGCCGTTCCCACCGGCCTCGACCAGGCGCCAGAGGTCCTCCGGGCTGCTGACGCCGCCGGGGTAGCGGCAGGTCATGCCGATGATGGCGATGGGTTCCTGGGCCGCGGACTCCAGCTCGTTGACCCGCTGCCGCGTCCGTCGCAGGTCGGCGGTAGCAAGCTTGAGGTAGTCCCGGAGCTTCTGTTCGTTGTCCATCTCAACTCAACCCATCTCGACAGCCAGTGGCCGAACATCACGCGGGAACATCTCGCGCTCGCCGTGCAATACGAAGAATTGGAAAGCCACATGGCTTCGCAGCCGTTCAGCGGGAAGCCATGTGGCGATTGTCGTACGGACCGCGGCGGGATTTCCCTAGTCCTCTGCGGTCCTTCGGCCGACTACCAGTTGGAGGCCAGCAGAAGGTCTCCGTATTCGTGTTCCCGGGAGACCTGATTCAGGTCGGAATCGACCATCATGCTCATCAGTCCGGGGAAGTCGACGGTGGGCTTCCAGCCGAGCCGGGCGCGGGCGTGCCCGCTGTCGGCACAGAGGACCTCGACCTCGGCAGGACGGACCAGCGCGGGGTCGATGACGACGTAGTCCTGCCAGTCCAGGCCCACGTGGTCGAAGGCGATGCGCACCGCGTCCCGCACGGAGTGCATGGTGCCGCTGCCGATCACGTAGTCGTCCGGCTCGTCGGGCTGGAGCATGAGGTGCATCGCACGGACGTAGTCCCCGGCGAAGCCCCAGTCGCGTACCGCGTCGATGTTCCCCAGGTGCAGCTTCTCCTGGAGACCGAGCTTGATGCGGGCGACGGCCAGGGATATTTTCCGGGTCACGAACTCCGAGCCGCGGCGCGGGGACTCGTGATTGAAGAGCATGCCGGAGACGGCGTACATCCCGAAGGACTCACGGTAGTTGCGGGTGATGAAGTGCCCGTATGCCTTGGCGGCGCCGTACGGGCTGCGCGGGTGGAACAGCGTCGACTCGCGCTGCGGGGTCTCGGCGGCCTTGCCGAACATCTCCGAGGACGACGCCTGGTAGAAACGGATCTGGCCGCCCGACGTGGTGCGCGAACCGTTCAGGCCGCTCACCATGCGGATGGCCTCCAGAACACGCAGCACACCCATGCCGTTGACCTCGGTCACCAGCTCGGCCTGCTGCCACGACATCGGCACGAACGAGATCGCGCCGAGGTTGTAGACCTCGTCGGGTTGCACGGTGTCGACGGCGGAGACCAGGCTGCCCTGGTCCATCAGGTCGCCGTCCACGAACGAGAGCTCGGAGACGAGCCGGCTGACCCGCGACTTGCGCGGGTTGGCCTGACCTCGGTTCAGCCCCCAGACCTCGTAGCCCTCGGCCAGGAGATGCTCGGCCAGATAAGAACCATCCTGGCCGGTAATACCGGTGATCAATGCACGCTTGGTCATACGAACCCCTTCTCGACCACGGAGAGACCGCCCAAACGCACAGCTCGGTCGACGACCTCGCATCGAATACGCTTCTGTCCGGACGATAGACATCGGCACGCTCGCAAGCCGCCGACCACGGTGTCAAGAAATCCCGCGCTTACTAGGGAATTCCCGAGTCGGGGTCCTGCACGGAAGGCAGGAAGGGGCATAACACTAGTAATTTTTGACACCTCGATGGGGTGCACTGTGTGCGTCGGCGTTCGGGCCGGCTCTGCCAACCGGAGCGTCTTTCCGTGCTGCTGAGACTTCTGCGTACCCATGTGCGCCCGTACCGGCGTGCCGCCGCCCTGCTGATCCTCCTGCAACTGGTCCAGATCCTCGGGACGCTGCTGCTGCCGACGCTGGGCGCGGCCCTGATCGACAACGGTGTGGTCGCCCGGGACAACGGCTACATCGCCCGGCTCGGCGCCTTCATGGTCGCGGTGGCGTTCGTCCAGGTCCTCGCGGCACTCGGCGCGGTATCCCTGGCCTCCCGCACCGCGATGGCGATGGGACGCGACATCCGGTCCGTCGTCTTCCGCCGGGTGCTGGACTTCTCCGCCCGTGAGGTGGGCCGCTTCGGAACGCCGTCGCTGCTGACCCGCACGGTCAACGACGTCCAGCAGGTGCAGACGCTGGCCCAGTCGGGCTTCGGCATCGTGGTCGCCGCGCCCCTGATGTGTCTGGGCAGCATCGCGCTGGCCCTCCAGCAGGACGTACCGCTGGCCCTGGTCCTGGTACTGCTGGTGGTGGTCGTCGCCGTGGCGTTCGGTCTGCTCCTGGCCCGTATGGGCGCGCTGTACGCGCGGATGCAGACGGGTCTTGACCGGCTCGGCCGGATGCTGCGCGAGCAGATCACCGGAGTGCGCGTGGTGCGTTCCTTCGTCCGGGACGGCTATGAGCGCGAGCGGTTCTCCCGTACGAGCACGGATCTGTTCGACGTCTCGCAGCGGGTCGGCCGCCTCATCGCGTCGATGCTGCCCGTGGTGCTGCTCCTCATGAACGGCTTCACGGTCGCGATCCTGTGGGCCGGCGCCCACCGGATCGACGGCGGGGCCATGCGCATCGGTGCGCTGAGCGCGTTCCTGATGTACCTCTCCCTGATCCTGATGTCGGTCGTGATGGTCGCGTTCGTGTTCCTGTCGGTGCCCCGCGCGCGGGTCTCCGCCGCGCGCATCCAGGAGATCGTCGGCACGCCGTCGAGCGTCGTACGGGCGCCCCGGCCGGTGCCCGCCGTGCCGGACGCGGTGGGTCATGTCGAGCTGCGCGGGGCGCAGTTCCGCTACCCGGGCGCCGAGAAACCGGTCCTCCAGGGGATCGGCCTGACGGCCGGGCCCGGGGAGAGCGTGGCCATCCTCGGCTCCACGGGCAGCGGCAAGACGACCCTGCTCAACCTGGTGCTGCGGCTGTTCGACGCCACCGAGGGGTCGGTACGGGTCAACGGCGTCGACGTCCGGGAGCTGGACCCCGAGGACCTGGGCCGGGCCGTGGGCTTCGTACCGCAGCGCCCGTACCTGTTCTCCGGGACGGTCGCGAGCAACCTGCGCTTCGGCGATCCGGCTGCCACCGACGACGAGCTGTGGCGGGTCCTGCGCGTCGCCCAGGCCGACACGTTCGTCGCGAACATGCCCGAAAGGCTCGACACCGAGATCGCCCAGGGCGGCACCAACGTCTCGGGCGGCCAGCGCCAGCGGCTCGCCATCGCGCGCACCCTGCTGCGCCGGCCCGCCGTCTACCTCTTCGACGACTGCTTCTCCGCGCTCGACCATGCCACGGACGCCGCGCTGCGGACCGCCCTGGCGTCGGAGACCGCCGGAGCGACCGTCATCACCGTCGCCCAGCGGATCGCCCAGGTCCAGTACGCCGACCGCATCGTGATCCTCGACGCCGGCCGTGTCGTCGGCACGGGCACCCACGACGAACTGCTGCGCGACAACGCCACCTACCGCGACATCGCCCTCTCCCAGCTCACCGAGGAGGAGACCGTTCATGGTCTCGCCGCACGGCCGTAGGGCCTGTCTTCGACGTCACCCCCGGGCGAACGGCGGGCCGGTGAAGACCCGTACCGAACCGGCCGGGCCCTCCGGCACCGGCCGACGCCTGCTCGGCCTCCTGTACCCGCACCGCCGCCCGATCAGCGTCGCGCTCCTCGTGGGCATCGTCGGAATCGTCCTCAACGCGTTCGGGCCGCTCCTGCTCGGCCGGGCCACCGACCTGATCTTCGACGCCCTCGTCGACGGGTCGGACATCGACTTCGGCGCGGTCGGGCGGCTGCTGCTCCTGCTGCTCGCGCTGTACGGCGCGGCCTCGCTGTTCATGCTGGCGCAGGGCCGGCTGGTCGCTGCCGTCGTCCAGCGGGTGGTCTTCGGGCTGCGGCAGAAGGCGCAGGCCAAACTCGGACGGCTGCCGCTGCGCTACTTCGACCGCAATCCGGCGGGCGAGGTGCTGAGCCGCACGACCAACGACGTCGACAACCTCCAGCAGACCCTCCAGCAGACGCTGGCCGAACTGATCACCGCGGTCTTCTCCCTCCTCACCATGCTCGTCCTGATGCTGGTGATCTCCCCCTCGCTCGCGCTGATCATGCTCGCCGGCGTACCGGTGTCGGGACTGCTCGCCGCGTGGATCAGCAAGCGCGCCCAGCCCCGGTTCACGGATCAGTGGGAAGCCAACGGCGCGATGAACGCGCAGGTCGAAGAGGTCTACACGGGCCACTCCCTGATCAAGGGATTCAGCCGCCGCGAGCAGGCCGAGGAGCGCTTCGACGCCCACAACGACGCCCTGTTCCGGGCCGGCGCCAAAGCCCAGTTCGCCTCGGGCACCATCGAGCCCGCGATGATGTTCATCGCCAACATCGGCTATGTCGCCGTGGCCGTGGTAGGCGCCTGGAAAGTAGTGAGCGGCGAGCTGACGCTCGGGGACGTACAGGCGTTCATCCTGTACTCCCGGCAGTTCAGCCAGCCGATCGTGCAGGTCGCCGCCGTGGCCGGCCGACTGCAGTCCGGCATCGCCTCCGCGGCCCGGGTCTTCACCCTGCTCGACGCCGAGGAGCAGAGCCCCGACCCGCAGGACCCGGCGCGCGTGCGGGCGACGGCCGGACGAGTGGAGTTCGAGGGCGTGTCGTTCCGCTACTCCCCCGAGACGCCGCTGATCGAGCAGCTCTCACTGACCGTCGAGCCCGGCAGCACGGTGGCGATCGTCGGCCCGACCGGGGCCGGCAAGACCACGCTGGGCAATCTCCTCCTGCGGTTCTACGAGGTGGACGAGGGCCGCATCCTGCTCGACGGCACGGACATCGCGACAATGACCCGCGATGACCTGCGCACGCGGTTCGGTCTGGTGCTCCAGGACACCTGGCTGTTCGGCGGCTCGATCGCCGAGAACATCGCCTACGGCCGTGCCGGGGCCACCCGTGAGGAGATCGTGGCAGCGGCGAGCGCCACCTGCGCCGACCGCTTCATCCGTACGCTGCCGGACGGCTACGACACCGTGCTCGACGACGAGTCCGCAGGAGTGAGCGCGGGCGAGAAACAACTGATCACCGTGGCCAGGGCCTTCCTCGCGAAGCCCGCCGTGCTGGTGCTCGACGAGGCCACGAGTTCCGTCGACACCCGTACCGAGGTGCTCATCCAGCGCGCGATGAACACCCTGCGCGCGGGCCGTACCAGCTTCGTCATCGCGCACCGGCTCTCCACCATCCGCGACGCGGATGTCATCGTGGTCATGGAATCCGGCCGTATCGTCGAACGCGGCACCCACGACGAGCTGATCCGTGAACAGGGCGCCTACGCCCGCCTGTACGACGCCCGCACCCAGGGCCCCGGCCGGTCGGCCGGCATTGACGGGCAACCGAAACCGTTGGCGGGCGCGCGGCCCACGGGACCGGCGCTCGGGCCCCACCCCTTGTGAGCGAATCCGTCCGATGAACGACGACAAGGACCGTACTGTGCCTGCCGGAAAACTCCTCGCCGTCAGCGATCTGCACGTCGTCTACGACGACAACCGCACGCTGGTCGAGAAGCTGCGCCCAGCCTCGGACGACGACTGGCTGATCGTCGCGGGCGATGTCGGCGAGAAGTACGCCGACGTCGAGTGGGCGCTGCGACTACTCAGCGACCGGTTCTCCCGAGTGATCTGGGCTCCGGGCAACCACGAGCTGTGGACCCACCCGCAGGACCCGTGCGAACTGCGTGGCGAGGAGCGCTATCTGCGGCTGGTCGCCCTGTGCCGCGAGATGGGCATCGCCACCCCGGAGGACCCCTACCCCGTATGGCGGGGCGACGGCGGGCCGGTGGTGGTCGCGCCGCTGTTCGTCCTCTACGACTACTCGTTCCTGGCTCCCGGAGCCACGACGAAGGAGGAGTCGCTGCGGCTCGCCCACGAGGCCGGCGTGGTCTGCTCCGACGAGTACTTCCTGCACCCCGACCCCTACCCCAGCAGGGACGCCTGGTGCCGGGCCCGGATCGAGGAGACCGAGCGCCGGCTGTCAGCCGTCGATCCGGACCTGCCCACGGTCCTGGTCAATCACTATCCGCTGGTCCGCGACCCCACCCGCGTCATGCACTATCCGCAGTTCGCACAGTGGTGCGGTACGGAACTGACCGCCGACTGGCATGTGCGTTTCCGCGCCGCCGCCGCCGTCTACGGCCACCTCCACATCCCCCGGGTCACCCGTTACGACGGGGTGCGCTTCGAAGAGGTGTCGATCGGCTATCCGCGGGAATGGCGCAAGCGCCCGTCCCGGACGCCGCTGCGCCAGATCCTGCCGGAGCCGGCCGGACAGGCAGCCCGGTGATCCGCGCCCTGCTGCCCGCCGGGGTCGCGGCGGAAGTGGCGTACGACGACGCGCGCGCGCCGGAGGAGAGGCTCTTCCCGCAGGAGACGGCGCTGATCGCACACGCGGTCCCCAAGCGGCAGCAGGAGTTCACGACCGTACGGTTCCTGGCCCGGCGCGCCCTGCGCACCCTTGGGCAGGAGCCCGCGCCGTTGCTGCCCAACCGGCGCGGGGCGCCCCAGTGGCCGCAGGGCATCGTGGGCAGCATGACGCACTGCGACGGCTACCGCGCGGCGGTCGTGGCGCGGTCCGACACGACCGCCGCGCTCGGCATCGACGCGGAGCCGGACGCTCCGCTGCCCGACGGCGTGCTCGACGCCATCGCGCTGCCGCACGAGATCGCCCTGATCGGCTCGCTGACCGCCCGGCGCCCCGGCATCAGCTGGGACCGGCTCGTCTTCAGCGCCAAGGAGAGCGTCTTCAAGGTGTGGTATCCGCTCACCGGACGCGAACTCGACTTCCCCGAGGCGGAGATTGACATCAGTGAGGCCGAACGGACCTTCCGGGCACGGCTTTTCGTGCCGGGACCCCTCGTGGCGGGCCGCCGCATCGGTGAGTTCCACGGCCGGTGGACCGCCGAGCGCGGCCTGCTGGCGACGGCCATCCATCTGGCCCACGACGCGCCGCCCGCCCCTACCACGGCGGCCCGCACGGACGGGCGTCACGAGGGGACGGCCGGCCACCGTGCTCCAGGACGTTCTTCGGCGCGATGACGCAGAGCAGTGCGCGGCCTCAAGGAGGGGCCAAGTTCCCGGCGAGTGCGGAGAACGCTCTGTCGGACACGGCCGTTGCGACCTCGCCCAAGATCCCGCTGCCGTACGGCAGCGGGCCGCCCACCGTGCCGGTGAACGGGGCTGCGGTCCGCCTTTGCTTGGCCAACTAGGCAACCGAACTCGTTGATCGGAAAGCGGACGACGTCCCGGTCAGCCGTACCGGATCAGTGGCGGTCGTTCCGTGACGACTCCGCGTCTCGGTGATCGACCTCTCGCGTGGCGCTGTCCAGGTACTCGACAGTGCGGGCACCGGAACCAACGCGATTTTCCGCCGTACCTGCGTGGGCGCGGCGGATGCGGACCTAGGTATCCGTGCCCCGGGCCGGTGTCGGCCGGCCCACCAGCTTCGACAGCGAGCGCTACAAGAAACGCGACACCGTCGAACACGCCAGCGACCGTCTGAAAGGGTTCCACCCCGTCGCCACTCGCTACGAGAACCGCGCCTACAGCTGCCTCGGCACCGTCACACTCGCAGCCCTCGTTGCCTGGCTCCGAACATGATCCGAGAAACAGTGCCGCCTAGTGGACAGATGCCAGCTGCGTGTGAGGCCGGTCGCGTGCCCGCCGGGGTTCGGTTGAGTGGACGACTCCAGCGCCACGACCGGGTGTGCGTGCAAGACAGTGGTGGCCTGCTCGTGAGGCGCGGGCGCGGTGTGCAGGTCCAGGACGCCCCTGGTGGCAGCCAGCACGAGATCAGCCCGCGTTTCCCGGATGCTCACGTGCAGGTCGGTGCTCACGGTGGGCGCTCCTTCGCTGGCTCCCGGATGCAAGACCGGACGGGTGCTCATGGCGGGGTGAGCCCGGGCAGGGCCTGTGCGGCACCGATGCTGTTCGGGTCGGGGCCGAGCCATTCGCAGAACAGCACGGTGGCGTCGTCCTCCAGCTGCCCATGGTGGCACTCCAGGACCGCGTGGATGAGCCGGCGCAGCGTCTCGGGCACGGGCAGCCCGTCGGCGTGATGGCGGATGAGGAAGTCGGTGAACCGCTTCAGGCCGAACTCCGCGTCGCCCAGGCCGCGGGCTTCGGTGATCCCGTCGGTGCACGATCCGGTCACCCGGCTCCAGCTGTTCCCGGCACAGCACGGTCTTCAGCCCCAGGCCGGTGCCCATCGGGTGAGCCGGCCGGCAGTGCAGGTCGCTGCCCCAGCGACCCTGCCGGATGATCACCGGCGGGTGGTGACCGCGGTTGACCCACGTCAGGACACCGGTGCTGGTGTTCAGGTCGGCCAGGATCCCGGTCACGTAGCGCTTCTGCCCGTACTGCTCGATCGAAGCCTGCTCGATCCGCTCGGTGATCTCCGCCAGACCGGCTCCCTGGCGGCGGGAATTGCGGCAGGCGGCCATGGCAAGGTTCGCCGTCAGCCCGGCAGCGGTGTCGTGACCCATCGCGTCGAAGATCGACAGGTGCACGACCGGACCGGCCATCGCGTAGTCGAACGCGTCCCCGCTGATGCGGTAGGCCGGCTCCATCGCCGCTGCGACCACCACCCGCCCGTCGGCGTAGGTGCGCGGCGGCATCAGATGCCACTGCATCTCCGCGGCGATGTTCATCGGCTCGGCGCGCGTCAGACGGGCGAAGGAGTCGCTGTGCCCTCGCTTGCTGACCAGTATCAGCGCGACGAGAGATGCCAGCGCGGTCATGTCCTGCCGGATGCGCCCGCCGTCCGCGCAGGTGGTGACGCGCAGGACGCCCAGGCGTTCGGTGCCGTCCAGCAGAGGCACCCACCACCGGTACTCACCCGCACCGGCCGTTCCATCGGCCAGGACTTCGCTGTACTGGTAGGCCCGCCCAGGCAGCGTCCCCTCGATCCTCAGCTCGGCTTCCTCACCGTCCGCTGCCTGGCCCGCGTCCTCGCCATGACCGGTCAGCAGCCGCAACACGTTGCGCTGCAAATCCCCGACGTAGATCAGTACCTCGGACAAGCCCGCCGCTGCCGCATGCTCCGCCAACCGCGCGGGCAGCAGCTCCAACGGCATCAGGTGACTGGCGGCCAGCAGACCCTCCAGCATCCGCCGGCCATCACAGTTCCGCTCATCCACAGCCAGCACCCTCTCCTCGGCACACCACCACGCCGCCAACCACCAGCCGCGCCCTCCCCAGTCTCCTCCCTTCCGCCGACTTGATCCCGACCCTTTCCCGGCCCTCGGAGCCCGGAGCAGCCCGCCCACGCAGGGACAAAGAACAGTGGTGGACCCGAGGCAGACCTCCGGCGCAACCTGCCCGTCCCGCCGGGACCTGTCCACGGACAGTGGGACATCCGGGTGAGCGGACATGCCAAGGTTACGAAGCGCCTCGGTCGGAGGCAGGCCAGACGTAAGGCAGATCATCGGGGACGCCCGGGAAGAGCGAGGCATACATCTCCGGCGCCTTGCGCACCAGTGCCGACCGATGGCTGCGGTGGAAGGCGGGATCCCCCAGCCAGGGCGGCAACTCACCGCCGCTGGCCAGCTGTTCCTGGCCGCGAACGACGGCGCCGGGGCGGTGCCGGGTGAAGTCGGCGAGGAGCGTGCCGGCGCAGGTGTCGGCGCGCCCCTGGGCCACCCACACCGCGCATACGTCGAGGCCGTAGCGGGTCAGCGCTTCCTCGTAGCCGAGCCACATACGTACCGCGGGATGATGCCGCCATCCGTAGCCGGGCACGGTCAAACCACGCAGCACCTGGAGGGCCTCGACCCGCTGCTTGCCCAGACGTGATCGGTCCAGGGCCGCGGCGGATCTGGTGAAATCGGAGTACGGGAGAAAGGTCTGCACGCAGAATGCCTACCGCGGACAGTCCCAATTCACCCGCGCGCCTCGCCTGCAACTTCGCCGAACAGCGCCTATGACCCGGGGCGCACCGAGGGAACATTCGGTGCCCGACCCTCTCCACGCGCTCCGAGAAGGGACTCCATCACCCGCACCTCGCGCAAGAGCTTCGGCGAAGGAGGCCAGGTCTTCGGCGGCCAAGTCCCCGTTACCGCGATCTCAGTTGCCTCCTGCGCCACTGCGAAGGCGTTGCCCTCAACGGCTCCGGCTACCGGCTCAAGAACCGCCTCGAAATCATCGAGCGCGAGACCGCGGATGCTCCCACAGCCTGTCGCGGCCCTCAAGTGGCTCCGCGGCCCTGAGCGAGGCCCACAGCCGTGATGCGTCCCGCAGCCGGCGCGGACCGCAGGCCGTCTTGCTTCGTCTCCACCGCGTACAGGTGTTCCCGCACGGGCAGGGCCGTGCGCCCGGGACGGCGAGGGTCGGCGCGGACCGTGGCAGCACGACCACGCCCAGGGCCTCGCAGGGGTGCCCGCCGACCGCGACTGGTTTGCCTACCAGAGCGTCAGCATCCGGTGCGACTGCTTCGACGTGTCCTTGGGTGCAGCGCGGCTTGCCCGCGTCTGACGGATTCGACGAACTCCGGCACGCGCCGGATCAGCACTGCCGTCCCCCACGCGTACGCGACGCCGAAGGCCAGGGAGATCGCCAGCGCCAGCGGCTGCGAGATCTGGTCGAAGATGGGGTAGATCTGCCAGTGGGTCAGGTAGATCGCGAGCGAACTGCCGGCGAGCAGCCCCGCGAGCTGGTTGAGTCGGCGAGTGCCCGGCACCGTGGCGAGGCCCGCGACCGTCACCACCAGCCGCTGCCACAGCGTACGGGTCCGCGCCGCCGCCCATCCCAGGGCGAACAGCCAGAAGACGGTGACCGCGTCGGTGATGTGGGTGCGGTCGGGCAGCCCGATCGGCTCGTAGCGGGTGAGCAGGCCGAGGCCGGCGAGGGCGAGCACCTTGCCCGCACCCTGTGCACCGGAGAGAACCACCAGGTCGACAGTCACGAATGGGTGGGACGCGCCCGCGACGCCTGGGAGGAACTTCCACCTAGAGTGCGCCGCCAGGTGCGCCGGTTTCGAAGGCATTCCGGCCCGACAGGCACCCTGGTCATCAGCGGCCTGCCCGCCGGGCAGGAGGCCCTGCCCGCGACACCCGCGGAACCGGGCTCGGTCCAGCGCCAGGCCACCATCGCGGCCGCGATGCTCACCATGGTGGCCTGCGGTCTCGGGGAGCCCATCGCCTATCTTGCGGAGAAATCCGGTGCCCTCATACAGGACGTCGTACCCGTGCCCGGGCAGGAGACCTTCCACGGCAATGCCGGATCGGTTCCGCTGTCCTTCCACACCGAGAACGGCTTCCACCCCCACCCGCCCGACTACGTCGTCTTCCTGTGCCTGCGCGCCGACCACGACCGACGTGCCGGCATGTGCATCGCCGGCATCCGCCAGGCACTACCGCACCTGACGCCCGCCAGCCGCCAGGCCCTGTTCACACCGGAATTCCGCACCACCCCACCCCCCTCCTTCGGCCCCGCCGCCAGTGAGCCGGACGCCAAGCCCCGCACGGTGCTCTCCGGAGCCGTCGAGGACCCCGACATACGCATGGCCCAACTCGTCACCACCCCGCTCACCCCCCAAGCCGCCACAGCCCTGACCGAATTCGGCCACGCCTGCGAGGCAACTGCCCACACCCTGCACCTGACACCCGGCGACCTCGTCATCCTCGACAACCGCGTCACTGTCCACGGCCGCACCGCCTTCCACCCCCGCTACGACGGAGCCGACCGCTGGCTGCAACGCACCTACGTCACCGCCGACCTGCGCGGCTCTCGCGACCACCGACCCGACGACGGCCACATACTCGCCCGGTAACCCTGCGCACCATCGCGTGGCCGACAGCATCGCAACGGCGATGCGCTGGCAAGAAACCAGGACCGAACAGTAGGGCAGATCGCGGGGGTCCTCCCGGCTCAGACCGCTCGTCTGCAGCGCTCACCACCGTGAGGCCGCTCGGCGAACAGGGGACGTGGTGCGTCCGGCGCTGGATCAGCCGAGCTTCGTGGTTGCCGAGCAGCTCCCCCGGCAGTACGGGCCCGCGGTCCGGGGTGGCCAACCGGTGGGGCTCTGACTGGCAATAGTGACCATCCGACTGATCACTCCGGGGTGGGGCGTACCGCGTACTCAGCAAGGACGGTGCCGGACGTCCACGACGGAGCCCGCGTGGCCGCGAAGATCTCCGCGCATCTGATGCTGTTTCGACATCGCCTCGCTGGCCGTCCATGACCTGCCCCCCGTACTCCGAGTGCCGCGCCGTCCTGCAGACACCCGGGCCCGGCGGTCATGCGTGTCCGGGTGGTGGGGGGTTCGTGGGCCGGGCATGAGTGCAAGTGCGTTGGCAGATGTGGTTCCGGCGGCGGATGTGTCCGAGGTTCTCCGGCAGGCGGTGTTCGACGAATGGGAGGAATGGCACGAGCCGTGGCGGCAGTTGTTGTCCGGTGAGGAGTTCCGGCGTCGTTCGCACTCTTCGGCCGATGAGCACTTGCGGTGGGTGTATGAGCGACTGCGGCTGGTCGGTGAGGCCCTTGGGGCCCGGTTGGAGCCCGTGCGCAATCCGGTGCGGCTGGCCTCTCTGCACGAGTGGCTGGCCTTCGTCGATCCGACACTGGCAGCGGTGGCCACCATCCACTACAACCTGTTCCTGGGCGCCCTCCAAGGCCCGGACGGGACCTGGACGCGGAACATGGGTGACTTCACCTCGGTGCGGCAGGTGGGCACGTTCCTGCTGACGGAGGTTGCGCACGGCAATGACGTGGCCGCGATGGAGACAACGCCCCCCCAGGACTACATCCGCACTCTGCGCGCCTGGTCGGCACGGCCCCTTACCGCACGGGCACAGGCCGAGAAGACAGCGGGCGCGGGCACCTACCAGCGCTACCGCCTCTACCTCAACACCTGCGAGCTCCTGTTCCTGCGAGGAGAGGTGACCTTGTACCGCATCGCCCTGCGTCGAAGGCCTCAACGCCTCCACCTGTTCACCTGAAGCCCCGGCCGGTTCCAGGCTTCGGAGCCGCGTCCCGGCATCTCCCGTCCCACTGGTGCGTACGCCTGTCGGCGTTGCGCCGACTGTGCCGCCGACCGCCACCGCCCTGCGCTGGCACACATGATCAGGCTGGCGTGAACCGCTCGAACACCCAGAGCCTGCTGTTGTACTGCGCGTATGACCGATCACAGGCAGTGCACCGTGGTGCGGACCGGGCACTACGAGGGCGTCCAGGGCGGCGTATTCGGGGCAGGCGTGAGTGCGCAGTCCACCGGGGCCGAACGGCTGTGCCTGCACCAGCTGGTGATGCCCGCCGGCACCCGCGGCCGCCCTCACCTTCACGAGGGACACGAGTCAGCCATCTTCATCCAGTCCGGCCAGGTCGAGGTCTGGCACGGGCCCGACCTCACCGAGCACGTAGCCCTGCGCGCGGGCGACTACGTCCACATCCCCGCCGACACACCCCACCTGCCGGTCAACAACGGCGCCCAGGACATGGTGTGCCTGGTCGCACGGACCGACCCGAACGAACAGGAAGGGGTCCGACTCCTGGACCTGCCGACCTGGTTGGAACAGCGCATCGGAACCCTTCCCGTCGGGGCCGGTTGAACCCCCGCCGCACCCGGCGAACACGGGATCCATGCCCCCGCAGTGGAAGCGGAGCCGATGTCAGCCGTGATATCGCCGGCCGGCCCGAGTGAACTACGTCCGCGCGTGCCTGCGACCTGGACGGCGACACGGGCGCCTGATGGGTGCTGACGGAGCTCTGCCTGGCCCGGCGGGAGGCGAAGCGCACCCGGCGGGCGGTCCCAAACCCTGACGAGCACGGCGTACGTCTGGTGCGGGAGCGGGCCCGGGTTGGGGGCGTAGTGATCGTGGCCGTACACCCGGCCGCGCAGCAGCTGCTCGTCATCGGCGTTCATCCGACCAGCCTCCCAGCCACCACCGACAGCGCGGGCTCCGTTCCGCTCCCGGGGACGCAGCCCCTGGGAGCGGAACGCCTCGAAGTGTCTCGTGGGGGCGACTGACATCACAGGCAACCGGTCTGTCATCAACCTCGTGCGCGTCCCAAGGATTCAGACCCTGGTGCCGCCAACGGGCGCGCGTCCCGGCCGGGTCGTGCGCACCGGCCCGAATCGGCGGGTGCGCCGCACGAAGAATCGACGCACCCGATGGCGCGCCAGCGCGCGCCACGGTGCGGTGATCGGGAAGCGCGTCGGCACCGGCGTGAACCACGACATCGTCGGCGCGCGCGGTGCGCCCGATGCCGAACATCGTCCCCACCCGGCGCGCGCCACCGAGGCGAGCACGCACCGGGTGCCGCGATGTCGTGTACTCCCCCACCGGCCGCTGCTCACCGGAGAGTGGAGTCCACTCCATCCGATGAACATCGCGGTGGGTGGCTCTGTCCACGAGAATGGGTTCTGGTCCCACTTTGTGGAGCTCTTACGCTCTGTAACCTGTCGGGACCGGATGGCCCTTCGTGGCTCGTTGACAGAGCCGTTTGGGATCATGCCCGCATGGACTTCGACCTCGCCCCACCGACCGGCGTTGGCCCGTTGCGAATCGGTATGACTCAACACGCGGCCAATACGGCGCTGGACTCGCTCCGCGATCTCTCTACGATTTCGGAGTCTGATCGGCCGGGGCAGCACATCTCCCGTCCCAGTGGGCTGATGATCAGCATCCACTGCGTGCGCGACATGCTTGAAGCCACCGAGCTGGGAAGGCCGTCGTCCCAGACGGACCGAGTCTTGTTCCAGGGTGTGGACATATTCGCGCTTCCGGCCCGAGAGGTTGTCCGGCGCGTCGGGGAGTTCACCTCGATCGAGGAAGATCCTGACGACGATGCTTCATTCATCGCCCCGGACTTGCTGTTGAGCTTCTGGCGTCCGTTCGCAGCCGACGAGGAGCCGGAGGAAGAGCAGGGCTATTACTTCAACTCGGTCCTGCTGGCTCGGCCTGGCTACTATGACACCCCTGCTCAGGCTGCGGAGCGGCTCCAGCAGAGCTCGTGACGGTTTCGTCAGGATGCCAGCAGGACTCGTTTCCGCAAGAGGCCGAAGCCGGCCCGGCCGTACATCTGGCGCTTGATCATTTTGATCCGGTTTACGTGTCCTTCGACGATGCCGGGGCTCCACGGCAGTGTCAGGCCGGCGGTGACAGCGGCGAGATCCCGTTCGATGCCGTTCACGAAGGTGTGGAGGCTGGGCAGGTCGTCGGCGCGAACCTCCTTGATCCATTGCGGGAGCTGGTCGCCCTGGAGCTGGGTGAGCATCTTCCCGAACGCGCGGACGTGCCCGGTGAGGGCATCGAGTTCAGGGCAGCCGGCGAGAACGGATGTGAGCTTCAGACGCTCGCTCTCCGGCAGGGTGTCGGGGTGAGTCAGGATCCATCCGGTGACCGTGCGTGGGGACGGCGGACGGGCCGCAGGCGCGGTCGGGGATGTCCGGAACGGCTGGAGGTGGGCGGGGACGGCTCCGTAGCCGCCGGTGTAGCCGTGAGTCTTGATCTCTTCCCAGAGGGTCCAGGCGTTCGTGCAGCCCTCGGCCCATCGCCCGTGCAGGTAGGGCTTGAAGTCGTCGAGCTTGGTCCTGCGGTTCTGCCACTGTCCCTGGAACAGGTCTTCCGGCCTTGCGGCGTCGGCCAGCCGTTGGACGGTGCGGTAGGTCATGCCGAGCTGTCGCTGAATCGCGCGTCGGCTGTGGCCGGCGGCCAGCAGCGGGTGGACGGTGGCGTGCTTGGCGCGGGTGCGGTCGGCGAAACGGTGCCCGGTGGGCCATGGCGACCCACTCTCGGCCGGTTCCGGAGCCGGAGCCTTCTCCGGCGCCGGCTCGGCGAAGGTCGCACGGAGGCACGCGCGGTGATGGGCGACGCACCGCTCGGCCGCTTCGCCGAGGTTGCGCCAGAGGTGGAATCGGTCAGCGACCTGGACCGCGGTGGGTGCCCCGATCCTGGCACCCTCGGCAAAGTAAGGGGCGCGGTCGCGGCAGACGACCTCGATCCCCGGGTGATCGGCCAGCCAGGCCGCGACACTGCTTGCCTCGCGATCCGGCAGTAGGTCAACCGGCCTGCGAGTCTCGACGTCGACCAGCACGGTCCCGTAGACACGGCCCTTTCGCATCGCGTACTCGTCGACGCCGGCCACACGCGGGTCCTGTGGCTGGGGCTCCGGGAGAGCGCTGACCAGCCGCAGGACCGTGTTCCGGCTGACCCTCGCCCCGAAGACATCGGCCAGCCGGGCACCGGCGCGACCGGCCAAGGCGAGGCCGACCTCGGCCAGCACCGACCGCATCCGTTCGGTCCGCTGACTGTACCGCCGGGTCAGGCCGGCAACCTGCTCGACGAACGTCCGCCGTCCGCCGGAGATGTCTTCGCACGTGAAGCGCCGGACACGAAGCCGCAGAACCACCCGCCGTCCTGCCACAGGGAGGTCAGCGGGAAACCGCAGGTAAGAGCCGTGCACCCGCCTCGACCAGCTTCCGCAGCCTGGGCACCGCGCCCCGGCCGTCCGGCATCTGGCACCAACTCGGATTACCTCGCCATCGTCCTCCACCGACTCCACCCTGATCCCCGGATCCGCCAGGAAGAGCAGCTCTTCCAGCCTGAGCAGTACCTCGCGCACAGTCAGAACCATCAGGCCGAACGCGATCGGCACCGGCAGTTTCTAGACGATCTCGCGAGACCTATCACCAAGGCCAACGATCACAGTGAGTAGGCAGACCACAGAAGTTGGACCAGAACCGCTTGAAAGCGAACAAAGCCAATCTGGCCTATGAGGCAGCGCTCGACGGTGCGCTGGGACACCCCCAGCGCCTGGGCGGCCTCCCGGGTGGAGCCTTTGAGTTGCTTGGGGCTGTCAAACAAACGGTGTAACTCGGGTTGTTGGAGTTACTGGCGTGCTGCGGAGAGTCGGCCGTCGAAGGTGATGTCGAAGGCGTTCAAGGCTGTCTTCCAGCGCATGGTCCAGCGGGCCTGGCCCTTGCCGGTCGGGTCCAGCGACATGATCGCCATGTAGATGCACTTCAAGGCGGCCTGCTCGTTCGGGAAGTGCCCGCGAGCTTTCACCGCCCGCCGGATCCGCGCGTTCACGGACTCGATCGCGTTCGTCGTGCAGACGATGCGGCGGATCTCGGTGTCGAAGCGTAGGAACGGAGTGAACTCCTCCCGGGCGTTCTCCCAGAGCCGGACGATCGCCGGATACTTCTTGCCCCACGCGTCGGCGAACTCCGCGAACCGCTCGAGGGCCGCGTCCTCGGACGCCGCGGTGTAGACGGGCTTGAGGACCTTCGCGATCTTGTCCCAGTCCTGGTGGGCGACATAGCGGAAGGAGTTCCGCAGCAGGTGCACCACACAGGTCTGCACGCCTGAGCCCGGCCCACCAGCTCATCGATCAGCCGGTCGTCCACAGACTTCGACGGCGCCGTCTCAGACGGCTCGACGGGCTCGGCCTCGGTCACGTTGTTGCTGGTCATCGATGCATCTTCCATGATCGGGAGTTACACCGAACGTTTTACAGTCCCGCTCTTCAGCGCGCTTCGCGGCGCCGCCTAGGCCACGGGGCGGGACTGGTTGGCCTCGGCTTCCGGTGGGTCCAGCAACAGCTGTGAGACACCGCAGCCGCTTTGACTTCCGCTTCATCCAGCGAAGTTGGTACGCACTTCGTACGGCAAACGTACGCGTCTCGTACGTTCAATGAGGTAGGGTGCCGGTCAGGAGGTGCTCCATGTCCGAGTTGTTCGATGCGGTCGACGCGCTGGTCGCGTCCCGCGCCACCCTGCCGCCCCCGGCGGAGCGCAAACGCCTGCGTGCCGCGCACGGCTTGACGATCGATGAGGTCGCCGGCGCGCTGAAGGTGCGCCGGGCCACGGTGTCCGGGTGGGAGTCCGGCAAGACCGAACCGCGCCCCCCGGAGCGCGACGCCTACGCCCGGCTGCTGGACAAGCTCGCGGAGCTCTACCCCGCCGCGTCGGCCCCGGCCGCTGAGACCGCGCCGGCGCCGGACGCCCCGGTGCCCGCTCCGGCGCAGCCTCTTTCCGCCGAGCCGACGTCCGGCGCCGGGGTATGACCGGGCCGGTGAACCCGCAGGAGCCCGCTGAGGACCTCGCGGACGTTCCGGCGGCTGCGCTGCGTCCGGCGAGCGCCACCGAACCGTCGACGCCGCGCCGCCCGGGTGCGCGGAAGGCGCCTGCGGCCGGCACACCGGCGGGCGTCGTCGATCCGCGGTTCGGGAACGGGCCGCTGGCGATCGTCGACGCTGACGCCGACGGGCAGGTGGCCGCGTACTGCGTCGGCGGCCTGGTCCTGGACGTGCCCGCCAAGTCCCTGCCCTCGTTGGTGGAGTGGACGCTGAAGGAGGCGAAGCTCGGGCAGCCGAAGTTGTCCGGCCCGGGAAGGCCGGCCGACCCGCTGCTCGTGCTTACCGAGGCCGCGCTGGAGCGCTACGGCCTGCCCACCACACTCACGGCGGAGGAGAAGGACGCTGGTCGAATCCCGGAGGGACACAAGGTCATCAAGCAGCTGGCCCGCGCCGACTGGAAGCTGACCAAGAGGGGCTTCGGCCCGTGGGCCAGGATTTACCGCCCGGCCAAGGGCTCGGACCGCCAGTGCGTCCAGCTGTGCATCGCCTCGTGGAACGCGCTGGACCCCCGGTTCTGGGGCCACGCCGCGCAGCTGCCGCCGGCGGAGCTCGCCCGCGTCCTGGGCACCTACGCAACGAGGGTGATGACGCCGCGCGGCTCCACCGCCGTCACCGGCCTGGAACTGATGACCGCGCTGCACCCGCCGACCCACGCCGTACGGGACGAGGAGACCGGCGCCCTGCGTCAGGCCGAGACCAAGACACCCGGCTCGCTCGGCAACGACCCGGTGGACTGCGCCCCGTGCGAGGCCCCCGACGGGCACCCGGTGCTCACCGCGCTGGACCTGCCGCGCTTCCACGTGCGCGGCCCGTCGGAGAAGCTGTTCGAGGAGGCGTACGACTGGGCGCGGCCGATGACCGACGAGGAGTGCACCCTGCGCTACCTGGTCGGCCTGGACGTGAACATGGCCTTCGCGGCGGGCGCCAACGGCCTGGTTGTCGGCCTCGGTGAGCCGACGCACGTCAAGGCACCCGCGTTCGACCCGAAGCTGCCCGGCTCGTGGCTGGTCGACCTCTCCCACGTCGACCTCTCCCGCGTGAAGGCCGGCAAGGAGTGGGTGGAGCTGGACGGATCACTGCTGCCGAGTCCGTTCACGCCGAAGGGCGACCGCCCCACCGGCCCGGCCTGGTACGCGACACCGACCGTGGCGTACGCGGTCGAGCTGGGCTACGACGTGACGCCGACCGAGGCGTGGGTGCGGTACGACAACGGCCGCTATCTGGACGGCTGGTACCAGCGGCTGCGCGACGCCCACCTGGCCACGATGGCCGACCTCGGCGTCACCGCCGACCTCTCACCCGAGGACTTCCTGACGGCGATGGACAGCTACAAGGACCGGGACCCGGAGCTGGGCATCGTCATCACAGCGATCAAGGCAACGGTCAAGGGCGGCCTGGGCAAGCTCCGCGAGCGCCCCCGCGGCGAGGGCTGGCGCCCAGGCGAGCGGTGGCGGGCCCTGGAACGCCCGACGTGGCGGCCCGACATCCGCGCGGCGGTCATCTCCCGCACCCGGATCAACCTGCACCGCAAGATCGTCAAGCACGCCGCCTTCACCGGCCAGTACCCGATCGCGGTCCTCTCCGACTGCGTCGTCTACGCCGCCGACGGCCCCTCCCCGCTGGACGTCCTGCCCTACCGGGACGGCAAGCCGCTGCCCGGAGGGTTCAAGCTCGGCATCAACCCCGGCCTGGTCAAGCACGAGGGCACCCAGTCCGTGCTCTGGGGCGAAGGAGTGCGCGAGCAGTTCGACGCACCGCAGCTGAACTTCGCCCGGTTCATCAAGGACGGCACCGTCACCGATGCCGACAACGGAGAGTAGGAGAAGACCGGCATGAGCCTGATCGGGGACGGCCTGGAGAAGGCGGTGCAGAAGGCGTTCACCCGCCCGGCGCCGAAGAGTGCGGGTGCGCAGATGCGGTACCTGGTGAAGCAGCTCGGCGGCACCAAGGCGGTCGCGCAGATGCTGCGGGTCTCCCAGCGCACCGTCGAGCGGTACGTGAAGGACCAGATCAAAAAGCCCCGCCCCGACCTCGCCGGACGCATAGACCGTGAAGTGAAGGCCCGGTGGCAGCCCCAGATCCGGGCCAAGGCGAAGGCGAAGGCGGCGTCCACGGGCGGCATCATCATCGACACCCGCGCCCGCCTCGGCTACACCGCCCCGATCGGCTCCACCGACCAGGACCGCATCCGACACCTCACCGTCGCCCTCCCGCCGGTTCACGCTGCCCGCCTCTTCGAGGCCCAGGAGCAGGGCGCCAGCGACGCCCGTCTCCAGCAGATCGCCGCCGAAGCACTCAAGGAGGTGTACTTCCAGGACGGCGGCCGCCGCGCCGGATCCCTGGACGAGGTCCGCTTCACCGACATCGAACACCTCGAGTTCGACCTGTAGCCGGAGCGCCCTGAACAGCCTGCGAGCCACGGATGTGACTGAGCGCTTCAGATGGCCACTGTGTACTTCAGTTGGCCAGTCTGGTGCTCAGCATCGGTCGCGTGGCGAGGCCGCCGAAGCAAGGCTGCCTCGCCACCCCCGGGCGTGATCAATTGGCTTGGGCTGAGGGCACGGGTTGGCGGCGGAAGAAATGGGCTTGGTTGCGGCTGTTCAAGCCTGCTGAGCGATAAGCGGAAGCCTGCTAAGAGGTGTCCGGTGGGTGCTTCTCCGCTTCTGCTTCCGCCTCCAGCTCATCTCTGACCGCCTCATCGAGTTCACGCCGAAGCGGCGCCACCTCCTCGGCCCAGTAGCGTGGAGCATGCGCCGCGCTGATCGTGGAGCGTGCGCTCCGGGGCCAGATGATGCGCAATGCCACGTATGTAACGCCGCGAGCCAGGGATGAGACACGTCTGCTTGCATGCATGGCGAGTGCGTGTTCCGCCCGATGCACGTGGCTTCCGGCTTCCCTGACCGCCTGCGGGTCATAAGGCTCAGCGAACACAGCCTCCCGCATCTCCGATAACGCATTCTGGATACCCATGTACCTGGCGTGCCGTTCTTCACGTCTTCGGCGTTCCGTCTCCGCCTGGTTCTGGCGACGCAGGACTTCCAAGGCGCCCCGGTGGGTCTTCTCCGCGACCTCCAACGCAGTTCGATGAGCGGCTTCTGCTTGTGCCATCGCCGTTCTGTGAGCAGCCTCGGCCTGCGCCAGCACGGCCCGCTTCTGCCAGTGCCCTACCAAGGCCGTAACTGGGATACCAGCAAGAGCGATGAGTGCCGCAAGGTCACCTAGGTCCATGCTCTGCCCCCCTACGTTGTCTGGGAGGGATCATGCCGCAAGGCGAGCTCTCCTAGGGATGGGAAGGCGAGTTCGAAAAAACGGACTGGCCAACTTATACCGTGTCCTACATGGTCAGTTGGTCGTTGTGTTCGCTAGGGGGAGTGGACAGTGGGGATGGATTGTTCCGGACGGGCTGGGGGAGATAGCGAGGCCGTTGTTGCCGCCGGCGCGCGTGCGGCCGCAAGGCGGCGGGGTTGTGAACATCGATGATGAGGCGGTCTTCGCGGCGGTCATCTACGTCCTGGTCAGTGGCTGCGCATGGCGGGCATTGCCGCCATGCTTCGGGGCGTCGAAGTCAACCGTGCACCGTCGGTTCGTCATCTGGTCGAGAGCCGGCGTGTGGGGCCGACTGCATCAGAAGATTCTCCAGCTCCTGGACGAAAGGGACTTGATCGACCTGTCCCAGGCGGTCCTGGATTCCGCGCACGTCCGCGCTAAAAAAGGGGCGAACTTGCAGGTCCGAGTCCCCTGGACCGGTGCAAGCCGGGTTCCAAGATGCACGTCCTGTCCGACGCGGACGGACTGCCCCTACGCGTCGGGCTCTCCGCGGCCAACACCCACGACAGCCAGGCCCTGAAGCCGAAGCTGTCCCATTTCCACATGGGACACGAATCCCACGCGACCGAATCCAAACCGGTCCGCCTGCACGCCGACAAGGCGTACGACATCCCTCACCTGCGGAAATGACTCTGGGGCAAACACATCGGGGTCCGCATCGCCCGCAAAGGCATCGACTCCAGCGAACGGCTCGGCCGACGCAGATAGGTCATCGAACGCACCATGTCCTGGCTGACCGGCTACCGCAGACTCAACCACCGCTACGAACGCCACCCCCGCAACTACCTGGCCATTCTCGGACTCGCAGCCGCCCTCTGCTGCTACAAACGGTTCCTCAAACTGACCATGTAGGACAGGGTCTTAGTGAGGTGCCGCTGTACGCCACCCCGAGATGCTCGAGGCGTACACCGCGACGTTCGGGACGTTCCTGTTCAGCGCTGACACTGTGCTCGGGTGCGTGACCGTAACCGGCACGTACACCCCGCCGAAGCCGTGAGGTGAGCCTGGGCCCGGACTCAGAACGCCCCGGGCCCAGGCTCAGGAGGGCTTAAGCCGGCTTTGCTGAGCGGGCTGGCTCTGTCGGCCGGGTGGGTCCGGGGAGAGTGCCGCCGAAGCGGCGTTGGCGGCCGGCGTAGATGGTGACCGCTTCCCGTAGCTGTTCCAGGCCGAAGCTGGGCCAGGGAGTCGGGTCGAAGACCATCTCGGCATAGGCCAGATGCCAGGGCAGGAAGTTGCTGATCCACTGCTCACCCGAGGTGCGGATCAGCAGATCGACGTCCGGGAGACCGGGCACGTACATGTTCCAGTCTAGGTCAGCGGGGCCGATGTCCTGGGGCAGGATCGCTCCACTGGCCGCTTCGGCAGCCAGCGCGCGGGCAGCCTCGACTAGTTCTTCGCGCCCGCCGTAGTCAACGCAGATGGTCAGTGAAAGCGTCTGGTTGTTCGACGTCATGCTTTCCACCAGAGTCAGCACGGAGGCCAGTGACGGGTCGATGCGGTCACGCCGCCCGCACCAGCGCGCCCTCACCCCCAGGTCGTGCAGCCACTCCGCCCCCGGGCGATCGCATCGCCCATGGTCTCGAACAGCGCGTCCAGTTCATCTTGAGAGCGGTTCCAGTTCTCGGTGGAGAAGGCGTAGAGAGTCAGGTGCCGCACTCCCATTCGCAGCGCGGCGTTGACCAGACGCATAGCGGACCACTGACCTGCCTGATGTCCCCGGAAGGCCGGCTGTCCCTGCTCCAAGGCCCACCGTCGGTTGCCGTCCATGATGACCGCGACGTGCTCCGGCACCACATCCACCTCCACGTGCGGCCATACCGCGCGGCGAGGGGCCCCGCCAGCAGCCACCAGCGGCTCAATGCCTTGAGTGAAGATCCGCTCCTGGCGGAGAGCGGTCTCGTCGCACTGCAGATGGATCCCCAGCGCCAGTAGGTGCAGGAACGGCTGGTATTCAGGCTTCACCATGCCCGTCATCGGCGCCGCCTGTTTCACAAGGGGGTTCCAGCGGCCGAGTTGCATGCGGACCAGTTCCGCCAGTGCCCCGGGACGTTCACCGTGTACGAGATCATCTACCTCCAGTCCCAGTGCCCGCAGATCGGCGCGCGGCAGGTAGCATCGGCCGGCAGCGAGGTCCTCCGGCATGTCCTCGAAGTTGTCCACCACCTGGGCCGCCTCCCCTAGCAAAGAGGCCATCGCCAACATTTCTGGATCCCTCACACCCAGCAGCGGGAACCACAGCTCAACGGTCGTACCCCCCGCTCCCCTCAGATATCGCCGCCGGTCCTGGAACGTCTCGAAGACAGGCGGATTGACGCAGTCGGCCTCCAGAGTTCCCAGGAGCTCCTCGATCACCGTGCGGTCGAGATCCCACCGCCACACCGTGTCCACGAACGCCCGCAGTACCGGATGGTCGCTGGCCCCCGAACGCAGCCCCTCGCGGGTGGCGGAATACCAACGGGCAAGCCGCTGCTCACGCTCTGCCGCAGTTCCGTCCCTGTCGGCGATGGTGTCGGTCCGTAGAACAAAGCCGTTGACAGCATGCATATGAGGGTGAACCGGGGCGGGCAGCAGCTCGGTAGCCCGCCACATCGGAGCATGGAACTGCCTGGTCAACGCCTCGCACAGCTCGTAGGACTCACGCAACTCGGACGAACCAAACAAAGTCTCATCGATCATCATGCACAGACCTCCTCTTCAACCCCGCGGTCGACAGCACGCCCCCGCCCTAGGCAGCGTGGCGGGCAACCACTCCGCCTCACCGCCCCGCAGGCGGGAAGCATCCCCCGGGCCAGTCGTCCTCCGGCCCCGTTGCTCTGCCATGCAGCCCTCCACCGACTCACCCAGTTGTCGCGCATTACCAGCCACGTACTGGTCTCATCCAGGCCCGCATTCGGCGACATCAACACATCCAGGAACATGGAGCGGAACAGATCTGGCCATACACCTTCGGATTCACCGCACCAGATCACCAGCTCGCGCGAAGCCCCGCAGCAGATGATCACAACTGATCGCTCCGAAGGTGACCGCGCATCAACATCAACGACTTTTGCCAACAAGCGTGATGATTTGCCAACCATCCTGCGTCGTCACACCGCTCACAGCAGTCGTCGCCGACGCCGGGACGGCTTCCAACAGCCGTCGTGAGCAGAGGCAAAGCACCGACATCGGTGCAGTGAGCCATGAGCTTTCGCTCTTCGCCACTGGTGACAGAAAGGCTGCCGAATGAACATGCGTGACAACCGCGTGCCTCATCGGTGACAACCCGACTGCTTTGATCGGCCTCCTGCACCAGCACAACCGGCTCTGGCGGTGACAACTACTGAGCGTCGGCTCACAGCCATCGATCGCGACAAGAGCCCTCCGCTCGACGCCGACCACGACTCGGTCCGCATCGCCGACGCGCTGCGCGGCAGCCCGCACATCCTGGGCGCTCACGCCGAACCACGCTGGCGGGCAACGACTTCGACCTCACCCTCCATGACGCCGAACCGACCACGGACGACACCCTGCCCGCGCCGGCCCTCACCGAGGCCCTCGCCGCGGCGATCCTCAACCACCCCGACTTCTCCGTCCCCACCCCCGACTCGCCGCGCGAGGAAACCATCACCGTCCAGACCCGGGGCTGTATCCGCTACCTCCTGGCCCTGGACGTCGACCCGGACGCCGACGACTACCCGAACCCCGCCGAAGACGTCTCGTACGCCGCCGACCGGCTGCTGACCAGCGACCCGAGCGACTCGGAGCGGGCGACGGCCGAACTCCTCAACTACATCGCTGCCACCTGGGAGAAGCAGGACCTGGCGCTGCGCCAGCATGCCCAGGCCGTCGCCCGTGCCCTGCGCGGGCAGGAAGGGATCACCGCATGTCCCCTTCCACGGCTACCCGGCGCGCGTACCGTGAGGTGACGACCCGCCGGGAGGACCAGATGAGCGCGCAGCCCGACCACGCCTCCTCACCCCGTACGCCCCCGCGCCGGGAGCTCCGGCCGAACTGCTCCACCAGCTGCGCGCCGACCGGCGCGCCGCGCAGTGGGTGCCGGCCTTCGAGCAGGAGTGGGCGGCCGCGCTCAAGGAGTCCCGCCGGACGTTCTCTCTCGGCGAGCTGTACGAGGTCCTCCAGGACTGGCAGGGCCGACTCGCCCACGCCCCGGCCGTCGATGCGTTCGTCGTCTCCGGCTACCACGACAGCGAGGCCGTCGACATGGCGGAGCTGCGGGCAAGGCGAAAGCGCCGGTGAGCGGACAGCCTTACGCGGTCCGCTTCTCCGCACCGGCCTCCTGCCCGAGCACGTCGAAGACACCGTGTGGAACGTCCTGAGTGCCGCCGCCACAGACCCGTGGGGGTTCCGGCAGTGGAACGCGCAGGACCTCGAGGGCGAGGACGTGCGCTACGCGGCCGTCGGCCAGCTCTCCCTCACCTACTGGGTGAACCGGCCGCTGCGCCGGCTGACCGTGCTGAACATCGTCTGGCTCGGGTGACTACCCGGTGACAACGCCACGACCCCGGCATCGCAACGACACTGTTGGCGAATCCCGTCTGTTGCGATTCGGATGGGCAGTCGTTTCCACGGCACCCGCGGGGCAGAAGCAAGGCTGTGTTGGGGCGGTGTTTCAACGACGACGGGGGTTCGGGTCTTGTTCGAGGACTTTGAGGCCAGGCAGGTTCAGGTCGATGGAGCGTCGATTTTCGTGCGCTACGGCGGGGAGGGGCTGCCGGTGGTGCTGCTGCACGGCCACCCCCGGACATCCGCGACCTGGCATCGTGTCGCCCCGCTCCTGGTCCGGCGCGGTTTCACTGTGATCTGTCCCGATCTCCGGGGTTACGGCCGGTCCACCGGCCCGGCGCCTACCGCGGACCACTCCGGATACTCCAAGCGGGCCGTCGCCGGTGACGTGGTCGAGGTGATGCGCTCCCTCGGACATGCCCGGTTCGCGCTTGCCGGGCACGACCGCGGCGGCAGTGCCGCACTCCGTCTCGCACTCGATCATGCCGACGCGGTTTCCCGGGTGGCGCTGCTCGACTGGCTGCCCGTCACCGAGCACCTGTCCCGCATCACGGCCGAGTTCGCCACGCAGTGGTGGCACTGGTTCTTCTTCGCCCAGCCGGACATCCCCGAGCGGGTCATCAATGCCGATCCGGACAGCTGGTACCGCGGCGATCCGCAGAGCATGGGACAGGAGAATTACGAGGAGTGGCGCGCGGCTACGAGGAAGCCCGACGTGGTGCGGGCGATGCTGGAGGACTACCGGGCCGGCCTCACCGTCGACCGGCGGCATGAGGAGGACGACCGCGCCGCCGGAGTACGGGTGGGGTGTCCGGCACTGATGCTGTGGTCGCTCCGGGACGATCTCGAAAACCTGTACGGGGACCCGTTGAAGATCTGGCGGCAGTGGGCACCGGACGTACGGGGCCACGGCATCGACTCCGGGCACCACATGGCCGAAGAGGCTCCAGAAGAGCTCGCGTCCTCCCTCGCGGACTTCTTCGCCGGACGACCGGCTACGTAACTGCAGTGCTCAGCCACTGCGCGTCAGTCAACGACACACCGAACCAACGACCGGGTGAGCCAAACGAAACTCCCTAGGTCCACGACGTCGCCGGCGCGAAGACGCCGGGAGGCTGGTGCGGGTCGAGAGTGACTTGAGCGGGAGTGGTGGGCGGGGCGGCGGCTCATGATCATGATTATCGACGTGAGGGTCATCGCTGCGCTGGTGGGGGTGCGGAATCTCGTAGTCGCAGGCCAGGCGGCCCGAGCGCATCACCCAGCCGATTGACCACCCCGAACTGGGCCCGCCCCCGCCACGGCGACATAGCCGCGTGGGCCGAAATTGTCATGCTCCTGGAAGCGGCTGCCACACACATGGGCGACGACGACCCGTGATACGGGCACGTCACACCCATCCTCACCGCCCTGCTCAACGCCTATACGGCCCACAACACAGTGGCGGTCCTCAAAAGACACACCTACAGCTTCTGTTGTCACCACCATGGTGGTGCCCGGCAGCGAGGACACCTTCCTACGGAAGGAGAACCAGGCCCAGTACTTGCAGTACGCCCTCACTCACGGCGAAGACCTACGCGACGACCCGGCGGCCCGCGCCCTCCACGCCGCTCTGACCATGCGGTCTCCTCAACCTTCACTCGCGACGGACACGCCTGCTTCTGCGGGGAGGGATGACGAGGGAAAAGGGCGCTGCTGGAACAGGCTGGCCGACCTCTTCTCCGACCCTGCTGACTTCACCGACCTCACGGGACATATTGCCGAGCACAAGCTCGACCGGCTGGAACTCGCCCTTCGAAACCAGGAGGGCATCCTCACAATGATCGCGGATGCCAAGTACAGCCGACTGCTCACCCGACTCGTTCGTGAGCTGGAGCAATCCCGCGACTGGCTGCCCGACATCGCCCCCTTCATCCTGCTGCTCGAAGCCACAGTTCGCTATGCCTACATGTGCTACGACGTCGGCCGGAAGATGGGCGGAAGCTACACCGAGTTCCTGCGCCTACGGGACAAGGACAAGAAAAGGCAAAATGTCGACGAAGCCCTCTTTCACCAGCATTACAGGGAGACGCTGACCTATACCGCCCTATTCCGCATCGTGCACTCCGAAGTGATCGACATCGGAGGCGGGCCAATTGACATTCTCTTCACCTTTCCGACCGCCCGATTCCATGTCGAATGCAAGATCGAAGAGAACGACGCGAGCGAGAGCGGTTTGCGCCGGTATGTTACGCAGGCCGCCCCGTACCAGAACACGAATCCCTCCTTCGCTATACGGCTTGCGCTGGACAGAACAGTCGGGGCTGAAAGAGCCGTAAACCTGTTCGGCAGCGTCTGGATTGAAAACATCCAGCGGCGAGGTGAGCGTGACGCTTGCCGCGTCGTCATCATCCGAGTTCCGGGAAGCCGAGACACCCCGAATCAACTGCGGGCAGCCCTCTGATGACGCCAGAAGCGGCAAGCAGATAGCCAGTCCGTGACCTGGCAGAAGAAGTCGCTGTTGCTGCGGTGACCGAACGGCGGTAGGACGATGTCAATATCGCGTTCTATTGCACTGCCCGTTGTACTTCCTTGGGACTGACCACGAGGGCGGGACATCGGCGCCTGGCGTACGACACACACCGCCTGCGGCCTGTCCGACTGCGCAACGCCTCCTACCGCTTGGAGGTCATCGCGGAGGTCACCTTGCGACGGT
Source organism: Streptomyces fulvorobeus (assembly GCF_013167895.1). Classification (GTDB taxonomy): domain Bacteria; phylum Actinomycetota; class Actinomycetes; order Streptomycetales; family Streptomycetaceae; genus Streptomyces; species Streptomyces fulvorobeus. The sequence goes on along the minus strand of NZ_BLWC01000001.1, from coordinate 6,356,293 downwards.
GACGCTCAGAGGTCAGTACGTGAACTGATATCTGCTTCGTGACTGGTGATCCTGCCGTGAGTAAAGGTGCAGGTCAGGGCAAGGACCGGTGGTATACATAGGCGGAGGCCAGCCGCCCGGCACAAGCGACCTTCTTTCCCTGCGAGGGGATCTGCTCTCGCGCGGCTCAGTTGCTTGCCGTCGCCGCCGTGGCCGAGCCATTGGCGGTGCACAAGGCATTCCCCGCCAAAGTAGCGTCCGAACCGGCCAGTCTGAGCGTCCTGGCGGTAGCCTTGGTTGCTGCGTGTCAGCCTGGAACCATCAGCTGTGTAACAGCCTTCGGGGGAGGGCGCCCATGGAGATTTTGCTCGCAGTCGCGAACGTACTGATCTTGCTATGTGTTCTCAGGATCAGCGGCCGTGGCCGGAGTGGGGGAAAACAGGCAGGGGCCGCGCTGCTATGGCTTGCCGGTCTGGTCCTGATGCTGACTTCAAGCGATCCGAAGTTTCTCACCATGGGCGCCACCGCGCTGCTTACTGGCTTTCTGCTTCTCGCTGAACTCGTGGCAGGGCGCCCGACGTGTTTCGTCTCGCTGCTGTGGGTCGTGGCGGGCGGGGCACTGATCTGGCTCCATGACGACCTCGGAATATGGCTGACGCACACGAACGTCAAGGTCGTCGCGCTTGCTGTCATGGGTGTAGTGTCCCTGTCCCTGGCATTGCTGGTGCAAGACGAACGCCGCAGGGACAGAGATCCCTACGGCGGGGCACCGGGAGTGTGACGGCCCGTGCCCAGCACTCCATCCAGTGTCCTGCAGGTGGCTCTCCTGATCCTGTTCGTGCTGCCCGGCGTTGTCTATCAACTGGCCCGCGATCGCTGGACCGGCCCGGTTCCAGGCGAACGAGTCCTGGGGGAACGGGTTCTCCGCGCGATCGTGGCCTCCATCGTGCTGGACGCCGTCTACGCGACAGCGGCGGGGCCCTGGCTCTTTGAGTTCGCACGCGGCGCAGGAGGGCGCGGCTGGCCAGCCGGGATCATCGAACGTCCGCGTGCCTCGGGGCATTGGCCTTGCTGCTGCTGGTCGTGGTGCCGGCTCTCGTGGCCGGAGGGGAAGCGTGGTGGTCGCGCCGCCGGAGGGCGGTCGAACGCGTCCCTACACCGGGGGCATGGGATCACATGTTCCGTACGCACGGTTCTTGCTTCGTACGGCTTCGGCTGCGCGACGGGACGTGGATCGGAGGCTGGTTCGGCGCATCTTCCTACGCCAGCGCCTATCCGCAGAATCCAGAGCTGTTCTTGGAACGAGCCTGGCGGATGGGTGCCGACGGCACGCCACTCGGTCGGATCGAGAGTTCGCGCGGGCTGTACGTCCGGGCCGCAGACGTCGATGTCATCGAACTCATGAGTCCTGAGCCCAGGGAGGGACGCGCATGACACAAGCCGATCAGAGTCATCAGGACGACGAGCTCACCCCGCTCGAGCGCCGTCTCCTGGCCAAGCCTGACCCACGAGGTGGGTATGTACCGCGAGACTTGGTCTCCGAGCCCGAGAACATGCCTGGCGAACCGGCCAGCACTTCCCCCTCCACCGGTGCCCACTCTGAGGGCGAGCACGCGCCGGAGCCGTCACAGCAGCGGGAAGACTGACATGTGGCAGGACTTCATGGTGCTCTGGGGTTCGCTGCTCGTGCTGATCTGCTCCACAGTCTCCGACCGCGTACTCAAGACGACCCAGGCGCGCATGAGCGGTGTGCTGGCCGGCCTGTTCATGTACTTCAACGGCACCGGATTCTTGCAAGACCGGGCCCAGGAGCCGGAGTACTCCTGGGTCCGTGTCACGGGTGCCGTCATGCTCGTCCTCGCCGGACTGGGGAGCCTGAACCGCTCACGTCGGGCCAGAGCCAAGACGCGGATCTACCCGCACCACAACCAGGACACGGCAGACGTCCTCATCGGCCGGGCACGCCGCGCCCTGCACGCCTTCGCCCAGGGCAAGGAGGACACCCTCGACCAAGCGGTGACATGGGGAGAGAGGCCGTCAAGGCAGCTCGAGGCACGTCGATGTTCCCCCAGACCACCGCCAATCTCGTACTCGCGCTGCGTACCCGCTATGAGCGCGCACACCGCCGCCAGGACTTGGACGAGGCGATCGAAGTCGGGCTCCTGCTGGTCGGCGACCGCGACTGCCGCAACGAACAGGAGTACTTCGCGCTCCTGGCCTACGTGGGCGGCGCGCTGCGGCTACGCCACGATCACTTCGGGGACTACGACGACCTGCGGCAGGCGCTTCTGCTCGGGAAAGCGTCGGTGGCCCCAGGCCGCACACTGGAGACCTACATCGCCGTTATCTGCCACGAAGAGCTGAGCGCCACCTTCCACAGCGCACACTTGCGTACCGGCGAGTACTCATATGTGGACTCCGCCATCATTCACCTGGAGGCGACAGCCGCGCTCACCGAGCGGCTCGGCCGCGTCGGCCGCCGGGCAGTGGACCAGGCCGCGCTGGGCCGACTGTGGTGTGACCGCAGCGTGGCCCAAGACGCACCGTCCCCCGCCGTGGACGCACTCAAGGCCATCACCGAGTTGTCGTCCGCCATGAGGCACATTCCGCCAAGCCACCGAATGTTCGGCCCGGTGCGCCGCGAGTACGCCCGCGCCTTGCGATACTTGGCGGCAGTACAGGACAACATGCCCGACGTGACGGATGCGCTGGACCTCGCGGCGACTCTCAGGGCGGACCTCGTCACCGACCTCCTGGTACAACACCCCGAACGCCTCAGCACCCTGCACCTGCTCACGGACCCCTCACAAGGTGGCACACTCCCGCATGCCCTCTTGGATTTCGCCGCGGACGTGATGGAGCGCACCCTCACCGAGGTGGACTCCGACGATCCGGAGTACGCCCGCTGCCTCCTGGAACAGGCCAGGATCAGCGCAGTCCGGGAGACGAACCGGGCCCATGCCGTTCAAGCCGCACGCGAAGCGGCCGACCACGCCACCGCGGACCTGGCCACTCGAATCGAGGGCGCACTCCTGCACGCCCGCACGGCACAGGCACTTGGCTGGTTCCCCCAGGCGACCCGCGGCTATGAGCAAGTGATCACCCTGTTACCGCGGGCTGCCTCCCGCGCGCTGCGTCGTGGCGACCAAGAGCACCAGCTCGCCCGCTGGGAGGGAATACCCTCCGAAGCGGCCGCCTGCGCGCTGGCCGAGGGCCGGCCCGAGCAGGCGGTGCAACTCCTCGAACAGGGCCGCGGGGTCCTCCTGGCCCGGGCCCTGGCGACGCGTGGCGACGTAGCGGAACTGCGTGAAGCACATCCGCAACTGGCCCGTCGCCTCGACGAACTCAGAGCCAGGGAAACCGAGTACGAGAACACCGGCCTGACCGTTGCCGGCAGTACCGCTCCCGCAACCACCGCCACGCCTGGCGCCGCACTCGTCACGATCAGCGCCGCAGGCTGGGCCGGGCATCAGAAACTGAGCGGGTTACGCCAGCAATTGGCTGAAGGATGGGATGCGCTACTCGACGAGATACGCGCCTGCAGCGGCTTCCAGGACTTTGCTCAACCTCCACACCTCGGCCGGCTCAAGGAACAGGCCGTAGAAGGACCGATCGTCTACGTGAACGTCGCCTCGTTCCGCTCCGACGCGCTGATACTGCTACCGGACCAGGTAAAACACCTGCCCCTATCGGTGACGCCCCACGACGTCGAGACACAACTGCACGTCTTGCGCCGCGCTCTCACCCCAGACACAGGGGCCACGCGCGAAGCACAGAGCGCGGTACACGACGTCCTGGAATGGATGTGGGACGAACTGGCCGAACCGGTCCTCAATGCGATGCCCGACGGACTGCGTCGCCTGTGGTGGGTTCCTGCCGGACAACTGACGCAACTGCCTCTGCACGCGGCAGGTCACCACCGCACGCACCATGGGCAGAGGCCGCGCACCGTCCTCGATCGAGTCGTCTCTTCGTACACGCCCACGGTGGGGGCCCTGGTAGCTGCCCGTGCACGCCCGTCGGCCGAACAGGTACGCGCCCCCCTCGTGGTCGCAGTTTCGTCGGCTTCGGGGCACCGCCCACTCGCCTTCGCACGGAATGAAGCCGAACTGCTGCGCGGACTGTATCCCGCTGCTCGCGTACTGACGGACACCCAAGCGGTCGCTGCTGAGGTCCGGGCAGCACTACCCGAAGCTCTCATGGTCCACTTCGCATGCCATGCCCTGGCCAGCGACGCCGAGCCGTCCGAAGGGCGCCTTCTGCTCCACGACCATGAGGCGTCACCCTTCACCGTCGGCGACATCTCACGGCTCAATCTCCACCGAGCGGAGCTGGCCGTACTGTCCTCGTGCGACACGGCCCGCATCGGACCGCGTCTCCAGGACGAAGTGATCCACCTTGCCTCGTCCTTCCAGGTCGCAGGGTTCGCCCAGGTCGTCGCCGTCCTGTGGATGGTCGACGACGAGGTTGGGCACCTCTTCGCCCAGGACTTCCACCAGCGGCTTGCCAAGGTCCCGCTCGCCTGCGCCGCACAACAGGTCCATGAGGCGGTTCTGCGGGCCAGGGAGCGAGCACCGAACTTTCCCGTGCACTGGGCCGGGCATCTCCATGTGGGCCGGTGACTCCGGAGCATGCCCACCGGCACGTCGGGCCCGCACGAACCGCACCACGGGTCCCCTGGCCGCTGGGCGGTTCGGCTTGCTCAGCGCTGCTCGCTCTCCGGCGGGTTGCCGCGAGTCTCCATTTCACGCAGTGTCTCGTCAGCGCCGGTGATCTCCGGGTAGTACTGCCGGTGCACCTTGCACGAACGGTCGAACTTGATCTTGTGATACATCCCGGTTGGAGCGCCGAAAGAGCAGTTCGGCGTCGAAAAGCCAGTCCCGAAGGTAGCCGGCCAGGAACCAGATTTTCTCCAGCAGATGCGGGTCCGGCTCGCTCCACACCTCTCGATGACCCGTACGTGCCCGAGTAGTGCTTCTGGCCCTAGTGTCACCGGAAGGTCCGCCACGGCCGGGCGGTTCGCAGCAGCCGGAGCGGGGCGGTCGACCACTCCAGGTCCTCGGCAGCGGCCTCGTCACCGCACCGGATACTCACCCGTACCGACGTCGCCAGCTCCGCTGCCCCCATCGGACCCCCACCCGCGTTGAGCCAGGCGACCCGGATGGCTGTTAGGTTCCCGCGAGCTATGTCCTCACAAATCGTGGTTCTGTACCGCCCGGTGCCGAAGCCGCTACCAGGCCGTGCGCCGCAGAGGTCTCCTGCCCGGCGGCCTCCTTCCAGCGTTGCTGCGTCCACGAAAGGACCGCCTGGCACCCGGCGCCGCGACGGTGGCGGCGCCACACGCCAGCTGCCCGCCCCGGCCCGCGCAGCCTTCCACACCGCCGCGCCCGCCGGGTGCCGGTCGGTGCTCCCGCTGGTGGTGAGTTCCACTCCCCACAGCAGGTCAGAGCATCCTGCGCCCGGAACTCACCACGGGCTGCCGCCAAGTGAAGCCGCGGCGAGCCCGGAGTCGGCGCGCCGGCCCAGGAGCGGCTGCGCCGTCCGGCCCGGGGTGACGTAAGGCCCCACGACTCCGGCAAGATCAGCGGCAATCTCCGCCGGCCACGGCGCTACAACCGCCGCCTACAACGCGTCTTCTACATCTCCGCGTTGTTCAGCATCCGTCACTGCGACGAGTCCGGCCGGTTTTACGAACGCAAACGAGCCGAAGGTAAGCGCCATATCCAAGCCGTCCTCGCCCTGGCCCGCCGCCGCGTCAGCGTCCTCTGGGCCCTCCTCCGCGACGGACGAACCTACGAACCTCTGCCACCCACCGCTCTAGCGGCTTGACAGACCGCATTAGGAATTAGTGCCGCGAGCGTCATGCGTCATCGCTTGCGTGCCAGTACCAGTCGTTCGGGGGTGAACACTTTCCCCAGCTCCTGTCGTGTTTAGTCGATTTTCCTGACCTCGAAGTCCAGGTCGCCGCCGTCGGGTGCGTCCAGGAGGGAAATGTCGAGGCCCGGGTCGGTTCGGGTGAAGAGCGGCAGACGCTCACTCCACTCATTCACGTACTTCCCCTCCATTTTTTGGGGCTGGAAAGTTCTGCGGAGAGCGTGCCGTCTTCTTCGTTTCGTTCGTAGAGCAGGAACCACAGGGGCATGGAGTCGAGCTCACCGCCGAACTCGACTTCGTCCCGGGAGCTGAAGACTCCCTGGCCGCTGCGTTCGTATTTCGTGTTGTTCTCGACCAGCTGGGCCATGACCCGGCCTCGGGGGTTCTTCGACCGGCCTCCGTTCCCTGCGGGGCCGGCGGATCCGGGTCGGCCGCCGTCGAAGGCCCCCGGTACCTCCATTCTCCGCCTCTGGACGCGACGGCACCTGGCCGCACCGTGAGGTGCGGCCAGGCGCCGTCGCAGTACGGCCGGGTCAGTGGTAGGCGTGGACGACGGCGTGGCCCTTGCCGCGGCCGATCATCCACTTGTTGACCGGTGTGGTGATCAGGAAGGCCACGGCGAAGCCGCCCAGGAGGGCCGTCCAGAACAGTGCGTCCGACAGGTGGGCGTCCATCGCGCCGGGCGTCAGGGCGATGATGCCGTTGTCGACGAGTTCCATCACCGCGATCGAGACGGTGTCGGCGGCCAGTGCGACCTTGATCGCGCTCTTCCAGCCCAGGCCCGCCTTGCGGACCGCGAACAGGGTGAAGGAGTAGCCGAAGACGAACGCGAGGGTGATCGCCAGGATCATCGTCTGGACATTGCCCCACATCAGGGCGGTGCCGATGACCATGCCGAGGATCTCGCCGATGGCACATCCGGTCAGGCAGTGCAGCGTCGCCTTCGCTGCGGCCCTCCACGTCACCCCGCCCATCTGGTGCCCGGCGTGACCCGCGTGCGCCATGTGCGCGTCGTGGTCGTGTGCGGTGCTGGTGTGGTGAGCGCTGTGGTCCATGACCGTCATCCCCAATCCCGTCCAGTGTGACCCGCCCCTGCGGGTCACGTCCACCGTATACCCCTGGGGGTATACGCAAGATGGGGTCTCGGATCCTGCATCGGGGCCTTGGCGCCGCACACTTCCGGCCGCGCCCTCGGATGGAGTGAGCGACCTGCGGGCGGCATGGATGTGCCCATCGCCCGAGAGCGCGCGCATGAGAGGGGACGTCGGCTCCAGGCGCGCAAGGGACGCAGGAGCCTGCGTTCCTTGAATGTCATACCCCCCGAGGGTACTTCTCACGGGCGGCATCCGACCCTCGCCTCGCCGCCCGCCAAGGGGCCCGCTTACGATGCGCACATGGACGGCCAGGTGGTACGAGCAGTAAAGCCTTTCGGGTTGCGCTCCTACCTGCTCCTCGTCCTAGCCGTAGTGGCGGGGCTGGTGGCCATGCACGGCCTGGGGCCGGCGCCGGCTGCCGCACACGCGGCGGCCTCTTCCCACCACGAGCCGACCGCCAACCACGAGAAGGCGATCGCCGACGATGCCGCATGCCCGAACGGGTGCGTCCATGCCGACGATCCGGCCGACAGCGGAGGCAGCGGGCACGCGGAGCACGCCGATGCGACGTGCTCCGCCACCGGCACGGCCGGCGCGCCGGTTCTGCCCGCGCCAGCGGTCCTGCCCGGCCACGTGCAAGCCCAGGCGGTCCCAGCGCACGGGGTCATCCCCGGCGCCACTGCCTGCGGGCGGGCACCGCCGTCACTGAGTGAACTGCAACTCCTGCGCATGTAGGGCGGCCCCCGGCCCCGGCCTCCAAGGGCCGGCGAGCCCTCGGCCTCGCCCTACCTCCGCACGCCCGCAGACGCGCGCGTGCTTCACCGCAGGAGTTGCACCATGAGCACCAAGCGTTCCCTGATCCGCCGCGCCACCGCCGTGGCCGCGGCCGCCACCGCCGCCCTCGCCCTCGCCGCGTGCGGCGGCAACGGCGATGACAGCGGCTCGGCCCACAACGGGCACAACGCGGCCTCCCCGGCCGCTTCCACCCCCGCACAGCAGGGCGACCACAACGCCGCCGACACCGCGTTCGCGCAGGGGATGATCCCCCACCACCGTCAGGCCATCGAGATGGCCGACCTCGCCGCGACGCGCGCCGAGTCGGCCGAGGTGAAGAAGCTGGCCGCTGAGATCAAGAAGGCCCAGGACCCGGAGATCAAGACCCTGACCGGCTGGCTGACCTCCTGGGGCGAGCAGATCCCGGCCGAGGGCGCCGGCCACGAGGGGCACGACATGGCCGGGATGATGGCGGCCCAGGAGATGAACCAGCTGGAACCGGCCTCAGGCAAGGCGTTCGACACCGCCTTCCTGACCATGATGGTCAAGCACCACGAAGGCGCCGTCGCCATGGCCAAGACCGAGCAGGCAGACGGCACCTACCAGCCCGCCAAGGACATGGCCCAGGCGATCATCACGTCCCAGAGCGCGGAGATCGCCAGGATGAACACCCTCCTCGGGAAGAGCTGAGCCGCATCACCACACCTCGGGTGCGGGCAGCCGGCAACGACTGCCCGCACCCGCGGCCTGCCAGTCTTTCTCCCCCTCAAGTGTTTTGGACTCACACATGACCATCCGCCTCCGTTTCCGCATTGCCGCGTTCGGGGCCGCCGCGGCGGCCGGCGCCTTGCTGCTGACCGCCTGCTCGCCCCCCCGGCACCGGGCCCGCGCAGGGTAAGGCCGGTGCGACGAGCGATACCGACCCGGGGACCGGGCACCTGCACGGTCTCGGCGTCGACCCGGCCGACGGCACTCTGTACGCCGCCGGACACCTCGGCGTCTTCCGCCTCACCCCCGCCGGCGCGGCACCGATCGCCGACCGCTACCAGGACACGATGGGCTTCACCGTCACCGGCCCGCGCACCTTCCTCGCCAGCGGCCACCCCTCACCCACCGACCCCGCCGCAGCCAGACCGCATCTGGGCCTGATCCGCAGCACCGACGCCGGCCATGCCTGGAGCACCGTCTCCGCCACAGGCGAAGCCGACTTCCACTCCCTCCGACAGGCCGGACCCATCCTCTGCGGCCTCGAAAGCCAGACCTCGCAGGTCTGGGCAAGCACAGACGCCGGCGCCACATGGCAGCGACGCGCGAAGATCCCGGCCGGGGACCTCGCCGCCCACGCCAGACCCGCAGGAGCTATGGGCGACCAGCCGCGACGGGCTGCTGCACAGCACCGACAGCAGCGCCACCTTCCGGCCCGTACCCGGCGCGCCGGCCCTGTCCGCCGTGGAACAGCCGGCTGCCGGCCAGCTGACCGCTCTCACCATGGACGGCAAGGCATTCTCCAGTGGCGACGGGATCTCCTGGACCGAACGCGGCCGCCTCCCGGACGGCGTGCAGGGCTCTGTGCTCAATCCGGTCCGCCCCGACCACCTCCTCGCCGCCGACAGCAACGACGCCGTACACGAGTCCAAGGACGGCGGCCGCACCTGGACCACCGTGCACCAAGGGGGCCACACGAACACCGGACACCGAGCCGCCCGACCCGCGCGCCCGAAGGTCCCTGCCGGAGTGAATCCGGCGGCGACCGCCCTGCAGACCGCCACGGGGACCCAGGGACGGACAGGGACACCCGGTGCTCGGGACTGCGGCAGCTGCCGCTGCTCAGCCGCCGAGGAGTACGGCCAGCAGTCGCTGCGTGGTCGCCTGCGCCTCCTCGCCCTGTCCGGGAGTACGGGTCATCAGCAGGTGGTGGGTCGTGCCGACGAGCGCGAGCGCGACGGTGGCAACGTCGGCGCCGACGGGCAGCCGGCCTCCGCGCTGCTCCGCCCGCAGGTAGGCGGTGAAGGCGTGCTGGATCGCGTCGAACGCGGGCGCCCCGGACTGAAAACCCTCTCGGGTGTGCAGCGCGGCTGCCGGGCGGGTCATCGCCAGTCCCACCACCGCGGGAGGCAGGGAGTCCAGCAGGGCAAGGACGACCTCCTGGAGGTTGTCCGCAACCGTGGCCTGCCCCACCTTGGCCTGCAGCGCCGCGGCGTCACGGGCGCTGCAGGCGAACCGGTCCAGAAGCAGCTCGGCGACGAACTCGTCCAGGCCGGCGAAGTGCGTGTGCAGGACGCCCTTGGCGCAGCCCGCCTCTGCGGTGATCGCGCGGCTGGTCAAGGCCGCAGCGCCGTCGCGGGCCACCACCCGTTCCGCGGCCGCGAACAACCGCTCACGCAAGTCTGGAATCGCCACTCCACGAGGTGACACAACAGCCCCTTTCCGCTGACCCATTGCAAGTATGGGCGAACGCCCATACTGTTTGGGCGCTTGCCCATACTAGGGCCGGGGCGCCATACCGCGCCCCGGCGGAAGGGAGTTCACCCATGGGTCAATTCGCCAACACCGCGCAGGCCGAGGCGTGGAACGGCTACGAGGGTGCGCAGTGGGCCCGCAGCCAGGAACGGTGGGACGCCGTCAACGACGGCTTCAACCAGCCCCTCCTGGACGCCGCGGCCATCTCCGAAACCGACTCCGTCCTGGACATCGGCTGCGGAGCCGGCCGCACTACCCGCCTCGCCGCCCGACGCGCCGGTCGCGGCCGGGCGCTCGGACTCGACCTGTCGGGCCCGATGCTGGACAAGGCCCGCGAGAGCACCCTGAACGAAGGAGTGGAGAACGTCTCCTTCGTTCAGGGCGACGCACAAGTCCACCCGCTGGAAGCCGCAGGATTCGATGCGGTCATCAGCCGGTACGGCATGACCTTCTTCGCCGACCCCATCGCCGCGTTTGCCAACCTCCACCGCGCACTGCGTCCCGGCGGCCGGCTGGCCTTCATCTGCGCGGCCGAAGCCGATGCCAACGAGTAGCTCGAGGCACTGGCCTCACTCAAGGGCATCCTTCCGCTCGGCGGCTTCGGGAACCCTGCCGGTCCCGGCATGTTCTCGCTCACCGATCCCGACCGCATCCGCAGCTTGCTCACGGCGGGCGGGTTCACCGGCATTGACGTGGAGCGCATTGAGGTACCGGGGAAGTGGGGAGTCGACGCGGCAGATGCCGCGGCGTTCCTGCTGGGCACCGGTCCGGGACGCCATCTGCTCGACCAAGTGACCCCGCCCGAGCAGGACGAGGCCCGCCAGGCGCTGACGGCCGCCCTGCAGCGTCATGAGGCGGACGGCACTGTGTGGCTGCGGAGCAGTTCCTGGCTGGTCACCGCCGAACGCGAAGGTGCCGCGCAGAACTGACCGCCTGCCCCGGCCGGTCTGCGGTGGGTCAGGAGCGGACCATGCGGGCGATTGCCTGGGACGCTTCGGTGATCTTGTTCTGGGCCTGGTCGCCGCCCTGCGCGATGGCGTCGGCCACGCAGGACTGAAGGTGGTCGTCCATCATCGTGGGGGCGAATGACTGCAGCGCCTTGGTGGTGGCGCTGACCTGAGTGAGGACGTCGATGCAGTAGGTGTCCTCCTCGACAAGATCGACAAGTTGGCTGAGTGCCGAGATCATTAGGAACCTCCCTTTTCGACTCCAACCCTGGCAGCAGGCACCCCGGCAATGCCCGACCGCTGCGATCCGATCTGGTCAGGTGCTTGGACTGACGCGGTTCGCCGCTTCCGACCTATCGGTCTTAGGCTCAACTCGCCGACTCGACCTCTCACTCGCCAAATGAAGCGCCCAGTCACAGGCGGGAATTGCGTGGTCCTCCTTTCCGCTCCTATTCAGTAGTCCTGATCCAGATAATCGATGTCGTTGAATTCCACGTCCGACAGCCCCATAGCGCGACCACCACCGTCCTGGAAGTGCACTTCCTTGAACCCTTCGGCGATGATTTCACGCATCTGCTGGTCGCCGGCTCCCGTGTCGCGGGCGTCGAAGAGGCGCTGCGCGTATGCGGCGGGGAGCTTGACGGTGAGGCGGCGGAACCGCCCGTCGTCGGTCGTTCCGGTCGCTGCGGAGTATCCGAAGCGGGCCCGGGTCTCCACCGTGATCCCGCCGGATGCGGCGGCCTGCCGTGGCAGGCCAGTGTCGAAAGCCGCCGCCATGCTGCACGAGGCGGAGGCAGGAAGCGGGCTGCAGGTGCCGGCGCCCGCCACCAGTTGGTGTTCATCGACCGGCTGGCGGCCACACTGATCCATCTGCGGCACGACCTGCCGCACTCGGTCTTGGGCCTCCTGTTCGGCGTCGACCGCTCCACCATCCCGCGCGATCGGGGAGATTCGTCGGCTCCTGGCCGAGCGGGGGTGCGCGGTCCCCGACCGCCCCGGCCTGCGTCTTCGGACGCTGACGGACGTGTTCGCCTGCGCCCAGGCCGAAGGCATCGAACTACGGCTGGACGCCACCGAGATCCGGGTCCGCAGACCACCGGCCAACCGCGGCGGTCGCCGTGCGTTCATCTCCGGCAAGAAGAAACAGAACACCATGAAGGCCACCATGGTCGCCGACTGGCGAGGCCGCACGTTGTGGACCGATGCCCTGAGACCTGGACGTATGCACGACGCCACGGCCACCCGCAACGAGGGCATCGCCGCCTGTTTCCCGCACTTCCCCGACATCGAGGTCCTCCTGGACGACGGCTACCTCGGTCTCAGTCGCGACCATCACGGGCAAGCGATCACGCCACCCAGAAAACCGCCGCCGGGAGCACTGCCCAGCAGAGCCGAACAGTGGGAACGCGACCGCCACGGCCACTCCTCCGACCGCATCACCGTCGAACACGCCCTCGCCGACCACAAACGCTGGAAGCAACTGATGCGCTGGGCCCATCGCCGCGACCGCCTGCCAGACACCTACGGCGCCATCGCCGGCCTCGTCTCCGACCGCACCACCAACATCTGAAAACAGCCCCGGACAGGCCAACGACGCCTCGCCCGCTATCACGCACCAACTCGTTAAGGCTCGCAGCGAATCAACATGCTGACTTGATCTCTGTGGGGGGTCGCTTTTCGTGAGGAACGCGGTGACGTCGGCGGGTGTGCGGAACCTGGCTGTTGAAGGTCGAACGGTGCAGCCGTGGTCGGCAAGGAGGGACTGGATCTGGTGGACGGCCCTGGTGATGGTGCTGCCGTTGACGCCGAGAAGCTGGGCGATCAGGTCTCGTGTTCCGAGTTTGCGCAGGTAGAGAACGGTGGCCATGGACTCGGTCGGCGGTGGTCAGCTTGTCCTTGGCGCCGGCTCCGCGAGCCCGGATGCGGCCTCCTCCTCGGTGCTGTGACCGCCCGTGTTCACGGAGCGCATCGAGTTTCTGAGACAGCTGGTCGACGAGCTCATCCAGTGCCGGTTCGGTCATGCCGGTCAGTTCCGGGTTGCGCAGACCGCGGGCTCGGGACTGAGGCGGCAGACCCCCGGCTGACCGTGGGCCTCGGCCGCGCCGGCCGTGTCGTCGAGTTGTGGATGGAGGGTGTAGTTCCAGTCGCCGTGGAAGCGGTGGCGGTGCATGGGTAGTGCGTCGATGTCTGTGTCGGTGACCTTGATACCGGTGTCGTAGGTGCCCGGGTCGAGTTCCGCGAGGACTCTCAGCCCAGTGTGGGTAGTGGTTGCCTTGATGCTGTTCACGATGACGTCGTGGCTGGTCAGGGGCCTGCCACGACAGTTCATAGAGATGTGGGAGAACAACCGGTGCTCGATCTTGTTCCACTTCGAGGTGCCCGGAGGCATGTGGCAGACCGTGACCTCCAGGCCCGTCTCGGCAACCAGGGTGGCAAGTTCGGTCTTCCAGGCGCCCGTGCGGTATCCGATGGAGCCGCCCGCGTCCGCGGTGATCAGCAGCCGGGCGGCCCGAGTAGTCGTGACTGCCACGGGCTTGCCACCAGCGGCGGATCGAGGCAACGGCGAAGGCTGCCGTGTCGTGGTCGGTGCCGACGCTGACCCAGCCGGTGTTCGCGGCGACGTCATAGATCCCGTAGGGGATCGCCTTGCCGGGGCCCTGCCGGTCCAGGAAGTCATGGGTCTTGACCTGGGCCGGAGCTCCCTTCGGCCCCCACTCACTGCCCCCGTTCTTGTAGAGGCCGACCAGTTCCTTCTTCTTGGTGTCCACGCTGATCACCGGGTCGCCAGCGCCCATGTGTTCCTCGGCCCGGTCGTTGATGTAGTGGAACTGGGCATCCCGGTCGGGATGCTGGGCACCTTCGAGGGTCTTGGCGTTGGCCTGGAGGCTGAATCCCTCCTCCCGCAGAAGGTCAGTGACGGTATCCGCCGAGACACGGTGGCCCTGCCTGGTGAGCTCGTCGGCGAGTCTGCGGGTGGACTTCGTCGTCCAGCGCAGCGGCGACATCGGATCCCCGCGCATGTCGGGCTCGACTAGCGCCAACAGCGCGGGACGCAGTTCTGGATCCACCTCGGCCGCCCGCTTGCGCCCGCCACCTGGACGGCGGACCCGGCGCAGGGGTTCCGCCCCGGCCTCCAGCTCGTCCACGCCCTTGCGGACTGTGGTCTCGCTGACTTGGGCCGCCTGGGCGACCGCCCGGATCCCGCCGTGGCCCAGGATCCTGGCCTCAGCCTCCATCAGTAGACGGCGCGGCCTCTCGTCCAAGTGCGGGAACAACACCGCGAACTTCAGACCGAGTTGTTCACGGACCTCGCCAGATATGCGCATACCACACCAACGAGCCGAACCACTGGAAGCAACACGTTGATTCTCTGCGAGCCCCTACTGCGGCCGCTGCTCATGTACGGCCCAGTCCCGGCGGCGCTCCCGTCGCCGGGAGACGAAGGCGGCCAGGATCGAGCCGACCACGAGCGGCCCGGCGACCCAGCGGGTCACGTCCGCCGCCCGGCCCGGCTCCCCGCCAGCCATCAGGGTCACCGTCTCAACGGTGATGGAGATTCCCAGCAGGACAAAGCCGAGCCCCCAGGCACGGACGCCCCACACAGGCCCCTGGATCGGCTCCGGTGGCCGGCGCGGCCGGAGCACGGCCCGGCATCCCAGCCACACCAACCCCATCCCCACGGCCACCATGAACACGTCCACGGACCTGTCGAACACATCGGTCACTGTCCCCCGCCTCTCTGTCTCCCTGCCCGCGGCCCAGAAGCCGGGAGCCCCCCACACACATAGCATCATGACCGTGCGAGCCGCGCCCCCTCATCTGCCGGGCACGGCAGACGGCCTGCGCACGGCTTTCCGGCACCCGGCGAAATGGGGGGGACTTGACGTCACTTCTCATGAACATCCGGGAGTCTCAGGATCACCGACCGCTGTCCAACCCATGGCCGAGAGCAGGTAGCTGGCCGCCACTGTCACCACGGCCCTCGGACTGGTCTCGGGTCCATGTCTCAGCCCGTCCTGTTCCATCGCTGGCGGTCAGCCGCGCACATGCAGCGCGAAACCCGTGCGACCCGCCGGTTCCAGTCCCTCCTTCAGGTGCAGCGAGGGG
Source organism: Streptomyces fulvorobeus (assembly GCF_013167895.1). Taxonomy (GTDB): domain Bacteria; phylum Actinomycetota; class Actinomycetes; order Streptomycetales; family Streptomycetaceae; genus Streptomyces; species Streptomyces fulvorobeus. Next base: position 6,341,058 of record NZ_BLWC01000001.1, on the reverse strand, counting down.
ATCTCGTAATCGCCGAAGTTCTGCCGCCGGAACGCGATCGGCTCGGTCGACTCCAGGGCGAGCAGGCGCTGTTCCCAAGCCTTGGCGACGTCCGAATAGTCTCCACCGGTCATCCGGTCAGCGCCGTACAGCACGAACGGCGGCAGCACCTCAATGCCTGGGTAGTAGAGGATGCCGTGCTGGATCGGGAACAGCAGATCGTCGATGGGACCGTTGATCCCGCGAGCGGCGTAATGCGACTCCGGGCCGCCGGCGGTCACCGACAGCAGAGCCCTCCTGCCCACGAGGGTGCCTTCGCCGAAGCGCTCGCCGTATTGGGTGTCGCTGTGCTCGCCGACGCCATAAGCGAAGCGGTAGGTGAACACCCGGTCCACCCAGCCCTTGAGGATCGCGGGCATCGTGTACCACCACAGCGGGAACTGGAAGATGACCGTGTCGGCCCACAGCAGCTTCTCCTGCTCGGCAAGGACGTCCGCGGTGAGCGTCCCGGAGTCGAAGGCCCGGCCCGAGTCCAGGGCGACCTTCAGGGGACGTGCGGCCTCGGGGCCGTAGTCCTCGGCGTCCACGACCGCCTTCCAGTTCATCGCGTACAGATCGCTCACCCGTACCTCGTGCCCGGCGTTCAACAGCGTGGACACCGCGAGATCCTTCAGCGAGCCGTTGAGCGACTTCGGCTCCGGGTGGGCGTAGACGATCAGCGTCTTCATGGGAACTCCTTCGGATCGGATGCCTCCGATCCTGGGCGCCGCGCCGCCCGGCGTTCAGGGGCTCCTCATCCATCGGACGGGACTTCCTGGTAACGGCAGGACCCCCCTCACAGGCCCCCGCCGAGGCCATACTGGGCACATGGACGATCTTGCGGGCTTCCTGCGGACCCGGCGTTCCCGGGTCGATCCGGCGGCCGCCGGCATCCCCACCGACAGCCGCCGCCGGGTCGAAGGGCTGCGCCGCGAAGAGGTCGCGCACCTGTCCGGAGTCAGCGTCGACTACTACGTACGCTTGGAGCAGGGCCGCGCGACCCAGCCCTCCGAGCAGGTCCTCGACGCCCTCGCCCGCGTCCTCGGCCTCGACGAGACCGAACTCGGGCACCTCTACCGGCTCGCTCGGCAGCGCCGCCATCGCGCGAAGGCACCGAGCGGGCGGGTCCGGCCGGAGCTGCTGCGCGTCCTGGACCTGGTAGGCGACGTACCCGCGCTGATCATGAACCACCGCATGGACGTACTCGCCGGGAACCGCCTTGCCGGACTCCTCTACGGCCGCCCGATGCCGGGCCTGAACACCGCCCGGCACATCTTCCTCGAGGAAGCCGAGCGCGGCCTGTACGCGGACTGGGAGAACTGCACTCTCGACGTGGTCGGGCACCTGCGCCTGGCCGCCGGCAAATACCCCGAGGATCCCCGCCTGGCCTCACTCATCGGCGAGCTGGCGATGGGCAGTGAACGCTTCCGCCGCCTCTGGGCCCGCGCGGACGTGCGCGCCCGCACACATGGACGCAAGGCGTACCGGCATCCCCTGGTCGGACTGCTGGAACTGCACCAGGAGAACTTCGCGCTCCCGGACGAATCAGGCATCGAGCTACTGGTGCTGTCCGCGGCCCCCGGCAGCCCCGCCGAGGACGGACTGCGCCTGCTCGCCGGCCTGGGCGCTGACAACGGCAATGCACATCCCCCAGTAAACGCCCAGATCCGCAAGTAGCTCAACGACGCCCCCACGGCCGGAAACCCCCACCACACAAGAGGCCGGGATGGTGCTGGCCGCTGTCGAGTCTGCTGGACAGTTCGATTTCTGTGTGCGGCGGGGTGCCTCACGAAGTGCTGTACATCTGCTGTCCATTCCCGGGCTCTGGTCCACTTCTTGTGGTCGCGTACGCAGCGTGACGGTTGGTCGTCGTTCGAGGGCGCGTGACATCGCCCGAAAAGCGACCTGCCCGAGGGTGTTGGCGTCGAAAGTTCTGCGCCGTGAACAACGTGCGGCCGCAGCTGGAAGAGCTGCTGTCCGGGTCGGTGCAGAACATGTCGGTGGAGTCGGTCGACGTTGCTGACGCCGTCGTAAGAGTGGAGGCCCAGTCCACGGCCAAGCGGGCGGTCTCGCGCTCGCGGGACGGGCCGGCGCCCGGATGTCGGACGCCTTCGGCGTGCGGGTCAGCCGGAACACCTTGCTGAGGCTGATCACGGTTCCTTAGATCAGGTCCCTGCGCAGCGGAGTCCCCAAAAACTCATGGATCGCGAGCAGAAATGCTGCAGAACATGGGGGGTCAGCTTTTTGCCCCACCCGGGTAGGTGCGCTTCGGCAGCGTCCTTGAGCCCTTGCGCAGGGCGTCGTCGCCCACCCGTCGGGAGGACTCGTCTGCGTTCTTGCGCTCGGAGGGGAACAACGGGGCGCCGGGGCGGGTGTGGTCATCGTCGAACCGGCGCCAGATGTCCTCGATGATCCACCGAAGGGTTGAGTCGGCGCCGTTGATCAGCGGGACCATGCGTTCGCGCGGGCCCGATCCGCGAGCGACCTTGCCGTGGCGGACGTGGAGCTTGCCGAAGCGGCCCAGGTCCGAACTTGATGTCGTCCAGGTCGAGCCCGCATGCCTCGCTCACCCGCAGGCCGACCTGGGACACAGGCTCGATGCGGTTTCCATCCGGGCGGTAGGGACGTACGTGCGGCAGGTCGCCGTCTCACTGCCCCAGCCGGTGAAGAGCACCCCGACCTCCGGCTCGCTCGGCGGGATCCGCAGCTGGGCGTCCTCCGCTCCGCGCGGCTCGTTCATCTCGTCGATCGGGCACTCGATGACCCGGCCGGTCATCCGGTGCAGTTCAACCTTGTTCCGCATTTCCAGGAACATGAAGTACGTGCTCAGCGTCTGGGACCGGGCCAGCGGGGTGCCGCTCGGCGAACCACGCAGCACGTTGCCGAAGTACGCGTCGGCGTCGGCTGGCTCCATGTCCCACAGCGGCCGGCCGAACCACTCTGGTCTGGTCCAGGTGTCCGACCTCCCCGCGGAACGTGCCTTCCGCCAGTCCCGCCGAGGCGCGTGCGAAGACGAACCCGGACAGCGCGTCGGTCTCGAACTGCTCCAGTTCCTCCGCCGACACGGGCGCCCAGTGCTCGCGCATGTCCCGACCAACTGCCAGCGCCGCCAACCCGAGCCTCCTGACCTTCGGCCCGACTGCAGATCGGTCGGACATAGTGAGAACGCTTCAGGAAGTTACGTCACGCGACAACAGAACACTCGAAGGAGTAGGAACTCCCTGGCCACAGGGGCAGAGACTCAGCAAGGCTCAGGAGAACTCACGGGATGTTTCGCACACAACGTTTCGCCGATGCCGGCTGTGGCGCCGACGGGCTTGTCCCGCGGCGGCCGCTATGTGCTGTTTCGCGCCCAGGAGGCCAGCACGTCCAGCCTCGTCGGCGTATCGCCGGGCGGTGGCCCGGGACATCCCGAAACCGGCTCCGAGCCGTGCGAACGTCTCGTTCTTACGCAGGTGGACCAGCGTGAGCAGCGCCTGCTGGAAGCAGCCGAGTTCGCGCCGGACGATCCCGCACGGGGCCCGCGATGCCGCCGCGAACGCCGGCCGGGTCAATATCGGCATCGCCCACGGCACCGCAGCCTTCATCGTTGCCTCCATCCGCCGCCGGTGCCAGGCCCGTGTCGGCCACGACTACGCGAGGCCACCCAGCGGCCGGTTGCTCACCTTCGACAAGGTCGTCCACCACGGCCGCACCACAGGAACGACGCTTCACCCGTCTCAAGCAGTCCCCTGCGAGCACGGCCCGGTTCGACAAGTTCGCCGACCGACCCGTGCCGGGGTCGTCCTGGCTGTCCTGGCCCTCTCGCTCCGCAGGACCGCCGAGTGATCACCTGCCAGCAGGGTCAGGAGCGCGCCGTGTGGTTCTTGCGCCGTCGGCGTGCCAGGGCGGCACTGATCGCGGCCGCCGTGACCACTCCTGCGCCGATCACCGCCATCAGCCTGGCAGATGTCCCTTCTTCGGCAGTGCTGGCCGAGTCTGCGGATGTCGCAACGGTGGACGGTGCTCGGGTATGTGGGGCAACTAGTTCAGCAGTGGTCGGCCGAGGAGTCACGTCCTGGTCGGCGGGAGAAGGGGGTGCGGCGGGGTCGATGAGCAGAACCGGTGCGGGGTAGGGCGGTTCCTTGCTGCCGTCCTGGTCCTGGTTCCAGGTGGCGATGGTCCCGTTGGAGTACGTCTGCTCGGTGTTGAAGGTGGCAGATCGCTGGTTGGGCAGGGGTCCGACCCGCACGTTGAAGCTCACGTGGTCGTCAGGTTCGATCCCGTGCCTGGGCTTCGCCGTCCAGATCAGTCGGGTGGCCCGGCCGGCGGATCCGGGTACCGTCTTCTGGGTCCATCCGTCGATCGGTGGAACCGCGGTGACGGACAGGGCCGGTGGGACGGCGACGGCGACTCGTACGGTGGTGGCGCCGGCCAGTTCGCTGGGGACGCGGAACCGCAGGGTGGCGGGTTGTCCGGGCGTGGCTTCGGCGATGACCCGTACGTGTGCCGTGGCGGGCCCGGCCAGTGCGAGCACTGCTCCTGTCGTGACGGCCGCGGCAGTGAGGATGCGAGCGAGGCGTCCTGTACTTCTTCGGGGCACGGGGTCGGTCCTTTCTCTCGACGCGAGGGTCAGCAGCAGTCGCAGTAGATGAGGTCGGCGGCCTTGACCGCGTGGCCGTGCATGCTGCCCTGGTAGGCCAGTACGGCCTGCTGGACGGGGGTCGCGGCGCCCTTGGCCGCGATGGAGATGCTCTTCCCGTCGAAGGAACTGAACCCGAGCACCATGGGAGCGCCGCCGTTCGCGTCCGTGGTGAAGGACAGGAGGGGGGTTTTGCGGCCGTCCGCTGCGACCGAGTACGCCTGGTAGACGGTGTTTGCAGTAAGGCGCCGGGCTTGGAGCTGAACCATGTCCAGTCCGCCCACGGGGCGGATGGTGGCTTCCAGAACGCGTCCCTTTGCCGTGTCCAGCGTCTCGCCGGCGGTGCCGTCCGCCAGTGTGGTGGGAACGTTGCGGGCCTGCTGGCCGAGTCCTTGGCGGCCGAGGTTGGCGGCGCTTCCGGCAGCGGCTGCCCGGGGCGCGTAGACGACGGCCTGCGGCTCCTGCCCGCTCTTGATGGTGTCGATCACCTTGTGGGTGGTGGTGTCGATGACGTCCACCGCGTCGGACTTCTCCAGGCCGACGTACATCCGGGAGCCGTCGCCGCTGGCCCAGGCCCCGTGCGGGGCGTGCCCATTGTTTTTGATCTTGGCTGTCAGGACCGGCGTGCCGCCGGTGAGACGGTAGGCCCAGGTCTCGTCCAGGCCCCCCATGGTCAGGTAGGCGTACTTTCCGCCGCGGGAGTCGGCGAACTGAGGGTGGTTGGTGTCGGGCCCCGTGGTGAGAATTGTGCTGACCCTGCGGTGGACGAGATCGACCACCGAGACCTTGCCGGCGCGCTTGTGTGCCGCCCACAGCTGTGTGCCGTCGGGGGATATCGCCTGGTCGGAGGAGAAGCTGTCCCCGAGCCCGGAAATGTGGTCCTCGACCTTGCGGGAGGCCACATTGATCACGGTGATTTCGGGCAAACTGATGTGGTTGACGTAGGCGTGCTTGCCGTCCGGGCTCATCACCACCTTGGAAGGGCCCCGACCGACCGGCAGGTTGGCGATGACTCCGCCGCGCACGGCGTCGACGATGGTGACAGTGTCCCGGCCCCGGTTCGCGACCCAGAACTGCTTGCCGTCGGCGGTGAAACTGCCCTCATGGGCGGCACGCCCGACGTCGGTGGTGGTGAGGACCTTGTTGGTGGTGGTGTCTATGATGTCGACCGTGTTGCTCGTGACGCTCACCACCGCGAGACGCTGGTGGTCCGGCGAGAACGCCAGGCCGTGGACCCCGACATCGCCGAGGTACTGCGGGCTCAGAGTGCCGCCCACCCGCTGGTCACCCAGCTTGATGGTGCCCAGCGTCCTGTGGGACGAGGGATCGATGACCGACACGGTGTTGGATGTCTGGTCGGCCGTGTACACACGGTCCCGGCCGGAGACGGGGATCGGTGCGTGCCAAGTGGTCGCTGACGGGGACAGGGCAGGTTCGGGGCCGGCCTGAGCAAGGGCTGCGGCGGCCAGGGTCCCCCTCCGCCGGCCAGCGCCGCAGTGAGAATCCAGGTGGCACGACGTACAGAAGGCATGTCTCTTCTCCATAAGTGGTGTGGTTCAAGAAGTGGTGTGGTTCAAGGGCATGACGGATCGCCTGATCGCCCGGGGAAGTTCAGCGTCAGGGGGCTTGGGTGTCGGCCGTCAGGCCAGCGGGAGCGGTGTCACGGGGAGGTGGGCCACTACCCGGCCCTCGTCGTCCTCCACGATCAAAGCGGTGATGGTGTCGCGGTGCATGGCGGTCACCATGCGGGTGGACACCTGTGCCGTGCTGGGGGCCCGGACGCTTCCTCCGGGGCTCCGCACACCGTCGGCGTTGACGGTCATCATGCGGTAGATCTCCCCCGACCGGAGTCCCGACAGGACCACCGGCACCTCGGTGCCGCCAGGACCAGTGACCATGTGGCCCTGGCGGGCCAGTGCCACGGTCGACGCAGGCGCTGGGTCCTGCTGTGTGGTGAGCGGTACGGCCACTGCGGCGGCAGCGACAAAGGCCGCAGCAGCAACCCCCAAGGTGATCCTGCGCCGGATTCTGTGCCGCCCGGCCACCGCTCCGGCGATGTCCCGGCGAATGCGGTCACCGAGGGCCACCGAGGGCCGCCCGCCGGTGGCCGCGACGACCGGGGTGGCACGGCTGGGCAGCGGATCTGCTCTGCGCAGCGTCCGCACCACATCGCTGATCTCGGACATCTCCCGGCTGCACTCCGGGCACCGGTCGAGGTGCTCGCAGAGCTCCTCGGTGAGAGCGACGCCGAGAAGCAGACGCTCGGTCAGCACGGGGCGGTAGGTGACGCATTTTTGATTCACGAGGCCAGCCACCCGTTCTCCTCCAGGATGAGTCGCAGGGCGCGCACCCCGTAATACAGCCGGCTGCGCATGGTGGAAGCCGAAATACCCAGTTCCTCGCCCAGCTCGGCGCAGGTACGGCCACCGAAGTACACCTCGACCACTGCCTCCCGGTGCTGTGGGCTCAACCGCTCCAGGGCTGCGCCCAGTTGAATCCGCTCCAGAAGCCGATCGACCGAGTCGACCCCCGAGGGTGACTCCGTCACGGCTTCCCACGAAGTGAAGTCACTCCCCTCACGGACCCTGCGCCGCCGGACGGCGTCCACGACTGCGTTGCGTGCGATGGCGAACAGCCACGTCCGCATGGCGCCCTGCTCCGGATCGAAGCCCCGTCCCGACCGCCAGGCACGGACGAAGGTGTCCTGCACGACGTCTTCGGCCAGTTGCCGGTCGTCCAGTGCCTTGTAGGCGAATCCGAACAGCTCCCCTCCGTACAGTTCGTAGGCGGCTTGGACCTCGGGTTCCGTCCTCAGTCCTGAACGCTCCACCTCCGGCGGGCCGGAACCTCGGCGCAGCCGGCCCAGCGGGCTACCGCTCACAGCCATGGTCACCTGCATCCGTTCCGTGCCGCACTGCCATGGGGCTTCCTCATCTTTCAGAAAACGTATTCATCAGGGGATACGCACGACCCCCAGCATGTGTTGAAGGGTGTCGAGAAAAACTTGGAGCACGGCGCCCCGGTGGCCGGAGCTTCCGTGCGTACCGTGCGCCGGGTCACAAGCATCGGGCGGGCCGCGCCTCGATTACCCATCGGCCCCGGCCCAGTCGTTCGCCGGACCCGATGCCCATACGGGCGAGGCGCCCTCCGATGCCCTTGCCGCGTCCATTCCCGCAGGTGGACCATGTCGTACGCCTTGCCGGCATGTAGCCGTTGCAGCTTGAAATACCTTCCGCGGTGGGAGGTGCCTCGTTCAGTGACCGGGCACCACGGGCTTCATCCCTTCGCCGTCGTGGACGTGGGCGGCGGAGACGCCGACGTCCAGGGGCGATCCGTCCGCGTCCGACAGGACGTGCCTCCTGGAACTCGGCCTGCCCCAGCCCACGGGGCACGGGGAGGGATGGTCGGCCGCATCTCCGCGCGCGGCAGGACCCACAAGAAGAGGCCCTGCGGACGCAGCTGTCAGACACCAGGTCGACGGCTGAGGCGGGCGGCAAACATGGTGTCAAACGCGACGGCGACCAGCGGCCCATGTTGGCTCCTCACCGCCGCGGGAATGAATCCGCATGGGTGAATCCTTGATATACGTATCAACCGAGCAACTTCAGAGGGACGTGACGTGACAGCATCACTTGCAGGACGACGGGCGCTGGTGACGGGGGCTTCGCGTGGTATCGGGGCGGCGATCGTCAGACGGCTGGCCGAGGACGGCGCCGCTGTCGCCTTCACCTACGGCGCCTCGGTCGCCGAGGCCGAGAAGCTGGTTGCCGAAGTCTCCGAAACCGGCGCCACTGTGGTCGCCATCCAGGCCGACAGCGGTGACCCCGAGCAGGTAGCACGGTCCCTCGACGAGACCGCGGCACAGCTGGGCGGCTTGGACATCGTCGTCAACAACGCAGGCGTCCTGTATGCGGGTGACATCGAGTCGTTGACAATGGAACAGTTCGACCGCCTGGTCGCCATCAACGTCAAGGGGATCTTCGCTGCGGTCAAAGCCGCCCTCCCCCACCTGGACGCCACCGGCCGCATCATCAACATCGGGAGCATCAACGCCGACCGGGTGCCCGGTGCCGGACTGTCGTTGTACGCGATGTCGAAGGCGGCGGTCGCCGGGTTGACGCGCGCGCTGGCACGTGAGCTCGGCCCCGAGGCATCACCGTCAACAACGTGCAGGTCGGGCCCACCGCAACGGATATGAACCCCGAGGACGGCGAGTCCGCAGATTCGCTGCGCGAGGTGATGGCGCTCGGGCGATACGGTCGTCCTCACGAGATTGCCAGTGTCGTCAGTTATCTGGCCGGTCCGGAGGCGGCGTACGTCACCGGTGCGAACTGGAACGTCGACGGCGGTTTCACGGTCTGAAGAACATGCAGTCGACCTGAGTGGGGCAACCCGACGAGGGCCGGTTGACCGCCGTGGTCAGCCAGGGTCCGGTGCCCTGGCGAGACGGGTCGACCACGAGCGGGACGCCCTGGCGCTCGCAGATCCTGATGATCCGGTGGGTACGGGCTGCGGTGAGGTCGCGCGTACGGCCCGTCAAAGCGGACGGCGGCCGTAGAAGCCGGCCCATGGGCCCGGCGCACGAGCGGCGAGCAGAGTGATGACGGCGCTGCCGTAGGCGTGAGCGGTCCCGACGGGAGACGCCGGACCCGGCCGGGAGCTTTGCGGGCGTGTCAGGGCGGTGCAGGTGCACTGGGCAGCCAGGGCGCGCTGGTGCGGCGAGAGTGTGCAGCGGTGGTCGCCCTCGTGGGTGACGATGGGCAGAGTGACCCGCTCGGCCAGCGCGTGCGGCAGGTCGAGTGCGGCAGGACGGGGGACCAACGAGGCGCTTGTGCTGGTTGGTTGAGAGGCCGGACACCTTCCTCAATGGCACGGGTGCCTCGTGCGTTGCGGTCCCTCGCCGTCACTCCGTCAACGACCGCTCCGAAACGGCTCACTGGCATCCGGCCGGGCCGCGGTGCTCAGTCACATGTGAAGTCGTCGATACACGTATTTCTCTGACGGTGTCGTGTTTCTGCGTTGTCAATAGCTCATTGGCACCTGACGTCAGGTATTTTAAGGTGCAATAATCTTGCCCGGGCGCCGGTGGAGTGACCCCCACCGTGTCACACGGCCCTCCTTCCGACCGATGAGGTGAGTCACGCATGGTGAATCGCACAACCCGACGGACTTTTGCCGCCATGGCTGCCAGTGGGGCAGCCGTGCTTGCCTGCACTGCTGCAGCTCCATCCGCTTCGGCGGCCGTGAACTCCGGGGCGTCATTCTTCAGCGGCAAGAACCTGACCGGAACGAGGACAGTCGTTGATCTGCACGCTCCCGGCTGCCAGAACCTATCCCAGCCCGCCCTGTCGGCAACGAACATGTCCGGAGCCGACGTGCATGTCTACTACAACGCGGACTGCCAACCGGGTCTGCCCGGTAGGGCCGGTGACTCCTACTTCATCCTAGGAAGCCTGCACTCGGGTCAGTTCCCTTACGCGGCGGTGAGCTACAGGGTGATCACCAGTAGCTGACCTCGGATCCGCGGGCGGAAGGTCTGACCGGCCCCACGTCGCCACCTGCCATACGCAGAAACCTACCGCTGGCCCCTTCCGGGTTTCGTGCACGGAGTCGGCCGGATCGCTTGCGAAGCTCGACCCGCGCTCCAGGAGCTGCCCACCGGTAGTGGCTTCTGGAGCGCACACCTGTGGCCCCACGCGCCCGGACGACTCGTGCCCGCACCCTGTCGACGGCTTACGGGTGGGCGCGTGGTGGTGGGGTGGGCGTCCTCTGACAACGAGGGACGTGGTCGTTCGTGCAGTACTGGCACATTCTCCGTCCACGGCCGTCTCGCCGGAGCATCTGACTACTCCGGCGTGGGCGAAGACGCGTCGCCGAGTGGACGCGGGTCCACTCCAGCGATCACCACATGGGGCACCGTCCGAGCGAGAGAGTCCAACCCTGACCGTCTCCTTGCACAGTGGCACCATGATTCGTCCGTCGGCCGCAGCTCCGGCCGCTCTCTCCCCCGGGTCCGCAATCCATTCTGCCGCCGATGTATTGACATATATCTAAGTATAGGACTTAGGTATCTCGCTTACGCCTCACTCATCACCTACATAGACCGACGCCCTGCTACCCTTCATACGTACACCTCGCGGAGATATCTGCAACCCCCACCGGTGCGGATTTTAGGTACAGCCGCACGGATTCGGGTATCCGTTCAAGCCTTGAGGGGCTCCCGTCCGCCCCTCCCTCGCACCGATTTGCCCGACGACCGGTGCGGGTATGAGCCCGCCCTCGGTCTCCAACCGCCGGCACCTGCCGCGCCTTCGGGTCGAGTTCGCCCCACCCCACACGGGCCCAACGCTGCCCGTCTCGGGACTCTTTCCCCAATGCACCGTCAATTCTCACCGTGAACAGGATCAACAGTCATGCCATCTCTTCTCTCCGACCAGGTGCAACACGGACGTACCGCGTTCGTCACGGTGGCCGACATGGGTATCGGGCGCGCCATCGCGGAACGACTGGCCGAAGTGGACATGACGGTGTACCTGGGGAGCCGGACCGAGATGTCGGGCAAGGACGTCGAACAGGTCCTGCACGCAGCCGGGCGCGATGTCCATTCTGCAGTGGTCGACCCCGACGACATCGCTTCCCTCTGGCGCGTTGCAGAGCGCATCGAGCGGCACAGTGGACAACTGGACGTGCTGGTCAACGTCCTCGGGCTCACTACAGCGTTCTCGGTGGAGAAGACTGCGAGTCCAGACGACGACGTGCGAGCCGTTTTCGATGCGAACGTCAACGAATCCGTACGCGTGGTGTCGGTGACCGAGGCACTGCTGCCTCTGCTGCGTAAATCAGGAAGAGCGCGGGTCGTCAATGTCAGCAGCGCTTTCAGGTCCGGCGGACGCGTCCCTGCCCGTCTGCCCTCGGCAGTTGTCGAGGGCGGACTTCCCGAGGTCAGCGGCAGTGTGTCGCCAAGGACGGCCGTTGAGGCACTCACCCTTCAGTACGCCGGTCTGGCACGCCAGGACGGCGTCCTGGTGAGTGCAGTGTGTCTGGACGCCGAAGCAGGCGGCTTCGGGGACGGGCCCGACGCTTCTTTCGCACTGTTGCAGGCCGCATCCGTGCCGGTTCGTCTCGCGACGCTGGCGGACGGTGAACTCACTGCCACGTCCACGGACTGCGACGGAGTCCGTCTCGTCCTGTCGAACGAGTAGGCCCGGACGGCACTAGCACTGCACCGGCCGACTCCGGGCGGGCCATGACGTCCGTGAAGGCGGGAGCCTCGCCGACCTGGTCGGCGAGGACGAAGGCCCGTGACCGGCACCGGCCGTCGGCCACCGGGGGGGATCTTCGTGGTCGGCCCGCCGCGGGACCGACCGGAGGCATGGCCGTCCGGATCGAGCGGTGAACATTTCCCACGTGCCGTCGGCGGCTCATATCCTCAGCCGGTTGCAGACGCCCCACCGGTTGCCGCACCTCTCCGGCAGGTGCATGCACTGAGTGCCGGCCCGGAGCGCGAAGGCGATCGCGCCGGTCACCCCGCGGTGGCCCCAGCGCGTTCCCCACTCTCGACGGCACCTGCTGCCGATCGACCCCTCACCGCCGACGCCTCTCGGGATCCCCGGCGGAGTCGGACTGAATACGGCCGCTGACCAGCAAGCATAAGATGGGCTGACCGGCGGCTCAAGGAAATGAGGGCGGTGATGGTGGATCGGCGCAGGCGCAGCGCAGGCCACGGCGATGCCCAGAAGGTCGTGTTGCTCGGGCGGGACACGGAACGTGCCGTTCTTGATCGGATGCTTGCGGCCGTCGCCGCCGGTGAGAGCCGCGTGCTGGTAGTACACGGTGCGCCGGGAGTCGGTAAGTCGGCGCTTCTGCGCTACGCGGAGAGCTCGGCCGTAAACATGCGGGTGCTCAGTGCGGTCGGCGTCGAGTCGGAGATGGAGTTGGCATACGCCACACTGCATCAGCTGTGCGCTCCCTTGCTGATTCGACTGGATCAGCTTCCCGGACCGCAGCGTGCCGCGTTGGAGACGGTGTTCGGGATGCGGGCGGGGCCCCCGCCCGAACGGTTCCTGGTCGGGTTGGCGGTACTCACGCTGCTGTCGGACGCTTCGGAACAGAATCCCTTGCTGTGCATGATCGATGACGCACAGTGGGTGGACCAGGCATCGTTGCAGGTGCTGGGCTTTGTTGCCCGTCGTCTGCTGGCGGAGTCGGTTGCTGTCGTCTTCGGGGTGCGGGAGAGGTCTCAGGAACTGTTCGGGCTCTCGGAACTGAAGATCACCGGTCTCCGGGACACTGATGCGCACACCCTGCTGGACTCCGTCACGCACGGACGTCTCGACAGGCAGGTCCGCGACCGAATCGTCACCGAGACCAAAGGCAATCCTCTCGCCCTGCTGGAACTGCCGCGCGGACTGACCGTGACCCAGATGGCAGGGGGGTTCGGCCTGCTGCGCGCTGACACGCTGCCGGGCCGGATCGAGCAGAGTTTCCTGACCCGGATCGGTGCTTTGCCCGAACCTGCCCGGCTGTTGCTGCTGATCGCCGCGGCCGAGCCGGTCGGTGACCCTGTTCTGGTGTGGAGTGCGGCCAGCCGGCTCGGTCTGACCCCGCGGGAGACGCTCGTCGAGGGCATGCAGGAATGGCTGTCCTTGGATGCACGTGTCACGTTCCGCCATCCGCTCGTGCGGTCGGCGGTGTACCGGTCGGCATCGAGAGACAACCGCCGAGCGGTGCATCTGGCGTTGGCTGAGGTCACCGACCCGCAAGCCGACCCGGACCGGCGTGCCTGGCACCGGGCGTCCGCGGCGGCTTCACCGGATGAGTCCGTCGCTGCCGAGTTGGAACGGTCTGCCGACCGGGCGCAGGCACGCGGCGGGATGGCCGCCGCGGCGGCGTTCCTGCAGCGGTGTGTGGCGCTGACGGAGGACTCTTCACGGCGTGCCGAGCGCGCGGTGGCAGCTGCGGAAGCCACCCTGCAGGCCGGTGACCTCGATGTTGCCCGCAGGTTCGCCGAAGTTGCCGACCGGGCCGCCCAGAACGAGTGGCAGCGCGTCCGGACGCATCTGGTCCGGAGCCGGATCACGTTCGCGGCCGGTCTCAACCAGGAGGCGCCACCGCTGCTGCTGACAGCCGCACGGCAGCTCGAACCCTTCGACATGGACCTCGCACGCGAGACCCATCTGGTTGCGTGGGGTGCCGCGGCGCTGCTGGCCGTGCACTCCGACAGCCTGCGGGCGATCTCCACAGCGGCCAGGGAGCTTCCGGCACGGGCCGGGACACCGCACGCGCTCGATGTGGTGCTGGAGGGCTGTGCGCTGCTGGTCACCGAGGGGCGGGCCGCCGCTGCGCCGGTACTGCAGCGGGCGCTGGCGGCGCTGACCGATCTCCCGGCGAGCGAAATGCTGAACTGGGGGTGGGTGGCCAACGGTGTCAGCGCGGCTGTCTGGGACGACGGGGCCATGCGCGTACTGGTCGGCCGGGTCGTGGAGCACGTGCGGGCTGTCGGCGCCTTGACCGAGCTCCCGTTCTGCCTGACATCGCTGGGAATTGCGATCGCTTGGACCGGAGACTTCACCGCTGCGGCTTTGATCGTCGCGGAGATCGAGGATGTGTGCGCGGCGACGGGCGTACCCATCGCGCCGCATGTCGAGCTCAGGATGAGCGCGCTGCGAGGCCGGGTGGCCGAGTCCGAGGCACTGATCGCCGCCACGACCGAGGAGGCCGGCAGGAGCGGTCAGCTGATGGGAGTCACCGTCGCCCAGTGGGCGGCCGCGGTTCTGTACAATGGCCTGGGCCGATACGAGCAGGCAATGTCGGCGGCGCAGGTGTGCACCGGGATGCCCGAGCCGTGGGTTTCGGTCTGGGCGTTGCCCGAATTGATCGAGGCGGCAGTGCGTGGTGGTTACGGTGACGTTGCTCGCGCGGCGCTGCGGGATCTGGCCGAGGTGACGGAACCGTCGGGCACGGATTGGGCGCTTGGTGTACTCGCGCGCTCTCGGGCGCTGGTGAGCGACGACGCCGCGGAAAACCTCTACCGCGAGGCGATAGAGCGGCTGGGCCGGACAGAGCTTCGCCCGGAGCTCGCGCGCGCTCACCTCCTGTACGGCGAATGGCTGCGCCGAGATCGTCGGCGGGGCGAGGCACGAGAGCAGCTTCGAACTGCGTATGAGATGTTCGGGTCGATCGGGATGGAGGCGTTCGCCGAGCGGGCCCGCGGTGAACTCGTCGCCACAGGTGAGCGCATCGGCAACCGCTCGATCGAGACCTCGTCCGGTGAGGAACTGACGGCGCAGGAGCGGCAGATCGCGTTGCTCGTGCGGGACGGCCTGACCAACCCGGAGATCGGCACTCGGCTTTTCCTCAGTCCGCGAACGGTCGAGTGGCACCTGCGCAAAATCTTCGCCAAGCTCTCGATCACCTCACGCCGCCAGCTCAGGGACGTCCTGCCGCTCAGCGAGGCCGCGTCCACCTCAGAGTGACTTCACCTACCACACCAGCCACCGCCAGTACCAGGCACAGGTGTGTACGCTCGGCGTGCTGCGGTCTGCGGCGGGCATCCACCTGCTGTGCCCACGCCCCTCGGAGCCTGAGGCACCCCGCACAGCATGGGAACTCTCTCTCCTGATGTCGAACGAACGAGGCACTGGACCCCGAGGATCCGAGAACGAACCTCATGAAGCTTCCCGTTGATCGTGCACACCTGGAGACTGGGACCTGAGGTTCCGACCGAGCAGGCCAGGACGATCGAGGTCCCGTGAGAAGCCGAGGTCTTCTTCGCGGAGGAGAGCGACAGGTGAACGACACGGGGCGGCGGACCCGGCCCAGCGGTTCCGCCCCGGCTTCCCGCTCGTCCACGCCCTCGCGGACTGTGGTCTCGCTGATCCCGGCCGCCTGGGCGACCGCCCCGATCCCGCCGTGGCCCAGGATCCTGGGCCACGGCCCCCCTCAGCGGACGACGCCGCCGCTCATCCGGATGCGGGAACGACGCTGCGCACCTCAGGCCGGGTTGACCATGGACCTCGCCAGGTACGCGCCCACCGCACCAACGAGCCGAACCATGGGAAGCAGCACCTTGATCCTCTGCGAACCCCAGGGACATCGGACTCATTCATCTAGCGGTGGAGGAGCTCCACCCAGTTCGCCGGTACCCGTCCTGCCGGCCCTGGGGCCGGCTGCTCCTCGGGATGGCTTCCAGGCGGAGCCAGCAGAGGGCCGGACTCGCGCCCCTTGTTGGCGGCGTAGTCCCAGAACCACTCCTCTCCCGGTTCAAAGCTCTGGACCACCGGATGCCCTGTGGCCTTGTAGTGAGCAGTGGCGTGCTGCCCCTGTGAACTGTCGCAGCAGCCGACGTGCCCGCAGAGCGCACAGCGCCTGAGGTGGAACCACCAGCCATTCGTCGCCAGGCACTCAACACAGCCGGTGCCGCTCGGCGCGACGGTGGGATCGATTGCAGGGTTGCCGGTCATGGTGTCTCCTCAGTCGGATCGGGTTGAGTAGCGGTAAGCGGAAGCAGTACCTGGAAACGAGTATTGCCAGGAACGGACTTGACGCGGAGGCTTCCATGGTGCTTGTTGGTGACGATGCGCCATGAAATGTCCAGGCCGAGCCCGGTGCCCTCGCCTACTGGCTTGGTGGTGAAGAACGGGTCGAAGATCCGGTCGCGGATCTCGGCGTCGATACCGGTGCCGGTGTCCTGGATCTCCACGAGCAGTTGGTCGTTGGCGCGCGCGGTCCGCACAGTGAGCGTGCCGTCCCGGTCGGCGCCGTTCATGGCAGCGACCGCGTTGTCGATCAGATTGGTCCACACCTGGTTGAGTTCAGCGGGATGGGCGGGAACCTTCGGCAGCGTCTCGTCGTACTGTCTGACGACCGTGATCCGGGTTCCGATCTTGCTGTTCAGCATCAGAAGGGTGCTGTCGAGGAGCTCGTGTACATCGACCATACGGAAGGGTGCTCGGTCCAGCTGGGAGTACTGCTTGGCGGCGTCGATGAGGTGCGAGATGCGAGCGGTGGAGTCTGTGATCTCGTCCAGGAGCAGTTCGGTCTCGACGGTGGAGTGGAGCCAGCCGATCGCCGACGGCAGGATTCGTTCGTCCAGCATCGATTCAACGCGGTCCAGCCATTCGCTGTCCAGGCCGGCTTGGACGAAAGTGGGCGCCACCTGCCAGCTCTGCTCGATGCCGTGGTCCTCCAGCCACTCTGTGAGGGTGTCTTCCCGGTCGGCTGCTTGCAGCGGGCTGAGTGCCGGTGCCTTGGCCACGCGGTCGGCTGTCTGCTCCTGGAACCCGATCAGCTCCGCGAGTGCCTCTCGGATGAGAGGACTGTCGGTGACCGCAGCGAGCTCGTGGCGCATCCTGGCGATCCGTTCACGCAGTGAAGCGGCCGCCCGGGCGGCCGCGGCGGCCGGATTGTTCAACTCGTGGGTGAGCCCTGCGGACAACGACCCCAACGCCAGCAGCCGCTCTCGCTGCCCGATGGCCTGCTGCATGTTTTTCACCCCGAAGAACAGGCCCTCCAGCAGATGGACGGCCATGGGGAACCATTCCTGCACGATGCCGGCGAACGTGTCGGCCGGCAGCACGAAGAATCTGGTCGGTCCGGTGATGTGCAGAGTGTGGTTGTAGATCTGCGGCGTTCGGTCCCCGAGATATGCCTGCAAGGCACCCGCGTACACACCGGGTCGGCTGGTCCGGTTGACTTCTACGTCGTCCCCACCGACCCGGCGGGAGAGGACGACGGTGCCCTCAAGCAGTACGTAGAAACACGTCGCGGGTTGTCCCTCGGTGTAGATGACGCCTGGTTCGAACAGCTCCACCCGGCCTGCGGCGCAGAGCCGTCCCAGTTGCTCGGGCGTCAGCTTCTCGAACAGGAACAGTTGCCTGATCTCCTGGACGCTGCACGGCATGGGCCGCCTGCTCATGACTGCTCCAGGTAGCGGTGGACGAGCATGACGGCCATGGCACCCTCGCCGACGGCGGAGGCGACGCGCTTGGCGGATTCTGCGCGTGCGTCGCCCGCTACGAAGATGCCGGGGATGCTGGTTTCCAGGTGGTACGGCGGCCGGTCCAATTCCCAGTCGGCCGGAGGTCGTCCGTCAGGGGTGAGGTCGGGGCCGGCTAGGATGAACCCGCGCCTGTCCCGCAGCACGGTTTCGTTCAGCCAGTCGGTGCGCGGGGCTGCGCCGATGAAGACGAACAGCCACTGCGCGTCGACGATTTCGCTGTGGCCGGACTGCGTGTCGCGCAAGGTGAGCTGTTGCAGGTGTCCGGAGCCGTGGGCAGCCTCCACGACCGTGTCGTGGCGCACCTGGATGTTGGACGTCTGCTCAATCTGCTGGATCAGGTAATGCGACATTGATGCCGCCAAGGACGATCCCCGCACCAGCAGCGTCACCGACTTGGCGTTGCGTGCCAGGTGCATCGCTGCCTGACCCGCGGAGTTGGCGCCGCCCACGATGTACACATCGTGGCCTTCGCAGGAGGCTGCCTCGGTCAGCGCCGAACCGTAGAACACGCCGCAGCCGATCAGTTCGTCGGCGCCTGGGGCGGGAAGCTGCCGGTAGGACACACCTGTCGCGAGGATCACGCTGTGGGCGGTGATCGCTGAGCCGTCGGAGAAGCGCACGATGCGCGCCGCGCCGCTGGCCTCAAGCCCTGTCACCTCGCGTGTGGTGAGAACCTCGGCACCGAATTTAGCCGCCTGCCTGCGAGCGCGTTCGGTGAGCTGACCTCCGGAGACGCCGTCGGGGAAGCCCAGGTAGTTCTCGATCCGCGAACTCTGCCCGGCCTGGCCGCCGGTCGCCGAGCGCTCCACCAGCACTGTCCGCAGTCCCTCGGACGCGCCGTAGACGGCTGCGCCCAGGCCGGCCGGGCCGCCTCCGATGACAATCAGATCGTAGAAATCGGTGGCCGGAGTGGTCGCCAGACCCACCCTCGCGGCAAGCTCGCGGGTGTCCGGCTCGACCAGCAGCGTGCCGTCCGGGGTGACGACTACGGGCAGCCGCTGTCCGTCCTGGCCTGCAGCCGACAACAGCCGCTGCCCCTCGGGCTCATCGGCCGAGTACCAGCGGTAGGGCACCTGGTTGCGGGCCAGGAACTCGCGGGCTTCGGAGGAACGGGCTGACCAGCGGTGCCCAATCAGTTTGATGCTGGGCACCGGGCGATGGTCGCCCGTGTGCCACGCCTGGAGCAGGTCGTCCAGGACCGGGTAGAGCTTCTCTGCCGGCGGGTCCCAGGGTTTCAGCAGGTAGTGGTCGAGGTCGACGACATTGATCGCGTCGATCGCCGCGTTGGTGTCCGCGTACGCGGTCAGCAGTACACGCCGCGCACTCGGGTAGATGTCCATCGCCTGCTCGAGGAATTCGATGCCGTTCATCTGCGGCATGCGGTGGTCGGCCATGAGTACGGCCACCAGGTCGCCGCGGAGCTTCAACTCGCGCAGTGCCTGCAGTGCGGACTCGCCGGACTCCGCGCGCACGATGCGGTAGGTGGCACCGTAGCGCCGTCGCAGGTCCCGAGCGACAGCTCGGGAGACACCCGGGTCGTCGTCCACGGTCATGATGACAACTCGCGGTTTCTCGGTGGCCTGTGTCATTTTTCCCCCATGCAATCGGGCGGTAGAGGTGTTCAGGGCGCTTCAATATCGGCGCGAATCGCTTTGATGATGCAGTCGGTGATCGCCATGAGCAGAACTATTTGCCGGGGAGACAGATGACTGAAGAAGAGCCTACGGACTTCTTCGGCATGACGAGGAGCAGCTAAGGTGATTGGCCATCTGCCTTCCGGGGTCGCGGCAACGAGAATACCTCTCTTGTCGCCAGAACATTCTTTTCTGATGACAAGATCCCGTTTCTCCATGCGTCCGATCTGATGCGACAGCCGACTTTTTTCCCATACCAGACTGCTGGCCAAGTCGGATATACGCATCCATCCGTCAGGACCTTGCGTCAGCTCTGTCAGCACGGCGAAATCAGCTTCTGAAATACCGAACTCGCTCTGGATGGGGCGCGTAGTGCGACCGACCAGCAGGTCATTCATCAAGAGCAATCCGCGCCATGTCTGCATTTCGGTAGCCGACAGCGCGTACGTCTTCTTTTCCATGTGACCACCATACGAGACGATCAATCCACGTAGTCCCGCTATTCGAATTGTTCAGGACTGCTCCGCGCAGCGTCCGCTGTGGTCACAAAAAGGCTGGTTGCCTCGTCCCGCCCCCCGGCCAAGCGATACTGCAGAGCTCCGCTGGGGCAACGCCTCACCACTTCGGCAATGTCATCGGCCGACTAGGCGCCGACGTCGGTCCAGGGCCTACGTTCGACGTCGAATACCGTCGGCAGCCCTTTGATGCACTCCGTCTGGTGAAGGCAACGCCGCGCCTCGAAGCTGACCACTGTGCCAGCAGGCTTATAACGCTCGGATCCGGGTCGGCGTGTACGATCCGAAGGATCAACAGTCGGGAAGGACATCAGTCATTCACTTTGCTTCGACTCTTGTAGAGAAGGTCCCGGTACTCGGGGTGCCGGGCGATCCACCCCGTATAGAAGGGGCAGACGGAGAGCACGTCAAGACCGTCGGCGCGTGCTGTTTCCAGCGAGGAGCGCACCAGCGCCGTGCCAATTCCCTGCCCTTCGTAGCCTGCATTCACCTCCGTGTGCACGAAGGCGATGAGGCTCTTGGTGCGGATATATTCGGCGAAACCAGCCACTTTCCCGTCGACGAGCGCTTCGTATCTGTTCGCCTCAGTGCTGTCGACAATCTGTGCAGTATGCCTCTGCGTGTCGTCCATCTTGGTCCTCACCGATGATCGTTGGATGCCCCTGAGTGTCTGGCTCCAGGCTCGGGGTGTGGCTGTTTGGGTGTGGTGGTTCAGGGGGTGGTGTGGAGGGCTGTGTGGAGGGTGGCGGTGGCGAGGAGGACGGCGTGCTTGGCGGCTTCGGTGTCGTGGAGGGTGTGGAGCATGACGAAGTCGTGGACGATGCCGCCGAAGCGGGCGTTGGTGGCGGGGACGCCGGCCTGGCGCAGGCGGGCGGCGTAGGCTTCGCCCTCGTCGCGCAGGACGTCGGCCTCGGCGGTGATGATCAGGGCCGGGGGCAGGCCGGTGAGGTCTTCGAGGGTGGCCCGCAGGGGGGAGACGGTGATCTGGGCGCGTTCTTCCTCGCTGCGTGTGTACTGGTCCCAGAACCACTTCATGCCCTCGCGGGGGAGGAAGTAGCCCTCGGCGAACTGCTCGTAGGAGTCGGTGTCGAAGGCGGCGTTGGTGACGGGGTAGAACAGCACCTGCTTGACGAAGCGGACGTCGCCGCGTTCCTTGGCCAGCAGGGTCAGGGCGGTGGCCATGTTGCCGCCGACCGAGTCGCCCGAGACGGCGATGCGTGCGGGGTCGAGGTTCTTGTCGGTGCCGTTGGTGGTCACCCACTGCGCGACCGCGTAGCTCTGTTCGAGTGCGACGGGGTAGCCGAACTCCGGGGAGAGGTCGTACTCGGGGAAGACGACCGCGGCGTTCGCTCCGACGGCCAGGTCGCGCACGAGCCGGTCGTGGGTGTGCGCGTTGCCGAACACCCAGCCTGCGCCGTGGACGTAGAGGACGACCGGGAGGGTGGTGTTGGCCGAGCCGGCCGGGCGCACGATGCGTACCTTGACGCTGCCGGTGGGGCCGCCCAGTACCTCCAGCCACTCCTCGTCGATCTCCGGCTTGGCGATCGGGGCGTCCTGGACCTGGTCGACGGTCTTGCGGCCGTCCTGCGGGGTCAGCTGGTACAGGAACGGCGGCTGCGAGGTCGCGTCCACGAAAGCCTGCGCAGCAGGCTCCAGAGCGAGGTTGTGCGGGTTACCGGCCATGACGTACTCCCTGAACGATGTGAACTCGGAACACCCACAATCCTGGCCCCCCACCCCACCCGAAGCCCCTCGGATCAAGGCAGAAAACCCTCGGATCAAGACACGATCCATGTTCTGGCCTCGCCCAAGGCCCCGGAGCCGAGGCGGAGGCCCGGGGCCGGCTCCCTGCTCAGTTGGGGCTGACACAGAGATGGACGACCAAGCGTTGCAACGTCCTGTGCCTACTGTGCAAGTCGGCCAACGAGCGCGGGCCATGCCCGGTCACAGGTCACAGGCTTGAGACGGTGTCCTACATGATGATGCCGGCAGTGCTGTCCACCAGGGGGCGGGGGACATGGAGTGCGACCATGACTACAAGCTGAGGGCTGTCGGCCCGGGTTCCGCAACAGCGTGGATCAAGAGCGGCATCCGGGTGCCGGAGGCTTCGACCGTAGGGCCGGTACTGCCACGGTCCTGCGTGGTCGCGTCGTGGCCGACACAGAAGAGACGTCCTGATCCGTGGGGTTCCTGCCCATAACTGAGGGGCGTCGAGCAGATCAAGGATGCAGTCTGGTCAGGCCAGATGCCGGCCAACCCAACAAGTTCCAAGCTCGAAGAAGCACAGCACCGTAGTGCGGTGCCCGAGCCACGAACCGGCACAGATCCCCCCTCGCACACAGCAGGAGTCGACCATGGGTACTCGAGTTGCAGTGATCTTTTACAGCGCCACCGGCAACGTGCATCGACTTGCCCAGGCCGTGGCGGAGGGTGCAGCCAGTCGTAACGCGGATGTCCGGCTGCGCCGTGTGCCCGAGCTGGCGCCCGACAGCGCCATTGACGCCAACCCCGCCTGGCGCGTCCACGCGGACGCCACCAAGCACGAGGTGCCCGAGGCGACATTGGAGGACCTTGAGTGGGCCACGGCCTACGCTTTCGGCACGCCCACCCGGTTCGGCAATGTCGCCTCCCAGCTGAAGCAGTTCATCGACTCGACCGGTGGTCTGTGGCAGGCCGGCGTCTTCCACAACAAGCCGGCCACCAGCTTCACTTCGGCGATGAACCGTCATGGCGGTCAGGAATCCACGCTCCTCGCCCTGAACAACGTCTTCTACCACTGGGGCTCCATCATCGTGCCGCCCGGTTACACCGACCCCCTCCTGTTCGCGTCGGGCGGTAACCCGTACGGCACCAGCTGGCCCAGCGGTGGTGGCGAGGGTCCCGACGAGGCCACACTCGAGTCGGCTCGCTACCAGGGCCGCCATCTCACGGACATCGCCGACCGCCTCCGCGGCTGACCCGGTGCGCTGGGACCGCCGACTTCCAGAGCCGCATCTGCTGTGGGAGGAGGCGGGCCGGAGGCACCACCTCGGTACGTCTGCAGGCCAGTTGCCGGCCGAACGGCCGGCTGTTTGAGGTAAGAAAGAGGGTCGATCGTGGCCAAGATCATTCGCATACATGAGCACGGTGAGCCCTCGGTATTGAGGGTTGAGACAGCGGAGGTCGCGGAGCCGGGACCGGGAGAGGTGAAGATCAGGCAAGAAGCCGTCGGCGTGAACTTCTTCGACACGATGTTGCGTGACGGGCGCGTCAACGGTCCTCTTCCCATGGTGCTCGGTTCCGAGGGTTCAGGCGTCGTGGAAGCCGTCGGTCCGGGTGTGGCAGACATCCATGTCGGTGAGCGAGTTGCTTATTTCGCTTCCATGGGTGCCTACGCGAGCGAGCGACTGATTGACGCGAGTTCCCTCGTCGCGTTGCCCCAGGACATCAGCAATGAGCAGGCTGCGGCGTTTCTCGCCAAGGGCCTGACGGCATGGATGGGACTGCGCGCTCTCCATGACATCGCCCCCGGCGAGGTGGTGCTGGTGGCAGGTGCTTCCGGGAATGTCGGATCCATCCTGTCCCGTTGGGCGATGGCACTCGGCGCGACCGTCATCGGAGTGGCCGGATCGAGGGGCAAACTCGACAAGGTGCGAGCCGGCGCCCATCACGCCTTTCACTCTCAGGACCCGGAAGCTCTGACCAAGATACGGGCGGTCGCTCCGGAGGGTGTCGATGTCGTCTTCGACTTCGTCGGGCATGGCACGGCAGAACTGACTGCGGCGGCGGTACGGTCCGGCGGGAAGATCGTCGCCATCGGTGCCGCATCCGGGCAGTTGCAGACCGACGCCCTGGAAGTGACGCGACGCGGCATCGAGGTGGTGAGCGGAGGCGTTCAGGATCATGTGAACACAGCCACCGTCGGTGAAGCCTCAGGACAGCTGTTTCAGGCGATGCGGGACGGGCTCTTTCACGATCTCCGTGTCAGTCGCTACGCCTTCACCGACGTGTCCCGCGCTCACGCGGATGTCGCAGCCCGGAGGCTTACAGGCCTGCCTGTGCTTCGCGTCTGACGCATACGCCGGCCGCGACGAGCAGCGCCGGGTGAGCCGCACTCCTCACCGCGCACGCTGTCATGACCGTATTCCCTGTTACCTCATACGAGGCGGCCCTCGGGCCCTCGTTCGACGAAGGAGCAGCACTGATGATGGACGAAGGCATGGGAGATGACGTCTACCAGCCGGATGGGTCACAGCCCCAGGACGACACCGGCATTCTGGATGCTTTGGACACTCTGGACTACCGGGCTGGTGACGAGGCTCTCGACGAGGGGTACTCGCCCCCGGAGAAGCCGTGGGGTGTGGAGCACAGCGGCGTGACGGCGTCGGAACAGCGCCGAGGGGAAACTCTGGACGAGCGCCTCGCGGAGGAAGTGCCGGACGTCGGAGTACCTGCAGGTGATGGCATCGGAGATGTCTGGGACACGGACGGCGAGGCTCGCGACGAGGAGGTCGGTTACGAGCGGACTGGACGTCTCGTTGCACCCGACGAGGGAACGCGACAGAACACAGAGACCGACTTGCTAGCTTTCGATCAAGGGCTGGACGGTGCGGGCGCCTCGGCAGAGGAGGCCGCCATGCATCTCGTCCCCGATGCCGATACCTCCTCCGACTACTGAACCGACGTCGGCCTATCGTTTGCCGACCGACACGAAGGTCCGCCGGACTAGGCATCCGCGGCCGCCGGCAGCGAACACGGATGCAAAGGGCACAGCCACGCTGCGGGTCGGTGTACTGCCCCAGAGCTCGCGCCGGCTGTGAGGCGTCGTCCTCAGAAGAAGCATGCCCACCCGGCATGGCCGTGCTGTGCGGTGGCCGAGAGTTCAGCGTCACCGCCGGATATCGGCCGGCCGGTCCGGATGGATGACTACCGACCGCGCCCGAACCTGGTGGTGTCGGGGGCGTCCGAGGAGCCGGTCCGGGGGCGGCGTGGGAAACGTCAGGACGGCACGCGAAGAGCGGATTGATCACCATTGCAGCAGAGGCCGCGTCGCCGGCCGGGCAGTTCGTGCGGGAACCCCAGTGAGCCGGATCGCCGCGGCGTCATGCGCGTTGTCCTCGCGACTCCGCGTCCGGACGGTCCGGTACGTTCCCCGTGCCCGTCGACCCGGTTGCCGGCCGCCTGACTGTGGAACAGGCTCGCGGATCGCCGTCCCCCACCCCTTCCCCTGCAGCACAACGCGTACGACGGCTCCTTGCGCGTTCATGGCGAGCTGAGAGCGGGACGTGAAAGACCAACCGCATGCGGATGATCCGCTGACGGTTCGTTACAGAAAGGTACGGCTTGCTTCATGTCTGCATCGGGACGTACGGCATCCGCAGTAGCACGCTCATTGTTCGGCTTCACTCTGCGGCCGTCCCAGGAGCAGGCTGTCCGTGCGGTGGTCGAGGGCCGGGACACGCTCGCCGTGCTGCCAACTGGTAGCGGCAAGAGCGCGATCTATCAGGTTGCCGGGATGCTGATCGGAGGACTGACCCTGGTCGTCTCACCGCTCATCGCGCTGCAGCGGGATCAATTGCGATCCATCACGGGCCGGAATGACGCGTCGCGTCCCGTCAGGGCCGCCATGTTGAACTCGGCGCAGCCCGTTCGCGACCGGCGGAAAACCCTGGATCTCCTCGCCAGGGGTGAACTGGATTTCCTTCTCATGGGGCCTGAGCAGCTCGCGAACGCTGAGACCGCAGCCGCAGTTCGTACCGGAGCTCGTGCCGTCGGCCTGTTCTGCGTCGACGAAGCACATCTCGTCAGCGAGTGGGGCCAGGAGTTCCGGCCCGAATACCTGCGCCTGGTGGACGCTGTGACGAACCTGGGCAGTCCGCCGGTTCTCGCCCTGACCGCGACGGCCTCGCCTCCTGTCCAGTCGGACATCACCCGTCGCCTGGGCATGCAGACGCCGGAGGTGGTGGTCGGCGGCTTCGACCGGCCGAACATCTCGCTGACCATGCGCTATACCGAACCGGCCAGTACCGAACCGCAAGCAGTCGATGATCGCTGCGTCGACGTGCTCCTGCAGCAGGAGACCCCAGCTCTGGTATATGCCCTGACCCATGCCCGCTGCGAGGTTCTGGCCGATCGTCTGCGGCGCAACGGGTTGCGGGCAGCTGCTTACCACGGCGGCCTGTCCTCCGGCACCCGAGCCGGTGTTCAGGACGCCTTCTTCGCAGGGAACCTCGATGTTGTAGTTGCTACCAGCGCTTTCGGCCTCGGCGTGGACAAACCGGATATTCGGACTGTGGTGCATGCGGGTGTGCCTGCGAGCATCGACGACTACTATCAAGAGATCGGCAGGGCGGGCCGGGACGGGCAGCCGGCGTCAGCGATCCTGGTGCACGACGCGCGCACGATTCGCATTCCGCGCAGCCTCGCAGCGCGAACTCACCTGGGAGAGTCAACACTTCACCGCATTGTCGATGCCATGGAGAACGCGGGCTGCGAGATCACTGTCGCGGATTTGGCCCGGGCCGCCAACGTTTTTGCCCACAGCGTCAACCGCGTCGTCAACGAACTGGTGGACATGGGCATCGTCCAGGTTCGTGGTTTCGGCCACCAGCGCGCCCTTGAGCCGCGGCGTCAACCCTATAACTCAGCCGAATTGATCGGACAACTCCTCAAGCGGGACAAACGGCGTCAGGCGATATTGGCGAGTCGCCTTGATGCGGCTCGCCACTACGCGGAAACCACGCGCTGCCGACGGGCGGAAATGCTCGCGTACTTCGGTGAAACCTACACAGCGCCTTGCGGCAACTGTGACAACGACCACGCGCCGGAAAGGACTCCCACGCACCGCCCAGTCGTCGTCGACGGCGGCGCTCCCGTACAGCACCGGCTCTGGGGAGAGGGACATCTCCTCAGCCAGGACAACCACGAACTCCTCGTCTACTTCTCAAGCGTCGGCTACAAACACCTCACCCCATCGGTTCTGGCATCCGGGATTCTGCAACAAGCCTGACCCCTATTCGCTTGCGGATCCCGGGGTCTGATCTGGCAGGTCTCTTCATCGGGCGATCGTACGAAACTGGTATCCAGTCGACTTCGGCGACCTGCTGGTTGGGGGCCCTCACCTGCCGCGCGAGCGTGAGCACCGTCTGGGCCGCGGGCTTCTCGCCGGACAGGCGGGTGTGCTGGCATCCAGCAGCCTCCAGAGCGGTCTCGGCGAGCCGGGCGCGCAGCCGGTTGACGGCACGGGTGCGGCCGGCGGCCGGGCTCTGCACGTCGGCTCATCAAACGAAGAGAGGCGCTTCGAACCGCTCACGACCGAGGGTGTGGACCAGCTTGACCGCGGAGAGGTTCCGAGTGCCTGTGGTCCTACTGAACTCGACGACCGCCCGCCTCCGCGACACCACCGATTCGCGTCATCGACCCGATCGGACGAGCGATACATGTAAAGGTTGTGTTTGTTGCTGCGCAAAACCAATACGCCATCGAGATACATGGCAACATACACGTGGTTCGGCACAACCGTGCCGGACGATGAGTGAAGTTACGGACGAGCACTGCACAGACGAGGAGAGTCAGATGCCGCTATCAGGCGAGTACGAACCCAGTCCCGAGCCCTGGGTGCGCGAGCAGGTCGAACTCTACGAGAGCTCCGGTGGCAAGGAGGGGACCACCCTGCGCGGCGAACCGGTGATCCTGCTGACGACACGTGGCGCGAAGAGCGGAAAGATCCGCAAGTCCCCCCTCATGCGCGTAGAGCACGAGGGACGCTACGCCGCCGTCGCGTCGCTGGGAGGGGCGCCAAAGCATCCGGTGTGGTACCACAATCTTGTTGCCGACCCCCGGGTCGAGGTTCAGGACGGTCCGGACCGCTGGGACATGAAGGCACGCGAGATACACGGCGAGGAAAAAGCCCTGTGGTGGGAGCGCGCGGTTGAGGCGTGGCCCGACTATGCGGATTACCAGGCGAAGACCGACCGTCAGATTCCAGTCTTCGTACTGGAACCGGTGCCTGAGGGCCACTGAGCCGCTCCGCCCGGAAGTGGTCCGCCCCGGTCTCCACCGCACGGCCAAAAGATACATGGGCCGGACGTCCGGCCAAGCGCACAATCTGGTACTCGCCTCGCGATGCGGTCGAAAAGTGGCATCATTAGCAATTTTCTGACGCTCTGTCAGATAGAAGGTCCAGCTCAATACCCGGCGGTGATTCCGCCGGGCGTTCGCCGGCAGTGCCCTCAGAAGTCGCGGTTGCCGACAGCTGCTCGGATGGACCCGCACACCGTCTGCGCATCCGCCTGTCGACATGTCGACCCAGATACGAAATGCGAGAACGCTTTGCTGAACAAATACGACGAATACCGATCTCTGTATCTTTCTTATCTGGAGCGCTGCAATGAGCATGATTTCGATGGTATGGCTTCGTTCTACACTCCGACAATCAAAATCAACGACCTTCCGATGAATCCGAAAGCTGTTGCAGCACAGTTCGCCCCGGTAACCGCTGCGTTTCCCGACTGGCACTGGGAGGCGCGCAGTATTGCCATCGACGGAGAGCTGATCGCGGTGCACTTCGAAGTTACCGGTACTCATCTCGGGTCATTCCGAGGAATCTCGGCCACCGGCCGCCGGGTGCGTATCAAGCAGTTCACATTTTACCGCCTTGAAGACGGCAAAATCGCCGAGGTGTGGGATCATGCTGATATGGATAAAGCATTGAGGCAAATCGAAGCGAGCGAAGGCAGCGCGCCTACGTAACCGTCAGGTTATCGCTTGGGCAGCCAGCCGTACACTGTGTCTGCTGGGTATGCCCCTCTGATGAGGGCGGCCCGTACGAGCGGCATCCGAATCAGAACGCCTCGTTCACGCCTGTGTTCTCGGGGTTGGCCAGGTGGGCAGCCAGCAGGCCGCCTGGCCAACTGGATGCTGGGGCTTTGCTGGGGCACCTCACGGCTTGCGAGACGACAGCGTCGCCGAGCACGATTTCAATGCCGGCGCGAGGGAATTTTTGAAGGGAAAAGCGGAGTTCTTCATCGACTTCGCTCGCGGTGCTGCCGAAATCAACTGTAACTCCCAGCCGAACGAGCCGGGTCAGCGGCCCCATTCTTTCGGCAAGACCTGGAGAAGTGTGCAGGGCGATGGCTTCCCATACTTGTTTGCGTAGCGTGGGGTGAAATTCGCGTTCGGCCAGGAAGTTCGAAGCCGCATCAGCCCCTTCGACTTCGAACCTTTGCGGCCCGTCATAAGCTGGCGCTGTGCCAGCATCATGGAAGAGGCATGCGACGGCCAATGCCTCGCGCTCCTCCGTCGCAAGTGAAAGTCGACCGGCAGCTCTATCGGCTATCAAGTAGACACGGATGCTGTGGTTCAAGATCGCGGGGTGCAGCAGACCTCGCACGTGTTCGTATGCTGCTTTCCCCGCGGATCCATTGAATATTTCGTCCATACAGGCCAACCTATCCGGCTATCCATTACGCACAGTCTCCCTCACTGATACCATGCGCGGCAACTGCCGAGCATATAACCGGCGTTCACGGACAGCGGGCGATGGGTATCGCGGTGTGCCCCCTGACTGCCGTGGCGCTGAACATGATACGTGGCGAGTCGAAGCAACGTCTGTCAGCCATGGAGCTCATGACACGATCATGTGTGGGTGTTCTTGAGCCATTGCCAGCAGGTGAGGCCACAGGCCAACGAGAAGAATGCCTCGTGGAGTTCGGGTCTACGATCTCCTCGGACGGGAGCCGTTTGAACGGGTGAAGCAGGACGAAGGTCCGCTCGGCGACGTAGCAGAGCCCGCCCAGGCCCTTGATTTCGAGGCACCCTCTCGGGAGATCACCGACAGGGTCCGGCGGCGTCGTAGGTCACGGCGCACGGCCTTCAAATCATACGCCGTGTCGCCCAGGACGGCCTTGGGGCGGCGTCGAGGCCCGTTCCGGCCGTCCGGCGACGGGCGGGATGCCGTCGGCGAAATAGAGGGTCTGAGTGAGGTCGTTGACGTCGGCGGCGATGGTGAGGAGATGCAGCGGGATGCTTGCCGTCACAGATCGGATGGTGTCTGCTGTCCTCTTCCGCCGGTCGGCCGGCGACGGACCGGTCGCGGCTCGCCCATTCTTCCGCGCGGACGTGGGAGTCGTCCACGCCCGCACATGACCAGTCGAGTGCGCCGGCCGCGTGCAGCTCCGTGAGCAGGATGCGGTGCAGCTGCTCGAAGGCTCCGGCCCGCTGCCGACGGTCCAGGCACCGCCGGCAGGTCTGCCCGGACCAGAACCTCTTGCCGGAGGGAGGAGTTGCTGGACGACGTCCTGGTGCAGGACGTACAGAATGCCCTGCAGACACCGCCGGTCATCCACCGCCTCCGACCCGGGCGACCGCTCCGGCCGCAGCGGCAGCAGCGGCAGCAGCGGTTCAACTCGCGCCCGCAAGCCGCCGTCCACCATCCACGACCGAGTCGCCGCACACCACGAACAGCCGAACCATCACATCGGTCACGCCCGGCCAGGACACCTCGACAAGATTCCGTGGAGACCTCTTAGGACTTCCTTTCGAAGCCCCTGGTGTGTTCAGAGATGAGCGATCGTGTCTTGATCCGAGGGTTTTCTGCCTTGATCCGAGGGGCTTCGGGTGGGGTGGGGGGCCAGGATTGTGGGTGTTCCGAGTTCACATCGTTCAGGGAGTACGTCATGGCCGGTAACCCGCACAACCTCGCTCTGGAGCCTGCTGCGCAGGCTTTCGTGGACGCGACCTCGCAGCCGCCGTTCCTGTACCAGCTGACCCCGCAGGACGGCCGCAAGACCGTCGACCAGGTCCAGGACGCCCCGATCGCCAAGCCGGAGATCGACGAGGAGTGGCTGGAGGTACTGGGCGGCCCCACCGGCAGCGTCAAGGTACGCATCGTGCGCCCGGCCGGCTCGGCCAACACCACCCTCCCGGTCGTCCTCTACGTCCACGGCGCAGGCTGGGTGTTCGGCAACGCGCACACCCACGACCGGCTCGTGCGCGACCTGGCCGTCGGAGCGAACGCCGCGGTCGTCTTCCCCGAGTACGACCTCTCCCCGGAGTTCGGCTACCCCGTCGCACTCGAACAGAGCTACGCGGTCGCGCAGTGGGTGACCACCAACGGCACCGACAAGAACCTCGACCCCGCACGCATCGCCGTCTCGGGCGACTCGGTCGGCGGCAACATGGCCACCGCCCTGACCCTGCTGGCCAAGGAACGCGGCGACGTCCGCTTCGTCAAGCAGGTGCTGTTCTACCCCGTCACCAACGCCGCCTTCGACACCGACTCCTACGAGCAGTTCGCCGAGGGCTACTTCCTCCCCCGCGAGGGCATGAAGTGGTTCTGGGACCAGTACACACGCAGCGAGGAAGAACGCGCCCAGATCACCGTCTCCCCCCTGCGGGCCACCCTCGAAGACCTCACCGGCCTGCCCCCGGCCCTGATCATCACCGCCGAGGCCGACGTCCTGCGCGACGAGGGCGAAGCCTACGCCGCCCGCCTGCGCCAGGCCGGCGTCCCCGCCACCAACGCCCGCTTCGGCGGCATCGTCCACGACTTCGTCATGCTCCACACCCTCCACGACACCGAAGCCGCCAAGCACGCCGTCCTCCTCGCCACCGCCACCCTCCACACAGCCCTCCACACCACCCCCTGAACCACCACACCCAAACAGCCACACCCCCAGCACATCGGCACAGGGAATGGCTTCGGCAGCACATTGTGCGAACCGGGCTTCGTGAGGTCGCGTACGCGCACCCGTGCCACCGGCTCGACGACTGACGCGGGTTCCGCAAGGGCCGGCCCGACTGAGGGATGCAGTCGGGCCGGCCGGCAAGTCGGCGACCTCCTCGCGGCCGGATATGGCTGCCCATGGTTTTGCGACTCGCGCGCGGCTTGGACGATCGCATATGTCTGCTGGACAGTCGGCCGTGGATCGCTCACAGGGGCGCCAGTAACTTCGGATGCGTCAGCATGCCCATGTTTCTCCCAGGAGTTCCTTGTGAACGCTTCATCTCGGATCACGACTCCCTTTGCCCCCGGTGCGACTGCCCTTGAAGTGATCGACGGTGTCGATCTTGCAGGGCGTCGTGCCGTGGTCACCGGCGGCACCTCTGGCATCGGTGCGGAAACCGTCAGAGCCCTTGCCCTGGCCGGTGCGGAGGTCATCGTGGCCACCCGACGCCCAGAGACGGCGGGGCTGCTTGCCAGCGAACTGTCCCGTGTCCCGGGTGCCGGGCCCGTGCGCGCCCAGGCGCTCGAACTGTCCGACCTCTCTTCTGTGCGCAATTTCGCCGAGGGGTGGCAGGGGCCGTTGGACATCCTCGTAGCCAACGCCGGAATCATGGCCCTGCCGCAGCGGGTGACCAGCGCAGAGGGCTGGGAAATGCAGCTGGCCACCAACTACCTGGGGCATTTTGCGCTGGCGACCGCGCTTCTGCCGTCGATGCAGGCATCGGGTTCGGCCCGCATGGTGATCGTAAGTTCGGGAGCACACCGCGCTTTCCCTCTCGACTTGGCAGACCCGCAGTTCGAACAGCGGCCCTATGATCCGTGGGCAGCTTACGGACAGTCCAAGTCGGCTGATGTCCTCCTCGCTGTTGGCGCGCGTCGCTGGTGGAGTGAGGGCATCACGGCCAATGCGGTCAACCCCGGTTACGTGCTGACCAACCTGCAGCGGCATCTCGACGACGACACCATGCGGTCCTTCGGTGTGATGGACGACGACGGCAAGGTGAAGCCGTTGCCCTACTACAAGACCCCTCCGCAGGGAGCTGCCGGATCGGTGCTGCTTGCGGCGTCCCCCTTGGTGGCCGGCGTGACCGGCCGCTACTTCGAGGACAATCAGGAGGCCGCGGTCGTCTCGGGCGACAAGGGTGAGGCCAGCGGCGTCGCCGCGCACGCCGTCGATCCGACGGTCGCAGACCGCCTGTGGGACTACGCCACTGACGCCATCTCGCGATAGGGCGCGCGCACCTGTCTGCGCCCTCGCTGTACCGGGCTGCTTCCGACCGAATCGGCGGCAGTCTTCACCTCACCGGCGCGGTGATCACGCAGATTGCCGCTCTCTCGTCTGTGCGGGCTTCAACCAAGAGGAAAATATGTACCACAAATTCCGATACAGCGATATTGTCCGCATAAGCGATGAGGTGTACCTGGTATCAGGCAGCAATACCAACTGGGTGGTGGTCAAGGAGGGGGACAGCGCGACCCTCATCGACAGCGGCTACCCGGCCGACTACGAGCGGCTGCTCGCCTCGCTGGTCGCCATCGGGCTGCACCAAGGCGCCGTGAAAGCCCTGTTGGTCACTCATGCCCACAATGACCACATAGGGGCAGCCGAGCGCCTGCGAGTCTTGCACGACGTTCCTGTTCTCATGCATGAGGAAGAGGTTCCGCATGCGCGCCGGGACTTTCTGCAACAGGTGTCCACCGGTCAGGTCCTCTCACAGGCTCTGCGCCCCGGCGTCCTGCCCTGGGCGTTCCATGCGCTCCGAGCCGGCGGGACCTACCACGTGCCCGTCCTTGGTCCGCGCCCCTTTCCCGCGCCCGGCCCTCTCGATCTTCCGGGAGCTCCCATCCCGATCCACACACCGGGACACACGCTGGGGCACTGCGTCTACCACCTGCCCAACAGCGGCGTGCTTGTCAGTGGTGACGCCCTGGTGACCGGCCACCCGACCTCTCAGCTCACCGGCCCCCAGCTGCTGCCCGACATGTTCCACGCGGACCGCGAGCGGGCCCTCACGTCCCTGGTCGTGCTTGGGGGAATCGACGCCGACACCATTTTGCCAGGGCATGGGCCGGCGCATTACGGGAGTGTGAAGGATGCGGCTGCCCAGGCCCTGCAGCGGGCCGAACCCAACGCCGTGTTCGGCTGAGCGGTGGGGCCCGGAGAGACAATGCTGGACCGTCTCGTCAGCCGCATGCGCCGCCCCGGCCCCGTCCGACAACACTTCTCGATGAGACCTGTCCGGCCCGCAGCTGTGGCCTGTGCGGGATCGCCGCGGACAGTCCCTCCAGGGCATCGCCGAAAGTCGATGCCGGACCGGGCAGCGCAAGCGCCGTCCCGAAGCAGCTGTACCTGTCCGCCGCGCTCGCCGCCTGCGGCGAAATCTTCCTGACGAGGAGCCCATCGGTGTCCCAGCAAAAGCCCGAACCGCCACCTGCCGGCCCTCCGGCGGAAGATGGCCGCCACCCATTGGTCGTCCAGCATGCCAGAAGCACCCTGCCTGCCTGCCGTGGTTCGCACGAGGCCACCCCGCTGGCCCCTGCGGCCGGGGACGGGCGCGGCAGGTGGATCGCCGTGGGCTCGGTGGCTGCCGCGTCCTTCGCGCTCGTCCTCTCTCAATTCGTCATGGTCGCTGTCCTGCCCGACGTCATGGAGCAGTTCGATGTCTCGGCCGGCACAGCGGGCCTGACCCTCGTCCTGCCCGGTCTTCTCGCCGCTGTGGCCGCACCCGTTCTCACGCTGGCCTTCGGGCAGCTCGACCGGCGTGTTGTCCTGTGGGGTCTGACAGCGATCATCGCCCTGTCGGACGTGATCGCGGCCCTCGCCCCCAATTTCGGCACTCTCATGGTCGCCCGTCTGGTGCTGGGCGGCGCGATCGGCGCCTTCTGGACAATGGGAGTCGGCGTGGGCCGTCGGCTGGTAGCGCCGGCCCAAGTGACGCGAGCCACCTCATTGGTGATGGCCGGTATCTCCGCCGGCACGGTGGTGAGCCTGCCGCTGGGCAACCTCGTTGCCCAGTACTGGGATTGGCGATCGGCTTTGGCCGCCACGAGCGTACTGAGCGTCTCGGTCCTGCTGGTTCAACTGCGTGTCCTGCCGAAGATGCCCGCTGCGGGCGCCCTGCACATCGGGGATGTCTTCGGGCTGCTGCGGAGTCCGAAGGCCCGGGTCGGGTTGCTGCTGTCTGCACTGCTCTTCTTCGCCCACTTCGGGGCCTATACCTTTGTCTCGTCATTCCTGACGGAGCAGGCCGGATTTTCCACGACGACCGTCGGCGGACTCCTGCTGCTCTACGGTGTCGCGGGGTTCATCGGCAACTTCGCGGCCGGAGCCACGCTCGACCACAGTATTCCCGCCACGCTGGGCACCGCAGCGGCGGTGCTGGCGGCGTCGGTCCTCGTCCTCGGGCAGTGGCACTCCCAGCCCGCGGCCGCCGTTGCACTGTTCCTGTGGGGCATCAGCTTCGGAGCCATCCCCATCTCCCTGCAGACCTACATGATGCGCGGGACCACGGCAGAGGCCGGGCTCGCACTGTTCGTTACCGTCAGTCAACTGTCCCTGGCGACGGGCTCCTTCGTCGGAGGCATGTTCGTCGACCGTTTCGGATTGCCGACCGACTACACCCTCTTCGCCGTCCCTGCGGTCATAGCCGTTCTGATCGCGGCCACACGACTGCGTCATCACACCCAGGGATGGGCAGTGTCGCGCCCGGACGTGTAGTCGGCGTAAGGGCACCCGGATGTGAAAACGAGAGGCCAATGAAGACAGACCACACAAGCGAAGTCACCCTGCGGATCAACGGCACCGAAGAGAAGGTGCTGGTGGATCACCGTGTCACCCTCCTCGATCTCCTGCGGGATCGTCTCGGTCTCACCGGGACGAAGAAGGGATGCGACCACGGTCAGTGCGGCGCGTGCACGGTGCTGCTGAACGGCCGACGGGCCAACAGCTGCCTGAAGCTGGCGGTGGCCGCTGAGGGTGCCACAGTCGTCACCATCGAAGGAGTCGCTGATCTCACCGAGGGCGACGGCCTGCACCCACTGCAGGAAGCGTTCGTCGCCAACGACGCCATGCAGTGCGGCTACTGCACGCCAGGACAGATCTGCTCCGCCCTGGGCGCACTGGCGGAAGCGGACGCAGGATGGCCGAGTCACGTCACCCCCGATGTGACCGCAGGTGTGAAGTCGGCATCCGAGCTCGGTGCGGAAGAGATCCGTGAACGTATGAGCGGTAATCTCTGCCGGTGCGGCGCCTACCACGGAATCGTTGCCGCCATCACCCAGGTGGCATCGGGGAGCAACCGATGAAGCCCTTCGCCTACCAGCGTGCCGACAGCATCGACGACGCCATCTCCGCGATCGCCAACCACCCCGGGACGGCCTACCTCGCCGGCGGTACCAACCTCGTTGACCTGATGAAGCTCGGAGTCAGCCGCCCGCGGGCCCTGGTCGACATCTCCCACCTTCCGCTGGACCACCTGACGCACCGCGACGGCCACACCGTCATCGGCGCACTGGCGACGAACGCCACCGTCGCCGCCGACCCCGTCATCCGCACCGACTTCCCCGTGCTGTCCGAAAGCATCCTCGCGGGTGCATCCGGGCAGCTGCGCAACAGCGCGAGCACGGCCGGGAACCTGCTGCAGAAGACCCGCTGCACGTACTTCCAGGATGTGAGCAAGCCCTGCAACAAACGGGCCCCGGGCTCGGGCTGCCCAGCCCGCACAGGTGCGCACCGCGACCTCGGTATCCTCGGCGTATCCACCTCCTGCATTGCGACCCAGCCCTCCGACATGGCTGTTGCGCTGTCGGTCCTGGACGCCACCGTGAGCCTGCGCAGTGCTGCCGGGGAGCGCACGGTGAAGCTGCAGGACTTCTACGTGGCCCCTGGCACGACCCCCCACCGTGAGACCGTCCTGGAGCACGGCGAACTCCTCACTCAGGTGGCCTTCCCCGCCCTTCCCGCAGGTGCCACATCGCGCTACCGCAAGGTACGCGACCGCTGGTCCTACGCCTTCGCGGTCATCAGCGTGGCCGCAGTAGTCGTGCTGGACGCCCATGGACGGATCGAGCAGGTCCGCATCGCCTGGGGCGGAGTGGCCCCGCGGCCATGGCGCGCGTACCTCGCCGAAGCCGAGCTCCGCGGCCGCCGGCCCTCTCCGGAACTCTTCGAGCGGACCCTGCGGGCCGAACTGCGCCATGCCACACCGCTGCCGCAGAACGAGTTCAAGGTGGACCTGGTCAAGGACGTGACGACCGCCCTGCTCACAGATCTCGCTCATCCCGCAGAGGACCGGAAGGTGACACGATGACTTCGGTTGGCACGCCGCTCGAACGTCAGGACGCACGGGCCAAGGTCACCGGCACAGCCACGTACGCCTACGAGCACCGCGTCGAGGGTGTGCTGTACGCGTGGCCGGTGACCTCGACCGTCGCCAAGGGACGCGTCGTGGACATCGACATGGACTCCGCCATGGCTACGCCGGGAGTCGTTGCCGTCCTGCACGCGGACAACGCTGCACGGCTCGAGACGAACATCGACCTCGGCCCTGTGCAGCAGGCATCCGTACCGGAGCTGTTCGTGCTCCAGTCGAAGAAGATCGCCTACCGTGGGCAGATCGTCGCCGCAGTCATCGCGAGCTCGGCCGAGGCGGCCCGCGAAGGTGCGGAGAAATTGGTCGTCCACTGCGAGGAACAGGCACACGACGTCGTCTTCCGGGCCCGGGATCCGCGTGCCTATGTGCCGTCCGTGCTCGGCGACCTGGGTCCGGGAAACGTCAACCGCGGTGATGCGGATGCCGCTCTGGAAGCCGCCGAGGTCGTCGTCGACGTCGCCTACAGCACACCGGCCCAGCTCCCCCACCCGATGGAACCGCATTCGACTCTCGCCAGTTGGACGGAAGGGCGGCTGACGCTCTACAGCTCCGAGCAGGGGCCCTCCAACACCAGCCAGGCGTTCGCCGCCCTGCTGGCCATGGACGCCGACGACGTCGAAGTGGTCTGCGACTACGTCGGCGGAGGATTCGGCGCCAAGGCAGCTCCCCGGCCACCTGCGGTGCTGGCTGTTCTCGCCGCGAAGCTGGTCGGCCGGCCCGTCAAGGTTGCGTGGAATCGCCGGTTGATGACCGCGCACGCCACCTACCGGTCACCGACGGCCCAGCGCATCAGGCTCGGCGCAGACGGCCAGGGCAAGCTGAGCGCCATCGTGCACGAAGCCCAGCACATGACCTCGGCACTGTCCGACTACGTCGACCAGACGGCGAGCTCCGCACGCATGATGTACGCCGCCGAACACGCGCGCACCACCGCCACTGCGGTGCGCCTCGACGTTCCCTCAGCAGGCTGGATGCGCGGGCCCGGAGAGACGCCGGGCATGTTCGGCCTCGAATGCGCCATGGACGAACTCGCCCACCGTCTGGACCTGGACCCCATCGAGCTGCGGATCCGCAACGAGCCTGAGGTCGATCCTTCCGACGGCAAGCCGTTCAGCAGCCGCAACCTGGTCGCGTGCCTGCAAACGGGAGCAGAGCAGTTCGGCTGGGTCAGCCGCGACAGGCGTCCGGGAACCCGACGTCACGGTCGGTGGCTTGTCGGCACGGGCGTGGCGGCGTCCCGCTATCCCGTCTTCACCGTACCGAGCCGCGCCTCCGCCACCGCCGAGACCGACGGCACCTTCACCGTAGCGATCGGGGCGGTGGACATCGGCACAGGGTCGCGAACGGTGCTTGCTCAGATCGCTGCGGACGCACTCGAAGTGCCCGTCGCGCGTGTACGCCTGGACCTCGGCCGTGCCTCCTACAGCGCGGCCGCATTCGCCGGAGCCTCCCTGGGCACCGCTTCCTGGGGATGGGCGGTCGACAAAGCCGGCCGCGTCCTCAGAGACCGGCTCCGCGACGGCGCACCGCTGGGAACAACGGTGGACGTTGACACCACCGAGGAGGTGAGCGCCATGCGGGACGTCAGCCGCAACGCCTACGGAGCTCAATTCGCCGAGGTCAAAGTCGATGCCGTCACGGGCCAGATACGGGTGGAAAGGATGCTCGGCGTCTTCGCGGCCGGGCGCATCATCAACCCGCGCACCGCCCGGTCCCAACTGATCGGAGGCATGATCATGGGCATCGGTGGCACCCTGATGGAAGCGGCGGACATCGACGAGACCTTCGGGGACTTCGTCCAGTCCGACCTGGCCGGCTATCACTTCCCGACGCACGCCGACATCGGCGACATCGACGTAGTCATGCTGCCCGAGACAGACGACGAGCTCAGCCCGGTGGGTGGCAAGGGGATTGGCGAGATCGGCGTCGTCGGTGCCGCAGCCGCTGTCGCCAATGCCGTGCACCATGCCACGGGTCGGCGTTTCCGGGACCTGCCGCTGCGCCTGGAGGACCTGCGGAACGCTTCCCCTGCCAGCATGAGTCTCCATCAGAGCCTGCGATGAGCACGTGACCCCTGGTCGGACGTCCGCACGCGGGACACCGGGTGCTCGCAGAGGGGCGGCCCGACCTTCATGACCCCGCATGACCTGTTCCGCGGAACGGCCCGGCGGGTCGGAGCGCTGTGCTCCCTGTCGGCATTCAGCCGACGGATTTTTCACACGGCAGCCACAGCTGGTGACATCACGTTGTGCCCTGGCTGTCACAGACACAAGGAGGAGATGACATGAAGGTACTCGTCACCGGGGCATCAGGCACTGTCGGCAGTCTGGTGGTGCGCAGGCTCGCCGAGCAGGGAGTGCCGGCTCGGGGCGTCGTGCGTCGTCAACAGAGTGCCACTACCCTACGTGGCCGGGAACTGCCGGGCGTGGAGGTCGTGGTAGCTGATCTGGCGAACGAAGCGGCCGTTGCTCCGCTGATGGAAGGCATCGACGCGGTGTTCCTGGTGGCGGCCAATGTGCCCGACCAGCTCGACCAGGAACTGTTCGTGATCCGGGCAGCCTCCGCAGCGGGAGTAGGACGCCTGGTCAAGCTCAGCGTCGGCGGCGCCTCACCTGATGCCCCGCTGGCTCTGGCCCGTGTCCACCATGCGGCGGAGCAGGAACTGACGGCCAGTGGGCTCACGCATACGGTGCTGCGCCCTTCGTTCTTCATGGAGAATCTGCTGCAGTACATTCCCTGGATCGACTCCTCGGGCAGTCTCCCTCTGCCGACGGGCGAGGGCTCCATGTCGATGATCAGCTCCCGTGACATCGCTGATGTCGCCGCGGCCGAACTCATGGACGTCTCCACGGAGAACCGCGACCTGGTACTGACCGGCCCGGAAGCGCTCACCGTCGGCCAGGCCCTCGCTCGGGTGGGAGAGGTCCTGGGTCAGCCTCTCAGCCACCTCGACACCACCCGGGAGGAGTTTCTTCGTCGCTACATGGCTGACGGCAACACCCCCGAGTACGCGGAGGACATGGCCACGCTCTACGACGGCATCCTGCGTCAGGGCTACGGCGCCGGCATCACCGACACCGTGGAGAAGGTGACCGGCAACCCGCCCCGTACCATCACCGACTTCGCGCGGGACCACGTAGCGGACTTCGCTGAGGTCCACGAACCCGTCGGCGACTGACGAGCCCCTTGCGGCAGTACCCGGCCAGACGGACGGGTACTGCCGCTTTCGTGTGCCGCCAGGCGCCCTGCAGCAGGGCGTCATGAAGCGGGGGGCAGCCTGCCGTCCCTCACCCGACGCTTGAGGGGGCGAAGGACGCAGCAGCAGCTTCGCCCGCCGTGCGCTTCGCCGTCAGCGTGAACGCCATGTACTCGGCCGGACTTTGCACACACTGGCCGAGAGCGTCACGCAGGCGTAACTCGTTACGCGGATCCATTGCCCTCGTCCGGATACGGGGCCTCCTGCTTGCCCGTACCGACAGATCGCTCGCGCGTTGAGGATTCGGACAGCGACGGGCCTGAAGACGGTTCCCGAGGTCTCGCTCGGAGGCGAGTGCACGCACGGTGTTCTGGCGCAGGGCCAGCATCGCCGGCACGACAGCAGCGGCCGTGATCAGGACGAGACCTGCACCGACGACTATTCCCACGGCGCCGAGACCGAACGCGGGTGGCATATCGAGCGCCCAGGCACCGATGAGACCGGTGGCAGGCACGGTGGGAACGGCGAGCAGGACGGCCGTGGTCACATAGATGACGGCCCCGGACGCGGCTGCGGCCACGACCGTGGCCGTTGTCCCGCCGCTCACCATCAGCAGGGCGACCTCGCGGTCCCGCTGGCGGCCGGCCATGAACAGCGTGACCGTGGCACCGGTCAGAGACAGCAGCAGCACGAGCCATCAACCGGGCAGGGACACCGGCATGACCGCAGTCCACGTGCGCAGGAGCGCCACCATGAAGACCGGGCTGAGAGCGGACAGAAGACCAGCCGCGAGGGGCCCGTTCAGCATCAGTGACGTCGCCGCCTTCTCCGGATTCGCCCCCGGCAGGCTCATGACGATGCTGATCAGGATGAGAAGCAGGGCCGCGCCGGTGAGCCACCGCGTCGTGCTCATGCTCTTGGTGGCTGCCTCAGGTTCGTGCAGCGCCTGGACAGCTGGTGTCCGGGAAGCACGGCGGGCACCGCGTGAACCCCCGAGAAGCACCATCCCCAGTA
Organism: Streptomyces fulvorobeus; assembly: GCF_013167895.1. Classification (GTDB taxonomy): domain Bacteria; phylum Actinomycetota; class Actinomycetes; order Streptomycetales; family Streptomycetaceae; genus Streptomyces; species Streptomyces fulvorobeus. The sequence goes on along the minus strand of NZ_BLWC01000001.1, from coordinate 6,299,984 downwards.
CGCACGCCATCACTGCGCCGGCGGCAAGCGGACCGAATGCCGGCGTCACGTCCCGCAGGTGCGGCACATCGGCGAAGCAGTAGGCGCAGTAGCGGCACGGCCACTGCGCATCCTGCGGCACCTCCGATCAGGGCCATGTGGGCGAGCTGGGCCTGGACCACCGTGCGGACCTGATGCGGGCCGAGCCCGACCAGCTGCCAGAGGGCGTATGAGCGCTGATGCAGGGCAACTGCCAGGTTGGTGATCGAGCCGAGCACAACTACGGACGTCAGGGCGCTGAGGAGGATGACGGTGCCGCTGATCCCGTACAGGGCGAGGCCGGCGGTGCCACCGATCTCCGTGGCCGTCTGGATGTCGCTGGCGGCAATCGCGCCCACGACGGCGGTCACGGCAGCGGACAGTGCGGCGCCGAGCCAGATGCGCAGATTGTCGATGAGGTAGCCGAGAACCAGACGAATCACGTCAGGCCACCTGACTTCCGCTGCCCGTCACCGCATCGAAGACTTCCTCGGCGCTCGGGCAGCAATTCACGGTGGACGGCGCCGTCTCGCAGGACGAGGACCCGGTCGGCGCGGGCGGCTGCCTGCAGGTCGTGCGTCACCATCACCACCGAGCGGTTCTGGGCCGCGGTGTCCCGCAGGAGAGCCAGGACCTGCCTCCCTGCCTCTGTGTCCAAGGCTCCGGTCGGCTCGTCGGCGAACACGATGTCCGGGCTCATCGCCAGGACTCGGGCGATGGCCACCCGTTGCTACTGCCCGCCCGAGAGTGTTCCCGGCTTCTGCCGGGCCTGCCCGCTCATGCCTACGGCCGACAGCGCAGAGTCGACTCGTGCGCGGTCGGTCTTGCGACGGGCCAGCCGGGCGGGCAGAGCCACGTTCTCCGCTGCGGTGAGCGAGGGAATGAGGTTGTAGGACTGGAAGATGAAACCCACATGGTCACGTCGCAGCCGAGCCTGCGCTCTGCGGTCAAGAGCAGCCAGATCCTTCCCGAGCATGCGAACCGTTCCCTCGGTGGGAGGCTCCAATCCCGACATGCAGTACAACAGAGTGGATTTCCCTGAGCCGCTCGGTCCGACGATGGCGACGAACTCGCCGCGTGCGACGTCGAGTGAGATACCTCGCAGTACTGGGACCGGTGCCTGGTTCGTTGCTGCAGGCATGACCTTGCCAAGGTTACGTATCTCAAGAAGATGTTCGTTCATACCTAAGATCCTGGTGGTTGGGGCGGGTGAATACGTCCCTCCGCCGGACGTTGCTGCCCAGCCCTCAGAAGGACACGTCCCCTACGGGGCAGGACGTTCAGGACGGCCACCTGCTGCGGCCGACCCGCCGAAGAACAATCGCCACCGCTTGCTCCTTACCGTCACGGAAGTCTCGGAGACGACAGGACCGGACGGGGGAACCAGCTTTGCCGAGCCCGGCCTGCGCGGAAGGCGTTCCTCACGCAACGTTGCGCCTCGCTTCAGGCGGGTTGCCGGCGACTTCAAACGTGCTGCTTCCCCACCCCGCCGCGCCAGTACCGATCCTGTGTCGAAGATCAGCCGCCGCGGAGGGTGGGACGATACGTTTGTGCGAGCCCAGATGCCACCCGCGTCGCCCTGGGCACGCCTCGCGTCTCCTGTCCTCTGCGGGGCCCGCGCCACCCGCGGTCCCGTGGGTCCCAGGGACTCGACCAGTGACCTCCCTGGTCTCCCAGAAGCCCTGGTCAGGCGAGCATGGGGCAGGGTTTCTCTACCTTTGGACGAGAGATCCGCCGACGGGTGTGAACAGCGGGTAAATGATTAGAGATACCTCTAAACAATTGACACATCATCCAGTCGTTTCCTACGATCACTCCATGAACGGATCGGTACCGGACATGGCCGGAACACGTAGAATTGCCCTGCTTGTGGTCGACGGTGTATCCATGCTGGATATTGCCGCGCCCTCGGAAGTCTTCGCCGAGTCACGGCACGCGAGCAGCAATTATGAACTCGTCATCTGCTCTCCCGACGGCAAAAACATAAAGACGGGCAGTGGCCTCTCTCTGCACGTCGACTCCGACGCCCACGACGAAGGGCCGCTCGACACCGTAATCATCGCGGGAGGCTGCAGCATGCCCACCCGCGCCCTCACCTTCGAGCACATCTCCGCGGCACGCCATCTGGCAGGACGCGCAAGACGCGTGGCAAGCCTCTGCACGGGCGCCTTCGTCCTGGGAGCCGCCGGCCTCCTCGACGGCCGGAAGGTCACCACTCACTGGAACCACACCCAACGACTGCAGGACCGCTACCCACAGGCCGAAGTCGTCCATGACAGCGAGCTCGTCACGGACGGCAACCTCATCACCTCAGCCGGGGAAAGCGCCGGGATCGCACTGACCCTGCACCTCCTCAGAGAAGACCAGGGCAACAAGGTACACAGCGTGGTCGCTCGGGATCTCCTGGTCTATCAACCGCCGGACAACGATGTCGCCAGTACAGGAAAGCTCATCCCCCGCAACCCCCTGGTCCGCAAGCTCACCGAGGAGATCCTTGCGGACCCCACTGCGCAGTACACCCTGGCAGACCTCGCCCGGCGCGCTGCCGTCAGCCCTCGCCACCTCTGTCGCCTCTTCCAGGAAGAAGTGCAGACGACACCCGCCAAGTTCGTCGAGCAAGTGCGGTTCGACAGCGCCCGCTCGCTTCTCGACAACGGCGAATCAGTCACCAACGCTGCCTTCATGTCGGGCTTCGGAAGCATGGAAACCCTGCGGCGTACTTTCATCAGTCGTCTGGGAATCTCACCGCGGGCCTACCAGCACCGGTTCAACACCGTGGCGTAGAAGGGGCGTGTCCGCCGACGCCCTGCCCACTGCGTTCGCGGAGTCCCGGAGGACAGCGATCCGATCCGAGCCTGCGTCTGGAGAAGACGAGCTCCCAGCATGTCGGCAGCTCACCGCTTCACCCGTTGCCACCCACAGCTACCAACCCCCTGTACCCGCATGTCCGCAGATGGCACCCACCAAAACAGGCGCATGCGAACTTGAGGTCTCCCGCGCAGGCCGACGGCTCAGCAGCCCCGGAACGATGCGACTCCGGGCCCTTCCGTCCCGTACGCCTGGCGGCAGGCCATCCCTGCCGTCGCGCCCCACCCCCAGGCCCCTCGCGCGCACTCCGCGCCCGACAGCCTCTACTGTGCCCCTGCCGCACTCCTGGCAGTTGAATCGTGCGCGACGCTCCTCTGGACATGGCCGGCCCTGCTGTCCCTGCAGCGCACCATCAGCATGACCCGGGCGTGTTCAAGGCCGACTGGAGATTTGAATGCTGGACATCGCCGAGGAGTTGTCCCGTTGGCTCAGCGAGGACCGCGACTTCGCCATAGCAACAGTTACCGCTGTCAGTGGCAGTGCCCCCGTGCACCGGGCGCCGCCCTGGCTGTGGCTTCCGACGGAACTGCCGTCGGATCGGTCTCGGGCGGTTGCGTGGAGGGCGCTGTCTACGACCTGTGCCAACAAGCCCTGCTCGACGGTGCCACCGTGCTGGAGCATTTCGGATACAGCGACGAGGACGCCTTCTCGGTTGGACTGACCTGCGGCGGCAGCATCGATGTGCTGGTTACTTCGGTACGAAGGACGGATGTTTTCCGGACCTTTCTCGCGTCCGTCCTGGCTGTTGCTGTCTCGGGCAAGGCAGCCGCGGCAGTACGGGTGGCAGATGGCCCGGAGGAACTGAGGGGCCGTGGACTGCTGGTCCTGCCCGACGGGTCCCATCAAGGCGGTCTCGGTGATCATCCGGACCTGCAGGCATCCGCTGTGGCAGCAGCGTGCACCGCTTTGACGACAGGACGGACAGCCACGGTGGTCGTCGGGAGCCCGTACAGCGGCGCATCGCTCACCTTGCTGGTGGAGGTGCGTGTCCCGGCGCCTCGAATGATTGTCTTTGGCGCCACGGATTTCGCCGCCGCGCTGATTCCAGCGGGGAAACTCCTCGGCTATCACGTGACGGTGTGCGATGCCCGTTCCGTCTTCTCCACGACCGCCCGATTCCCCGCAGCCGACGAAGTCGTCACCGATTGGCCGCAGCGCTACCTGGCGGGCACGCAGACGGACGAACGAACTGTGCTCTGCGTCCTCACGCATGAAGCCAAGTTCGACATACCACTCCTTCAACTCGCCCTTCGTCTTCCCGTCGCCTACGTGGGCGCCATGGGCTCCCGGCGTACGCACACCGACCGCCGGCGCAGACTGCGTGAAGCCGGGCTCGACGAGGACGAGCTGGCAAGGCTCCATTCACCCATAGGCATGGATCTCGGCGCCCGCACACCCGAAGAGACCGCTGTGTCCATCGTCGCGGAAATCGTCGCTCTGCGGTACGGCGGAAGCGGGGTTCCACTCCGGGCGTCGGGCACCCCCATTCACAGGAAACTCTTGACCCCCTGCCCAGGAGACGCGGCAAGGTGAGCCGCGCGGCCAACAACCGGGCAGCTGTCACCACTTGCACTGGCCCGAAACCGGACTCACAGTCGCCTTAACGGGTTCGTTGACGGACTGCCGCAGCATCTCCCGACACCTCATCATCGTGAGCGGACCCCGGCCGCCTCACCCACCAGCAATTAGGGATGTGACCAAAATTTCTGCAAGCACTGCTCGTTCGGCACGCTTCGAAATTATCTGTGACCAATGGGAGAAGGCTTGGAATGATTTGGACGGTGATGCGGTAGCAGCACTGTGTGCAGACGACCTGCTCTATGACGAACCTGCGCTGGGGGACACGCGGCGTGGCCGCGAGCACGTCCGTCAGCATGTACTGAGCATGGCTCGGAATTTCCCGCAGGGCTCATCCTCTTTTACGCGCATCGGGCTGTACGTAGAGGCGGAGCGTGATGCGATCGTGGTTGCATGGCGTTTCAAAGGAACCCCGAAGGGTGGTGACCGAGCCATCGAGTTCCATGGAGACGACCGGTTGGAAGTCGGCCAGGACGGGCTGATTCACTCCTACCGGGGACTGTACGACAACCGGCTCGTGCGTCGGCTGTTCCGCGAAGCACAGGGCCATTGACGGCAGTGCAGGTGGAGCTCGTGGCGTGAGAGAATGGGCGGGGTCGGACCACTCTGCCGTGCCCTGGCCCCGCCCTTTCCCTCACGCCACACCCGCTGGTGCAAGGCCAGTTGCTTCGACCAGGCGTTGCTTGCTCTCGCCGGTCTGCACAGGAACAAGATGTTCTCGCAGCGCGGAGCCGGTTTCGGGACACCCTGGGCCGCCTGGCGGCACGTCAACGAGACCTTGGATGTCCTGGTCTCCTGGGCGCCCGCACCCCCCAGGCCGTAACCGACGACCTGGCCGCGGAGCGCCCGGCTGAGAGCTCCAGAGCGAACGCGTCTTCGCTCAGCTGAAGTCCTGACGACTGTTCCAGCAAGCAAGACGCTTCACCCCCCATTTCGGCACCCATGTCCAACCCGCACATGCCCTGTTGACCTGTGACTACAGACTGGCGATGCCGTCCCGCACCGACTTGCCCCAGGCCACACCTTCGGCATGCGTGTTGGCGAAGTCAGGGTCCACATAGATGTGGAGCCGCTTGATGAGTTCACCCTCGAACTCGAACACATTACAGAACAGCCCGAAGGAGTAAACGCCGTCAGGGAAGTCCACGCCTGACGTCGTTGTTCCCTTTTCCGCACCCTCCACAACCACGTGACTCCCGGACGTCAGCACAGTGAAGTCCTCGATCTCGTGCTCGAGCGACGCGATTCCCCGTGCGAGCCCCTGAGCGAATGCTCCGATCTGCTCCTTCCCCGCGCGAGGCCGAACTTCGGGTAGAACAGACGAGCATCTTCGGTGAAGAGGTCGATGACCGCGGGATTACCAGCGTCCACCATGCGGAAATATCTGATAGCGATCTCTTCGCGACGCTTCCGGGTATCACTGTGGCCGTTCATTTTTTTCTCCTGGTACGTGTGCGTGGTGCGCTTTCGCGCTGGTTGAGGGGCGTGGTCAGACCTGTGCCTGGCCTCCGTCGACGAACCAGTCGACGCCGTTGACGAAGCTGGAAGCGTCCGAGGCCAGGAACGTCGCCACGGCGGCGATCTCATCCGGGCGGCCGATCCTGCCGAGCGGCACCCCTGAAGCGAGCTGGTGGTCCGGACCCACGACGCCGATCAGGCCCGGGGTCTCGGTCGGACCGGGGCTCAGCACGTTCACCCGAAACTTCCGTTCCTGCGCGCTGAGCGCCCAACTGCGCACCAGGTTACGCAGCGCCGCCTTTGATGCGCCGTAGATCTCCAGGCCCGGTCCGGGGCGGAGGGCGTTGGTCGATCCCGTCACTATGATCGAGGCGCCGTCCGACAGCAGGGGCAGCGCCTTCTGTACCGTGAAGATCGTGCCCTTCACGTTCGTACCGAAGGTGGCGTCGATGGCTTCCTCCGTGATCTCACCGAGACGCTGAGGGACAGCGCTGCCGGCGTTGGCGACAAGTACGTCGATGCGACCCGCCTCCTGGCTCACGAGCGAGTAAAGGTCATCGAGGTCCGTCTGCACCGAAACATCGGCCCTCACACCGGTGGCCGCCGGCCCGATTTCAGCGACGGCCGCGTCGAGCGGCTCCTGGCGGCGACCGGTCAAAAACACCCGCGCCCCCTCCGCAGCGAACCGTCTGGCGATGGCGAGCCCGATGCCGCTGCCCGCTCCGGTGACTACCGCCACCTTGCCTGCGAGTACTTCCGTCATGACACCCTCACTCTTCGGTTCTTGACTGGTTCGTCCATAACGTTAGTTGTTATGGACGAACCAGTCAAGAACCGGTAAGCTACTCCCATGGCACGACCGAGGAAGTTCGACGAGCAGCAGGTACTGGACACTGCCCGGGAGCGGTTCTGGTCGGGTGGGTACGCCGCCACGCGGATGGAGGACATTGCCGAGGCAACGGGGCTCGGCAAGGGCAGCCTGTACGGCGCGTTCGGCGGAAAGCAGAAACTGTTCCATCGCGTGTTCGACGACTACTGCGACTCCGTCGTCGAAGCTGTGAGTCTGCAGCTGGGCGGCAGCGACGCAGACGCCTACGCACGGCTGTCCGCCCACGTCTACGCGGTGGCGGCGGCGACTGCCGCAGACACTGCCCGCCGCGGATGCCTGTTGGCCAAGGGCGCCGCCGAGCTGGCCGAACACGACGAGACGGTGGCCAAGCGGGCGCGCGCGGCCATGGAGTCGCTGCAGGCGCTGTTGGAGAACGACATCGCAGCATGTCAGCGCAATGGCGATATCGCTGCGGACGCGGACACGGGAAAGTTGGCTGCGTTGGCGCTCGCCGTGCTGCGCGGCATGGAAGCGCTCGGCAAGGCCGGAGCGAGCGAGGAAACACTGACCGACATAGCCTCGGCAGCCCTTGCCGCATTGCCCCGCACCGCTCCCTGAGCCCCTGCTCAGCGTTGCCCCTCCAGCGTGAGGGTGGCTCCGGCAACGGGCGTCATGCGACGGGAGCTGGATCGGGGCCTGCGAAAGATTCACCCAGGACTTCAGCCGCCGGCTGCCGGGGTCGGTGAGGACCAGCACGGTGACCCCCCTCCACGACGAGCGCATGGGACAGGTCGGGTGCGGCAGGGTGGCCGCCCCATGAGGCATCCGGAGCACCGTGGCGGAGATTTCAGACACCTCAATCAACAGGCCGGAGGCCCCGCTCGTTGCGCTTCACCACCGCTCGCTCGGGGCCGACTCGAAGAGGCTCGCCGAGGGCTTCGCGGGGAGCACGATCTGAGGCCGGTTTCCCCGCCGTCGGCGTGATGCGAACAGCGGCTGTCGGAGCGCGCCGGGCTCACCGGGCCGGCCGCGCCATCGCGTTCGGGCACGGGCTGTCCGTTCGCGGTCAGCCCGGCTGGCCGAGTGCCACCGCCGACTGCAGGGCGTGCAGGTTCTTGTTCATGCCCGGCTTGAGTGCCAGAAGGTCGTAGTACACCCCGACGGACTTCTCGTCGTCGTAGGTCCGCTGGAACTCGGAGGCCAGGGACAGCCATGAAGTAGGTGTGACGCCCAACTGAACGAGGCGGGTAACGGCGGCGTCGTGAATGGCCGGCGTCTCCCCGGCGGTCGCGTCGATGACGAGCGACACCTCATAGTCACGGCGCAGGGCGCCCAGGGCGGTGTGCACGATGCACCCCTCGGTCATCAGGCCGGCGAGGACCAGGTGTTTCCGGTCCATGGCCGCCACTGCGGCTTCGAAACCCGGGTGATCGAACGCATCGAATGAGCCTCCGCGGTGCACGACTGGGTGCTCGCCCAGGAGGGCGGACAGCTCCGGGTAGAGGGGGCCGCGAGGATCCTGCGCGGGGCCGAGGGTCACCACGAGAGGTACCTCATAGCCCAGTGCCGCCTTGGCCAGGCCCACGGCCCCGTTGACGTTCTCGCTCACGGTCTGAGACGTGAACACGTTGGCGAAGCCCGTGACGTAGTCGATGAGGACGATGCCCGTATTGTCGGCGGATCGGCGATCTATGTGCATGACAACTCCTGAGCGAGGTGCTCTTTATTCATTAGAGAGCTCCATGAGACTGGTCCTCAAGATACACCTGCTCAGCGCTACACCTGTTCGCCGACCGGTGAGGCGAACACGCAAAGCAAAGGTTCCTCGCATCGCTCCGGGCCCCGGGCTCCCGGCTCCTGGCTCCTGGCTCCTGGCTCCTGGCTCAGCCGGAGTGCATGCCGGGGGTCCGATGCCTGCTGCCGCAGTCCCGTCGAGGCGCAGGCCGCGGCAGGACGGCAGTACGCGGAAGGAGGTGTCGCCCATGGGCGGGGTTCCTGTTCTGCGGGCCGGAGGGTCAGGACGAAGCCGATTGCCGACGGAGAGGAGGTGCCCTGCCACGACGCCTTCACCAAACAGTCGGGGCGCGCCGCGCATTCGACGACATTGACCCCGCAGGCGCGAAAAGAGCCGGGGGCACGCATGGTGCCCGCAGGGGTTCCGATGCGGCTCCTCGGACGGCAGCCGCCCTGGCGAGATCCTGCGCGTCGGCCATGAGCTCGATCAGGTTACGGTCGCGCCGGTGGAGCACGGTGCCCATTGCAGGTGTCGTCCCGGCGAAGGTCCTTGAGAGCGGTGCTGCACTGAGGCCGGCGCTTCTCTTGAGTGCCGGCCTTCTCCCACGTGGACGCGGACGCACCCGGTTCCTTCAGCGCATGGACCCGCCTGGAGGGGCGGCTCCTCGCAGGGCTCCCGGGTGCAGCCGAGCCGGTTGCCGAGGCACTCCCAGGCAGCGAGCAGTCCCGACTCGGGATCAAGGCTGGGCCGCCGTGGCCGACCGGAGCCATGAGTGGTGTGAAGGCAGATCACGAGACCGGACTTCAATCCGGTGATCTGCACGTATCGACCGGAGCAGTGGGCGACGAAGCCGAAGGGCTCGGTTCGGCATGCCGATCCGGATGCTGCACACAGCGCGGGCGCGGTGCGCGCTCAACGAGTTCAGGGCCTCCTTGGACCACGCCCGTACTTGCCGCCCGTCATAGGTGGCGTGCTTGTTCTGCGGCGCGCATCCCGCTCAAGGGTGCAGATCGTGCCGGGATGCCGACGTATACCCTCCACAAGCCGTGAAGGGTTTACATAGAGTGCCATCTATCGATTAGAGTCCACACTATGAATCGTTCTGGTACGGAAGCCGTCGCTGTTACTGAGACGCGCCTGTCCCATGGCTTGCACCGTCGCGCCACCACGCTGTTGTCGCAGGCTGCACTGCGTCCGTCAGCACCTCTCGCAGCTGTCGCCGAACTGCGCGACTACCTGGTCAAGAACCTGCACCACCACCACAAGACGGAGGACCAACAGCTCTGGCCGATGATTTCCGCCGTTGCTCCGGAGGCAGCCGAAGAGCTCGCCGCCCTCAGCAAGGAGCACGACCAGCTGGACGGGGCGCTTGATGCGCTGGAAAACGCTCCGGCCGAGAGCGACGCCGACCGGGAGGGCCTGCACCGAGCGGCCGAAGTGGTACGTGATCTCGTCCACCGCCACCTGGACCACGAGGAACCCATCCTGTTCCCCGCCCTGGAGAAGCTGCCCTCCGAAAGCTGGGCGGACTTCTCGCAGGAGGTCATCATCACCTCCCCCCCGGAAGCGGCGCACCTGACGGTGGGGTTCTTCGACGAGGTCGGGACACCCCAGGAGGTGGCTCTCATCCTGTCGGGGCTTCCTGCACCTGCGCTGGAGTTCGTACCTGTCATGCGGGAACAGGCCCGGGCAGCACTTGCAGTACTTTCTGGTGCGGGCGCGAGCTGAAGAACCGGCTCAGGTTCAGGTGTCGTCCGCCCTTCTGAGCACCTCGGAGGGCCCCGGCCCACCCGCTGCACCGAATGGCCCATGCCAGTACCGCGGCGTCACGCCACCGCTTTGGCGGTGACCCACGTGTATCCCTATGAAATCGACGATGTCGCCGGCGCCAGAGCATGAGCAGGCTCCGAGCCGTAGGTACTCCGGCGCCGGCGACAGTCGATACGGCATGGTGACCGTACGTCGCGTCGACGGAGTACGGCACTCCGCGTGGTCATCTGCGGTTCCCACCGGCATAGAAACGCTCCACCGACCAGCGGTCGTTGCCGACGATGCCTTCTTCCAGTCCGCGGAGAGAAAGCACCGGAAGCGTCAGCGGCGTCAAGAGAGGACCCGCGAGACCCCAGCGATAAGTCAGGGGCTCCGTCAGAGCGTGCTCAGGAACTTCTCGCCGGACGCGTACGCCGGCGGCGAGGGAGAGCTTGCCCTGAGGCAACGGACGGACCCGCTACCGCTCGACCTCAGGGTCTGCGAGCAGTGCCCATTTTGCTGCTTTCGCCAGCCATTCCTCGGCATCATCGAAACTCCAGTGCCGGTGGCCGACCAGGCTGAACCAGGCGTCCTGGCCCAGGTGGAACCAGAGCAAGTCGGCGGCCTTGTCCGTGGTCAAGTCCGGACGCAGCGCATTGAGGTCCCGCAGCCGCTCAGCGATGAGCGTGAGCACCTTCATGAACTCCGCATTGCCTGCCGCCAGCACCGCTGCAGCGGTGGGCTCGGCATGGCACTGGGGCACCAGGGCCTCCAGCATTTGCCAGTGCCCCTCGTGTGCTTGCCGTGTCCCCTGCGCGGTGGCGTTGATGACCTCACGCGGATCCTCGGTCTCGGTGATCTGACGCATCGTACGCGCAACACTCGGGTCTTCGATGGCGGGGATAAGCAGTTCCATAAGGATTTCCGCCTTGCCACCCGTACTGCTGTAGACGGTCTGCGTCGCCACTTGAGCAGTCGCGGCGATCTTTCCCACCGTGACGGTGGAGTAGCCTTGAGCGATGAAGAGGTCCTCGGCCGCCCGCAGGATCGCGGCACGAGTCTCAGAGGCTGAGCGCATGCGCCTCAGGGAGTGATAACTCCTGGTGCTCACCATGCTCCTTACTCCACCGACGGATTCCCTTTGTCGCATACCTTACCCGTTTGCTGCAGAGCTGTGGCCAATGGGCGGACAGCCGACGTGCGGGGTTGGTTACCTCACGAGATGAGTTGCCCCGCCTCCATATCGGTGGGCGCGTTCACCTCGCAGCGGGTGGCCTCACGCCAAGGACATGCCGTTCGGCACATACCTGAACCATGGCCGCGGGGCTCGTACCAAAGGGGGATGTTGCCTGGCTTATCCAGCGGACATCGCTCGGCCTGCAGCGGCCACCTCAAGCCATACTGGCCATATCGTGTGCTTTTGTACGTTCCCGGCGGCTCTGCCTCGGCACGGCCCGTGAGTACCATGCGCAGCGTCACCCACGAACAAAGGAATAATGGCTGTGAGTGAATCAGCCCCCGCACCACTCAAGTCGCGCTACGCGGAACAAGCCGCCGCGGACCTGGAGGAAAACCGCCGCCGGCAAGCAGAACTGATGAGTTACGTGGAGGCGCTACGGGAGGAGGAGGCCCTGTTGGTGAACATCTGCAACCTTACCGGGCCGTCTTCGACGGCGCCTGCACCGCGCCGGGCACAAGAAGGCGTCTCTTCGGGAGCCCCCGCAGCACCGGGGCAGCACCGCGCCGAAGTTTCCCCGGACTTGCCTGCGAGCGGTCGCCATCGGCCCGAGAAGCAGGCCACCCCGAAGGGCGGCGACAAACAGCCCCTGCTCAGAGACCTCGTCCTGAACCTGCTCCGCACTCAAGGCGAACCACGCCTGGCCAGGGAGGTGCATGAGGAGTTCCTGCGGAAGCACCCGGGCCGGAACCCCTCTGCCCAAGTGGTCCGCAACACGATCGAGGGGCTCGTCGCCAAGGGCCACGTCCAACGGCACAAGCAGGGACGATCCGTCATGTACTCAGTAAGCAACTCGGAGGCCACTGCATAGGTTCCGTTCAGGAGTCGACCTCGTGCCGGCCGCACGACTTGACCAGCACGACTGGTCACTGCCGGAGCCAGGTGCGGTACCCGCCCGTTGTCGGAGCGTGCACTTTTAAGGGCCGCAGCAGGCAAGGGCGGGACCTGCCTGATCGGCCGAAGGCGAGCGCTTACTTCTACTGAGGTTGTAGGCGTGGTGTCGTGAATGTGAGTCCGGTCGCGGTGAGGCATCCGTCGATGAGGTGGCCGCGGTACTGGATCTGGCGGAGGCCGTGTCGTAGGCGGCGGATGAGGTGGTCGGGGTCGGTGAAAGCGGTGTTGGCCTGGGTGGTCCGCCGGAGGATCGACCAGATGCTTTCCACCGGGTTGAGGTCGGGTGCGTAGGGCGGCAGATGGTAGGCGCTGATCCAGCCCTGCGCGTCGATGAAGGCCCGCATGCGGCGGTCCTTGTGGACGTTCAGGTTGACCCAGATGAGGATGATTGGCCCGTGGAGCTGCCGGTGGGCGGCGATGAGGAGGTCGCGATACTCGGTCCAGGCGAAGCTCTTGCGCCCGCCGCTCCGGTGATCGGTATGACGTTTGGGCCGGTAGATCAGGCGAGAACGTTCGCCAGGTTTGTAGCAGCACAGGGCCGCAGTGGAGAAACGTATCTGAGAACGGCCGCGGACCCGGATAACCGGAGTGGTTCCGCGCCGGCCCCAGGTTCGAGAGGCCGGCGGCGTCATCGAGGATCCGGCCTCGTCTTCGAAGACGATCCAGGCCCCGAGCGCCCCGCGGTAGTTCCAGGTCCGGCCACACCTCCTTCACCCAGCTGGCCACGGCTGTCTCGTCCCGCTCGACGGCACGCCGGGCCGGAACCTGATGACTCCAGCCGTGCCTCCGCAACATCTGGGAGATCCTCGACAACGTCATGCTCTTGTGGAACCGCCGTCCGATCAGCGTCTTGATCCTGGCCAGGGTCCATCGTTGGTCCGGCCAGCCGCGCGGGATCGGGCCCTTGGCCAACTCCTCCTCGAGCACGGCGAACAGCACATCGCTCAGCTTCGGACGGGACGCTGGACCGCGGGAACGGACCGCGTCCTGCCCGGCCTCCCGCCAGGCCCGTCGCCATCGCTGGACCGACCGGACGCTGACCCGCAACTCCTTCGCGATCTCCGTACTGCCCCGCACGTCCGCGAGCATCCCGACCGCTTCCATCCGGACCCGCTCACGGAACGCTTGTCTCTCCGCGTTAAGACCCCCACCTTGCGGATACCTCATACCTCCGGCATACCGCGCCAATCACCAACCGTCAGCCCCTACGACAAGACGACTTCAAGGTCAGTAACTGATCGTTTCAGGATGAGGCACGGAGTCGTCTCAAGCAGATGATGCCGCAGGCGAGTTGGAGTAGTCCGAGGTGGAGGTCGGCTCGCATCTCGTAGCGGATGCGCAGTCGTTTGAATTGGTGGAGCCAGGCGAAGGTCCGCTCGACGACCCAGCGTGTGTTGCCCAGTCCCGGGCCCTGCGGGGTGCCGCGGCGGGTGATCGTGGGTGTGGTATCGCGTGCGCGGACCAGACGCCGGTACGTGTCGAAGTCGTACCCGCGATCAGCGAACAGCCGCCGGGGCCGGTGGCGTGGCCGGCCACGCAGCCCACGGATGCGCGATATTGCGTCCTGCAGCGGCATGAGCTGGGTGACGTCGTGACGGTTTCCGCCGGTCAGGGAGGCGGCAAGCGAAGTCCTGTGCCGGTCGACGATCAGGTGGCGCTTGCTGCGGGCCAGGCCCGGTCGACCGGCGAAGCTCCGGTGTGAGCCCCCTGACGTGCGAGCCGTCCATCGAGGCGTCGTCCATCTCCGGCAGGCCCTCTTTACGCAGTTCCTCCAGGAGAACCTCATGCAGGCGGGGCCACACTCCGGCCTCGGTCCAGTCATGTAGACGCCGCCAGGCCGTCACCCCACTGCAGCCCACCGGCTCCGCGAGAACGTCCCGCCAGCTCACACCCCTGCGCAGCACGTGCACGATGCCCCGCAGAGCAGCCCGGTCATCAGCCGGCAAGCGCCCGGGATACCGGTGCCGTCGAGGCGGTCGTACGGGCAACAGCGGGGCTATGCGTTCCCATAGGTCATCAGGCACAAGGTCAGCAGACACCCACCAGATCCTGCCGACCCAACACCCAACTGCCAAGCCACCGCACCGATCTCATTCTGAAACGGTCAGTAGGGGCGACGGCGATCATCGGCGCCCCTCTGAGGCGCTCAGGCGGGTAAGCACGCGGTGGTGGCGTGCGCTCAAGAAGCCGCCCTGGTCCAGCTTCAGTGACGCCCGGCATACGGAATGCTACGCGCGCCGGTGGCCCGTGCCAGCGTCCTGCCGCTGGGCAAGATAATCCATGATCTTGTACATCTCTGCAGGCAGGTCCCCCGGCTTGCGGGCGGTGAAGAAGGAACCGTCCTGGACGACGGGCTCATTGACCCAGATACCGCCGGCTGCCTCGACCTCTTCACTGACCTCGTACCAGGAGGTGAGACGACGTCCCTCGGCGAGCCCGGCCGAGACGAGCATCTGGGGACCGTGGCAGACCAGTCCGATCGGCTTTTCGGCGGCTGCGAAGGCACGTACGAAGTCGAGTGCTGCAGTATTCTCCCGCATCTCGGTCGGGGCGAGGCCCCCAGGCACATAGAGCATGAGGTAGTCGGCCGGATCCACGTCGGCCAGAGCCGTGGTCTCCGTGAGGCCCATGCCACGGTATCCGGTGAGCTCACCACCGGACGGAGTGATCACCTCGACGTCGTAGCCGGCCTCGACGAAGCGGTAATACGGGTAGAAGAACTCCACGTCTTCCACCTTGTCGGCCGTCAGTATGGCTATGCGGCCCTTGGAGGGCTCGCCAGTCGGCAGCGCGACTCGGTTGTCGATGGGACGGTTGGAGGCATTGTCAGCCACTGTTCGCTCCTTGATCGGTGCTGATGAGTACAAGGTAGGAGCAGTGGCGTAGACTCTCAAACATAGTGAGTCCTACTAAAACTATAGAAGGTCCAGCAGTCGTGGACCCCCTCGAAGAGATCCTGACTCTTGTCGACGTCCGGGCGGAGCGCGCTTCCACCCTGACCGGCCACGGTGACTGGGCCTTGCGTTTTCCCGCACCCGCTGGCGCGAAATTCAACTCCGTGCTGTCCGGCTCCTGCATGATCGACACACCGGGGCTCAAGGAACCGCTCCAGCTTCGCACGGGCGATTCCTTCCTGCTGACCCGACCGCAGGAGTTCGTCCTGTCCACCTCGGCTCGGGCCAGCGTGCAGCAGGCTTCTCCCATTTTCCGTGCCACGGAGGGTACGACGAGCGTCGAGATCGGACCCCTCGGGCAACCAGTGAGCACACGTCTGGTGGGCGGCAGCTTCGCCTTCGGCCGCCGCGCCCGTGAACTGCTGCTGGATACGCTTCCGCCGCTGATCCACCTGCCCGCCCACGCCGAGGGTGCGACGATGGTCCCGCATCTTCTGAACCGCATCGACCACGAGGCCCGCACCGCGGGCCTCGGCGCGCACGTGGTCAGTGAACACCTCGCCGTCGTCCTGCTGGTCGATGTCCTGCGATGTCATCTCATGCACCAACCCGACCGGGCGGGATGGCTGCAGGGTCTCGGTGATCCAGTCGTATCCACGGCCCTGCGTGCCATCCACGCCGATCCCGCACGCCGCTGGACGGTGCGGCTCCTTGCCGATGCTGCACTTGTCTCCCGCTCCACGCTCGCCGCACGTTTCAAGGCTGCCGTCGGCAAGGGACCACTCGAATACCTCACCAGGTGGCGCCTTGAGCTGGGAGCCCACCGGCTCGCGTCCACCGACCAGACCATCGCGGTCATCGCAGACGCCGTCGGCTACAGCTCAGAGGCATCCTTCGCCCTCGCGTTCAAACGCGAACTTGGAACCGCACCGGGCATTTACCGCAAGGAAATCCGCCATCAGGACGGTACTGCGCCGTAGAAGTCGCCCGTCCACGCCCAGCAGTGTCACGGCTGAAGATTCTTGGTGTGAGCACTCTTCCCGCTCAGAGGTGACAACAGAAGTGGCCGTGGTGTGACTGTCGGCCCGGTTGATCATTGGTCGTTGGTCTGGTTGCGGGAAGGAGGGATTCTCGTCCGTGGCTCGTGTCGGACGAACTGCGATCGCTCAAGCCGCTGACGCCGGCGCCTTCCCTGACACCTTCTTCTCCAACGCGTGGAACCATGGCTACGCAAGGGCACTGAACCGTCGCTCATCGATAACATGACCACGTGGTGGCCGTATGGACTTGATCCAGATGGGACACCAACGATGACCGCGCTGACGCACGCCGGTCCGGTCGAGATATCCGTGCCCCGTGACCGCGACGCATCGTTCGATCCGAAGATCGTCAAGAAGCGGCAGAAGCGTCTGTCCGGCGTGGACGAGATGGTCATCTCCCTTACGGCGAAGGGTCTGACGACCGGCGAGGTCCAGGCCCACCTCGCGGAGGTCTACGGCGCCGACGTATCCCGTCAGACGATCTCCACGATCACGGACAAGGTGGTCTGGCTCATCGTGCGAACAGGACGCGTTTGCGAAGGAGATCAAGGCTGGCTCGGCCGAACATCTACCGCTTGAGCATCTTCAGCCGGTTGATGTTGCCCTCGACGGCGCCGGAACTGTGTGGCGGAGAGAAGCCGTTGCGGACGACGTCGAAGTCGCGTCGGAGGTTGCGGGCGAAGCCTGCGAGTGGGGCCAGGGAGTCCTGTTCGGCTCCGGTGATCCAGACCTCGAGGCGGTCGCCGTGGCGTGCGGTCATCATGACGGCGAATTTCCTGACGTGCCGGGTGAGCCGGTCCAGGTCGGGATCGCGTTCACGGAGCCGGTGGAGCTTGTCCGCGTTCTCGTCACGCAGGTGTTCGGGGTGGGTCATGGTCCAGGAGGTGACCTCGCGGACCGATGGAGGCTTGGGCCCCGGGTCTGGTGCATGTCCGCGCCCGGTTCGATAGCGCCGCAGATGTCACTGGACTGCCAACTCGTCTCCCAGGTAGCCCTGTTCCTGAATCTCGCGGCGGAGCTGAGCGCCGTTTCTGACACCTTCGTTCCAGCGTCGGTGCAGGTAACCGACGTACGGGTCGACGTCACGCGCCCGCTGCAGGTTCTTGGCCACGACGTCGTCCGCGGAACGGGCGTTGACCAGCTTGCGGACGGTCGCCTGGTGCGGCCCGAGTTTCCGGCCGATCGCAGCCTTCGGCATGCCCCGCTGCCACAGCTCATGGGCAGCTGCATGCTGTTCACGGAGCCGAGTCACGATCTTCAGCGCTGCCGTCAGCTGGACCACCTGCGGCTCACCGGGAGCGTCGGCGGGCTCCGAAGGCGGTTCGGCCAGACGGGCGCGGTAGCCGTTCACCGTCTTCTCCACCGCCTGACCAAGATTGGCTCACAGGTGACAGCGGTCAGCGACCTGCTGGGCCTGCGGCGCCCCAGTACGTGCACCCTCCGCATAGCCGCTGGACCGGTCCCGGCAGATCACCTTCACCTCGGGATGGTCGCGAAGCCAGGCAGCCAGGTCCTCGCCCTCACGCCCGTCGTAGAGATGCAGCGTCCGGTGGGTGGCCATGTCGATCAGCACCGTCCCGTAGTGGCGGCCCTTGCGGAAAGCGAAGTCGTCGATGTCAAGGACCCTCACCTCGCTGACTTCCGGCTCAGGCAGGGCCCTGACCAGCCGCAACAGCGTGTCCTTGCCCACGGTGATGCCGACCGCGGAGGCCAGACGGGCTCCCGCCCGGCCGGCCAGGGCCAGCCCGATCTGCGTCAACACCCCACGCAGCAAAAGGGTCTGCCGACTGTGCGGGGTTGTCAGTCCCGTGATCTGTTCCGCGAACGTCACCGCCGGGCAGGAAGAGTTCTCGCAGCGGAAGCAGCGTATGCAAAACTCGATCACAACATCGAGCCCGCCCATAACGACGTCACGCAGCTTGCGTACAAACCGGCCATGCACCCGCGTCGAGCCCTGGCCGCACCGACAGACCGCGGTCGCCGCCCGCGCCCGCGTCCGCAGCACCACCCTGTCCGGCCGTCGCTCGATCTCCTCGACCAACAATGCGGACAGGTGCGGGAACAGCTCCGAGAGCACATCACGAGAGCACGCGATGCATGATCGCGAACATCCAGCGCGGCTCGCCTACCCGTCCGGATCACAAGATCGTCGACAGAACCAAGATCCGCGACGGCGCCGTCGCCAACCGACCGATCTACGTCGCCCTGGCCGTCACCACCGAGCGCCGCCGCGAGATCCTCGGCTTGTGGGCCGGGGACGGCGGCGAGGGCGCCAAGCACTGGATGCACATCCTCACCGACATCAAGAACCGCGGCGTGAACGACGTTCTGATGCTCGCCTGCGAGGGGCTGAAAGGACTGCCCGACGCGGCCGGGACCGTCCGGCCCCAGACGATCGTGCAGACCTGCATGGTCCACCTGCAGCGGAACTCCTTCCGCTATGTCGCCCGCCAGGACTGGGACAAGATCGCCAAGCTCCTCAAGCCCGTCCATACGGCGCCGACCGAGGCGGCCGCGCTCGAATCCGACGGGCGGTCAAGGCCCGCGGACACTTCCCGAACGAGACCGCCGCCCTGAGATCGGTCTACCTGGCGATCATGTCCCTGGACCCCGCCGGCAGGCGGCAAACACGCTGGACCCTGCGATGGAAGACCGCTCTCAACGCCTTCGACATCACCTTCGACGGCCGACTCTCCGCAACACGCCAGCAACCCCAGTTACACCGTTCGATTGACAGACCCGGAGCCGACGTGCGGTCTCCCGTGTGGCTGAACGAGAAGAACTCCCTCAGCCTGCGCGAGGACCGCGCGGGCGACATCCGCCTCGACTGCGAGGACGATGTCTCCTGCGAACTGCAGAGCGACACCAGCGTGTTCATGCAGATGTTCAACGGCAAAGCCGCTCGCCTCGACACCTGTCGGCACCTCCTCACCAGCGCCACCGGCCTCACGTACCGCACCTGGACGTTCGCGGCGGCGGACGATGGCTCCCAGCTCTGCGTCAAGAACGCTTCTGGCGACATCGCGGTGCTCACCATCCAGATCAAGCAGACGACCCTGCGAGAAGCCGCCTTCCTGCAGCTGAGCATGCACGTCTGGAAGAGGGCGGCCTGAGGCGCGGACCGGAGGCACCTGTGCCCGGTCCCGAGAGCGCTGCGGGGTGTGTCAGGCGGGTGGTTTGTGGGCGACGGCGACGATTGCCGCGCGCGGTATCTCGGCGACGAAGGCATCCTCGGAGCGGTAGACGACGGGCCCCGGTGTGAAGTCGGTCTTCTCGGGCAGGGTCGCCAGGTACGTCTCGTGCTGGAAGTACTGCTCCAGGAGTTGCCAGCAAGCGTCGGTTCCGCCCAGGGTCGCGAAGAACGCGCCGACTCCGTACATGTCGGCCACGTACGCGCACATGCGGCGGCGCACCTCTTCCTGCGTCTTGCCGCGGACGACGAGGGGGTCGTACAGGTCGACGACGCGGGCCGGTGTGCCCGCTTCGTCGAAGAGTTCGGCCAGGGGGCCGCGGGAGAAGTGGCGATAGTCGTGGCCGGCTGTGGTGTGGGGGTGCACGATGTCGGTGAAGAACCGTGCCATGGGGCTGGTGTCGTCGAAGTCGTGCAGGACCACGTGGCCGCCGTCCTTGACGACGCGCAGGGCCTCGGTGACGGCGTCGAGCCTGTCCTGCGGCGCGATGTGGTGGGTTCCGTAGGCGAGCAGTGCCGCGTCCATGGTGCCGTCGGCGAGGAAGAGGTGGTCCGCGGCTTGCCGGATGGCGGCCAGGCCCTGGGCGAGGGCTTGTTCGACCATGTCCCCCGAGAGGTCGCCGGTGAGGATGTGGACGCGGTCGCGCAGGTCGGGGGCGTTTTCGTGGACGGCGCGGGCGATGGTTCCATCCCCGCCCAGGACGTCGAGGACGGTGCGGGGGGCGGCCGTGTCGGGCGTCTCGCCGGAGGGGACGGCCAGTTCGAGCAGCTGTCGCATTCCCTTCCAGCGGACGGAGGAGTCCTGCTGGGCCCTGCGATAGGAGTCGCCGCGTCCGGTGTCGTCGGAATCGAATTCCGTGGTCGTCGCGGCCAGCGCTCTGAGCGCTTTGTCGGCGCCTGGGCGGCCGAAATCCACCGACGATTTCAGGACCGGGTGGGCCGGGACTGTATCGCGCAGATAATTTTCGAGAGTCAGGGACGGTAAGTAGGCGTCCGTTCCCACCGGTGCATCCGTCTGCATTTCCACCAATCCGGTCAGTCGATGGTTCTCATCGTGGACGACTGGTCGTTCCGTATGCAGGGTTTTCACCCTCCGCAACCCATGAACGGCGCTTGACCAGTCCGGTCCGCGGTTTCACCGTCGCACCCTTTCAGGGCGCTGATCCCGCGTCAAGGGTGCTCACGCGCGGGGCGATCCCCCAGGGCTGGTCGCGCGGCGCCCTCGCTGTGAAGGTGTTCACTTCGTGTCGTGATGGAGAGTCGTTTCTATTACTCACCTCCGATTCAGACGGACATTCCCCGAAATTCCCCTTCCTGTCTACTCCGGTCGCTGAATCGCACTCCCCTTCGCCTTCGATCGGCGCGTCCGCCGTGCCCCGCCATCCGGCGGCGGTTCCCTGGTAGATTGGCGTCCCTTCGCCCTTCTCCACGCCCTGTACCGGTCGGCCGGGGATGGGCCCGGTGAAACGGGGAAGTCGTTTCCCTGTTCCATTCGGTGGGTTCTCGAAGAAGGGCGCGGGATTTCAGGGGCGCCGCCGGGAGGGCTCCACGAGCGAGGAGAGGCGGAGCGGGGCTGCCATGTCTTGGTTGAGCGATCTGCTGAACGATCTGCTGGCAGCGGTGTCGGAGATGAGCCCGGTCGCCAGATTGGCCCTGGCCTCGGCGTTCGCGTTCGCCGAATCCGGCCTCGGGGCCGGCATGGTCGTCCCCGGCGAAGTAGCGGTCCTCGCCCTGAGCGCCGGAACCGAAGGGACCCGCCCGCTGCTGGCCCTCTTCCTCGTCGTCACGATCAGCAGCTCGGCCGGCGACCACATCGGCTACTTCCTCGGCATCCGCTACGGGCAGCGCATGCGGGAGACCCGCCTGGTACGCCGGATCGGGCAGCACCATTGGGACCGTGCCCAGGAACTCTGCCACCGGTACGGGGCCAGCGCCGTCTTCCTGACGCGGCTGCTGCCCGTGGTGCGCACCCTCACCCCCGCGACAGCCGGAGTCGGCTCCGTACGCTACCTCCGCTTCCTGCCCGCCTCCCTCGCCGGAGCCGCGATGTGGTCCGCGCTCTACGTGTCCGCGGGAACGCTGGTCTCGGCCTCCCTGCGCGAGGCCGAGAGCCTGCTCTCCACCATCCTGTGGGCCCTGCTGGGCGTAGCGGCCGCTCTCTCGCTCGCGGCCGTGTGGTGGCGGCGCAGGCACCGCCGCCGCAGCTCTTGACCGTGCGTCGCGTCGTCCCATGCCGCTCGCCCGAGGTGGCACGGACCGTCGGCGAGTCGTCGCGGTCACTCGTCGGGCGGGCGGCGGAAACCGCGCGCGGCGAGGACCATCATCGCCGCCATCAGGCCCAGGGCCGCGCACAGCGCTGCGGGCACCTCGCTCCCGACCTGCCCTCCCAGGGCGAGGCTCCGCGACGCCCCCACGGCATAGCTCACCGGATTGACGGTGGCGACGGCCGCCAGCCAGCCGGGCAGCACATCGACCGGTACGAACGCGCTGGAAGCGAACATGAGCGGGAAGTTGACGAAGAAGCCGATGCTGGACAGCACCTCCACCTTCCGCAGCCACGCGGCGAGCGCGATGAAGATCCAGATCAGGGACCAGATCACCACCGTGGACAGCAGCAACGCCGCCGCCAGACCTCCCACGCCTCCCCCGGCCCGGTAGCCGAACAGCAGATGGCCCCCGATGACCAGGACCAGCAACTGCATCCCCGAGCGCGTCAGATCGGCGATCGAACGCGCCACGAGCACCAGCGGCAGTGACAACGGCAGGACACGGAAGCGGCGTACCATCCCGCCTTCCATGTCCCGCACCAGCCCCACCCCCGCGGACTGCGAGGTGCCGAGCCCGGTGGTGACGAGGAGAGCGGGCAGCAAGAACTCGATGTAGGACACCCCTCGCGGAAGGATCGAACGGTCCGCGAGGCTACCGAAGACCTGGCTGATCAGCAGCAGCATCACCACCGGCTGCGCCACGCTGAACAGCACCACCCTGCGGTCCGCGTAGACCAGGCGGATCTGGCGTGCTGTGAGGACCCGGAGTTGCGCGGCCCTCCCCGCCGGTCTCCAGCGCGGTACGCGCGCTCCCGCTGCGGGCTCGGCCAAGGGCGCCGTCGTCACAGGTACGTTCACGGGGTCTCCGGGGTGTCGCCGGTACGCCGTTCGGCCTCCGGGGTGGTGCTCCGGTGGGCTGTACGCGCCGGAGCGGGGGCAGCAGGACGGCCGATGGCACCCGCCGCCGGGGCGCGGGTGCCGGGGGCCGTAGCGGTGAAAGCGAGGTAGACGTCGTCCAGAGAGGGCTCCGCGTAGCGGATCTCGCTCACGTTCTGCCCCACGGCGTCCAGCACCCGGATCACGACGGCCAGATCCGCCGAATGCCCCGCCGGCACGGTCAGCTCACTGGGCTCACCCTCCACGCCCGGCGGGAAACCGGCCCGGCGCAGAGCCTCGGCGGCCACGGCCCTGTCCCCCTGTGGCCCGACCCTCAGCGAGATGGAACCGCTACCGGTCTGTGCCTTCAACTCCACCGCCGTACCGGAAACCAGAACCCTGCCCGTCCCCAGGACAGTGATCCGATCGGCGAGCCGGTCGGCCTCCTCCAGATACTGCGTCGTCAGCAGAACCGCCGTACCTTCCCGTGTCAGCCCCTGCACCATCTCCCACAACCCGAGACGGCTGGGCAGGTCCAACCCCACAGACGGCTCGTCCAGGAACAGGACATCAGGAGACCCGACCAGCCCCAGCGCCAGATCCAACCGACGACGCATCCCTCCGGAATACGACACCGCCCTACGCCCCGCGGCTGCACGGAGGCCGAACACCTCCAGCAGCTCGTCGGCCCGGCCGACGGCCTGCGCCTTGGAGGCTCCGCACAGCCGGGCCACCAGGACGAGGTTGTCGTATCCGGAGAGCTGCTCGTCGAGAGCGGCGAACTGCCCGGTGACCCCGATGCGCCGACGGACCTCCTCGGGGCGACCGACCACGTCGAAGCCGGTGACCGAGGCGGTGCCCGACGTGGGGGCGTGAGGGTGGAAAGGATGTTGACGAGGGTGGTCTTGCCCGCCCCGTTGTGGCCCAGGAGGCCCATGATCTCCCCGCGTGCCACCGTCAGGTCCACGCCGTCGAGGGCCTGGACCGTGCCGAAGCGCTTGCGCAGGCCGGTGGCGTGGATCACCTGGTCCGCCGCCATCAGCTCAGCACGCGCCCGTGCTGCGCGCGCACGGCGCGGGACCGCCGGTGGTCCAGGTGGACGAAGGTGCGCTGGAGCCAGCGGTCCTGGCCGTCGTAGCGCGGGACGAAGGCACTACGCCCGTGCAGCGCGACGCGGTTGTCCACGTACACCAGGTCGGCCGTGTCCAGGACGAGTTCCTCGGAGACGGCGCGGGCGGCGTCCGCCAGGGCGTCCATGGCCTGCCTGCCCCAGGGGTCGCTCGTGTGGGTGGCGTGGAAGTCGACGCGGATGTCCGGGTCCTCCGCGTCACCGGTGAGCACGGCGTGCGGCTTGGTCGCGCTGTCCGGCCGCCCGAAGGAAGGGGGCGGCTCGGTGGTGAACAGGGGGCGCCGCAGCGTTTCGACTGTCCCGGCGTCCAGGTGGTCCATCGCGGCGCGGACGGAGGCGACCCGCAGGCCGGCGGCCCGGTCGTGGTCGCCGCGGACGCAGAACAGGCCGACGTAGTCGGGGCGGTGGGGGTGGAAGGCGTTCTCGGTGTGCATCTCCAGCGGGACGGAGCCGGCGTTGGACTGCTGGCCCTCCCGGCCGGGCACGGGCACCACGTTCTGCACGAGCGCCCCCTGTTTCTCGTTGCGGTAGGCGATGACGTCGCCCAGTGCCATGGACAGGGCACACAGCACGGAGGCGCTCAGGGTGGCCCTGCGCTCCACGGAGTCGGCCTCCTGCGGAGTGGCCGGCACACCGTCGGCGGCGGGGAGGTTGCGCAGGAGCAGTCTGCCGGTGGGGCCGGGGTCGTGCCGGAAGGCGCGGAGCCGGTCCTGGAGGCGGGCGGGCAGGTGGCAGGAGGCGGTGCGGCACCGGTCGAGCCATTCCCGTTCGTCCACGAGGCCGGGGGGCGTGCGCGTCAACTCCTGGGCCAGGGCCGCCACGTCGCCGCGTTCGGCGTCGGACAGGGTGAAGCTGTTCTCGGGGTTCATGCTGTTTCTCCGGGGGTGGGGAACCGTTCGGTTCGGATCTGCGAGGGGCGGCCGGGCGGGGGCGTACCTCAGCCGCGACAGGGCTCCGCGACGGCGAACACGCTGTGGCGGTCGCTGCCCGCGTACCGGTCCTCCTGCTCGGTCAGGACGCTGAACCCGCGCCGCTCCAGCTCGTCGGACACCGCTCGCAGCCGGCCGGCGGTGTTGCTGTCGGGGCTGTCGTGGACCTCCATGGCGATCTGGCGGACCAGTGGCCAGTGCCGCTCCGCCAGGCCCCGCAGCACCTCCTGCTCACCGCGCTGAACGTCGATCTTCAGCAGGTCGATCCGGTCCACGGGGTGCTCGTCGAGGACCGCGGAGAGCGGGCGGAGCCGGCAGCTCACCTTCTCCTCCCGGAACCGGAAGGCGAGGAGCTCGTCCAGCATCCGCTCGGCCTCGGGCAGGTGGTCGGTCCGCACCTGTCCCCGGACGAAAGCCCGTTCCGCCTCGGTGTCCGCCAGGGTGCTGCGCGTGGACATGGTCGAGTAGCCCGGATAGTGGGTGAACTCGACCTCCTGTTCCGCCTCGGCGAGGCCGTAGGGGTGGGCGAGCCCTGCCACCGCGTGGCGCTCCCGGTTGCGGCGCAGGAGGTTGTACACCTGGGGGACCGGTTCGAAGGAGTGGACCGTGGCACCTGGTCTCTCGGAGCGCACGAAGAGGGTGAACATTCCGATGTTGGCCCCGACGTCGAAGACCACGGGGTCCTCGGGCAGGTGCAGGGCCTCGGGCAGGTAGGCGCGGCGGGTGAAGATCTCGTCGTAGAGGAACTCGGTCTCATGCTTGTTCAGACCTGCCACCTCGGCGAGGGCGATGGTCATCGGCGGCCTTCCTGTGGGGTGGGCGGCGGTTGTCTGTGACGGTGGGAGCAGGCCCGGCATGGTCCGGAAGGCAGGCCCTAGTCCGACATGGCGACCAGGATGCGGCGGTCGCCGGTGAAGGGCCTGCGGCCGTGGGCCGCCTGGACGTTGTCGACGAGCATGAGGTCGCCGGGCCGCCAGTCGTTGTCCACGGCGTGCTCGAGGCCGCGGTCGCGTACCTGGCGTACGTGGTCGGCGGGTATCGGGGTACCGTCCGCGAAGGCCACCGACTGGGGCAGTTCTTCCGGGGGAAGCATCCCCAGCAGCGCGGCGGCGGCCTCGTCGCCGAGCGTGGCCGGATGCCACTGGTCGCTCTGGTTGAACCACAGCCGCTCGCCGGTGGCGGAGTGCTCGATCGTCGCGGGCCGCACGTGGCTGACGCGCAGTCCGTTGCGGGCGTTCCACTGCCAGGTGGCGTCGGTGCGGGAGAGGTAGTCCTCGACCTCCGAGCGGTCCTGCGTCTCGAAGGTGTCCTGCCAGCTCTTGCCGAGCCCGCGTCCCCCGTGGAGGTTCTGGGTGTAGCGCAGGCCGCCCGCGAAGGCGTCGCGGACGTCCTGGTCCAGTGCCCGGTACCAGGTGGCGTTGTCCACCACCGGTGTCGCGCCGCCGCTGCCGGCCGCCCGCTCGCAGTAGAAGAGCAGCCGGGCCGGCCACTTCGCGGCGTAGGACATCTCGCTGTGCATCGAGATGGTGAGCTCAGCCGGGTACTCCGTGGAGGTGTACACGTTGTGGCCGACCTTGGTGCGGGGCGAGTTGCCGAAGACGTAGGGCAGGCGGTCCGGGAGCAGGAGCGGCATGATCTTCTCCAGCTCCTCAGGGCTCACGCCGAAGCCGCTCAGGACCAGCACTTTGTGGGCGGCCAGGAGTTCGTCGGTGCGCGCGGAGTCCTGGAGGAAGCCGGCCAGGGCGTCGGCGGTGGCGGGCAGCGCGTGGCTGTCCGGGCTGATCGCGGCGGGCCGCCAGGGGGTGGTCGGTTCCATGGAGGGGCTCTTTCATGCGTCGAGGAATTGGGTGATGAACCGGTTGACCATGTCGGGCTGTTCGAGGTAGCCGTAGTGGCCGCAGTCGGGCACCACGTGGTAGTCGGCTGTGGGCAGGGCGTCGGCGATCTCCTTGGCCAGGTGCGCCGGCGCCACGATGTCGTCGGCGAAGGCGATCACCCGGCAGGGGGCTGTGATCCGGGCCAGGTCCTCCCCGTGGTCGTCGGCGGCGCTGATCTCCCTCTGGGTACGGACACCGGGGCCCGCGGTCGCCGTCAGCTCGAACAGGTCGAGCCAGTCGGTGATCCGCTCGTCGTCCGCGAGCGTCCTGGGCGAGAGGTTCTGCATGGCCCGCACCACCGCCCGGTAGCGGGGCGGCACGGTGACGCCGCTGACGTCGAGATCGATCTCGGCGGCGGTCGCGGCGGCCCTCATCCGGTCCGCGCGGGACCGCGGCGCCATCAGGACACACCGGGAGACCAGGTCGGGGCGGAGACGGGCGACCTCGAGCGCGACCCTGGCCCCCAGAGACGTCCCCACGACCGCGCACGGGCCCAGTCCGAGGCGCTCGATCAGGCCGATGGTGTCGGCGGCCATGTCCTGGAGGGTGAAACCGGGGCCCCCGCCGCTGGGGGCGATGCCCCGGTTGGTGAACGTGACGGCCTCGAAACCCGCGGCGACCAGCGCGGGCACCTGGTGCAGGTGCCAACTCGTTCCGGCGGCGCCGCTCCCCATGATCAGGAGGACGGGGGACCGCTGCCGGTGCGTGCGTGATCCAGGTCGATCCCGTTGATCCGTGCCAGCATCCAGGCTTCCTCGCAGTTCGTCGGCGGTCTTCGGGACCGGGGTCGGTGAACGGGCGCGGGGGGCGCGGGCGGGCGGGGTCCCTGTACCGGGCCGCCCGCCCGCGCCCCCGAGGTCACTTGGTCGCGCCCGCGGACTTCTCGTGGGCCTCCATGGCCTCGATGAGGCTCTGGGGGCGCATGTCGGTCCAGTTCGCCTCGATGTAGTCCAGGCACTCCTGGCGCGGGCGCTCGCGCACCACGGCCCGCCAGCCCGCGGGGATCTCGACGAAGTGGGGCCACAGCGAGTGCTGGTTCTCGTCGTTGACCAGGACGTGGAAGGCGCCCTCGGTGTCGTCGAAGGGGTTGGTCATCGTCATACCTCTCGTTTCTTCGTGGTGGCTCCCCGAAGGGAGTCCAGTCGGCGGGTCAGGACGCGGCCGGCTTCGGCGACCGACGTCGGTTCGGTGAGCATGGACATGTGGGCGGCGTCCAGCCGGTGCACCTCGACGCCTCCGTCGGTGTGCGCCTCCCACGCCGCGGGGTCGAGGCCGCGGGTGCGTTCCGCGGTCATCAGGACGATTCCGCAGCGGACACGGCCGGGGGTGAAGGAGCGCATGAGCCGGACGTTGTTGACGTAGACGTCCTTGGCCGCCGTCAGTTCGGCGTCGTCGAGGTGGCCGAGCGAGCTGTCCACGCGGCGCAGATGGGCGCGGAACCGCTCCAGCGGGAAGCGTCCCGCGCGCTGGTCGGCCTCCTCCCACGCGAACCCCGACTCGCGCAGGTTGGCCGCCACGATCTCGGCCTCGGACCCGTCGGCCCGTCCGCCGGGGTCCCCGGTGCGATGGGGTGGGTAGGCGTCCAGCATGGCGAGCAGGTCCACCCGCTGCCCGTCGCGCTCCAGCAGGCCCGCCGCGGTGTGGGCCACGTGGGCCCCCAGCGACCAGCCGAGCAGCCGGTAGGGGCCGTGCGGCCGGACGCGGCGGATCAGCCGGACGTAGTCGTCGGCCATCTCCTCGACACTCCCCGGCAGACCGGCACCGTCCGCGGGCGTGCGGGCCTGCAGCGCGTGGACGGGGACGTCGGCGGGGAGCCACGGCAGGAGACTCGCGTACGCCCATCCCAGACCGACGGCCGGGTGGACGCAGAACAAGGGCGGCTGGTCGCCCCGGCCCCGCAGGGTGAGCAGGGGCGCCGGGGCGCGGCGCTCGGCGCCCCGGCCTATGCGTGCGGCCAGGGCGGCCGGGGTCGGCGCCTCGAACAGGTCCCGTGCGGCCAGGGGCACACCCAGGCGCTCACGGACCCGTGCGACCAGCCGGACGGCGAGCAGCGAGTGCCCGCCGTTCTCGAAGAACCCGTCGTCGGCGCCGACCGACGTGCGCTCCAGCACCTCGGCGAACACCTCGCACAGGGCGGCCTCGCGTTCATCGCGCGGCGGCCGCCCGGCCTCTTCGGCGAGTGGTTCCGGCGCGGGCAGGGCGTCCCGGTCGAGCTTGCCGTTGGCGGTGGTCGGCAGGGCGTCCAGCACCAGGAAGGCGGCGGGCACCATGTAGGGCGGCAGGAGGGCGGTCAGGTGTGCGCGCAGTCGGGTCGCGGTGGGGCGGGGCGGGCCGTCGGCCGGTACCACGTAGGCCACCAGCGCGCGTCCGCCCGGCCCGTCCTCCCGCAGGACGACCGCCGCCTCGCGCACGGCCGGGTGGTCGGTGAGCCGGGCCCGGATCTCACCGGGCTCGACGCGGAAGCCGCGCAGCTTGATCTGCTCGTCGGTGCGGCCCATGTGGTGGACGCGACCCTCCCGGTCCCGGCGCGCCAGGTCGCCGGTGCGGTACATCCGCTCCCCCGGCTCTCCGAACGGGCAGCCGACGTACCGGCTCGCGGTGAGCGCCGGACGGCCGCCGTAGCCGCGCGCCAGTGACGCGCCGGCCAGGTACAGCTCGCCCATCACCCCGGGCGGGACGGGTCGCAGCCGGTCGTCGAGCACATAGGCCCTGGTGTTGGGCACGGGGGTGCCGATGGCGGGCGGCGGGCCGCCGGGAGTCAGGGCCTCACTGGTCAGGGTGACCGCGGTGGTCTCGGTGGGGCCGTAGACGTCGAGCATGCGCCGGCCGCGGGCCCAGCGGTCCACGAGGGGGGCGGTGACCGCCTCGCCGCCGACGGCGAGGCAGCGCAGGCCGTCCAGCCCTTCGGAGGGGAGGCCGCTCAGCACCGCCGGGGGGATGAAGGCGTGGCTGATGCGGTGCTCGGCCAGCATCTCGGCGAGCGGTTGCCCGGCGAGGAGGGGGCCGTCGGGCAGGACGAGGGTTCCCCCGGTGGTGAGGGCCATGAGCAGTTCCAGTACGGCGCCGTCGAAGGACGGCGAGGCGAGTTGCAGCACGCGGCTGCCGGGCTCCACCGGGTACCGCTCGCGCTGCGCCGTGGCCAGTGACAGCAGGCCGCGGTGTTCGGTCACCACGCCCTTGGGGCGGCCGGTGGAGCCGGAGGTGTAGACGACGTACGCGGCGTTGCCGGCGGTGAGGGGGGCGTTGCGGTCGCCGTCGGCGAGGTCGGTGGCCGGCTCCTGGGCCGGTTCGTCGTCGGGGACGAGGACCGGGACGCCGGCGATCTCCTCGCGTCCCGCCGCGTACGGGTCGCCTGCCAGGACCAGGGCGCAGGCGCTGTCGCGCAGCATGAAGGCGATGCGCTGCTCGGGGTGGCCGGGGTCCACCGGTACGGCGGCGCCGCCGGCCTTGGCGATGGCCAGCAGGGCGGTGATCTGCCCGGGGGAGCGCGACATCAGCGTGGCGACGCGGTCTTCGGGGCGGATGCCGCGCCGCACCAGCACTCCGGCCAGCCGGTTGGCCCGGGCGTTGAGTTCGGCGTACGTCAGTGCCTGGCCGGCGTGTTCGAGGGCTGTGGCGTGCGGGGTACGGGCGACCTGCTCCTGGAACATCCGCGGCAGTGTCGCGACCAGGCCCGCGCGCCGGGTGGCGTTCCATTCGGTGACCACCGTGTGCCGCTCGTCGGCCGCGAGGAGTTCTCGTGCGCCGATGGTGTCGGCCGGTTCCGCCGCCCAGATCGCCAGCATCCGGCCGAAGCGGTCGAGCAGGCTCTGCGCGGTCTCCCGGTCGAAGAGGTCGGCGCTGTATTCGAGAGCGGTCTCGATGCCGCTGGGCTGCCCGTCCTCCCCGTGGCTCTCCAGGAAGGTGAACATCAGGTCGAACTTCGAGCGGGCGGTCTCCACCTGGTGCGGTGTGACGGTGAGTCCAGGGGGGCGGCCGCCCTGGCGCGCCATCTGCTCCTCGGTGTTGTTGCAGGACAGGGCGACCTGGAAGAGGGGGTGCCGGCCGAGGGAACGGGTCGGGCTCAGGCGCTCCACCAACTGCTCGAAGGGCAGGTCCTGGTGGGCGTAGGCGGCCAGCGCGGTCTCGCGGACCCGACCGACGAGTTCGGTGAACGTGGGGTCGCCGGAGGTGTCGGTCCGCAGGACCAGGGTGCTGACGAAGAATCCGACCAGCTCCTCCACCGCTTCGTCGGTGCGCCCGGCGACCGGGGCGCCGATGGGGATGTCCTCCCCGGCGCCCATCCGGGTGAGGAAGGCGGCGACGGCGGCCTGGACGACCATGAACACGCTGGCCCGGCAGGTTCTGGCCAGATCGGCCACGGCGGAGTGGACGGTCGCCGGGAGCGTCAGCCAGACCTGGCCTCCGGTGCGGGTCGGGCGGGCCGGTCGCGGCCGATCGGCGGGCAGCCGCAACTCCTGGGGAAGCCCTGCCAACTGCTTCTCCCAGTAGTCCAGTTGGACGGCTGCGGGGCTGGCGGGGTCAGCGGGGTCGCCGAGGTAGCGCCGTTGCCACAGGGCGTAGTCCGCGTACTGCACCGGCAGCGGCCGCCACTGGGGGGCCCGGCCCGCGCGGCGCGCGGTGTAGGCGGTGAACAGGTCGCGCAGGAGTCGCCTGCCCGACCAGCCGTCGCTGGCGATGTGGTGGAGCACCAGCACGAGGACCCGGCTGCGCGGACCGCTCTCCAGCAGCCAGGCGCGCATCGGCGGTTCGGACTCCAGGTCGAAACGGTGGGCCGCCAGCTCGGCGAGGGTGCGGTCCACCTCCTGGCCGGCGACCGGGAGGACGGTGAGGGTTCCGGCCGCTCGTCGGGCCGGGAGCACCTTCTGGTAGGGGCCCTCGGCGCCCTCGGGGAAGACGGTGCGCAGCGTCTCGTGCCGTTCGGTCACGTCTTGGAGCGCGGCCTCCAGCGCCGGGACGTCGAGATCGCCGTCGAGCCGCAGCGCCCGGTGGATGTTGTACGTGGCGTCGGGGCCGGTGAGCCGGTGCATGATCCACAGCCGCTGCTGGGCGTAGGAGAGCGGGACGTGCTCCGGTCGCGGCGCGGGCGTCACCGGTGGGCGTCTGCCGTCGTGGGAGTCCAGCAGTGCGGACAGGGAGCGCACCGTGGGGTGTTCGAAGAGGCGGCGCACCGGCATCTCCGCGTCCAGGGCCGCCCGCACCCTGCTGGCCAGGCGGGTGGCCAGCAGGGAGTGCCCGCCCAGGGCGAAGAAGTCGTCGTCGATGGAGACCTGCGGGCGCCGCAGAACGTCGGCGAAGATGCCGCACAGGATCTCCTCACGGGGGAGCGGGGCGCTCCCCGGCCGGGGCGCCGGCGACGGAGGGCTCCGGCAGCGCGGCCCGGTCGATCTTGCCGTGGGGCGTGACGGGCAGCGCGGGCAGCTCCATCAGGTGCGCGGGGACCATGTAGGGCGGCAGGGTCCGGCGCAGGTGCTCCAGGATCTGCTCGGTGGGCATCGGGGGCGCTGAGGGCGGCGTGCTCTGTGGTCCTTCCGGCTCGGTGGGGACGGCGTAGGCGACCAGTCGGGCGTCGCCGGGCGTGTCCTCCCGCAGCACCACGGCGGCGCGGCGGACCGCGGGGTGGGCCGCCAGCGCCGCCTCCACCTCGCCGGGTTCCACCCGGAAGCCGCGCAGGCTGATCTGGTCGTCCACCCTGCCCAGGTACTCCAGCAGGCCGTCCTCGTTCCAGCGGACGAGGTCACCGGTCCGGTACATCCGCTCCCCGACGGCGTAGGGGCAGGCGACGAAGCGTTCGGCGGTCCTGCCCGGGTCGCGGAGGTAGCCGCGGGCCAGGCCGGCGCCGGCGACGTACAGCTCGCCAGGAACGCCGACCGGCACCGGTGCGAGGCCGGGGCCCAGGACGAACAGGCGGGTGTTCCACAGCGGCCGTCCGATGGGGACCGGCCCGTCGCCGACCGGATCGCGGGGGGCGATGCGGTGCTCGGAGCAGTTCACGGTCGTCTCGGTGGGCCCGTAGACGTTGTAGACGGTGACGTCCGGGTGGTCGGCGCGCCAGCGGCGCAGGTGGCGGCCGGTGAGCTGTTCCCCGCCGAAAGTGATCGCCCCGGTCGGGCTGACCTCGCCCGGCAGTCCTTCGAGGACGGGCAGGTGGCTGGGGGTCACCTTGACGAAGTCGGGGGACGCCTCGCCGGGGCGCAGGACCGGTTCGTCGTCCAGGGAGGCGAGGCGCACCGTGCCGCCGCTGATCAGCGGGACGTACAGGGCGCCGACGGTGAGGTCGAAGGAGACCGGCGAGTGCACCAGGGAGCGTCCGTCGGACGGGTACTGGTCCGAGCCGCGCAGCAGGTAGCCGACGAGGGAGCAGTGGGTGGCGACCACGCCCTTGGGGCGGCCGGTGGACCCGGAGGTGTAGATCGCGTACGCGGCGTTCTGCGGGCCCACGGGCGCGGGGAGTTCACCCGGGTCCAGCGGGCCGCCGGGCAGGACCCGGAGGGCGGCGGCGGTGCTCGGGGCGTCCAGGACCAGCAGCGGGAGCCCGGCCGGCAGCCGGTCGGCCAGGTCGGCGGTGGTGATGGTGAGGACGGGATCGGCCTCCCGCAGCAGCCGGGCCACCCGGTCGGCCGGATGGGTGGGGTCCACCGGGACGTAGGCGGCTCCGGTCTGCCACACCGCGAGCGCGGTCTCGACCAGTTCGGGCGAGCGCGGCAGCACGAGAGCGACGAACTGCTCGGCCCGCGCCCCGTGCTGCGCCAGCAGGCGGGCCAGCCGGCCGGAGCGGTCGG
This sequence comes from Streptomyces fulvorobeus, assembly GCF_013167895.1. GTDB lineage: Bacteria > Actinomycetota > Actinomycetes > Streptomycetales > Streptomycetaceae > Streptomyces > Streptomyces fulvorobeus. Next base: position 6,266,634 of record NZ_BLWC01000001.1, on the reverse strand, counting down.
CGAGCCGTGCGTAGTCGAGGGAGCGCTCGGCCGTCTCCACGGCGATCCGGCCGGGGGTGCGGGCGGCCTGCCGGAGGAACAACTCGGTGGCGGTGATGTCCTCGACCTCGCGCGCGGTGTCGTTGTACTTCTCCAGTACCAGGGCGCGTTCGGTGTCGTCGAGGACGTCGAGCCTGCCCAGGGGCAGGTCGGGGGCGGCCAGGAAGGCGTCGACGAGCCGCAGCAGGCGGTCGCGCAGGGCGGCCGCCAGGCGTGGCGTGACCGCGCTGGGCCGGTGGCCCAGGCGAAAGCGCATCGGCGGTCCGGGGGAGGCCAGGAGGCCGAGCGGGTAGTGCATGGCGTCGCGCATCTTGGACGCCACCACGCGCACGCGTCCCGGCGCGTCGGCGGACGGGTCGGAAGGCTCTTCGGCGGAGCCGTCCGGGTAGTTCTCGAACGCCATCACCGAATCGAACAGCTCGCCCCGGCCGGCTTGGCGCTGGATGTCGGCCAGCCGTAGGTGCTGATGGTCCAGGAGCGCGCTCTGCTCGCGCTGCAACCGCCGCAGGAAACCGATCAGGGGTTCGTCGACGGGCATCCGGGCCCGCAGCGGGACCGTGTTGGCGAACAGGCCGATCATGGACTCGACGCCCTCCAGCTCCGGCGGACGACCGGAGACGACCACCCCGTACACCAAGTCCTGACTGCCGGTGGTGCGGGCCAGGGTCAGCGCCCACAGTCCCTGCACGACCGTGTTGAGCGTGAGACCGGCGCCTCGCGCGGCCGCGGTCAGACCGGCGGAGGCCGTCTTCGACAGGGCGAAGTCGAGCCACCTCGGCGCCTCCGCGGCCCGGTCGGCCCGCGGGGCGATGAGGGTGGGGGCCTCCAGGCCGGCCAGAGCCCCGCGCCAGGCGTCCTGCGCGGCCCCGCTGTCGCGGCTCCCCAGCCAGGCGAGGTAGTCCCGGTAGCGGCGCACCGGCGGCAGGGCGGAGGCGTCGCCACCGGTGCGGTAGAGCAGCATGAGCTCGCGCAGCAGCATCGGCATCGACCAACCGTCCAACAGGATGTGGTGGTTGGTGAGCGCGAAACGGTAGCGGTCGTGTGCCATACGCAGCAGCAGGAACCGCACCAGCGGCGGCTTGGAGGGCCGGAAACGGCGCCAGCGGTGCTCCTCAAGCCGTCGGGCCGCCTCCGCGTCCGGGTCGTCGGCCGCGCGCAGGTCGGCCTCCTCCCAGGGAAGTTCGACCTCTCGGGGGACGAACTGCACCGGGTCCTTCAGAGCGCGGGTCGCGAAGCCGGCCCGCAGGTTGTCGTGGCGGCGCAGCAGGGCCTCGGCGGCCGCGCGCAGTGCCGGGACGTCCAGCGGTCCGCGCAGCTCCACCTCGGTCTGGACGGTGTAGACGTCGACGGCCTCGTCCCCGACGTACTCGCTGTGGAAGAGGAGGCCCTCCTGCAGCGGGGAGAGGGGCAGGACGTCCTGTAGGGATCGGCGCATCAGCCGGCCTTCCACTCTGCTTCGAGCTGGTCGAGTTCGGCGTCGGAGAGGTCGACCAGGGGGGCCGGGTCCGACAAGGGCGGGGGGCCGACCGGGGGCGGTTCGGCGGAAGCGAGTTCCTCCAGCTCGCGGAACCAGAGTCCGGCCAGTTCGCGGATCTCCCGCTCCCGGTGGAGCCGGCCGGCCCAGGACCAGGTGGCGATCAGACGCGGGCCCTCGGGCCCCTCGGCGGCGACCGCGGTGACCTCGATCTCGTGGGCCAGGGGAAGCCCGGCGGGCTGGCCGGCGAGCCCGCTGCCCACCGGCGACCAGTCCGGCGTCCGGTCGGCCTCGTTCCGGTCACCGCCCGAACCGCCGAACCGGCCGAGATAGTTGAAGCCGAAGCGCGGCGCGGGCAGGGAGGCGAGCCGTTGCCGTGTGCGCGGGTTGAGGTACCGCAACAGGCCGTAGCCGAGACCGGCGTCCGGCGCCCGGTCCAGGATCGCGCCCAGCGCCCGCAGCGCGCCGGTCCGGTCGTCGTCGGGCCCGGCGGCGGGCACCCGGACCGGGTGGGCGGCGGTGAACCAGCCGACCGTGCGGGAGAGGTCCGCTCCGGGGACGACGTCCTCCTCGCGGCCGTGGCCCTCCAGATCCACCGTGACGCCGTCCGCGGCCTCCGCAGGACGCCAGCGCCGCACGGCGGCGGCGAACGCCCCGAGCAGGACTTCGGTCACCCCCACGCCGAGCGCGGCGGGCACCGGGCCGAGCACGGCGCGGGTGGCGGCGGCCGGGAGGGTGAGGGAATGGGCCTCCTCGGTGCTCCGGTCGTCGAGGGCGGGGTCGAGGCGGCCGGTCTCCCAGGACCGCGCCGACTGCTCCTCCCAGTGGGCGCACCGCTCGGCGCGGCGCGGGTCGGCGGCCAGCTCCGCCAGCTGCCCCGCCCAGATCCGCAGCGGGGTGCCCACCGGGTCGAGCCGGGGTTCCCGGCCCTCGGCGAGGGCCTGCCACGCGCTGCCGAGGTCGGCGGTGAGGATGCGCCAGGAGACGCCGTCCACGACGAGGTGGTGGGCGACGAGCGCGAGGTGTCCCGGCTCCCCCGGTCCCCGGTCGAACCAGACTGCGCGCAGGACGGAGCCCTTTCGCGGGGCGAGCCGGTCTCGGGCCGCGGCGCAGTGCGTCCGGACCAGCCGGTCCAGCTCCTCCTGGCCGGCGCCCGCCGCGTCCACCCGCTCCAGCACGGCGGCCGCGTCCACCGCGCCCGCCTCGGCGATCTCCATCCGCCAGTGACCGTCCTCCGGTTCGGCCCGCATCCGCAGCGCGTCGTGGTGGTCAAGGAGCGCCTGGAGGGCGCCGGTCACGACGGCCACGTCGGCCTCGGCGGGGACGCGCAGCAGCATGGACTGGTTGTATCCGTCGACCGCGCCGCCCAGCTCGGCCAGCCAGGAGCTGATCGGCGTCGGCGCCACCGGCCCGGTCCCCCGGCCACCGAGCACCTCGGCCGCCGGGCCGCCGGGGCGCGAGCGGGCCGCCAGGGCGGCGGGCGTGCGCTGTTCGAAGACGTCGCGGACGGTCATCCGGCCGCCCGCCCCGCGCACCCGGCCGACGAGCTGGATGGAGCCGATGCTGTCGCCGCCGAGAGTGAAGAAGTCGTCGTCGGCCCCGACCTCCGCGACCCCCAGCACCTCGCGGAACGCCTCGCACAGCACGCCTTCCCACGCGTCGCGCGGCGGCCTGCTCCCGTGCGGGGCGTCGGCGGGCGCCGGTGGCTGGGGCAGCGCCCGGTGGTCGAGCTTGCCTCCCGGAGCCAGCGGCAGGGCGTCCAGCCGGACGAACGCGGCGGGGACCATGTACCGGGGCAGCCGGGACGCCAGCGCCTGACGGAGCGCGTCCGGGTCGAACCGCTCCGGCGGGGCCGCGACGTAGGCGATGAGGCGTTCGCCGCGCAGGACGACGGCGGCCTGGCTGATCTCCGGGCGGTCGAGCAGGGCGGTCTCGATCTCGCCCGGTTCGACGCGGAAGCCGCGCACCTTCACCTGGTCGTCGCGGCGGCCGAGGTACTCCAGGTTCCCGTCGGTCCGCCAGCGGGCGAGGTCGCCGGTGCGGTACATCCGCTCCCCCGGCCCCCCGAACGGGCAGGCCACGAACCGCTCGGCGGTCAGCCCCGGCCGGCCCAGATAGCCGCGGGCCACCCCGACGCCGCTGACGTACAGCTCGCCGGGGACGTTGGCGGGCGCCGGGCGCAGGCGTTCGTCCAGGACGAACAGCCGGTGTCCCGCGAGGGGGCGTCCGATCGGCACGATGTCGGGGGGCGGTGCGTCGCCCGGTTCCAGGACGAAGTCCGCGCAGCTCACGGTGGCTTCGGTGGGGCCGTAGTCGTTGTAGACGCGCATGTCCGGGTGGGCCTGGCGCAGCCGGGCCAGTCGGGCCGCGGTCAGTTGTTCGCCCCGACGACCAGGTCGGCCGCGGGGACCGCCCAGGAGGCGATCGTGTCCAGGAAGGCGAGGTGGGAGGGGGTGACCTTGAGCAGGTCGGGGCGGGCCGGGGCGTCCTGCTCCGGCGTGTCCAGGTCCGCCACCACGATGCAGCCGCCGGCGATCAGCGGGGTGAACAGGGTGGTCACCGTGAGGTCGAAGGCCGGGGAGCCGTGCAGCAGCGCGGTTCCGGCGGCTCCGCGGTACCGGGCGGCCGAGCGGACCAGGAAGGCGATGAGGGAGCGCTGTTCGACCACGACGCCCTTGGGCCTGCCGGTGGACCCGGAGGTGTAGACGACGTAGGCCGGGTCGTGGCTCGCGGCCGGTGCGCGGCGGTCGGCGTCGGTGCAGTCGCCGCCGTCGAGCCCGGCGAGGGCCGCCTCGGTGGCCGGGGCGTCGAGGCGAACCACGGGGCCGGCTCCGGCCGGGAGGACGTCCTGTGTCCCGGTGACGGTGAGGACGAGCACCGGGCGGGCGTCGTCCAGCATGTGAGCGATCCGCTCGGCGGGCAGCTCGGTGTCCAGGGGGACGTAGGCGGCTCCCGCCTTCTGGACAGCCACCAGGGCGGTGATCAGCTCGGGGCCGCGCGGCAGCAGGACGGCGACGGTGTCCTCGGGGCCCGCTCCACGAGCGGCGAGGAGCCGGGCCAGCCGGTTGGCCCGGTCGTTCAGGTCGGCGTAGGACACCTCCCGGCCGCCGTCGCGGACGGCGGGGGTGTCCGGGGTGCGGGCGACCTGCGCCTCGAACAGGTCCGGGAAGCGGGCGCCGTCCACGGGCGCGGCGACCGGTCCGGGGTCGGGCTCGCTCCACGCGCCCTCCAGGAGCGAGCGTTCGCCCGGCAGCAGTATGTCGATCTCGTCGAGCGCGGCGCCGGGCGCGGCCACCGCGGCCTCGAGGAACCGGCCGAACCGCTCCACCAGGCGCTCGGCGGTCCCGCGGTCGAACAGGTCGGTGCTGTACTCGAGCACCCCGCGCAGTCCGGCGGGGCCGCCGTCGTGGGCGCGGGTCTCGGTGAGCGCGAAGGTGAGGTCGAACTTGGCCGTGGTGACGCCGAGCCGCTGCCCGCCCACGGTCAGCCCGTCCAGTTCCGGTGCGGCTTCGCGTGCTCGGGCCGTCTCGGCCGTGTCGTAGTTCAGCGAGACCTGGAAGAGCGGGTGGCGGGCCAGCGAGCGTTCCGGATCGCGGATCTCCACCAGGCGTTCGAAGGGGAGGTCCTGGTGCGCGTAGGCCGCCAGGTCGGTGGCCCGTACCCGCTCCAGCAACTCCCCGAAACTCGGGTCGCCCGAGGTGTCCGTACGCAGCACCAGCGTGTTCACGAAGAACCCCACCAGGTCCTCCAAGGCGTCATCGACACGCCCGGCCACCGGCGAACCGATCGGCACGTCCGTCCCCGCCCCCAACCGCGTGAGCAACGCCGCCAACGCCGCGTGCACCACCATGAACGGCGTCGCCCGGAACTCCCGCGCCAACTCCACCACCCGCCCGTGCACCCACGGCGGGATCGAGAGGGGCACGCTGTCGCCCCGGTGCGAGGGGACGGCGGGGCGGGGCCGGTCGGCGGGCAGCGCCAGCTCCTCGGGGGAGCCGGCCAGCGCGCTTTGCCAGTAGGCGAGTTGGGCGGACAGTTCGCTGTCGTCCTCCCGCTCGTCCCCCAGCCGGGCCTGCTGCCACAGGGCGTAGTCGGTGTAGGCGACCGGCAGCGGCGGCAGGGCCGGGGCCCGGCCGGCGTGGCGGGCTGCGTAGGCCGCGGCCAGATCGGCGGTCAGCGGCCGCTGCGACCAGGCGTCGGTGGCGATGTGGTGCATGACCAGAAGCAGGGTGTGCTCGTCGGGCGCCGTGGCGAACAGGTGGGCCCGCAGCGGGGGTTCGGCGTCCAGCCGGAACGCGTGGTCGGCCGCTTCCCGCAGCAGGCGGGGGAGTTCGTCCTCGTCGGTCCGGACGGGCCCGGTGAGCGGGGCGGGGCGGTCGGCGGGCAGGACGACCTGGTGCGGGCCGTGCTCGTCCTCGGCGAAGACGGTGCGCAGGCTCTCGTGCCGGGCGACCACGTCCCCAGCGCGGCCCGCAGCGCCGCCACGTCCAGCGGACCGGTCAGCCGCAACGCCAGCGGGACGTTGTACGTGGCGCTGGACCCCTCCAGTTGCTGGACGAACCACAGGCGGCGCTGGGCGTAGGAGAGCGGCAGCCGCTCGGGGCGCGGGTCGGCGGGGCGCAGCCGGGGTCCGGCCTCGCCGGCCGCAGAGAGCGCGGTGGCGAGGCCGGCCACGGTCGGTGTCTCGAAGACCTCGCGGACCCCCAGTTCGACGCCGAGGGTGCTGCGGACGCGGGCGACGAGCCGGGTGGCGAGCAGGGAGTGGCCGCCCAGGGCGAAGAAGTCGTCGTCCACGCCGATCCCGGACGCGCCCAGCACCTCGGCGAAGAGCCCGCACAGCATCTCCTCGCGGGGCCCGCGCGGTGCCCGGCCGGGACCCCGGCCGGTTGTCGCCTCGGGCGCGGGGAGCGCGGCCCGGTCCAGCTTGCCGTTCGCGGTCAGCGGCAGGCCGCCGTCCAGCACCATCAGGGCCGAGGGGACCATGTACTCGGGCAGCACCGCCCGTACGGCGGCGAACACGGCCTTCTCGTCGAGTACGCCGGTCCCGCCGGCCGGTACCAGATAGCCGACCAGGCGGGCGGAGCCGGCGGGGTCGGGGCGCACGGCCGCGGCGGCCCGGCCGACGCCGGGGGCCTGGGCCAGGGCCCTTTCGACCTCGCCCAGTTCGATCCTGAACCCGCGGACCTTGACCTGGTCGTCGGTCCTGCCCAGGTGTTCCAGGCTTCCGTCGGGCCGCCAGCGGGCGAGGTCGCCGGTGCGGTACATCCGCTCCCCCGGCCCCCCGAACGGGCAGGCCACGAACCGCTCGGCGGTCAGCCCCGGCCGGCCCAGATAGCCCCGGGCCAGCCCGGCCCCGGCCAGGTACAGCTCGCCCTGCACTCCGTCGGGCACGGGCCGCAGCGCGGCGTCCAGCACGTAGGCGGCGGTGCGGGCGATCGGCGCCCCGGTCGGCACGGCGCCGCGGTGCGCCTCCAGGGTCTCGGCGGTGATGTGCGCGGCGGTGGACCAGACGGTGGTCTCCGTCGGTCCGTACAGGTTGAGCAGGCGATCGCCCGACGGCGCGCGGCCGGGTTCCAGGAGGGCGCGGGCCAGGGCGGGCGGCAGCGCCTCGCCGCCCACCAGCACGCGCAGGGCGGTGAGGTCGAGGTCGCCGTCCACGGCCATGGCGTGCCACCAGCCGGGGGTGGCCTGGATCACCGTCACGCCCTCGCGGGCACACAGGGACCGCACGGCCGCGGGGTCGCGCTGGGTGGTGGCGTCGGCCAGGACGACCGTGCCGCCGGTGAGCAGCGGGGCGAAGATCTCCAGGACGGCGATGTCGAAGGAGACCGTGGTGACCGCCAGCAGCCGGTCCTCGGGTCCCAGTTCCAGCCGTTCGGTCATGTCGGCGAGGAAGTTCGCCACGGCCGACCGGGTCACCATGACGCCCTTGGGGCGGCCGGTGGAGCCGGAGGTGTAGATGGTGTACGCCAGCTCCTCCCCCAGGTCCCGCGCCCACGTGCCTTCGGCCGGTGCGGTGCGGGGGGCGGCGGCCAGCGTTGCGGCGGTGGCCGGGTCGTCCAGGACGAGGAGCGGGGCGGGCACCGGCGGGAGGCCGCCCGCGAGGTCGGTGGTGGTGATGACGCAACCGGGCGCGGAGTCGGTGAGGATGTCCGCCAGGCGGTTCTTGGGGTGGTCGGGGTCCAGCGGCAGGTAGTGCAGGCCCGCCTTCCAGACGGCGAGAAGAGCCACCGGAAGCAGTGCGCCACGCGGCAGGGCTACGGCGACGGGTCCGCCGCGCCCGCCGGCGCTCCGGGACAGCAGTGCGGCGAGCCGGTCGGCCCGTGCGTCGAGTTCGGCGTAGTCGATCCGCTCCCCGTCCGCGACCAGGGCTGTGGAGCGGGGAGTCCTGGCGGCCTGGGCCTCGAAGCGCCGCAGCGGGGAGGCGTCGGGCAGGGCGCGGGCGGTGTCGTTGCGCCGGACGAGGACGTCGTGCAGCTCGGCCTCGCTCAGGACGGGAATGCGGCTCAGCGGGGTGCGGGGCTCCGCGACCGCCGTTTCGAGCAGCCGGAGGTAGCGCTCGACCATCTTCCGGGCCGTGCTCTCGTCGTACAGGTCGGCGCTGTACTCCAGCACGCCCCGCATCCCGGCCGCCGTGCCGTCGGCCGCCCGGTCCTCGTTGAAGGACAGCGACAGGTCGAACTTGGCCGCCGCGATCTCCACCGTCTCGGGCCGCACCAGGACGTCCGAGGCCCGGTCGGCGGGTCCTTCGTCGGGCGCCGCGCCGTTGTTGAAGGCCAGCAGGACCTGGAAGAGCGGGTGGCGGACCAGGGAGCGCGCCGGGTTGAGCACTTCCACCAGGCGTTCGAAGGGGAGGTCCTGGTGCGCGTAGGCCGCCAGGTCGGTGGCCCGTACCCGCTCCAGCAACTCCCCGAAACTCGGGTCGCCCGAGGTGTCCGTACGCAGCACCAGCGTGTTCACGAAGAACCCCACCAGGTCCTCCAGGGCGTCATCGACACGCCCGGCCACCGGCGAACCGATCGGCACGTCCGTCCCCGCCCCCAACCGCGTGAGCAACGCCGCCAACGCCGCGTGCACCACCATGAACGGCGTCGCCCGGAACTCCCGCGCCAACTCCACCACCCGCCCGTGCACCCACGGCGGAACGGTGAAGGCGACGCGGCCGCCCCGGTGCGAGGGGACGGCGGGGCGGGGCCGGTCGGCGGCCGGCGCCGCCTCCTGCGGCAGTCCGCCCAGGGTCTGGCGCCAGTAGCGCAGTTGCGCGGCGATCGGGCTGTCCGGGTCGTCCTCGGAGCCCAGCTCCTCGTGCTGCCACAGGGTGTAGTCGGCGTACTGCACGGGCAGTTCGGGCAGGGCCGGGGAGGCGCCGCGGCGCCGGGCCGCGTAGGCGGACGCCAGGTCGCGCACCAGGGGGCGGACCGACCAGCCGTCCATCGCGATGTGGTGGACGGCCAGCAGCAGGACGTGGGTGCGTTCGTCGAGGACGAAGAGGCGGGCGTGGACCGGCGGCGCCTGGGCGAGGTCGAAGGGGCGGGCGGCCTCGGCCTCCAGGCCGGCCCGCAGGGCGTCCTCGGTGGTGGGGACCGCCTTCAGGCCGGGCTCGGCGGCCCGGGGCGCGAGGACGATCTGGTGCGGGCCGTGCTCGTCCTCGGCGAAGACGGTGCGCAGGCTCTCGTGCCGGGCGACCACGTCCCCCAGCGCGGTCCGCAGCGCCGCCACGTCCAGCGGACCGGTCAGCCGCAACGCCAGCGGGATGGTGTAGGTGGCGCTCGGCCCCTCGATCTGGTGGAGGAACCACAAGCGGCGCTGGGCGTAGGAGAGCGGCAGCCGCTCGGGGCGCGGGTCGGCGGGGCGCACCGCGCCGGGACCGCGTCCCGGCCCGTCGAGGTGGGCGGCCAGCTGGGCCACCGTGGGGGCCTCGAAGAGCGCGTCGATGGCCACGTCCACGTCGAGCAGGGCCCTGATTCGGCTGATCACGACGATGGCCAGCAGGGAGTGGCCGCCCAGGGCGAAGAAGTCGTCGTCCACGCCGACCGCGGGCACGCCCAGCACGTCGGCGAAGAGCCCGCACAGGATCTCCTCGCGCGGGCTGCGCGGCGCCCGGCCCGCGGTGCGGGCCGGTCTGGCCTCCGGCGCCGGCAGTGCGCTCCGGTCGATCTTGCCGTTCACCGTCAGCGGCAGCCCGCCCTCCAGCACCACCAGCGCCGAGGGGACCATGTACTCGGGCAGCACCGCCCGTACCGCGTCCGACACCGCCTCCTCGTCGAGCGTGCCGTTTCCGGCGGCCGGTACGAGGTAGCCGACCAGGCGCTGGTCGCCCGGCTGGTCCTCGCGCAGCACCACCACCGCGCTGCCGACGGAGGGGCAGCCCTCCAGGGCGCGGGCGACCTCCGCGGTCTCGATGCGGAACCCGCGCAGTTTGACCTGGTCGTCGCTTCGGCCGACGTACTCCAGTTGGCCGTCGGACCGCCAGCGGACGAGGTCGCCGGTGCGGTACATCCGCTCCCCCGGCCCCCCGAACGGGCAGGCCACGAACCGCTCGGCGGTCAGCCCCGGCCGGCCCAGATAGCCGCGGGCCACCCCCGTGCCGGAGACGTACAGCTCGCCGACCGCGCCCCCGGCGGGGACCGGGCGCAGGCCGGGGCCGAGCACGTGGACCCGCACCCCGGCGAACGGGCGGCCGATGGGCACCGGTCCGTCGCCGACCAGTTCTCCCTTGGGCAGCCGGTACTCGGTGCAGTTGACCGTGAGTTCCGTCGGCCCGTAGGCGTTGACGACCTGGACGGCGGGGTGGAGTTCGAGCCAGGGGCGCAGCCGTCTGCCGGTCAGCGCCTCGCCGCCGAGGATCAGGGTGCCCCCGTCCGTCAGGACTCCGGGCAGCTCGCTCAGCAGGGGCAGGTGAGAGGGCGTCGCCTTGACCAGGGTGGCCCCGGCGGCCCGGGCGGACTCGTCGAGTTCGCCCAGGCGCACGGCACCGCCGGCGGCGAGCGGGGTGAGCAGGGTGGTGACGGTGAGGTCGAAGGCGAGCGAGGTGTGGGCAAGGGAGGTCCCGGCCGCATCGGGGTAGCGGCGGCGCGCGCCGCCGACGTACGCGCCCAGGGCGCCGTGGTCGATCACCACGCCCTTGGGGCGGCCGGTGGACCCGGAGGTGTAGAGCGCGTACGCGGCTCCGCCGGGCGTCAGGGGGCGTATCCGCTCGGCGTCGCTCAATGCCTGGGCCCCTCGTGTGGCGAGGGCGGCCGGGTCCACGGGGAGCACCGCCGTCCCGATCTCCCGGGCGGCCCCGTTCCGGGCGCCCGTCGGGGCCACCACGAGCGCGGGACGGCAGTCCTCCAGGACCGTGCGGAGGCGTTCGGTCGGCCACTGCTCGTCCAGGGGGACGTAGGCGGCGCCCGACTTGAGGACGCCGAGCAGGACGGGGAGCACCTCGGGGCGGCGGGGGGCCAGCACGCCGACGTAGACGTCGGCGCCGCCGACGGCTTCGGCGCGGTCGGCCAGCCACCGGGCGACGCCGTTCGCCTGCCGGTCCAGCTCGGCGTAGGTGAGGGTGCCGTCGGGCGAGATGACCGCCGGGGCGTCGGGGGTGCGGGCGGCCTGCTCCTCGAACAGCTCCACGTAGGTGCGCGGGGCGCCCTCCGGTGCGGCGCCGGTGCCCCACTCAAGGAGGCGGGCGCGCTCCTCGGCCCCGAGCAGGTCGAGCGTGCCGGCGGGGGCGAAGGGGCGGTCGACGGCCTCGGTCAGGGCGGCGATCACCCTCTCGCCCAGGGAGCGGGCCCAGTCCTCGCCGAAGAGGTCGGGGCGGTAGTCGATGCGGACGGTCAGCTCGGTCCCGCGCATGGCCCCGACCAGGGTGAGCGGGTAGTGGTTGCGGCTGTAACTGGCCGTGCCAGACGCGCGGAAGGGCACCTGCCGGGCGGTGATCTCCGCCGGGTAGTTCTCGAACACCATGGTGGTGTCGAAGAGTGCGGGCAGGCCGCTCCAGCGGTGCAGGGTGGTGAGCGGGACGTGCTGGTGCTCCAGGAGTTCGAGCTGTTCCTTCTCCAGCCGCCGGACCAGTTCCATGAGGGGTTCGGCCGGGCGGAGGCGTACGCGGAGCGGGATCTTGTTCACCAGCATGCCGACCAGATCCTCGGCGCCGGAGAGTTCCGCCGGGCGGCCGGAGACGGTGATGCCGAAGGTGACGTCCGAGCGGCCGGTCTCCTGGGCGAGTACGAGCGCCCAGACGGCCTGGACGACGGAGTTGAGGGTGACCCCGGCCTCGCGGGCGCGGGTCCGCAGTCGTGCGGAGACCTCCTCGGGCAGGTTCAGCCGCACCGACTCGGGGACTTCTCCGACGCGCGGTGCGCCGGGGGCGAGCAGGGTCGGCCCGTCCGTGTCCGCCAGCGCCCGCGTCCACGCCTCGCGCGCCGCCTCGAGGTCGCGTCCGGCCAGCCAGTCGGCGTGGAGGCGGTGACCGGGGGCCGGGGGCAGCGGGGCGCCCTCGTAGAGCGCGAGCAGTTCGCGCAGCAGGATGGGGATGGACCAGCCGTCCACGATCGTGTGGTGGGTGGTGATCACGAACTGGTACTGCTCGGGGGCGGTGCGGGCCAGGAGGAAGCGGACGAGCGGCGGACGGGTGAGGTCGAACCGCTCGGTGCGTTCGGCCGCGGCCAGCTCCTCCAGCCGCCGCTGGGCGGACCCGGCGTCCGCGGGCCCGCCGTGCGGGTCGAGCAGGTCGTGGAAGCGCCACGGCAGCTCCACCGAACGGGCCACGGCCTGCACCCACGCGCCCGATTCCCGTTGGTGGAAGCCCGTCCGCAGGCTGGTGTGGCGGGCGAGCAGCGCGGCCGCGGCCGTCCGCAGGGCGTCCTGGTCGATCTCGCCGTCCAGGCGGAAGGCGAGCTGCCCGACGTAGACGTCCAGGGTGCGCCGGTCGTACACGCTGTGGAAGAGCAGGCCCTCCTGGAGGGGGGCGACCGGCAGGACGTCCTCGAGGGCGGTGCCGCAGCGGCGTTCGAGCTGTTCGATCTCCGCCTGGCCGAGGCCGGGGACGGCCACGTCGGAGGGGGTGAGGCCGCCCGCTCCGGCGGCGATGGCGTGGCCGACGACTGCGTGCAGCGCCAGCGACCAGGACCGCGTGAGGCGGCGCATCTCCTCCTCGGTCAGCAGGCCGGTGGCGTAGGTCCACCGGGTGATCAGCCGGGGCCCGTCCGGGCCCTCGGCCGTGACCACGTTGACCTCGATCTCGTGGTCGAGCGGGGTGTCCGGGTGGTGGCCCGCGGGGCCGCTGCCGAGCAGCGGCCAACCGTCCTCGCCCGCGCCCTGCTCGGCGGCGAACCGGCCGAGGTAGTTGAAGCCGAAGCGCGCTCGAGCGAGGCCGCGGAGGGAGGGGGCGGTGTCGGGGTTCAGGTGGCGCAGCAGGCCGTATCCGAGCCCTCCGTCGGGGACGGCGCGCAGTTGCTCCTTGATCCGCTTGATCGCGTCGCCGACGGCCGGGGCGCACGCGGAGAGGTCGGTGGGAGCGACCTTCCCGGCGGCGAGCCGCACCGGGTGGACGGTGGTGAACCAGCCGACGGTGCGGGACAGGTCGGCCCCCGGAACGAGCTCCTCGGTCCGGCCGTGGCCCTCCAGGTCCACCAGGACCGGTTCGTTCTCCTCGCCCCGCCAGTGGGCGACGGCGAGGGCGAAGGCGGTCAGCAGCAGGTCGTTGACCCCGGCGCGGAAGGCCGCCGGGGCGGGGCCCAGCAGGGCGGTGGTGAGGGATGCGGGCAGTTCGCCGCCGAGGACGGCGGAGGTGGCCGCGGTGTCCCGGGCCGCGTCCAGCGGGCGGCTGCCGGGTGCGGGGCCGTCGTCGGCGAGCGTGGCCGTCCAGTGGTCGAGCTGGGCGGTGACGGCCGGGTCGATGGCCCGTTCGGTGAGCCGGGTCGCCCAGGTGCGCAGCGAGGTGCCCGTACGGGGGAGTTCGGGGTGGCGGCCGGCGCGCAGGGCCCGCCATGCCTCGCGGAGGTCGCCGAGCAGGATGCGCCAGGAGACGCCGTCGACGGCGAGGTGGTGGATCACCAGCACGAGCCGCCCCGGCTCGTCGCCACGGTCGAACCAGACGGCGGCGACGAGGGCGCCGGCGAGGGGGTCGAGGGACGCGCGGGCGGTGACGGCCTCGGCGGCCTGCGCCTGTGCCAGTTCCTCGTCGGACATCCCGGTCGCGTCGATCCGGCGCAGGCACCGCTCGGCCGCGACCGTGCCGGCCTTCTCCACCCGCAGGTCCCACAGGCGGCCGGGGTCGGCCGCGGGGGCGGCGTGGATGCGCAGCGCGTCGTGCCGGTCAAGCAGGGCCTGGAGCGCGTCGCGTACGTCGTCGGGTGCGGCGTCCGGTGGGGAGGCGAGGACGACCGACTGGTTGTATCCGTGGACCGGCCCGCCGGCCGCGAGGGACTCGAGGACCACGGGGAGCGGCGGCAGCGGTCCGACGGCGAGGGCGGGGTCCTCGTCGCGTGCGGCGTCGGTCCGGCGGGCGGCGGTGGCCAGGGCCGCGGGGGTCCGCAGCTCGAAGACCTGCCGGACGGTGAACTCCAGGCCGGCCCGGCGGGCGCTGCCGACCAGCTGGATGGAGAGGATGCTGTCGCCGCCCCGGGCGAAGAAGTCGTCGTCGATGCCGACGCTCCCGGCGCCGAGGACGTCCGCGAACAGCGCGCACAGCTCGCGTTCCAGGGCGGTGCGCGGTCGCCGGCCGGCGGGGAAGTCCGCGGGGCCGGGGGCGGGGAGCGCGGACCGGTCCAGTTTGCCGCTGGCGTTGACGGGCAGTTCCCCGACGCGTACCAGCGCGGACGGCACCAGGTGGTCGGGCAGCCGGTCACGCAGGCGTGCCAGCACCTCGGCGGGACGGAGCAGGTCGTCGTCGGCGCCGGGGGCCCCGACGACGTACCCCACCAGTCTGCGGGTTCCGGGGGTGTCCTCGCGGACGGTCACGGCGGCGCTCGCGACGCCCTGCAGCTCCCGCAGGGCGGCCTCCACCTCGCCGGGCTCGATGCGGAACCCGCGGATCTTGACCTGTTCGTCGCCGCGGCCGACGTAGACCAGATGGCCGTCTGGGAGCCACCGGGCCAGGTCGCCGGTGCGGTACATCCGCTCCCCCGGCCCGCCGAACGGGCAGGCCACGAACCGCTCGGCGGTCAGGGCGTGCTGCCCCAGATAGCCGCGGGCGACTCCGGGCCCGGCGATGTACAGCTCGCCCAGCACACCGGGCGGGACCGGCTGCAGTCCGGCGTCCAGGACGTAGGCCCGCCAGCGGGGCACGGGCCGGCCGATCGTGCCGGCGGGCAGGTCGCCCAGTGCGGTCACCACGGCGTCGACGGCGGTCTCGGTGGGGCCGTAGGTGTTCATCGCGGTCACGCGGGGGGCGGCCGCCCGCAGGCGCCCCCACAGCTCGCCGTCCATCGCCTCGCCGCCCAGCGCGATCAGGGAAGGGCAGGGGGCGCCCTCCTCCAGCAGCCCGGCGTCGAGCAGGCTGCGGAAGTAGGTGGGGGTGAGGTCGACGTAGTCGACGCGGCGGTCGCGGAAGTAGGCCACCACTCCCGGCGGGTCGAACCGCAGGTCCTCGTCGATCATGTGCAGTTCGTGACCGGCGACCATCGCGAGCAGCGGGTCCCACGAGGCGTCGAAGGAGAAGGAGGAGACGTGGGCGGCGCGGCCGGGGCCGCCGGCGGAGGGGCGGATGCGGGAGAAGGTGACCCGGCGGTGCGCCTGGAACAGCCTCGTCAGGGCCCGGTGGTCCACCACGACCCCCTTGGGCCGGCCGGTGGAGCCCGAGGTGTGGATGACGTATGCCGCGTGGCCGGGCAGGAGGGGCGCGGTGCGGTCGGCGTCGGTGACCGGACCCGGTTCCTGGGCGTCGATCGCGGCCCGGGTGCTCGGGTCGTCCAGGACGAGGACGGGGGCGGCGAGTTCGGCGACCGCGGCCTCGGTGGCGTGCTCGGCGAGGACGAGGAGGGGGGCGACGTCGCGTTCGACGGCGGCCAGGCGCTCGTGCGGGGAGCGCGGGTCCAGCGGTACGTAGGTCGCGCCGCTGCGCAGCACCGCGAGCACCGTCGTCGGCCACAGGGCGCCGCGGTCCAGGCAGACGGCGACGCGGACCTCGGGGCCGGCGCCTCGGGAGATCAGCAGCCGGGCCAGCCGGGAGACCCGGGCGTCGGCCTCGGCGAAGGTGAGCGCGACCTGGCCGCCGACGACGGCCAGGGCCTCGGGGGTGGCGGCCGCCTGGCGGGCGAAGGTGTCGCAGACCGGCTCCATGCCTTCGTCGGCCGCACCGGCCGGGGGCTCGGCTGCTGCGGACTCGACGGCTCTGGGCCCGGCGGTTGCGGACCCGGCGGTTACGGACCCGGCGGCTGCGGGCTCGACGGCGAACTCCCGCAGCACGCGCTGCCGCTCGTCGGCGGAGAGCAGGTCGATCGAGAGCAGCCGCGCCGCGGGGTCGGCCGTCCCGGCCTCCAGGAGGCGGACGAGGCGTTCCTCCAACCTGCGGACGGTGGCGGCGTCGAAGACGTCGGTGGAGTACTCGACGGTGCCGGCGATGCCGTCCGGGCGGCCGTCGGGGCCGCGCTTCTCCAGGAGGTCCAAGGACAGGTCGAACTTGGCCGCCCGCCACCCCGTGTCCAGGGGTGCCATCTCCAGACCGTCCAGGAGGGCCGTGTGCGCGACGGCGTGCTGGAGGCTCAGGCTCACCTGGAAGAGCGGGTGGCGGGCCAGGGAGCGCTCAGGGGCGAGCACCTCCACCAGCCGCTCGAACGGCACGTCCTGGTGGGCGTAGGCGTCCAGGGCGGTGGCGCGGGCCCGTTCGACCAGTTCGCCGAAGGTCGGGTTGCCCGAGGTGTCGGTGCGCAGCACCAGGGTGTTGACGAAGAAGCCGATCAGCCCCTCCAGCGCCTCGTCGGTCCGTCCGGCCACCGGGGTGCCCAGGGGGATGTCCGTACCCGCGCCGAGCCGGGACAGCAGGCCGGACAGGGCCGCCTGCACCACCATGAAGGTGCTCGCGCCGTGGCGGGCGGCGAGCGCGGCGATCCGCTCGTGCGTCCCGGGCGGCAGGGTGAAGGGCACGGTGTCGCCGCGGTGGCCGGCGATCGGCGGGCGGGGACGGTCCAGGGGCAGCTCGATGGCGTCCGGCAGGCCCGCGAGCCGCTGCTTCCAGTACGCCGTCTGGCGGCTGAGCAGGCTCTCGGGGTCGTCATCCGAGCCGAGGAGTTCTCGCTGCCAGAGGGTGTAGTCGCCGTACTGGACGGGGAGTTCCTCCCAGCGCGGGGCGTGCCCGGCGCCGCGGGCGGCGTAGGCGGTGGCGAGGTCGCGTGCGAGCGGGGTGCGCGACCAGCCGTCGCTGGCGATGTGGTGGATCACCAGGCAGAGCACGTGCTCTCGCTCGCCGAGCGTGAACAGCTTCGCCCTGATCGGGACTTCGCGGGCCAG
Organism: Streptomyces fulvorobeus; assembly: GCF_013167895.1. GTDB lineage: Bacteria > Actinomycetota > Actinomycetes > Streptomycetales > Streptomycetaceae > Streptomyces > Streptomyces fulvorobeus. Next base: position 6,249,689 of record NZ_BLWC01000001.1, on the reverse strand, counting down.
GTCGAAGGCGTGGCCGGCCTCGTGGGCCAGGGCGGCGGGCAGCTCGTCCTCGGTGGACCGGGTGACGGCCAGCTCGACGGCGGTCTCGGCGGCGGGCAGGACGTGCTGCCGGGCGCCGTCGCCGGTGTCGGGAAAGACGGTGCGGAGCGTCTCGTGGCGCCGTAAGACGTCGTGCAGGGCTTCGCTCAGCGCGGGGACGTCCAGCGCGCCGGTCATCCGCAGCGCCGTGGGGATGTTGTACGTGGAGCTGGGGCCGTCCATCGTGTGGAGGAACCACAGCCGCTGCTGAGCAAGGGAGAGGGGAAGCATCACAAGTCCTCCGACCGCGACATCCGTCGCAACGCTGGGCGGGTGTCAGGGCGGGCGGTCCGCAGCCGGGCCGCCAGCGCGGCTACCGTTCGCGCTTCGAACACGGTCCGTACGTCCAGTTCTTCGGCGAGTTCGGCCCGGATGCGGTTGACCAGCCGGGTGGCGAGCAGGGAGTGGCCGCCGAGTGCGAAGAAGTCGTCCTCGGCCCCGACCTCGGGCAGGCCCAGGACGTCGGCGTAGATCCGGCACAGGGTCCGCTCGCGCTCGTCGCTCGGCGGGCGGCCGCCCGCCGAGCGGTGGGCGGGGGCGGGGAGCGCGCGCCGGTCGAGCTTGCCGTGGGGCGTGGTGGGCAGTTCGTCGAGGACCACGACGGCGGAGGGCACCATGTAGTCGGGCAGGATGCGGGCCACCGCGCCGCGCAGTGCGTCCTCGTGCGGGCGGGCTCCCGCCGCCGGGACCACGTAGCCGGTCAGCCGCCGGTCGCCCGGACGGTCCTCCCGTACGACGGCGACGGCGCGGGCGACCGACTCCTCGGCGGCCAGGGCGCGCGCCACCTCGGGGAGTTCTATCCGGAAGCCCCGCAGCTTCACCTGCTCGTCCGTTCGACCCACGTACTCCAGTTCGCCACCGGGCAGGCGGCGGACGAGGTCGCCGGTGCGGTACATCCGCTCCCCCGGCTCCCCGAAGGGGCAGGCCACGAACCGCTCGGCGGTCAGGGCGCGCCGGCCCAGGTAGCCGCGGGCCACTCCGGGCCCGGCGACGTACAGCTCCCCGGCCACGCCCGGGGGCGCGGGTGCCAGTCCCGTGTCGAGCACCATCGCGCGGACGTCGGCGAACGGGCGGCCGATCGGCACCGGACCGTCCGGCACCGGGTCGCCGGGGGCGATGCGGTGCTCGGCGCAGTTGACGGTCAGCTCCGTGGGGCCGTAGGCGTTGACGACCTCGGCGTGCGGGTGGGCGGCCCGCCAGTCGCGCAGGGCCCGCCCGTCGAGCGCTTCACCGCCCAGTACCAGGGTGCCGTTCTCCCCCAGCAGTCCGGGACGCCGGTCAAGGAGCGGCAGGTGGGACGGCGTCGCCTTGACGAAGCCCACCGGGTGGGCGTCCGCCGCCCGGTCCACCTCCCCCAGCACGACGCAGCCGCCCGAGGCGAGGGGGGTGAACAGGGCGGTGGCGCTGAGGTCGAAGGTCAGCGGCGAGTGGAGCAGGGCCGTTCCCGCGGCGTCCGGGTAGCGGTGGACGGCCCCTTCCACGTAGTGCGCCAGTGCCCGCCGCTCCACGCCCACGCCCTTGGGGTGCCCGGTGGAGCCGGAGGTGTAGATGACGTACGCGAGCGAGCGCGGGTGGAACCGCCCGGCGGGAAGGGCGGGGCCGCCGGTGGCGCGGAAGGCCGGGTCCGCGAGGCCGAGGACCTCGGTGTCCGGTCCGCAGGAGGGGCCGAAGGCGGTCCGGGCGGCGCCGGTGTCCCCTGCCGCCAGGAGCAGGCGCACCCCGGCGTCGGCGGTCACCCGCCGCCGCCGTTCGAGCGGCCACGACTCGTCGATCGGGAGGTAGGCGGCGCCGGACTTGAGCACCCCGAGGAGTGCGGCCACCACGTCGGGATCGCGCGGGGCGACGACCGCGACCACGTCCTCCGGCCCGATGGAGCGCCCGAGGAGCACGCGGGCCACCGCGTCCGCCTTCCGGTCCAGCTCGGCGTAGGTCAGCCGGCCGCCGTCCCACCGCAGGGCGGGGGCGTCGGGGGCGGTCGCCGCCCACCGCTCGAAGCGGGCGAGCGGTTCGTCCGTGCCTTCCGCCGTGCCCGGTCCGCGGCTGTGCTCCCGCTCGCGCCGCGCCTCGCCGGGCAGGAGCACGTCCACCCGCCCCACGGGGGTGGCGGGGGCGGCGAGCACTTGGTCCAGCACCCGCAGCAGCCGGTCCACGAGCCGCTGCGCAGTCGCGCGGTCGAAGAGGTCGGCGCTGTAGGTGAGGACTCCGGGCATGTCGCCGCCGTCCGGTCCGCTCGGGGCCAGCACGAAGGACAGGTCGACCTTCGCGCCGTCGCGCCGGGTGCGGACCGCTTCGGCGCGCAGTCCGGGCAGTCCGTCCACCGGCGCCGCCGCCTCGTCGAGGTTCTGCAGGACGAGGGAGACCTGGAAGAGGGGGTGGCGGGCCAGGGAGCGCTCGGGGGCGAGCACCTCCACCAGCCGTTCGAAGGGCACGTCCTGGTGGGCGTAGGCGTCCAGGGCGGTGGCGCGGACCCGGCCCAGGAGTTGTGCGAAGGTGGGCGAGCCGCTCAGGTCCGTGCGCAGGACCAGGGTGTTGACGAAGAGTCCGACGACCCCCTCCACCGCGCTGTCGGTGCGCCCGGCGACCGGGGTGCCCAGCGGGATGTCCGCACCCGCCCCCAGGCGGTGCAGCAGGACCGCCAGCGCGGCCTGGAGGACCATGAAGGGCGTGGCGCCGGTGGTTCCCGCCAGCTCCCTGATCCGTGCGGCCGCGGCAGCGGGGACGGTGAAGTCGACGTCCTCGCCCCGGTGGGAGGAGGCGGCCGGGCGCGGCCGGTCGGCCGGCAGGGCGATCTCCTGCGGCAGGCCGGCCAACTGCCGCCGCCAGTGGGCGAGCTGGCCGTCGAGCGGGCCGTCGGCCGCGTCGGGGCCGCCGAGCACCCGGTGCTGCCACAGGGTGTGGTCGACGTAGTCGACGGGGGTCGGGGCGGGCGCGAAGTCCTCGCCGCGCACGCGGGCGGCGTAGCCGGCGGCCACGTCCCGCGCGATGATCCGCAGCGACCATCCGTCGGCCGCGATGTGGTGCACTACCAGCAGGAACAGGTGTTCTTCCGGCTCCTGGCCCGCGTGCGGGTCGGCCGGGTCCGCGGACCGGGTGAAGAGCCTGCACCGCAGGGGCGGTCCGGCCGTCAGGTCGAAGGGCTTGGCCACCGCCTCCTCCGCCGCCCGCAGCGGGTCCTCGACCGGCTCCGGGGCCAGGGTGATCAGCCGGGCGGCCGCCGAGGCGTCCTGGACGACCTGGCAGGGGCCCTCGGCGTCCTCGTCGAAGACCGTGCGCAGGCTTCCGTGCCGGGCGACCGCGTCGGCGATCGCGCCGCGCAGCGCGGCCGTGTCGAGGCGTCCGGTGAGGCGGAGCGCGAGCGGGACGTGGTAGGCGGCGCTGTCGCCCTGGAGGCGGTGGAGGAACCACAGCCGCCGCTGGGCAAACGAGAGGGGGATGCGGTCGGGCCGCTCGTGCAGGCGGGAGACCGGCGGCCGGGCCGCCCCGGCACGGGCGATCCTGGCGTACAGGGCGGCCACCGTGGGGTGTTCGAAGAGGTCCCGCACCGCCAGTTCGGCTCCCAGAGTGGTGCGCACCCTGCTGACCAGGCGGGTGGCGAGCAGCGAGTGGCCGCCCAGTGCGAAGAAGTCGTCGTCGATGCCGGCCGGGCGTACTCCGAGCACATCGGCGAACAGGCCGAGCAGGATCGTCTCGTGCGGGCCTCGGGGGGCGCGCGCCCGCGTGGCGTCGCTCCGGTCCGGCGGGGGCGGCAGCGCGGCACGGTCCCGTTTGCCGTTGACGGTCAGCGGCAGCTCGTCAAGGACCACCAGCGCCGAGGGCACCATGTAAGGGGGCGCTTTGCGTCGTACGTGGTCCAGGACCGCGGCCGTGTCGGGCGTCGTTCCGCGGGGGACGACGTAGCCCACCAGGCGCGGTCCCGCGGGTCCGCCGTCGTGCACGGCGGCTGCCGCCTGTCCGACCTCCGGGTGGGAGGCCAGCACGGCCTCCACCTCTCCCAGCTCGACCCGGTGGCCGCGCACCTTCACCTGGCCGTCGGCCCGGCCGACCAGGTCGATCTCCCCGTCGGGGCGGAGCCGCCCGAGGTCGCCGCTGCGGTACATGCGGGCGCCCGGTGCGCCGAAGGGGTCGGCGACGTAGCGTTCGGCGGTCGTGTCCGGGCTCTGCCAGTAGCCGCGGGTGACGTGGTCCCCGGCGATGTACAGCTCCCCCACGACTCCGTCCGGCACGGGGCGGAGCCAGGGGTCGAGGATGTGGATGCGCACGCCGGGCAGCGGGTGACCGATGGGGGGCGCGCCGTCCTCGGTCTCGTCGAGGAACCGGGCGGTGACGAAGACGGTCGTCTCGGTCGGGCCGTAGAGGTTGGCCACGCGTGCCCGCGGGAACGCGGCGCGCAGGGCGTCGCCCAGCGCGGCGGGGAAGGGTTCTCCGGCGCAGAGGAAGGTGTCGACGGCGAGCGGCTCGCCGCGCTCCAGGAGCGCCTGCAGGGCCGAGGGGACGGCGTTCAGGAGGGAGGGTTCGCCGTCGGTCCTGTCAGCGACGGCCAGGGTGTTCTCCACGATCTCGATGCGGCCGCCCATGAGCAGCGGGACGAGGGTGTCGAAGACCGACACGTCGAAGCTCTCCGAGGTGGCGGCCACGGTCCGGTGCAGCCGGTCGGCGCCGAGGCCGGTGGCGGCCCAGGACAGCAGGGCGTTCACCTGGGCGTGTTCGACCGCGACCCCCTTGGGCCGGCCGCTGGAGCCGGAGGTGTGGAGGATGTAGGCGAGGTGGCCCGGCAGCAGCGGCCCGGCCCGTTCGGCGTCGGTCGGTGCGGCCGGGTCGTACGGGGCCAGGAGTGCTTCGGTCAGGACGACGCGCTCGACGCCGCCCGGTGCGGTCTCGGGTCGGTCGTGCGCCCCGGGGTCGGTGCGCCGGGTCCGGGCGGCCTCGGCGTCGGGGTCGGTGAGGAGGCAGACCGGCGCGGTCTCGCGGAGGATGTGGGCGGCGCGCTCCTGCGGCAGCGCGGCGCCCACCGGGACGTAGCAGCCGCCCGCCTTGAGGATGCCGAGGACAGCGACGGGCAGCCAGGCGTTCCGGGAGACGGTGAGGGCGACCCGGCTCTCGGGTCCGCACCCTCGCTCCAGGAGCAGGCGCGCCAGCCGGTTCGCGCGGGCGTCGAGTTCGGCGTAGGTCAGCTCCTGGCCGCCGGCGAGGACGGCGGGGGCCGCGGGGGCCGCGCGCGCCCGCGCCTCGAACGCGTCCACGATCGTGGTCGGGGTGGGCTGCGGTGCGGCGCGGTGTGCAGGCGGGCGCACCGCCCGTTCCGTCGCGGGGGTGGCGGCGAGCGCGGCGGTCGGGGTGGCGGGGGCGCTGTGGATGGCCGTCAGGGCGCGTTCCATCAGGTCCGCCGCGTGGCGCGCGGTGACGCGGTCCACGGCGTCGGGGCGGTGGTCCAGGCGCAGGCGGAGCGCCGGGCCGGGGAGCGCGTAGAGGGAGAGGGGGAAGTGTGTGGTGGTGCGGCCGGAGCCTCCCTCGACGCGCAGGCCCGCGTGGTCAAAGGAGCTGACGGCGGCGAGGTCGTCGGCGGGGTAGTTCTCGAACGCGGTGGAGGTGTCGAAGAGCACGGTCCGGTCGGACCAGCGCTGGATGTCGGAGAGCCTGACGTGCTGGTGCTCCATGAGGGCGGTCTGCTCGCGCTGGAGCCGGACGACGAGGTCGCCGACCGGCTCGCCCGGCCGCATCCGCACGCGCGTCGGCACGGTGTTGATGAAGAAACCGACCATCTCCTCGGCGCCGGGCAGCTCCGGCGGGCGCCCCGAGACCGTCGTCCCGAAGACGACGTCGTCGCGGCCGGTGAGGCGGCCGATCACCGTCGCCCAGGCGGCCTGCACCGCCGAGTTGACCGTCACGCCGTGGGTCCGCGCCCACGCGCCGAGGGCGCGGGTGTCCCGCTCGCCGAGCCGCGTCCACACCGACCTGGGCAGCGGTCCGTTGCGGTCGGCGTCCGGGGCGATCAGGGTGGGTCCGGGCAGCCCCGCCAGCGCCTGCCGCCAGGCGCGGGCGCTCTGCTCGGGCGGGCGGCGGGCCAGCCAGTCGAGGTGGTCGCGGTGCGGGCGGACGGGCGGGAGCGCGGAGGAGTCGCCGCCGCTGCCGTAGAGCGCCACCAGTTCCCGCATCAGGATGGGCATGGACCAGCCGTCGAGGATGAGGTGGTGGTAGGTCACGGCCAACTGATGGCGGTCCTCGCCGGTCCTGGCCAGCAGGAAGCGCAGCAGGGGTGGCCGGCCGAGGTCGAAACCGGTGCGGTGGTGCTCGTCCAGGAGCGCCTCCAGGTGCTTGTCCGCCTCCGCCGGGCTCCCCACGGGCCGCAGGTCCAGCTCCTGCCAGGGCACCGCGGGACGGGTGGCGACCAGTTGGAACCACTCCCCGAGCGCCGCTGGCGGAAGGCCGAGCGCAGCGCCGGGTGGCGTGCCACCAGCGCCTGGGCGGCCCGTCGCAGCCGGTCGGCGTCCAGCTCCCCGGAGAGGGTCAGAACCAGTCGGCTGACGTAGGCGTCGGGGGCGTTCTCGTCGAAGACCGCGTGGAAGAGCAGCCCCTCCTGGAGCGGGGTGACCGCGAGGACCTCCTCGACCATGCGCTGCGGACCGCTCACTGCATCTCCTCCCAATCCGCGCCGAGCTCGTCCTCCAGCTCGGCGAGTTCATCGGCGCTGATGGGCCGGGGGGCGGTGGCGCCGGGGTCCGGCGGGCCGCCGGTCGGCTCGCCCTCCGGTTCCCTGCCTTCCAGGGCCGCCGCGAGCGCGGCCGCGGTGTGGTGCTCGAAGACGTCGCGGGTGGTCAGCGGCAGCCCGTGTTCGCGGGCGCGGCTGACGAGCCGGACGGACAGGACGCTGTCGCCGCCCAGGCCGAAGAAGCTGTCCTGGACTCCGACCCGGCCCAGGCCCAGCAGGTCGGCGAAGAGCGTGCACAGCAGCTTCTCCCGGGGCGTGCGCGGCGGGCGGCTGCCGGCCGTGCCCGCCGGGTCGGGGTCGGGCAGCGCGGTCCGGTCCACCTTCCCGTTGGCGGTCAGCGGGAGGGCGTCGAGGATGACGACGGCCGAGGGGACCATGTAGTCCGGCAGCCGTTCGGCCAGGTGGGAGCGGAGTGCGGCGGCCAGTTCGCGGTGGTGGGATGCGGCGGACGGGTCGTTCGTTTCCGGCCGGTCCGCGTCCGGCTCGCCGGGCCACAGCTCGGCCGGTGGTGCCACCGGCGCCGCGGCGTTGCCGTCCGCCGGGGCCAGCACCAGGTCCACGGTGTCCGGCGGGCCCTCGGCCGACCAGGTCACCCAGGCGGTGCGTCCGGCCGCGGCCGCGGCGTCGTACAGGTCGTCCGGATCCACTCCGTCGGCGGGGCCCTCCAGCAGCCGCCGCACCGCGGTGACCGGGCGCCCGTCCTCCAGGGCGGCGAGGGCGGCGGTCTCGCGCCGCACGCGGGCGTTGGGGATCGCGGTGACGCGCAGCGCGCCGGGGTGCGCCGCGCAGATCTCGGCGAGCCGCGTCCCGTCGCCGTCCTCCGGCGCCCAGCGCAGCTCGGTGGCCGGGGGCGCGGCGGGGGCGCGGTTCCGGCCCCCGGTTTGGCCAGCAGGACGTCGTAGCGGTAGCGGGTCAGCTCGTTGTACGGCCTTCCGCGCCGGACGCGCACGTCCAGGAGGAGCGGTTCGCCGGCCTCCCGCCGTAGCCGCGCGAAGTAGTCGGGGGCGATGACGAGTTCGTTCTCCGCGGCGGTCCTGCGGCCGGCGGCGGCCAGTACCGCGACGGGGGTTTCGGAGACGGCGGCGTTGCCGGTCTCCACCGAGGCGCGGAAGGCTCGCAGCAGCGCCAGGCTGCGGACGTCGCCGACGAAGAGCCGTCCGCCGGGGGCGAGCAGGTCGAGCGCGCCGCGCAGCACGCGGGTGAGGTAGTCGGCGTCGGGGAAGTACTGGACGACGGAGTTGAGCACGACGGTGTCGTAGAAGCCCCGGCGCAGACCGCTGAAGTCGTGGGCCGGGCGGACGTGCAGCTCGACCTTCTCCTTCAGCGCGGGTTCCGCGGCGACCTGCTCGCGCAGCGTCTCGATCGCCCGTGCGGACAGGTCGGTCCCGTGGTACGCGGTGCAGTCCTCCGCCAGTTCCGACAGCAGCAGCCCGGTGCCGACCCCGATCTCCAGCAGCCGCGCGGGCCGCAGCGCCCGGATGCGGTCCACCGTGGCCGCCCGCCACTGGAGCATCTCGTCCAGGGGGATGGGCTGCCCGTCGTCACTGCTCCGCCAGATCCCGAAGTCCTGGCCGAGGGGGGCGGGCGCCGAGCCGCCGTAGAGGGTGTCGTACGCCTCCCGCCACTCGTCGAGCCGGTTCTGCTCCTGGCTGTCGTCGGGGGCGGCGCGGTGGGACTCGGGGACCACGTAGGCCACCAGTCGCCGCGGGGCCGGGTCGCCCGCGCGGTCGCCCGGCACGGGGGCCGCGCCGGGGGCGGCGCGGGCAACCACGACGGCCCCGGCCACGTGCGGGTGCGCGCCGAGGGCCGTCTCGATCTCGCCCAGCTCGATACGGAAGCCCCTGACCTTGACCTGGTGGTCGGTGCGTCCGAGGAATTCCAGCTCCCCGTCCGCGCGGCGGCGGGCCAGGTCGCCCGTGCGGTACATCCGGCTGCCCGGCGCGCCGAAGGGGTCGGCGGTGAAGCGCTCCGCGGTCAGGCCGCCGCGACCCAGGTAGCCGCGGGCCACGCCGGCGCCGGCCAGGTACAGCTCGCCGGGTACGCCTTCGGGGCGCGGGTTCAGCCACTCGTCCAGCACGTAGGCACGGGTGGCGCGCAGCGCCCGGCCGATGGGCGGGGCGCTCCCGGTGACCCGGTCGAGGTGGGCTGCGGTGGACCAGATGGTGGTCTCGGTGGGCCCGTAGACGTTGACGAGTTCGCCGCCCAGGTCGCGCAGTCGGGAGGCCAGGGAGGCGGGGAGGGCTTCGCCGCCCACCAGCTTGCGCAGCCCGCGCAGGGCGTCGGGGGCGGTCTCGGCCAGCAACTGCCAGGTGGTCGGGGTGGCCTGGAGGATCGTGGCACCGCTCGCGGTGAGCAGCGCGGCCAGCGCCTCGGGGTCCCGTGCGGCATCGCGGTCGGCCAGGACCAGTCCGGCGCCGCTGACCAGCGGAAGGAAGAGTTCCAGTGCGGCGATGTCGAAGCTGACCGTGGTGACCGCCACCAGCCGGTCGTCGGCGGTGGGGCGCAGCCGGTCCCGCATGTCGGCCAGGAGGTTGGCGAGGTTGCCGCGGCTGACGACGACGCCCTTGGGGCGTCCGGTGGAGCCCGAGGTGTGCAGGACGTACGCGGCCTGGTCGGGCAGCGCGGCGAAGACCTCGGGCACGGGTCCGGCGCCGTGTGCGGCGTCGGCCGCGACGAGGACGGCTCCGCCGACGGCGGTCACGGCCTCGGTGATCGCGGGGCGGCAGTCCGCCGTGGTGAGCAGCGCGGCCGGGCGGGTGTCGGCCAGGATGGCGGCGATGCGCTCGTCCGGGTACTCCGGGTCCAGCGGTACGTAGGCGGCGCCGGCCCGCAGGACGCCGAGCAGGGCGACCACCAGGTCGGCGGTGCGCGGCAGGCACACCGCGACCCGGCTCTCGGGGCCGGCGCCGTGCCCGGCGAGGGCGGCCGCGACCCGGCAGGACCGCTCGTCGAGCTGGGCGTAGGTGAGACTGTCCCCGCCGCTGCGGACCGCCACCGCGTCCGGCGTCCCGGCGGCGCGGGCGCGGAAGAGGCCGATCAGGTCCTCGGCCGGGCCCGCGGCGGCGGCGTCCCATTCGGCCGCGAGTCCGCCGCGTTCGGCCGCGTTGAGCACGGGCATCCGGCTGAGCCGTGTCGTGGGCTCCTCGACGGCGGCCAGGAGCAGCTCGTGGTAGCGCTCCGTCAGTCGGGCGACGGTGCGGGCGTCGAAGAGGTCGGTGGCGTACTCGACCGCGCCCTCGACGGCGGTCGCGCCGTCGTCCTCGTTCCGGGACTCGACGAGGTTGACGAAGAGGTCGTACTTGGCCGCCGCCTGGGCGGGGCGTTCGACGGTGACCTCAAGGCCGGGCATGACGGCCTCGCCGTGCTCGTTGTTCTGGAGGGCCAGCAACACCTGGAAGACGGGGTGCCGGGCGAGGGATCGGGTGGGGTTGAGCGCCTCCACCAGTTGCTCGAACGGTATGTCCTGGTGGGCGAAGGCGGACAGGTCGGCGTCCCGGACGCGGTCGAGCAGTTCCTCGAAGGTGGGGTCGCCGCCGAGGTCGGTGCGGAGCGCCAGGGTGTTGACGAAGAAGCCGACGAGGTCGTCGGCCGCCTCGTCGCCGCGGCCGGCGACCGGGGTGCCGAGGACGATGTCCCGTCCGGCCCCCAGTGTGGCGAACAGCGCGGCGAGACCGGCCTGCAGGGCCATGAACAGGGTCGCCTGCCGGGAGTGCGCCAGGGCGCGCAGCCGGTCGCGCAGCGGGGCGGGCAGGGTGAAGCGGTGGATCGCGCCGCGGTGGCTCTCCATGGCGGGGCGCGGCCGGTCGGTGGGCAGCTCGATCTGTTCCGGCGCGCCGTCCAGCGCGTCGCGCCAGTAGGCGAGTTGGCGGGCGAAGAGGCTGTCGGGGTCGTCCGCCGCGCCGAGCAGCTCCTGCTTCCAGAGGGTGTAGTCGGCGTACTGCACCGGCAGGGGCCGCCACTGGGGGCGCGGCCCTCCCGCCGTGCGGTGTAGGCGGTGCTCAGGTCGCGGGCGAGCGGGGCCAGGGACCAGCCGTCGCCGGCGATGTGGTGGAGGACGAGGGAGAGTACGTGGTCGTCGGGCCCGGTGCGCAGCAGTACGGCCCGCAGCGGAAGGTCCTCGGTGAGCGTGAACGCGTGTCCGCGCGCGTCGGCGAGGGCGGCGGGCAGCTCCTTCTCGGTGACGTCCACGACGTCGAGGGCGGGCGCGGCCTGTTCGGGCGCGACCACGTGCTGGTGGGGGGCGCCGTTCTCGGCCGGGAAGACGGTGCGCAGTGCCTCGTGCCGGCCCACCACGTCGGCCAGGGCGGTGCGCAGGGCGCCGACGTCGAGGGGGCCGCGCAGCCGCAGGGCGAGCGGGATGTTGTAGGTGGCGCTCGGTCCTTCCAGTTCTCCGAGGAACCACAGCCTGCGCTGGGCGGAGGAGAGCGGGAGGCGGTCCGGCCGCCGTCGCGGGAGGAGGGGGGGCCGTCCGGTCCCGGCCGCGTCCAGCCGTCGGGACAGCGCGGCGGGCGTGGGCGCCTCGAAGAGCGTGCGGATGCCGATCTCCACGCCGAGCGCCGACCTGATCCGGCTGATGAGCCGGACCGCCGACAGGGAGTGGCCGCCCAGGGCGAAGAAGTCGGCGTCGCGGCTGACCTCCTGGACGCCGAGGACGGCGGCGAAGGCGGCGCAGAGCGCTTCCTCGCGCGGTCCGGCCGGGGCGCCGCCGGTGGCCCACGCCGCCCGGTCGGGGGCGGGCAGCGCCGCCCGGTCGAGCTTGCCGTTGGAGGTCAGCGGCAGGGCGGGCAGCAGCACCACGGCGGCGGGGACCATGTAGCCGGGCAGGGCGTCGGCCAGGTGGGCGCGCACCTCGTGCGGGTCGGGGTCGACGTCGGCCGCCGGCACTGCGTAGCAGACCAGGTACCGGTCGTCCGGGCCTTCGCCGAGCACGGCGGCCGCCGCCTGGGCGATGCCCGGGTGACGGCGGGCGGCGGCTTCGATCTCGCCGGGCTCGATGCGGTAGCCGCGCAGTTTGACCTGGGAGTCGGACCGGCCGACGTAGTGGAGGCCGCCGTCCTGGGTGCGCCGGACGAGGTCGCCGGTCCGGTACATCCGGCCACCGGTGTCGAACGGGTCGGCGACGAAGCGGGTGGCGCTCAGGCCGGGGCGGCGGCGGTATCCGCGGGCCAGGCCGGGGCCGGCGACGTACAGCTCGCCGACGACGCCCGTCGGCACGGGGAGCAGCCCCTGGTCGAGCACGTACGCGCGCAGGTCGTTCAGGGGCGTGCCGATCGGGCTGCCGCCGCGCTCCACGGCGGCGTCGTCCAGCTCCAGGTGGGTGACGTGGACGGTCGTCTCGGTGATCCCGTACATGTTGACCAGGCGGACCGGGCGGCCTCGCCAGGGGGCGAGTTGGGCGGGGTCCAGCGCTTCCCCGCCGAAGACGACGTACCGCAGGGCGGCGGTGGTCCGCGGGGGGACGCCGAGGTCGGACTCCGCCCGCAGGAGCTGGAGGAAGGCGGAGGGCGTCTGGCTGAGCACCGTGACGCGCTCGCGGCCCAGCAGCTCCAGGAGGTCGCCGGGGGATCTGGCCACGTCCTGCGGGACGACGACCAGCCGGCCGCCGTGCGCCAGGGGCCCCCACATCTCCCACACCGAGAAGTCGAAGGCGCTGGAGTGGAAGAGCGTCCAGACGTCGTCGGGCCCGAAGTCCACGGCCGCGCGGCAGGCGGCCAGCAGCCGTGAGACGTTGGCGTGGCTGACGACCACGCCCTTGGGCCGCCCGGTCGATCCGGAGGTGTAGATGGTGTAGGCCGGGTGGTCGGGGAGCAGGGGGGCCCGGCGGTCGGCGTCGGTGACCGGAGCGGCCGAGAGGTCGCCCGCCGCGCCGCCGGCCGGGGACGCGTCGAGCAGGAGCCACGGGACCCCGCCGACCGCCTCGCCCACCGTGCCGTGCAGGGCCTCGCGGACGGCGGTCGTGGAGAGAACGGCGACCGGCTGGCAGTCGTGGAGGATGTACGAGGTGCGCTCGGCCGGGTGGTCGGGGTCGACGGCGAGGTAGGCGGCGCCCGACTTCAGCACGGCGAGCACGGCCACCACCAGGTCCGCTGAGCGGGGCACCGCCAGGGCGACGAAGTCCTCCGGTCCCACTCCGAGTCCGAGCAGGGCGCGGGCCAGGCGGTTGGACCGGGCGTCGAGTTCCGCGTAGTCCAGGGTCGTCCCGCCGTCAGTGAGGGCGGGGACGGAGGGCGCGCGACCGGCGGAGGCGGCGAACAGGGCGGGCAGGTGGGCGACAGCGGTGGCGGCCCGCGCCCGTGCGGCGGCGTCGGCCTCGGCAAGGCGCCGGCGCTCCTCGGCGGTGGTGACGTCGAGCTGCCCGAGCCGCAGGCCGGGCTCGCGCGTCACGGTGCGCAGCAGCGCCACGAACCGCTCCGCCAGGGACCGCGCGGTCGTGCGGTCGAACAGGTCGGGGCGGTAGCGCAGGGACGCGTCGAGCCCGGTCCCGTCCGCGGCGGCCGTGCTTTCGGTGAAGGTCAGTTCGACGTCGGTGTGGGCGGTGCCCTCGGCGGTCGGCAGCAGTTCCACGCGCACTCCCGGCAGGTCCAGGAGGTGGTCGAGCGCTCCCTCGGCCGCGTTGTCGAAGGTGAGCATCGTCTGCACGAGCGGGTGCCTGCTGGGCGAGCGGGCGGGGTTGACCGCCTCCACCAGCCGCTCGAAGGGCACGTCCTGGTGGGTGTAGGCCCGCAGGTCGGTCTCGCGCACCCGGTCAAGCAGTTCGGCGAAGGCCGGGTCCCCGGAGGTGTCCGTGCGCAGGACCAGGGTGTTGACCAGGAAGCCGACGAGGTCGGCGGTCTCGGGCCGGTCGCGGCCCGCCGACGGGGTGCCCACGGGGATGTCGGCGCCGGCGCCGAGCCGGTGCCACAGGGCGGCCAGGGCGGCGTGGAGGACCATGAACGGGGTGGCCCGGTGACGGGCCGCCAGCGCCCGCACGTCCCGGTACAGTCCGGCGTCGACACGGAAGGCGACCCGCTCGGCGTAGGCGGGGGGCGTCGTCGGGCGCGGCCGGTCGTAGGGCAGCGCGAGTTCGTCGGGCAGTCCGCGCAGCTCCTCGGCCCAGTGGGCGACGCGGCGGTCCACCGGATCGCCCGCGTCGTCCCCGGCGTCGCGGTGCTGTCCGAGCAGGTGGGCGGCGGGGCTGGGGGCCGGGGTCGGCCAGCGGGGCGCGCGGCCGGCGGCGCGGGCGCGGTAGGCGGCGGCCAGGTCCCGTGCCAGCGGCCCCATCGACCAGCCGTCGGCGGCGATGTGGTGGATGACCAGGAGCAGGACGCGCTCGCCTTCCGGGAGCGTGAACAGGGTGTGCCGCAGCGGGGTGTCGACGGCCAGGTCGAAGGGGCGGCGGACGGCTTCGCGCACCAGGGCGTCGAGTCGGTGGGCGGCGGGGACGAGGGCCGGTGCGGACGGGACCCCTGCGGCCAGGACGACCTGGTGCGGCCCCTGCTCGTCTTCGCGGAAGACGGTGCGCAGGCTCTCGTGCCGGGCGGTCAGGTCGCCCAGTGCCGCGTGCAGGGCGTCGACGTCGAGGTCGCCGGTGAGCCGCAGCGCGACGCTGATGTGGTAGCCGCCGGCCTCCCTGTCGTAGCGGTTGAGGAACCACAGCCTGCGCTGGGCGGGCGACAGCGGCAGCCGCTCTGGCCGCGCCTGCGGGTCGCGGTGTGGCTCGGGCCGCGCCTGCGGGTCGGTGTCCGGCGCGGGCGGCGCCGGGACTCGCGTGCCGGGGGTCTCGCCACGGGTGAGCTGGGCGGCGATCTGCGGATCGGCGAGGAGGTCCGCGACGGTGCGGTGGTCGAAGATCGTCCGGATGTCGAGCCGCAGTCCGAGTTCGGCCCGGATGCGGCCGGCGAGCCGGACGGCGAGCAGGGAGTGGCCGCCCAGGGCGAAGAAGTCGTCGTCCAGGGTGGTCTCGGGCACGCCGAGCACTTCGGCGAACAGGGCGCACAGGGCGGTCTCGGCGGCGGTGCGCGGTGCCCGCCCCGCGGAGGCGGTGCCGTACTCGGGCGCGGGCAGCGCCCTGCGGTCGAGCTTGCCGTTCTCGGTACGCGGCAGCTCGGGCAGGACCACGATCGCGGCCGGGACCATGTACGGCGGAAGTGTCGCGGCGAGGTCGCGCAGGGCGGCCGCCGGGTCGAAGCCCGCGGCCGGTCCGCCTTCGGGGACCACGTAGCCCGTCAGCCGCCTGTCCCCCGGCTCGTCCTCGCGTACGACGACGGTGGCGCGGGCGACGTCGGCGCGGGTGGCGAGGGCGGCTTCCACCTCGCCCAGCTCCACCCGGAAGCCGCGCACCTTGACCTGGTCGTCGGTGCGGCCCAGGCACTCCATGATCCCGTCGGGCCGCCAGCGCCCCAGGTCCCCCGTGCGGTACATCCGGGCGCCCGGCTCGTCGAACGGGCAGGGCAGGAAGCGCTCGGCGGTCAGGCCGGGCCGCCCGTGGTAGCCGCGGGCCACGCCGACGCCGGAGACGTAGATCTCCCCGACGACGCCGACCGGCACGGGCTGGAGCAGGTGGTCGAGGACGAACATGTGGTTGCCTGGCAGCGGGCGCCCGATCGGCAGCAGGCCGTCCGGCACCTCGTCACCGGGTTCGAAGAGCAGGTCGGAGCAGTTGACGCTGGTCTCCGACGGCCCGTAGTCGTTGAAGACTCTGGCCCTCGGGTGGCGTGCGCGCCAGCGCTCCAGCATCTCACCGGTGAGCGGTTCGCCGCCGAGCACGAGCGTGCCGGGGCGCTCGCCGGTGGCGTCGAGGACGCCGGGCAGTTCCTCCAGGAGGGCGACGTGGGAGGGCGTGCCCTTGACGAAGGTGACGCCGGAGCCCTGGGCGTGTTCGTCCAGCTCCGCGAGGAGGAGGGTCCCGCCGGAGATCAGCGTGGTGAACAGGGCGGTCACCGTCAGGTCGAACGCGACCGGGGAGTGCAGCAGCGACACCCCGGCCGCGTCCGGGTAGCGGTCGCGGGAGCGGACGGCGTGCGCGGCCAGCGAACCCCGGCTGACAGCCACGCCCTTGGGGCGGCCGGTGGAGCCGGAGGTGTAGAGCACGTAGGCGAGGGTGTCGGCTCCGACCGGGCGCGGCCGCTCCCGGTCGGCCACCCTCCCCTCGGGGGCGCGGGCGAGTTCGTCCGCGGGGCCGGGCAGGTCGACGCAGAGGATCTTTCGCCCCGGCGCCTCGGGCACCAGGTGGGCGTGGGCGGAGGTGGTCAGGACGAGGGCGGGGTTCCCGTCGCCGAGGAGCAGCCCGATCCGTTCGGCCGGGTAGTCCACGTCCACCGGCAGGTAGGCCGCTCCGGCCTTGAGCGCCCCCCACACTCCGGTGAGCAGGTCGGCGCCGCGCGGGAAGACCAGGCCGACCAGGTCCTCGGCCCCGAGCCCGCGGGCGATGAGGAAGCGCGCCATGCGGTTGGCGCGGGCGTCGAACTCGGCGTAGCTCAGGTTGGCTCCGCCGTCACCGCCCTCGACCAGCGCGAGGGCGTCGGGGGTGCGGTCGACCTGCTCCTCAAGCAGGGCGACGGGGCATTCCCGTGCGCTCGCCGCCTCACCGCGCGCCCAGTCGCCCAGCAGCGTGTCGTGTTCGCCCGGCAGCAGGACGTCCAGCCGGCCCGCCGGGGTGTCGCCGGACGTCGCCATGGCGTCGAGCACCTGCTCGAACCGCGCCGCCAGGTCCTCCACCCACTGGGGTGTGAAGAGGTCGGGGCGGTGGATGAAGCGGAGTTGGAGGTCGGGGGCGGGGCCGATGGTGACGCTGAGGGGGTAGTGGTTGCCGTCGTGGCCGCGCGCCCCGTGCAGCCGGAGCCCGTCGCCCCCGCCCAGGCCGTCGGCGGCATCCAGCGGGTAGTTCTCGAAGACGAGCGTGGTGTCGAAGAGGTCGCCCGCCCCGAGTCGCTGCTGCACCTGCGCCAGGGGGAGGAACTGGTGGTCCAGGAGGGCGGCCTGCTCCCGCTGCACGCGCCGGACGAGTGCTTCCAGCGGTTCGGCGGGGTCCAGGACGACGCGCACCGGCACGGTGTTCATCAGCAGGCCGACGATCTCCCCCGCGCCGGGCAGGTCGGTGGGGCGGCCGGAAGCCGCGATGCCGAAACTCACGTCGTCCCGGCCGGTGAGCCGGCCCAGGAGGAGCCCCCACGCGGTCTCGGCCACCGAGTTGAGCGTGACGCCCAGGCGGCGGGCCCAGGCGGTGAGGCGGGACACGACATCGGGGTCCATGGTGCGGTGGTACGGGAGCGGGGCCGCACCGTCGCGGGGGGCGTCCGGGGCGATCAGCGAGGGCTGGAGCCCGGCGAGCGCCTGTTCCCACGCGGCGAGGGCCGTGTCGGCGTCCTGCCCGGCGAGCCAGGCGAGGTAGTCGCGGTACGGCCGTGCGGCGGGCAGGGCGGCGCCGTCCGCCCCGTACAGGGCCATGAGGTCGCGCACCACCAGCGGCAGCGACCAGCCGTCCAGTACCAGGTGGTGATTGGTCAGGGCCAGCACGTGCCGGTCCGCCGCCATCCGTACGAGCAGGAAGCGCATCAGCGGCGGCCGTGCGAGGTCGAACCGGCGGGTGCGCTGCCCGGCCAGCAGCGCGTCCAGCCGCCGCTGCCGCTCCTCCCCGGTCAGGGCGGACAGGTCGTGCTCCTCCCAGGGCACCGGCGTCCGGGCGGCGATCGCCTGGCTCCACTCGCCGGAGCGGCGCTGGAGGAACGCCGCGCGCAGCACGTCGTGCCGGTCGAGGACGTGCCGGGCGGCCTCCCGCATACGGGCGCTCGACAGCTCGCCGTGGAACTCCAGCGCCAACTGGCCGACGTAGACGTCCTCCGCCGCGTCGTCGAAGGTGCTGTGGAAGAGCAGCCCCTCCTGGGCGGGCGCGAGTGCGAGCAGGTCGGCGATCTCGAAGTCCGCCGCCGCCTCGCACTCCTCGATCCCGTCCTGGTCAAGGTCGCCCGCGCCGGTCTCCGAGGGGATCAGGCCGGCGCTCCCGGCGGCGCCGGCCAGGGCGGTCAGCTCGTGCAGCGCCTTCTCCCACTCCTGTGCCAGCGCGGTGAGCCGCGCCTCGGACAGGCAGCGGGCGGAGGCGTTCCAGCGCGCCGCGAGGACCGGTCCCCGCGGGCCGTCCTCCAGGAGGACGGTCAGCTCCACCTCGTGCGCGAGCGGCAGTTCGGGCGGCTGCGGGACGACGCTGTGGCCCGCGAACGCCCAGGCCCCGGCGGACTCTGCGCCCCCGGCTGGCTCCGTGCCCCGGAGGGCTCCGTACTCCCGGCGGTGAGGGTTTCGGCCACGGTGACCCGGCCGAGATAGTTGAAGCCGAACTGCGGGCGGGGCAGCTCCCGGCCGCCCTCCCCCAGGGGGGACGCCGCGCCGCCGCGGCGGAGCAGGTCGTGGCCGAGACCGGCCTCCGGCACGGTGCGCAGCCGCTCCTTGGTCTCCTTCAGCAGCCGTGCGGCCCCGGATCCGGGCCGCAGGCGCACCGGGTGGACCGACGTGAACCAGCCCACGGTGCGGGAGAGGTCGATGCCGGGCAGGAGCGCGTCCTGGCGGCCGTGGCCCTCGGTCTCCACCACGAACACGGGCCGGTCGCCCAAGGTCCGCGACGCGGCCAGCGCGTAGGCGGCCAGGAGCAGTTCGCCGGTGTCCGCGCGGAGCGCCGCGGGCGCGGTGCGGACGAGCGCGTCGGTCAGGTCGGGCGGCAGGCTGTGCGCGCGCTCGCGTGCCGTGCCGTGGGTGTCGGCGTCGGGGTCGAGCCGCGTCTCCAGGGCGACCACGTCGCCGTCCGGGTCGTCCAGCCCCGCCAGGGTCGCGCGCCAGTGGGGGAGCCGGCCGGTCACGGCGGTCTCGGTGGCGCGTCGTGCGATCCGGGTGGCCCACTCCCGCAGGGAGGCGCCCTCCGGCGGCAGGGGCGTCGTCGTGGCGGGGACGGCGGCCGCGGTCCATGCCTGGCGGAGGTCGTCCGCCAGGATGCGCCAGGAGACGCCGTCCACGCTGAGGTGGTGGGCCACCAGGACCAGCAGGCCGCCCCGGTCCGTCCCCCGGTCCAGCCAGGCCGCGCGCAGCACGGCTCCGGTGCTCGGGTCGAGGGCGTCGCGTGCGTGCTCGGTCTCCCGCTCCACCGCCTCCCGCAGCGCCGCGCCTTCGAGTCCGGCGGCGTCGCGGCAGCGCAGCAGGTCGGCGGCGGCGACCGTCCCCGGTTCGGCCACCACCAGGCCGTCCGGCGATCCGTCCCGGTCCGCGGCGGTGCGCAGGCGCAGCGCCCCGTGGTGGTCGATCAGTGTCTGGAGCACGCGCCGGATGTCGTCGGCTGCCGCGTGCGCGGGGGTGGTGAGGACCACCGACTGGTGGAAGCGGTCGGCGCCGCGGGCGCGCATCGACCCGGTCCGGGCGACGAGCCGCGCCGCGGCCGGGACGTAGGGCAGCGGCCCGCTCGGGGCGAGCGCCTCCGGCGCGGGGCGGTCCGCGTCCTCGTCCGGTCCGGCGGACCGGGCGGCGGCGGCCAGCCCGGCGGCCGTGGGGTGCTCGAAAAGGTCGCGCACAGTGAGGTGCAGTCCTGCTCTGCGGGCGCGGCCGACGAGCTGGATGCTGACGATACTGTCGCCGCCGAGGGTGAAGAAGCCGTCGTCCGCGCCGACTTCGGGCACTCCCAGCACCTCGGCGAAGAGCGCGCAGAGCAGTTCTTCCTTCGGTCCGCTGGGAGCACGGCGGCCCGCGTGGCGGCCGAAGTCGGGCGCGGGCAGGGCGCGGCGGTCGAGCTTGCCGTTCGGGGTGAGCGGCAGGGCGTCCAGTTCCACGAGGGCGGCGGGCACCATGTGGTCGGGTAACCGGACGCGCAGCCGCTCGAGGAGGGCGGCCGGGTCGGCGGTGGCGCCGACGACGTAGCCGACCAGGCGGGCGGGGGCGGCAGCCCGCTCGGGCGTCCCGTCCGGCCCTTCCACGAGAGTGACGGCCGCCTCCCGGACTCCGGGGAGGTCCAGCAGCGCGGCCTCCACCTCGCCGGGCTCGACCCGGAAGCCGCGCACCTTCACCTGGGCGTCGGCCCGGCCCTCGTAGACCAGTTCGCCGTCGGCGGTCCAGCGCATCAGGTCGCCGGTGCGGTACATCCGCTCCCCCGGCCGCCCTTGCGGGCAGGCGACGAACCGTTCGGCGGTGGCGGCCGGCCTGTCGCGGTATCCGCGGGCGACGCCGGGCCCGCAGACGTACAGTTCGCCCGTCACGCCCGGAGCGACCGGGCGCAGGCGGGCGTCGAGGAGCAACACCCGTACGCCCGCCACCGGTCGGCCCACCGGCACGGGTCCCGAGGGCGCGTCGGCGTCCGGGGTGATCCTGTGCTCCAGGCAGTTGACGGTGGTCTCGGTGGGCCCGTAACTGTTGAAGACGGTGGTGGCGCCGTGGCGGGTCCGCCAGCGGTC
Organism: Streptomyces fulvorobeus; assembly: GCF_013167895.1. Classification (GTDB taxonomy): domain Bacteria; phylum Actinomycetota; class Actinomycetes; order Streptomycetales; family Streptomycetaceae; genus Streptomyces; species Streptomyces fulvorobeus. Next base: position 6,229,505 of record NZ_BLWC01000001.1, on the reverse strand, counting down.
CAGCCGTGCGCCGATGAGTTGCTCGCCCGCCAGGACGACCGTTCCGGGGGCCGTGGAGCCGCCGAACTCCTCCAGCAGCGCGAGGTGGGAGGGCGTGGCCTTGACGAAGGCCGGGCGCTCCCGCTCCCACTGGGCGATCCCGGACTCGTCGAGGTCCCCGACCTGGATACGCCCGCCCGCGGCCAGCGGCCCGTAGAGGGAGACGACCGTGAGGTCGAAGGCGACCGGGGAGTGCAGCAGGACCGCGCCGCTCAGCGCGTCGCCGTAGGTGTCCAGGGCACGTTCGACGAAGGCGTCCAGCGCATCCCGCGTCACGACGACGGCCTTGGGGCGGCCCGTCGAACCGGAGGTGTAGATCGTGTACGCAGCGTTGTACCCGGCCACCGGGCGTGCGAGGTCGGCGCCGTGCTTCGGGAAGGGGGTGCCGTCCTTCGGGAGGGGGGCGCCTGCCGCCAGTTCCCTCTCGGCGTCCTCCTCGCCCAGGACCAGCGTGGCGCACCCGGCCGCTCCGGGGAGCGTACGCAGCCGCTCGGCGTCGGTCACCAGCAGAGCCGGGGCGGAGTCCGCGAGGGCCCATCGGTTGCGGTCGGCGGGGTGTCCGGCGTCGAGCGGGAGGTAGGCGGCGCCGGCCCGCAGGATCCCCAGCAAGGTGGCGACCAGCTCCGCGCCGCGGGGAAGGAGCACGGCGACGAGGTCCTCGGCGCCGACGCCGCGTGCGGCCAGGGCCGCGGCCACCCGGCCGGCGCGGGCGTCGAGTTCCGCGTAGCTCCAGACCCGTCCGGGCTCGACCACCGCGGGCGCGTCCGGTGTGCGGGCGGCTTGGCCGGCGATCCTCGCGGCGACCGGTTCGGGGCGGCTGTTACGGGTGCGGGCGGTGCCGGTCCCCCACGCACGCACGAGGCGGTGCTCGGCGGCGTTGAGGACGTCGAGGGTCCCGACGGGCCGGGCGGGGTCGTCGACCATCGCGGTCAGGACGTCGAGCAGGCGTTCGGTGAGCCGGTGCGCGGTGGCGGCGTCGAACAGGTCGGCGGCGTGGACGAGGGCCCCCTCCAGAGCCCGGTCCGGCCCGTCGCGGTGGGTGAAGTGCCAGGAGAGGTCGAACTTGGTCTCCCCCGACTCCACCGCCTCGACGCGGTCGGCCAGTCGGGGGAACCGCGCCCGGCCCCGGTCCTGCTCGGGGCCGTTGAGGATCAGCATGACCTGGAAGAGGGGGTGCCGTGCGGTGGAGCGGACGGGGTTGACCGCGTCCACGACCCGGTCGAAGGGCACGTCCTGATGGGCGAAGGCATCCAGGTCGCCGTCGCGCGTCCGGGCCAGCAGTTCGGTCGTGGTCGGGTCGCCCGAGACGTCGGTGCGCAGGACGACGGTGTTGACGAAGCAGCCGACGAGTCCGTCGAGCGCCTCGTCCGGGCGGCCGGCGACCGGCGTGCCGAGCGGGATGTCCGATCCGGCCCCCATCCGGCTCAACAGGACGGCTATCGCGCTCTGGAGCACCATGAACGGGGTGGCGCCGACGCTCCCGGCCAGCTCCGCCATCCTGGCGTACAGGGCGGGCGGCACCTCGAACCGAGCGACCCCGCCCCGGCGGACCGGCTCCTGCGAGCGGGGGCGGTCGGCGGGGAGCCGGATGTGGTCCGGCAGCCCGGCCAGGGCCCGGCGCCAGTAGCCGATCCCCTCGGCCTGCGCGGCGGCGCGCTCCCGGCTCCCCCGCTCCCACAGCGAGAAGTCGGCGTACGTCACCTCGGGCGGCGGGAGGACGGGGGCGCGTCCCGCGAGCCGGGCCGTGTAGGCGGTGGCGAGGTCGCCGATCAGGGGTCCCATCGACGCGCCGTCGGCGGCGACGTGGTGGACCAGCAGCAGCAGGGCGTGCTCCTGCTCGCCGGTGCGGTAGAGCGTGGCGCGCGCCGGAAGGTCCCGCGCGAGGTCGAAGACGTGGCCCGCGGCGGCGCGCAGCTCCCCGGCGAGCGCTTCGGGGGCGACATCGAGCACCGGCATCGTGAGCCGGTGGCCGCCGGGGGGCGCGATGTGCTGCTCGGGTGCGGCCGCCGCCGCGTCGTCGTCCGCCGCGCGCCGCAGGGTGGTGCGGAGCGTCTCGTGCCGGTCCACCACGTCGCCCAGCGCGGCGTGCAGCGCGGGGACGTCCAGCGGTCCGTCCAGGCGGAGGACGGTCGGGATGTTGTAGGCGGCCGACGCGCCGTTGAATTCGTCCAGGAACCACAGCCGGCGCTGCGCGGACGAGAGCGGCACCCGCTCCGGGCGGGGTCGGACCGGGCGGACGCGGTCGTCCGTCACCGCCCCGTCGCCCAGCTCGTCCGCGAGGCGGGCGACGGTCGGGGACCGGAAGATCTCCCGTACGGTGACCGCCTTGCCCAACCGGCCACGGATGCGGCTCGCGAGCCGGGCGGCCAGCAGGGAATCGCCGCCCAGGGCGAAGAAGTCGTGGTCGGCGCCCACCTCTTCGACGCCCAGCACCTCGGCGAAGAGCGCGCAGAGGGCCTCCTCACGGGCGTCGCGCGGCGCCCGTCCGGCGGTCGGGGGCGGGGTGACGGGGGCCGGCAGCGCCGCGCGGTCCACCTTGCCGTTGGCGGTGCGCGGGATCTCCGCCAGCTCCACGAAGGCGGAGGGGACGAGGTGGGCGGGGAGCCGGTCGGCGAGCGCCTTGCGAAGGCGCTCGACGTCCAGTCCTCCCTGGTGTGCCGGGTCGGGCGTCAGGTAGCCGACGAGCCTGCGGTCGCCGGCCGTTCCTCGTGCACGGTCACCAGGGCCTGGGCGACGCCGTCGAGTTCGGCGAGGGCCGCCTCGACCTCGCCCGGCTCCACCCGGAAGCCCCGGATCTTCACCTGGTCGTCCGCCCGGCCGACGAACCTCAGCACGGTGCGGCCGTCGCCGGGCACCCGGCGCACCAGGTCCCCGGTCCGGTACATCCGCTCGCCCGTCCCGGCGTGCGGGTCGGCGACGAACCGGGCGGCGGTGAGGCCGGGGCGGCCCAGGTAGCCGCGGGCCAGGCCCCTGCCGCGCAGGTAGAGCTCTCCCGTCACCCCGTCGGGCACGGGCCGCAGCGCGGCGTCCAGTACGTACGCGTCCACCCCGGCCTCGGGGTTCCCGATGTCCGGCGACCGGTCGTCTCCGGCCGCGCACCGCCCGGAGGTGGCCTGGACGGTCGCCTCGGTCGGCCCGTAGACGTTGAACATCCGCCGGCCGGGCGCCCACCGGGCGATCAGCGAGGGCGGGGGCTGCTCGCCGCCGGTGACCAGGTCGGTCAGGTCGGGGAGGTCACCGGGGGGCAGGGTGGCCAGTACGGCGGCCGGGGCGAGGGCCGTGGTGACGCGCCGGTCGCGCAGGAACGCGGCCAGCTCGTCGCCCGCGAGGCCGTGCGGCGGGATGACGAGGCAGCTCCCCGACGTCAGCGCCATCACGAGTTCGGCGACCGCGACGTCGAACCCGAGGGCCGCGAGCTGCGCCACCCTGGAGCCGGGGCCCAGTCGGTAGCGTGCGATCTGCTCGGCCGCCAGGGCGGCGATGCCCGCGTGGGTGACCACGACCCCCTTGGGCCGCCCGGTCGAGCCGGAGGTGTGGACGACGTACGCCGGAAGGTCCACCGGGAGGGTTCCGGGCGCGGGCACGTCGGCCTCGGCGCACCGCGCCCCGGCGTCGAGGAGTTCCTCGGCCGGCACGCGGGGGCAGTCGGCGGAGGCGGGCTCGGTCCCGGCCCCGCCGACCAGCAGGGCGGGGCGGGCGTCGCGCAGCAGGAAACCGATGCGCTCCGCCGGGTACTCCGGGTCGATGGGGAGGTAGGCCCCCCCGGCCCGCTGGACCCCGAGGATCAGCGCCGCGAGCTCGACGCCCCGCGGCACCGCGAGGGCGACGATGCTCTCCGGCCCCACGCCCCGCGCGGCCAGCCGCCGGGCCACCCTCTCGGCGTGGGCGTCGAGTTGGGCGTACGTCCAGGTGGCGCGGTCCGAGGAGACGGCCGGGGCGTCGGGGGTGCGGGCGACCTGCCGGGCGAAGAGTTCGGGCAGGGTCCGGGCGCGCAGGTCACGCCGAGGGCTCCGCCCGGAGGCCGACGTCCCGGCCTCCTCCTCCGCGCCGAGCAGGCGGGTCCGGCCCAGGGGGGCCTCGGGGTCCTGCCCTATGCGCGTCAGGAACTCCGCGAGCCGCGCGGCCAGCGAGGCCACCGCGTCCGCCGAGTGGAGCAGGGGGTTGGCGGCGAGGGTGATCTCCAGCTCGCGGCCGTCCCCCGGAGTGCCGAGCAGGCTGACGACCAGGTCCTCGACCGGTCCGGCCGAGAGCTGGTGCACCGGCGCCAGGCAGTCGCCGAGATCGAGCACCGGGGCGAACGCCATGACGTTGACGAGCGTGGTGGCCGGTGACGCGCCGTGCGGTCCGAGCGCCCGGCCGATGTCCTCGGTGCGGTGGCGCTGATGGCGCAGTGTGGTGCTGATCTCGGCCGCGGTCAGCTCCAGCAGCGCGTCCATCGACATGCTCTGCCGCACGGGCAGGCGCAGCGGTACGACGTTGGCGAGCATCCCCGGTGTGCGCACCGCGGCGGGGGTCACCCTGGCGGTGACGGGGAGGCCGACGACGACCTCCTCCCCCGGCGCGAGACGGCTCAGGAAGGCGGCCACCGCGGCCGTGGCGTACACGGGCCAGGGACGGCCGCTCCGGTCGGCCTTGCGGCGCAGCGCGGCGGATGGGGCGGCGGGCAGGCGCACCGTGCGGCGCAGTTCGCCGGGCGCGGCCGGCGCGGTGGTATCGGCAAGGCTGGTGGGGCGCGGGAGGTCCGCGAAGCGGTCGCGCCAGTGGTCGGCGTCCGCGCGGTGGCGGGCGGAGCTCCGGTAGGCGTGGTCCTCCTCGACGAGACGGGCCAGCGGCGCGAACGCGCAGGGGGACGGTCGCCGGCCGGTGCGCAGCGCGCGGTAGACCGCGGCGAGCCGGTCCAGGTAGAGCGCGGCGCCGTAACCGTCCAGGGCGAGGTGGTGGTAGCGCAGGTGAAGCAGGACGCGGCCGCCGCCGAGCGGGATCAGGGTGTGGCGGCAGGTGTCGCCCGCGGCGAGGTCCCAGGGTCGCGCCCGCTGCCGGTCCATCCAGTCCAGGGACGCGGAGCGGGAGGGGGCACCGCCGCTCGGGTCGGCGTGGAAGAGGCGGGTCTGGGTGCTCGGCGGCCGGGCGAGGACGTGCTGCTCCAGTGCGCCGTCCGCGTCCTCCTGGAAGGCGGTGCGCAGCGCCTCGGTGTCGTCGACGGCGCGGCGGATCGCCTCACTCAGCACCTCCTCCACCACGTGGTCGAGTTCGAGGTAGAGGCCGCAGGTGTAGAGCCTGTCGTCCGAACGCAGGCGCTGTGCCGTCCAGATCCCGGACTGGGCCGAGGTGGCGGCCAGACGGTGTGCTGGGGACTCCAACATGCTTCTCCCGCTCTCGGACTGAAGGGGTGTCGGCACGCCCGGACGCGCGGCGGCGTCCGCACGCACGAGTGCCTGGGCACGTGCGTGTGCGTGGTGGGGGCCGGGGACCGGCGGCCGTCAGCGCACGGTGCGCGAGGCCAGCCGGGCGGTGAGCCCGTCGATCGTCGGCTCCTGCCAGAGCAGTCCCAGGTCGCATTCGACGCCCAGGTGCTCCTCCATGACGCCGCACAGGGCGGTGCCGGTGACGGAGGTCATCCCGTAGTCGGTGAGGGGGACGTCCGTGGCGAGCGAGGAGGCGGGGACGCCGAGGCAGTCGGCGCACTGCTCGCGCAGCCACTGCCGCAGGGCGTCGGGGTCGCCGGGAGCGAGCGGGGAGGGAGGCGGGGATGAGGGCGGGGTCAGGGACATGCGGGGAGGACCTCTGTCTTCGGTGGGCGCCCGGGCGGTCTTCGGCGGGCGCAGGTCGGTCTTCGGTGGGCGCACGGCAGGTCTTCGGGACGGCGTCCCCGGTCGGCCCTCGTCCGGCGGGCCGGGGCCTCGGGGATCGCGTCGCGGCGCGGTCGGGGAGCGGATCAGAGCGGGGTCACGGTCATGTCAGGGGCGGGAGGGTGCCGTCGCGGTCGTCCGCCTCCCGGAGCGCCGCCAGGAGGCGGTGGGCGCCGGGGTCGGCGTGGACCTGAGCGAGTTCCCCGGTGGTGAAGAGCCGGGCGGTCAGACGGCGTTGGACCTTGCCGCTGCTGGTGCGCGGGATGCGGCCGCGTCTCACCAGCACCACTCCGGCCGGGGCGAGGCCGAATTCCCGCGCGAGCGTCGCCCGCAGGGCCGTCACCAGCTCGGGGCCCTGCTCGGGCCGGATGGACGGGCCCACCTCGTGGGTGACGACCATGGCCTCGCCCTCCTCGGTGGGGAGGGCGAAGGCGGCCCCGATCGTCCCGAGTTCGGGGTGGCGAGCGCGCAGTTCATGCTCGATGTCGTGGGGGTAGAGGTTGCGGCCGTGCACGATGAGGAGTTCCTTGATGCGGCCAGTGACGTACAGCTCGCCCTCGTACAGGGCGCCGAGGTCGCCGGTGCGCAGCCAGGGTCCGGAGCCGTCCGCGTCCATGACGAACGTCTCGGCGGTCGCCTCGGGTTTCTGCCAGTATCCCCTGGCGGTGCTCGCGCCGCGCACTCTGATCTCGCCCACCCCGTCGCCGGTGACGGGCTTGCCGGTCGCGGGGTCGACGACGCGGATCTCCAGGGACGTGGGCCGGCCGCAGGAGACGACCTCGCGGGAGGGGCGTCCCGCGGCGGCCTCGACGAAGCGGTGGTTCTCCAGTTCCGCGACGTCCACCCGCCGGGTGCGCAGCTCCCCGCGGACAGGGAGACCAGCAGGGTCGCCTCGGCCAGTCCGTAACAGGGGGTTGTGGCGTGCGGGTGGAGTCCGGCCGGGGCGAACTCCTTGGCGAAGGCGCGCAGCGTCTCGGCCCGGACGGGCTCGGAGCCGTTGGCCGCCCGGCGCCAGCGCGACAGGTCGAGCCGGTCCATCTCCTCGGGCTTCACCCGCCGTACGCAGTAGTCGTACGCGAAGTCGGGCGCTGCGGAGAAGGCGAGGTCGAAGCGGTCGATCAGCGTCAGCCAGAGGGACGGTCGGCGCAGGAAGGCGCTGCCGCTCATCAGCACGGCGGCTCCGCCGCTGAACAGTGCCGGGCTCAGCAGTCCGAACAGCCCCATGTCGTGGTACATCGGCAGCCAGCCGCCCAGCCGGGAGCCGGCTCCCAGCTCGAAGCCGGTGAGCAGGCTGCGGACGTTGTCGGCGAGCGCGCCGTGGGTGACGACGACTCCCTTTGGGCTGCCGGTGGAACCGGAGGTGTACTGGAGGACCGCCACGGTGTCGGCCCGGATCTCCGGTTCCCGCCACATGTCGGGGTCGGCGTCGCCGGGCAGTTCGTCGACGGAGAAGAGAGGCAGTGCGCCCAGGCCGGTGCGGTCCGCCCACTCGCGGACGTCCGCTTCCGTCTCGGAGACAGTGAGGACGGCGCCCGCCTCGGCGTCGTTCGCGATGCCGACGACGCGTGCGGCCTCCAGGGAGGTCCCGGTGGGCAGGGGTGCGGGGACGGCGACCATGCCCGCGTAGAGGCACCCGGCGTAGGCCGCCGCGAACTCCTCGGACTGCGGGAAGAGCAGCAGCACGCGCGCACCCGTGCCGAGCCCGGCCGTGCGGAGGAGGACGGCGACGCGGCGGGCGGTGGCGTCGAGCCAGGCGTAGCTGCGCAGCGCCTCCTCGCCCTCGTGCTCCGGGTGCCGGACGAAGCCGACGGCCTTGCGCTCGGGGTCGGCCTCGGCCATGGCGGAGATCGCGGCCACCAGGTGGGGGCCGGTCAGCGGATCTACGGGAGGACTGCTCACAGCAGCGGCCCTCGTCTCCCGCCGGGGCGCGGCCTCATGCCCGCGGCCGACTGGTACGGCGGGCTCCCGTGCCTTCGGGCCGCCGGACCGGCGGGGGCGCCGCTGCGGACGACCAGGGTCGCCGGCGGCGTGGACTGCGGTTTCCGGCACACCTGCCGGACGGCTAAGTAGTGCGGATCTTCGTGTTCGTACACCCTCTGCTGACCTCCCCCGTAAAGCGGCGGATTTTACAGGTCGTGCGCACGTGCTGATCCTGATGGAAAACCATGCGCCGATTCGCCCACGCGGGGATTCGGATCGCTCGACACACCATACAGGGCTGATCCTCTTTTGAGAAAGGATCGCTCTCTTTTACTCGAAGTCCTGCGTGAAAAGAATGGAAAAGCTTTCCCGCCATGCTAAACCACACACCACATACGTGCGATACGGCGACGGCTGCACCGCAGGCAACGATAACCGCCCCTTTGTCCGCTTCTCCTCTTCATGCCGCCCCGAGGGACGCACCGAGAAACTGTATACACAGCTTCGATCTCGCCACAAGAGCCTGCCGGAGAAAGGCCCTCTTGACAGAAGGCCCACCCTCCTTCACCGGTACAGTGCGGCGATTTCGCTGGGCATCGGGGTATTCGGGACATGATGGAGCAAGTCTTACGGAGCGACCGCCTCCATTCTTCGCCAGGGGCCGGGACGCACACCCGGAGCACATTCGGCGCGCGGACTTCCGGATTACTTCACCGGCAAGAAATGTTCAGTGCAACCCGGACCGACGAAAAAGGGAGAATGCCTCCCACCGCAGACCATTCTGAGGTGAAGCCCGAAGACGGTCCCCGCCACGGTGGCTACACGTCGGAGCTGTCGGGACGGCCGCAGAGCGATGACGGCCCGCGCGCGCCTGCGAAAGGAATTGCGGCGCGGCCGCTGTCATAGCAGTGACTCTTCCGCTCGGGACAGTGAGGTTTTCTCAGCGAGATGATCTTCGCGAAGCTGCGCGAACCGCTCGATTCCGGATGGGTAGGGCAGATAGGCCCCGATCGTGCAGAGACGTGCAGCCCCTGGTAGGACGGTTCTCACCACAAGATCGTCTGTTGAACCAGAGGCTTCACGTTGGTCACCTATGCTGCGACGCTGCACTGCCTGGCCAGGGACGCCGGCGTCTCGCAGGCCACCGGCTACCGCTACCTGCACGAGGGCATCGACGTCCTCGCAGCCCAAGCCCCGGACCTGCGCGAGGCGTTGGACCGCTGCCGCGCCGAGGAGATGAGTCACGTGATCCTCAACGGCACGCTCGTCCGGAGCGACCGCCTCGCCGGCACTCGGGACAGCGGCAACGATCTGTGGTTCAGCCAGAAGCACAAGAGCGTCGGCCGCAACGTCCAGTTCCTGTCCGCCGCCGACAGCACCCCGCTGCGAGTCTCCGACGCCGAGCCGGGCTCCACCCCGGACATCACCGCCGCCCGGGGGCACGTCTTGCCCGCGCTCTACAAGGCCGCCGCCGACGGCCTACCGACTCTGGCCGACAAGGGCTGCACCGGCGCAGGCATCGGCCTCCGTGAGAAAGCCGTCGCTTTTTTCAGGATCTCGATTGTCTGCTGCTGTTCGCGAACCACCTTGCGCAACGCTTGAGCTCCTCGCGCTCGGCGCTGGTCAGCTCACCGGACTCGCACTCGCCCCGGTCCGCCTTCGCCCGGCGGTACCAGCCACGCAGAGACTCGGAGCTGATGCCGAGCTCCCGGGCGACGGCGGTGACCGTCCTGCCCGAAGAGTCGACGAGCGCGATCGCGTCCCGCTTGAACTCCTCGGTGTACCGCTTCGTGTACGTGCTTCCCACCTGGAGCTACTTCCTCTGGAACCTCAAGATCCCAGCCTCCAGGTGTCCACGATCAAGGGAAGCTTCAGTACCTCGTGGGACTGCCGTCGTACCGGAACCTCGAGGACAGCGGCGTGGCGGCGGGGTACCAGGTGTGGGTCCGGACTCCCGACCGTGTGCGGCCGGGCGACGGCGTCGACTACGACCAGGCCCCCACCGAGCACCTTCCGCCGTCGCCCACGTCGATGGTCCGCGAGGTCCTCGGGGAGCGCCGGCCTTCGGGCTGGGTGAGGGGCGGGGCCCGGCCCGGGGGTGCTGCACGCGCCGGACTGCGAAGAGGCACCGCAGGGCGCGCCGCTGCTCGGTGAGGAGCAGGCGCTGAACGTCGCGCTCACCTGCTCGCCGCCATCGTCGATCTCGGCGGCGAGCTGGAGCTCCCAGATACCCGTAACGGGCACTTCAGGGGCGCGGTCATCCCAGAAGACTGCGCGGTCAGCGCCGGCCGCCGCCGATGCGGCGGTCGTCGGCCAGTGCGGTCAGCGGGCCGAACTCGCAGGCAAGCTGGTTCCACGTCAGAACCTCGCCACAGCGGGCAGGGAACTCCTTGGGGTTGAACTCGGGCATGGTCCAGGTGCCAGTGCCCCGGTCCCGCAGCCACAGGTCCCCGTCACCGTCGACCACACTCGGCGGGACCGGTACCGGCTCGGCCTGATCGGTGGGCTCCCAGGTGACCCGGCCCGGGTGGGAAACGCGGCGCAGCTCGGTGGTGGCCATGCGCGCGGCCAAGTCACGGGTGGACTCTTCTGCGTCCTTGACCGACGCGAGTCGGAATGCGTCGTCAAGTACGGGCAGGGCTGGATTCTTGCTGCGCTTTGAACTCATACGCTGACTACCTCCGGTAGGGGGCGTCACATCCGTTATGGCACCCCGTAGAGGAATACGGTATCCGAGGCGGGAGCCGGGCCGGCTACGACCCCTGTCCAGGTGGAGGCGCCGGCACCCCGGGCGGTCGGCCCAGGTGGCGCGCGTCTCCATGGGCAGGCAGGGCTGCCCCGGCTGCCGGAAGCGGACCAACGTCTCCCGGCAGGAGACGGAGCTGTTCGCCGAACTCGAGGTCGTCCTCACCGGCGGGAACAGCAGTACTCGGTGCAGACACCGAACGGTCGCGACCGGCTCGACATGCTCTTCCCCGCAGACCACGGTCAGGCCGTGGTCGTGGAGTCGACGGCTCGTACTGGCATCGCGACGCAACCGGACGCGAGCGGCTCAAGCCCGAGACCGTAGAGCACAGCCGCCCGGCCTGGACGGTGGAGCGCGTCCGGGAAGAACCCCTCCATCTCAACCGCCCCAGCGACATCGCCGTCCCTCTGCTCGCCGACTCGTTCACGGCCGCCAGCGTCGTCCTCGATCACGTCATGTCGTTGATGGCCTGGCCCACCGATACACACGAGCGCGCCCGGGCCTACACCGCGGGCGGGCGTCGCCTCGGAGCGGAGCCGGCGGAAAGGCTCATCGTCGAACTCCGGACAACCACCGGGTCGGCTGCGCCGCAGCCTACCGCCCTTCCCTCGCCGACAACATCCGCGCCGATGCCAAAGGCCGCTACGGCGGCGCGGAGCCCGGGTAGCGGGCCGGCGTCGAGTGGACGCTGCTGTGGATCGAGGACGCCGCCGGTCAGCTGACGGAAGGCAAACCGTAGGCAACGGTCGTCAGGGCGTGTCGCCGGAGTTGTGGCAGCGGCACACCACACCCGGGCCACCCGGTCAACGGTCAGTTCCAGACTGCGGCCACAAACTCCTGGACGGGCACGTCGACTGCGAGTCCGGGTGCGTCATGGACAAGCTGGTGACGTTCCCCGGCGGCCGGCGGCCATGGCCTCCTGAGCCGAGCGGAAGCCGGGGGCGGCGGCAGGCGGACGCGCGGCAGCGGCTTGCTGCTCGCACCGCGCCGGACGCGGGGCAGTGAGAAGTGGTCGTTGAGAGTCGGGACCAGGCTGAGATGCATACGCGGTTGCGTCGTCTCCGCGAGGCAGGAGTCGACGGGTCGATGATCCGGATCGACACGCTGTGCGGGCGACTCGTGCTGCCGACCACCTACCGGCTGAGCCGTTTCGTGAAAGACCCCGCACGAGAGTCCGAACGCAAGCCCCCTGATCATCGATCTGCGGCAGGTCGAGGTGAGTTGACGGATGCCGCGTGGGAGCGAATGGAGCCCTTGCTGCCGCGGCTGGACGGGCCTGGCCCATCCTCGCTGTCGACGGAGACAGCTGATGGTCTGGCGGACACATTGCCTCGCTTCCGAGCCTGGGCTCGCCGTCTCGTGGGGCAGCACGCTCTCACCGCCCAGGTCCCGCCCTGCCCGGGGCTCGAGGTCCTTCAAGGACAGGCGCGGCCCGGCTGCAGCGTACGGTGCCCTCGGACGTCGCAACCAGTCGGCCTTCGGCCTCGCGCAGGACGATGTCGGTGAGCGCCGGGGGCGTAGTCCTGGGTGCGACTCTTGAGGTGACGACCGAACCGGCCCCTGAGCCAGGCGACGTAGCCCTGCGGGTGCCGGTCCCGGGTGCACTCCGCCACTGAGAGTCAGTGGACTGACTCTCAGTGGCGGGGGTCAGGGAGCGCCCATCACGTCCCGAGGCCGCGCCGTGTGGTCTGGCCGCGTGGTGGGGCGGGGCACCTCGTGGGGCAAGGTCACGGTGTTCCGTTGGCCCCGCTCGCGCAGGGGCTGCCCGCGCCGAACGTTCCGCCCGTTCCCCCGGTCCCACCGTGGAAGAGCATGCCCCCGTGGCGTTGCCGCCGGCACCGCCGATCCCGCAGGTGCCATCAACGCTGGCACCCGACTTCACACCGCCGTTGCCGCCGGTGCCGCCGTTGCCACCCGAGTTGAGCATCCCTCCAGAACTCACACCGCCGGCCCCGCCGATGCCCGCGGCACCACCGGGGTAAGCCCCGCCGGAGCTGCCGTTGCCGCCCTTTCCGGCATTACCGCCCTTACCTCCGTTGCCGGAGGCGTTGGTGCCGCCGGCGCCGCCGTTGCCGCCCGTGCCACCGCCATGGCCGATGCCACCGTTGCCGGCGTTGCCGCCCGCACCACCGGTCGATCCACCGACGCCACCCAGGCCGCCCTGGCCGCCGGCTCCGGCGCTGGCACCGGAGTTCCCCCCGGCACCTCCGATGCCGCCTGCACCGGCGTTGGTGCCCGCACCACCCGCACCGCCCGCGCCACCCGCGCCGTTGAGGCCGCCGGCGGCACCGGTGCCTCCGTTACCGCCCGCCGCGCCGCTGGAGCCACCAGTGCCACCGGTGGCACCTGCACCGCCGGATCCGCTGCCCACGCCGAGCCCGCCGTTGCCGCCCGCACCGCCGACCCCGTTGGCGAAGCCCTTGCCGCCGGGGCCGCCTGCACCGCCCGCGCAGTTGCCCGTTCCGGTCGCAGCACCGCCCGCAGTGCCGGGGAAGCCCGCGGGGTGGGCGGCGGTGCCGTTGGCACCCGCAACGCCCGCAGTGCCCGCGGTACAGGCCAGGGCAGAGGCCCCGGCCGGGGTGCCGAAGAGGAGTGCCGCGCCGGCGAAGAGGGTCGGGAGGGCGAGAAGAGCGGTGGTCTGGTTCCTGTTCACGGTGTTCCTCTGGCTCAGGTCAAGCAAGGGTCGATCCGGGGCGCGAAATCAGGCTGGCAAGGCACCTGAAAAGAGCAATTTCTCTCGAACACTTTTCCGCGCCGCATGCCGTGCGGCAGTCCGAGAACTACGCGCTACTTCCATACGACACGCATGTCCAGATATTTGTAATGGAACAAGGCGCGCGATTTCCATCAACAATCACCCGACAGGACAGTACGTCACCCATCGGAGAAAAAATCCCCTCGAAATTTCGTTTAGCCCATATTCGTCAATGTGACCGACCGATATTGATGCGAAGTCGCCATTTTCGAAGTTTCTAGCTCATATAGGCTCTGACCTGCGGGTTCTAGATATCGGCAGTCGAAGAGCACTTCGGATCCTTCGCCACGCAGGACCTGTCGATGCGCGTCACGCAGGGCCGGGCCAGGGAAAACGCGGCGAAACGACACATGTCCTCGACGGCTCGCCTTCCCCTGGCTTGCACGGAGATGGCCGAATCCGCGGAGGTCTGGGCATATGCGGCCCCCGTCTTTGACGGAGAATCATACTCCTCATACACCCCAGACGCAATTATGCCCAAAAATACCAGGAATTAGAGCTGGACCATCGGCACCAGCATCGAAAACCCGAAGCAGGAACAGGACGAAAAACCCGTCAGATCAATGCCGTAACCGTGGTTAAGGGCTGTCCCGTAACTTGGTTCAGAGGTCGGCAGACCCCAGCTCCTCGATCGACTTGTTGGGATTCAGCCCGACTCGCTGGCCCTGACGAGAACGAGCCGAATCAGGTCAAACCGGACTCGCGCAAGCAGGTCTCCTCACTTACGGGATAACCCTTAGACCCTGTCCTATGTGGGTTCAGCTCGTTGATTTGAGCATGGGGCGGGGTACGTGGAGTTGGATGTTCCGGACGGGCTGTGGGAGATCGCGGAGCCGCTGATCCCGCCGTCGAAGGTGCGGCCGCAGGGCGGTGGGACGCAGGACACGCCGGATGAGACGCTGTTCGCCGCGATCATCTACGTGCTGGTCAGCGGTTGCGCCTGGCGGGCGTTGTCGCCGTGCTTCGGGATATCGAAGTCGACGGCCCACCGCAGGTTCCTGATCTGGTCGAGAGCCGGTGTGTGTGGCCGGCTCCACGAGGAAATCCCGCACCGCCTGGACGATGCCGGCCTCCTCGACCTGTCCCGGGCGGTTCTGGACTCCGCGCATATGAGGGCTAAAAAGGGGCGAACTCACAGGTCCGAGCCCCGTGGACCGGGGCAAGCCGGGCTCCAAGATGCACGTCCTGCCGGACGCGAACGGACTGCCCCTCCTCGTCGGTCTCTCCGTGGCGAACACCCACGACAGCCTCGCGCTGAAGCCCATGATCACGGGTCACCAAACGAGACACGACCCTCACCGCGGCCGGTACTTCAAGCCCCAGCGCTTGCATGCGGACAAGGCGTACGACGTTCCTCACCTGCGGAAATGGCTATGGGAAAGCGCATCGGCGTCCGCATCGCCCGCAAGGGCATCGAGTCCAGCGAACGCTTATAGGCGCCGACGACAGGTCATCGAACGCACCATGTCCTGGCTGACCGGATACCGCAGACTCGACCACCGCTACGAACGCCACCCCCGCAGCTACCTGGCTCTTCTCGGCCTCGTCGCCGCCCTCTGCTGCTACAAACGACTCGTCCGACTCACCACACAGGACACGGTCTAAACCGCACCTCAGGGCCATCGCGTTCTGCTACATGACGGGGAGCGCAGCTTCACGAGTACAGGGCCTCCGCGATCGAGCATCCGCCCGAATGCGGTTCTGCTGTGCGGAGTTGAAGGGAGGAGACTGTCAGTGCCTGGCGCCAGCACGCTTAGCTGAGCCGTGCCCCAGATCCTCCGTCACGGGCAGGCACTCGGCGAGCAGGTCGACGACGTCTCGCCAGGCTCGCTGCGCGTGCCGTGGGTGGTAGGCGACGCCGGGGACCACAGGGTGGCCGACCGGCGGGTGGTGGAAGGCGTGCAAGGCGCCGCCGTAGACCGCGAGGCGCCAGTCGACGCCCGCAGCCTGCATCTCGGCGGTGAACGCGTCCCTTTGCGCGGGTGGCATGATCGGGTCTTCCGATCCGACCCCGGCCCACACCGGACAGTGGATGCGCGCGGCCTCGCCCGGTCGGCCCGTGGTGAACCCGTTGACTGTCCCGATCGCGCGCAGGCTGACGCCGTCTCGCCCGAGTTCCAGCGCGATGGCGCCCCCGGTGCCGTAGCCGATGGCGGCGATCCGGTCGGGGTCGGTCCGGGGCTCGGTGCGCAACACGTCGAGCGCCGCGTGGCCGACCCGCCGCATCCGGTCCGGATCAGCGAGCAGCGGCAGGCAACGGGCCAGCATCTCCTCCGGGTCGCCCAAATAGCGCCCGCCGTGAAGGTCGAAGGCCAACGCTACGTAGCCCAGTTCGGCGAGAGCATCGGCCCGGCGGCGCTCGACGTCGCTGAGCCCTATGCCCTCTGGTCCGAGCAGCACCGCGGGCCGGCGGTTGACACCGGCCGGAAGCGCGAGGTGCCCGATCATCGTCAAACCGTCGGCCGGGTACTCGACCGTACGCGTCGTAATCGTCGTCATGAACTGGACTGTAGTGATCGTCGAGCCCGGTCCGGCTGCTGTTCTGCCGCTGGCAGATCAGCGCGGTTATCCCGCTGGAAATCGGCGAGGGCTCACGAAAACCATCACAAACCCCGTCCCGACGGGCAGCGCTGTCGGATCATCTGCCCAGGCCATGGCGTCGGAGGCTGACCCTCGCAGCAGGATGCTGGGGTACACCGGCGCGCTCCCGTGAAGGGTGTCATGTTGTCTTTCGGAGTGATCGAGTCGCGATTCCCCATGGTGGTCGAGGCATCGTGGGGCTCCGGGCGGCCAAGTTGGCTGAGCCATACCAACTGCAACAGGCAACGAACCGTACCCAGACCCCCTGGTTCCGCTGCTCTTACGAATGACCGTTCGAACCCGCGAAGAAGGTAAGACGGGCAACCGTTGCCTCGCCAGATGCGAGTCGTTCGTGCAGGCATGTCGCTGAGTGACAGGCAGTGGGCGCGGATCGAACCGTTGCTGCCGGATCGGATGCCGAGCGGGGCGGGCGGCGGGGGGATCGCCGGCAGGTGATCGACGCGATCGCGTTCGGTTACCGCACCGGAACTCCTTGGACGGACCCTGTCTGAGCACTTCGGTACGTGGAAGGGTGTCCACAACAGACTGCGAAGTGGTCAGCCGACGGCACCTGGAAGAGGGTCTTCACGGCCTTGCTCGCCCAGGCCGACGCCGAGGGCGATCTCGACTGGGTGGTGGCGGTCGATTTCACGATCGGTCGTGCCCACAAGCACGGGGTTGGGGCCCTGGCGTCCCGGTCGAGGAGCCGGTACGAGGGCGGGTATCTCACGGGACACCAGGGTCGAGATCGCAGGGGGCAGACGAGTCCCCGGCGGCTCAGCGAGCGAGGTTCTCTCTGGTCCTCTCCTCGCCCTCGGTCACCTCCGCGCGAGGATCGCGGACAGGCCGAACTCGAAGCGCTCGCCAAATGATTCCGTGTCGAGATGACCGAGGGCCCGATGGAGGGCGGGGTAAGCCGTCTCGGAAACCGCGTCCACCAGACGGCCGTTCGGGGGCTGGCGGGTCGCCGCCTGTTCTTCCTGGGTGAGGCCGAGGGCGAGGTAGATGATCGTCCACGTGGTCCAGGCGCTCTCACGCTCGTCCAGGCCGCCGTCCAGCAACGCGGCCACCAGGGTGTCGGCGAAACGCAGGGTATGTGGTTGGGCGGCGTAGGTGCCGACGACGAGCGTGGCGCCGTCGCGGTGGGCGAGCAGGGCGCGGCGGTACCGGCGGGCCAGTTCGCGGACACGCTCGTCCCAGGAAGCCGGAAGGTCGTCGAGCGGGGCTTCGCCGACGACGGCGTCCGCCATCAGCTCAAGCATCCGGGCCTTGGTCTTCACATGCCACAGCACGGTGTTCATCCGTACACCGAGCCGGTCGGCGACCGCCCGGGTGGACAGGGCGTCCAGGCCCTTTTCGTCCAGCAGTTCCAGTGCGGTACGGATCACCGTTCCCGGGTCCAGCCGCGGGCTGCGGTCCTCACTCGCTTGCCTATTGGTCATTGACCTAGTTTACTGCAGACACAGCTATTGGTCACTGACCTAGGATGGTTCATGGAGCAGCAGGTTGTCATCGCCGGAGGGGGCCCGGTCGGGCTCTGGCTCGCCGCCGAACTGCGGCTGGGCGGGGTATCCGTCACCGTCGTCGAGGAGCGTGCAGATATCGACCAGCGCTCCAAGGCCCTCACCATTCACCCCCGCACCATCGAGATCCTGGCCTCGCGCGGCGTGCACAAGACCTTCCTCGCCGAGGGCTTGCCGATCCCGGGCGGCCACTTCGGCATGCTCGACGACCGGCTCGACTTCCGGGCGATGGAGACCCCGTTTCCGTTCACCCTCGCCCTGCCGCAGGCCCGTACCGAGGAACTGCTGGAGGACCACGCGCTCGCCCTCGGCGCCACGATCGTGCGCGGTCACAGCGTCACGGGGTTCACCGAGCACGCGAAGTCGGTGACCGTGCAGGTGGCCGGGCTGGACGGTCCCTACGAACTCCAGGCGGCGTTCATCATCGGCTGCGACGGCACCCGCAGCACCGTGCGCACCGCCGCCGGCATCGACTTCCCCGGTACGCCCTCCACTGTCTTGGGCTGGCTTGGCGACGTCACCCTCGACAACCCGCCGCGGCCCGGGTTCAGCACCTTCGGGCTCCGGGGCGGGGTGATGGTCGCGCCGCTGCCCGGTGGGCGGTGCCGCATGGTCGGTGTCAGCCCCGACAGTCTCACGACGGAATGGCCCGGCGACCTCACCCTGGAGGAGCTGCGGGCCAAGACCGTCGCCATCACGGGCGAGGACTTCGGGATGCGCGACCCGGTCTGGCTCTCCCGATTCGGCAACACCACCCGGCTGGCGGCCCAGTACCGGCGAGGCCGGATCCTGCTCGCCGGTGACGCCGCCCACCAGCACTTCCCGGCGGGTGGCGTCGGGATGAACGTCGGCATCCAGGACGCGCACAACCTCGGCTGGAAACTCGCCGCCACCCTCCACGGCTGGGCCCCTGACCACCTGCTCGACACCTATCACACCGAGCGCCACCCCGTAGGCGCCCAGCTGATGGAACACAGCCGCGCCCAGACCGCCCTGATGACCGGCTTCACCCCGGAAGGCATCGCCCTGCGCTCCCTGTTCAGCGGGATGATCGCCACCCAGCCGGCACTCGACAAGGCCCTGTCCGAACGTCTCACCGCGCTCGCCGTCAGCTATCCCGCGCCGGACCCGTCAGCCCACCCGCTCACCGGCACCCGCGCCCCTGACCTGGTCTTCACCGGCTCCGAGAACCACCTGTTCTCCCGGTTGCGCCCGGACAGCCACCTCCTGCTCGACCTGACGGCGGGCGTCCTGGCGGACCGGACGCGGCCGGGGCTCGCGGTGCACACCGCAACCCTCGACCGGCCCCCGGCCGCCTGGGCCACCGTGCGCGCCGCCCTCATCCGCCCCGACGGGCACGTCGCCTGGGCCGGCATCGATGAGGACGACACCGCACTGTCCGCCGCCGTGGATCGGGCGCTCGACACCACCCACCGCACTGCGGCCCGCTACTGAGTTTTCAAGGCGGATCGGTGGGTTGCTGGCCAGTCTCGTGGCGGTGCGGCAGGCGACGACGACGAGATGGGGTCGGCGTTGAGTCGTGCGTGACTCGCAGCGGAGCTTGCGGCAGAGGTCGTCGGGTGTGGTGAAGGCGGTGGTGAACCAGTCGTGTTCGGCCTCGTACCGCTTCGGCAGAGCCGCGCCTGGCGGGCGCGAACGGTCTACAGCTCCCTGGAGCCGTGCGCGAAGCGCGCCTCACGGCCCCGGCCCTGCGCCCAGCTCATCCGCGATGCCGGTATCCAGCGTGTCGCCACCGCCTGGCGCGAGCCCGACACCTTCGTCTCCGGAGCCGACGGCACCGAGCTCCCCTTGGGAGAAGCCGGCCGAACCGAACAGACTGACACCCGCCCGCGTCCGCAGAGGCTTCAGATACCTGCACGCGAAGACCGGGTCGCCAGCCGGTACACCGAAACCGTCCCGGCCCGGACCAGGCCGCCCTCCGGGTTCGAAGAACCACCGCCAAGCCACCCGCCATGACGTGGGCAGAGTCCTTGCCACCGGCGAGGCATACAGCCGACCCGCCCACCAAAGGATCGGCACCAAACCCCGCAGGGCAGGCTGACAGACGACGTCGAGCATCAGCACACTGAGCAGATGCGCTACGAGGAGAAAGCGAAGCTCATCACAGCAAGAGCCCTGGTCCCGGTGGCCATCCTTGCCATCTCGCCAGTGCTGCTGACAGCCGGAGCGCCGATCCGTCGCCGATACCTCCGTTACGTCTACCGGGATGAAGCCCCACTGATCCTGGACAAAAAGCAGGGCCGAATCAGCGTCCACTGGTTCGTGGTCACCAGCCCTCTTCTCGAATGGCTCTGCTGGCCCACAGAGTCACTCGCTCGACTCATCTCACGCCGACGTTAAACGACAAGGTCAGGGCTTGTTCGCAAACACCCACCGGTTGCCCTCCAGGGCGTCGTTCTGCTCGGGCAGCGGGCCGCGTCCGTGCCGGCGGGTGAAGTCGAAGGGGACGTGGACGGATGTGGACCAGCCCTTGCCCGCCAGGTCACCCGCGGAGTCGGGCCGCGGTTCCCTGTTGAACAGGTCGAGGAGGTCGATGCCGATCTGCTGTGCCGTCGAGGTGTAGAGCGGGCTGTCGCGGTACTCCAGCAAGTCCTTCTCGAGCTTGACCTCGAACGCCAGAGCGCTCCCCGCCGTGCTCAACCGGTCCACCATGTCGATGAGGTGCGTCTCGGCGACGGCCGGCAGGTAGAACAGCAACCCCTCGGCAAGCCAGACGCTCGGTGCGGTCGTATCGAAGCCGGCGTCGGCGAGTGCTGCGGCCCAGTCGGCGCGGAGGTCGATCGGGATGGTTACGCGCACTGCCTTCGGGGTGGCCGACAGCCCGTCGAGCACCTCGTGCTTGAAGGCCAGCACTCCTTTCCTGTCGATCTCGAAGACCACACACCCGGGAGGCCAGTCGAGCCGAAAGGCGCGTGAGTCCAACCCGGCTCCTAGCAGCACCACTTGACGGGCACTGCTCGTGTGCACCGACCGGAGGAGAAAGTCGTCGAGAACTCTCGTCCGCAGGCCGAAGTATCGTGCGAACCGTCCCCACAGGGGATTCGCGTCCCCGTCCGCGACCTCTTGAATGCGCACAGGCCAGCCGGCGGACGCCGATGCGGCGCGCACGAAGTGCTCCGCGTAGACGTCCCGTACCAGGGTGTCGTGGCGGTGGCTCTCGATCGCCCGTGCCGCGGCGACCAGGAGAGCGGTCACCCCTACACCTCCTTCCACGCCTTCCACGCCTTCCAGACCGGTGTTGTGATGCGTTGTGCCGACCACGTTTCCTCCGTTGGCGAATGGGGGGCCACGAACAGCGAGGGATGGGACTGACGGACCGAGGGTGGACGTCCGCCATCACCGCTCAGGACTTCGTGTTCCCGAGGGGTACCCGAGGGCTCACAGCCCTCTGGCCACACGACACCGCGTCCAGGCGGTGTCATCAGGGGCAACCGGGCCAGACGAGAGCCTATGAGCAGCAAGGCTTCTGGCAGCGGACGTTGGAGGCGTCGGTCAGAGCATCCTCCCTTCCGGAATCACGACGGGTTTGACCACACGGCCCGCTTCGCAGTCGCGTTCGGCCTCGTTGATGTCGGCGAGCGGATAGGTCTGGATGAGCTCATCGAACGGAAACCTCCCGGCCTGCCACAGCCCGGTCAACCGCGGAACCAGGAGTCCCGGTACCGCGTCCCCCTCGCAGATGTGGGAGATCCGTCTCCCCCGGTCCAGCGTCCCCGGTTCGAGCGGCAACGTGGTGTGGAGCCGTGCCACCAGTCCGAGATGGCCGGTCGGGCGCAGAGCCCGGAGCGCGTCGTTGATCAGTTGGACGGAGGCCGTGGTGTCCAGCGCGTAGCACGCGCCGCCGTCGGTCAGTCGCCGGATGCGGCCGGGCAGGTCAGGTGTCGCGGCGTGGAGCGGGATCGCGCCGAAGCGTTCGGCGAGGGCCAGCCGTCCGGGGTGCCGGTCGACGGCCACGGTCACCGCTCCGGAGGCGGTGGCCGCCATCACCGCGGCCAGGCCCACCGCCCCCGCGCCGAAGACGGCGAGGGTGTCACCGGGCCGGGCGGCGAAGGAGTTGAGGACCGCTCCGGCGCCGGTGAGGAACCCGCAGCCGAGCGGACCGAGCAGCTCGATGGGGAGCGAGGGATCGACCCGCACGGCGTTGCGGGCCGGGACCACCGCGTACTCGGCGAACGAGGACTGGCCGAACCACCGGGGGGCCAGTTCGTCCCCGGCCATGTCGGTGAAGCGCGCAGCGTTCTCCTTGCGCCCTCCGAACAGGTTGAGGAAGGCGAAGGAGTCGCAGTAGGCGGGGGCGGCGTCCATGCAGTTGCGGCAGTGCCCGCAGGAGTCGAAGCTCAGCACGACGTGGTCACCGCCGCGCAGACCGGTGTGCGGGCCGCCCGTCTCCACCACGACCCCGGCACCTTCATGGCCGAGCACCGCCGGCAGGGGTGAGCGGCCCGCCGAGCGTCGGACCGCTAGATCGGTCCGGCACATCCCGCACCCAGCGATCTTGACCAGGATCTCGCCATCGGCCGGTCCCGTGTTCAGGCGCACCTCCTCGACGGCGAACCGGCTCTCGTACGAACGCAGTACCGCCGCGCTGAACCTCATGGTCATGCCTCCTCCTGCGGGCGGTGCACGACGAAGGGTCTGAGGTTGCCGTAGAGCCCCCAGGAACCGCCCGCGACACCGACCCCGCTCCTTTTGGAGCCCGCGAAAGGCTGGGCGAGGGACAGTTCGGCATGGTGGTTGATCCATGCCGTTCCGCACTCCAGCCGCTCGGCCACCGCCTCGGCCCGGTCCAGGTCGGAGCCCCACACCGAGCCGCCCAGCCCGAAGTTGGTGCCGTTGGCCGCTTCGACGGCTTCGTCGAGGCTCCCGTACGGCAGCACCGGTACGACGGGGCCGAACTGCTCCTCCGTCACCACCGGGCTGTCGGGCGGGACGTCTGCCAGGATCGTCGGGGCGAAGAAGTAGCCCGGCCGGTCCAGTCGGCGGCCCCCGGCCACGACTCGGGCGCCCTCTGCCACGGCCTGCGCCGTGTAGCTCTCGACCCGGCCCAGTTGTGGGGCGTTGTTGACCGGCCCCAGCTGCGTATCCGGGTCTAGGCCGGCTCCGACGACGACGGCCTTCGCGCGCTGGGCGAGGGCCTCGACCACGTGGGAGTAGAGCCTGGCCGGGGCGTAGACGCGTTTGACGGCCATGCAGACCTGCCCGCAGTTGCGGAACGCCGCCCAGAACAGCCGGTCCGCGATCCGCTCCACTTCCACGTCCTCCAGCAGGATCGCCGCGTCGTTGCCGCCCAGTTCCAGGGTGACGCGGGCGAGTGAGGCCGCCGCCCCCGCGCGACGGCCTGTCCGGTGGTAATCGAACCGGTGAAGGTCACGTGGCGGATCCCCGGGTGGGATGCGAGGCGGGCGCCGAGGGGTTCGTGACCGGTGACGATCGTCAGTACGTCGTCGGGCAGGGCGGCTGCGACGACGGATCCCAGCAGCCGTGTGGCGAGGGGTGTGAAGGGGGAGGGCTTGAGAACCATCGTGTTGCCTGCGGCGAGCGCGGGTGCGAATTTCGCCGACGCCAGCTGGAGGGGGAAGTTCCACGGGATGATCGCGGCGACGGGGCCGAGCGGGCGCCAGCGGACCTCACCGCGTACCGGCCGGCCGTCCGTGATCGGCTGGGACTGCGGGGCAGTCAGTTCGGCGAAGTAGCGCAGGCGGGCCGCCGTGCGGGCGATCTCCTGGTACGACTCGGCCAGGGGTTTGCCCTGTTCACGGGTGAGCAAGGGGGCGAGGTCCGCCCCGGCCACCTCCACGGCGTCGGCTGCCCCGAGTAACGCGGTGGTGCGGGCGCCGGGGTCGGCCCGCCAGGTGTGCCAGGCCGCGTGGGCCCGGCCGACGACGGCGTCCAGCTCATCCGGGTGCTGGTCGGGAGCCTCGTCGAATGGCTCGCCGGTTGCCGGATCGACGACGGCGAAGCGCTTGCCGACGAGCACGGGCACCTGGTGGGACCGGTGCGTGGCCATGGCCGGCGATCAGCTCGCCGCGGTGACGGCAGCCGTGTGCTCTCGGGCGTGCCGGTCCATCTCCGTACGGAAGGCGGCGACCAGCTGCGGCCGGATCCTTCCGGTGTTGCGGTCGCCCCTCTCGCAGACCGCCCCGCGCACCCCCACGATGTCCGTGCCGATGCGGGTCAGCACACCGAGGTCCCCCACCTTCACGCTGCCCGCGAGGGCGGCGAGCAGACCGGCTTCGTGAGTCCGCCGCACGAACTCCGCGCACGCCTCGGGCGAAACGTGGTCGAACAGCGCTGTCCCGTCCTTCACCGCGGTGTCGAGCATCGCCGCGTCGGAGCCGGAGCGCAGAGCGATGTCGGGCAGTGCGAGCGGGTTGACACAGCCGATCCGGTGGGCATCGGCGTAGCCCGAAGCGACGACGAAGGCGTCCGGCCGATAATCCTTCACCGCCCGGACGACCCCTCGCATGACATCGACGGCCTGGTCGGGTGTCGTGCATCCGTAGAGGCCGACCTTGATGTAGGTGGCTCCGGAGACGACCGCGCCCAGTGCCGCCTGGGCCACTGTGCCGGGCTTGTACGGCACGTCCCCCACGGTGGCGGACACCGGCTTGTCCGCGGGGACCGCGTCGCGGATCTCTCTGATGACCCAGGGGAAGTTCGCGCCGAGGGAGCCCTCGTCGGGCTTCTTGACATCCACGATGTCAAGATGTTCCGCCGCCTTCACGCAGTCGAGGGCCTCCTCGACGCTGTCCGGGGAGATGAGGAGTAACAACGTGGGCTCCTTCCCCGCATATCCACCACGCCCGGAGGCAGGAGTGCGGAGTCGCTCGGTTTTCCTGCGGTCTGCTCATCATTGAGGGCGGCCCACGACCGCCGGTAGGGCGTGCGGAGACCGAACGGGGTGCTACCGGTCCGCTCAATGCGCCGTGCACGCCGGTTCCCACCGGCTCCTGTCATGTCGGCGGAGAGGGCGCGCTGTGAGGAGCACGGCCAGGGCCGGGTCGGGCACGTGGCAGGTGGCCTCCAACGGCGGCCGAAACGACGGAGGCCAGGCCGTGGCCGCCCCCGAGGAGGTGCGGGACGGGCTGTCGAGGGGCGGCGACGAGGCCGGTCCATGCAGGATCGGCGCCATCTTCACTCATTCTGTTGACAAGCCGGCTTTCTCCCCGGGCCACCGGACTCCGCAGCCGCATAGTGACAGCACGAAGGCCGACCGGGTCGCCGAGGACACGGCTTCGCCCGTTCCTCACGGTGTGTCACCGCCCCTGCCGACGGCTCGGCGGCAGCCGCCGTACCGGGGCGCCCGTACGGCGCGGCGTCCCCTCATCCTGGACCAACGAAAGGTAAGAGCCCATGCGTAGTGAAGCGGTCAACCGTGTGAAACTCGTTTTCACCTTGCTCGACGCCAACGGCAACGGGGTCCTGGATTCCGATGACTTCGATCTGATGAGCAGCCGGGTCGCCGCGGCCGTGCCCGGAGCCGACGAAGCACGGAAGCAGGCCATGCGAGCCGGCTTCACGCGCTTCTGGAACACGCTGGCCGGCGAACTCGACACCCGTCACGACGGGAAGATCACCTACGACGAGTACCAGGCATGCGTCCTGTCGCCCGAGCGCTTCACAGAGGCGATCCACGAGTTCGCGGCCGGCTTCGCACGCCTCGGTGACCTGGACCGCAGCGGGACCGTCACACGACCGGTGTTCACCGACATGCTGAGGGGGGTCGGCTTCGAGCTGCCGAACATCCAAGCCCTCTTCCAGGCCCTCGGGCCCGATGACGCCGACAGGGTCGGGGTGGACGTCTGGGAAACCGAGATCAGGAACTTCTACGCCCCTGACAAGGGCGGAATCCCCGCGGACCTGCTGGCACCCTCCCCGGCGGCCTGATCCAGTCCGGCCCCCGACGGAACCTCGGGCCTGGACATCGTGCGTGCGGACCGTGTCGGCGGGCGCCGCGGCCAAATCCGGCGCGGTCGGTCGAGTGCCCGATGGAACGGCGCCCCTTCGAGGAGTGCGCGCCGTTCCGTCGGGAGTGCACCGCGCGACGGTGGCGACGGCCCTACCAGCCGCACGCCCGCTGACGTCCCGGCGTCGCAGGTCACCACAGTTCGCTCATCACCATCAAACGTCGCTGCGCGACTCGTGGGCCGAGGTCTGCCTAGGCGTCGGCTGAGACCGAGGGCTGCGATTGGATCAGACCACTGATCTCCTGCGGGGAGAGGCCGGTGAGCTGGGCGATGCGCGGCGCGGGGATGCCGGCGGTCAGCGCGCGGTGCACGAGAGCTTCCCACTCCCGGGTCGTCTCCCGAAAATCGCGGAGGTCGGCTTCCAGCTCCGCGACGGGCTTCGGAGCGCACTCCCGGTGCACCCGCGACGCCTCCTCCTCGCTCAACGGAACGGGCAGGCTCTCCGCGTCTTCCGGAATGAGTGCCTCCGCGTCGGCGGGAAGGATCCTGACCTCCTCCGAGGCAGCGGAGAATCCATGAGCTTGCAGCCACCCGTGCACGGCGGGCGTTTCCGTACACGCCAGAGCACCGACCGCGCCCAGGGCCGCTCCCACCCGGGGGTAGCGGTCGGGGAGAAGGAACAGACGAGCGTCGTGGTCCATCGTGCAAAGTACCTTTCGAGTGACGCGTGGGTGATGTCGTGATAGTAGCCGCGACCTGCACCATCAAGATTCCACGGCGTCCGCTCAGGAGGAGCGAGCAGTCATGCCTCCGCAGAATGACCGGAGGTCAGCACGCGGGCCCGCTTCTTCGCCGGCCGGGGCGGTGACCGGCCACTGCCCACGGCTGCGGCAGGGCCTCGGGCGTCGGCGCCCGAGGCCCTGCCGCGGTCACTCCTCCTCCTCGGCGGCGGCATCGCTCTCCGAGGACACTGCTTCGGGTGAGCCGTTCACGCCGCCTGGATGAGCTCCGCACGGCCGAACAGCAGAGCGTATCCGGAGGGCAGTTGGGCAAGGACACGGTCGAGGAGGTCAGCTCCGGCGAGGTGCCCGACCGTGGCGAGGACAGCTCCGGTGTCCCAGCGCGCGGTGGCGGGAGTGCCACCCGTGCGAGCGGCGAGGTCCTTGACGAAGGCCCAGCTGGTGAGCGGTTCGGGGTCAGGGACCTGGGCGGTGAGGATGAGGGCGGCCTCGGCGGGCAGCCGGGCGGCGAGGTCGGCCCGTGCGTCCCCGCTCAGCTGCCGGCCGAGGCCGGACAGCACGGCGTGGGTGACGGTCTCGGCTCGTTCACGCGTGGGGTACGCGCCCTCGTACCTGATCTTTTCCAGCATCTGGTGGAACGTCACGCCCGATGTGGTGCCGGTCGGTTCACGCAGGGAGAGCATCTGTGGAATGCCTTTCTCGGCGGGCGGCTGGTGCTGTGGCCAGGCGAGGGCCGGAAGCCGCGCTGCTGATCTTGGGGAGAGCTCATTGAGTTACGTGTGCCCGGGTTGGCAGAAGACAGTCCTGGCATCCCGTGGACATCCGCTTGGCGACTGCTCCGGTGTGCACCGCAACGCGGACCGCTCCGAGGAATGATCCGCGCCCCGGTTGAATGGCTGCCGCCCAAGCGTCGGGGGCGAGGTCGGACCTGGCCCGGAGTTCACCTGCCGCACCCGTCCCGCGCTCTGACGAGATGCCTGCGGGGAAGAGCTTCGCCACCCCAGTCCCGCGGGGCAGGTGAGTACGGCCCGGCTCAGGTGACGATCTGCCGGCGGGCGGGCTCCCTACCGATGGCGATCTTGCGGGGCTTGGCTCGCTCGGCGATCGAGATCCGCAGGGTCAGCACCCCCGCGTCGTAGTCAGCCCTGATGCGCTCCGTGTCCAGTGTGTCGCCCAGGACCAGCTGGCGGGAGAACACGCCCAGCGGCCGCTCGGAGAGCTCCACCTGCACGTCCTCGCCAGTCGTGACGGGACGGCGCTCAGCCTTGACGGTGAGCATGTTGCGCTCGACGTCGATGTCGATCGCGTCCTTCGCGACGCCGGGCAGGTCGAGGGCGATCACGTACTCCTCGCCCTCACGGTAGGCGTCCATCGGCATCGCCGACGGCGTGGACCAGGTACCGGAAGCCCTCGTGAGCTGCTGAGCGAGGCGGTCGAGTTCACGGAACGGGTCAGTGCGCATCAACATTGCGAAACACCTCCACTGGTCAGGCAGAAACTGCCAATGCGCTTCGTCTGAGACCGTTGTTGGATGTCATCCAAACGATGACAAGCTCGATGTCGTCCGAAGGGCGACATCTTAAGGAGTCTCCATGAGCCCCTCGCCCTCGCCCTCGCCCGGCGAGCCCATCCCCTTCGCTGCGGCCGTGAAAGCGCTGGCCACTATCGATGAGGCCGTTCGGACCGCTCGGACGGCGGCACACAAACCGGACACGGAGAACGGGCAAGTGGAATCCGAGCAGGTTCTGGCTGCTCTGCTTCTCCTGCGCGAAGTGCGCGACCAGCTGGCCGGATGGGAGCCGGGGTTGATCGAAGCCGCCCGCGCGGCCGGCACCAGCTGGGCCGACCTCGCCCATCCCCTCGGTGTGGCGAGCCGGCAGGCGGCCGAACGCCGTTACCTGCGCGTACGCCCCGGAGTTCCCGGCGCCACCGGCGAACAACGCGTACAAGCCACCCGCAACCACCGCGCCGCTGACCGCACCATCACCACATGGGCGCGGGACAACGCGGCCGACCTGCGCCAGCTCGCCGGCCAGATCACCGCTCTGAGCGATCTCCCCGACAACTCGACCACCCGGCTCGCCGCCGCCCTCGCCGACAACGACGCGGCCAACCTCATCGCCCCGCTGACCGACGCCCACAAGCACCTGACGACCGACCACCCCGGCCTGGCCAACCGCGTCGACACGGTCACCCGCCACACCGACCGACTGCGCCGCGACAGCGACGACCAGCGGACCGCGTTCTGACGTATACGCCTGAACACATCACCCCCGAATGCACGCGAGCGCGGACACGGCGTGCGAGGCTGGTCGTCCCACGGCCTCTCGGTGCTCACCGCGGGAGCGCAACACACCCTGCCGAAGATTGTGTGGGGGCTGCCCTCAGAGGAGACCCGCGTGAGCAGAGCCCTCACGACTGCAGGCGAGTGAGGACTCGCTACCGGATACCGTCCCACTGTCACCGACGGAACGGGTCGCAGTCCCGGTCCCACAGCCCGTACTCAACAGGAACGCCCCACCACAAAGCACCAGTCCGGACCCGGAACCGTATGCCGTCGATCAGTCGCCGCCGAGGACAGAGGGGCGGCCGACCCGCCTTCGCCCCTTCGGCGACAACGGCTCCAGCACCGCCCACTCCTCGTCCGTGAGACCACCACGCCCCATGAACCATGATCAATCATCGCTCAGGACCCACTCTCGATACCGGCCCAGAAGCGCGGGAAGCTCCGTCGGGGCCGGGTGACCACAGGGGTCCCCTGCCCCGACGGAGCTCGGTCGGCGCCGGGCGGCGGGTTACCGGCGCCCTGTCGAGGTCGGTGCCGTGTCCGGCGCTCTCCGGGTCAGCCGAAGTTCACGTCGCTGCACCACATGTAGGTCTGGTCGAGGTGCGAAGCCTGCCAGATCACGAACACGACGTGGTGTCCGGTGTAACCGGAGGTCTGGACGGGGAACGTGATGTCCTGCGCCGGGGCGAAGCGGCCGGTCTGCGTGATGAAGTCGAGGTTGCCCCAGCCCAGGTTCTGGGTCTTGGGGTTGAAGCCCTGCTTGCTCACGTAGACCTTGAAGTAGTCGGCACCGTGGGACGCCTGGTCGTACAGGTGCACCGAGAAGTTGTTGCCGACGTTGGTGGTCTTCCACAGCCCGGGCTTGTTCAGGCTGGCGTTCCTGGAGAGGTTGTTGCTGCAGAGCGTCCCGTCGGGGGTCCGCGCCTGGAACTGGCCCCCGAGGCTTTCGCGGAGCGCGCTCATCCAGTTCCACATGGTGTCAGGATTGGCCTGGAACGCCTGCCAACACATGGGGTCCGTGGTCTGCATGGCCGGGTTGGTGTGGTTGCTGCCCCACGTCTTCCAGCACTGGTACGCGCGGGTGGCGGGGCCGACGATGGTGCCGTGAGCCTGAGCGGGGGCCGACCAGGTCAGTGCGCCGACAACCACGGCGAACAGCATGACGAGCGCCTGGAGAGGCCGGCGGAAGGCCGACCGCGAACGCCCGGTTAAGGGACTCTGTTTGCGCATTGGGGGGAACTCCTTCCAGTTGCGGGGCTGTTATGGGAGCGCTCCCAACGGTAGGACTTCTGAGTGAGATGTCAATGAAGCAAACGGAGTTCATTACGGAGGTCGGCCGCGAGCAGGGAATCTGCCGTGAGCCGGGAGTCGGATTCGCTGCACCAGGATCGAGCTGGCGGACCCTGCCACGGCGACACCGGGAACCGGCCTGACCGAGGAAGCCCAACCATCACATCCGGAGGAACTCCGGCTCACCATGACGCCACGTCAATTTGCGGTCTTGCAGATCCGGACCACCGAAGGAGACAGTCTTCACGACCGGGTCCGCCCTGCCCCCGGCAGTACAGGCCAAGCAGGTCGGTCCACCGTCAGTCCACCGAGATGAGGTCTCATGAAGCGAAACCGAGCCGCCGTCAGCGCGGTCGCCGTGACCCTGTTCAGCGCCGGCCTCGCCGTCGGCCCGGCATCCGACGCGACTGCCAACGAGGCGAAGGCCCGTGTCGGAGCCGACTGGGCGACTCAGTCGATCGTCTTCACCGCCGCCGCAGGGCAGGCCAACGACCTCAACATATTCTCCATGTACACCAGCGACGGGATCCGACGGATCGGCTTCAGCGACGTGGTCCCGCTCGAACCGGGCGATCACTGTGCGTACTCCAGAGCTGAGGACACCACCTCCGTCGTCTGCGAACTGCCCGTCGACAGCCCCCGGCGCGACAGGATCGACGTCTTCCTCGGCGACGGCAACGACACGGCCGCCGCCTTCACTCCCGGGATCGGCACCGTCAGCGGCGGCCCCGGCGACGACGAACTGCACGCCCACACCGCACGCACGGTGCTGGGCGACGCGGGGAACGACATGATCATGGGACCCGCCGCGCTGCTCGGCGGCGACGGCATGGACCACCTGATGGGTGACAACAGCAACCAGCAGATGTGGGGCGGCCGGGGGAACGACATGATCGAGGGCTACGGCGGTGACGACACCGTGCACGCCGGCCTCGGCGACGACCACGCCATGGGCGGGGACGGCCGCGACATCATCCTCGGCGGCCCCGGCAACGACACACTGGACGGCGAAGGCGGCGACGACCTCGTCTACGGAGGCACCGGAAAGGACGCCCTCGAAGGCGGACCCGGCCGCGACATCGTCCTCCCGTAAGCGCGCGTCCATGCCCGCAGGCCCCAGCCTGCGGCGTGAACCGGCTCGGGCGCCGAGACACCGCCGTGGGCGACGGGCAGCCCGAGCCGCGTCAACCGCGAACGCCGCGGACGGCAGGCCCCCGCGCGGCACGAGACGATCCGGCGGCACCGGACCGTCGAACCTGTCGATCGGCGCGGGCGCGAGTCGCCCGGCGCGAGGCCCGCGCAGCTCCGACAGTGACAGTCGCACCGAGGCCGCTGGGAAGCGGACCGCACTCACGCGCGAGGGAGAAGCCCGTCGCTTCCTACTCGCTGTGCGCTCCGGCTCGGGATGTTGCGGTCGATCGTCCGGGGCGGACCGTACCGGCGTCAGCCTCTACGCACAGATCTTGAACCTCGCCGCATGCGCGGCCCGCGCCCACTGGAAGCAGGACACAAGAGTGATGGTGAGCCCGCCGACCACCTCGCGGACGAGCGCCCATGCGAATACCGCGCCTCAGAAGCCGCCGCGGAAGCCGGCATCAGTGTCCCTACTCTCCGCTTCTACCGCGAACGAGGACCTCGTTCCGCCATCACTGTGCGAAGGGCGTGTTGGGCGGTATCCGCATGATCATCTCGACCGACTTCAGGTAGACGTCACACTGCTGGGAAAGGGCACACACTCGACGGCACGGCGGCAGCACTGGAGGCTCTGGAGCATGGGCAGTCCCCGAAGGCTCGCTGAACTCCTTGGTTTCGACCTTCCGAAGAGAGCCACTCCGCCAACGTCTCGCGAGAATACTCAACACGGACATCACGTCGGGGTAAGGGGTCGGCGGCGGAATTGAGGTCGGCTGAGACACGGCTGTCTCTCGGAGAGGGAGGCGTGCGCTACCGCGCGAGAAGTGCGAGGTGAGCGAGGTGGCTTGGCGTGCCCTCATGGGTGCACGTTGCATCCGCAGTTATGGTGGCGGTACCGCGCCAGACCGGCGCGAAGCGATGCCTGGGCATTCCCCTGCCTCTGTGGGGTAGGCGGAGGGCATACCGTCTCAAGGAGGAACCATGTCCGGCCTGATTGCCCGCCTCACGCAGTTCACCCGCAGCCCTCAGGGGCAGCGGGCGCTCACGTCGGCCCGACGTGCCGCAGCCGACCCGCGCAAGCGCGACCAGGCTCGCCGCCTGTTCGGTCGACTGCGGGGACGCCGCTGACGTCGGCGCTTTGACGATGGCGCTGATCCGGGAGTGAGGACCCGCATCGTTCGCCTGATTGTCCTAGCCGGTGTCTTCACATGATCATCGCCGGTGGATCACGGTGTCGTGTTACGTCGCCATGAGCTGTCCTACGCCGAGTGGCAGTTCGTCCGGCCGTTGCTGCCTGCGTCGTTGCGGCGGCGGAAGCGGCTGGACGACCGCAGAGTCCTGGACGGGATCGTGTGGAAGTTCCGCATCGGGGGCGCATGGCGGCACGTGCTGCGAGCGATACGGCCCGAGGGCCACGCTCCGTACCCGTTTCCGCAGACGGGCGGTGGACGGAACGTTCGACCCGATGCTCCAGGCCGTCCAGGCGACAGCCGATGCGGCAGGCGACGTCGACTGACTCGTCTCGGTGGACTCCACGATAGCCGGCGCCCACCGAACGCGGCGGGGGCCCGAAAAGAAGGCACCAGAGCCCGGCCTTCCGCTGCTCCGGAGGCGGTCCGACGCTGCATCTCCCCCACCGGGGAAACGGGCAGCGCCAACCCGGCCACGGCGTAGACCTGCTGGACCAACCCACCCCGGAACCGCACGCGCGCCACAGTGCACATCCCTGGGCCGGGTGGCCTGACCTACACAACCACCGCTCGCCGCCGTAACGGCCAGGTCGTCGCCTCGGTCATCCCCGGGGCGGCTGATGGACGACGGCAAATCACGCGCGCGCTACAAGGGCAGTTCCCGCATGGCCTGCGTACAGATCATCGACCGCAACTGACTGACGGACACCACGAATAAGCCGGTGTCCCCGTCCCGGACGGGCCGGGAGGACGCCAGGCGGGTGGGCGCCCAACGTTGCCTCCGCACCGATCCCCGCCGGGTAAACCCGCACGTCACACGACCGTTCAATGGGCACCGGACGCGCCGGCTGTCGGCGGGCTCAGGTGAGGATCAAGGGAGCGCCGTCGTACGTGCCGCCCTTGCAGACGGGCACGACCCCGGCGGTGATGAGGATGTTTCCGCCCCGAGGAGGCAGCGGATCGGGGTCACGGGGCTGGGCGCTGCGGAGGCTGTGCCCGCGAGGCCAAGCGAAGCTGCTGCGGTGAAGCTGATGGTGGCGAGGAGCAAGGTGATGCGGCGCACGGGGTGTCCTCTCGGTGGGGCGGGCTGGCCGGTGCGAGAGCCATCATGGAGGTGTGGACGGCGGGACGTCGCGTCCTTGGCGGTAAACGGCCGGAAGGCGCCGCGTGGCTCGGGCGTCCGCCGAAGGGGTGACACGACGCTTCGGGGAGCTCCTGGCAGCCGACGGGGGCCCGCTGTACCGGGCCGGTGCGGCGCACGAGCCCGGCCGGTTCTGGAGCACATCGCACGAGCCGACCCTGCTCCCCTGGCATGCATAGCGGCGGGGACAACCCCTCCGAGACACTCGGAGGGATGCTGACGGTGGGCGAGCAGGAAGACGGCGACTGAGGACGATGGGGTGACACGGGTGCGTCGGTTGTTAGCTGATACAGCACTCGTTTGTGCCAGAAATCCTGAAAACAGCGGCGCCCCTCGGCAGAAGCAGGTGGGCTGACGCAGGTGATCAGCAGAGGAGGGGCCAGGCCCGGGCGAGTGGCCGGGGATCGTTCGAGCGGGTACGGGGCGGTGTTCCTCGATCCGTCGGGGCAGGCGGTTCAGCAGGGGCGCGGATGCTGCCATGCCGGTGGCGTTCGAGGAGTTGGCATCGGTGTCGGCGTTCCCCGGTGATTCTGGGGCCGTGCTGAGGGCCGGGCCTGTGGTGGTCGGCGATCAGCCGGTGGCATGTGGCTGCGGGATAGAACGCGGGCGCACCCAGCTGATGGCCCTGGATAGCGATCCGCGTGGGACGGGGCTGACGAAACAGTCACGATCGGTTCTCGGCCTTGCTCGTCCCCGTCTGCCGTGCGCGGCGCTTTCACGGTCGAGACGAGTAGCCCGCACGGACGGCACAGCATCGTGAGGAACCGCGTACGACTACGCGGTGGAGGCGCTTTCAGGAGGTGCGGCACAGTGTCGGACGGTGCTCAGCGGGTTGGTCCCGCCATGCGACCCGTGGTACAGGAGACGTACGGTCCGGCTGATCTCAGCGGCAATCGGATCTTCGCCGGGGGCTTTCTCAACTTCGGGTACTGGCAAGCCGTGGACCTGAGCCTGCCGCTCAGCGAGGTGGAGCGGATCCGCAGCCAGGAGTATCTCTACCGTCATGTTCTGGACTCCTCCGGGCTACCGCGAGGGCCGAGAGTTCTGGAAGTGGGCTGCGGCCTCGGCATGGGATGCGTGGTGACCTTGCAGAGATACGGCTCTGCCACGGTCACCGGCATGGACATTCATCCGGAGCAACTGCGACGGGCGCGCAGCGCGCATGCCGACCTGCTGCGGGAGCAGCCGGTACGGCTGCGGTTCGTCCAGGGGGCTGCGGAGAGCATGCCTCTGGAAGACGGTAAGTTCGACGCTGTCATCAGCGTGGAGGCCGCACAGCACTTCCCGGATCTCGGCGCCTTCGCAGCAGAGACGTGGAGGGTGTTGCGACCGGGTGGCCGGGTGGCTGTCGCCAGCTTCTTCACCGTCGACGACGCGCCCGGTCGGCCGCAGGAACTCGCGCGGCTGCTGGATACGTACGCCAGTGGCCTGGACATCGCGCGGCCGGTGAAGGTGCTCGCAGATGCGTTCACGGAGACCGGATTCACAGATGTGCGCGTCGCGTCGATCGGGCCGCATGTCTGGCCGGGATGGGACCTCTGGCTCAGCCAGTGGTGGGCCCCGGGGACCTGGCCGCGGAACTTTCTGCACGCCTACGAGCAACGTATCCTCGACTACTACCTCATCACGGCAGGCCGGCCTGGGCAGAACACCGACGCCGGAACAGCCACCGGGGCTTCTGGTTCGTGATGGCGGTGCTTGAGCCGAAACGCCGGGTGGACGACTGAACGCTCAACTGGCCAACCACGGCTCCCCGGCCAGCACAGCCCTCAAGGAGGTCCTGTGGGCGGGACGCGCGGCCGCCTTGCTCCCTCACGTCAATCCACGGATCGGTAGCGCGGCAGGGGCACGTCGCCCCTGCCGCGCGGCGTGTCAGGGAAGAATGTTCAAGGTGGCGATTCCGTTGACGGTGTTCAGGCCCGTGGTGGCGCAGGCGGTCAGGCTGAGCTGGGGCTGGACCACTACGCGGACGGCCGCGCTGCCTTGACCGAGACCTGTGGTCACCGAGCCGAGCGAGGTGATGGTGGTCGTGCCGTCTGCTGCGGTGACGACGGTGGAGGAGACGAAGGTGATGGTGCTGCTCTGGCCGGTGTTCCAGGTGTAGGTACGGGTGCTGGTGTTGGTGGGCGGTACTACCGTGAGCAGGCAGCTTTGCTCGCTGGTCGCAGTGTGGGTGCCCGTGGCGCTGCTGACTCCGGTGAACAGGGATGTGCAGCCGTAGTTCTCCGTAGAGGCCGCCGTCGTTTGTCGTGGGGCATTGGTCAGCGGGGGGCTGTAGTTGGTCGTCTGCGATCCGACGGCACAGACGATGCCCACGGGGGCAGCCTGGGCGGCAGTGGGAATGGCGATGACACCGGAGAGGCCGAGACCGAGCGTCGCTGACGTGGCTGTGACTGCCCGGCGCAGCTGCGACGGTATGACAGACATGATTTCCTCCACTGAGTTCGTGTGACGCGGGCAACGAGCATCAAGCCACCGCAAAGGCCATGTCTATGACCCGACTAGGGGCGCATAGGCGCACGACACCGAATCTCATACAGCCCTGCCAAGACAGCCTCACCGATCGGCGCGCCCCTCCTTTCACCGAACCCAGGCACGGGGGCCCACCTCCACCAGGTCACCCATCCAAGGAGCAGCTCTCGTCAGCCCGATCGCCCCTCTCGGACGCCGACAGAGTCCGTACCCAGGGCCATCAACGCTTCTCAACCATGGCAATAAAGCCCAGCAGGTTCGGAAACAGGCACATTGGGCGCAACGTCGCCAAGGAAAGCTTCGGTGACCCAAGGCGGGGTCCGCACGACGGGAGGGCACGGGCCTGGCGTAGACACCGTGCACTGCGAGATCCGCTGCGGTAGCGCAGGCGGTGGGCATCACGGTGACGAGTACGGAGAGGGGCAGGCCCATGAGGGCCTTGGGTCAGGCTGGACTTCCGTGCGGTGCGTTTCCGAACATTTCCCACCGCACCGGAGGTCTCCGTCACCTTCAAGACCTCCGGCTCATCGAGCCTCCTGGCCGAGACCGGGATAGAGGACGATCTCCCGACAGGTCAAGGGCAGGTTCTCGCCACTCAAGACGCAATTTGAGGCTCTCTTCATGTCAATGCCCTCAAGTCGACTCTCCATAAAATTTTGCATGGTTATTATGTTTCTTGGCGGATCGTTGACCAAGCAATGGCAGTCTCTAGAGACGTGAACTGCCCGGGGAGTAGCTCATGTTCCGAGGTGTGGCGCTACGTGCCGCGCTTTCTGGCCTCGTCGGCGTTCCACTCGACCGCCAGCTCTTCCCGCCCTGCGCACCCGCGCACGCAGTTCCTCACACCGTGGCCAAAAGCCGATCCGGTACCAGACCCTCCGGGAAAACGCCGAGCGGCGAGCTCGTTACCTGTCACGACGCCAGTCACCAGGGTGACCCCGCCGGTGTCCCGCCCACGCGTGCCGCGTACCCCACCGCCGCCAGCTCCGCGCCCCACCGTCCTTACCTGGGACAGAGACATCGAGGGCGGGCGGGTCAGGGACACCCCCTACCGCACGCCTCCGCACATCGAGATCTCGACAGCCCCCTGCCCGGCGGCACTTCAGAAGTTCCGCTGTAGGCCCGACGCGCTCCCCACCGCGCGCCAGAAGGAGTCACTGCATATGCAGCCCCTCATCGACAACGCCCGCACGTTCGGACAGCGCTCTGATGAGTTCGCCGAGCTGGCCGAAGGCCAGTCCCCTGAGGTTCTGTTCATCACCTGCGCCGATTCCAGGGTCGTCCCGGCCCTGATCACGGGTGCCCGCCCCGGCCAGCTCTTCGAGCTGCGCACGGCAGGCAACATCGTCCCCCCTTACGGTTCCGGGGCTCCCACCGGGGAGGCGGCCACCATCGAGTACGCCGTGCAAGTCCTCGGGGTCCAGCACATCGTGGTCTGCGGCCACTCCCACTGCGGCGCCGTCGGCGCGCTGGTACGCGGCGACGACCTGAACGCCGTACCCGCCGTGCGCGACTGGCTCAGGCACGCCGCCGAGGAACCCAAGTGTTCCGACCCCGCGGATCCGACGGTCGCCGAGGCCGTACAGAACCACGTCCGGACGCAACTGCTGCGGCTGCGCTCCTACCCGTGTATCGAGCCCCGCCTGCGGGCGGGCCAACTCCGGCTGCACGGGTGGTACTACGAGGTGCACACCGGGGTCGTGCGCCAAAATCGCGCGGAGTCCGACACCTTCGAGGCGCTGTGAAGGGGCTGGTTGCGATGACGAAGCTCCCCTACATGCGGCAGGACTTCGCTGCCTCCATCGTCGTCTTCCTGGTCGCCGTGCCGCTATGCGTCGGCGTGGCGGCAGCCTCCGGAGTCCCCCGGAGCTGGGCCTGGTCACCGGCATCGTGGGGGGCCTGGTCACCGGCTTTCTGCCTGGCAGCAGCCTCCAGGTGTCGGGGCCGGCCGCAGGCATGACCGTGCTGGTATTCGAGGCGGTCAGCGAGTTCGGAGTGGCCGCGCTCGGCGTGATCGTGCTGATGTCCGGACTATTACAGCTGGCCATGGGCTTCCTCAGGATCGGCCGCTGGTTCCGGGCCATATCCGTCTCTGTCGTCGAGGGCATGCTCTGCGGCATCGGCATGGTGATCATCGCCGGGCAGATATACGCGGCGGCAGGTCTGAAGGCCCCGGAAACCGGCATCGGCAAGATCGTCGGTATACCCGGGGTGTTCGGCGACGCCTTCGGCAGCACCGAAGCGCTCGCCTCACTTGCGATCGGCGCGGGGACCATCGCGGTCATCCGACTGTGGAAGGAAATGCCGAAAAAGGTGCAGGTTGTGCCCGGCGCCCTCGCTGCGATCCTGCTGGCCACGGTCGCCTCGCTCGCCTTGAGCCTGCCCGTTGCCACCGTCGAGGTGGAGGGGCTGCTCGGCGTCATCCAGCCGCCCGGCGCCGATGCCTTCGGTGCACTCGCCGGCCCGGCCATCTGGGGAACGATCATCGCGTTCGCGCTGATCGCCTCCGCCGAGTCGCTGTTCAGCGCGGCCGCAGTGGACCGGCTGCACGACGGTCCACGCACCCAGTACGACAAGGAGATGGTCGCCCAGGGCGCGGGCAATACGGTGTGCGGCCTGCTCGGAGCGCTGCCGATGACCGCAGTGATCGTGCGCAGCTCCGCCAACGTCAACGCGGGCGCGAGGACCAAGGCATCCCGTGTCCTGCACGGCGTGTGGCTACTGCTGTTCGCAGTCGCGCTGCCCTCCACGCTGGCTCTGATCCCGCTGCCCGCCCTCGCCGGCATCCTGGTGCACGCGGGCTGGAAGCTGATCCCGTTCCGTCAGATCACCGGGTTGTGGCGGGGATCCAAAGGTGAGGCGCTGATTTTGATGGTCACGGCTGTGTCGATCGTGGCCGTGAACATGTTCGAGGGCGTGCTCATCGGTCTGGCTCTGGCGGTGATAAAGACTGCTTGGGAGGTATCGCACCTGAAGACAGAGGTCATAGACAAAGGCGCCGGTCCGATCCAGGTGTACCTGTCGGGCAATGCGACGTTCCTGCGGCTGCCGAAGATACTCGACAGCTTGGAGGCCCTTCCACAAGACCGGCCGATCGTGGTGGACTTGTCAGGGCTGCAGCACCTCGACCACGCGTGCCGCACGGCCCTGCAGAACTGGGCTGAGCGGCACAGCGCACCCGACACCGACCCGGTGAAGGTCAGTTCCTGGAGCGAGGTGGCCCTCCGGGGCCGGGGTGAGTCGGCTTGAAGCGGGTGGAGGTCAGTTCGCGTCCTGACAGACCCGCCGAAGCGGAGCCCGACTCAACATTCGTCTCGCCCTACCGCAAGGGTCCACGGCAGGTAGCCCCGAGATGCGCTCCGCTGAGTCTCGCGGCGTGGTGGTTGAGACGTTGGAGCGAGCTCTGCGTAGACGCTCAGCAGAGGACGAGGCCGCGGAAGTCCTGGTCGGCACCGCGTTGCAGGACGACGACGCGGGGTTCGTCGAGCACTGTGTGTGCAGGCATGAAGTCGGCGCTGTACCTCTCGTCCGGTGGCTAGGCTCCCGTTGGTATGACGACACGAGCGACGATCACCCTCGTACGCGGGGATATCACCGAGCAGTACGCCGACGTCCTGGTCAACGCCGCCAACTCCTCACTTCTCGGCGGCGGTGGGGTGGACGGTGCAATCCACCGGTGCGGGGGGCCCGAGATCCTCGCCGCCTGCCGTGGCCTGCGAGCTTCGCGCTACGGCAAAGGGCTGGCGACCGGCCAGGCGGTGGCGACGACGGCCGGCCGCCTGCACGCGGAGCACGTCGTCCACACCGTGGGCCCGGTCTGGTCGGGCACGGAGGACCGTTCCGCGTTGCTGGCCTCCTGCTACCGGGAGTCCCTGCGGGTGGCGTCGGCACTGGGAGCACGGACGGTTGCCTTTCCGGCGATCTCGACGGGCATTTACGGTTGGCCGCTCGACGACGGGGCGCGGATCGCCGTGCGCACGGTCCGCGAGGCTGTGCTCCCTCCGGTCACCGAGGTCCGGTTCGTGCTCTTGGGCGAGGAGGCGTACGCCCACTTCGAGGAGGCGCTGACGGCGTAGGCGGGGACCCTTACTCGCGGGAGGTTCGGGCCCGGGACGTCAACATCGTGCGCGGCCGATACGCACGCGCCCTGCCCGTGTCAGTGGCGCGAGGTCCTCTGTGCGCTGTCTTTCCGGTCGGTGGTTGTCGAGGAAAAGCAGGAGCGTGAAGGAGAAGCCGAGGGGCAGAGGGAGCTGGCAGGCGGTCACGGGGGGGCCGGCTGGGGTGGAGGGGGACCGCAGTGGTGGAGGGGGGCCAACTTCGCCGGGCAGTAGGCGGTGCCGCAGGGCCGGTTCGCCTGCAACAGCACCGAGGCAAGGACGCCTGAGGCACCAGGAGCACCGCGCGTACCAGAAGGTTCGTTGAACGCCGGTCAGGCGGTGGGCACCGTCCGACCGCCGGATGTGCCGTCAGAGTCTTCCCACGAGAGGGCCTGCTGCAGGAGCTCTCACTGCACTGTGAGGGGCTCCGTACCTTTGATGCTGGGAGAGGTCGTAGCCTGGATGAGGCCGTCCACGACTGCGTGCAGGCCCGCTTGCGTACCGTTCCAGGAATGCTGGAGGTCGGCGCCGGAGCCCCGGGTGTTCAGCCGTGCCAGGAATGTCTTGACCAGGTCCAGGTCGTTGTACCGCTCCAGTACCGGGCGCACGTAGGCGACGAGCTGTGCCGCCTGGTCTGCGAACGACATGGGTGTTGCGGTCAGGACGTCGATGCCGCTGCCGGTCCAGCCGTCGCGGGCCGCGCGCCAGTACGCGGCGCGCAGCAGCTCGCTGCACACCTGCGGTCCCCGGTCGCCTTCCTCGACCCGGTGGGCGACCGTCACCACTGTGGCCCTGATCAGCGCGGTGAGCGCGACCGTGTCGTCGACGTCCGTCAGGACGTCCATGGAGCGTACTTCCAGGGTCGGCAGGTGCGGATGGGGGCGGATGTCCCAGTACGGCATGCCGGCGTTCAGCATCGCCTCGGAGGCGGCCATCGCGGCGGCCAGCTGTTCGTGATGGGCCAGCGACCTGGCATAGGGCGGAGGGCCCAGGCAGGGGAAGCGGGAGCGGATCACCGACCGCCAGCTGGCATAGCCGGTGTCGATGCCGTGATGGAAGGGGGAGTTGGCGCTCAGCGCCACCAGCAGGGGCAACCAGGGGCGCAGGTGGTTGCCCGCCAGCACGGCCTGCTCCCGGTCGGGAAGGTACACATGGGCGTGGAAGGCGCTGATGTCGAAGTCGTCGAGCATGGCACGGTACTGCTTGAGTCCCGCCCGGTAGCGGGGATGGTCACCCACATCGGGCGCCTGGTCAACGGGCGCGGTGACTGGGGTGCCCGAGGCACACAGCCGCAGGCCCTCCTGCCCGGCCGCCGAGACCGCGGCCGCCCGCACACGGACCAGCTCAGCCCGCAGCTCCCCCATCGTCGTACATGGGCGCGTCTTGACCTCGATCTGGTACCCGGTGAACTCTTCCGAGACCAGGTCCCCCACCTCCAAGACTGCACGCGCCACCACCCGCGGGCCGGCGGATACCACCGACCGCGTTACCGGGTCCACGAGGAAGTACTCCTCCTCCACCCCCACGGTGGGTATTTCCCGCTCCTGAGCGTCCATCGCCTCAGCATCCCGCAGCCACAGCGCCCCTGTCCCGTACAACGCGCCACAGGAAACGGCAAACGCATCGCAGGTTCCGCGGAAGCCCGTCCACTCTGCAGCTTCTGGTCACAGGGCCGGGGTGTGATCAAGGGTCCACGGGCCGCGGCCCACGGACAACTCCGTCAGGTGGCGCGTTCGGTGTCGTCGACGGTCAGGTTCCAGCGCAGCTTGGTGGCCACCCGGTCCGCGATGTAGGTACTGGTCGGTGTCAATGCCTCGACGGAAGCTCGTGCACGGGTACTCGCCCCGTGCGCTGGTCCGGCCGCACGAGGAGCCGGTGCGCGCGGCCGGACCCGTTCGCACACCATCTCCTTCCGTGCGTGCACCACGGTGCAGTGGCGAGAACGCGGCGCCCCCGGAAGCGCACCGGTGCGGTGGCCGGGCGTGCGGCGCCAACGGGATCCGCTGCCGCGCCCATCGACGTGATAATCGGAAGCACCGCACGATTTATCCTGGTATGCAACGTCTTCGATCCAGGGACCGCGACGGGATCGTAACTACCGATCGGTTCGAGCGTTCAGCAACCGGAGCAGCCGATCGCTGTCCGGACACCGACGCAACAGGAGGGGCCCATGGATGCCTGCGTGGATGCCGCGCGACATGTCCAGGACGTACTGATGCAGCACTTCGGGATCGATCCGCAGTCGGTCCCGGCGGACACCCCTCTCCATCAATTGCGTATGGACTCCCTGGCTCTTGAAGAACTGCGGGTAATCATCGAGGAACGGATGGCCATCGACTTGGACGACGTGCATCTGACCTCTCGGCACACCCTCGCCCAGCTCATCGATCTTGTGGGCATCAAGGCGGCCATGTGAAGGCGGCCCGCGGCGCATCGTCCGCGGCGGTGACCGGGGTGGGGCTGGTCACCGCGGCTGGTATCGGTGCCGAACAGACGTGGCACCGGATCACGCGATCCACCGTGCCGTCCGGCGTGGGGCCGCATCCGGCGCTGGAGGGCATGCCCTGCGATTTCGCGTATACCGTCGGCGGGTTCGATTCCGACGCGCTACTGGGGGTGGCGACCTCCCGCTTGATGGACCGTTTCGCTCAGATGGCAGTGGTCGCGGCTCGCGAGGCGGTCGCGGCGGCGGGGCTCAACCGCGACGTATGGGACGGCAACCGGGTCGCGGTGGTCATCGGCTCGGGCCACGGCGGCCTGCCCTTTTACGACGAACAGGCCGCCGTACTCGGTGAACGAGGGCCGCGGCGGGTCTCGCCCAAGGTGGGTTTGCTGACGCCCGTCAGTGGTGCCGCCGACAGCGTGTGTCGCGATCTCGGCGCCGGCGGTCCCAGTTTCGCTGTCTCCACGGCCTGTGCCTCGGGCACG
The DNA here is from genome assembly GCF_013167895.1 of Streptomyces fulvorobeus. Lineage (GTDB taxonomy): Bacteria > Actinomycetota > Actinomycetes > Streptomycetales > Streptomycetaceae > Streptomyces > Streptomyces fulvorobeus. Next base: position 6,186,886 of record NZ_BLWC01000001.1, on the reverse strand, counting down.
CATGCACTCGGCACGGCCCTGCAACTGCTGCGGGCCGGCGCCTGCGACATCGCCATCGCAGGCGGTGCGGAGTCCGTCGCCAACCGGCTGCTGGTGGCCGGTGCCAATCAGCTGAAAGCCCTGTCCACGCGCCGGGACGACCCGGCGGCGGCCTGCCGCCCCTTCGACGCCGACCGGGACGGTTTCGTCCTCGGGGAGGGCGCCGGAGTACTGGTCCTGGAGTCCCTCGAGCATGCCCGTGCGCGCGGCGCTACGGTCCTGGCCCAGCTCGCCGGGTACGGGGCCGCCACCGACGCCGACGCGACCGTCGCACCCGCCCCCGACGGGGCTGGGCTGGAACGGGCGCTGCGCGCCGCCTTGGCGGACGCGGGGCTCGACGGTGCGGACGTCGACCACGTCAATGCCCACGGCACCGCGACCGTTGTCAACGACCTGGTGGAGAGCGCCGTTATCGCCCGGGTCTGCGGACAAGGCCCTCTCGTCACGTCCACCAAAGCGATGACCGGGCACACCCTCGGGCCAGCGGGGGGATCGAGACCGCGCTGAGCGTGCTCGCTCTGCGCGACCAGCTCATTCCTGCCACCGCCAACCTCACCTCCCTCGATCCTGGTATCCGGGTGGAGGTGGTGGCCAAGGAAGCCCGGCCCGCCCGCCTGGACTGTGCGGTGAAGACGTCGATGGGCTTCGGCGGATTCACCGCCGCCCTTGTGCTCACCCGCGCGTGACCCAGCCGCAACCGGTGCTCCGCCCGGGTATGCGCCAGCAACGTGAGGAACTCATGACCGAGGAAATCGTCCGTTCCCTGACCGTGGACGGGCTGTCGTACTCCTACCGACTGGTGCCAGGACCGCGCACCACCACCGAGCCGGTTCTCGTCCTGGGCGGCGCCCTGCAGGGCATGTACGGGTGGCCTCAGATAGAGGACCGGCTGGGACCGGTGACGAGCGTGATCACCGCCGACCTCCCCGGCACGGGCAGCGCCGATCCACTGACCGTGCGCGACGCACTCCCGCTGCTCTGCCGGGCAATCGAGCAGATCATCGACGACCTCGGCCTGGAGCGCGTCAACCTGTTCGGCTACTCCTTCGGATCGGCCGTCGCCTACCTCTGCGCCCAGCGACAGCCCCGGCGGATCGCACGGCTCGTGCTTGGCGGAGTTCCGACCTCCATGTCCGACGCGCAGTACGCACGGCTGCGTGAGCTGGCCGCTGAGCTGGCGGCCGGGCGGCTCCACGACTTCGCGGCACTGTTCGCCAAGTCGATGCTGTGCATGGACCCCAACCGCCCGGTACTCAACCGCCACTTGGCCTACCGGTATGTGAAGCGGGCCGTCTTCCATACCTACTCCCGCACGCCACACGCCCGGGCCTCACTGGACCACGTCCTCAGCTCGGGACCCGCCCTCCTGGACGGCGGCCTCACCGGGGTGCCGACACTGGTCTTCAGCGGCGAGCACGACACCCTCACTCCGGTGAACGATCAGCGGGCCTTCACCACCACGATCGAGAACAGCAGATTCGTCACCATGCGCGAGTCAGACCACTGGGTCGTACTGGAACGAGCTCACGATGTAGCGGACCTGGCGCTGCGGTACTTCACCGGACAGTCACTGGACGACGCGCAGTATGTGGTGCCGGAGGAAGACAGGGCAGCACATGGCACAGCGCAGGCGTGCCAGGGGAACGCACCGCAGACGGAACACACGCGGGGGTGTGAGGCGGTATCGACATCCTCGTGTCGGAGCGGTAGCGGCGTCTGACCGACGGCGTGCTTGTTCCCGGGGACCCAGTCCGGCGCGTGCTCCTGGCCATCGGGGGACGGCCTTCGGACCACCGGGCTCAGAGGTCTGGCCGGTTACTCTTGCAGATCACTGATCTCACGCTGGCGGAAAGTCCCCACTGCCTTCGGGATCTCTGGGGAGAGTGCCTACGAGCTCACCGTGTCGGCGACCGGGGACGGCGCGGGGGCTCGTCCCGGGCAGCACGGTGGGCAGCGAGCAGCACCGTGCCGCCGACTGCACGCAGCGCGTGATCAAGGATCCGGAGCCGGTCGCCCGCCACTCCGGAAAGATCACCGAAAAGGACCGGCGCCAGCACTTCGTGCTGCACGACCTGCGCCTCGTGCCCGGCACCCGTACAGCCTGGGCCGTCGGCGCAGTCGGAATCCCCCGCACTACTCGTTACGTGCGGCTGCGGAGAGCACTGTCGTCCAAGCAAGCACAGTTCACGCCCCCGCCCCACCCGGAGCGGCGGATCAGCCCGTCGTCACCGCGCCCTCCCGCACGCCGAACCACTCCTCCAGCGCTCTCGCCAGCCCGGCAGTCGACTTCGGGGCTTGCACCCCCGCGTCGGCCGCCCAGGCCGTGAAGCCGTCCGGACGGACGAGGACTGCCGCCAGTTCCGGGCGGGAGTGGCAGCCGGTCGTCAGGGTGTCGACGCGGTCGGCGTATCCCGCGGCGAGGGCCCGGAGCTCCGGGTCGTCGGTGAGGTCGAGCAGGAGCGCCCGGCCGCTGTGGAGGTGGTCCGCGAGGCGGCGGCCGTTGGTGAGTGCGAGGTCCGGGGCGCTGCGGCCGGTCAGAGGGTGCTCGCCCGGCAGCTCGTACCGCACTCCGGCACCGTTGAGCCGCGAGGACAGGTACGTGGTGCCCACGACCGTCTCCGCCAGGTCGCTGACGATCTCGCGCAGTGCCCGGGACTGCGGGTCCGGGCGCATGGCCGCGACCTGGGACCGGGTCCAGTTCAGGACCCACGCGCCGACCGGGTGCCGCTCTGAGGTGTACGTGTCCAGCAGCCCGCTTGGCGCCCGGCCGCCGATCACCGCGGCGAGCTTCCATCCGAGGTTCATCGCGTCCCCGATGCCCAGGCTGAGTCCCTGGCTTCCGAACGCGGAGTGCACGTGCGCCGCGTCGCCCGCCAGGAGCACCCGGCCCTTGCGGTACTCGGTGACCTGGCGGGCGTGGTCGGTGAAGCGTGTCGCGGTCCGCACCCGGGTGATCGTGACTTCCACGCCGGAGACGCGACGCAGCCGCGCCTGGAGGTCCTCAAGGGTGACCGGTACGTCCCGGTCGGGCGGCGGGCCGTCGAACTCCACGGTGACGACGCGGCCCGGCATCGGCCCGTGGGCGTACACCCCGGTGTCCGTGGCGGTCCAGCCGACCTTCAGCTCCTCGGCGCCGGTCATCTCCACGACCGCCTGGTGGCAGGTGGTCTCCGGGGCCGTCCCGGGAAACTCGAACCCCGCAAGCTTGCGGACCGTGCTGCGGCCGCCGTCACAGCCCACGAGCCAGGCGGCTCGTATCTCCTCGTCGGTCGTCCGTACGGTGACGGACCCGTCGTCCGCGTCAAAGCCTGTCAGCTCTGCTCCCCGGCGCACGTCGACGCCGAGCTCGTCCGCCCGGTCTCCGAGCAGCCGCTCGATCTCCTGCTGCGTCACGAGACTGATCTCGGCTGCGGGTCCGGCGTCGCCGAAGACCGGTTCCGTACGGTCGACCAGGTCGGCGCGCAGCATGATGCCGGCGAAGTGCCCAACGAAGCCGAGACCTTGGCCTGTTGCCCCCTTTCCGTGACCGCCGTTCCGCTCGCGCATGAACGCCTGGAAGCGGTCCATCGCCTGTCGCTGCGACTCGGCCAGCGCCGGCAGCATGCCCCGGCGGTGGAGTGCCTCGGCGCTGGGCGTGGTGATCGCCCCGCCCTTGATCGTCGGATCCACTTCGGTGAGGCGCTCCAGGACGGCCACTCGCGCGCCTCCGAGCCGCAGCTCACAGGCCAGCATCAGTCCGACCGGGCCGCCTCCGGCCACCACTACGTCATAGTCCATGGCGCCCACTATGACTCAAGGTCAGATTGACCATTTCACCGCCCTGACCAGCCACAATGTCGTCGAGGTGTCAAGGGACCGGGCGGGTTGGAAGCGGTCGCGGACCCGGGCAGGGAGAGGTCACAGGCGAGCGTCGAGCCGGAGAACCAGACGGGGCGCTCATCGATGTCGGAGCGGTGGCCGGGTGCGCGACCGCGTAACCGACCAGGGGGTGCCGGGGCGTTGTGTCGCTCCCGTACGCATGCCCCGGAATCGTCCAGCCGGTTGAGGAAGTCGGTGTCGCCGGTGACGAGTGCGGTGGGGTCGTTCTGTGCGACGGGCCTGCCCCTGGCGTCGAGGCCGGGGCGGGCGCCACCAGGAGTGAGACGCAGCGCCTCTAGCGTTTCCGGGACTGCATCGACACTGTCTGTTCCAGACTTCTGGGGCTGTACGCCGGTGCCGTCCAAGGCTTGACCGCGTCGTCGTGAAAACGGTTCTGGCCTCAACCGCTGGTGCGGTGAGGCCAGAAACCGGAGGCGCGCTGAGAGGTCAGTGGGAGTTGTCGTCGTAGGGGTCGCGGCTGCCGGACTTGGCCAGGCCGCGGCTGATCATGTAGCCGACTGTCAGGATGACGACGTAGAGCCATGCCTTGTCGGCGCGGAAGTAGTCGGCGTGCCCGTCCTCGGACCCCACCATGGCGGAGGCGATCAGGACTACCACCACGGAGGCGAGGTAGCTGAAGAACTCGGTCGTCTTCAGGGCCGACTTCGTCTCGGTGGACAGTCGGCGGGGCCGGTGGGCGGCCGTCCCTGCGGTACCGGCGTGGGCGACCGGGTTACCGGCCGGATTCGTAGCGCTCATGTCAGGCATCCTTAGCTCGTCGGGCGAAGTACCTGAGGCACTCCGCGGTAGGGGACCGCGTCGAGATCGACGCTGCTGTTCCCCGACTTGCCCCGAAGAGGAGATGTAAACAAGGTATAAAACTTGGATTCGGGGTCATCATGACCTGTCGGTGCGTGATGACGCGGCAGACAGCTCGAGGAAGGCTTCGTACATGTCTGCTCGTCTCTCCCGGCGGACAGGGAGGCGTTCGAAGCCGTGGATCATGCGAAGCTGCCTTCGACGACGAGCGGTAGGTGTCCAGACCTGTTGGGCGCGAAAGACATGTCACGCGCGTGGTCGCGGAGTTAGCCTCCCCCCCGGAGCCGAGACGGCCGACGAGCACACGCGGAAGTGCCGGTGGCTCACCGAATACAGAGACCCTGGAGTCGCCGGACGCCGCGCCCCACGGATGCCCGCTTCCCGCGCCTGATTCACGCTCGTGTCTGCACCGGGTGGACAGTCCTTCACGGTCAGGGTCACCCCGCCGGCTTCCGGCAGCAAGCACATGGCAGTCACACAGGGCGGGAGCCGCGATCGCCACCGTCATCCTTCACGACCTGCCGACAGATCACAGATGACCGATGAACTCATGCAACGTCCATGCGGGGTCTCAACAGTGCGCCGTCGCCTACTGCCGCTCCTCTCCGTGCTGCTGGCAACGTCCGCGTGCAGCGGATCCGCTGTGGATCCGGAGGACCGTCCGAAGCCGCGCTCCAGTGAGGCCGGCACCGAACTCACCGCTTGGCTGCGGGACTTGTGTAGCGCGAACAAGCCGATGGAGTCTGCTTCTCTCGAAGGTCCTCGCGCGGATCAAGGTTCGCCGCCCAGGCAGTTACGGCGGCAGCCCACCCGCTTTCGACAAGGAGCACGACAAACAGCGCAGGGTCGCCGAGCGCTGCTTCAACGTGTACAAGCAGTACCGGGCCGCCGCCAACCGCCACGACTAGACCGAAAGGACCGCGCCCGGGTTGTACCTCGTCAGCGCCGGTTCGAAGAGTTGAGTTTCCGGCGGCGCGTACGAGAGGGATTGCCTACGGCCCGGACGTCCGGAACGCTTCTTCCCGCGGATGCCCGATGTTAATTCCGCCGTGGAACGCTCACGGGCCTGACAGTCGACACGAAGGAGCCGAGATGTCCGAACGCAGCCGCCGCAGCCCGAAGAGAGTTCACCGCGCGCTGGCGGTTCTCACCGCCGCACTGACTACAGCGGTCGTGGGAGGAGCCGGCGTTGCCGAGGCTGACGTCAACACGTCGCCCGACTTCCTCGTGGTCTACAACAACAACGTCGAGAACATGGTACCGGCAACATGCTACGGCGACGACTTCGGCCTCTTCGTCTCCTACCTGAAGAACCGGCCCAAGAGCCCTGACATCTTCACCGTGCAACAGGTATCGAACACCGCTCAACTGGCCGCCCTGACCAAGCGTCTGTCCGACGAACTGCCCGGTACCTACTCTGGCCGGATCGCCATCGCCGAACCGGGCTCGATGGGATACACCAGCACCTGCGGCAAACTGAAGAACCAGCAGACCAACGCGGTCGTCTTCAGGTCCGACCGGCTCACCTTCGAGCAGGCCACCACCTGGCGGTCCGACGCCCCCGCCGACCCGGAAGCGGGTACGGGCGGGTGCCAGAACCTCGAACCGACCACGACCAGCCAGGACCGGGTGCACAACATCGCCGTACGGCTCCACGACACAGTGACCGGAGAGGACGTCACGGCGGCCTCCGTCCACTGGCCGACCGGGACCTGGCACGGGCCCGACTGCGCGGCCGAGAACATGAAGGAGGCCAACGAGGCCGTGGACCGGCTGGGAGGGACCCTCAAGATCGTCGCGGGCGACACCAACGCCCCGCCCGCCTCCGCCAACTGGTGGGACAACGCCCGTGGTTACGGTTTCCGGGACCCGATAGCGGAGAAATGCGGTGCCCGGGACTGCTCGTCCGCCTACAACACCACCACCAACTACCGGATCGATTTCCTTCTGGTCAGGAGCGGAAACGGCTTCAGTAATGCCACCACCGTCACCGAGCAGATGACCGGAGGGAAGTACTCCGGCCACCGCGCAGTCGCCGCCGACGTGAGGTACTGACCGCCACCGCGTATCCCGGCCCGGCAGCCGCACACCGGATCGGGAGAGCCCCGCCGCCGGGCGGCTGCCGGTCGGCACCACAGCAGCCGCTCCAGTCTCAGTCGGCTACCGCGCGGCTGCACCATGTCGGTGCAGCGCCTTAACGGCGAGAGTGGAGCAGCTCGGCGTGTATGAACAGCCCTCCGGCAGCTACGGGCCGGCCGTCGTCCGGTAACAGCGGGGCCTCTCGTACAACGCGCCCGCCGCCCCTGCCTCCCGGGCGGGGGCCACCGGGCGTCGGCGAGCGTGTGGGCTCCTCAGCAGGCTGCAGGCACCACGGGCGCGTGGGCGGGCACTCACCATCGGGTGCGGAGGGTGACGGCGGGGGTCACGCCGTAGAGCCGCCGGTACGCGGCGGCGAAGCGGCCGACATGCGGAAAGCCCCATGTCGCCGCGATCCGGGTGACGCTGGAGGTTTGGGGGTCCGCGGTTCTGAGCGCGACGTGGGCACGGGTGAGACGGACCTGGCGCAGGTGGCCGAGCGGGGTGGTGTCGCTATGACGACTGAAGGCGTACTGCACTGCGCGAGGTGTGACAAAGGCGGCGGCAGCGATGTCTCCGAGACCGATGGCCTTGTGGGCGTTCTCCTCGATGTATGCCTTTGCCCGGCGCAGGGTGTCGGCATGTGCGTCACGGCTGTCGGTGGGATGACCTTCGTCCTGGGTCGCGGTACTGGGGAGCGCGCTCAGGGCGACAGCAGCCAGGTGCCGGGCGGCGGTGGCGACCACCAGGCCATCGGTGGCGGGGCCGGTCAGAACATGGTCCCGCAGGAAGGCGATGGTACTGCCCAAGCGTTTGTTGGCGGTCGTGTCGAGTGGACGTTGACCTGTGAGCTGGACCGGTCCGCGGGCATGGGCGCCCACAGCGGCTACCTCTTCGAGGAGAGCGGGGTCGAACATGGTGATGGTGTAGCGGGCCGAGCGCAGCTCACCGGTGTAGGGGCGGTCCGGAGGGGCGACGAGATAGGTTTCTCCGGGGCCGTAGACGTCGTGTCTGCCGTCCGTGGTGTCCACCAGAGTGCCCTTGTGCACGGTGATCAGGCAGACCTTGTCCAGGGGCTCGGCGTCGTAGGACATGGTGTAGCCGAACGCCAGACGATCGACGACCAAGCCCTCGGCCGAGTTCCGGACGATGCGCGCCTGCGTGTTCTCCGGCCGTCCGCCGATTCGCATAGGCGTGTAAGCCCGAGACAGGAACTCCTCGGTTACCTCAAGGCTCCCGCTGTCGAACCGCTCCGTCTCCATCTTCCCCTCCCCTTTGTGCGGGGCCTGGCCTGGCGTCCCGTGGTTCACGGTACGCCGTCCGTTTACGGACGCGCCACGAGCACGGAACCGGCCGCCGCGGGCCCGGGTGAGGACGGGAGGGGGCCTGCGGCGCCACTGGCCGTCGGCATGGGCACTGATCGAATCGATGAGACGGCAGATGGGCTGGAGGCGCGTTCCGGACGGTGCACCCGGGAATGAGCGAAGCGCGCCTTCCGTCCCCAGGCAACGTTGGCCGCAGGGGGCCGGCGATGTCCATCCGGCGAGTACGCCGTAACGCCCCCGTGCCCAAGAAGGTCAGGAAACGAACCGTTGCAGCCTGTGCCGCGAAGTCCTGGCGGCATCCCGAGACCAAAGGGGTGTTCCGGATCGAAGCGGGGGCATTCCGAGACTCCCAGCCGTTCAGCGACAGCAGGTCGGTCATACGGAGAGAGAGCGGCAATGCCCACAGTTCGCAAGGCTCGGCACCGTAGCGGCAGGGCTGGGCTCAGAGCGTTCGACGCAGAGTTCCAGGGCGAGTGCCTGCTGTACGCGGAGGGAGAGTTCGACGCCGACACCACCAGCTCGCTGGTCGAAGTGCTGGAGGAAGTCCGCCAGGAGCGGGTTCGGCGCATCGTGGTCGACTGTTCAGCTGTCACCTTCGCCGATGTCGCCTTTCTGCGGGCCCTGCTCGACGTCAGCTCCGGCGACACCCAGGTCGTGTTGGCTGCGCCGTCCCTGGCTCTGCGCCGCCTGCTTCGGGCCACCGAAACCGTCGGCCGACTTCCCACGGTGAGTGATGCCGACTCCGCGGTGACCACCTGATTCTCATCACAGCATCGACGCCGGGCCCTCAGCGAACGCCCTCCTCCAAGGAATGGGCGAGTCCGGCATGGGATGGCCGCCATGGGGCAGCTTGATCGTGTGATGGCGAACACAGATGCCCTGGCCACGGGTAGCGGCCTGCCCGGTCCGAGCGTCGTGACCACTGAGAGCGGTGGTCGCGACGCTCGGACCGGGCAGGGCATACCCGAAACCGCAGCCGAAGCGCGTGCACGCGTCACCGCACTCCTCACCAGCACGTTCTCCGATCCGAAGCGCGAGGCGCTCGACGAGGTCGTCGTCGCAGACGTGCTGCTGGTGACGTCGGAGCTGGTCACCAATGCGATCCGGCACGGCAACGGTCTCACCGGTTTCGGAGTCATGGTCGTCGAGGAAGGGCTGCTCCTGGAGGTGGCCGACGCTTCCACGGAGCGGCCGGCCCAGACCGATTCGTCTGCCGCCGGCAACTTCCAGCCTGGCGGATTCGGATGGCCGCTCATCTGCCGTCTCGCTCGAGACGCGACCATTACTCCGACTCCGGACGGCAAACAGATCACCGTCCTCATCCCCCTGTCGTAACTCCACATCTCGGCGCCAGCGGACCACCAGGTTTCGTGATCACGACAGCCGGGGAGACCCACTCCTGCCTGCCGAGGCGATGGCGGCAACCGAAGCGCCGGGTAGCGGCTGCGGTTGCCCTGGGCGGACGTCGCGCAAAAACATGGCCCCACGGCTTGGCACGCACTTCGCACGAGCTCATTGGACCGTGGTGTTTCGTCCTGGTGCATCCATCGGACCGCGCGATACCCGATGGGACACGGCGTTGGTGGTCCCGCGGATGACCGCGGTGCGGCTACCCGCGACGAGGCCACGACAAAGCAGACGCCTTGTGCCCGGGGTGAGGGGGCGGCTGCGAAGGACTCTCCCGTAGTCCCGGGTGGATCAGCGCGCGGGCTCAGATGCATTGCATCGTAAGGCGGAGGGACGCCACATACCGGACCTATGCAGGTGGTCCGACAGCCCCGCGAGGTGCCGTAATGGTCGTCGTGCGCCGACCAGGAATCACGGGGCAGCCCGCACCATCCGCACTCCGCTGCGCCGCAGGGCTGTCGCCCGGGTGCGGCCCACAGGTTCTCGTGGACGATGACGCAACTCCTGCGGTCGCGCAGCGGGGAAAGTACATGGCAGTCGCTTACGGAGTGGTAGGTCCGGTTCGGATTGCCGGTCGGTCGACTCAGCGCGGCCCCCGCCCTTCCCGTCACCCGGTCGGCGTACACGTACACCCCTGCGCACCACCGAAAGGGCGAGGCGACATCGGATCGGCAGGCCGGGACGCTACCGTCCACGCGATGCCGCCCAGCAAGAAGACGCCCTCGGAGAAGGCCACCGGTAGGAAGCGAGCAGAGGGGAGACACAGTGCTTCCCCTCCACCGACCCTCCCGCAGGTCGCTCCGATGCTCGCCACACCAGGTCCCCTTCCGCCCCCGGAGCTTCAGGAGAAGTTCGGGTTCGAGGTCAAGCAGGACGGCCAGCGGGCCACTATCTACCTGCCCGGCGACGGGAGCGTGGTCCTGCGGTCGCGGTCCGGGGCGGACATCACCGCGGCGTACCCCGAACTCGCCCCCTTCGGCTCCGCCCTCGGTCGGCCCGCCGTCCTGGACGGTGAGATCGTCGCCTTCGATGACCAGGGGCGCAGCGACTTCGAGTTGTTGCAGTCCCGGATGGGGCTGTCCGGAGCACCCGCGAAAGCGGCCCGGATGGCACAGCAGGTACCCGCTCACCTGATCATTTTCGACGTGCTCTTCCTCGACGCGACCAGCGTCACAGAGCTGCACTACGCCCAGCGGCGCGCGCTGCTCGAAGGTCTCGGACTCGCGGGTGCGTACTGGTCGACACCTGCTTCGGTCGTGGGGCACGGGGCACAGGCGTTGGAGATGAGCAAGGTCGCAGGGCTCGAAGGGCTCGTCGCGAAGCGGCTCACTTCGGTGTACGAACCGGGTGTCCGCTCCCGGGCGTGGATCAAGATCCGGCACGTCCGGAGCCTGGATGTCATCGTCGGCGGGTGGGTACCCGGCCACGGCCGGCTCGCCGGCCTGCCCGGTGCCCTGCTCTTGGGCGAGTACAGCGAGGGCGGACTCCGGTACGCGGGCAGCGTGGGCACCGGCTGGAGCGACACCGAACGCGTAGCACTGGCCGAGCTCCTCCAGGCCGCCACGACCGGCTCCTGCCCGTTCACCCAGGTGCCACCGATCGCCGGAGCCCGCTGGGTGCTTCCGCGCCTGGTCGGCGAGGTCCGCTACGCCACCCGGACCCGGGCGGGGCGACTGCGCCACCCCTCCTGGCACCGGCTCCGCCCCGACCTCGCCCCCGACGACATCGCCTGACCCGGGAACAGGCGGCAGTTCTCCGGACGCGCCGCATGCGAACCGCCCCGTCACTGTCGGCCTCATGCGGCACCCGGCGGTGGTCGTGTCAGTGGTCATGGCCGGGGCCCGGTTGCGGGCGCCGGCTCGCGGCCCGACGGTGGTCCGGGGGAGCAACTGTTCGCAGCGTCATTCGCCACAGGGCAAGGAGAGACGATGCACGACACCCCTGGTGGGCGCCGAGGCCACCGTACTCCCGGCCTCCCTCTGCGCGGGCGGGTCGCGGTCGTCACCGGTGCCGCTCGTGGCGTCGGTGAAGCCCTCGCGCGAAGCCTGTCCGATGCCGGTATGCGCGTGGCGCTCCTCGGACGGGAGAGGGAGACCCTGGAGGTGGCCGCCGGGTCTCTGCCCGCGCCGAGCATCTGCATCGAGTCCGACATCACCGACCGCGCGGCGCTCGCGGACGCCGCGCGCCGCGTGGAAGCCGAACTCGGCCCCGCAAGCGTGGTCGTGGCCAACGCCGGAATAGCCGTGCGCGGGCCGTTCGACCGCACAGCCGCCGAACTGTGGCAGCGGGTCATCGACGTCAACCTCACCGGCTCCGCCAACACCGCCCGCGCGTTCCTGCCGCAGCTCACCGCCACCCGCGGATACTTCCTCCAGATCGCCTCCACGGCCGCGTTCGGCGCCGCGCCCATGATGAGCGCCTACTGCGCCTCCAAGGCGGGGGCAGAGTCATTCGCTCTCGCGCTGCGCGGGGAGGTCGAACCGGACGGGGTCCAGGTCGGCATCGCCTACCTGCACTGGACCGGAACCGACATGCTCAACGGCATGGACGACGACCCGGTCCTGGCCGCCCTGCGACGGAACCAACCCCGTCCCGCCCGCCGCGTCCACACCGCCGACCAGGTCGCCCGGTGGCTCACCCAGGGCATCACCCATCGCGCCACCCATATCTACGCCCCACCGTGGCTCCGCTGGTGTCAACCTCTGCGTCCCCTGTTTCCCGCGTTCGTCACCCGGATCACCCGGCGCGAACTCCGGGACCACCCCAGTGCGCTGTCCTCCCCCGCCGAAGTCCTGGGTACCGGGGGACGCGTCGACTGGCACTCCTACCAGGCAGAGCGAGGGTTCATGCCTGGATCTTGAGGCGTCCAGATCATGCAGCTGCGGTTGAAGACCTGCACACAGGCGGTGCGCATGGAGCCAGCGTAGCGGGTGAAACCGGATCGCTCCCTGGACCGTGGGCCGGGGCGGCGGTCATCCGGGGAAGCACGCCCATTCGACCCGAGCCGTGGAGTTGAGTGTGGCGACGATCAGGATCCAGATCCAGCGGTCCGCGGCCGGGGAGTGCTGAGTTTCTGGGTGATCCAGCCAGATGCCGTGTCGCGAAGCGGAAGGCGTGCTCCAGTTCGAAGCAGCGGAGAAATGCCTGCCAGAAACGGTCGACGTCGCCCGGAGTGACGCTGGCCTTAACACCCGTGGCGCCCATGACGTGCTCATGCCTCTTCAAGAGCGGCATGGCTGAAGTCCCTGTCGCGCTGCCCTAGAAAGTAGCCTCATATCGCCGTGGAGGGCGCTGTCCCGGTACCAGCTGGCCCACGGGCGCGCGGCGGGCTGCCGCTGGGTGACCGACGAAGCAGCCAGGCCGGGCACCAGGGGTGTGGGGCCCGTGCCCGCTCGCGCCGGGGACCACCGTGGTTCCGCGACGGCCCCGCGCCTCCCTTCCGACAGATCAACCGGACGACCGACTACTACCACTGGAAGTACGGAGCGTTTGGGACGTATCCCTTATGCGTGCTATTGGAGGCATTCCGAGCTTTGTTGTCGGACAGCTGGGCGCGCAGCGGCTGCGGCATACACCACCCTCGCTGGCCGAACGTGTCTGATGGCCTGGGGCATGGAGAGTCGGGCGGGTGAGGTGATACCTGTGGTGGGGACACACTTACAAGGTGTGGACATGCGTGGCAAGGCCCTCGAAGTACAGTGCGGAGTTCCGGTCTGACGCAATGGCGTTGTGGCGGGCTTCGGTCGGCAGGCGAACGTTCCGGGATGTCGCGGCCGGCCCGCACGTCAATATCGAGACGCTGCGGACCCGGGTGCGTGACACCGACGGTCGTCCGGCTGCGTCCAATGTGCCGGCGGATGCCGACGAGCGGGCCCGGCTGCGGGCGGAGAAGGCCCGGCTGCTGCCGGAAACTTCGCGGGGTAGACGGCCTGGCCCTGACCGTGCCACCAGCCTCGGAGCTACTCCGCTGCGAACGTGGCCGTGTAGTGGTCGGTAGCAACCGACCCAGCCGATGTTTCCCGCCAAGTCGTAGATGCCATAAGAGACGGCCTTGCGCAGCTGTGTATCGGCGAAGTCGTGGACACGGACCGGCGCCGGATTGCCGATGGGCCGCCAGGTGCGGCCACGGTTGCGGGCGAAACGTATGATCTTCCCGCGTTCTTTGATTTTGCGGCCAAAGTTTAATGGATCAGTCTATTTAAAGACATATATTCATTCTCTGGGTGCGAAGCGCGGTCAGTGTCTCTACGTTGATGCGTGTCAGTCGGGGAATCTCCCCGACGGCAAACCGAAGGACGTACCCCATGCGCTTCATGCGCACCACGGCCACAGCACGGACCTTCCTCATCACTTCGATCGCCGTAGCCGGACTCACCTTCACTCCTGCCCTCGCCTCCGCCCAGTCCGGTTCGGGCAGCGCCCGGGCGCACACCGCACTCGGGATCCTGGGTCTTCCCGGCGCCAACGGCGTCAACGGTGTCGGGACCAGCGGCGGGCTCGGCGGCCTCGGTGGCACCGGTGGCGCTGCGGGGGCCAACGGCAACGGCGGCAACGGCGGTAACGGCGGCAACGCCAGCGGTACATCGAGCGTCGGCGGCGCCGGCGGTACGGGAGGTGCCGGCGGTGCCAACGGCAACGGTGGTGCCGGGGGCACCGGCGGCGGCGCCACGCTCGGCGGCAAGGGCGGCAAGGGTGGCGTAGGCGGTGTCGGCAACTCCGGTGTGGGCATCGCTGGCGGTAAGGGCGGCAACGGCGGCGCTGCGACGGCAGGAGGCGGCTACAGGGGCGGCCTCGGTGGCGCCGGAGGTGCGGCCAGCCCGGTCTGCCCGGGCCAGCCCGGTGGCAATGGCACCGCCGCCACGTCCACCGCGGACGGCACCACCGGCGCCACCGGTGCGGCCGGCAAGTCCACTCTCCCCTGCTGACGAACCGTCGGCGGTCAGCCCACACTGACCCAAGATCCCGCACTCTTTGACTGCTGTCCGAAACGTGCCCGGCTGAGCAGCTCTCAGCCGGGCACCGTGCTGATCACCGACCAGCGCCGCCAAGTGCCGCCCGTAACAGAAGCGACCGCTGCGCCGTTGGGGCACAGAGGGCGGTGATGATGGAGATCAGGGCGACCGGGGCACCTATCACGGTAGTTGTCACCGTCGCTATCCGCCGACCTGGGGTGCCCACCGCACGGAGCAGGACAACTGTCACCGACGAGGCAGTCTTGTTGCCACCAGCGCTCAGATGGCGCGCTAGTTGCACCGTCACGATTGCCAGCTGAGTTCTGGCCTGTGAGGGCGACAAAGGGTGATCCCATGCTGGCCGTGTCGTCGTGTACGGGGGCGTCTATCGCTCCCTTTGAAAGGTGACACCCCACCCGAGTACCGATTCGGGATCGGCGGATCTGAAGTTACTCAAGGGTGCATTCGCGCACCCTTGAGGACCTTGTCCACCGCGTTGCGCTGCCCGTAAATGGCTATTCCCACCAGATCGAGCTGGTCCTTGCCCACAGCCCGTATGGCCGCCCGGTTGTCCCGGTCGTTGCCCGTGTGGAAAAGATCTGACGTGAACACGGTCCTCGGTAGCGAGCGAGACAGCGCCCGACCGTGCGCGGCGGTCAACATCTCCTTCGTCCCCTCGAAGACCAGCACGGGCTGGCGGAACATCGGCAGGTACGCGGTGTCGTCGGCGTCCGTGTACGGTTCCCCGATCACCTCGGGTGACACCGTGCCGAGCCCGCTGACCAGGAACGCGGTCACATTCAGCCGCTGCCAGGACTCAAGATCCTCGCGCAGCAGGACGGCGATCTTGGTGTCGAAGCGGACAGGCACGTTCTCATCCACTGCACCGGCCTCAGCCCCGGCACCGGTCTCGTTCTCGTTCTCGGTTCTCATGCTTCGAGACTCCAACGTGCATGCCTTCTCCGTCTTGTACGTTCTTAGCGTGACACCCCGGCAGGAGATCTCCGCTTGGCGCCCGCAGGTCGCGGGCGTCGTGGAGGTCTTCCACGCCCACTTCACCGAGCACGCGTACCCCATGCACGTCCATGACGCCTGGACTTTGCTGATCGTCGATGACGGCGCGATCCGCTACGATCTGGACCGTTATGAGCGCGGCACTCCGAGCGACACCGTGAGCCTGCTCCCGCCGCAGATCGCGCACAACGGCTCGCCCGCCACTCCTCACGGCTTTCACAAGCGCGTGCTCTACCTCGACATGACTCAGCTGGACGCAAGCTTCATCGGACCAGCGGTGGACAACACCGACTTCGCCGAGCCGGTCCTGCGCAGACGAGTCGGACAGCTGCACACAGCCCTCGCGAACACGGGAGACGAGTTCGAGGCAGAGAGCCGTCTGGCCTTCATCAGCGAACGACTGCGCGAGCAACTGCGCCCTGAGCCGGCCACTGGCAGCGCTGAGCCCGACCGCGGCATCGCTCAGAGTCTGCGCGATCTCCTCGACGAGCGCCTGCTTGAAGGCGTCGCTCTGAAAGAGGCCGCGCGCCTGGTCCACGCCCACCCTACGCATCTCGTACGTGCCTTCAGCGGCGCCTTCGGCATCGCTCCGCACCAGTACATGATGTCCCGCCGCGTCGACCTGGCCCGGCGTCTGCTACTCGACGGTCAGCCGCCAGGCGAGGTAGCGACCGCCGCCGGCTTCTACGACCAGTCCCACCTCACCAGGCACTTCAAACGGGTCGTGGGCATCACCCCGGGCCGGTACGTCCGTACCGGGACCACCAACCAATGGTGACGCCACGGGGAGGCACAGCGAAGCGGGCACCGGAGGGGAATTCCGGTGCCCGCTGGAGATCAGGTTGGGGGGTAGTGGTCAGGCGCGGTGTCGCTTGCCCGCTACAACTCGGTAGATGACGAGCAGGATGAGCGAGCCAATGATCGCCGACAGCCAGGAGGAGACCTCGAAGAAGCCGTCCATCGGGTCGACGTCGAAGAGGGCCTGGGCGAGGAAGCCACCCAGCAACGCGCCCAGGACACCGAGGATCATGGTGACGAGGATGCCGCCCGGGTCACGGCCGGGGAGCAGGAACTTGGCGATCGCACCGGCCAGCAGTCCCAGGATGATCCAGGCAATGATTCCCATGCGTACGCACTCCAAAAGTAGTAAGGGCCACGGCGCCCGTTGTGGCCGCGGCATCAGGTTGTGAACCGCCACTTGCCCCAGTCCGACCGTTGTAAACGGCGATTCGGAAGCATCGGTCTCACCAAAGTTCAGCGCCGACCGCCATGACCCCTAGCGCCGACCGCCATGACTCCTTCGGATACCGCACGCGGCGTAGCGGGTCTGATCTGGGGCAGCAGACAGTCAGAACAACGACGTGAGGAGAGCGTGATGGGTGCTGCTGACAAGGCCGAGAACACCGCCGACAAGCTCAAGGGCCAGGCCAAGGAGACCGCGGGCAAGGCCACCGGCAACAAGCGCCTCCAAGCGGAGGGCAAAGCCGACCAGGCCAAGGGTGACGTGAAGCAGGCCGGCGAGCATGCCAAGGACGCCATAAAGCACTGAACCTTCTCTTGTCACCACAGGGGTGTGGGCCGCAACCGGTGGTTGCGGCCCACACCCCTGTCCGCTTCCGAACAGAACAGGAATCCAAGCACGCTTCGGGCAGGCGGCTGTCCCGCTCTTCACCGCCGACATGTTCGAACCCCAGCATGCTGGGCGGCCCATCCGGAGTCGGCGAAACCAGTGCAGGTGGGCGAGCGAGCACTTCATGGCCCAGCGTTGGGCCCCGTGCCCTGGATCCGTACTCGGTGCCGCGTCAGGCGAAACAGCGGCTGCACACGGAACGCACGCACCAGACGGCGGTACTTGTACGTGGTCGTAACTGCGGTCCCCAAGCAGCCCTCGCCGGACCATCGTGCCGTTGGGCGCTGATAACGAAGCTGGCTTCTTCACTACCGATGGAGCCAGAAATTCGGCTCGCGCATTGGACGATCCCCGCCGGGTCGCGGGAGGCCGTGCTTGCTGCGCCGCGCTCCAGGGGATGCGGTGGCGGCAAGGGGCCGATCAGCGCGTGTACACCAGAATCAAGATGCCGGTCGCTGCCGCGCTGATCAGCAGGGAGCCAAGACAGCCGATCCGGTTACTGAAGAAGAACATGACGCACGGCTACCCCGCTCTCCCGCGCTCCACGCGTGGAGGCGCTCCCCGTAAAGCCCGTCAAACGGACTGCGGCCTTCTCCCGCGAGAATCACCAAGGCAGGCGTGCACCGACCGTCTTTCCGTCACCTGGGCCGGGCACCGTCTCGAGTTCACCGGCCAGCCGGTTGACCATCTGCAAACCCCAGCCGCCGAACCTGCCCGTGATGTCCGGGGCTCGTAGGCGCGGAGAGACGGGGCTTGTATCACTGACCTCAATCAGCACACCCCCATCGTGCAGAGTGAGACACAGGGAGCAGGGTCCCGGGGCGTGGCGGACGGCGTTGGAGACCAGTTCGCTGGCGACGAGCAGCACCGCGTGCAGGGTGTTCTGGCCGGCTGGGCAGCCGCGAATGCGTTCGGCTTCGGCGAGGAAGCGTGTGGTGGTCTCGCGGGCTTGGGCGGGCGCTTGTGCGGTGCCGTCCAGGTCGATGTGGCGCTGCATGTTCGCGTTCATGGACGAGGTTCCCCCAGAGGGCAGGCGGGCGGCGGCGCGTGGTGCTGGTGATACGCCTGCCCGGCACTGGACTCGATATTGGGGAACGGGCCGAATCGAGGTGAATCCGCATGGCCTCCCTGCCTGACCGCGGATCTCTGGCAGCGGGATTGCTTACGCGGGACCCGACTCGTTGTCCGCTGCGGAAGCGGCAAGCAAGAGGCGTGCCTGCTCAACGGTGGAGGCGATGGTGAAGATGTTGTCCGCGCCAAGCAGAGTCAGCACATACTGAAGCTGCTCCGGGACCGCGGCAAGCACCAGAGCCCCCTTCGCTTCGCGAGCCTGCTGGCGGGCCTCAAGCAGCGCGCTGAACCCTCGCGAGTCACAGAACGAGATGCCCACGCAGTCCAGCACGATCCGCCTGCAGCCCGCCTCGATCTGCTCGCGAACCGCCCGGGCAAGCAGGGTCTCGCTGCCCATGTCCAGCTCACCGGCCAGCGCCAGCACGGCATCCCGCCCGACCACCGCCGGTGTAATCACCAGCCTGTTCACCGGCACCCCATGCCCTCTCATCCGTCTCATCCGTGAAACCACCTGGGGGCAGCCCGCCCGCCTCCGGGCCTCTCCCCAGAGACCGGACCCATCATGTCAGCCACCGCACAGCGACAGGCCCTTACGGCGCCCTCGAATAGAACATCCAGACGGGTCGGGGCCAGTTTGGTTCTCCGACAAGAGGCAGGTGAACAATGCCCAGCACCCAACTGGCGCGGGCAGATGCCCCCCGTACGCAAGGGCATGAGTCCCCAGGAGAGACTGGCCCCGCCCGGTGGCGTTCGCCAGTCCGTCAACGGCATCCTGATCGCTTCCTCACCGGCCGAGATCGGTAGCGTGCCGGCCACGCAGTCGCTCCGGCTTCGCAACGACGGCAACGGTCGGGGGCCGGCCAAGCTGGGCACGGCCCTTGCCTCCGGACGGCAGCACGCCATCGGCATGGACCGTCTGACTCCGGCGTAACCGTACGGCGCGACGGCGCTCGCCAATCGGCCGCAATGCGTCGAGCGCCCCTTTTAAAGAATTTTGCCCCCGCGCCGAAGGGCAGGATATTGCTGTTCGGTTCTCGTCGGCGATTCGCGTGTTCTCCACCCCCCTCTGGATGAAAACAGTCGGCCATCCTCCTTGCACAGACGGCGACTTACCGATTGGCAGGAAACTGTGCGGACAAGCGCCGGTGCATCTTCCCCCGGGGGCCGCACGCCTCTGAAGCGTGAAAGAGAAGGCCATGGAAAGCACTCCACCCTGGATGCAGGAGCTCAGCATACGTGTCGGCGATACGACCCTTCGCTATGTCGAGGCCGGCGGTGGCCCGCCGCTGCTCCTGATACCCGGAAACGGTCGTCCAGCCAGTGACTGCAATCGCGTTCTGCCCGGCCTGGCGGCCGAACATCGTGTCATCGCCGTTGCCTTCCCCGGCCATGGCGACAGCGACGGCAGGAAGGGCAGAAGTGACACGCTCGCAGGACCGGCCGAACTCGCCGACCTGTTGTGGCGTTTCGCGGAGTGGCGCGGCAGCCCGTAGTCCGTGTTGCCTGGCCAGTAGGTGCCGATCTTCACCCCGGCATGAGTGGCGGACGCGGATGGTTTGAGGGTGAAGCGGTTACGCGGATCGGAACCGTGCACGGTGAGGCTGGGAAAGGCCGTGCCGTCCACCGTCGCGGCGAAGGCGGCGCGGGCCGCTTCCAGGGCCAGGTCCTGGTCGATGAGCGCGGCGGTCTGTTCCTCGGTGATGTGCAGCAAACGGCCCGTGTCCAGCCGCGGATTGGGTTGGGGTGAGGGGGCGGCCGCGGTGGGTGGTCCTGCGGAGGTCACGGTTGGCGCCCTTCACTCGGCGTAGTTGTAGACGGTTGCCCGGGATACGCCCAGCAGGTCCGCGATGGTCTGCGCGGCGTCACGCCAGTCGAAGTACCCGTCCTGGCGCAGCTGCCGTACGAGCGTTCTCTTCCCGGCTCAGCGACCTGGGAGTGGCGGCGCGCTTCGCCGACAGCGCTTGTACCGCCTGGCGTAGCTTGCGGGTGTTGCTGTCCCGCAGGGTTTCCAGCGGGTGCTCGCGGTGCTCGCTGTCCGTGGCCACCAGGTTCGGCAAGGCAAGTGTCACCGGCGACAGAGCGGACACGTCGAGGTTCAGGCAGAGAGCGGCGATGTACTCGCCGGCGGCGTTCTTGATCCGCAGGGTTGGCGACCCGCGCTCAGGCGCCGCCATCGGGTGCCGAGAAGACGACGCTGTTGCCTCAGGCGGGCCGTGAGGAAGCGCAGGGCAGAGCTGAGAACGTCGACGCCGGACGGGTAGACAAGCGTACGAAGCCTCCGGTGGAGACGGTTCTCTTGGTCGACACCAGCTACCAGGGGCTTCCTCCATCCGTCAGGCCAACTGCCATCCGACAGGTGAGATCGGCAATGGCTCACTGCACGGCTGGCCGCTGCCCCGCCCCGGGCCGACCGGTGACCTACGTCTTCGATTACGTATTTCTACTGACGCCTCGGGACGGCAGCGTTGGGAGACTCACTCCATGCGCTCCGTGACGGAGCCGTGGTGTCACGCCGGGGAGCTCGCTGACTCCCTACCGGGCAACCGTCGCCAGCTGTCCACCGGGTAGCGAACGCTGTCTGGTCAATAGAGCCCGTCTGAACATTGGAGAGTCCTCCGTTGGTTTCCAAGATGCGAGTCCTTCTGGGCATGCTCGGCCTCCTGGCGCTGGCCCTCGGCGCCATCGCCCTGCTCGCGGCCGTGAATGCCGATGCCACCTGGTTCACGGTCGTTCCTCTCGGCGTCCTCGTTATCGGCGCGTCCGTCTTCCAGTCGCTCGGATGGTTCAACAAAAAGAGCAGGTGACTGGCCTGGCGGGTTCCGGAGGACAGCTGCGGCACCGCGCTGCGTCTGCGGAACGCCCGAGCACGCCACCGCCTGGTAGAAGGGCGCCGTTCACCCAGCGGCGTAGCGCATCTGACTACGGACACTGATCCCCTGCTGGCCTCAAGACCACGACTGACCTTCACCTCCGGACGCTTCAGGTGCCGATCCGCAATCAGGGCGGTCCCCAAGACCCGCGCCCAGCAGATGAATCGATGAGGTCGAAGATGCCGGTCATGTCAGCGGCCGGCGATTCCGCGGACCGCCCGCAGCTGGTGGGGCTCCGCTCGGAACTGTCGTGTATCGCCGGCGCTCTTCGTGTCCCGGCTGTCTCTCCCATCGTGCGAACTCGGCTGTGGGGACGACGCGGACGCGCGTCCAGCCCTGCACACGGCCGTACTGCATGAGGAGAAGCTACGAGGGGAAGTCGCCGCACGCGAATGCTCCAGCGTGCCCGGAGACTTGTCCCTGACCGTCGTCTCCGTTGAATTCGCCCTCGTTCCGGCGCGTAGTGAGAAGCGTCAACAACCCTGCGAGGGAGGTGGATCATGATTATCGAGCTGTCCACCGCCATGCTGCCCGCTGCTGACCGCCTGGCCTACTGGCCTACTGGCACGAAGTGATCAGCCAGACGTACGGGGAGCTCGCCTCCGTCCGCCTCGACGTCTCCACGCCGGCTGACACTTCCGGCCATGGCAGACTCAAAGCCACCGAGCTCGGCGCCCTGCCGGTGGTCACAGCGGCCTCCGACCCTATCCAGGTCCGCCATCCGACACGGAGGATCGACGGGGTCGCCGACGATCACCTCAACGTGTGCGTCCAGGACTCAGGCCGTTTCGTGATCGATCCGAACGGCAACCAGGTCGCACTGCAACCCACTTCCTTCCCGTCCTCTTCCGTGCGCACGTTCTGCAGACACCTCGATCGATGCTGGGCATCTCCCAGTCCGACCTTCCGCGTCTGACCGCCGTACCCCTGCACGCCGATACCGAGATCGCCTCGCTGGTCATCCCCTTCCTCATCCGGCTCGCCACCCAAGCGGGAACACAACCACCCCACCTGACTGACCTACTCACCCGCAACGCGACAGACGGTCATCGCTCACCGCTTCGGTTTCACCAGCCTGCCCCGCTTCAGCCGCGCGTTCCGCGCCGCCTACGGCACATCCCCCGCGACTGGCGCGCCGCCGCTTGCGCGGTTACTCCAACCGGGCACCCCCATGCGTACAAGGCGTGAGAACACCGGCGTACGTGGCCGGCGTTGTTGCTGATGCCCATGGATCGGGCGCAGGTCCGGCGTCAGCACGCCGCCACAGCCTCCCCCTCCCCCGATGAACAGCGAGCTGCCGCCCCGGCCTGCCCGACGATCAGCGAGATCTGGCGGCGGCTCCTGGAGGAGTGCCACGCGGGACGCGGGATGGCCGGGGGGCGCCGACACCCCCGGCCCGGTCGTGGTCCCCGCTCCGGTCAGCTGAACGGGTCGAGCGTGATGTACGCCTGTCGCGGGTCGCCGTCGTGAACCAGCGACTCGTGCGCGCCGACGTCGTCGAACGCGAAGCCGTACGCCTTGCCGTCGGCCATCTGGGCGTGGATCTTCCGGGAGTAGTGGTTGGTGACCGCGTCCTGGTAGAAGCCGGCGCTGCTCGTGTCGGGCTGGTTGGGGTTGGTGAGCAGGGTGGAGCGGTTGTAACCGGCGCACAGGGTACGGGAGATGGGGCCGCGGACCAGGTCGTTCGGGGCGTCGAGCAGCTTGTAGCACCCGAAGATGCTGTCGGAGTCCGGCTTCTGGAAGCTGGTGACCAGGGCGCCGCTGCCGTTGGTGAAGTTCATGACGCCGCCGGAGACCCGGCCGTAGTACTTGATCGAGGGCTGGTTGGCGAAGGGCGTCACGGTGAGCGTCTGGGTCGCGTACTTGGTCCAGACGCGGTTGACGTAGTCGTTCATCACCGTGGCGGGCAGCGCGCCGGCCTCGATGCCGTGGCCGGGGGCGAGGGCCCGCAGGATTGTGCCGTCGGAGCGCGTCCTGATCAGGTTGGCCCAGCCGCCCGGCTGCGCGCGCAGGGCGTTGAAGAACCCGTTGTAACCACCGGGCTTGAGGTGGCCGGTGGTCTTCGTCGTGCCGTCGGGACGCTTCACGCCGACCGCGTACGGGGCGGAGAACATGTCGACCTGCGTGCTGTTGATCCACAGGCCGGAGTCGTTGAGCGTGTACTCCGTCCAGTTGAAGAGGATGTTCGCGTTGGGGTCGCTCGGGTTCTGCACGGCGGGCTGCACCAGACCGCCGGTGGTCAGGCGGAAGACGAGCTTCTGGCCGTAGCTGAAGTACACCCGGCCGGAGAACTTGGGCATCCGGATCGTCAGCGCCTGGCCTCTGGCCGGGCCGGGGATCGACGCGTCCGGCGCGGGGGTCGGGGGGTTGCCACCGGCGGGCCACGGGTGGAACGTGCCGGAGGCGTCGGCCCATCCCTGGCGGCCGGTGGCCAGTTCGGTGCCGATGACGTAGACGTGGACCTGGTCACTCCGGCCGGAGTTGTTGGTCACGGTGAGGGGGATGGTGGCGGGGACGGCGGCGCCTGCGTCGGACGGGGGCGTGGCGACCAGCAGGCCGGCGGCCAGGGCGAAGGCGGCGAGCAGCGAAGCGGGCCTGATCCGGGGTGTGGAACGGGTGACGGACAAGCTCTTCCTCCTTGGTGGAAGTGCCGTGCGGTGGGGGGACACCTTCTGGACGCGCGGCGGGCGGAAGCTCTGTGCGGTGCGCGGGTGCGGTGCACGGTCCTGCCGTGCGGGCGGGGGAAGAGATCCATCCGGGGCGCGTCCTGAGAGCGCTCTCAGGACGTTAGCCATCTGCCAGGGACACGTCAATGATTGATTCCGGTCCCGGTTCGTTTCCGGCCCGGCGCCCGGGCGCCGGTGCATGCCCTCCCGGCCCCGGGCGCCGGCCCGGCCCGGTCGCGGCGGGCGCGAGGTGGGGCGCGGACGGCCACGCGGCGCCGCTCGCGCCTCCCCGCGCGTCAGGGCGGTCGCCCCGCTTCCCGCGAGGTGAGGTGACGCGACCGAGGCGACCGGGGAGCGGTATGGATCGACTCCACGGTTCAGGAGGAGTGCCACCATGTTCATGGACGTTACTGCGCGTCCTCGGCTTGCCGCCTCGCAATCTCGGCGAATCGGGACAGAAGTACGGGAGTGTCGTCCGGCGCTGTGCACGCTTCGATGAAGACCATGCGGTCCTCGGTGGCGGCGGCCATCGAAAGGGAGCGATCGAGTTCAGCCCTGGTGCGGACGGTGAGAACGAGCGGTTCGGGTACTCCGAGAGCGGCCGGCAGATCGGTCCATCGCCAGGGCGTGATGTCGTTGTAAACGGCTCGCGGATTGTGCAGGGCGCGTTCGACCGTGTATCCGTCGTTGTTCACGAGGACGATGACGGGTGTGAGCCGGTGGCGGCCGATGGTGCCGAGTTCCTGGATGGTCAGTTGTGCCGCTCCGTCGCCGATGAGCAGCAGACCCCGCCGTGAGGGATCGGCGAGCTGGGCGCCCAGAAGTGCCGGCAGGCTGTACCCGATGGAACCCCAGACGGGCTGGGCCAAGAAGCGGGCGCCTGCCGGCAGGCGGTAGGGCGAGATGCCGAACAGGGGTGTTCCCTGGTCCGCGACGACCGTGTGGTCAGGTCGCACGGCGGCGCTCACCGCATGCCACAGGTACGCCTGGCTCAGCGTGCTGTCGCCGGAGGGTGACGGGTGGCGGGGTGCGGATGCCGCTGGCGTGGATGCGGTCATGCGACGGTCCTCGACGAGTCGGGCGAGGCCCGCCAGCGCGGCGCGGAGGCCCACATCCGGGAAGGCAGCGCCGTCCACGCTCACGGTGGTGGGGCCGGCACTGATACCCCGGTCCGGGTCGTAGCCGTGGGTGAATCCGCCGCTGGTCGTGTCGGCGAGCCGTACTCCGGCACGGATCAACAGGTCCGCGCTGTCGATGGCGGTGCGGACGGTGTCGTCACTGCACGCTCCCGCGTACAGGCCGAGGCAGTGGGGGGCACTCTCGTCGACGACACCTTTGCCCGACACGACGACGGCGTGCGGGAGAGAACCGGCGCTCAGCAGGTCGGACAACTCGGCGCGGGCGTCGAACCGGTCCACCAGGCTGTCGGCCAGGACCGCGATGGTGCCCGCCGTCTCGATCCTGCGTGCGGCAGCGTCGAGGAAGGCAGCGAGGCTGTGCTGGTCGGCGGCGTGCCGGTCCGGGCGGCCCAGGCTTCCTGAGGGCGACGGGGCACTCGAAAGGGCCACGTCCTGTGGCAGTCGCAGGTATCCGGGACGACTCTCCCGCAGGCAGGCGGTGATGACCCGGTCGATCTCGGCAGGGCCGTCCTCGGGCCTGACCAGAGCGTCGGCGCATACCACCTGCCGGAAAGCGCGTGCGAAGTGTTCGTAGTCTCCGTCGCCCAGTGTGTGGTGGGCCACGGCGCCGTCCTGCTCCTTCGACCTGGGCGGACCGACTGCGATGTGCAGCAGGGGCACGTACTCGGCGTAGCTGCCCGCTACGCCGTTGATCGCGCTCAGCTCGCCGACTCCGTGGGTGGTGAGCACGGCGGCGAACCCGCGGACGCGTGCGTAGCCGTCAGCGGCGTACGCGGCCCCCAGTTCGCTGGCTGTGCCTACCCATTGCATGCCCGGATGCGCCAGGACCTCGTCGAGCATGCGCAGGTTGTAGTCGCCGGCCACACCGAACAGATGCCGCACTCCCAAGCTGTGAAGACGGTCGAGGAGGTGGCCGGTGATGGTCGTTTCCGGCGGGGAATCGGTCGCGTTCATGGGTGTCCTTCCGGGTTCGCGCGGAGCGACGGGTGCGGCCTGGGGAGCTGCCCTTCCCGGCCCCTGCCGCTCGCTCCGATATCGGCTGGCTTTCGTGTCCCGCCGGCCCCGGTGCGGACGGCGCCCGGCCGGCCGGAGGGCGGATGCAGGGATCGGTGGGAAACGCCTGTGGACAGTGGCCTCAGGGTTCGCGGTGGATGCGTCCGGTGCGCATGACGAAGTCCACGTGGTGGAGGGCCTCGATGTCGTGGAAGGGGTCGCAGGGGACGGCGATGAGATCGGCGGTGGCACCCGGGGTGATGCGGCCCAGGTCCGGTCGGTCGAGCAGGTCGGCGGCGATGCTGGTGGCGGAGGTCAGGGCCCGGTGGGCAGTGAAGCCGGCGCTGGTCATGGCGGGGAACTCGCGCCAGTTGTCCGCGTGGGGGAACATCCCGGCGTCGGTGCCGAAGGCGACGCGGGTCGTGCAGGCGCTGACACGCCGGCCGTGTCGGCGCAGGGTGTCGGCATGGCGGGCGAGCTTTTCGCGGGATTCCGGCAGTTTGTCGTGCCAGAAGTCATCGTTGTCGAGGTGGTCGAGGAAAATGTTGACCACATGCAGGGTGGGCACGAGATAGACGCCGGAACTGGCCAGCAGATCCAGGACGTCCGGAGTCGCCAGGCAGGCGTGTTCCACGGAACGTACGCCGGCGCTGACCGCGCGCCTGATCCCTTCGTCGGAGAAGGCGTGGACGGCGCAGGGCAGGCCCAGGTCCGTGGCGGCGCCGACCAGGGCGTCGAGTTCGGTCTGCGTGTAGGTGGGGCGGTCGGGTGCGTCGGTCGGGCTGGTGAGCCCGCCGGTGGCGGCGCACTTGATCCAGTCGGCGCGGTGCCGGGCGTCGTTCCGTACGTGACGGACCACTTCGTCGGCCCCGTCGGCTACCGCTCCCAGCTCCGTGGCGCCCACTGCGAAGGAGGTGCGGTCACCGTGACCGGCTCGCGCGGAGATCAGATGGGGTGCCACGAGCAGGCGGGGGCCGGGGATGGTGCCTGCCGCGATGGCATCGCGCAAGTGGATGGCCAGGGGTTCCCGCGAGGCGCCGCCCAGGTCGCGGACGGTGGTGAAGCCGGCGTCCAGCAGGTCCCGCAGTGGAGCGAGGGCGGCGAGGGTCCGCAGGCTGAGCGCATCGGTGAGGTCGGTGTCCGCCACCTCGGAGAGGTGCACGTGGCAGTCGATGAGTCCGGGCAGAACGGTGCGCTCACCCAGATCGAGCACGCGGACACCGCGGCTTGCCGCGGCGGCCCGGCCCACCGTCTCGATTCGTCCGCCGTGCACGAGGATTCGGGCCCCCGGTCTCGTGGTGTCGCTGGTTCCGTCCCACCAGCGCGCCGCTGTCACAAGGATGCGTTCGGGCACAGCTTTCCCCCCAGACTCCGGCCTCCCATCGAGGCCAGGCGGATGTCAGTCAGCGGATGTGGGCAACGGGGTGTAGTCGGGGTCGTTCCACAGGTCGCCGGGCCCGGGGTTCCCGGGATCCGAGCCGCCGCCGAGGAGCTTGAGCACCCCCCAGGCCGCGTTGATGCCCGACGCCAGCGCATGGTCGAGCCAGCCCGGTGACCAGGCCGTGTCGTCACCGGCCAGGAACAGGGCGTTGTGCGGTTCGCCCGGCACCGCGGGGCGGCCGGCGAAGTCCTTCATGAAATGCGAGAACAGATCGCGCTGGTAGGGGTGGTCACCGGGCCGGGACAGGCGGCACATCCCCCGGAAGTTCGGCTGGTTCTCCCAGGAGACCGTGAGGGCCACGCCGTCCGCGGCTTGGCGGCGCAGTTCTTCGGCCGCTCCGGGGTGGATCGCGGCGAGCTCCCTCACGAACAGGCGCACGCGCTCCTCGATGCCGGACGCGGATATCTTCATGGCGTCCTGGCCCCAGGTGTAGCTGAGGTCGATGACGCCCCTGCGGCCACCGGCGCCCTTGGGGGGTCCGTAGTCGGTGGTGTACGTGGCGCGGGGCAGGCGGTCGGTGATGGTGACCCCGTCGAGGGAGGTGCCCTCCCAGAACGGTTCCCGCGTCACCAGCAGCGTCTTGGACGACTGCCAGTAGTTCAGCCGCCGGATGGCGCGCAGCATCCTGGGGCCGAAGGCGGACGCCCCGGGTGTGGTGGAGCGGACCTCCACCGTTGTTTCCAGCAGGTGCAGCTGTGGAGTGAAGATGACGGCCGCGAAGCGTTCGCTCCTGCCGTCGGCACTGTGGACGACTACGCCGCGACGCGCGTCCTCCTCGATGTCCAGCGCGGTGACTTCCGGGCGCAGTACACCTGCGTTGCTCTCCTGGAGACTGACGGGCCGTCCGTCGGGGCCGGTGGTGGGGTGCGTCCAGAAGCCGTCGGCCAGGGCACTGATTCCTTCGAGCGGGAAGTAGTGGGTCGCGCCCTGGGTCACCGTCAGCATGCGCAGTACTTCCAGCATGCTCAGGTCGAAGAAGGAGTCCCACATCCCCGGACCGATCCCAGCGGTGCCGAGGAGGCGGGCCTGTGCGTGGTTCAGTCCCGCCCCGTGCTCGTCCCGGAGGAACCGGTAGAAGGTCCATTGCTCGAACCGATCCACCAGAGCGCGCCAACGGCGGCGTACGGCCGGAAGGTCACGGTCGGCGGCTTCCCGCAGCAGTTGGTGCAGGCCCAGGTCGTCTATGGCCTGTAGCCAGCGGGTGTGGGCCTGATGCAACTGTTCGCTTTCCGGACCGACGTCGGCGAGGCTCCGCGTCTCATGACCCACACCGTCCATGTCCAGGAAGGTGACCGGAGTGACGGCCGCGAAATTGTCCCGTGACGCCTGCCAGTGCAGCCCTCCGAAGTTACGCGCGTACTGGCGCAGCAGCTTCGACGAGTCGGGGAAGCGCATGCATCCCAACTCCGCGACAGCGCTGTCCGCGTCGTCGATGCGACGCGAGTACATCCGGCCGCCGAGGCGGCGTCCTCCCGGGCCCTCGGCGCTGGTCTCGGCTTCGAACAGAACCGGACGGCATCCTGCCCTCATCAGTTCGTACGCGGCCGCCAAACCGCTGCCACCGGCGGCTCCCACGACCGCTATGGGTGCACCGCGTGAAGCCTCGGGAAGACACCCGATACGCCGGTCCCCCGACAGGTGGGCAGCATAATCGAAAGGAAAGTCCACCTGCAGATCACAGGCGGGGACGGGTTCGTCCGCCATACGCGTCACCGCTTCTCGTTGGACCAGCAACCGATGGTGAGATAGAACGAGTATTCCGAAATATGCGGGCCATCCACCGGGCGTATCGGCAATCCAGGGAGTTTCACGCGGAACCGTCGCGTGCTGCACCGGAAAGAGAGTGAGTTCCAGAACGACGGTGTGCCCATCCCGGCCGTCGCGACACCACGGCGCACAGCGCGGGGTTACGCGCTCATGGGAAAATCAGCGCTGCGGGTCGTGTCCTTCCAAGCCTGGAACTCATGGGCGCGGGCTCGGAGCTGAGCGGTGGCAACGTCGTAGGCTTCGGCGCCGAGCAGCAGGTGATGGGGCGGCTCCGGAGCGGTGACGGCCCTGAGCA
Source organism: Streptomyces fulvorobeus (assembly GCF_013167895.1). Taxonomy (GTDB): domain Bacteria; phylum Actinomycetota; class Actinomycetes; order Streptomycetales; family Streptomycetaceae; genus Streptomyces; species Streptomyces fulvorobeus. Next base: position 6,157,524 of record NZ_BLWC01000001.1, on the reverse strand, counting down.
GGGCGCGGGCCGCACGGCCGGGGTCTCCGGCCTGCTTGCCGACGGAGTCACGGTAAGCGCGGCGCGCGGCGCCGGCGGTCTGGTCGTAGTCCGCGATCGGATCCTGCGTCTCCTGTGCGGAACTGGCCCAGTTGGTACGGAACGCGGACGGCTCAACCGTCATGACGTGGATACCCAGGGGCTCCACTTCGTGCCGCAGGCTCTCCGACAGGCCCTCGACGGCGAATTTCGTGGCGCAGTAGTAGCCCCCGGACGGGTGTCCGACCAGGCCGCCCATCGAGGTCAGGTTCACGATCATGCCCGAGCGGCGGGCCCGCATCCCCGGCAGGACCGCGTGGACGACGCGGGCGACACCGTGGAAGTTGACATCGAAGAGACGCTGCACGGTCTGCGGGGAAGTTTCCTCCACCGCGGCGAAGTAGCCGATGCCCGCGTTGTTGACCACCACGTCGATCCGCCCGAAGTGCTCCTCCGCCCGCGCCACCGCATCTGCCACGCTGCTCTCGTCGGTGACGTCCAGGGCTACGGCGAACGCGTTGTCGTGATCACCGAGATCTCCGACCCGCTCGGTCCCGCGGGCGGTGACCACCACTCGGAAGCCCTCCTCCAGCAGATGGGCGGCGATGCTTCGGCCGAACCCGGTCGAACAACCCGTCACCAGCCAGACGGGTGTTTTCTGCACGCTTTCCATGCTCTCTCTCCTCCAGATCTGCCGGTTCCCCGATACCGGAGCTGTCGATCGAACGACTGAAGAGTCATTTTGAGATCTCCTCGCCAAAGGCGCCTTGACAGCCGATCGCGGAAAGATTCTTACTTCGGGCACCCCTTGCGATGAGCATTTTCCCGGCTGCGGACGCCATTATCCTGAAGCCTCTGCGAGGTGCTTTCTCTCGGGAGATCAGATGTCGGACGTCCGCCTTCCGCAGGAAATCTCGGACGCTGTACTTTTGCCCCCTCGTGGACTGATCAGTACACAAGGGCAGTATTTGGCCGAGAGCGAGCCAACCATTCATCACATGGGTACTGCGCAGGAACTCACGCCACACCGGCATGAATATTCGGCGGGCATACTGTTCGAGCACTGTCAGATGCAGCCAGGAGGCGGCGCCTCCGCAGGCGCGCTCGCCGAAACCGTGTCCCGTGCTGCGCTGACCAGACGACCGTGCTGAAGCACGTACCGGGCACGGCCGGTAGCGGTGATGTCGTCGAAGGGGTCGCCCGCGAGGGCGACGAGGTCCGCTGTCGCGCCGGGAGTGACAGTGCCCAGATCAGGGCGCTGGAGGAGATCCGCCGCGACGCACGTCGCTGCCCGCAGGGCGCGCAGGGGCGTATAACCGTGGGCCACCAGGGTGGGGAACTCGCGCCAGTTCTCGGCGTGCGGGAACATCCCGGCGTCCGTGCCGAAGGCTGTCTTCACGTCGGTGCGTGCCGGCCGGAGGAGTCCTTCGCGCAGGACATCGGCGTGTTCGCGGTAGTTCTGCCGGGTGGTGGCCGTGGAGCTGTCCCAGAAGTCGTCGTCGTCGAGCCGGTCGAGGAAGTAGGTCTGGACGTAGTGGGTGGGTACCAGGAAGGCTCCCGCCTCCTCCATGGCCCGGTACGTGGGTGCGGTGGCGAAGCAGCCGTGTTCCACACTCCGCACTCCCGCGGCCACGGCGCGCAGCACGGCGCGGTCGGTGAAGACGTGTGCCGCGCAGGGCAGGCCGAGGTCGTCGGCGGTGGAGACGATGGTGTGCATCTCCACCCGCGAGTAGGAGGTGCTGGTGGGGCGGCCGACCCGTGAGGAGAAGCCGCCGCCGCCTGCGAATTTGATCCAGTCGGCTCCGGCGCGGGATTGTTCGCGCACGGCCCGGCGCAGCTCTTCGACGCCGTCGGCCAGGGTGCCGATCTGGTGTCCGTACCGCTGGGCCAGGTCGGGCTCCTTGTCCCCGTGGCCGCCGCGGGGGGACAGGATGTTGGGGGCCGCGATGATGTGCGGACCCTCGATCAGACCGTTCTCCACGGCCGTGCGCAGTGAGACGTTGAGGGGGAGATGGGCGCTGCCGAGGTCTCGGACGGTGGTGAATCCGTTGTGCAGCAGGGTGCGCAGGACCGGCACCGCGGTGAGGGTCTGGTACGCGGAGGGTGCTGTCTCCGCGCTCTCGTCCAGGAGGTGGACGTGGCAGTCGATGAAGCCGGGCATGAGCGTGCAGCCGGGCATCTCCAGGATGTCCGTCTTCTGGGCCGGGCGGAGGTCGTGCCCGACCGCTTCTATCCGGCCGTCGCGCACGAGGACGGACACGTTGTCGACCGGGGTGTCCGCGACCGCGTCCCAGACCCGGTCGGGTCGCAGAAGGAGATCTCGGTCGGGGGGCGCTTGCACGGTCACCTCCGGAGTCGGTGGTACGAAAGGCAAGGGCGTCCGGGTGGTCGGCGCCGACACGTTTCCGATCCCTTGGTAGGGCGTGTGGCGTCAGGGTGTGGCGAGAGGCGTGTAGCGGGGGTCGTTCCAGACGTCTCCTGGTCCACGGTTGCCCGGTTCGGGGCGGGCGCCGAGTTGGCGCAGGACTCCCCAGGCGGCGTTGAGTCCGGAGGCGAGGGCGTGGTTGAGCCAGCCGGGGGACCAGGAGGTGTCGTCGCCTGCGAGGTACAGCGCGTTCGGGGGTTCACCCGGTACGGCCGGCTTACCGGTGAAGTCCTTCATGAAGTGGGCGAACAGGTCCCGTTGGTAGGGGTAGTCGCCCGGGCACGACCAGCGGCTCAGACCACGGAAGTTCCTCTCGTTCTCCCATGAGATGGTCACGGCTTCGCCCGCGCGGGCGTGTGCGCGCAGATCGTCCGCCACCTCGGGGTGGATGTCCGCAAGGTCGCGGACGAAGAGGGCTATCCGTTCCTCCAGGGTGGAAGGGGCGATCTTCATGGCGTCCTGGGCCCAGGTGAAGCTGAGATCCAGCACGCCGCGGCGCCCGCGAGGGCCCCGCGCAGGCCCGTAGTCCATGGTGTAAACAGCCCTTGGCAGGCGGTCGGTGAGGGTGACCCCGTCCATGGACGTCTCCGTCCAGAAAGGGTGATCGACGACGAGTGCGGTCTTGGCGGACTGCCAGTAGTGGAGGCGTCGGACGGCCCGCCACAGCCGGGGTCCGAGCACGGGGGTACGGGCAGAGGTGGAACGCACTTCGACGCCGGTCTCCAGAAGACGCAGCTGCGGGGTGAAGACGGCAGCCGCGAATCGTTCGCTGTGTCCGTCCTCGCTGTGGACCACGACGCCGTGTGCGGCATCGGGTTCGACCTCCAGGAGGCGCACGGCGGGCCGCAGTGATCCCTTGTTGATCCCCTCCACACTGCACGTCCGACCTTGCGGGTCGGTGGTGCGGTGGGTCCAGAAGCCCTCCGCGAGCCGGCTGATGCCGTCGGGCGCGTACAGCAGGCCGCTGCCCTCGGTGCACAGCAGCAGGCGCAGTATCTCCATGGTGCTGAGGTCGAAGAAGGAGTCCCAGACGGCCGGCCCCACTCCGGCGGTGCCGAGGACGCGCGCCTGGTCGTGGCTCAGACCCACGGCTTCGGGGTCGCGCAAGAAGCGGTAGAAGGACCACAGGTCGAACCGCGTCAGCACATCGCGCCAGCGGCGGCGTACCGCGTCGAGGTCGCGTGCGGCCAGGTCCCGCTGGATCTGGAAGAAGCCGATCCGGGTCAGCGCCTGCTGCCAGCGCGTGTGTGCCTCCCGGAATCCTTCGTGGAGCCCGTACAGGTCCTCGATCTCTCGTGCGGCGTACTGTTGGCCATCGACATCGAGCAAGGTCAACGGTGTGGTGGGAGCCGCGTAGTTGTCGCGGAACGCCTCCAGCCGTACCTCGAACGTCTGAGCGTACTGGCGCAGCAGCCGTGCGGTTTCGGGGAAGCGCAGACAGCCCAGCTCCACGACGGCGCTGTCCTCGTCCAGAAGGCGCCGGCTGTACATGCGGCCTCCCAGGCGCCGCCCGCCCGGCCCGTGCGCGCTCTCCTCGGCCTCGTACACGATCGGGTGGCAACCAGCTCGTAACAGCTCGTACGCCGCGGCCAGTCCGCTGCCACCGGCACCGATGACGGCCACACGTGCTCCGTGGGCCTCCTCGGGCAGTCGGCCCATGCGCCGGGCGCCGGCGACGTGGGCGGCGTAGTCGAAGGGGAAGTCCACCTGAAGGTCGGTGGCGGGAGGCGGGGCACTTGGGCTCATCACTGACTCCAGGGCGGGTCCGCGGGCAGGTTCCAGGTGTGTACCGGAGCGGCGCTTTCGGCCAGTCGCGCGTACCGCACGGTCAGATCGCCCAAGGGGTGCCGACCTGCGCCACCGGTGTTCCCGGTCTCCCCCGGCACCGCTTCGGAGCGCTGCTCGGCGCGTGCCGTCGACGGTTCCGAGGTGGCGGTCTCGCGTCCGGGCAGGCTCTCCGTCCGTTCTTCCGAGGTGGAGGCGGTCCGGTCCGTCGGCGACGCCGCGCCTTCTCCGCGCGGTGTCTCCCGTCGCCGACTCAGCACCTCAAGGGTCTTCTGCTGCCACCAGGCTCCCGTACGGCCTGTGGAAACCCGCTCATGCAGGAGGTGCAGCATCGTGTCCGCCTCGTCGGCGTCCACCCCCGCCATGGCCAGTCCTTCCCGGGCCTGGGGCAGCAGCTTCAGCACCAGAGCGCCGGCCTCGTACTCCTGCGGGGCCGATCCGGGCGAAGGCCACCACAGGGACGCGCGCAGACCGTCACGCGCGGCCCGATAGAAGTTGGCTTTGGCGCAGGTGAAGGGCAGACAGTGTGCCACGTCGCGTCCTTCCGCGGCCAAGGACAGGGTCAGGCCGACCAGGAAGGCGGTGTTGGCCGCCATGTCCATCGGAGTGGGCCCCGAGGGCAGCGCCCTGAACTCGATGCGCAGGTGTCCGAGCGGGTCATAGACCGGGCGGTTCCATGACCACACCGTGCTGAGGTGCAGGCGGAGCTCCTCAAGTGACGGATACTCCGCTCCCCCGCGGTCGCCGTCGTACGGATCCCGGTTGTGCGCCGGAAGCAGGACGTCGTAGGCGTGGACGGCTTCCTCGAACCCGGCGAGAGGACCGCCGCGCAGCCACGCCCGACCGAAACCGACCCGGGGGCGGGGAGCTCCGGGGCGAGCGCCGCTGCGATCGCCGAAGCCCTGCTCGTACAAGGGAATCCGAGCCTCCTGCCCTCCCCTGCGACCCAGCGGAAACGGGGAGTTGCCCGCCGCGGCCAGGGCAGGCGCCGTGGCGAGCTGGGCGGCATTGAAGGTATGACGGAAACAGTCCGGCGCCACCGTCAGATGGACCTGCCAGGAGCAGGCGGCCCCTTGGACCGCTACGGACTCCGCCCGGAGCACGCCCTCTCCTCCCTCCGCCACGCGGAGGGCGAACGGCGTGGGGCGACGCCGGGCCCAAGCATGTTCCAAGGCGTGGAAGCGCGGCACCGGAGTCAGCGCCTCCGTCGTCACATCCGCTGAGGTCAGTGTGGGCAGCGTCCCGATCGGCACCGCCCTTGCGCCGTGGTGCGGCAGAGACTGGGCCGTGATCCGACGCAGTTGGTGAGCCGCCTGCTCCGCCATCGCGGTGAACGGACGTCCCCGGAGAGGAACGGGTTCCAGATTCGCCTCTAGGTTGAAACGCGCCACTTCCAGGGTGATCAGATCATCCTGGAGAGCCTTGTGCACGGCGACGTTGACCGGGGCCGGGCCACCGTCCTCCCCGATGAGGGACACCTCCAGCTCCGCACCCAGAGACGCCGGAACCACTCCGAACTCCGGTTCCCCCAGCACCTTTCTCAGCGTGGAGAGACAGTCTTCCAAGCGGGCGCGGAACTGCACGTGATCCTGTTCCGTGAAGGTCACCCGTCCGACATCTCTGCCCATGCCCGCTCCCACCTGTGTGCCCGCTCCTGATGTCCGGCACTGCCTCTCATGCCCGCGGCTTTCAGCCGGATGTGGCGACCGCGCGCCACCAGGCCCTGAGCGCCGGTTCCATCCGTACCGCGCTGCGAGTGATCCACTCGTCCGGCTCGCGCTGCGTCCGACCGTACTCGATGACTTGCAGCACACCGTCCGCCACCTCCGGCGGGTTGTCCCGGTAGGCTCCGATGTACTCCACGACAGCCTCAGGCACCTGCTCCGCCTCGCTGAGCACGTCGGCGAGGACCGCGCAGGTGTTACACCACAGGGTGAAGTCGGTACGTGCCAGGAGAGCCGCCTCCGCGGCCCCGGCGTGAAGGGCCACCCAGGAGATGAACTCGGTGAACTGTCGCACCGGTTCCAGCCGGGGAGCCCGGCGCATCTCATCGGGTGACATGCCCAGGGCCGGCGCGAGACCGGCCACCATCCGGTGACGTGCCTGCATCAGCTCATGACCGACGAAGGAAAAGAACCCGCCGGGCACTTCGTGCGGAAACCGGGCCGACAACACGCCGTAAGCCGTGAACTCGGCCTCCTGCGACTGGAACTCGGCGAGAGCGAACCTCCGCAGGTGCTCCTCCTCGATCATCCCCTCCCGGGCCAGGGACAGGAACTCGTTGGCACTGAGATGTTCAGGGATATTGATCCCGACGGTGTCGATGAACTCGGTCGCAGGCACAGAGGAACCTCTCCGGTCGGGAAGCGGTGCGGCGGACATCGCTACAGTCCTACGGATTTCACGGAATCAGAACCCTCTTACGGTGATCATGCCCGCTGTAATCCGTGAGGCGGTTCACTTACGCATCCGCTCCCCTACCCAGTGAGTGCGTCTCAGGCACACGAGGCTGATTTCTCACGAGGGCATGCCTTCCTGTTCCTGGGTCCGCTCCGCCGTACGCCGTGACGCAGCAGAACCCGCCCGGCCTGCGCAGACTCATGGGCCAACGCTCGCCGGTCGCCGCCCTTTGGAGCGGACCCGGCAACGGACTGCACATGACCGGATAACGCGCTGAACGAGCTTCACACGGAATACTTCCGCCTCACTTGACGCGTACCTCCCTCCAGCCTCTGACAAGGATCTGATTTGAGTCGATTCCGCGTACAGCGATTACCCATGCGTCCCCTCGCCGGTTTTTGACGAGAACTCACCATTGCAAGCACCATCCGGCCAGGCTGGCCGGATCAGCCAAACAGAACTCCCGGACGGGCGCGCCGCTGCCCTGCAGCCGTTCGGAATAGAATTGATGCATTCGTCCGATTTCCGATGCCCATCGAGCTCTGCCCATCGGGCTTCGATAATGCCGGACGAGCCGTGGGGGGTTTCAGCGGGTGATGCCGAAGGCGCCGTCTCGGCCTCAGGGCGGTGGCCGGCGTCGGCACGGTGACCGGCGCCGAGCGGGGTGTCATCGCCGACGCAGAGCAGGGGAGCCGACGCGGCTCGGCGAGAGGCTGAGGTTTCCGTGACGGTTGCCGTCACGTACCCCATGATCTTCAGCAGCTTCTCATGGCGCGATCTGTGGGGAGTGTGTCGTAGACGCCATCACGCGGCTCCCCGAGAGTGGAGGCGTGAAGGAGCGCAGCATTGTTTTCGTGATCTACGAGGGGTTTCAGCCTCTCGACCTCGTCGGCCCGCACGAGGTGTTCCAGCACGCCGGGCAGCTGGCCGGCGGATATCGCCACCTGGTGGTGGCACCTCGATCCGGACCGGTGCCGGCGGCCAGCGGGCTTTCCGTCCACGCCGAGTACGGGGTGGACGAGGTGGATCCCGAGAGTGTCGACACCCTGGTTGTGGCCGGCGGCAAGGGAGTCGACCACGCGCGCCTCGATATGGGGCTGACGGGGTGGATCCGAGACGTAGGGGCGAGTGCCCGCCGCGTCACCTCGGTGTGCAGCGGGGTGTTCCTGCTCGCCGCCGCCGGACTCCTCGACGGGCGCAGGGTCACCACCCACTGGGCGCGCGAACAGCAACTCAGCCGGGAACATCCGGATGTCGAAGTCGACTGCGAGCCCATCTTCGTCCGGGACGGGCATGTGTGGACGTCGGCCGGTGTCACCGCCGGAATGGATCTCGCCCTCGCGCTCGTCGAGGACGACCTGGGGCGGGACGTCGCCCATGCCGTCGCCCGCGAGATGGTCATGTTCCTGCGCAGGCCCGGCGGCCAGTCCCAGTTCAGCGTGGCGCTGTGGTCGAAAGAGCCCGCGACCGACCCGATCCGTGCCGCGGTGTCGGCCATACACGCCGACCCCGGCGCCCGGCACGGAATCGCCGACCTGGCACAGAGCGCGCGGTTGAGCCCGCGTCATCTACAGCGCCGGTTCACCGCCGAACTGGGGACGCCGCCCGCCTCGTATGTGGAGCGAGTACGTATCGAGGCCGCCCAGCGTGCGCTCGCTGAGGGTGACGACCCGGTCGAGGCCGTTGCGCGGCACTGCGGATTCGGCACCGCCGAGACGCTGCGCCGCACCTTCCACCGTCACCTGGGCATCGCGCCCTCCGATTACCGGGCGCGGTTCCGGTCCACCACCACCGCCCATGCGGAACTGCAACAGGAACAGGAGCGTTCATGACCACCTACGGACTGCTGATCTTCAACGATGCCGAGGAGTTGGACTTCGTCGGCCCCTGGGAGGTGTTCACCGTGTCCTCGATGCTGCGCGACGGTGTGGACACCGCCGTCCTGATCTCCGAGAAGGCCGGACCCGTGCGTTGCAGCAAGGGCATGCGCGTCCTGCCGGACCACACGTTCAGCGACCACCCGCCCCTCGACGTGCTGCTGGTCCCCGGTGGACTCGGGGCTCGCGAGACGGAGCCGCTGAACCCGGTCGTCACCGGCTGGATCGCCAAGACCGCGACACAGGTCTCGTGGGTCAGCAGCGTGTGCACCGGCGCGGTGCTCATGCACGCCGCCGGGCCCGCGCGCGGGCGGCGCGTCGCCACGCACTGGAGTTACGAGGACGCGCTCGAAGCGCGCGGTGACGTCACCGTCGTCCGTGACGCCCGCTACGTCGTGGACGGCAACCTGCTCACCAGCCAGGGGGTGTCCGCCGGGATTGACAGCGCCCTGTGGCTGGTGGGCCGGTTGCACGGGCGCGAGCACGCACGCGCGGTGCGCCGGTACATCCAATACGAGCCCGCGCCGCCCTACCTCGCCGACGAGCCCATCATCGGCTGACCGCTCCTGACCTCCTGGCGAGCCGCGCTCGGCGCTGTCGACCGACCGCGCCGAGCACCACGCCTACTGCGAGGAACGCGGCGAGCCGACGCCTGCGGACAGTCCGCGGAATGGATCGTGCGTCAGCGATTGACTCGCCGGGTGCAGCTCGACGTGCCGACTGCCATCTGCGATCCGCTGCATGGATTCCGAACCGCACGAACGAATTGCCTCGCGGCGTGCGCGACTGGACGAACTCGGAGAACGGCTGGCCAAGCAGCGGGCGGAGGTGTGGGGCGAGCGCACCAGCTGGCTGTCGCCGAAAGTTTGGAAGCGGATGAGCGTCGAAGCGACGCTCACCATCGGCCAGTCGATCCGGTCTTCCGCCTCGGCGCCGGTCAGCGATGTCAATCGCCCGCTACGCACCGTCTTCCGCGGCAGAAAGGGAGGATGCCCGGACCACCAGTTCCGGCTCGAAACGCCCTTCCGCTTCCCACTCGCTCTCCAGACCGAGCAGGATCCGGACGGCGCTGGCCCCCAGTGCGGCGGACGGATGGCGGATGGTCGTGAGCGGCACAATCGCGAAGTCGGTGGACTCGATGTCGTCGTAACCGATCAGGGAGAGATCCGCCGGCACCCGGACCCCGCCCACGATCAGCCTGTGCAGCAGGCCCAAGGCGAGCAGGTCGTTTCCCGTGACGAGGCCCTCGGAGAGCTCGGTCGCCGGGCGCCGGAGCAGTGCGCGTGCGGTATCGGCCTGGGGGTGAGACTCCCGGCTGCGGGCCTCCACGCCGGTGCCGGCCGGGTCTCAGCCTTACGAAGCCATGGCATGCCCGCGCCGGTGGAGCCCCCCACCCCCCCCGTCTGTACCGGCTCGACGTGCGGGTGTATCCGACCGGGGTGAGGGTGAAGGTGTAGGCGGAGCCGGTGGCACCGTCGGTCATCCGTACTGATCCTGAGGAGCTCCAGATGTCGGAACGCAATACCGTCCTGCGCAGCATGCACGATTTGGGGCTTGCGGCGTGGTTCGGCGGCTCTCTGATGGGCGCGGTCGCTCTGAACGGCGCGGCCGATGCCGAGGGCGGGACATGGCGGAGCGCGGCGCGGATCGCAAGCGTCGGCTGGGCTAGGTGGACACCCGTCAACGCTGCGGCGATCGCCATGCACCTGGTCGGCGGCAGCGGACTTCTGGCCGCCAACGCCAGCCGGGTGGGCACGCAGAAGGGCGTGGCCGCGTCCACGATCGCCAAGACGGTGCTCACCGGCGCTGCCTTGGCCGTCACCGCATACAGCCGTGTGCTGGGCAAGAAGATCGAACTCGCGTCATCGGACAGCCCCGAAGCCCAGGACAAGGCTGTGAAGCATCCCATCGATACCGACAAGGCCCAGCGCGACCTCGCCCGGGTGCAATGGGTTCTTCCCGCAGTCACCGGTGGTCTGATCGTTCTCAACGCTCTGCACGGCGAACAGCAGCGTCCCGCCGAGCAGATGCAAGGAATGTTCCAACGCGTCGGATCGATGACGGCGTGGCCCGGGATGCACTGAGCCCTTTCAGAGTGGCCACTGATGGGGTGACGGCGAGGGGCTGCGACGCACGAGGCACCCGTGCCGTTGAGGGAGGTGTTCGACATCTCAACTCATCGGCGCAGGTGCCTCGTTGGTTCCTTGTTCTGCCGCACTCGACCTGCCGAACGAGCTGGTCGAGTGGGTCACCATGCTCATCGTCACCTGCGCGGGTGACCGCCGCTGCAAACTGCCGCCGCACCAGCGTGCTCTGATCGGTCTGGTGTGTCTGCGCCGGCACGACACTCTCGCGCAACTCTCGGCCGGGTTCGACATCTCCGTCGGGACCGTGCACGCCTGCGTCGGTGCCGTCATCGATCTGCTCGCCGCTCGCGCGCCGGGCCTGTTGAAGGTGTTGCGGGAGACGGATCCCGACTTTACCCTGCTCGACGGCACACTGGTCGGGTGCGACCGTGTCGGAGACGGCCAGGCGGACTACTCCGCCAAGCACCGGCGTCACGGCGTCAACGTGCAGGTCGTGACCGATCCGACGGGTCGGCTCCTGTGGCTCTCGCCCGCGCCGCCGGGCCGCACCCATGACCTCACCGCCGCCCGCACCCACCAGATCATCGGGATCTGCGAGCGCCAAGGCGTCCCACTCGTGGCCGACCTCGCCTACCTGGGCGCCGGCCCCTGGCTGGCCACAGTCGTCAAACGCCGACCCCACCAAGAATTCACCGACACCCAGAAAACCGTCATTGCAACCGATCGGACAGCTTGCGCCCAGGACGGGCTGAATATTCAAACTGGCACCAACTTGGGCCTGAGCTTCACCCGCGACGCCATCTGATCCCGCGCAGGACACTCGAAGCCAAAGCCTTGGCAGATGGCCGCGGGCGAGACAGTACAGGGCGGTGAACCGCTCCGGAAGGGCTGTTCATAAACATGGACCCTGCACGCCCCACGATCCGGCGTTCAGTCCGCGTTGCGTGCGTCGAGGACCATGACGGGGGCGCTGGAATGGTCACTCGTCCCCGCCTCGCCGATTGGCGGTAAGGCCCGGCCCACCGCTGAGCTGTGGTCGGCGAGACCTGGAAGCGTTCGGCGGCCCGGCGGAGCGGCCAGCCGTCTTCGGCAATGCAGCGGGTCAGACGCAGCCGCCCGGGCTCGGTCAGTAGGGGCATCAAGGCGGGGCATGAGGGTCTTCCGGGCTGGTGAGACGTCGCAACCCGCACCGAACCCGGAAGGCTCCCACTCGTTTTCCGGCGCCGTGTTCGTGTGGTCGCGCGTGGCCGCCTTGGCCTCCGCCTCTGCATGCTCCTCCTGTCAACCGAGCGTGAACCAGCCCGCTCAGCCGTCTGCGAGGGCCGCCGCAAGACCCATCCATGACGGCGTTCCTGCCACGACACGGCGTCCGGCGTCCCGTTTTGCCCTCATTTGGTGATCGACATGCTGGGCGCGGGCAATTAGTGCAGTCTGGTGTTTGCGGTGGACTACCGTCCGCGGGAATGAATCCCGCCCTGCTCCGCGGCCGCACCCCCGGTAGGGGTCGTGGCCGGACCACAGGCGGTTTCGGCTTGTGAGTAGGCCACAGGGCACCGCCCGGCCGCGAGTGCGTCGGTCTGGAAATCGACTCAGTGAGGCGTTCGGCGATATGGATTCGTGGCCTCCAGCCTTTGCTGAGGTGCGCCACCCTGGCACCCCTCGGGTGTGTGTGACCGCGTGGCGACGTTCACGGTCTGAGGGCGAGCGTTCGCGACCTGCGAGCAAGCGCAGAGATGCGCGAGTCGGCATACCTGGGGCGCTGAAATGACGGCCGCCCGGTACGACGTGGCACCGCCCACGCTGGACCTGGTACTGCCCGAGGCGGACTTGCCGCCCTCCGGTGCCGAATGCCCGCCCTCTTGCGGGGCGGCGCTCGAACACCGATGGCAGACATCGGAGTGGGTCATGCTGACCCGGCAGGCCCAGCACGGGAAGTCCCTGGTCGGCTTCCCTTCTCCGCGCCAACCGGCGGATCTGGCCTGGCACCGGTGGCTGGTCGGCCACCAGGTCACGTTCCTGGAGTGGTCGCTTCTGCGGGACGTGCTGACACACGAGCAGTCCGCACCGGCTGAGGAGGTGGTCCGGTTGCTGGACCTGTACTCGGCATTGCTGCTGTACGCGGGAAGCTGCTCGCCTGCCCTCTATCACCGCATTGTCCGGCCGCGCATGACACAGGCTCATCCCGCATTCAGTGGCGAGTGGGCACGCGACTACCAGGGACTGCCCCGTCTCCTCAAACGCGCGGCGGACGCCGGCCCGCCCGCCATGGCCCAGGCCGCGCGACGCAATCACCGCGTGCACGCCGCGGTGGCGGCCTATCTCGTCCCCGAAGGGGCCTCCCTGCTCCAGCAGGCCGGGCGCGGGGCGGGAGAAGAGCCCAGCCAACAGGAAGCCGACCTCTACGACCGGTTCTTCCTCAGCCGCCGAGGCCCCGTATGCCGCCATGCACTGAAAGCCCAACTGCTGCCTCGTCTGCTGTGGGTCATCGCGGATCTGGAAAGCCGCGGCCTCTACTACGCCAGTCCACCCCTCTCCCGGGAGGCACTACCCACCACACGGGAACATGTCGTCCACACTGAAGAAACCATCCAGATCCGACTGCGGCAGCAAGCTGTGCAGCTCGCCGACTCACTCGAGACCAACACTGCTCAGACCTGACGTGACCCTCCCACCGGCACTCCGAAAACTTTCACCTCCACCGAAGCACGGAGTTCACATGAAACCGGTAAAGGACGTCGTACTGACCGACGAGCTGCGCCGCTACATGATCGGCCACGGAACGCCCCCGGACCCGGTCGCCCAGGCCCTTATCACCCGCACCCAGGCCCTGGGGCCGGAGGCGCAGATGCAGGTACCACCGGAACAGGGAGCCCTGCTCACTCTCTTGGCGAAGCTCCTGAGTGCCCGCCACATCGTGGAGGTCGGTACCTTCACCGGCTACTCCACCCTCTGTCTCGCCCGCGGGCTGCTGCCCGGCGGCCGCGTCGTGACGTGCGACCTGTCAAGCGCATGGACCTCCCTCGCCCAAGACGCCTGGCGCCGGGCCGGGGTGGCGGACCGTATCGAGCTGCGCCTCGGACCGGCCGTTGACACTTTGAGGACACTGCCCGCTGAGCCACACGTGGATCTCGTCTTCCTCGACGCTGACAAGACCGGATACATCAACTACTGGGAGCAATTGGTCCCCCGCCTGCGCTCTGGAGGTCTCCTCGTGGCCGATAACGTCTTCTACGGGGGCGCGGTTGTGAACGGCAGCGAGGAAGGCAACGCCGCCGCGATGCGAGCCTTCAACGACCATGCGCGGGACGATTCACGTATGGAGACGGTCATGTTGCCCATCGCCGACGGCGTGACCCTCGCTCGCAAACTCCCTCCCAGCGCCAGCGTAGCCACTGAATAGTGCACGTCAGGCCGATCCGGGGGCCAAGCAGCTCCCGCACGACTTCGGGTCCCGGCCGTCTAGCCTCCCGAGGGCCGTGGCGGCGCAGAAGGCGGCACCCTGGTAGGCGTGGTCGCCTCAGACCGGTATGACTGGGCGTTTGCAAATCCGGATGATCAGGCGCGAGCTGTCGTCAGGTCATGGCACCGGCTCGGCAACGCCATCGTATGTGCCCGGTCAGGCCGCCGTACGACCGCTTGGACGCCTGGCGCCACAAATCACGTCAGGCGTTGTTCTCCTTGCGATGCAGTAGCACCCGCAGAGACATTGACACTGCCCCCAAGACGAGCAGGACTGCACCTGCAGCCACGTCGAAGACGTGAGCCCCGTCGCACACCTCGGTGTTCTGCAGCCCGAGTACCCACGGTGAGGCGACCAGCCATGCACCGGAAATGAGAATGGTCCAGTCCGATAGTTGAGGGTGTGCGGGGAGCGGCGCAGGTGGTAGCAGCGCGCTTGATCCCGGACGTGCCGGAGGGCGGCTCCCGTGGTGGGTGCCGCCCTCCGGCATGAGGGTGTGGGTGGGTCAAGGGCGGTAACCGCCCTCGATCGCGAGTCGGGCCGGACATTTCGCGGCGCAGTCCCACTCAACACCCACTCGTGTCCAGCACGCCACCAAGTCTTCCGGGGACCACTCCCGCTGGCTTCGCTGACCTCCGGAGACAGCGTTTGTCGACTGGTTCCGGAGCCGGTTGGTGATCATATGGCTCATGAATGTCGAGCAGAAATGACGGCGTCGCGGTGGGGCGGCGATAAATGGGAAGGCGGGAGTTGCCGAGGGCTGGCAGGATGTCCGCGCTCAGCACCCGAAAAGAGAGGCCCCCACGACCGTGGCTCGTGCCATTACTTTGATCCGCTCCGCTTCCCTGTCCGACGTCGCCGAATACGCCTACGCGGCGACGGCGCCCGCCGAGTCGCGCCTGATCTTCCTCGCTGGGGCATGTCCGCTGAACGATGACGGCTCCACGGCCGCGATCGGGGACTACGTGGGCCAGGCAGCGAAAGCCATCGAGAACATGCAGGCTGCGCTTACTGCCGCAGGCGCGTCGCTCCAGGATGTCATCAGCACACGGGTTCTCGTCGCATCGACCCGGCAGGAGGACCTGGTGGCCGCCTGGCAGGTAGTTCGGGACTCGTTCGCCGACCATGACGTCCCCAGCACCTTGATGGGTGTCACCGTGCTCGGCTACAAAGACCAACTCGTTGAGATTGAGACCGTGGCCGCCGTGCTCGATTCTTGAGACCTCGTCGTTGGCAGAGCGGGATGTGACGGTGTGACCCAAGGCCGACGCCGAGCGCATACGCGATGCGACGAAGTCTTGGATCTTCGTCGCGAGCGGGGCTGCGTTGCGGGATGATCTCCTGATTCGCACGGACGCTGTCTCTGTGGAGGCGTGGCTGAGATCTGCCTTCCGCGCGTGCGTGAGCTTGGTCGGTGATTCCCGGTTGACCGCGCGGTCCGGAGTGGGCAACGGGCTGTGATCGAGCTTCCCGAAGGGGCGTGGCGGGACTGGAATATCGTCGCCTGGGACCCCGGGCGGTTGCGTCTGGGCGCCGGGCACGACATCTCGTATGCCCACTGCTTGGAGCTGGTGTTCAGCGACCCGGTCTTCGCCACGTGCTCGACCGCCTTGCAGGATCCGGCGTTTGGGGCGCCGACGGCTGACGAGGTCCGGCTCGTTGCCCGGCCGGTCGGTGAAATTCCCTCCCATACTGATCATTTTCGAGGCGGATGCGGGCGGGCCCAGTCTGGCGTCCGGCCTAATCGCGGCCGGGCAGCCCGACATCGTCGAGGGAACCGTCTTCCGATACTGGCACGAGAATCTGGCGGCCAGGGAACGTCTGGCTCCCAGGGTGAGACCTCCGGCTTGACTGTTCCTCGGCCTGTGCGGCCGCCGCACCAAGTTCGCTCAGAGCCACTCCCGCTGCATGAACTGCCCCTCTCCGCCGACTACTGGTACCGACCTTGCACCGCAGGTCAGAAATGGAGACCGAGGCCAGAACTGATGCCGGTCCTCTGCGGTGGCCCGTCCGGACCCAGCACGGTCGGGCAGGAGGGAGCAGCTGGAGTCGGGGATGTTCAGAGGGGCAGGATCTCCAAAGCGCCGGGGCCGGCGACGCGCCGGACTCCGCTGGTCAGGCATTGGAGGGGGTTGATGGTCAGGCGGGCGCTGGTGAGAACGAGGGTGCGGCCCTGGAATTCACCGGAGTTGATGGTGGCCACGACGATCCCGACGTTTTCACCCAGGGGCCGCTGACTCAGGGTGATGCCGCCGGTGAAGTGCGAGGTGCCGGAGTGTTCGCCGCCCTCGTCCTGCCAGCGCACGCTGCCATTCGCGTTGGTGATGGGTACGTTGAGGGTGCAGCTGAGCAGTCCTGTGGCGCTGGCCGTGTACTCGGCGAAAGCATGCTCAGGATCGATGAGCTGTCCCGTGCAGGTGTGGAAGTCTCCCGTCACGCTGACCTTCTGGCTCTGCGGCAGCACGGTCAGTCCAGGGTCGATGGTCTGCTCGACATCACCGGCGCAGACCGCGAGCGGGGCATCGTCTTGAGCCTGGGCGGGTTGCGCGGTGCCAGCGATCAGAGCGCCGACCAGCGCGGGGCTGCTCAGCAGGGCCGTCAGACGGCGGCGCGGGAAGGTGCGGGGCATGATGATGCCTCCTTCACAGGCAGTACTTTGAACTCTCCATTGCCATACCGACACGAGAGCCACTGCACACAAAAAGTAACCGGCCCATTCCGCATAGTAAATACCTCTGTGGCCTGGCGCGGAAAGTGATCCAGAACATTCATTTCGGGGCCCGTCCCAACTTGATCACCCGAACCGCGATCCCCCGACGGCGGCCCGATCGACGCGACTTGGTCAATCTCTGCGCACACAAGGGCAGCAAGATCCGCACATGGGTGCGGGACAAAGACCTAGGTGTGCTTCACCTGACGAACACCCCCTGGGTGTAGACGCGCATTTCGGGTCGTTACGGCAGTCAATGCGTCCGCCACCTCCACGTTCTCGCCGCCCAGAGGCGCGAACCTGCCCGGGTCAGCAGCGAGACAGACATCCGCTGGGGCGGTCGTTCTGTTCCCGCCGCATGATCCGGCAACATGACGAAGGTTCCAGGTGACAGCATGACCTCCGCCGCGGATCTGTCCGGGTTACTTGATCAGCGCGAAGGCGCGGTGCCTAACCCTGGGCGGCCCCTTGTACCTGCCGCCTGTGCCCTCGGTGGTCGGCTCCTCGGGCCGCACCGAAAGCCCGCACGTCGTCGCCGCAACCACGCTCGCCTTCCTGGACACCACCCTGCGACACAAACCCGGGGACCTGGCCGGCGTGCTGTCGGCCTACAGCGACCTCAGCGTCTTCGTCGGCGGCACAGCGGGTCGAGGCGCGCAGGCTGCCCATGACGTAGTCGCGTACGGCGGTGGGCGCGGTGTCAAGCGCATAGGTGAAGATCCGCACAGTGTCCCGCGCGGACAGAGCGGTGTAGCCCCAGTAGCCGGGCTGGGGTCGCCGGGGGCCTGACGGTGTCAGTGAGCCCGAGTCTGGTCACCATCCGGTCAATGATGGCGCCGCCGCAGCCCGCGACCGCACGCCCGCGGTGTGTGTGATGCGGCGGCGGAAAGCGAGGAAGGGACTGGTGTGCGGCGAGGTCATGGTTCGTCCGGGCTCCCTACGTAAATGAGGTCGGAGCCGGAGTCGGGCATGCCCGTGCACACCCAGCAGCCTCACGGGTGTGCACGGATACACCGAGGAGGACCGCCGTGGGGCGCAGATCATGCTCATCGGTCCGCGATCCACGGTGCCCTCGGTGCGGTGGGCCGTGCCCTACGCCAGCGGGCAGGTCACCACCAGTCGGAACAGCGGGGGATGTTGTCGGAGTTGAGCGAACCGCACACCCGGAACTGGTACTCAGGGTCGGTGCTGGTGCGCTTGAACGGGGTCGTCAGGCTCTGCCCGATACTCTGGACGACGAACGGTCCGCACTGCAGCCAGGGGTACATCTCGGTGCCGGCAGGGCCTCCCTTGTCCCAGCCTGTGGCCTTCCAGTCCATCCAGACATCGTCACCCGGGAACGTGACACCACTGATCTTCCCGAAGGCGATCTGCTGTCCCGCGTACACCCCCTTCTCCAGGGTGAAGACGACGTTGTTGCCCAGCTTGAAGCTCCTGGGCTTGTACGTGTCCCCGGAGGCGTTGTCAGGGTGGTCGGTGAACCCACGGGTGCCGCCCGTGCAGTCGGACGCGGCGGCCTGGGCGGGACCGGCGGGGCCGGCCACGGTGACGCCGGTCGCGAGGGCACAGACGGCCGTGAGGGAGGCGAGTACGGAGCGCAATGGACGCATGTCGATGATGACCCTTCCGATGCTTGACGAAAGCGGCGTCAGCCACGCCGAACCCCGGCACAAGTGACTGTCTTGACCAGCGGACCTTTGGGACAGCGGTCCGCCGATGACCGACCATGATGCGGATTGGGCAGCGTGGGCCATGGGGAGAAATACGCATGGACAGGCGCCCGTCACCGTGGATGCGCGCAGTCGGCTGTGGCTCTTGCGGAGGTTGTCATGAGGGACCGGCATGCGCGGATGCTGGACTGGGCGGTGGAGGTGATGAGCACCGAAGACCCGGAACGCGTATGGCCGTTCCTCACCGAGGAACTGCTCACGGCGCTCGACGCGACGCTGATCCTGGTCAAGGAGGAACCCTGGACCCGTGAGCGGGGCAGCGTCGAGATCTGGCCGGCTCGGCTGCCTCCGGGGGACCACGACCACGATGAGCCGGTCCAGCGCCACATCCGAGGGGGGTATCCCTTCGCCGACCGGTACGGGACCGGCCATGACTGGACACCGCAGAGCGCCGCGCGCATCACGGGGGCACGGGTCTGGCAGCACAGTGCGGCCGCCGACGCTCTTCACCAGGCGTTCGGGACACGGCACATGCTCGGCATACCGTTCCCCAGTACGGGTCCGCACGTCAGTGGGTTTGTGGTGCATCGGTCGGGCAAGGATTTCTCCCCGCACGACGAGCGGTACGCGGCACGCGTGCAGCCGCTGCTCAAGGCAGCAGCGACCCATCGGTCCTTTCTGACCGCACTACGGGACGCCTCCGGCCGCGACCGGAGGCGGCGGCAGGCCAACCAGTCCTTGGCGGTGCCGCTGACCCCTCGTGAGCTGCACGTCCTGCACCTGCTCGCCACCGGGATACCAGCCGATGCCATGGCACGCCGCCTGGGCATCTCACCGCGCACCGTGCACAAGCACCTGCATGCGCTCTACCGGAAACTCGGGGCCGCGGACCGGCTCAGCGCGGTGCTGCGCGCTCAGGAGGCCGGCCTGCTCGCCAACTAGCCGGAACCGCGTGGCGCGGCGCGACGTGAGCCGTGGCCAGCCCGGAGGTCGGTGGCAGGGGTGGCGTCTGAGACGTTGCGGCCCCGTGATCAGCATGGGACAGAACGACGAGTGCGTACGCGCGGTGCACATGCGGCTCCAGCAACGGGCGCCCCCATCGGGGTGGACGGCTCGTTCGGTCCCGGGACACTGCGCGCCGGGTGACGGCTTCTCAGGTGCTCGCGGACCCCGTACGTCAGGGACCCGGCGAAGAAGGCTCTCCGCAAGTCGCACGTACGCATGGAGTCCTGGTCGCCGCGGAGGTTCGCCAGCGCGTCCGCGAGGTCTTCACCACGACCTCGGTTGACGCCTCGTCATCGTCGAATGCCACCCCTTCCTGGCTCCTCTGCACATCCTGGCGAACACCAACGGGTCAAGGATCCAAGGGTTGTTCCGATCTCCGACTCGCGTCTCCCCGAAGCGACTTCGTCTCACACTGCGCTCCGCAGCTGGCCGATTGAGCGTTATGGCCGACGGCTTTCAGTGCCGAGCGGCATCACAGTAAGGTCCAGCCCATGGACTGGCTGGCCCCTGTGAACACTCTGATCGGCGCCGCGATCGGCGTCGGATCCACGCTTCTCGCTGATCGATTCCGCTGGCGCCGCGACCGTGCGGCGCTCAACCAGGACACGCGTCGACAGGCGTACGCGGCGTTCATGGGAGCGCTGTCGGATGCGTACACACGGCTGCACGAGATTGCACACGGCGCACGCCCGGCAGAGGAAGCGCGGACGGCGGCCCATGAGGTGTTCGTCACCAGCAACTTGTACCCGTTGCGTTACGAGCTCGCTCTGATCGCCCCATGGGAGGTGATGGATTCGGCTAATCATGCCTTCTGGAAGGTTCGTGCCCTGCGAGACCTGGTGGCAACGGGCGCCACCACCCAGGATCCGGACCTCGGCCGCCACATTCGCGGCTATCTCGCGGCAACCGAGGAAGCGCAGGTGGCCATGCGCCGGGATCTTGGTACTTCCTGGCCCCAACGAGATCAAGCCCTTACTTCGCCTGTGCGCGAAGTATGAATCGCCAGCCGGCTCTGTCCCTCAACCAGCCACCCCAAGCAAGTCAGGACCACTGCGACCGCCCCGGCCCGGCGGGGTACGGGACGGGCCAGTGCCCAGGGCGGTGCACGGGCCCCCGATGCGGTGGCGCGCTGTGAGTTCTTGGTCGGGGTGCAGGCGATTTCCACGCTGTTGGCCTGGAACCACTCGGTGACGGGACGGCGGCGTTCGGTGGCCAGGTGCGGGAAATAGCTGTCGCAGATGATCGCGGTGCGCTTGTCGACGGGGTCGAGGGATCGCAGGTGGCGGATACCGTGCGGATGGATGCGGGTCGGGCGGCGGCGCGGGCGCGGTGCGCTGGCGAGGTCCTTGCGCACCGTGCCTGTGCGCACGCCGTCCGGGCCATCCCTTGACCAGGTTCGGCCCGGCCGACGCCGCCTCCTCGGCCAGGTTCGCTGCCTGGCACATTTCCCCTTCTCCACCCTCGTTTCATCCGCCGGTCAGGCCCGTCGTACCGACCGGTCAGCCGATGATGGCGACCGGGGCGTCCCACGCGTTGCGGTCGACGGTGATGGTGTGACCGCCGCGGATCTCCTTGCTGTTGGCCTTGTACTGGTGGCCGCGGCTGTGGTCGGTGTACAGCTTCGGGTTCCAGGGCCAGTCCTTGGTGGTGGTCTCCTGGCCGTTCCACAGGGCGTACCAGAGGTTGCCCGGCAGGTCCGTGCGGTTCTTGGCGGTGGCGATCGCCTTGGCGCTGGAGCTGCTGAAGCCGTAGAGGCCGGCGCGGTAGGTCTTGGCGCGCAAGGTCTTGGTGAAAGACCGCACGTAGGCGAGGGTTGCGTCGTTGCACGCCTTGTCGGCGATGTCGTACGACTCCATGTTGAGGTAGATGGGGCTGCCGGCCTTCATGCCGAGCGCCGAGCTCTTGACGATGGCGTCGTTGGCGTTGCTCACCCCGACCGAGTTCGCAGTGGCCGCCGTGAACCTCTCCTTGTTCCCACTCTTCTGGCAGGGCGGCTGGGCGCCGACGTAGAGGGGGATGACCCGCCAGCCGAGCGTGTCGACCGACTTCACCCAGGACTTGGTCAGGTTCGGCTGGGCGCAGCCGCGGTTCTTGCCACCGACGTAGACCGCGACGCCGCCGTAGTAGGCGTCCCTCTTCCACGCCTTCATCGCTGTGAGCGAGGGTGCCGTGCAGGCGTCGAACGCCCGGCCCGTGTAGGTCTTCTGCGCCGGCCACGCCGGGGCGGCCGTCGAGGTCTGCGCCGCGACCCCGGCTCCGGCCACGACGACGACACTCGTCGCCGCCAAGGCGATGTAACGGTTTTTCCTGGACAACCGGTGCTTCGGCATTCCCCACCCCATACGACGTATCAGATCGCGCTCCGGTACTCCGGAGCCGACCACAACTGGATCCCGCCCAGTCTTGCAGGTTGCACCAGCGGTCGTTCCACCAGCCAACGGAACGGTGAGTCGGAGCATGCGGCCCAACAGACAGAGCGGGTGGGGCCGACCACGTCCTTGATGACGGCCTGGTGGTTGGTGCAGTAGCGGCGGTTCTTCGACCGCTCGGCCACGGAGGGGTCGTGGGTGGGGACCCGGCTTCCGTCCACGATGAGCACGGACCTATTACGGAACCGTGCAGGGCTTGTGCGCGACAGGGGACCGAGATGCGAGATGGCTGATGATGCGGGCAGCCGCGGACACTTCATGGCCCGCTTCTCCGGCGCCGGTGACCTGAGTCAGTCGAAGAGAGCAACGACCCCGTTCACCCAGATCGCCAGGAACGCGAGAGCCCCCACCAGGCAGCCGACACCCGCCATCACAGCGCTGAACGACCACGGCTCGGAGGGCTCCTCGTGCTCCTCCTCCAGGCCGCCACGGTAGGAGGCAGGGTCGTCCCAGTCGACGGAGTGCCCCAGCTCCTCGGCGCAGGCGGTCCGCACCGCGACCAGCTGCCCCTGCGCGAAGGCGGTGGCAGCCATCGCCTCGGGACCGCGCCAGGCCAGGGCTTTCATCCGCCACCCGGGAGACCCGTACCGCGCCTCGAAGGCGGCGGTCTCGTCAGCGTTGCGGTCCTCTTCGAGGTACATCCAGCGTCCGGCCTCGGCGGCGTCACCGTAGAGCCGGTACACCTTGGCCAGGCGCCGGCGGAGGGTCAGGTCGTACGGGAAGGACGAGACAAGACCGCGCAAGCGCTGGCGCGCGATGGGAACCCGGCCGGCGGTCAGATCGGCTTCGACTCGGGCAAGGGTCTCTCTCAGAGGCATGAACGCATGATCGGGTACCGCACTGCTCTACGTCGACCGGCTTTTCTTGCTCAGCACTCGCTCGCTCGCCACGGAATCGGCTGTGCCTCACCCGAATCGCCGGGGCACCCCTTTACGGGAAAACCCGAGCGACGGGAGGCGGGCCGTACGGAAGATCTTCCGTACGGAGCGGGCGGGCGAGGATCATGGTGAGGAGCCGGCCGGGAAGCGCCGGACCGTCTGCTGCCGGCCCGGACCGGCCGGAACAGGCCCTGAACGATCAAGAACCGATGCGGCGGCCGAGCTCGAAGACTCGGAGCGGCCGCAGCAAGGTCGAGCCGGGGCGGGGGGGGGCACACAGCCGGACCACCCGACAGCGCAAGCGCCGGGGCACCGGGGCGCCGGCAGACCCGTATCTCGCGCTCAGCCGCCCTGACCGCCCTACAGCCGGTCCCCCGTACTCGGTGGTGCAGGAGGATGCGTCCCACCACCGTCCTTCATGTCCGTCTCGCAGGTTGGTCCGTCGTACGACTGGTCATTGGGGATCAAGAGCACTCCGGCAACCTGATCAGGGTGCTCGACAGCGAGCCAGCCGTCACCCGTAAGGGCACCATCCGACCCGGACGCCTCGGATGAGTGAACCGTCCGACATCCCAACGCCACGCGCTCCTTGTCGACCGCACAGGCATCCACTGCGGGGCCGGATACCTCGTCGGCGCCATCGAATCGGTAGTCGAAGTGGACCCGGTCGCCTTCGGAGGGCACTTGCGGGTGCGGCTCAAGACGCCAGTCGACGACCTCGGCGATCACGCCGAGAGGCTGCCCGGACGTGTCCTCGACTTGCACCCTCACGCCGGCCTCACCGCGCTCCGCCGTCGTGTCGGTGCACTGCCAGAGGGAAGAGCAGCCGGACAGGGCGAGAATCACCAGAGCCAACGGGGCACCGGCGAGTACCCGTGCGGGGAACACTGAAATGACCTCCGGTCAGGGGGCGGAGCGGTGCAGCCCAGGGCGGCAGCTGCGGGTGTTGACGGCGAGCGCCTGCGGCGGTGAAGCCGAAGCACAGAGGAGCCCTGCGAACTGGGCGGCCCGGACGGGCGCGGCGAGAGCGAGCGCCATGGGGAACTCTACCCGTCCGAGGTGACCCGGCACCGCGCGTTGATAGGGCAGCACGATGCTCAAGCGCGCACACTGCGAATCGTCGAGGAGGCATGGAAAAGCGAGGACGACACGCCGGGGGGGCTGATCATCTTCACAGGAGCGGCCACCTGCGCCGCACTCGCTCCCGTTGGCGACGTCCGGCTCGGAGGTCTGCTGGAGCGGTGCTGAGGCGCGATCCCGGGTTTTGTGGAGTGCCGGCGGCCTGAGGACGTCGAGAACGCGCCACCGGCTCCGTCCCAGAGGCATCAGCGGCCTCCACCGGCCGCACGAGGAAGAAGGAGATACCAGCATGGCGATTCAGCGGATGGACAACGTCGGCATCGTCGTCGAGGACATGGATGCCGCCATCGCGTTCTTCGTGGAACTCGGCATGGAGCTGGAGGGCAGGGCGGAGGTCGAGGGCCTCTTCGCCGACCAGTGCACCGGACTCGACGGCGTCCGCTGTGACATCGCGATGGTACGGACCCCGGACGGTCACAGCCGGATCGAGCTGGCGAAGTACCGCAGCCCCGCGGCGATCAGCGCCGGGCCGCGCAACCGGCCGCACAACATTCTGGGCACGCACCGCGTCATGTTCGCCGTCGACGACATCGAGGACACCGTTGCCCGCCTGCGTCCTCACGGCGCCGAACTCGTCGGCGAGATCGCCCGGTTCGAGGACAGCCACCTGCTCTGCTACATCCGTGGCCCGGAGGGCGTCATCGTGGGACTGGCCGAGCAACTGCGCTGAGAGAGGAACCGAACCAGGCAGTCGAACGTGACCTTCCTGCCCTACGTCGCCCGATGACGGAACCTCGCGCAACGTACCGATCGCTTAGACGAGGAACGGGTCGCGGACCGTCGCTCGTACGACGAAGAAGGCGCCCGAACTTCCGTGGCCACCCTCGCGTACAGGCCCTGAAATGACGGCATCAGTAGGTGAGAGACATCCGCGTGTCTGGAGAGCCGTCGAACCTGGCCTCGAATCCCAGGTTGCCGGGCAGTTCACCCGGGCCGAGCATCTCGCGGGCCAGGGCAGGCATCGGCTTCAGGGAAGGCGTGAGTACTGAGCGGTCAGCCGGCAGGGTTCACGCGGTGGGCCTGGGTCCGCAGCGTCCAGGACTCGTTCCGGGCAGCCGGCCGGCAGCGGTGGGGAGAGGTGACCCTTCTCGTCCGTGCTCCAGAGCATGTTCTGCTGCGCGGTCGCACTCGTAGGTCCCGCCGGCGGGCCCGCGTCTGTGCGGGTACAGCGGTGTGGTGCTTGTACGGGGGGCGTCAGACCGCAAGGGCCTGGGCGACGGCGGTGGACAGTGGTGTGGTCGGCCGGCCCAGGAGTCCGCTGAGGTCGGTGGTGATGTGGGCCAGTGCCCCGTGGGAGACCTGCACGTCGGCGTCGACGATCAGGTCGGTGACGAAGTCGGGCAGTCCAGCTCCGGTGAGGATCTGCCGGTACTGCTGGGCGGGCAGGTCCGCGTAGGTGACGCGCTTGCCGGACTGCGCGGCACTCTCGGTGGCCAGTTCCGGCAGGGACCAGGCGGTGTCGCCGGTGAGGTCGTAGACCTTCGCGGACTGGTCGTCGCGGGTGAGGACCACAGCGGCGGCTTCGGCGAAGTCCGCCCGGGTGGCGGAGGCGATCCGTCCCTGGCCCGCGCTGCCCGCGATGGCGCCGCGCTCGACGGCGTCGGGGAGGGTCGCGGTGTAGTTCTCGGTGTACCAGCCGTTGCGCAGCAGTACCGCGGGCAGTCCGGAGTCGGCGATGGCCTGCTCGGTGTCGCGGTGCACGCGCGCCAGGCCCAGCGGGCTGGTGGGGGCCGCGGTGACGGAGGTGTAGGCGATCAGGCCGACGCCGGCCTTGGCCGCGGCCTCGACGGCCGCACGGTGCTGGACGATGCGGATGTCGTCCGGGCCGGTCGAGGAGACGAGCAGGAGCTTGTCCGCATTTGCGAAGGCGGCCAGGAGGGTCTCGGGCCGCTCGTAGTCGGCGAGGCGGATCTCGACGCCCCGGGCGGCGAGGTCCGCGGCCTTGGCCGGGGTGCGCACCGCCGCGGCGATCCGCCCGGCGGGCACTCCGCGCCGGAGGAGGTGCTCGATGACCTGGTGGCCGAACTGTCCGGTGGCGCCGGTGACAACGATCATGACGGAGTCCTTCGTGGGCTGGGGGTACCGCCAGGCGATACCCCGGCGGCATCACCCACCATACGCTATCTAAAAGTTAGTGCAACCTTTTGCGCAGCGCCTCGATCGGGGTAACGTGAAGGGGTAGGAGGGACTCATGAAAGAGCTGTCCACTGAGGACGAGCGCCAGGCGGCCGCGCTGGAGTTCGACGTCTTCGCCAAGCACTGTCCGTCCCGTCAGGTGCTCGACCACCTCACGGGCCGCTGGGGTGTACTCGTGCTCGCGGGCCTGCGCAAGGGGCCTGTGCGCTTCAATGCCCTGCGGCGGCGTATCGACGGAATCAGCGAGAAGATGCTCGCCCAGACACTCCAGGCTCTGGAGCGCGACGGGTTCGTCAGCCGCGAGGTTCTCACCGCGATGCCCCGAGCGTCAACTACTCCCTCACACCCCTGGGCGAGACCACGGCCGATCACCTCATGGCTTTCATCGGCCACGTCGAAGCCCACATGCCCGCAGTCCTCGCATCCCAGGAAAAGCACACCGCCACCACTCCGGGGTGAAGCGGCTCCAGCTCGCAGCCGGACGATCCACTCGCACGCCGACCAGCCAGGCATACGCGCCGATGTGCTTGCTCCAGAGAGCCATTTCGGCGGGCGGGGGACGTCATATGCTTTGTCCGCGCGAAGGCGCTGGGGCGTGAAGTACCGGCCGCGGTGGGGGTCGTATCTCGTCTGCCCGTGACAGGTCGAGGAGGCCGACGCGTCCTGGCGGTGCAGGACTCCCTCGCGCAGCCGGCCCTGGACGCCGGCCCCGAACACCGGTTCCTGACGAGAACGTAGATGACCGCGGCGAACAGCGTCTCATCAGGCATGTCTTGCGTACCAGCGCCCCACACACATCCCCACGAGCCAACCCCGCGTAGGACAGTCCGAACGCCGCACTGGCAACAGCCCTCGCACCGCCTGGACGAAGAAGCCCAAGTCCGGCGAGTGATTGACCGCTGGACGGTTTCCACCGGTCCCCCGAATGCCTGTCTGAGATGGCTCCCCAGCCACGAGGAACCCAGCATGTCGTCTAAGCGCCGGTATGCGCTCAACAACGAGCGCCCTGCCACTGGGTAACCGGCCCCGACTCTCAGCTGGAGTACGTATGACGAAGAAGACGGCCACCTCTGTCGCTGCCCTGATGGCGATAGCTTCCGGAATGGTCCTGGCTCCTGTGGCGTTCGCGGACAGTTCCTCGCACGACGACGAACTGCACACGGCACTCGCACCGATTCCCACCAGCAAGGTGACCGGATCGGGCACGGCCATGGTTCACCTCAAGGGGAACCAGGCCACCGTGACGATCAAGACGCAGGGTCTGCTCGCGGACGCACCGCACGCCCAGCACTTCCACATCGGGGCCAAGGGCCAATGCCCGCCGGCTTCCGCGGCCAAGCAGCACAACGGGCAGCTGAGCCTCAACACCACGGACGGCCTGCCCTTCTACGGCAAGATCGGTGCCTCACTCACCACCACCGGCGACACCGGAGCCGACCACTCGGCCCTGGCGGTGGATCGCTTCCCCAAGGGCTCCGCGTACACCTACCACCGCACCATCACCGTCGACGACGAAACCGCGAAGAGCCTGCGCGACGAGAACGCCGTGGTGGTCGTCCATGGCATCGACTTCAACGGCAACGGCAAGTACGACAACGTCCTCGGTGCCAGCGACCTCGACCCCAAGCTGCCCTCCGAGGCCACGAACCCCGCCCTGTGCGGCCCGCTCAAGATGGCCCCCGCGGCAGCGGTCGCCGGCGGAATGGGTGGCACACAGAGCGCGGACACGATGGCACTGACCGCCGCCGGTGGCCTGCTCACCGCCGCCGCGGGCACGCTCTACCTCCGCCGCCGCAGCAGCCGCCAGAGCTGACCGGCACGCATGACCGGCTTCCGGCCCCGTGGCCGCCGTGGTGCCTACACCGCGGCGGCCATCGCCTTCACCACCAGCGCACTCGTCGTCCTGGCCACAGCCCTGTTCGGACAGCACCCCCCGCCGGCCCCTCCTGACACCGCCCGCGCCGCGTCCATCGACGAGCCCAGGACCCCCGCACCGCGCAGCTCACCCCTGCCCCGCTCAGAACCCACCGTCATCCGCATCCCCAAGATCGGCGTACGAACGCAGATCGAAAAGGTCACCAGGTCGGCCGACGGCTCCGTGGACATGCCCACAGACCCCGACCACGTCGGCTGGTACACCGGCTCAGTCACCCCGGGCGAGACGGGCAACACCGTTGTCGTCGGCCACCTGGACTCCCGTTCCGGCCCCGCCGCCTTCTACGGCCTGGGCACCCTGCGCAAGGGGTCTCGGATCACGGTCACCCGTCGCGACGGGAGCACCGCTCACTTCGCCGTCACCGCTATGGAAGTCTGGGCAAAGGACGGCTTCCCCTCCCGCCGCGTCTACGGCCCGACCATGACCCCCACGCTCACATTGATCACCTGCGCCGACTGGGACGACGACCGTCACACCTACCGCTCCAACCTGGTGATCACCGCGGAACCCACCACGTCCCCTCCTGGTGGAGCCGACCGCGGCTTCTGAGCGACCGGTACCCGCCCCCGCCCTGTGCGAGTTTCGAGCGTTGCCCCAGGACCGAGGGCTGGAGCAGATCGCACAGCCGGAGCGCGTGAACACGAGCTCGAGTTCCAGCCTCCGAGGTCAAAAACCTGGAGACCGACCGACGGACGATGCACCGGCCGGTCTCCAGGGCACCCCGTCAGTCCGGTTTGCTCAGCAGCCGCGTCACGCTCTCCCCCAGCGTCGTGGTGAGGCGCCCCTCGCACTCCATTCCCACCGCCACCGCCAGGTCCCTGCCGTGCAGGTCCGCCAGGGCCTCGGCCAGTTCCGCGAACGAGGCAGCCGCCGTGCGACCGCGGAGCACGCCCGTCGCCACCGTGGCCGCGCCGATCAGTGCTGCCGGCCACCACCAGGCGGACAGCAGGAGGTACGCCGAACCCCAGGCCGTGAGGCGGGCCGCCGCGCTCAAGGCCGTTCGCGCGGCCGTCAGTTCGGCCCGGGTGGTGTCGGGGGCGAGAAGCCAGAGGTGAGGCCAGGCAAGGGTCAGGTCCAGGCGGTAGGCGCGCCAGACCCGGCGGTCCGGGCCGGTGATCCTGTCACCGGCCCAGAGCGGGTGCCGGGGTGGGACCAGGGATATCCGGTTGCGGGCGGCGTAGCGCAGTTCCGCCTCCTCCGTGAGGGCGGCGGCGTCGGCCGCGCCGCCGATCCGGGCGCGGCCCGCGGCCACCAGGGCCGAGCGGTACTCCGCGTCAGCCGCCCGCCAGCGGCGCACTCGGCGCCTGGTCAGGCGTCGGCTCAGCGGTCCTCGCGCGTCCATGAGCCAGACCTTCTCGATCAGGGCTCCGGCGGCCTGCGCGACGGTACCGGTCAGCGCGGCCCCGGCCAGCACGGCGACCGCGGCCACCGCGATGGCGCCCGCGCTGTTGGCGCCAGGCGAGGCCGCCAGTGAGTCCAGCCGCGTCCGCAGCCGCCCGATGTCGTGCCACTGGCTCTGGCCCAGGGTGACGGCCGTGGCCAGGGAGACGAGGTACACCAAGCCGGGGATCGCCAGGAGCGCCAGCCAGCGTTCGGCGAGTTTCCCGCCGAGCGCGTTGAGAAACGCGCTCACGGGTGCAGCCCGATCTCTCGCAGGGGACCGCCGAAGACACATCGAACCGGCGGCCCGCCGTCCTCGGGCGCCGGCGCCTCGACGCGCGCACAGTGGCCGAGCGGGCAGGTGAGGACGTAGAGCAAGGGGTGACCGGGGCCGGGGAAGCTCTGGTAGGCGGGGGCGTTCTGGTAGCTGGGCGGGGTGTCCGTACGGTAGGAGCCGAGGCCCGCGCTGTATCCCGCGGCGAGAAGCTGGTCCTCCAGTTCGTCGAAGGAGTCCTCCAGATCCTCGGGTGGAAGGCCGGCGCGCACCTGGGAGATGATGAACTGGACGAGGTGGTCTCCCTGCGCGCCGAGAGTCGGCATTCCCGGTGCGGACGTGAGCCGTTGGCAGAGCGCCGCCAGCCGTTCGTGCCCCGGCCCGCCGTCCGCCCCGTTGGTTCCGCCTCCCTCGCCGCCGTCGCCGAGTCCGCTCACCGCCGCACCTCCGTGAATCCGCCGACTCCCAGCATAACGAGCGTGCTGGAAGCGATACTTGGGTAAAGTCGGGTCTCGGAGTTCCCGGCGTGTATCGCAGTCGAGAGCCCGCAGTGAGACACCCGAGGGCCGGTAATGTCGGACGTGTACGGAACAGCCGAGGAATCCGTCGAGCGGGTGGACGCGCTGCTCGGGCAGTTCCGCCGCACGGGCGAGCGGGCTCCGTTGGACGCCGCCGTCGACATGTGCCGGACGGCACTGGGCAGGGCGCCTGCCGCCGAGACCGTACGGGTGTCCTGGCTGGCGGCGTTGCGCACCGCCCTGGCGATGCGCTGGTGGTCCTTCCGGCAACGGCCCGACCTGGACGAGTCGATCGACGCCGGGCACCTGCTGGCGGCCGGGAGCGCTCCTTACGAGCAGGATCTGCGGGTCCTGGGAAGTATGTGCGCGGACCGCTTCAGTCTCGACCGGAACCCCGCGGACCGGGACACGGCGATGTCGGCGCTGCGGCGCGCGGCGGAGATGCCTCCGGACGGTACGGAGCAACGGCATGCGGCTCTCCACTCACTCGGCATGCTGATGCTGGAGCGCGCCGAGGAGACGGGCAGCGAGGCCGACATGGCGGAGGCGGTGCGGCTGCTGCGCCACGCCCTGGCCTTGCTGCTCGACGGGGAACCGCACAGGACGGCGGACATCGCAGCGGTCCGGAGCAATCTGGCGGCGGCCCTCGGCCATGCATTCGAGGTCCACGGAACACCTTCCGCCGCGTACGAGGCCGTCGAGCTCCTGCGAGCGGTCCTGACGGGGACACCTGCCGGCTCGCCCCGGTGGATACCGGTACTGCTGAATCTCGCCGACGCGCTGCGCAGGAAGGTCGAACTGACCTCGGCGGCGGCCGACATCGAGGAGATGGTCGCGGCGGCCCGGGCGGCCCACGCCGCGACACCGCCAGGGCACCCCGAGCGCACGCGGGGCCTGTCGGTCCTGGGCGTCGCACTGCGGCTGGCGGCCGAGCACACCGAGGAGATCGCTCCGCTGCACGAGTCGGTCGAGTTGCTGCGCGAGTCCGTCCGGGCGACGAGCCGGGCCGAGCGATCACGCCCGCACCGGCTGAACAGCCTCGCCAACGCCCTGCACCGGCTCGGCGAGCGCACCGGCGACGTGACGCTGCTGGACGAGGCCGTGCACCACCTGCGCGAGGCCGTCGCGGAGTCGTCTCCCGACGAGCCGGACCACTTCGTCCGGGTCGCGAACCTGGCCCTGGTCCTGCGCGAGCGCTACCACCAGTCCGGCGACCTCAGCGCCCTGCGGGAGGCCGCCGGACTGGCCCGGCTGGCTCTGGGCTTCCCCCGGTCGCCCCTGGACTCCGACACCAAGCTCGCCAACCTCGGTGTCATCCTCCAGACCTGGTACGAGCGGACGGCGGACGGCGCTGCCGCTTCCGAGGCCGTGCGAGCGGCCCGGCAGGTCCTGGACCGCACCCCCGAGGACAGCGCGCAACTCGCCACGCGGCTGAACCACCTCGGCAACGCCCTGGACAAGCGCTACCAGTCCGAAGGCGAACCGGCCGACCTGGAGGAGTCCATCGCCGTCCTCGCCCGCGCCGTGGCGAACACGGTCTACGGCGAACCGGACCACGCGTCTTCCCTGCACAATCTGGGCTCCGCGCAGCTCACCCAGGCCCGCGCGACCGAGGACGATGCACTGCTGAACCGAGCGGTGGCCACGCTCGGCCGTGCGGTGTACGCCTCGCCCGCCGGCGCCGCCCACACTGCCAATCACCTCCAGTCGTACGCCTCCGCACTCCGCATGCTGCACGAGGTGAACGGAGACCCCGCCGTCCTCCGCGCGGCTGAGGACGCCTACCGGCAGGTCGCTGCCACCGAAGCCCTCCCGGCCGCAGTCCGCATCGACGCGGCCTGTGCCTGGGGGGCCGCCGCGGGTGACGCGGGCCGGTGGGCGGAGGCCCTCGCCGGGTTCGGACTGGCTCTGGCGCTACTGCCCTTCAGCATCAGCAGGCGTCTGCGGCGTGGGGACCAGGAGTACCGGCTGACAGGTGTCCAAGGGCTGGCCGCCGACGCCGCCGCATGCGCCGTGCGGCTCGGGCGGCTCGACGACGCGGTACTGCTGCTGGAGCAGGGACGCGGTGTCCTCCTCGGTCAGACGATCGCCGCGCGTGCCGAACTGGAGCGGTTGCGCGCCGCGCACCCGGAGGCCGCCAGGCACTTCGCCCAGCTCCGCGACCGCATCGACGCGCTGGACTCGGGGATCACCGAGCAGGAGACCGCAGGGCACGACGCCGACGCGCGGCACGCCCTCGCGGCCCGGTGGGAGCGGCTGGTCGGCGAGATCCGCGCGCTGCCGGGTTTCGAGAGGTTCCTCGACGCGCCCACGTACGGCGAGATCCTGGCGTGCGCCGAGCGCGGGCCCGTGGTCGTGGCGTACTCCAGTGTCTACGGCAGTGACGCGCTGGTCCTGCGACCCGAAGGAGTGCGGCTGGTGCCGCTGCCACAGGTGAGTCCCCAGGCGGTGGCGGAGCAGGTGGCGCGGCTCGACGAGGCGCTCACCGCCGCGACCTCGCCGACCGGGGAACGGAGCGCCCAGAAAGCAGTCGAGGCGGTGCTCGCCTGGACCTGGGACCGGGTGGCCGAGCCGGTCCTCGACCGGATCGGGCTGCTCGACGCGCCGGCCGACAGCGACTGGCCCCGGCTCTGGTGGTCACCGGTCGGCGCCCTGGCCGCGCTGCCGCTGCACGCGGCCGGGCACCACGGCGAGCCACCGGGTCCCCGGCCCCGGACCGTCCTGGACCTGGTGGTCTCCTCCTACACGCCCACCGTCCGCGCCCTCGCGTACGCGCGACACCGCGCGGCGGGCCGTCGGCCCGACGGCTGCATGCTCGCCGTGGTCGTGCCCGACGCTCCCGCAACGCGGGCACTCGGCGGCGTCCGCCGGGAGGTGCGGGACCTGAGCGCGCTGCTGCCCACCGAGGTCGTCTCCGGCCCGCGGGCGACGTTCGCCA
The DNA here is from genome assembly GCF_013167895.1 of Streptomyces fulvorobeus. Taxonomy (GTDB): domain Bacteria; phylum Actinomycetota; class Actinomycetes; order Streptomycetales; family Streptomycetaceae; genus Streptomyces; species Streptomyces fulvorobeus. The sequence continues at coordinate 6,124,458 of NZ_BLWC01000001.1, read as the reverse complement.
ACGTTCTGCGCGCGCTGCCCTCGCATCCGTACGTGCATTTCGCCTGCCACGGGGTGAGCGACCCGGACGACCCGTCCCACGCCCGTCTCCTGGTACACGACCACCTGGAACATCCTCTGACGGTCCATCACATCTCGCGTCTGGAACTGCCGGACGCCCAGCTCGCCGTGTTGTCCGCCTGTGAGACGGCGCGCGGTTCCGGGCGGCTCGCGGACGAGTCCATCCACATCACCTCCGCCTTCCAGATCGCCGGCTACGCGCACGCTGTCGGCACACTGTGGCCGGTGCACGACGCGGTGGCGGGACGGGTCGCCAGGACTCTCTACCGGCAGCTGCGCGGGGACAGAGCCGCCGGGTCCCCCGGGCTCGACGCCGACCAGGCGGCCCTCGCGCTGCACCGGGCGGTCCGGCAGTGCCGTACCGCATTCCGGGGCAGTCCCAGCCTGTGGGCCGCGCATGTGCACTCCGGAGCCTGACGGAGCCTAAGGGAAGGAACTGGCCGGAACATGGCTTTCAACTGGCGCAGGAAGAGAAAAGACGACAACGCGGTGGGGGACCAGCCGTCCCCGTCTTCGCCCGAACAGGCACTGCCCCCGGCGGCGCACTGGGTCGTCACGCTGGAAGGGGAAGACGGGCAGGAGGAGGAGATCTCCCGGGTCGGCATCCCACCGGAGGAGTTCTTCGGGATGAAGGCCAACGCCGCCTACCGAAGCCTGGGGCCCGACCACCCCGAGACCCTGCTGGCCTTCCGGGAGTACGCGCGAGTCCTGGCGCAGATGGAGGGTCGTCGCGAAGAAGCCCGTGAGCGGTTCATGGACCTCGTAGGCAGCCAGAGCCAGGTGCTCGGTTACGCCCATGAGGACACCCTGACGACCGCCGCCGACCTGGCCGGCCTCGTTCGGGAGATGGGCGACTTCGCGAAGGCGGAGGAGATCTGGCGCAGCGTGTGGACCAGCCGGAGCGAACTGCTCGGCGCTGACCACCCGCAGACTCTGGACGCCGCGAGTGGTCTGGCGAGGGTCTGGGAGGACCTGCGCCGCGAGGCGGAGGCGATCGCGCTCCACCGGGACGTACTGGAGCGCAGGACCCGGCTGCTCGGGCCGGACGATCCGGCGGTGCTGGCCGATGCCGCGGCCCATGCGGCGGCACTGGGCAGAGGCGATCGCTGGGACGAGGCCGAACCGGCCCTGCGCGCGCTCATCGCCCGTCTGGAGCGCCGCAGCGAACTCGACAGCTTCCTGGGTCTCTCCATCCGGGCCAATCTCGGCGCCGCCCTGTGCCGACTGGGCCACCTCGACGAGGCCGAGGTGGTGATGCGCGACGCGCTCGTCGACGGGGAACGGGTCAAGGGCGTGGACCATCCGGAGGTGCTCACCTTGCGCAACAATCTCGCGGCCGTACTGCACGCCCGGAAGCGGTACGCGGAGGCAGCGGCGCTCCTGCGCGAAATCCTCACGGCTGTCTCCAGGAGGCTCGGAGACGGCCACCCGGAAACCGCGCACGCCCGCCACAACCTGGCCAACGTGCTGATCGACACCGGCGAGCGCGCCGAGGCCGCGCCACTGCTCGTACGCTGCCGTGACGACTTCACCCGAGTCTTCGGTCCGCACCATCCCCTGACCCGGGAGGTCGTCGAACAGCTCGAATGGCTGCGGGAGAATCCGGCCTAGGGGGTGTTGCAGCCTATCCAACTCCCTGGACCCGCTGGATACTTGGACCGAATCGGGCCAGGCGGTCCCGGCTCGACGGATGAGCTTGTGAAGGAGTCGCGCTGTGGGCTACGAAGCGTTGTTCTATCGGCCGAGAAACTCGCTAGCGAGCACCGTCCGTGCGTACTTGGGCGGACCGTCGCCGAGCCGCAAGGATGACCCGGCTGTGTGTTTCGACCGTACCGGGATCGAATACCACGAGTCGTACGGACGCGGGCCCACAACTCGCCTGACGTGGGAGGAGGTCCGTGCAGTCGCGGTTCTGCCCGGACCGGTCGAGGGCCGTCGTGCCTTGTGCGTGTACCCCCTGCATGAGTTACCGCAACCCGATATCCAGGTCGGCGAGCTGTGGTCGGGTGTCGGGCCCCGCCTCGCGATCTATTTCAGGGCGTTGTTCGGCACGCCGATCTCAGTGCATCTGCATCATGTTCGAGGTCCGTCGCTGGGGAAACTAGCTAAGCGCCTGCCGGCCTGGACGGAGGGCCGGATAGTTCTGACTTCGGCACGCCCAGTCTGATGCGGTGCGCACCGCGTACCTCGACGGCCGGTCCATCCGTCGCCGCCCTGGCCCCACGAGCACGGTGTCAGCCGGTGGGCGGGTCTGCGGCGCGGCTCGGACGGCCGCAGGTCAGGGCGTGAGGAGGGTCTTGATGGCGCGGCGTTCGTCCATGGCCTTGTAGCCCTCGGCGACCTGGTTCAGGGGGAGGGTGAGGTCGAAGACCTTGCCCGGCTCGCTCCGGCCGGTCAGGACGCGGTCGATGAGGTCGGGAGCGGCGGAACGGGGGCGGGGCCAGCGCGCAGGGCCACGTGGGAGAGGAACAGCTCCTGTCCGTCGACGGCGACGTCGTGGGGGACGCCGACGAAGCCGACGTGGCCACCGGGCCGGGCCGAGTGCAGGGCCTGCCGCATGGCCTGGTCGGTGCCGACGCACTCCAGTACGGAGTCGGCACCGATGCCGCCGGTGAGCTCCTTGATCCGGGCGACGCCCTCGTCCCCGCGCTCGGTGACGATGCCGGTGGCGCCGAAGTGCCGGGCGAGGTTGCGGGAAGCCGCCCCGGGCCCGATGCGGGCCCGCTGTCCGCCCGCGTTCACGGCCGGACGGAAGGTGCCACGTCATCCAGGTAACCCCCTCTTCGCGCGCCCAGCGAGTCACCACCGAAAGGTGTACCGGCAGTACACCCCTGCGGCCGTGCCCGGGACGTACCGTCGACGGCGTGGACGACAGTCAAGAGGTCCGCGAGTTCCTCACCTCGCGGCGAGCCGGGATCACCTCCGCGCAGGCCGGAATGTCCACCGGGCCCAGGCGCCGCGTTCTGGGCCTGCGCCTGTTCGCCGCCTGGGCAGCCACCCAAGAAACGATCTCCCGAGCGCGGCACCCAGCGGGCTGACGGCACTGCTGGCGGGCGCACTCCCTCCACCACCGGGGCGAACCGGTGTGCAGATGTGGCGACACCACGGCCCGGGGTCCAACCAGCCCAGTCGCGGCCCGGCGGTCAAGCGGCCGTCGTCGCCGTGCTCGCTGTCAGTGCTGTCCCCGTTGCCACAGCCGGCAGGGCCGCTTCACATAGCGACCGGGACACGTCACCGCAGATGACGGATCCAGTCAGCGGAAATATTGCGGAAATACTGGAGGCGTTATCACGAATGCGGTTGTGCCGAATTAACGAACAGGTGTTTGACTCGCCGGATATCGGCTGCCGTAGTTGATATTTCATCAACTACGGCACTCCGTTTCGAATTCGGGATTTCCGGCCGAAATTGCGCCGGTGCGGCCGTTTCAGGACATTTGATCAATGCGCGGTCTGTCAATGAGAGCTGCCTTAGCGTAACGTGATGAAGTGTCAGTCGGAAAATCTTTCCGACTGCGCAAATCGAAAGGCGTACCTCATGCGCATCACGCGCACCACCGCCATTCCTCGTACGATCCTGATCGCTGCGGTCGCTGTCGCCGGCCTCGCCGTGACCCCCACACTCGCTTCCGCTTCCGCCCAGGCCCAGGCCCAGGCGGACAACGCCCGGAACATCGCCGGTTACACCATCCTTGGCTTGCCCGGCGCCAATGGTGCCAACGGCGTAGGGACCAACGGCGGCGTCGGAGGCTTCGGCGGCGTCGGTGGCGCGGCCGGCTTCAACGGCAACGGTGGCACCGGCGGCGTCGGCGGCAACGGTGACGGCAGTGCGAGCACCGGTGGCGCCGGAGGCGCTGGCGGAGCCGGAGGCGCCAACGGCAACGGCGGCAGCGGGGGCGCCGGCGGCGGTGCGACCCTCGGCGGCACCGGAGGCAAGGGCGGCGTCGGCGGCGCGGGCAACGCCGGGGCCGGCATCGCCGGTGGCAAGGGCGGCAAGGGCGGTGCCTCCACGGTCGGCGGCGGGCACGCGGGCGGGGCCGGCGGGGCCGGTGGCGCAGCCAGCCCGGTGTGCCCGGGCAAGCCTGGCGGCAACGGCACCGCTGCCACCTTCACCGCAGACGGCACCGCCGGCGTCACCGGCGCTGCCGGCAAGACCACACTCCCCTGCTGACCGACACACCGGATGAGCACCCAGGTCCGTGCCCCGGCCTCACGCGGCCGGGCCACGGACCTGGGCCGCGGGACAAGGTGAGGTGCGGCGCGAGCTTTCAGCGGTCGCGCCCGTGTCCATACGGGCGCGACGCTCGGCTCTCCTGGTGGAGAAGATGTACGTCACCCATGTCGACGTGGGTTTTGATTGCTGCGGCTTCCGTATCCAGCGGAGGCCGACATGGCTAAGCACTTTCAGCACGCTGCGACGAAATTAAGACTGCCTACAAGTAGTGCGAAGTTCGTTAGCGGGGAAAGGGTTGCAAGATTGCGGCCTCGCGTTCAGTTCTCCCGTACCCTGATTCGCCTGGGGCTCGTTATCGCTACCGACGTTCAATCCCCACACCGTGGAACGCGGAGATACTGAGCGTCTTCGGAGTGGCCACCGATCAGGTGACGGGCTGGTCTCCCGCAACGCACGAGGCTCCTGTGCCGTTGAGGGAGGTGTTCAACGTCTCAACTCAGCAGCGCAGGAGTCTCGTAGGTTCCCTATCGTGTCGCACTCAACCTGCCGCATCACCGCCGCCTCCCGCAGGAGGGACGGCTTTGGCGATGACGGTCATCCAGTGGGACCGACGAGGCGGATTTTTGTCTCACGACCAGACGAGTCGCCCTTCGGCAACGGAACAGACCGGATGGTCCCCCGCGCCGATCCGCGTCAGCATCTCCGCCACGGAGTCGAAGTAGTGGGCCAGTGACGCGTACTCTCCGGTGATCGTGGGCTCACCCACGACCCATCTGCCGATACGTCCGTCCGTCGCATCGATGAACTGCCCCATCCAGCCGTCCTGATCCGACAGGAACGGGATCCACTCCTCGCGCCATTCGCCCCCACCGGACAAGGGGTGGTTCGCGTGGAGCTTCTCCATCGCCCGGATGCCCAGAAAGAAGCTCCCCTCGTCCGGGAACCCGGCGAAGCCGCAACATGCCACCTCGTCGTCCACATCTTCCTCAGGAAGATCCAGATTGTTCTGCAACAGCCACGCGCGCAGATCCTGAGGGAGGGAGATACCCATCCGTTCCTCGGCGCCCGCGAGCATCTGCTCCGTAGCGGGCCCAGGCAGATCCGCGTGATCGGCCGGGGCATGCTGCCGAAGAAGACTCATCACGCGGGACCAGCTCTCCGCCACGCTCATTCCCCTCTGCCCTCTCCACATGGATGCCCCATACGATCGCGCCACCGCAGAGGTTGCGGAGCGCCGACCTGGGGACCTCGCAGGGATGGTACTCCGAGCAGGCTTCCTGCCCCTCCCCTACGACCACCTTCCGCCCCGAAGTGCAGGACCGGCCGCTCAGCGAGGTGACCACCCGCCAACTCCTCACAAACCAAGCCGCTGTGCCCGGCGGGCGCAGCCGAGGTCGCCAAGGCCGTCCTCACCCTGGAGTGGCGAAGCTGAAAACGCTCGCTGAACGGATAGCGACGGTGCCCCGCATCCCTGCGGAGAGCATCACTCGGTGTTGTACGTGGACTATGAGCACGCCGGGCGCGGCGATCAGCGCCCCGCGCGGCGCGCCCTTCCGGCCTGCGGGTGGATCTGGTGCCATAGCCGCTTCCCGTAACTGGTGTGCACGATCGCGTCGGCCCGAGAGCGACGGGCCGGGCGCGCCAATTGCCCGGACGCCGCGTCGGCCGGTTCCAGGTACGTGGTGTCCCGCGCAGGTCCGGGGTGTTCCGCGTCGTGGCCGCAGTACGCCGGTTCAGAGCATCTTGAGATCCGCGAAGTCGAAGCCCGGGGCGACGACGCACGACACCAGGACCGGCTCGTCGCCTCCTGGCTCCGCGGTCTGCCTGCCGACTCCGTCGAAGGTGCCATCGGTTGCGACCAGCACGTACAGGAGACGGCCCAGTCGTACGGGCGAGTGAGGAGTCTTCTGCCCAGTGCGATATGTGTGAACGGTCGATCGGTTGTTGTGATCAGCTGCCATCTCGGGTTATCGATGGGCCCTTCGGGTGGTGTGGCCGGAATGCGGTGTCGCGGACGGGGCAGAAACGTTGGTGCCTATGTGGAGCCACGTGAACTTTGGGATCGAAACACGCTGTTGGCCGAAGCGTTCTGCAGCACGGACGACCGGGTGCGTGAGGCGCAGGCCGTGATGGACGAGGCGCTGGCCAACCGGACGAGGGCACTGGCTGCCTTCGCCGTGACTGTCGGGAGCGACGCCGCCGTGGCCGGCCTGATAGGGCTGAACGAGCGCGAGGTACGCGTGGCGCGCCGTACGGTCGGCAAGGAGGACGCCCGTACGGTCGCTGAACAGTTGCTCAGCTCTCCCCCCAAAAGGTCCTCCCAGCCGATCCTTCTCGAACCGGATCACGCAGGGGAGCCACGCACGGAAGTAGTGTGCGCCCCTGTGCCCCATCCACGCCCGGAGACCGTGTCGCCTGCCGCTCCTCCTGCCGTGGAAAGCGGGGCTTCGGGTACCGCGGTGACCTGGACGTCCGGGATGGACTCTGTACTGCAGTGGAGCTGGCAGTCCGGCCTGGACCTTCAGGCCGTCGCGGAAGAACTCGGCCTGCAGTCGAGAGACCTGCTCCTGCGAGCACAGATGCTTGCCGCCGAAGGGCGGCTGATGCCGAAGACCCCGGCGTACGACGCCAGCCAGTCCGGCCGCCACCGTCGGCACGAGTCCATGCACTACAATCCCGTCCCCGACAGCCCGGAGACCTTGTACCACTCGCCGAGCCCTCACCTCTGAACCGCCGCCGGTTGCCCCCGCTCGGGCACCGGACGGAGGGATGCGTTCCGGTCAGGCTGGTCCGTCCGCCCGGCCCCCGGGCGGAGAGGCCGCCGGTCGTGATCAGCGCGTCCGCCGGAGCCGTGCGCCGACCGCCCGCCGCATTCCGGCCAAGCGCCTCCGGTGCACCCCCCGAGCGCCGTTGCGCACCCGTGCTGTGGCCTGCAACCCTCGCTGACCGGCTACAACGCTCGCTTTCACATGGTCGTGACACAGGTACCACGAGGAGTAGACGGTGGCAGAACAGACATCACGCTGGGTTCTCGCGTTCGACGACAGCTGCGGCACCTGCCGCGAGATCTCGGCCGCGGTACGGAACGCATCGCAGGGGCGGCTCGGCGTCGCGCCCCTGCGCAGCCCGGAAGTGGAACGGTGGCGGACCCTGCACTTCGGCGCCGAAGCACCCTGGGCACCCACACTGTTCCGCCTCTCCGAGGTCTCCGGCCCGCAGGAGACCTCGGAGACGGTGGAACCGGCCGTGCTGGGCGCCTGGACCGGTCCGCGCATGGCCGCCCCGCTCCTGCGGGTCCTGGGAGCCAGGTCGGCCTGGCGCGTACTCCACGCGCTCGGGCGTCTGCGCCGCCGGGCGGCGGGCAAGGCGGACGCCCTCCCCGGCGCGCCACGGGGCCGCGTGGCCGTCAGCAGGGCCCAGTTCCTCCGCTACACCGGCGGGGCGGCGGTCGCCTCCGCCCTGGTCCTGACGGGCAGGACCCCCGCCTTCGCCGAGCAGGAGCAGACAAGCGCGCACCGCTGGGCGGCGCGGCGTGCGGCAGAGGGCCGGCTGCCGCGGACGTACACCGAGGTGTCCGCCTACCCACCGGCCTACCGCAAGGCCGTCTACGCCCAGTCCGCGCCCACGGTGCGCAGCTCGCTGTGGACGGACCACCTCTCGGCCTTCGAGGCGTCGCGCAAGGAGCTGAGCCCCGCTCAGCGGGCCGTGCTGGCCAACGCGCGGGCGATCGCGGCCGAACCGTCCAACTTCGACCGGGCACGGGGCTCCGAGGGACCGGCGGAGCCGCTCAGGGGGCGTCTGCTGGAGCTGCACCGGGACGCGGCCGACGCGTTCGGGGCCGAGGGCGCGTACGCGATGCTCGCGAACCTCGGGCCGGCCGGCAGCACGGAGGGGAGGGTGACATCCACGTGGCCATCCCCAAGTGCGGATGTTCCGTCCGCGACCCGTACTGCGTGCTGGGCGGCTGCGAGGCGGGCAACGGCCGCTGCCAGGTGATCGTCGACGACTGCGGCACCTTCTACGCCTTCGACTGCGACGGAGGGTGCCCCGGCATCCCCTGGTGACCGCGCCGGTGTTCCGGCCGTGCCGCAGTCGCGGCACGGCCGCCATCCGCGGCCGGACCGTGCGACCGGCGCTCCGTCGCGCAGCCCGCACGCCTGTCCCCGCTGCCGGCGCCTCTCGGACGCCTCCGCCGATTCGGGTGCCGCCGTGAGCGCGAACCGCGCCGGCGTTCCGGATCGACTGGCCCGGATGTTCAGGGCTGGGTGGCTGCCTGGCTGTCGGGGTTAAGACGGAAGACCTGGTCGAGGCCGACGATGTGCAGCACGCGCAGGGTATGGGCGGGTACGGCGGCGAGTGTGATGTCGGCCTGGGCCGCGAGGGCGTGGTTGCGGGCGACGATCAGGGCGGTGATGCCGCTGGAGTCGCAGAACTGCATGCGCCCCAGGTCCAGGACGAGACGCTGGCCCGGCTGGAGGGTGAGCGTGGCGAGCAGGTCGCGAAGCTGGGGGGCGGTGGTGTGGTCCAGTTCGCCGATGATCCCCAGGACGGGGCCCGACGCGGCGTTTCTGACAGTGATCTGAAGAGGGCTCATGCGGTGGTTTCCGTCGTGGGTGCGGGGCGGGAACGCCGAGGGCGAGTAGGGCGGTGTCGTCGTCGAGGCCGTCGCCGAAGCTGTCCAGCAGGCTGGTCAGGGCCTCGATGACGGCGTACGGGGGCCTGCCGGTGTGGGCGGCGGCGAAGGTACGCAGCGCCTCGTCGCCGTACAGGGTGGTGCGGTCCTGTCCGGTGCGGGCCTCGGTGAGGCCGTCGGTGTAGAGCAGGAGAGTGTCGCCGGGGCGAGGGTGGTGGAGGCGGTGGCGAAGGGCGCAGAGGGCAGGATGCCGACGAGGACGCCACCCGGGGTGGGCAGGAAGTCGACTCTGCCGTCGGCGCGCAGGACCAGGGCCGGGGGGTGGCCACCCGAGGCGAGGCGGACGGCGGTCTCCCCGGTGGCGGGGTCGGGTTCGAGGATGCCGAAGACGGCGGTGCAGTAACGCGGGTCCCCGCCGGTGTAGCGCTCATGGAGCACGGTGTTCAGGGTGGACAGGGCCGATACGGGGTCGGGGTCGTGGAGGGCGGCGGCGCGCAGCGTGTAGCGGGTCAACGAGGTGACCGCGGCGGCCTGGGGCCCCTTCCCGCAGACGTCTCCGAGGAAGAAGGCGAAGCTTTTGCCGTCGACGGGGAAGAGATCGTAGAAGTCGCCGCCGAGCTGGTCGGGCGAGGCGGCGCGGTAGTAGGCGGCCGTCTCCAGGCCGGGCACCGGCGGCAGGGTGGTGGGCAGCAGCGACTGCTGGAGCGCGGCCAGGGCGTCCTGCAGCCGGGCGCGGTCCGCCTCCGCCTCCCTGCGTGCCTCCTCCGCTGCCTTCCGTTCCCGCAGGAGTTCTTCTTCGTAGGCGCGGCGGTCCCTGGCGTCGAAGAGCGTGGTGCGGATCAGCAGCGGCTCTCCGTTGCCGCTCAGCTTGACGGCGGAGGAGACCAGCACGGGTCTGCGGTCTCCATCGGCCTGTCTGATCTCCAGGGCTATACCGCTGATCTCGTTCCGCATCCGCAGCAGGGGTGCGAAGTGCGTCTCGTGGTAGAGCTTGCCGCCCATGGTGAGCAGGTCGGTGAAGCGCATCCGGCCCACCACCGCCTCGCGCTCCATCCCGAGCCAGTCCAGCAGGGTGAGGTTGATCTTCGCGATGGTGCCGTCCATGAGCGTGGACAGATACCCGCACGGCGCACTCTCGTAGAGTTCTTCCGCGCTGTCCTCCAGCAGTGCGGCGAACATCGCGTTCGATGTGCCGTCGTCACCGGTTTCGTACGGGTCGGGCTGCGACCCGGCGCGCGCGGTCACCGCAGGCCGGCCAGGAACTCGGTGATCGCCGCGTTGGTGGCCTCCGGCGCGGACAGGTGCGGGCAGTGTCCGGTGGCATCGAGAGTGACCAGCGTGGAGCCGGGAATCGCCTTGTGTACAAAAGCGCCGACCTCGCGCGGCGCGATGACGTCCTGGGTGCATTCCAGCACCAGCGTCGGCACCGCCACACCCGCCAGGGCGTCCCGTGAGTCCGACAGGAACGTGGTCCGGGCGAAGACGCGAGCCATGTCCGGAGCGGTGGCGCAGAAACTGCTCGTCAGCTCCTCACCGAGCTCGGGCCGGTCCCCGTTCCCCATGATCACCGGTGCCATCGCGGCGGACCAGCCCAGGTAGTTCGACTCCAGGGACTCCAGGAGCTCGTCGATGTCCTGTGCGCTGAACCCACCCCGGTAACCCTCGTCGTCGATGTACCGCGGAGACGGCGCGACCATCACCAGCGCCCCGAACCGCTCCGGCGCCATCCCCGCGGCGAGCACCCCGATCATGGCGCTGACCGAGTGCCCCACGAACACCGCGTCGCGCAGGTCGAGTGTCTCGGCCACCTCCACGGCGTCCTGCGCGTAACCCTCCAGAGAGGCATAGCGGTCCTCTGAGAAGGCGGAGAGATCCGAGCGGCCGGAGCCCACGTAGTCGAACAGCACCACTCGGTACTCCGCGACCAGGGCGGGCACCGTCAGCCGCCACATGTTCTGGTCACAACCGAACCCGTGCGCCAGCACCACGGTGGGCCCGTCCGGGTTGCCGGTCTCGGTGACGTTGTTCCTACGTGCGATATCCATACCTTTACTCTCTCAGGCCCCGCTGACAGCTCCGGTACGGCCTCGCATCACCCGACGCCCCACCCGGTGCTTTTACCATCTGCGTACGTTTACGGCCCTCCGCCGCCGTCAGGGATGCGCGTGCGGGATGCGGGCCGGGTCGCCGCCTCGGAAGGCGCAGCGCGAAGGCGGCGGCTCCGCTCAGCAGGATGCCCGGAGCGCCGCGCGGCGGCCGGCCGGGGCCAGTTCCGCGACCGTGGTGGCAGCCGTGACCCGCGAAGCGGGCGAGGGCCGAGGAGGCTGCTCAGGGAGGGTTGCGCCTCGCTCCCCCGTGACGTGAGGGCGGCCGACAGTGGACGGGGGTGCGCCCACGCGGACCTCGACGCACTCGGGTTCGCCGTCGGCCGACGCGGGCCGGAAGCAGGCCCGGACCGTGCTGCCGGGGCGGGCCGTGGTCATCTCGGTGTAGACGTAGGTCTCCGCGTCGGCTCTGTCCTCTATGCGTACGTCGTGGGTCGGGCCACCAGCCGTGACCTCCACCCGGTCGCCGATCCGGGCCCCCCACGTCCGGACCCAGCTCGCACCGCACTTCTCGCTGTAGCGCAGCTCCAGGTGGGCGCCGGTGGCGGTGCGGTATGTGGTGAGGGTGTCGGGGCCGATGCCGCAGACCAGGCGCAGCGGGTCCCGGCCCTCGCAGGCGGCACCCCGGCATTGGGGGCCAGGGAGTACGGGGCGGAAGCCGACAGCGGTTCCTCCCGCGGAGTCCGCTCGTCGGGCAGCAGGAAGAACACCAGTGCCACCGCGACGACGATCACCGTGTACGCCGATGCCAGCGCCACCACGAGCCGGCCCTTTCGGCCGTGCGGCCGCCCTGTCTCGGACGGGCGGGGTGATTCCTGCGGCTGTCGCCGGGGGCGCGGTTCGGCGGGGGCAGGAGTGGGGTCCGCCGCGCGTCCGCTCCAGTCCGACTCGGCGATCTCCCACAGGGCCAGCAGCCGGCTGTCCGCTTCGTTCGCGATCCGGCACAGCTCCCTTACGGCCTTGCGAGGAGGCAGGCTCTTGCCGTTGAGGTAGCGCTCCCACGAGGACTTGCTGTACGCCGTGCGTTGCGACAGCGCCGCCAGGCTCAGACCGGTGCGTGCCCGCAGCTCCCGCAGCGCCGCGGTCAGCCGCGCGTGTTCCGCGGTCACGTCCGCGCCGCCTCCCTCAGGGCCTTCCAGGTGTGCGGGCCGATGACACCGTCCACGACCAGCGCGTCCCGCCTCTGGACGCGCTCGACCGCGCTCTTCGTCCGCGGGCCGAAGACGCCGTCGATCTCCCCCGGCGAGACGCCCGCCCGGCGCAGCAGGCACTGCGCCTCGGCCACTTCCGGCCCCACGTGGGTGTACGCCAGGATGGTCTCCGTGGTGTGGCTGAGGCCCGCGTACCACCGGCCGTCACGCCGTTCCAGCCGGCAGGTGTAGACGACCGGCACCATGGACTCCGACACGATGCCCGGGGTCGCCGCGACCGTACCGGTTCGGTCGTCCGCGAGCTTGGCGCGGGCATCGGCGAGCCCCACGGCCAGCAGCAGCGCCGCGGAGAGGGACAGCACCAGGGCCACAGCTCCCGCCCTGACCAGAGCGCGCGGGTAGCGCCCGTACCGCTGACGCTCCCGGGGTGTGGGTGCCGCCGGCGACGGGGCGCTCTGCGGGACTCCGGCGGTGCCCACGCGGCCGTCCGCCCAGCACTCGGCGGCGATCTCGTGCAGCACCAGCAGCCGGGCCGGATCATCACCCCCTACGCGGGCCATCGCCTCGACGGCCTCCCTCGGGGGCAGTGACCGGCCGTTCAGATAGCGCTGCCACGACCTCGCGCTGTACCCGGTCCTCACCGCCAGTTGTCGCGTGCTCAGTTCGCTGCGGTCCTTCAGCCTCCGCAGGCGCACGGTCAACCGGCGCACATGTGGATGCAGTTCCGCAGGCAGCACCTTCCAACGCGACATGTCTCCCCCACTCGCGTCAGGGCCCGGTGATCCGGTCCTCCGTGTCCCGGACTCATTCTGCATCAGGCACACCACAGCGCTCACGCGACGGCGGCCTCACCCAGAAAAAGAATTCAGCCGCTCCCGCCCGCGGCTGTCCCGCCGCACCGACTCGGTGGGAGACGTCCCGGCAGGTCAGCGGGTGGGACGTCCCTCAGTGACGCCAGATTCACTCCGCCTGTGGCCGAAATCGCGCCGGACCCGCAGGCTCGTTCCGAAAGTCGGCCGGTGCGGCCGGCTCCACCCACTCCCCCTCATTAGGAGCGACCCGTGAAACTGAACAGGAAGCTGGCGGCGACCCTGCTCACCTCCGCCGGACTGGCCGCGACCCTCACCCCGCTGACAGCCTCGCCCGCCTCGGCCGCCAGCATGCACGGCTGCTCGTACCCACGCGTGTGTGTCTACAACGGCTCCTACTCCGACGGCACCATCATCGGCTGGTTCCAGGACACCTACTACCAGAACATGCCGAGCGAGATCAGGAACGATGCGGACGCGGCCGTCAACACCCGTAACGACGATTCGGTCTGGCTGATCGACACGGGCGCCACCCCGGACGCGTACATCTGCATCCCGCGGAACACCGCCGTGAACCTGGGCAACTACGCGCATCCCAACGGCACCACCTGGGCAAACGACGTCGACACCATCAAGATCTTCGGTGATCCCGACGACGGGAAGTGCAACGGCACCTACCAGGTGCAACAGGGCCGCGTCCCCGCCAACTGGCCGTAACACGGACGGCGGTCCCCGGGCCTCAGCTCCTGGGACCGCCGTTCGCACCACCTGGCCCGGCTCCGGCGGCACCTCGCGTACGACGTGCCGGTGCGTCCGGTCACGGCCGGCCGGCTCAGCTCACCGCCCCACGCGGAACAGCCGGCTCGGCCCGCATCGGAACGCCGAACGCCGCTGTGCGCCCGTACAACGGCGTCGGTGAGGTCAGCCCGCCACGCTGTAGAAGTGCACCGGCGAGTTCGGCTCGAAGCCGATGCGCGGGTAGACGGGGGCACCGGCGGCCGTCGCGTGCAGGGTGGCCCGGATCAGTCCCGTGGCCCGGGCCCCCTCGTGCAGCGCCTTCCGCGTGACCGCCTCGCCGTAGCCTCTGCGCTCCCACCGGGGGTCCGTGGCGACGAGCAGGACGAAGAGGCGGCCTTGCGCCTCCGTCGTCGCGGCACACGTCACCGGGACTCCGTGGCGCAGTCCCAGGTAGGCGTGCACCTGGCTCTTCCACAGTGCGGAACCGGCGAGGCCGTCACGGCCGTCCTCCAGGGGAAACCCGTAGGCGCGGGAGTTGAGGTCCGCGTAGGCCCGCAGATGCTCCTCTGTGGTCACGCGCACGAACGTCAGGTCCGGGTGCACCGGTTCAGGGACGGGGAGCAGGTCACCGGCCATGCCGACGCCCGAGAAAGCGTGGACGAGGCCCGCTCGCGCGGCCGCCGCTCCCAGATCCTGACGCGCCTCCTCGTCGAGGAGATCCTCGAAGACCCAGAGAAAACCCGGGTGCTTCTTCGAGCGCATGACATCCGCCGCCTGTCCCAGACGCCGGGCCGCGAGTTCCGGCCGCGCGCCGACGTCGGTCAACGTGACGCAGTTCCAGAACGCGAACCGGTGATCGGCCCAGCGGACGGCGATGCCCGGAAGGTCGCGCACGTCCGCATCCGCGTCCCGGTCGAGCACCAAAGCACGCCAAGCCACAGTCAGCTGCTCCATCGATTCGACCGACTCCGCCTGCGTCCGCATAGAAACTCCTCCTGTGCCCTGCGCCGTGTGCTGACGAACATGGATACGACCTGGACCGGCCGCAGTTCACGTTCGGCACGGTCACCCGCTCGTCGGGATCGCCCGGCAGAATCATCGCCTCAGGACAGGCGGCCGCCAAGGTATTCGGCCAGGTACGGCACGAGACCGGACCCCGGTTCAAGCGCCGGGTCTCCGTCCTCGACGTCGAGAGGGCCCGTTCGCATACCGCGGGTCGATGTCGCCCCGGCCCGCGGGTTGCGGCAGTACGGCTCGGCGAGCCCCCACGTACCCTCTTCTCCGTGCCAGACTCACCGCTGCATCACGTCGCCGTCCTCGTGCTCGAAGGTGCGAAGCCGCTCGATGTCGGCATCCCCGCGCAGGTCTTCACGACCCGCGCGAGCATGCCGTACGAGGTGCGGGTCTGCGGGGCGGCACCCGGTCTCGTGGCCGGCGGTGACGGCCTGTCGTACTCCGTGGCCCACGGACTCGACGCACTCGCGTGGGCGGACATCGTCTTCGTTCCCGGCTACCGCGACCCGGACCGCGACGACCCGCCGCAGGCCGTCGTCGATGCGCTGATCGCCGCCCACCATCGGGGCGCACGGCTCGCCGCCATCTCCACGGGTGCCTTCGCGCTCGCCGCCACGGGGCTGCTCGACGGCAAGCGTGCCACGACGCACTGGCATTACACGCGGGCACTCGCAGCGAAACGTCCACTCGTGCGGGTCGACGCGAACGTTCTCTTCGTCGACGAGGGCAGCGTGCTGACGTCGGCCGGCGCCGCCTCGGGCATCGATCTGTGCCTGCACGTTCTACGCGGCGATCTGGGGGTGTCCGCGTCGAACCACGCGGCCCGCCGTCTGGTGGCGGCCCCCTACCGCAGCGGCGGTCAGGCGCAGTACGTGCCGCGCAGTGTGCCCGAGTCGCTCGGCGAGCGGTTCGCCGCCACCCGGGAGTGGGCACTGCACCGGCTCGGCGAACCCCTCAGCCTCGACGTGCTCGCCCGGCATGCGGCGGTGTCGCCGCGCACGTTCTCCCGGCGCTTCGTCGAGGACACCGGGTACACGCCGATGCAGTGGGTCATGAGAGCCCGCATCGACGTGGCCCGTGAGCTGCTGGAACGTTCGCAGCAGGGCATCGAGCAGATCGCGGCCGACGTCGGTCTCGGCACCGGCGCGAATCTGCGGCTCCACTTCCAGCGCATCCTCGGCACCACACCCAGCGAGTACCGGCGCACCTTCGCCCAGGGCCGGTAGCCCGCCCTGACCACGTGGCGTGATCCTTTCGGACCGTGGCGATCACGCCGCTGTCAGCAACGGACGCCGCGCGAGAACCTGGTGGCGAACCCGAAGGGACACCACTCATGACTCGCATCGCCATCAACGGATTCGGCCGTATCGGACGCAACGTGCTGCGCGCGCTGCTCGAACGCGACAGCGCCCTGGAGGTCGTCGCCGTAAACGACCTGACGGAGCCCGCCACCCTCGCGCGGCTGCTCTCCTACGACACGACCGCGGGCCGGCTCGGCCGTCCGGTGACGGTCGACGGGGACACCCTCGTCGTCGACGGCCGTCGCATCTCCGTGCTCGCCGAGCGCGAACCGGCACAGCTGCCGTGGGCCGAGCTCGGCGTCGACATCGTGCTGGAGGCGACCGGCCGCTTCACGTCGGCCACGGCCGCCCGGGCGCACATCGACGCGGGCGCGAAAAGGGTACTCGTCAGCGCGCCGTCGGACGGAGCGGATGTGACTCTCGCGTTCGGGGTCAACACCGACGCGTACGACCCGGCCGCGCACACGATCGTCTCGAACGCCTCGTGCACGACCAACGCGCTCGCGCCACTGGCCTCGGTGCTCGACGATCTGGCCGGAATCGAACACGGCTTCATGACGACGGTGCACGCCTACACGCAGGAGCAGAACCTCCAGGACGGCCCGCACCGCGACGCCCGCCGCGCCCGCGCGGCCGCTGTCAACATCGTGCCGACCACGACAGGCGCGGCCAAGGCGATCGGCCTCGTGCTGCCGAACCTCGAAGGCAAGCTGTCGGGCGACTCGATCCGCGTACCCGTTCCGGTCGGATCGATCGTCGAACTCAACACGACCGTCGCTCGCGACGTGACGCGCGAGGACGTGCTGGCGGCGTACCGCACCGCGGCGCAGGGGCCGCTCGCGGGCGTACTGGAGTACTCGGACGACCCGCTCGTGTCGTCCGACATCACGGGTAATCCGGCCTCGGCGATCTTCGACTCGGCTCTCACGCGCGTCGAGGGCCGACACGTCAAGGTCGTGGCGTGGTACGACAACGAGTGGGGCTTCTCGAACCGGGTCATCGACACGCTCGAACTCCTCGCCGCCAGCTGACCCGAGTCCGGGGCGGCCCATCCGGCGAGGGCCGCCGCGCCGAGCACCTGGTGCCCAGCGTCGCGGCTGGTCGCCCGGGCCGACTACCCAGCCGTGCGGTCCGGGCCATGTGCGCCTCGCGGGTATCCGGGTGGCCACCTGATCGACGGTGACGAGCCTGGCCCGGGCCAGCCGGCGGGCGGGGAGAGGTTTCCTCTCATCCGTCCGCGTGGGAGCACCGGCTGCCCCCGGCCTGCCTCGGCACCCGCATCCGGCGCATGAGATCGCGCGTCACGCGGCGGTCGAGCGTGGTGCTCCAGACGATTCCCGGGTACTGGGCCCGCAGGTGTGAGAGCGCCCTCGTGCCCAGCCCGCTGCGATGGAACTGTTTCTCGATCACCATGTCGGTGATGACTCCCTCCGCGCAGGAGTCGCAGAGGCGGAAATCCACCTCACCGATGACCTTGCGGACGTGCACGAGGAGCAGACACTGCGTCTCGCCGCTGTTCTGAACCGGCGGCTGCACCAACTCGACCTCGCGGTAGGCGAGCAGGCGGCGATGCCAGGCTCCTTTGCGGTGTCGGCGCAGCCGGTGGCGACCCCCGGCGCCGTGGTGCGCGATGGCTTCTGCATGGTGCGCCTCACCAAGAGGCGCACCCCGGAGTGGGTACGTCACGGGCTGTGCGTAGCTTCCCTGCATGTCTGGCGCCTGCCCCGTTTGCGGCGACCGATGCATCCCGCCGACGCGGGGGGCGGAACGGGACGCCGCGCGTCGCCCGCGTGACGGGTGCCTGTCAGTCCGTCCGGCCGCGCTGGAGTCCTGGAAAACGGAGGCTCCGCCGACCGGCCGCTGTCAGGGCCCGGTCCCGGGGTCCGGGTGGACGGGCTCGGTGATGCCGGCTCTGGCGGCCTCCAGCTGGGCCGCGAAGGCGATCCCGAGGAACAGGGCGATGCCGGTCACGTTCGCCCACAGCAGCAGCGCCACGAAAGCCGTCAGCGGCCCGTAGACAGCACCGAACGATCCGCTCTTGGCCACGTAGAACGCGAGCAGCCAGGTGGCCGCCACCCACAGGACCAGATGCACCGCAGACCCGAAGACCAGCCAGGTGTAGCCGGGCTGCACACGCCGGGGTGACCAGCGGAAGATCACCGCGGAGGCCAGTCCGGCGCAGACCGTCCCGACCGGAATTTCGAGAACGCCCCACCAGGCGAGCCAGGACGGCGACCAGCGAAGTGCCTCCACCACCGAGTCCCCGACCGCCTCGCCTGCGACCAGTACGAGGAACCCGAGCAGCAACGGCAGCCCCGCGGCGACGGCCAGCAGCAGGCTGCGGCCGTATTTGACGAGGAACGGGCGGTCGCGCTCGATGCCGTAGATGCGGTTGCAGCCCCGTTCGATCTGGCCCATCGCCGAGGCGAGGTTGAGCACGGCGAAGCCGAGACCCAACCACATGGCCAGCGCTCCCGCCGGCGTGGACCCCGCGCTGTGGCGGGTGTCCCGCAGCGCTCCCTGCACGAGTTCGGCGCTGGCACCGGGCACGATCCTACCCAGCGTCAGCTCGATCACGCGGGCGACACCTTCCGTGTGCACCGTCGTCGCCACGCCCACCAGCGCGATCAAGAAGGGCACCATGCCCACGACCACCTGGAAACCGAGGGACCTCGCGAAACTGAACCCGTCGGCGTACCGGAACCGTGCGAAAGCGTCGAGGAACAGCTTGCGGCCGCCGTAGTGGCGCAGCGCGCGGAGAGCTTCGTCCCCCGAGAGTTCCTCTCCGATCATGTCCCGCGTCTGCGGAACATGGACGACTGTCCCCATGAGCCCTCTCCTCCGACTGCCGGCCCTGTTGTGCCGACCCGACCGCACAGTAGTTCGTGAAGAGGGATCAGAGCCATCCGCCCGGGTCCTGGCGTGAGCGCCGCGGGCCCGGGCAGCCGCGAAGGGGCCGCGCGCTCAGCGGTCATCGGCCCGCCGGGGGGGTTGACCGCACCGTGGAGGTGCGGTCCGGGGTGCGACCAGATCGCCACGCCCACCGCACCGCACACCGTGGCGGCGAAGGCGCCTGCCGCCGCCCCGCAGACCGCACAGGCGGTGGCGGGACGGCGGCAGGCGCCGCACGGGAGCAGGGGTGAGGGCGGTGTCTCCCGTTGGCAGACACCGCCCCCTTACCCGGCTTCCGGAGTGCCGGACCGGCCCTTCCACGAGGTCCCGCGCCGCCTGGGGTCAGTCCGCTGTGAGGCGGTCCGGCTCCAGGAGACGGAGGCGCGGTGACGTACGGTCCGGGTGGCTCCCGGTCAGCGGATCTCGGTGGTCCGGCTTTCCTTGCGCGCCGCACAGTTGGAGTTGTCCACCGACACGTACACGTTGGAGATGTGGCCGCCCCAACTCACGCAGTGGCCCTTGCCGTAGACGTAGCCCGGCCCCGCGTACGAGGTGAAGAGGCCGTCGTCACCGGCCGACGCCTCCGTGGCCGGGACGTAGATGTACGTGGACATGACCTTGGCAGTGCCCGGGTCGGTGCGGATGGTCGTGACGCAGTTCTTCCCGTTCGAGGAGTTGTACGTCAGGTAGACAGTGCCCAGCGAGCCCACGGCCACGGAGTTCACCGTCTTGTAGGCACTGCCGCACACGCCCTGCGGTGTGACGTTGGGCGCGGCAGAGGCCGTCGCGCCGAACACGGCGGTGGCGCCCACCACCATGGTGGCCAACGCCCCGACAGTCGCGATGTTACGGACACTTCCCATATTTCCCCCTTGTGTACCCGAGAGCGGTTTGCTCGCACTTGATATGACCCTCGAACGACACAGATGGTTGTACGGGGGTCCCAAAGAGTCGCCGGGGCGGGTGAGTTGCCACCCCGGCGGGCGGTGGGCGGCCCCGGCAGCCGAGGAAGGGGAGCGCAGGTCGGCCGGTCATCCCTCGACGCGGCCACCAGGGGTTCTTCTAGGCTAGGAGCATGCGGAAAACGATCCCCCTGACGCCCACCCCGCGCCTGCCTCCGCACGACCGGCTCCTCCTGGGCGAGACCCTGTCCGAGGCCGTGGACACCGCTGACCCCGAGGCGTGGGTCGACCTCGACCGTCGGATACGGTCGGCGACCGCACGTCCTGGCGGGGGCCAGCCGCGCGGAGCCGGGCTCCCCCAACGACGCGCCGACGAGCCCGGGGCCGGCGACTGGGCGGCCGCCCCGCGCTGGGACGAAGAAGCCCTGGACGTCACCTGGTCGCGGTTCCCGCCCTCCGAGCCGGAGAACGCGATCGTCCTCTGCCACGACCGGTGGCAGGCGCGTGAAGCCGCTCTGGCCTTCACCGCCGGGCGGCCGGCCCTCCTGCCTCTTCTTCTCACGCGGTGCGCCGACAGTCATCCGCGAGTGCGGGAGCGGGCCCGTCGCATGGCGGTCAGGGCCCTCGACGCGTCCGGATCATCGGCGTCGCGGATGGTGCCCCTGGCCCTGCGTCTGAGCCTGCGCCCCCACGGCGGCTGGGCACTGGAACACGTCATGGCCGCGGCCGGCCCGCTGCCGACCGGCCCGGCCGCCCTGATCCGCACCAGCCCGCTGCCGCCCGTCCGCGTACGGGCGGCGCGGCTCTGCCTGGAGCGAGGGCTGCTCACGGCTGCCGATCTGGCAGAGCTCGCCCTCGGGGCTCCCGACCGGGCCGTCCGGCACCTCTGCCTCGCCGCGCTGCTGGCCCAGGTCACCGCCGATGCGTCACGGCAGCTCCTGGCTCCCCTGCTCGCTGCCTCCTCCGCCGTGGCGCGGTCCTCCGGCGTCATGGCACTGCACCGGGTCGGCCGGGGCCGGGAAGCCGCGGCCCACCTGACCGACCCGTCGGCCCGGGTGCGTTCCGCCGCCCGTCTGGTGCTCACGATGGAGGGCGAGGACCCGCCGTCGCACTACCGCGCCCTGTGCGCGGACCCGGCCGCTCCCGGCCTGCCACCGGGAGCCGTGTTCGGTCTGGCCGAAACCGGGGCACCCGGCGCGACAGCTCTCCTGCGTCCGCTGGCCGCACATCCGGAGGGCCGGGTGCGCGCCGCCGCACTCGCCGCTCTCCTCATGACGGACACGCTCTCCCCCGACGAGCTGATGGCCGCCATGGAAGACCCCCACCCCCCTGTGGTGCGTACCGCCCGCAAAGCACTCGTCCCCTACGTGCTGCTCGTCCCCGAGACGTGGCTTGCCTCTCTGCTGGCGCCTGCACGCCCTCGTCACGTACGCCGGGCCGGACTCCGGCTGCTCTGCGCCCACGGCCTGGAGTTGCGTAAACGCCTCCTGGCCCCACTGGAGCTGGACGATGACCCCGAGGTCGCCCACGAGGCGCAACGCGCCCGCTACGAACCGCTGCCGCCGGACGGTTCCCACAGCTGACGCCTGGTCAGGTGGCGCCCGGCCGTGATTCCCGCGGTCCACCGTGAACCGGAGGCCGTACGCCCGGACTTCGGCCGGGCGGCATGTGAGACGCGCGAACGCAGGCGCAGGGCCGCCCGCCGGATCGACGTGGTGGAGCGGGGCGGCGTCGTGGCGCCCGGTATGACAGGCTCACCTGCACGTCGCCCCATGACCTCTCGCTCACCGCCGGCTTCACGGGGGAGACCACCAGCGGCGAGCCCGCTCTCATCGCGCGGAGCGATATCGAACAGCGGCAGCCCAGCGGTACGCGACAACTCAACACGTGAACCCAGCAGCGCCGGCACCCCAGTTGTGGGGTCAGCGGTGCACAGTTGCCCCGCCTCCGATGCCCCCATCCGATCGGGGTAACCGTACGGACAGTCGCCGCCCGTCGATGCCCTACCGGAAAAGGAACACGCTCATGCGCCTCTACGCCCAGACCCCGGCACGTCGGAGCCGCCAGCTCCTCGCGGACCTGATCGCGGCGGCCCTGATCTACGCCGCGGTGAGACTGGCCTTGGCCGTGCGCGACGCGATCATGCTGCTGGCCGATCCCGGCCGCAAGGCGGAAGGCGCCGGCACCAGTCTCTCCAAGGGGCTCGGCGACGCGGGCGACGCCGCGTCGAAGGTCCCGTTCGTCGGGGACCAGTTGCAGAAGCCGCTCAGGTCCGCCGCCGAGGCCGGAAACGGGCTGGCCGACGCGGGCCGTTCGCTCCAGGACGCGGTGAGCCACCTGGCGACGCTGACCACGGTCGCCCTCATCGCCATCCCGGTGGTCTTCGTGCTGCTGCTGTGGCTGCCCCCTCGCCTGCGCTGGATCCGCCGCAGCGGCGTCACCCGGCGGATCACCGAGGGCCCGGGCGGCGCCGATCTCCTCGCGCTGCGCGTCCTCACCGGCCCGCCCCGCGATCTCGCGGCACTGCCCGTGCCACCCGGCGGCTTCGCAGCGGCTTGGCGGCGCGGCGACGAACAGGTCATCGCCGACCTGGCGGCCATCGGCCTGCGGAAGGCGGGGCTGCGCGCCTGACGGACAAGGAGCGGACGGCACGTCCGGTCCTCACCGCGACAGCCGCTCAAGCCGGCCCACGGACAGACCGGGTGCGGGTGTCGGGCGACGGCGGCGGGGCGCTTCGGCGTCGCGTCCCACCGCCGTCACCGGCCCGGTACCGCGGCCGGTTCCGTCGTCACCGTCCTCCACGGCGACGACGGAGTCATGTCCGCGCGGCCCAGTCGGGCGGGCGCTGAACGCGGGCGCGCGCCGTCACACCGGGAACACGGGAGTCCGGCGCGGGAGGAGTGGGACGCGCCGAGCTCTGGTTGTCCCGTACAGGTCAGAAGGTAATGGCCTTTTCACCGGCCAGGAAGCCCTTTGACGCCAGAGATCGCAACTTTCTCCAGTGAAGGGACAAAGCGCCTGGACGTGAGAGCGAACTCCTCGGCAGGGAGCCCCAGGGAGCGGTGACATCGCCCTGGCGCCGAAGCGGACCGGCAGCCGAAGGGGAAACGGAGCCACCGTGAGGAAGCGCGACAGAACTTTGCACACTTCGGTGACAAAGTATGGACGGCTCCATCACAAGTCCCTACCGTGTCCGACGCGACGGTCCGTACTTCACGGTCCCCGTTCGCACTTCTCCGTGTCCGGGACGACGGCGCGCCCCGGCAGCGGTGGATCTCCCGCTTGCCCGAATCGTTCCCCGACTCCGGGGATCGAACTGGAGGTTACGTGTATCCACGGCTGTTCTCCCATCCGCTCGGCAGACGCCTGGCCGGCACCCTCGTCGCGTCGTTACTGACGCTCGGCCTGTCGTCCCCCGCCGTCACGGCCGCCCCGGCCGCTCCGTCCGCCGCCGCGCTCCCGCCGCAGCAACCCGGCGTCACCTTGCGCGTCTTCGACGTCCAGGTGCCGCTGAACGAGCTCTGCACCCTCAAGCCGGGGCAGACACCCAACGTCGACAAACTGATGCCGGTCATCGACTGGTCCACGGACGCCGACTTCGGCCTGGGCTCCAACTTCGTCTCGCAGACCATCGCCAACCTCAACGCCTCCGCTGCCGGGACCTACACCTTCCGGCTCACCAGCGACGACGGCTCCCGGCTGCTCATCGACGACAAACCGGTCATCACCCACGACGGGCTGCACGGCGCGGAGCCCAAGGACGGTACGGCCGACCTCACCGCCGGCCACCACTCCCTGCGCATCGAGCACTTCGAGCGCGCCGGCGGCCAGCAGGTGACGCTGGCGTGGAAGCCACCGGGCGCCTCCGGCTTCACCACCGTGCCGAACTCCGTCCTCAGCACCGACGCCGACGTCGTACGGGTGACCTCACCCGGCCGCAAGGAGTGCGAGGGAGGGGCCGACTCACCCGGCGACGGCCTGCCGCTGACCGGCGTGCACCCCAACTACACCCTGACCAACCTGCGGCCCAGCGGCTTCGAGCCGCAGGTCTCGGCGATGGACTGGCTGCCCGACGGCCGCCTGGCCGTGACCACGTGGGGCGGCAGCAACAACACGACCGGAGAGGTGTACCTGCTGAGCAACGTCACAGGGAGCACCGGCCCGGACAAGGTGACCTACAAGAAGGTGGCGTCCGGCCTCAAGGAGCCGATGGGCGTCAAGTACGTGGACGGCAAGCTGTACGTGTCGCAGAAGCACGAGCTGACGGAGCTCAACGACACCAATGGTGACGAGGTCACCGACCAGTACCGCCGGGTCGCCACCTGGCCCTTCGGCAACAACTTCCACGAGTTCGCCTTCGGTCTGCTGTACAAGGACGGGTTCTTCTACCTGAACCTGTCGGTCTCGATCAACTACGGCGGTGCGACGACGGACCCGCAGCCGGCGGCGAACCGCGGCACCACGATCAAGATCAGCAAGGCGACGGGAGCGGTCAGTTATGTCGCCGGTGGCCTGCGCACACCCAACGGCATCGGATGGGGCCCGGAGGGTGACATGTTCGTCACCGACAACCAGGGCGGGTGGCTGCCCTCGTCGAAGCTGGTCCACATCAAACAGGACCGCTTCTTCAACCACTACACCAACCCGGACGGCCCCTTCGACTCCAGGGCGGTGACCAAGCCCGTTCTGTGGCTGCCGCAGAACGAGATCGCCAACTCCCCCAGTACGCCACTTCAGTTGCAGAGCGGTCCGTTCGCCGGCCAGATGCTCTTCGGTGACGTGACCTACGGAGGCATACAGCGCGGGTTCCTCGAGAAGGTCGGCGGTGAGTACCAGGGCGCGGTGTTCCGCCTCACCCAGGGGCTGGAGGCCGGTGTCACCCGCATCAGCGTCGGCCCGGACGGCGCGATCTACGCGGGCGGACTCGGTGCGGGCGGCAACTGGGGCCAGGAGGGCAAACTCAGCCACGGGCTCCAGAAGTTGACGCCCAACGGGACCGACGCCTTCGACATCCGCGCCATGCGCGCCGTGCCGGGTGGCTTCGCCCTTGAGTACACCCAGCCGGTGTCGACGGAGACGGCGGTGAATCTGGCCGGCCGGTACAAGTTCAAGCAGTGGCGGTACGTGCCGACCGCCGCGTACGGCGGCCCCAAGGTCGACGAGGAGACCCTCACCGCGCAGTCGGCCACCCTCTCCGCCGACCGCAAGACGGTCACCCTGACGGTTCCGGGGCTCAAGGCCGACCGGGTCGTGCACGTGCGCTCGGCCCGCCCGTTCAGTGCGAGCGACGGCAAGCAGCTGTGGAGTACCGAAGCCTGGTACACGATGAACCAGCTGCCGGGCGCCACGTCCCGGACGGGTGAGGTGAAGGGGGTCAACGCCAAGTGCCTGGACGTGGACCACGGCGTAACCACCGACGGCACGAAGATCCAGCTGTGGACCTGCAACGGCAGCGCCCCTCAGCAGTGGACGGTTCCCGGTGACGGAACCCTGCGCGCGCTGGGCAAGTGCCTGGACGTGGACAACGCCGGAACCGCCGACGGCACGAAGGTCCAGCTGTGGACGTGCAACGGCACCGCCGCCCAGACCTGGCAGCCCCAGGCAGACGGCACGCTGCGCAATCCGCTGTCCGGCAAGTGCCTCGACGCGTCCGGAGGAGTCTGGAACGACGGTACGGCGGCCCACTTGTGGAGCTGCCATACCGGCTCCAACCAGAAGTGGGTGCTCCCGTGATGCCGACCCGCAGGGAGTGACGCGGGATGCGTGAGGGGCCGGGGGCCGGGACGATCCCGGCCCCCGGCCCCGGGTACCTGGGCGCCGGGCGCCGGGCGCCGCTCCTCGGTGAGCCGGCCGGGCGCGGGGGCCGCGGCTCCGGCTCCCGTTGCGGCGATCTACGCGCACGATCACGGCCTGCTGTGACTACTCAGGCGCGCGGGTTCGCGGAGCCCTCCCGTTCACTCGAAGAACTTGATGCTCCATCCGGTGTCGGTGTTCGGCCCGGGCACGTTGGCCCGGCTGTAGGTGGTGTTGCCCCACCAGGCGAACGTGCCGGTGTACCAGTACCGGTTCTCCCACGCGTACGGCGTTCCCTTCGGGACCGCGTGGAACATCAGGGGGAACCTCGGGCCGGCGGGCGGGCTGGTGTTGATGTCACCGTCGAGCAGGACGAAACTGTGGTGTCCCGGGCCGTTGACGTACAGCGTCGGGTCCCAGCCGGCCATCATCGTCGCGCGGTTCGACCCGAACAGGCAGCCGTTCGACTTGTACCAGTCCCACACGTGGGTCGGGTCGCCACCGGCCCGCAGGCGCAGGTCGGCCAGGCAGTACTGCTCGCTCCAGCTCCCGTTGGCCGAGTACACGATGTGCAGCTGGCCGTTCGGGTCCCTGATCGGCTCGGGCGCCTCGTTGATGAACGGGTTGCCGACCACCCGCTCCCAGCTCTCCCTGGGCTGCGAGATGACGTAGCGTGCGCCGGTCGTCGTGGTCGGGCCGCTCATCCGGGCGATGTAGAGGTTCTGCTCGACGTTGGTGTCACCGGCCCAGCCCGACCAGACGAACCAGCGCTGGCCGTTGAAGGTGAACGGGGCGCCGTCGATCGCCCACTTGTCGTCGGGCAGAGCCATTCTCGTCTCGCCGCCGTATCCGCCGGCCGCGTCGGAGGAGCTGATCACGTACATCCGGTGGGCCGCTCCACGGCCTGCGGCGAAGTAGATGTGGTAGCGGCCTCCGTCCCTCACGATCTCCGGGGCCCAGACCTCCCCCAGATTGCGGGTGTCCGACCAGACCTGCCGTGCGGGAGCCGAAGCCAGTGCGGCCGTCGATGAAGCCTGGCGCACGGCGATGCCCCCACCGGCCACCTGCACCGATACGTAGGTGCCCCCGACCCGGATAACGCTGGGATCGGCGGCCCGGAGAGCGGTCTGGCCCGCCTGGGCGGGATCGGCCCCCGACAGCGAGAGCACTGCGACTGCGACGCCGGACAGCACGAAAGCGGCGGCACCCAGAAGTCGGCGTGGAGTCTTCATGGTTCCCTCCCTCACGGGTTTTTACATCGATGGAAGAATGCCGTCCAAGAATCGTGAATGGTTATGGGCATGTCAAGAGAGGGGCTCGACGCAGGTGGCCGTGTGGGGAAGGCCGGGCAGCCGGCCGTCTCCGCACCGAGGTGGCGCCAGGACCACCCGGTGAAGGTCATCGCCCCGATGGCCCTCACCGCGACCTGAGGGCGCCTGCCTCCCGCCGCCCCCTCGGTGTCACCTCCGGCGCTCCTGCTCCAGCAGCTCGTCGAGGTCGGCGAGCCGGTCCAGCCCTCGCACCGCCTGACTCATCCGCCCGTTGCGTTCGAAGCGGTCACGGTGGCGGTGCAGCAGATTCCAGTACCCCGCGGTGAAGGGGCAGGCATCCTCACCGACGCGTACGGACGGCTTGAACCGGCACGGGCCGCAGAAGTCGCTCATCCGGTCGATGTACGCGCCGGCGGACGTGTAAGGCTTGGTGGTCATGCGCCCGCCGTCCGCGTACTGCGACATGCCCACCACGTTCGGGACCATGACCCAGTCGTAGCCGTCGACGAAGCTGCGGTGGAACCAGTCGGTGACGGCATGGGGGTCCCAGCCGCGTTGCAGGGCGAAACTGCCCAGGATCATCAGGCGGGGGATGTGGTGCGTCCAGCCTGTCGTCCTGACCTGCCGCAGGACGTGGGCGAGGCAGTTCGCGTCGGTCGCGTCCGGGGACAGCTCCGTGAACCACTCGGGCAGCGGCTCGTGGTGGCGCAGGGCGTTGCTCGCGCGGTACTCCGTGCCGAAGTACCAGTAGACGTGCCAGACGTACTCGCGCCAGCCGGCGATCTGCCGCACGAATCCCTCCGCGCTGTTGAGCGGCACGTCACCCGCCCGCCACGCCGCCTCCGCCCGTTCGGCGCACTCCGCAGGGTCCAGCAGGCCGAGGTTGAGCGACGAGGAGAGCAGGCTGTGGCTCATCGTCGGGTCCCCTGTGAGCACCGCGTCCTCGTAGGCTCCGAACGTGGCGAGCCGGTGCCCGACGAAGCGCCGGAGCGCGGCGAGTGCTTCGCGGCGCGTGGCGGGGAACGTGCGCGGTGCGTCCTCACCGACGAACTCGACGTCCCCGTCACGCGCCCAGCGGTCGAGGTCGTTCCGCACCTCGGCGTCGATGTCGTCCTCCTTGGCGCGATACGGCGCCGGCACCGCCAGCTCGGTGGCGCCGCGCGGCGGGGGCCGCCGGTTCTCGTGATCCAGATTCCATCGGCCGCCTGCGGGACGGTCCCCCTCCATCAGCAGGTCGTGCGTCTGGCGCACCCACCGGTAGAAGTCCTCGTGCCGCAGGTGCCCCGTGCCGTGCCCGTCCGCCCAGAGCTTGAACTCGTCGTGGGTCACGAGGAAACCGCGAGCCGGCAGGACACGTACGGAGGGCAGCGCGCTGACGAAGGCGCGGGCCGCGTGTGACGTGGGATGGTGCACGGTCACCGGCGCCTCCCCGACCGCCTCGCGCAGACCCTGGCGATAGGTGTCCGCCTTGACGTACCGCACGCGGTCGCCTAGTTCGGCGGCTCGGTGGCGCATCGCCGAGAGGACCAGGTGGGCCTTGGCACGGTGAAACGTGCGCCGGCGGAAGACGCTCCTGGCCTCGATCATCAGCAACGGCGCGTCCCGGCGCGGGCCGCCCCGTGCCGGATCGACGAAGTGCGGGCCGAGCTGGTCGCCGAACAGCCAGTGGACGGTGCCGGACGTGTCGGTCACCACGGGCCCAGTGCCGCGCGGGTGGTGAGTCCGATCCCTACGACGAGGACGAGGGCGGCGGTGGCGACGGGTCCGTAACGGGCCAGGCGCCTCACCCCCGTCCAGCGGTCGGCCGCGGCGGTGCGCATACCGGCTTCGACGCGGTCACGCAGGCGTACGAGCAGCAGCCCGGCGAGGGTGAGCGTGCCGGCCATTCCCAGACCGTACGCGACGACGAGGAGGACCCCGAAGACGGTGCGCCCCAGTGCGACGGCGCCGAGGAGGACGACGAGTGCGGAGGGGCTCGGCACGAGCCCGCCGGCGATGCCCATCCCGACCAGGCCGCCACGGTTGGTCCGGGCAGGCGAGGGGGTTGGCTCAGGGGGGTGAGGGTGAGCCGCGTGCTGTCTGGTCAGCAGTGCGACGGCGGCGGGTTCCTGCTCGTGGTGTGGGTGGCGGCTGCCGGGGAGGACCGGCGGTGACGCGTCGGCGCCTGTGTGGGGGTGTTCGTGCGGGTGGTGGCGGCCGTGGGCGAAGCCGTGATGGTGGTGGTGGCCGTGCCCGTGGTGGTGACCTGTCTTCCGGTCGAGCAGGCTGCCGCGCAGGAGCCACAGGCCGATCGAGGTGACCAGCAGGCCGCTGGCGATGCCGAGCCAGGTCAGGACCGTCTCGCCGGCCAGGTGCGTGGCCAGGGGCAGGGCGAGGCCGAGGATCAGTACCCCGGCGGTGTGGGTGACGGTGACCGTGGCCCCGACGGTGAGGGCGTCCCTGGGTGTGCCGCGGCGGCCGGCCAGATAGGCCGCCATGAGTGTCTTGCCGTGTCCCGGCAGGACGGCGTGGGACGCGCCCAGCACGATGGCGAGGGCGAGGGCGAGCAGGCCGACCGGGACGGTCAGTTCGCGCGTACCGACGAGCGAGGTGAAGGACGTGGAGATCCTGTCGGCGACGCCCGCGAGAGGGCCGGTGCCGCCGAGGCTGTCGCTGATCGACGTGGTGGCGCTGCCGTGGCCGGGCCCGGTGCTCACAGTCGCCGTCCGCCGGTCGGGCGGAGCGGCGAGCGGGTCCTCGGGATAGCGGCGCAGCTCGTCGGTCGGTGAATCGGCCGGCACGTCGGACGCGGTGAGCTGCACGCCGTCGCCGCGGGCAGTGATCTCCTGCCATCCGACGCGTCGTGTGTCGTAGGAGGTACGCAGCTCGACGGCGGCGGTGGAGCGGAGGCCGGCCGTGGCCGTCAGCGAGCACTCCAGGCGGCTGGTCTCCAGTCCGGCCTCGCCGGGATGGTGGCTCAGCGCGCTGCGGACCGGTGTCCACCGCAGGGGGCTGCCCCCTGCGGTCGCGTGCACCTGGCGGGCCAGCTTCGCGCAGTTGGCGGTGGCGTAGGCCGTGGACTCCTGTGGGGCGAGGCTGCCGTCGCGGTCGCGGTCGATGTCCGCGAACTCCTGGACGGCGGCGATCTCCGCCCGGTCCACGACCACCAGGGCGTCGACGCGGTCCGGTCGCAGGGTCAGCCCGGTGTGATGGTTGACGGTGAAGTTGCCAAGGGGGTGGGCGAGGGCTGCGGGCGCCGCGGCGCCGGTGAGGACGAAGGCGGTCACCGGGCCTGCCACGGCCCGCAGAAGAGTGCGGATCATGCGGTGTCGTCGATTCTGCTGAGGGCGCTGTCTGCGGCGGGAGCGTGCAGGGGATGAAAGCGCGGGTCGATGGAGAGCGCCCGGCGAAGGTCCTGCTGGGCCGGGGCGGTCCGGCGGAGCGCGTGGTGGATCATTCCGCGGTGGTAGTGGAACAGGGCGCTGCGTGTGCCGAGTGCCAGGGCCTGATCGGCCTGTCCGAGCGCTTCGGTGTTCCTTCCGGCGCGGTGCAGGGCCCATGCGTAGGCGTCGTGGACGGCGATGAAGGGCCGGGCAGCGAGGGTCGTGCGAGCCATGGTGACGGCCTTGCGGGGGTCGCCGTGGTCGGCTTCGAACAGGATGGCGTCGACGTCGGCGGGACCCCCGTTCGCCTCGCGGATCGTTTCCTGGGCGCGCAGGACCGCGTACTGCGCTTCGGCCTGCTCCGGTCGGCGCAGTGACTGGTGCAACTCGCCGAGGCCGAGCAGGTAGTGGGGCAGAGGGGCGATCGCGAGAGCGGCGGTGTAGTCGCTGACGGCCTGCCGGTGGTGCCCGAGGGCGGTGTGGGCGCGTGCGCGTACCTCCAGAAGCGCGCTGTCCTGCGGAGCCTCGCGCAGCCCGGCCCCGGCTTCGCGCAGCGCGGTGCGGTGCTCTCCGCTCTCCAGGGCGAGGAGCGCCAGATGCGTCCGGGCGAAGGACCTGTCCGTGGGGGTTGCCGCTGCCTTGAGGGACCTGGACATCAGTTCGCGGGCCCGGCGGCGGTCTCCGCGCAGCTCCCAGGTGTAGGAGGCCCTGGCGTAGGAGGCGCTGTCGGG
Organism: Streptomyces fulvorobeus; assembly: GCF_013167895.1. Lineage (GTDB taxonomy): Bacteria > Actinomycetota > Actinomycetes > Streptomycetales > Streptomycetaceae > Streptomyces > Streptomyces fulvorobeus. Next base: position 6,093,524 of record NZ_BLWC01000001.1, on the reverse strand, counting down.
TCGCAGGTCGACCATGCGCTGTACGGCGCGGTACGACTCGTCGTACCGCCCCAGTTGGGTATGGGCGTCGGCGAGCACGCCGTGGGCCGAGGCGCTGAAGGGATTGGCCGCCGTGGCCTTCTCGGCCCAGTCGAGCGCGCGGGGGAAGTCGTGGCGTGCCGCCGCGAGGGCACCCATCGCGGTCTCCGCCTGGTGGTTGCCCGCCGGCTGGAGTTCCAGGGACCTGCTCAGGGCGTCTTCGGCTCGGTCGTAGGTGGCCGGATCGGCGGTCGCGCGGGCCCGCTGCACGTAGGCCATGCCCAGCGACGCCCACGCCGGGGCGTCACCGGGCAGACGCCGGACCCGCTCGCGCAGCGCTTCGACGGCGTCGGTCCTGTCCACCGTGCCCGATGCCCCGCTCGGCGTCGTGGCTCCGGTGGCCGAGGGGGCGTCCGGGGAGAGTCCGACCGCTCCGACGGTGAACAGGATCGCCCCGAGACCGAGGGCGACCACCGCGCTGCGCAGGTACCCGCGCTGACGAGGCGGTTCGGGTGGGGCGGTGTTCTGGCCGGGCACGGGTCCTCCGGTCGTGCGGGGGCGGACGGGCGCGGTCCTGGTGGGCGCGGCCGTCGCCGTGCCCACCAGGACCCCTGGGTCAGGAGGTGGCGCGGCGGCGCCAGACGCGGTAGCCGCCGACACCGAGCAGCAGCGCGCCCGCCGCACCGAAGGCGGATGCCTGGGCGGGCTTCAGCGAGGACTGCTGTACGCCGCCGCCGGAGCGGTTGACGTTCTTGGTGTGCGGAAGGGCCAGGTAGGGGAACGACGTGCCGAACCGGACCTCGTTGGCGTTGACCTTGTCACCCTCGGCCAGGGCCGGGACGAGCTTGCCGGTCCGGGCGGCTCCTTCGACGGCCTGGAGGGAGATGTCGATGACGTCGTCGGCCAGGCGGCGGCCGTTGGGGAATCCGGCCAGGTCACCGGCGAGTACGCCGAGGCGCTTGGGCTTGCCGGTGGGCGGCACGGCCATGTTGAGGCGCAGTTCCTCGGCCGGGACGATCTGCCGCCGGTCGGCGTCCTTGTTGAGGCTGTGCGCGTTGAGGTCCGCCTTGATCGGGCCGCACGCCTTGCAGATGCCGGTGAGGTAGATCTCGGCGAGGTCGTCACGCGGGGTGGCCGGCGCCGGAATGCCGTAGACCTTCTGGATGAGCTTGGGCAGGATCGGGTCGTAGACCTTGTCCACCACCGGCTGCACGGTGCGGTCCTGGTCGGGTGAGATGGAGTTGAACGCGTCCTTGAACTGGAGCGGTACGACGACCTCGTTGACGAGGGGGTTGCCGAGCCGCGAGACCTGCCGGTAGCCGTCCTGCGTCTTCGTCCTGGTCTGCGACCGGCCGCTGTGCACGTCCGCGCCGCGGCGCTCGGTGGTGGACCAGATACCGATGACGGGGTTGCGGCTGGTGTTGCCCCGGAGCGCGAGGTGCTTCTTGGGGATCTGCAGGGCGACCGTGTTGACGTTGTAGCCGGCCAGGGTGTCCTGGCCGCGCTTGCTCAGGTCGCCGCCGTACAGGAGGTCGAAGACGCGCAGGTCGGCGAAGAACGGGTCCTCGGTCTGGCCGGCGAACGCCTTGCCGCCTCCCGGCACGCCGAGCACGGCCTGGGAGCGCAGCTTGCCGTACTTGGGCATCGACGCCTGGCCTGTGCGCGACGGCGCGACGGGCGCGTCCCGCAGCAGCGTGCGGGTGCGGCCGTGGGTGTCGGTGACCGTGAGGTCGTAGACCTGGCGGAAGTTCAGGTCCGGGTCGTTCAGGGAGGTGACCTGTCCGGTGTTGTAGAGGAACTGGTTGGCGGCGTCGCGGACCTGGTTGCGGAACTTCCACGCGTAGGTGAGGTCGGCCCGCCCGTCCCCGGTGTTGTCGATCTTGACGGTGTAGCGGGCGTCGTCCGCGAAGGGGTAGAAGTTGGGACCGCCGTTGGGCTCTTCGAAGGGGATCCAGTTCGCGACCAGGGTCACCGTGTCGCTGCGATCGGGGCTGGTGAACGCGTACACGTCGGTGTTGTCCGCCCGCGGGTCCCCCGCGATCAGCGGAGCCTCCCGGTGGCTGGAGGCCATGCTGGTGCTCGGTGCGAGGGTGAGCACCGCGAGACCGGTGGCCAGGGCGCCGGTCCCCAGGACGAGGAGCGACTGATCGACGATGCGCTTGCCGGGCCTCTTGGAACGGGACATCTACAGCTGGTCCTTTCGGCTGCGGACCCTCAGCCCCGGCCCGTGGCACGCGGCTCGAGGAGGGGTCCAACGTGGGGGAAGGTGATCCGGCGACCTGACGGACGTGCCGTCCGAACGGGGCCGGGCCCTGACGTATCGTCAGCTGCCCTCACCGATCGCGCACATCACCACGCATGGGATGCGTGAGCCGAAGAAAACCATGAGCACCGCCTCACCATCACGCACACCGCCGTCACCGTTCGTGGCGCCTGGAGAGCGTGGAACACAAACGTGCAGGTGGCGCCAGTGGAGCACCCCGGTCAGGAGGCGCGAGAACAACACGCGACACGAACCGCATGCACTACGCCATCCGGGCAAATCTCTCTTAATGCACATTACGTGCAACAAGAGCGCCGCTGCGCTTCCCACCCGACGCACACCCGAACGAGGCTGCCACCCTGGGCCGACCGGCCCAACGAGTCCCACGGCGCGGAACCACTCAGCGCCCGGCCGCCCTCGCCACCCGGCCGACCGGGTCGTTCCGGTTCGGTCCTGAGGTCCTGTCAGCCAACCTGGCGCAGTCGCGCCGCGGAGGCGTCGATCACGGCCACCCGGCTCGCGGCCCTGCGCTCGGCCACCCACCCGGGGCCGGCCGCGGCGGGAAACGACGAAGGCAAGGAGTACGCACTCCTTGCCCTCCTCAAGGTATAGCCCACCGGGGGGCTTGCGGCAAGGCCCCGGTCACCGCGCAGAATGACCGCTCAAGGCCAGGACCTGCGGAAATGGCGGACGCACACCGTAGGTGTGCCGTCGCCCGCGTATCCGGCTCCCCGATGAGAGGGCTCACTGATGATCGACGTGATCGTGGTCGGCGGCGGACCGACCGGCTTGATGCTGGCAGGCGAGCTGCGGCTGCACGGAGTGCACGTGGTCGTGCTGGAGAAGCTCGCCGAACCGACCGAGCAGTCCCGTGGGCAGGGACTGCACGCGCGCAGCGTCGAGATCATGGACCAGCGCGGCCTGCTCGACAGGTTCCTCGCGGTCAGCGAGAAGTTCCAGGTCGGCGGCATGTTCGGCGGCATCATGAAGCCGTGGCCCGACCGGTTGGACACGGCTCACCCGTACGGGGTCGCCACCCCGCAGCCGGTCACGGAGCGGCTGCTCGACGAGCGTGCCATCGAACTCGGCGCCGAGATCCGGCGCGGCCGCGAACTGGCCGGACTCAGCCAGGACGAACACGGCGTCACGGCCGAGCTGGTGGACGGCGCCCGACTGCGCTCGCGCTACCTCGTCGGCTGCGACGGCGGGCGCAGCGTGGTGCGCAAGCTGCTCGGTGTCGGCTTCCCCGGCGAACCCGCCAGGGTCGAGACCCTCCTCGGGGACTTGGAGATCACCGCGGACCCGGCCACGGTCGCCGCCGTCGTCGCGGAAGTGCGCAAAACCCAACTCCGTTTCGGCGTAGCCCCGTTGGAGGACGGCAGGCACCGCATCGTCGTGCCGGCCGACGGCGTCGCCGAGGACCGTGCGACCGCGCCGACCCTGGAGGAGTTCAGACGGCAGCTGCGGGCCTGGGCGGGCACCGACTTCGGCGCGCACTCGCCGCGCTGGCTGTCCCGGTTCGGCGACGCCACCCGGCAGGCCGAGCGCTACCGGGTCGGCCGCGTGCTGCTGGCCGGTGACGCGGCGCACATCCACCCTCCGACCGGCGGGCAGGGACTCAACCTCGGGGTCCAGGACGCGTTCAACCTCGGCTGGAAGCTCGCCGCCGAGGTCCACGGATGGGCGCCGAAGGGACTGCTCGACAGTTACCACGCCGAACGTCACCCGGTGGGCGCCCGCGTGCTGGACAACACACGGGCACAGATCACCCTGCTCGGCACCGATCCGGGTGCCACCGCGCTGCGGGAGCTGTTCGCGAAGCTGATGGACTTCGAGGAGGTGAACCGGTATGTGACCGGGATGATCACCGCGGTCGAGGTCCGCTACGACGTGGGCGAGGGCCACGACCTGCTCGGCCGGCGGATGCGGGACGTACGGGTGGGGCGCGGGCGCCTCTACGAGCTGATGCACAGCGGGCGCGGCCTGCTCCTCGACCGGACGGGCCGGCTCTCGGTGGCGGGCTGGGCGGACCGGGTCGACCACGTCGTGGACGTCAGCGAGGAGGTGGACGCACCTGCGGTACTGCTGCGCCCGGACGGCCACGTGGTGTGGGCCGGTGAGGACCAGCAGGAGCTGCTCACCCCGCTGACCAGCTGGTTCGGCGCCGCGACAGCGGAGCCGGCCACCGACGTCGAGCGCGGTCCAGCCGTACCCGTCACCTGAGTCATGGCCCACGGGCCGGGCGCGCACCGCCCACCCGCCCGGTCGAACGTCCGCTCGGCACGGGCTGGGGTCGCACGAGCGCCCGCACCGAAATAGGATTCAGGCACTTACGCACAGCGGAGCGGCCATGAACCGGCGTCGGAACCCCCGCTCAGCGAGCGCCGAGGAGCTGCTCACCACGCTCCACCACCTGACGGCGCGTGCCCGGCAGGAAGTGGAGCTGCACCGAGCCCGGGTGGAGCTGGCACAGGCACTTCAGCGCGGGATGCTTCCTGCCTCGCTGCCCACCCTTCCCGGCCTCCAGACCGCCGCCCGGTACACCCCGGCGCACCACGGGCTGGACATCGGCGGCGACTGGTACGACGGGTTCGTCCTGCCGGACGGCTCGCTCGGTTTCGCCATCGGTGACGTCCAGGGCCACGATGTGGAGGCCGCCGCCTTCATGGGGCAGATCCGCATCGGCATGCGCGCCATCGCCGGCACGGAGCCCGATCCGGGCGAGGTCATGGGCCGCACGAACGACCTGCTCGTGTCGGTGGGGTCGACGCTCTTCGCCACCTGTACGTTCTTCCGCCTCGACCCCTCGACCTGGGAACTCCACAGCGCGCGGGCCGGTCATGTGGCGTGTGTGTGGGCCACCGAGGACGGGCGGACCGGCATCACCACCGACGAGGGTGGCATGCCCCTCGGTATCGCGGCGCACGAACGGTATCCGGTGACCCGGCACGCGCTCGACGCGGCAGGCGCTTTCGTCCTGCTCACCGATGGCGTGGTCGAGGGCCCGTCCTTGCGGATCGAGGAGGGGCTGGACCGGGTGCGCGGCATCGTCAGCGCCCATGTGGGGGCCTCGGCCGAAGAACTCGCGGACGAGATCCTGGCGGCGGCGGCGCTCACCGGCCACGAGGACGACGCCGCCGTCCTCGTCCTGCGGCACGAGGCCGCGCTCCGATCGCGGAAGTGACGCGGGGGCCGGCGAAGCGTGTCACGGCCGTACGGAGTGGCCGCCGGTGTCTGATGAGATCCGTGATCCGTAGCAAGGAAACGAGACGCCGGGCCGTTGCCGTTCTGCAGACGCTCGGCGTCGCCGCCGCCTACTACGCGTCCGCGCAGCTCGGCCTCCTCCAGGAGATGGCGGTGCACGGCTCCGTCGTCACTCCGCTCTGGCCGCCCACAGGCATCGCGCTGGGGGCGCTGCTCTGTCTCGGTATCAGGATCTGGCCCGCCATCGCACTCGGCGCCCTGCTCACCATCGTGGAGATGAGCGGATCGCTCTCCCTGTACGGGGCGGGGATCGCCGCGGGCAACACCCTGGCGCCCCTGTTCTCCTTCCTTGCACTGCGCAGGATCGGCTTCCGTGTCGAGCTGGACCGTCTGCGGGACGGTGTCGCGCTCGTCTTCCTGGGCGCGCTGCTGGGGATGCTCATCAGCGCGACCGTGGGCGCGGGGGCACTCATGCTCAGTGACAAACTTCCGCTGAGCCGGTTCTGGCTGGTGTGGTCGGCCTGGTGGGTGGGGGACGCGATGGGCGTTCTCGTGGTCACACCGGTCCTGCTCGTCCTGCGCAGGGCGCGGCCGACCCGGCCGACCGGCCGGTGGGCGGAAGCGGTGTTGCTGGCGGTCATCGCGGTGACGGCGACGGCGGTGGCGACCCGGGGCCCGTTCTCCATGATCTACCTGGTGTTCCCGGTCATCATCTGGGCCGCGCTCCGTTTCCAGCTGCCCGGGAGCGCCCCGTGCGCGTTGCTTGTCTCCGTGTTCGCGGTCGTCGGCGGACGGGACGGCGCGGGTCCCTTCGAGGATCACAGCGTGCTGGAGGTCATGGTGAACCTCGCCATCCTCAACGGCTGTGTGGCGCTCACGGCGCTGCTTCTGGCCGCGATCGTCACCGAGCACCAGAACATCCGGCGTGAGACGGAGCTGGCCTGCGAGGAGCTCGCCGCTCTGGTGGAGCAGCTGGCGCCCCTCCCCCCGGTCCCCCGGCCGGGCACCGGCACCGGACCGCGCGACGAGGTCGGGTGACCTCGTCGCGTACGGGAAGGGCCGGCCCGTTCAGTACGGGAGCGGGCGGCCTGACGGCGTGCGCAGGTCGAGCGGCGGCGGTCCTGTGGGCGGCGCGGGACGACGAACGATCTGGATGCGGCCCATGGCCACCACCCCCTCCTGGTTAACCGGTATGTGCCCACGGTGGCGTCCTTCACACTTCCTGCCGGGCTCGTCGAGTCGGTCCGGATGCGGACGCCACGGGGCGGGGTGACTCTGGAGGGGTACAGGTGCCGACTCCAGGAGGATCATCCATGTCCGCTATGGACAAGATCAAGAAGATGCTCAAGGGCCATGAGGACCAGACCTCGAAGGGCGTCGACAAGGCCGGCGACATGATCGACGACCGTACGCAGGGCAAGTACCGGGGCCAGGTCGACACCGCTCAGGACAAGCTCAGGCAGCAGTTCGGCACCGACCGCGACCAGGGCACTCCCCCGCCCCCGCCGGGGATGTGACGCGCCCCGTCCCGGGCGGCCGAGGAGGCTCCCCGGGACGGGCTCCGCCCGTCACCACGCCGGATTCCGGCGGGCTCCGCGCCCGCCGGAATCCGGCGTGGTGTGGGTCCGCGGCGGAATTCTTGTTATCTTCCCCGCCCCACGGCATCTCCCTGGTGTGGGACGCGACGAAACAGGACTCCGGAAGAGTGAGCACAGCATGGGCGAGGCACACGAGACGGCGTTGATCAGGGCCGCGCAGGCCGGCGACGAGCAGGCACAGGACCGGCTCGTCACCGCGTATCTGCCGCTGATCTACAACATCGTCGGCCGCGCGCTCAACGGGCACGCCGACGTCGACGACGTCGTCCAGGAGAGCGTGCTGCGGGTGCTCCGCGCGCTGCCCTCACTGCGTACGCCCGACAGCTTCCGCTCCTGGCTCGTGGCGATCACCATGAACGAGATACGAGGGCACTGGCGGGAGCGCCGGCCCGAGCACATACCAACGGTCGGTCTGGACGACGCCCATGACGTGGCCGACCCCGCCGCGGACTTCGTCGGTCTGACCATCATCCGGCTCGGGCTCTCCGGCCAGCGCCGGGAGGTGGCCGAGGCCACCCGATGGCTCGACGAGGGCGACGGCGCTCTGCTGTCGCTGTGGTGGCTGGAGACGGCCGGGCAGCTGTCCAGGTCCGAGGTGGCGCTCGCGCTCGAACTGTCCCCCGAGCACACGGCGGTGCGGGTCCAGCGGATGAAGGCCCAGCTGGAGACGGCCAGGCTGGTGGTCCGGGCGCTGGCGGCCGAGCCGCGCTGCGTCCTGCTGGAGTCGCTGGCCGCCGGGTGGGACGGGGTTCCCTCCCCTCTCTGGCGCAAGCGGATGGCCGGCCATGCCCGTGACTGCTCGGTGTGCGCTGGGCACCGGGTCGGTCTCGTACCGGCGGAAGGGCTGCTGGTGGGAGTGGCGCTGGTGCCCATGGCGGTGTCCGCCGGCGGCACGGCACCCGATCCGGTACTCGCCGCCGACGCGACGCAGGCCGGCCGGCCGGGCCGCGCGGAGCGCAGACGCAGCATGGTCCGGCGGCGACGGCGCGGCACGGTCCTGGCCGCACTGGCCGCCGTCGCCGTCCTGGGCGCGGGTGGTGGAGCGGTGCACCTGTACGCGGACGAGGAGAGCCGGGTGGAGGAGGCCGAGGACGAGAAGCCCGCGACGGCCGCCGCACGCGCAGCCCTGCCCAGCGCCTCGACACCCGCCCGCCCGTCACCGTCCGCCTCGCCCTCCTCCTCCACCTCGGCCTCACCTTCGCCATCGCCGTCGCCCAGCGCGTCCAGAACGCCGAGCGCCTCCCCCACGCCCGCGCCCGCGCCGAGCACGCGCAAGCCGTCCCCGCCGTCCCCCCGCCCCGCGCCGCCCGGCACCGTGCGGCCCGCCCCGTCCGGCGTGCCCGAACAGGTCACCGCTCTCGTCAACTCGGAGCGTGCGAAAGAGGGATGCGGAGCGGTACGGAGCAACCAGCGGCTCGCGACGGCCGCCGCAGGGCACTCCGCCGACATGGCGGCCCGCGACTACTTCTCGCACACCGCCCCGGACGGTTCGGACCCGGGCGACCGCATCACCGCGGCCGGGTACCGCTGGAGCACGTACGGAGAGAACATCGCGAAGGGCCAGCGCACCGCGGCGGACGTGATGGACTCCTGGATGAAGAGCCCGGGGCACCGCGCGAACATACTGAACTGCTCGTTCGAGGAGATCGGTGTGGGCGTGCGGGACACCTCCGCGGGCCCCGTGTGGACGCAGAAGTTCGGCGCCGCGATGTGACGGTCCCTGGGGCTCAACCACGGCGAGCCGGGGTGGTCGACACCTTGTGGAAATCGACGGGAAGCATTGCCTCCATGTCGGGCCCCTAGGCTGACGGCAGCGTCCAGGCCGAAGGCGTCCGCGCGCGTTCCCGTGTCCCGCGCACCTCAGGAGTCCGGTGTTCCCGCCCGCCTTCCTCACCCCGTCCTCCCCTCTCCCGCCGTGGCTCGGCCATGTACTGCGGACACAGCGCGGTCCCGTCCGGTGGAGCGCCGTTCTGCGTGGGGCGCTGGCCGCTGCTCCTCTGCTCGGGCTTGTGCTCGCCGGGCATCCGACCGCCGGAGTCCCCGTCGCGCTGGGGGCGATGTTCGCGGGCATCAACGACAGGCCGGGAGGCAGACGGGCCTCGGTCGCACGGATGGGGATTCCGGCCCTGGCGGGCGCCGCCGGCCTGCTGCTGGGGACCGCGACGGCGGTGGCCGCCGGGAACGAACCGTCCCTGTTCCTGCTGCCGCTCGTCTTCGGACTCCTCGGGCTGGTGGCGGGAGCGGTCAGTTCGGCCGGTCCGGTCGCTTCCGCCTGTGGCACGCAGGTGATGGTGGCGGCCGTGATCGGCGCCGGCATGCCCCTGCCGGAACCCGGGTGGCTGCGTGCCCTGCTGTTCCTCGCCGGGGCGGGCTGGCTCGCCTCGCTCCGACTGGCGCTGCCCTCGTCCGGTAGGCCGGGAAGCGGCCCCTACCTGTTCGACGGTGAATGTGAAGCGGTGGCAGCCGTCTACACGGCCGTGGCGGAACTGCTCGTCGCGGCCGGCGGACCCCGGGCCCTCGCGTGCCGTGCCGCGCTGACCGCCGCCCTCGACCACGCCCAGGACGCGCTGTCCGGCCCCCGGCTGCGGCGGTACGCGAGTTCCGCACCCGAACGCCGCCTGCACGCGCAGTACGCGGCCGCCCTGCCGCTGGCCGAGGCGGCGACCGCTCTGGCCTGGGCGGGAGATCCGCTGCCCGCCCGCACAGCGGAAGGACCCCGCCGTCTCGCCGCGGCGGTGCGCACCGGCGGACCGTCCGGCCCTCTTCCCGCCCCCGCCCGGGGTGACGCAGGGCTGCGCGCCCTGGACGAAGCCCTCCTGCGGGCAGCCTCGGCCTTCGACCGGCCCTCCGGGCAGCGGCCGCGCACGCGGCGCCGTGGCGCGTGCGTCTCCCTGGCGCGGAAGGCGTTCGGCGCGGCGGGCCGTGAGTACGGCATCCGGGTCGCACTGTGCTGCGCGGTGAGTACGGCGGTGGCGCAGAGCCTGCGCCACGACCACTGGTACTGGCTGCCCGCCACCACCGTGTTCCTTGTGAAGCCCGATCTCGGCCCGCTGGTCTCCCGGGTGCTGTGCAGGGCCGCGGGGACCGCGGTGGGTGCCGTCGTGTTCGCGGTACTCGTGGTGCCGATCTCCGGTCAGCTGGCGCTGGTCGGCCTGGTCGCCGTGTGCGGCGCACTGATCCCCGTGGCCACCCGGCACTTCGCGGCGCAGACGGCGGTGGTCACCGTGCTCGTACTCTCCCTGGTCCTGCTGGCCGGGGAGCCGCAGGCGGCCCGCGAACGGTTGGTGGAGTCGCTCCTGGCGTGCGCGACCGTTCTCCTGGTCGGCCATCTCCCCCTGCCGGGGCAGCGCGGCCACACCGTCCGCGCCGCCCTCGATACGGCGGTGAGCGCGGCACACCGCTACCTCGGGCACGTCCTCGACTCCCCCGAGGACCACACCGGGCGTGGCGCGCTGCGTCGGGACGCGTACCGGTCGCTGGCGGCGGCGCGCACCGCCATCGATCTGTCGGCCGCCGAACTCCCGACGGTGGCCCGGCGTACGGCGGGGTCGCGGGAGGTCGCGGGTGCGCTGGAACGCCTCGTCGACACGACGACGGCCTGCGCGGTTCACCTCGGCCACAGGAGCGCCCGACTGCCCGCCGCCCATGCGGAGGCGCTCGCCGAGCACGTGTCGGCGCTGGCGGCGAGCGTGCTCGACGTGGGTCCCGACGAGCGTGGCCGGCGCGCCTACGCGGATCGGCGGAGCGTCCCTTCTGCCTGATACGCCAGTGAACAGGCGGCTCACTCACCCCGCGTCGGCGCTCCCTGCCACGGACGGAGCCCGGGCACGGGCGGCTGTCCGTGCGCTCCTCAGGTGACCGGGCCGGTGGTCAGCGGGTGCCGGTGGTCAGCGGATGAGGAGGGCCAGTGCGGCGCAGGTTCCGCCTGCCGCGCCGAGAGACAGGACGACGGCGGCGACGCAGCGGATCCTGAGCGAGCGGTAGCGAGCGGCGTACTCGCCGCGGAGTTCGGCGGCACGCTCGGAGACGCGGACGAGTGACTCCCGGCACGCGGCGACCCGGTCAGCCGTGTAGACCCGTTCGACCTCTTCGCGCTGAGCGCGGGTCAGCCAGGGCAGCTCGTCGGTGAAACGACCGGCTCGTCTGCGGGCGTCCTCCACCTCGGCGTTCCACAACAGGTAGCCCTCCAGCTGGGCCAGGCCCCGGGCGCTGTCCTTGTCGAACTCCACGGCTTCCCCTTCTCGTCGAGCCGTCCCTCGGTATCGGCGGACCGGTGCGAGGACGCTGTGTCGGCGGGGCGGAACGGGGTCGCTCCGGCGTACGCCGGGGGTCGCGGCACCGGCGACCAGGATGGCGCTCCGGCCGCCCGCACCGGGGGACATCCGCCCCGGCAGCTCGACGGTGTCGGCGAAGGGCACTCCTTCGGCCGACAACGCCCGGCCGTGCCGGACAACGCCGGGCGGCGTCACCTCATCGGGGCAGGGCGCGGTGCTTCCTGTCCACCGGCCCACTCGCGCATGGCCTGCCGCGAGGGGAAGTCCGCGACGTCCTTGTCCAGCGGGTGGTCGGTGTACTGGTGGATGCGCCACGCCGCCTCGATACGGGGCTTGCCCGCCGTGCCGTAGTCGGCGATCCACAGTCCGTCGCCCGCGTTCGAGGTCGTGTCATGGTTGAGCCAGAAGTGGCGGTTGCAGTACAGCAGGACACGACGACCGGGCCGCAGTCGCTTCAGCGCCCGGATGAAGCGGTCCTTGTCCGCGCAGTCGGCGCGGGTGCCTTCACCGGTCTGCTCCCAGTCGACGGCCAGCACGTCGCCGGCTTGCTCGGGAGACTTGCGCACGAAGTATTCCGCCTGCTCGTCGGCGTCTCCCGGCCAGAGGAAGTGGTAGAAGCCGACCACGCAGTCGGCGTCCCGCGCCTGCTCGGTCTGACTCGCCAGGCGTGGATTGACGTAGGAGCGGCCTTCGGTGGCTTTGATGAAGACGAAGTCGAGACCGTCCGTTTCGAAGGACGTCTGGTACGCGCTGACGTCGACGCCGTGCAGCATGGGGCGCCACCTCCAAGTGGGGGTAAGAGGTTCCGGTTCTTGCTCGCTACGTGCCCGGGCCGTCGTCCTCCCATCCACCGTGGGTGAGAAGAACCGATCCGCCGGCCTCGGAATAGCGTCCGGCTGCGCGCCGTTGGTCACCCAACGAGACTGATCGCACCACGTACCCCTTCATCGGAACGCATCGGAACGCATCGAAAGGTCGGAGCCATGAAGATCGGCATCATCGGAGCGGGCAACATCGGCGGCAATCTGACCCGTCGACTCACGGCTCTCGGGCACGACGTCTCCGTGGCGAACTCGCGCGGCCCCGAGACCCTCACAGGGCTGGCCGAGGAGACAGGAGCCCGCCCCGTCACCGTCGGCGAGGCCGCGCGGGACGCCGAGGTCGTCGTCGTGACCGTGCCGCTCAAGGCCGTCCCGGCGCTGCCGGAGGACATCCTCGACGGAGCCGCGCCCGGTGCGGTGGTCATCGACACCGGCAACTACTACCCGCAGCGCGACGGCCGGATCGACGCTATCGAGAACGGGCTGCCGGAGAGCCGCTGGACCGAACAGCAGATCGGCCACCCCGTCGTCAAGGCGTTCAACGGGACGTACGCGCAGGACATCCTCGACCGGGGCCGCCCGCAGGGCACTCCCGGCCGTCAGGCACTCCCCGTCGCGGGTGACGACCCGGCCGCCAAGCGGACCGTGCGGGAGCTCATCGACGAACTGGGCTTCGACACCGTGGACGCGGGCGGCCTTGACGAGTCGTGGCGCCAGCAGCCGGGCACACCGGTGTACGGCAACCAGGGTGATGTGGACGCCGTCGTCAAGGCCCTCGCCGAGGCGTCCGGGGAGCGAACCGCCGAGTGGCGGGCCTGAGCTCTTGGGGACCGCCCTCGCGGCGGGCGGTCCCCTCGTACGCCTGTGGGCCGCCGTCCCTGAAGGCCGCCGACCGGTCCGGCACCCGCCGCCGCGACGCGGAGCGCAGGCCCCGTCGCTACCGCTGAGTAGGGTGTGCCTTCCGGGGCGTCGGCCCCACGGCCCTGACCGGCTCCCGGAAGGTGTCCACGACGGGCCGTGAGAAGGAGCCGCCGTATGCCCCGCACCATGACCGTCTCGGACAGCATCGTGGTCGACCGCACCCCGTCGGCGGTGTACGAGCAGCTCAGCGACCCCACGGCGATGGGGCGGTGGAGCCCGGAGAACACGGGGGCGACCGTCGCCGGAGGGCCCCGCGCCGCGTACGTCGGCATGGTCTTCGAAGGGCGCAACAAGCGCGGTGCGCTGCGCTGGACCACGAGGTGCACGGTGACGGCCGCCGAGCCCGGGAAGCGTTTCGCGTTCCGGGTGCACGCCATCGGGGCACGGCGCCCTCGGCTGCCCGGGGCGATAGCCACCTGGGAGTACCGCCTGGAGCCGGTGGACGGCGCCACGCGCGTCACCGAGACGTGGACCGACGACCGGCGCGCGTGGCCGGACCTCCTCGCCAACGCCTTCGACCGGATCGCGACCCGGGGGCACACCTTCGCCGCGTTTCAGGCCCGCAACATCCGGAGCACGCTGGAGCGGCTGAAGACGGAGCTGGAGGCCGGCTGAGAGGCGGAGCGGGCGCGTCCCGCCCTCTTCCGGATGTCGGGTGCCGTCTGCCGGTAAGGGGCGGCCGCCCGCACCCGGCTCATGGACCCCAGTGCGAGGGGCGGGTCAGGGAAGGCGGCAGCCTGGTGGCCGCGTCTCCCCTGGCCGCGTTGAGCTGGGCCTGGGTGAGGAAGAGACTGCCGGTGAGGTCCGCGCCCGCCAGTTCGGCGTCACGGAAGTCGGCGCCGATGAGATCGGCCACCCGCAGGTCCGCCCCGGTGAGGTCGGCCGCGATGAGATAGGCGCCCCGGAGGTTCGCCCCGTGCAGGTCGGCCCCCCTGAGCCGTGCTCCGATGAGGTCGGCTCCACGATGGTCGCGCTTCCTGCGGCGGGGAACGGCGGCGCGGACGAGCTGACTGGTCCGCAGGAGCAGGGCAGCCACCGCGTCACGGTGCGCGGACACGTCCAGCTCGGCCAGGGTGCCGGCCGGCCGGTCCGTCAGGTGTTCGGTGGCATCGCGGGCCTGACCGAGGTCCGCGTGGAGAGGCGCCGCCGCGGGCAGCGCGAGCGCTTCGGTGAGATACCAGAGCAGTTCGTGGAGCTGTCGCATGACGGGGAACACCTGGAACATCTGCTGGGCGGTACCTGGCTCCCGCCGCCAGTCGCGGCCCCCGTACGTCTCCTGCGAGACCTTCTGACCGGCACCGAAGCAGTCGTACACCGTGCAGCCGGAGAACCCCTCGGACCTCAGCCGGGTGTGGATGCCGCAACGGAAGTCGTCCCGCAGATTGTGGCAGGGCTTCCCGGCCTCCTTGCTGATCGCGAAGTCCGCCGAAGCGGTGAGCGTCAGAGCGACGCAGCACAGCCCGAAGCAGTTCGCGCAGTCGGCGCGCAGAGCTGGGCGCTCGCCGGCGGGGACGGCAGCCGGAACGTGGTCGGGCACAGTGTGTGGCTTCCTCTGGTGGGATGTGCTGAAAGGGTGAGCTTAACGAAGCGTCACCCGTATGTGTCGCCACATGATCATCAACTTGACGGACCGGCCGCCGTACCGTCCCTCTCCGCCCTGCCACCGAGGCGAACGGATCACGATGGCCGGCATGTCTCCCGAGGCGGTCGCGCTCCTGGAGGCCCGCGACATGTCAGTGGGACGGAGCACACTTGTGCTCACGCAGGTCACCGCGGAACGGGGGCACGGATGAGCACGGATGACGGGACGGGGTTCGAGCCCGCGACCGGGGACGGTCCGCCGCCCCCCGAAACGGCGGAGCGGCGTGCCGGGTCGCTCAGAACCGCGTACGAGGGAATGCTGCAGATCCGGCGGCTGACCAACACGGAGCATGCCGACCCGGAAGCGGTGCCCGCCCCCTGGGAGGTCCACCGCACGGTCCGGGCCGTGGCGCTGGCTCTGGAGGCCGCCGGAATACCGCCGTCCGCCCTCGACGCGTCCGGTGCGCGGGTCGCTCTCGGCTATCGCGTGAGCCCGGCCGGGTCCCCCGGTTCCGTCCGGGTGGAGTGGCTGGGCCCTTCCGGGAGCGGGGCCGCCCAGGACGAGGAGGAGGCGCTGCCGCGTTGTGCCGAAGTGCTCCGGCGGCTCGGCTGGACGGCCCTGCTGTACCGGGGGCCGCGCCGCCGGCGCTTCCTGGAGGTCGAGGCTCCGGCGGGCCCTTCGGGCGGGGGCTGATCCCGAGCGGGCTCGCCCCGCCGTGCCGCCTGGGGCGTGTTGTCAGACCGGTGGGGAATCCTTGACGGTCCGACACCTCTGACCGGGAGATGCTGAGATGCGAAACGACGAGCTGGCGGCGGCGCAGGCGTATGTCCGTCTACTGGAGGCGACCCGGGCCGCGCTCGCCGACCCGGATGACGCCCCGCTGTACATCCCGCTGCTCGCTTCGCCGATCGCGGAGGCTGATGAGGCGCTGCGCGGAGCGGGACTGTCGGGCAACGAGGAGCGGCTGTTCTCTCTCGTACGGGCACTGCGGCCGACGCTGACTGACTCAGCTCGCTGACGAGCCGTCGGGGTACCCCCCGTAACCGGGCCTGGACCGGGTCGGGGCACCGCGATGCGGCGCCTTCCTGACGCACCCTGGCCGGACTCCGCCGGAACGGCCCGGGCGGCTGTGTGCGGTGCGTGCTGGAAAGTTTGGTGCCGGCGCATCGCAGGACCTTGCGGCAGGCAACCGAGCTGGCGGGCAGAGAGCTGACTCGTGTCCGTTTGGGGGGCGGTTCGCGCAATGAGCTGTTCTGCCAGTGGACCGCCGCCGCGACCGGCCTGCCGGTCACGGCGGGGCAGGCCGAGGCGACGGCCCCGGGGCAACATCCTGCTCCAGGCGCGCGCCCACGGGCTGGTGGGCGACCTCGCCGACATGCGCCGGCTGGTCGCCCGCACGCAGGATCTACGGCACTACACCCCCCGGGGCGGTGAGCGGGACTGGGACCGTGCGGCGGCCCTGCTCGAAAGCCGTTGAGGGGATCGATCTCCTGGGTTGTGTCCTCGAACCGCCGTCCTACGGCCGGCCGGTGGCCGGGCCGCGCGGCGTCTGGTGGGTGTGACCGGGACGGCCGAGCGCGGCCCACAGTCTCGGCGATGTGCCAGGCGCCGCGCGGCGGACGGCCGTGCGAGGACACGTCGTCAGGCGGGAGAGCCGAGGCCGAGCTCCCGGCCCTCCAGCGGCGCGAAGTAGCGGGCCACGTCGGCCTCGGTGACGTCCGCCAGTGCTGCCGGGTACCACTTGGGGGCGCGGTCCTTGTCGATGATCTGTGCGCGTACCCCCTCCACCAGGTCGGGCGCGGCGAAGGCGCGGCAGGAGACTCGGTACTCCTGGTCGAGCACCGCTTCCAGACTGCCGAGCCGGCGAGCCCTGCGTACGGCGGCGAGCGTGACCTTGAGCGCGGTGGGTGACTTGGCGAGGAGCACCTCGACGGTCTCCTTCGCCGGGGTGACACCGCTGCCGTTGAGCCGGTCGATGATCTCCTCGACGGTGTCCGCCGCGTAGCAGGTGTCGATCCACTCGCGGTGGGCGGCGAGCTCGCCCTCGGGCGCTTGGGAGGCGTGGGTTCGCACCGTGCCCACGACCTCGTCCCGGTCGGTGCTCCCGGCAATCGCCGCGGTGAGGTCGCTCAGCCGCTCGGAGGGTACGAAGTGGTCGGCGAGCCCGCACAAGAGGGCGTCCGCCGCGCCGATCACCTGTCCGGTGAGCGCGAGATGCGTGCCGAGCTCACCGGGGGCCGACGCCAGGAGGCGGGTGCCGCCGACGTCGGGGACGAATCCGATGCCGGTCTCGGGCATGGCGACGCGCGAGCGCTCGGTGACGACACGAATATCGCCGTGGGCCGACACGCCTACGCCGCCTCCCATCACGATGCCGTCCATGAGGGCGACGTACGGCTTGGGGAAGCGAGCGATGCGGGCGTTGAGGTGGTACTCGTCGCGCCAGAACGCCAGGGACGCCTCGCTCCCGGCGCGCGCGTCGTCATGGAAGGAGCGGATGTCCCCGCCGGCGCACAGCCCGCGCTCCCCCGCTCCACTGAGCACGACGGCGACTACCGCGTCGTCCTGCTCCGCGATGGTGAGCCCTTCGTCGACCCGCCGCACCATGGCGTGGGTCAGCGCGTTGAGAGCCCGTGGCCGGTTGAGGGTGATGTGGAGGGTGTGGCCCTCGGTGTGCAGCAGGACCGTGTCGTCGTTCATCTGTGCGCTCCCGGTCGGGGCCTGGGCGGGTCTTCCGCCGGTCGTGGGTGATCTCTCCGCCTCATTCTGCGACGGCCACCGCCCGGCCCGGACAGCGGGTGACCGCCCCGCACCTGCTCAGAGGGCCTTGTGCATGACGTGCAGCCCGACGTAACCCTCGACCGGGTGGTTGAAGCCCTCGGGCAGCGTCCCCAGCACCTCGAAGCCGAGCTTCCTGTACAGGCGTACCGCGTGGACGTTCGTCTCCACCACGGCGTTGAACTGCATGGCCCGGAAGCCTGCGGCGCGCGCCCACTCCACGCTGTACTCGCACAGTGCCCGGCCCACGCCTCTCCCCGAGTGGGCCGGGTCGACCATGTAGCTGGCGCTGGCGATGTGCGAGCTGTTGCCCAGGTGGTTCCTGTTCATCTTGGCCGTGCCGAGGACGGTGCCGGAGTCGTCCACGGCGACCACGACACGGCTCGGCGCCGGCACGAGCCACCACTCGCGTGCCTCCTGCCTGCCGAGGTCCGGCGGGTAGGTGAACGTCTCTCCCGCGGCGACGATTTGGTGGAAGAACGGCCAGATGGCGGGCCAGTCCTCGATGGTGGCTTCCCTGATCAGCATGGTGATCAGAGTGCCTGTTCCCCTGTCCGGGCGCGAATCCTTTGCGGGGGAGGGCACGACAGGGCATCCGGTGAACACCGCCGCACCGAGCGGGGCGGCTTGCGAGCGGGGACGGCGTCCGAGCGGCTTACGGGGAGGCCACCCGCCTGCGGAGCCCGAGCCGGGTCAACAGACCCGGCCCCGTGCCTCGTTCCGGCAGCGGGTCAGGTGCCGGGGTCGCCTCGGGCGCTTCGCCCAGCGCTGTGAATCCTCCCGCCGGCCCTCGCCACACCGCCTCCGTCGCCCCTTCCTTCGGCGCGCCCGCCCTCCTGGGCATGGCGCTGCCATCTCGCTCCTCACCCGGACGCGGAGCGGGCCTGGCCTCACGCGCCCGGTCGAGCTCCAGGGCCAGACTGATCCGTCGCCACAGAATCTCGTCCGGATCATCGGCGAGCATCAGCTGCGCCATGATCTCCCGCCCGCTCACCGAGCCCGGGCGTCCGAAGACCGGCTCGGGCCTGGCCTTCACCAGGTAGGCGCGCTCGTACGGATCGTCGACGACTTCCGCGAGCTGGACCGGATCGAGCGCTGACGCCTCCACCGATGCGCGCACCCACGGGTCCTCGGTACTGCTGAGCAGCCTGTCGATCCTGCACGTACGCCAGTTGCGCGCCCGCCAGTCGGTCCCCGCCGTCAGCATCGTGCGCATTCCGACCGGACTCTTTCCCGCGAGCAGCCCCGGCTCCCGGATGGCGAACCGGGCGAGGTCCTCGGCGAGATACAGCCACACCACCGCGCGGTAGCGGTTGAGATAGAAGGAGACGGGTGAGAAGCACCCCACCCGGGCCAGCCGTGTGAAGCGGACGGGGCTGATTCCCAGCAGCCCGGCTCCCTCCGCCGTCCCCAAAGTGCGCACCCGGTCGCGCAGTACTTCCGGGAAACCAGCCTGTGCGCGCAGACGGCCGATCTCCTCGCTGCGGACCCGCGGCCGCCCGCCACCCTGCCCGACGGTGACGCCGATCAGTCCGAGGTGCACAGCCAGTTCGAACTCGCCGCGCCTGAGCTCCAGTTGTTGTGCGGCTCGCCCCGCGGCCACGGTCACCGCCGGCTCCGCGCCCCGCTCTGCCACATCAGCCGCACCGGACGTGCGAGCACCGCCGACTCCATCGACCACGCGCACACGCGGCGCTTCCCTGACAGCCATGACTGTCCTCCCCCGTGAGGCTCGAATACTCTGTGTGATCACGGTAGCCCGGAGGAGGCTCTCCTCGTCCGGCCTGTGGACAACTCCATCGGCCGAACGATAAGCGCAGGTCAGAGAAGGTCTTGCCCTTCGGCGCCATCGTTACGCATCGCTACGCCGAGGTGCTCGCCCACTCGGTTCACGAGCAGGGTCATCTCGTAGGCGACCTGGCCGACATCGGCTTCAGCCGCGCTCAGCACACACAGACAGCTGCCCTCGCCCGCGGCCGTCACGAACAGCAGTGCCTCGTCGAACTCCACCATGGTCTGCCGTGCCCGTCCGGCCCTGAAATGCCGGCCCGAGCCGCGGGCCAGGCTGTGCAGACCCGACGACACGGCGGCGAGGTGTTCCGCGTCCTCGCGTGCGAGCCCGGTGCTCGCCCCGGTCACGAGACCGTCGTTGGACAGCACCAGTGCGTGCCGTACGTGCTCCACCCGGCCGGTCAGATCGTCAAGGAGCCAGTCAAGTCCCCGGTCCAACGCCATACGTTCGTCCTCCCCGCTCATACGTTCCCCACATCGCGCGTAAGCCTCGCGTACGGCTTCCGTACGGGCAAGCGCCTGCCCTGAGCCGGGGCGACGCTTCGCGCCATGTCCGTCCGGGGGTGAGCACCGGCGGGGTCGGCCCGCGGAGTCGAGGAGCCGGGCCGTGTGCATCCGCCCGGCGTGCTCGACCATACGGATCAGGACCTCCTTTCCGGAGCCGCGGTCACGCGTGTCACCGAGCACGGCCGGGTTTCCCGGGTCGAGGCCGCAGGCGCGGGACACGTTTCGAGCCGCATCGGTGCGAGCGCCCGGGAGGCGGTTCACCGCGACGACGAAGGGGATGCGGCGGTGCTCGACGTGGTCGAGGGCGGGGAAGCAACGCCGAGCCGCCGGGAGTCGGCGGGAACCTCCGCGCCGCGCGCGCCCGGCGACAGCGCGCCTCAGAGGAACGGGAGCGGTCGTGGACCGGTGTGCCGAGGCAGCTGCAGACACAGCCCGGACCTTTTGGGATGCGGCCGAAATCCATCGCCACGGTCGGGGTGGTCTTCCGGTCCACGCCGCCGGGGTCGTCGACGGTCCGCCCGGCCTCGCTGAGCAGTTCCTCGTTGCGCAATGGCCGGATTTCGCTGACCGCTCCCCTGGGTCGCGCAGGGAAAGGGGGCGCAACGGGGGTTCCTCCGACGTGTGCGCGCCGCCTACGCGTCAAGAGAGGTTCCCGAACGCTCACGCAGTGCTCGGACCTGACCGGCTGCTCGTCGTTCCGGTCGCTCACGGGCTGCGCGATCATGTCCGTATGGCTGACGACCGCACACAGGTACAGGACTTCTTCGCCGCCCGGGCCGCCGACTGGGACAGCCGCTTTCCCGATGACGGGCCTGCGTACACCGCCGCCGTCGAAGCGCTCGGGCTGCGGCGGGGCGACGCGGTGCTCGACGCGGGCTGCGGTACGGGGCGCGCACTCGACGCCCTGCGCCAGGCGGTCGGCCCCGAAGGCACCGTCCTGGGTGCGGATCTCACACCCGCCATGCTGGAGACGGCGGTGCGGGCCGGACGTGACCGCAGCGGCTTTCTTCTCCTCACCGACGTGACGCGGCTGCCGTTGCGGAACGGCGTACTCGACGCGGTGTTCGCCGCCGGTCTGATCTCCCATCTGGCGCAGCCGGGGTCGGACGTACGGGAGTTGGCGCGCGTGGTGCGGCCTGGCGGGCTACTGGCCCTCTTCCACCCGGTCGGCCGGGCCGCCCTCGCGGCCCGGCACGGCCGGGCGATCACCGACACCGATCTGCGGGCCGAGCCCGTGCTCCGACCTCTGCTGGCCGCCGCGGGATGGCGTGTGGACACCTACGTCGACGTGGACGACCGCTTTCTCGTGGTCGCCGCACGCGTCGGCTGATTCACACCCGCCCACGCGTCGGCTCCGGCGGGCCCGTCCGGGGGGGGCACCAACGGGCGCCGGGGCGTCTCACGACCTCCCGGGCGACGACCGAGGCGGAACCCCGCCACCCCCACGCCACGCCGGAGTCATTCGCCGGGAGCACCTGCCCCCGTACGTGGGCGACCGGGCAGCCTCGGACACCCGGGGTGGGGAACGTACCGAGCGCGGCGACCTGGTAGCCGTCCGGATACCCTTTGATCTCCGGGTTCTGACGGGCGTAGTGGGCCGTGGATCGGGGCGGCAGAAGGCGTACCGTCCGGGCTCGCAGGCGCAGCGCCGTCCGGGTCAGGCCCCGGGTGGCGGGCCCCGGCCTCTCGTAACGGAAGGCCCGGAGCAGTGAGTCGTCCAGGAGGGCGAGGCTCGCCCCGCGGACGACGCGGGCGAGGGGCCGCGGGTACCAGGAGGCCATCAGGGCGAGCGTGGCGTCGGAGACCTTGCGCGCGCCCTCGTCCCAGCCGAAGTGTGCTTCCTCGTAGGCGTCGAGCGTGCGCTCGAAGTCCTCGTACGTCGTGGGCACGTCCTTGATGCCCATGTGGGCGCCGAGCGTGCGGTAGTAGACGGCGGAAGCCGTCAGCTCGTGCTGCGAGAGCCGCCGCCATCCGTAGGTGTCCAGCCAGCGCTTCGGCATCACGACGAACGTACACAGCACATAGCGCATGTCGTCGTTGCTGATGTCGTAACTGCGATGCATCTGGTTGATCCGCCGGACAGCGGTGCGCCCGGCCTCGGCGGCGAAGCCGTGCTCGACGACGGTGTCCAGGAGCAGTGTGGTGTCGTCGTAGCGCTTCTGCGGACGGTCCGTCAGTTCGCTGGTCTCCGCGAGGAGCCGTCCGATGCTGGGGACCGCATAGGTGCGGTAGACGGCGAGCTCGAGCGCGCGTGTCATGTCCCAGGGGAACTCGTACGCGACGGTCAGCCGGTAGATCTCCAGGAAGTCCCTCTCGGGATCCATACGCTGGATTTCCTTCAGCCGGTCGAACCGCTTCGCCATGCCGCCCCCATCTCCCGTGTGCGCCCAGCCTATGAGGCGACGGCCCGAGGGCCATGCGTGCGGTGCGTTTCCGCCGCTCTCAACCGCGGGTCCCGCGTATCGCCTTCCGGTCGCGGACAGTTGCCCGCCCGTGGGCCCGGCACGACTGGCACGGCATGTGACAGGGCTTCGTACCGGCGGTCAGGGCCTCGACGACGGGGTTACCCGCTGGTTAAGGTGCGGGCCGACGCACCACGCCACGACGAGGACGAGGAGGGTGCTGTGGCCGGGACGCCAGACACGGTCGCCGATGACGACGCACTGTACGTGCTGACGGCGGTGCTGTTGACGCCCACGCAGTTCCCGAGCGTGCTCGGTGACGACTACGTGGCCGCGTGCGCAGTCCTGGGCCTGGAGCCGTATGCCGAGGGTTACGGCCTGGTGCTGGGCCAGGACGGCGGCGGGGCCCGCTGGACGGTGGTCGTCGACGACGTGTCGCTGGTGGCGGTGGCCATCGCTTCCTGGGACTGCGGGATGGCGTACGACCTCTCGCCCGACGACCGTTCGGTGGTCTGTGCGCTGCCCGGCTGGCCGCTGGCCGTCGCCGTGGCGGCACCGGGCGTCCCCGCCCCGCACGACCCGCCGCCCGACCCGGAGGCCGGGGGCGGGGGACCGCTGCCGCTGGCGCCTCCGGACACGGAGAGCTGGGGACCTCCGCAGCGGCGCCTGGGCGCGGACGAGGTCGCCGCACAGTGGGCGGCGTGGCGCGAGCAGGTCGACGACGGGACGGCTCACGGCCCGGCCGCCGGCCATGCCGGGGAGGCTGTCGGCGAATCCGGACGGCCCGGAGGTGGTTCCGCCGGCCCCGGAGGTGGTTCCGCCGCGCCGCCGGGGCGCCACCCCGGCGTACGCAGGGTGCTGGCCGAGGCCCGCGCCTACGTCGTCGATCCCCCGCCGCCGGGCCGCATCCGCTCCGCGTTCGCGCCGGGCGGCGCCCGGACCCTGCGTGTCGACGGTCCCGGCTGGTCGCTGGTCGCCAGGACCGACGACATGGCGTTCGCCCTGCTGGACGAGGAGCCGGGTGAGGTGCTGCCGATCGGGCGCGGTCCCGAACTGCCCGGTCTGCTGACCGCCCTGGACGGCTTGGCCCTCCGGCCGGCCTGAGCGCGCCCGGGCCTGCGGGCGCCGGGTCAGCGGCCGATCTGCTTGCGGCTGACCCGGCGGAGCCGGCGTCGCTGGGACGGGTCGAGCATCAGATACCCCGCCACAGGCACGCCGATCAGCACGAGCAGGGCCCACCAGAATCCTATGAGCGGCCACAGGACGGCTGCCGCGACAACTCCCCCGAGGGCGATCTTCGCACCGTTGGACATGGTCCACGCCTCCTTCGCGGCCGGAGCCGCTCCTGCTGTGAGAACGCTCTCAGGCGCCCATCGGTTCCAGGAACCGCCGCTCATCGCAGCGGTTCTCCGACCTCGTGCATGTGACTCAGCGCCTGCCGGTAGGACTCGATGAGCCCTGTCTCCGCGTACGGCATGCCGATCGCCTGGCAGTGGGCCCTGACCAGCGGCTGGGCGAGGCGGAGGTGCGGGCGGGGCATGCTCGGGAAGAGGTGGTGCTCGATCTGGTAGTTCAGCCCGCCCAGGAACCAGTCGTTGAGGGCCGTGCCCCGGACGTTGCGCGAGGTGAGGACCTGACGCTGGAGGTGGCCCCAGCGCTCGCCTTCCGGGTCGGGCATCTCCATGCCCTTGTGATTCGGCGCGAAGGCCATGCCCAGGTGGAGGCCGAAGAGCGCGTGGTGCACCAGGGCGAAGACGACGGCCTTGCCGAGCGACATGGTGGTCAGGAGCAGCGTCACGTACAGCGCGAGGTGGCTGACCATCAGCGCGCCCGATACGAGGCGTTCACGCATGGGCTGGCTGCGCAGGAACTGGAAGCCGGAGACCTTGAGCGCGATGCCTTCGAGCAGCAGCATCGGGAAGAAGAGGCCGGCCTGGTTGCGGGTGAGCCAGCGAGCGAACCCCTCGCGCTGCGCCGCCTGCTTCTGCGTCCACACCAGCGCCCCGACACCGACGTCAGGGTCCTTGTCGATGTGGTTGGGGTTGGCGTGATGGCGGTTGTGCTTGTCGTTCCACCATGCCTCGTTCATTCCGAGGAGCAGGTTCGAGTGGACGAGCCCGATGTTCCGGCTCGTCCTGCGGTTGCCTGATATCTGGGAGTGGCCCGCGTCGTGTCCGACGAAGGCCATGCGGGTCCACACCAGGGCCAGCGGCAGGGCCAGGAGCAGGGACCACCAGGTGTCGCCGAGGAGTACCAGGCCGGTGAGCACCGCTCCGAGCGCGAGGAAGTTGACGGTGATGCCCGCGGCGTACCAGCCGGTGCGGCGCTCCAGGAGCCCCTGGCCCCTGACTGCGCGCAGGAGGGGCGCGAAATCGCTGCCGGCGGTCCCGGAAGCTGTGGAACCGCCGAGGCCCGTGAGGTCTCCGGGCACCTCCGATCCGTCGCGAGTGTGTTCAGCAACGGTGGCTACCGCCTGGGGCATGACGTCTCCGGTCTCTGGACTGCGCTGACCTCATGAAACGTACGGAAGGGAGGCTCGTGGCAGCCATGGCGCCACCACCCGGGGCCTTGGGGGGCTTGCCCCCGGCGCCGGTGGTGGCACTGACCGCACCACGAGTCCCTGAAGGCAGAAATGAGTGACCTGGATCACAGCGCATCTCTCCCGGAAGGTGCCTCGGGTGGAGTACCCTCGGCGACCCCGGCCCCACTAGTCAAATTTGAGGAATCTGACATCGCTGTGCACAGGCTTCCTGCGGCAACGCTTTCCGAGATCTCTGACCTGTCCCGCTGCTCCGCAGTCTTCCTCCCCGCGGACCCGGCCCGTACCGGCCTGATCGCGTTCTGGAACCCGGACGGTAGCACCCCTCCCCGGACCCCCGGGATTCCGCGGGAACTGACCGTCGTCGGGGCGGACGCACAACCGTACGTGGTGCCGACGTCGCTGCTGTCCGTGGAAGAGGCTCTGCCCGTGCTCACGCGGGCGCGGGCGAGCGGGCACGCCTCCCCCGCCACCGCCTTCTGGGGCGCCGCCGGTCTGCTGGCCCTGCAGCTCGCCGCGCGTGGACTCCTGTTGCCCGGACTGAGCGCCGGCGAGCACGACGCCTGGCGGACCGGCCCGCTCACCGCCGAGGACTTCGACCGCATTCGGACGCTCGCGGCAGCCATGCCTCCCACCGCGCACGCGGTACCGCTCGACGCGACGCACGAGCCCCTTCTGCTGGCTGAACCGGAATCACTTCTTCGCGCGTTCCTGGACGCCGTGGCCGACTCGCTTCCGCGTACTCCGGCCGCCGCACTCGCGACCGGAAGCCCTCTCTTCACTGCCGAGAAACCGCAGAGCTGCGCTGATCATCAAGGATGGGCGGCCGATGTGGCGGCCGGCCACGACGCGGGCGTACGGCTCTCTCTGCGCATCGAGGTCTCGGGGATCGAGGAGTCGCCCCGGAGCCTAAGCGGAATGGACAGGGAAGCAGCAGCCGGGCCCTCGTTCCTGGCCGTCCTGCAGATCCACAGCGTCAGCGATCCCACCCTGGTCGCCGATGCGGCCGACGTCTGGGCAGGCACCGCTCCGATGTCCGCGGCCTTCGGCCCGCGGGCCCGGATGGACGCCCTGCTCGCCCTGCGCCGCGCCGCGCGCGCCTGGCCGCCGCTGGCTCCTCTGCTGTCGGCCGCGGTGCCGCACTCCATCGACCCGGCGGACGAGGAGGTCGCGGAGCTGCTCGGTCCCGCCGGGCGTGCGCTCGCCGCGACCGGCGTACAGGTCCACTGGCCCAAGGCGCTGGCCCGGAAGCTCACCGCGCGCGCGGTGATCGGTCCGGTCGGCCCCCATGAGGGCGACGAGGGCCGGGACGGTGCCAAGGGGCCCGGCGGCACGGAGTCGGACACCCCGTCCTTCCTCTCCGCCGGCGCACTCCTCGCCTTCAACTGGTGGTTCGCTCTCGGTGACCAGAAACTCACCCGGGAAGAGCTCGACCGCCTCGCGGAAGCCGGCAGGCCCCTGGTCCGCCTCCGCGACCAGTGGGTGCTCATCGACCCGGAGGAGGCCCGGCGCGCCCGCGAGACGCAGGACCGCGAGGTGACACCGATCGACGCGCTCGGCGCCGCGCTGACCGGCTCCACCGAGGTCGACGGCCGCCGGGTCGAGGTGGTGGCGACCGGCTGGCTCCAGCAGCTGCGGGACCGGCTCGCCGACCCGGAGTCCGGCGGGAACCAGACGATCGGCCAGCCGGGCGCCCTCACCGCGACGCTGCGCGACTACCAGCTGCGCGGGCTGAACTGGCTCAGCACCATGACCTCCCTCGGCCTCGGGGGCTGCCTCGCCGACGACATGGGCCTCGGCAAGACGATCACGCTGATCGCCCTGCACCTGCACCGCCAGGATGACGCCTTGACCGCGGGCCCGACGCTGGTGGTGTGCCCGACCTCGCTGATGGGCAACTGGCAGCGCGAGATCGAGAGGTTCGCGCCCGGCACTCCCGTACGCCGCTTCCACGGCGCGGCGCGCTCGCTGGAAGCACTGGCCGAAGGCGAGTTCGTCCTCACCACCTACGGCACGATGCGGCTGGACGCGCCACGGCTAGCCCGGTCGGAGTGGGGCATGGTCGTCGCCGACGAGGCCCAGCACGTCAAGAACCCCCACTCGTCGACCGCCAAGCAGTTGCGGACCATCGGAGCCAGGGCCCGCGTCGCACTCACCGGGACCCCGGTGGAGAACAACCTCTCCGAGCTGTGGGCGATTCTCGACTGGACCACACCCGGCCTGCTTGGCCGGCTGAGCACCTTCCGCACCCGGTACGCGAGCCCCGTCGAGGGCGGCAACGACCCGGCGGCGGCGGAACGGCTCGCCACGCTGGTGCGCCCCTTCCTGCTGCGGCGCCGCAAGTCGGACCCGGGCATCGCCCCGGAGCTGCCGCCCAAGACCGAGACGGACCGCGCGGTCTCCCTGACCGCCGAGCAGACCGGCCTGTACGAGGCAGTGGTACGGGAGACCATGGCCGAGATCTCCGGCGCCGAGGGCTTCGCGCGCCGAGGTCTCGTGATGAAGCTGCTGACCGCGCTCAAGCAGATCTGCAACCACCCGGCGCAGTACCTCAAGGAGGAGCGTCCGCGTATCGCGGACCGGTCGGGGAAGGTCGAACTGCTCGACGAGCTCCTCGACACGATCCTCGCCGAGGACGCGAGTGTCCTGGTGTTCACCCAGTACGTACAGATGGCCCGGCTGCTGGAACAGCACCTGGCCGTGCGCGGCGTCCGCACCCAGTTCCTGCACGGCGGTACGCCGGTCGCCGCGCGCGAGGCCATGGTCAACCGGTTCCAGGCGGGCGAGGCACCTGTCTTCCTGCTGTCGCTCAAGGCCGCCGGGACGGGGCTGAACCTGACCCGGGCCGGCCATGTCGTGCACTTCGACCGCTGGTGGAATCCGGCCGTGGAGGCGCAGGCCACCGACCGGGCCTACCGGATCGGTCAGACCCAGCCGGTCCAGGTGCACCGGCTGATCGCCGAGGGCACGGTCGAGGACCGGATCGCGGAGATGCTGGCCCGCAAGCAGGGGCTCGCGGACTCGGTCCTCGGTTCCGGGGAGATGGCACTCACCGAACTCACCGATGCGGAACTGGCCGATCTGGTGGAACTGCGAGGGGGCGCCCGATGAACGAGCGATACAGGACGGACGACGACGAGCGGTACGGGAGTGGCGAGGGTGACGAGGAGCAGACCGGCGTGGTGGGACAGGAGCCGGAGCGCACCTTCGCCGCCCTGCCGCCCGCCGGCGGCCGGGGCTTCGCGACGTCGTGGTGGGGCCAGGCGTGGCTGAAGGCCCTGGAGGACACGGCCCTCGACGGCGAGCAGCTCAAAAGGGGGCGCAAGCTGGCCCGCGAGGGCGGGGTCGGCGCGGTCTCGGTACGGCCCGGCCGGATCACCGCGGTCGTCCAGGACCGGGACTCCACGGCCTACCGCAGTGACGTGCTGCTCCAGCGGCTCGGCGACGAGGAGTGGGACCGCTTCCTCGACATGGCGGTCGACCGGGCGGGACACATCGCCGCGCTGCTCGACCGGGAGATGCCACCGCACCTGGTGGAGGACGCGGCGGCTGCCGGTGTGGACCTGCTGCCGGGAATCGGGGATCTGGAGGCGGAGTGCACCTGTGAGGCGTGGGACCACTGCCCGCACACGGGGGCGCTCTGTTACCAGGTGGCGCGGCTGCTGGACCAGGACCCGTTCGTCCTGCTCCTGATGCGTGGCCGCGACGAGCGCCGGCTGCTCGACGAGCTGCAGGCCCGCAGCATGGCCCGGGCCGCCCGGGAAGCGCCCGGTTCGCCGGAGGCGAGGGAACGGTCCGGGCCGGGGGCGGGCGCCGGCGTCGATGCACGGGAGGCGTTCGCGGCGCGGGACATACTGCCGCCGCTGCCCGCCGCTCCCCCGCTGCCTCCGGAGCCGGGGCAGCCGCCGTCCCTGGACACCGAAGCCGGCCCGGCGCCGGGGGTCGATCCGGGGGCGCTGGAGTTCCTGGTGGCCGGCACCGCCGTACGGGCCTACCGGATGCTCGCCGAGGCGCTGGCCCAGGGGCACGGACAGCAGCCGGTGCCGGACCCGCTGACCGTCGCGCAGGACGCGGTGCGGCTGGCGGCCGATGTCCGGCCCGAGCCGCGGATCGCCGCACGCATCGCCCAGGGGGCGGGGCGGCAGCGGGCCGACCTGGAGGCGGCGGTGCGCGCGTGGCAGTACGGCGGGCCCGCGGGGCTGGCCGTACTCGACGAGGAGTGGGAGCCGGACGCGGAGTCGCTGGCACGGGCCCGCGCCCAGCTCGCCGAGGTGTGGGAGGAGGGTGAGCGGCCACGGCTGAGGGCCGGGCGGAACCGCTGGACGGTGGCGGGCACCGACGTACAGCTCCGGTACGGGCCCGATGGCCGCTGGTGGCCCTACCGCAAGGAGCGGGGGCGCTGGATGCCGGTGGGCCCGGCGGACGACGACCCGTCCGGGGCACTGGCGGTGGCCCTGCCGGAGGCGTAGGGCGGTGCGGGTGACCCGGCCCGGTGCGGCGGTCGGCCGCCACCGGGCCCGGGCGCCGGTGAGGTATGCGGGGCGCTGCGGTCGCGTCGGGTGAACCGGATGCGCCGCGTCGGCCCGCCGCCCGGAGCCCCCGGCCGCTACGGAGCGGTCGGCAGCTGACGCTTGTGCTCGGTGAGGCGGTAGCGGCCGACGATCGTTTCGAAGACCTGCTCGTCCACCGGCTTGCCTTCCAGGAAGTCGTCGATGTCGTCGTAGGTGACGCCGAGGGCGTCCTCGTCGGTCTTCCCCGGGGCGAGGCTCTCCAGGTCGGCCGTCGGCGCCTTCCGGACCAGCTCGGCAGGTGCTCCCAGCAGGTCCGCGACGGCCCGCACCCGGCGCTTGGTCAGTCCCGCCAGCGGCACCAGGTCAGCGGCCCCGTCACCGAACTTGGTGAAGAAACCGGAGACCGCCTCGGCCGCGTGGTCGGTACCGACGACGAGACCGTCGTGCGCGCCTGCCACCACGTACTGCGCGATCATGCGCTGCCGCGCCTTGAGGTTGCCGTGCACGAAGTCCTGGTGGTGTTCGTCGCGGAAGCTCACACCACCGGCCAGGGCAGCCTCCAGCGCGGCGTCCCCCGCAGGCTTGATGTCCACGGTCAGCACGTGGTCGGGCTGGATGAAGGAGAGCGCGAGCTGAGCGTCGTGCTCGTCCGCCTGGACGCCGTAGGGCAGCCGCATCGCGTAGAACCGGGCTTCGTGGCCCGCGGCCCTCGCCCGCTCCACGGAGAGCTGGCACAGGCGGCCGGCGGTGGTGGAGTCGACGCCGCCGCTGATGCCGAGCACCAGTGCGCGCAGACCGGTGGAGGTCAGCCGCTCGGTGAGGAAGGCGACCCGGCGCTCGCTCTCCCGCGCGGCGTCGAAGGTCTCGGCGACCTGGAGTTCCCGGGCGATCTCCTGCTGCAGGGCGGTGGACGCCGACTCGCTCACGTCTGCTCCTTGTTCCGTTTCACGGGGTGCCGTCTGGATGCTGTCCCATCCACCCTATCCAGGAGGCGCCGAACCATTCGGGGTGGTCCGGTCGGTGCCGGGCGGGGGTGCGAGGGCCCGGGGGCGGTGACGGGTCCTGACACCCTGGCGTCGGGCAACGGCAGCGACTTCGGGAGGAGGGACGGCGCGGGAGCCTTCGACGCGCGGAGAGTGCTCCGGGGAACCGAATCGCGGGCCCGGTCGTCATCTGCGGGAGACGGCCGCGCTGTTCCCTCGCGGCCTACCTGCCCCGATGGAGTGCGCCGGTGGACCGGAGAAGAATCCTTCAGGGCGCCGCGGTCTGCGCCGCTGCGGCGTTCCTGCCCGCCTCGGTGCGCGCGGTGGCGGCCTCCACCGGGGAGACGGACTACCCGCAGGCATCCTGGGCACCGGCGTCGCCGTCCAACTACACGGAGGCGGAACGGCCTTCGTCCCGCCCCGTCGACCTCGTCGTGCTCCATGTCACCCAGGCCACGTTCGGTGACACGGTCGGAATCTTCGCGAATCCGGCCAAAAAGGTCTCAGCACATTACGTGGTGCGCTCGGCGGACGGGTACATCACCCAGTGCGTGCGGGAGAAGGACATCGGCTGGCACGCCGGGAGCTGGGAGTACAACACGCGCAGCATCGGCATCGAACACGAGGGCTGGGTGGATCAGCCGGCCTACTTCACCCACACGATGTACGAGCGTTCGGCGCGGCTCACGGCGCACGTGTGCGAGCGCCACGGCATCCCCAAGGACCGCGCGCACATCATCGGCCACCACCAGGTGCCGGGCAGCGACCACACCGACCCCGGGAGCAACTGGGACTGGGAGCGCTTCATGCGCCTCGTCAACCGCGTGTGAGCCGTCGGTCACTCGCCGGACGAGCGCGTGCGAACCGGCAGGCCCCGACGCCGGAGCGCCGGGGCCTGCCGGTCACGTCGTGGTCGAGCGGACCGCACGGCTCACGCGGTGTGGATCTCCAATGCGGTACGCACGGCGGACTCCACGGCTCCCTCGATCCACGCCGGCTTGACGGACGTGTGGTCGCCGGCGAAATGCAACGGCCCCTCGGCCGCGGGAATGGCGGTCAGCAACTCCGTGTGCTGCCCGGGCAGGAGGACGGACGCCTCCCCGTAGGCGTAGGGGTCGCGGAGCCAGCTCTGCGTGCGGCCCACGCCGGTGTAGAAGACCTCGACGCGCTGCCCGTAGACCTGCTGGAGGCCGCACAGAGCGTACGGGTACCGCGCCTCGTCCTCCAGTGAGTCCCAGCGGAGCGCGTCGTCCGCCCAGCTGTAGGAGGCCAGGACCACGCCCCCTCGCTGCCCGGAACCCGATGGGAGGGATGGAACATGAACCGATTGGCGTTGTCCGACATGGAGCCGCCTCCCACGACGTCGACCGCCTCCGGCTGATCGCGCACGATCGCACGGTTGGCCGCGTAGTGGGTGCGCTGATCCGCTGAGATGTGTCCGGCGGGCACGGAGGGGTGAGCCCCGAGCAGGCTGCCGTCCGCGGCGGCGCGGCCGGTGCGGTAGGCGTCGTAGAGACCCGGGTCGACGGCGTGCAACGCGCGTTTCCAGTCGGCCTCGTCAAACTCCCACCAGCGGCGGCTGAACTCCAGCAGCACCTTGGTGGCGCTGTCGTAATGCAGTTCGGAGACCGCCCGTCGCTTGCCGTACGACATGGGCGGGGTGATCTGTACGTGGCGCAGCCCGGAGAACGGCACCGTGACCACGGCGACGTCCGCGGTGAACTGCTCGCGTACGACGGGTCCGCCGCGGCCCTCCGACACGGTGTCCACCCAGACGTGCGGGCCCTTGCTCCGGACGTGCTCGACGTCCGGCGAGGAACGGTCGGGGTGGTGGTACTGGATGCGCGTGACCCTGCGGTCGAACCGTACGTCCTCGCGTACATGTTCCAGCAGGGCGTCCGGCAGCACGGCCGTGCCGCCCTCCAGTTCGTAGAAGGGGGTGTCGGGGCTGATGAGGGAGGAGCCGATGAAGCTGTGGATGAAGGAGAGAGGGAGGCGTGAGGTGAGGTTCTCCAGGGTGCCGATCAGGTCGATGGTCCGTTCGTCGAAGCCGGCGTGTTCGGTGAGGAAGCGGAACATCGACCAGTCACCGAAACGCTGCACCACGCGGGCCCAGCCCTGCAGCCGCTCCGGGAGCGGTTTGTCGACGCGCTTGCCGTTGCGGTCGACGTAACTGAACTCGTCGCGCACCGGGTCCAGCACGGAACGCAGAATGGTGCCGGCAGGGGTGTCCCAGTGTGCCCGGGGACACCGAACGACTGGTTCACGCGCCGGGGGGCGCGGGCGTACTCGGCGCGTCGCACGCGGATACCGTTGACGTGGATCCAGGTGCGATTGGCGGGAAGCCCTTCGCTGTCGACGTCGACGTAGTGAAAACGCCGTTTGCCGAGGCGGAACTGGTCGATCAGTTCCATCACCAGGGGATGGCTGCCCGGAATGCGCATCGCGCCGGCTTCCGCGTACTGGCCGGGATCGGCGAACGGCTGCTCGGCGCCTTCGTGGCCACCGGCCCGGAAGGTTTTGACGCGTCCGCCCGCGCGGTTGCCGTTGGCCTCCAGCACCGTCACACGGTGCCCTGCCTTCTTCAGCAGCCAGGCGGCCACCAGCCCGGCCGGGCCGGCGCCGATCACCATGACGTTCTTGGGCCGTGCCCTTCGCTGAGCCGGGAGTCCCTTCTTCAGCACAGTCTGGTAACGCGGGACGAGGGGGCGGTCGTCGGAGTCCAGTACGAGGAGTGCGCGGGCGACGGCGAGGCACCGGTCGAAGTCGATGCCAGTGCTGTCGCGCGGGGCGGCCTGTGCGGGCGCAGCCGCGGTGACACCGCTTGTCAGGGCCGTGGCCACCGTGGCCGTGCCGACCGCCGCCGCGAAGCTCCTCCGCGAGAAACCGCCTTGTGCACGCTCCACGGCGTGATCTTCAGTCATGTCAGCCTTTGTATCGGTTCCGTGACTGAGCGTTCGCCCTCTGCCCCGTAATTGACCCGAAGGAGCGAAGGAGCGACATGTGTAGACATCGCGACAGATCTGCTGATGTGAACGGCCCGGTGAACTCGAAGGAATGAACGCTGAGCGGACTGCGTCTGCCGCGGCGATCGGTCCTGAAGACTGCGGCCTACGTATCCGCATCCGTGCTCTCCGGCGGACCTGCGTGGCACGCCGCCTACGCGGTGCCGACGCGGCCTCGCGGAAGGTGTGTGGTGATGGGGGAAGGATGGCTCAGCGACGTACTCCGGTGGGTGACAGAGTCCGCTACTGGTTCGACAGCACGCTGGCCCGCGGTGCCCCCGCGCTCGTCGGCTGGATGGCACTGCTGTGCCTGGCCGTCGTCGTCCCGGCCAGTGCGGTGCTGGTGTGGACCGACCCCGACGTGCCGGCGTCCCCGACACACCGACTGGCTCAGGTATGGCACCTCACCGGGGAGACACTGCGGCTGGGCGGCGCCACGGGTACGCCGCTCCAGGTGATGATGTCGCTGCTGCTCGCGCTGGTCACCCTGCTGTACGTCTCGACGCTCGTCGGCCTGATCACGACGGCGCTCACCGAGCGGCTCACCGCGTTGCGACGCGGCCGTACCACCGTTCTGGAACACGGGCACGCCGTGGTCCTGGGGTGGTCGGAGCAGGTCTTCACGGTGGTGAGCGAGCTGGTGGCCGCCAACGCCAACCAGCAGCGCACGGCGGTGGCGGTACTGGCCGACCGCGACAAGACCCTGATGGAGGAGGCCCTGAGCACAAAGCTGGGCTTCACCGGCCGTACGCGGCTGATCTGCCGCAGCGGCCCCACCACCGACCCGGCCGTGCTCGCCCTCACCAGCCCGGCCACGGCCGGTGTCGTGCTGGTCCTGCCCCACGACGAGCCCGACTCCGACGCCGAGGTGGTCAAGACCCTGCTGGCCCTCCGGGCGGCTCTGGCCGGAGCGCCGACCCGTCCACCCGTCGTCGCGGTGGTCCGGGACGACCGGTACCACCTGGCCGCCTGCCTCGCCGCCGGATCGGGCGGCGTCGTCCTGGAGAGCGACACCATCACCGCCCGGCTGATCGTCCAGGCCGCCCGCCGTCCCGGCCTCGCCCTCGTCCACCAGGAGCTCCTCGACTTCGCCGGCGACGAGTTCTACCTGGTCGCCGAGGCGACGCTGGTCGGCCGTCCGTTCGGCGACGCGCTGCTGTCCTACCCGACGTCGAGCGTCGTCGGGATGATGCGGGGAGACGTCCCCCTGCTCAACCCCTCACCGGAGACGCGCATCGCTCCGGACGACCTGCTCGTCGTCATCACCCGTGACGACGACACAGCCGTGCTGGAGGACTGCGCGGACCTGGTCGAGGAGGCGGTAGTGGCATCCGGCCCTTCGGCGCCCGCGCAAGCCGATCGGGTTCTCCTGCTGGGCTGGAATCGCAGAGCGCCCCTGATGATCGACCAGTTGCGCCGCCGGGCCCGACCCGGATCAGCGGTCGACGTGGTAGCGGATCATGGAGAGGCGACAGTCCGGCAGGTGAACGAGGCCGATGCCGACAGCGGTACCGACCTCAGCCTGACACTGCACCACGGGGACGTCACCCGGCCCGAGACCCTGCGACGTCTGGACGTGCACTCCTACGACAGCGTGATCGTGCTCGGCCGGGACCCCGTTCCCGGACAGTCGCCGGACGACCCCGACAACCGCACGCTCGTCACCCTCCTGCTTCTGCGGCAGCTGGAGGAAGCCACCGGGCGCGAACTGCCGGTCGTCACCGAACTGATCGACGACCGGAACCGGGTGCTGGCTCCCATCAGCCCCGGAGCCGACGTCATCATCAGCGGCAAGCTCATCGGCCTGCTCCTGGCACAGATCTCCCAGAACCAGCGCTTGGCAGCGGTGTTCGAGGAACTGTTCTCCGCCGACGGCACAGGGGTCCGCCTGCGGCCGGCCACCGACTACGTGCTGCCGGACAGTGAGACGCCCTTCGCCACCGTGGTGGCGGCCGCACGGCATCGGGGCGAATGCGCCATCGGTTACCGAAGCCATCACGACGTACTGAAGAGTCCCCGCTACGGTGTGCGGATCAATCCGCCCAAAACAGAGCAGCGCCGCTGGGCGGTCGAGGACGAGGTCATCATCATCGGCACGGACTGACGGACAGCGTCACCGGGGTGGAGCCTTGCTCTCACTGCGCGCCGGGGCCGTTGTGGTGAGCCTCGAATGCGAGGGTAGGAGGAGGGGGAAACCCAAGTGAGGAGGGCCGATGACGAAGGACACGTCGCTGTATGCGGTGGGATGGGCGCAGTCGTTTCCCATATCGCGTGGGGTACGGGCCGGTCGCCGCTGGACACGGGACCACCTGGCGTCTATGGAATGGACGAGGAACGCTCCCGAAAGCGTGGACGCGATTCTGCTCAGTGTCTCCGAACTGATCACCAACGCGCACGTGCACGCGCGCAGTGACGCCCAGCTGGTCATCACCTGGGACAGCCGCTGCCTGCATGTGAGCGTGCACGACTCCGCACCCATGCCCCCCACTCAGCAGCCCGAAGACCTCACGACGACCGGTGGACGCGGCCTGGCCATCGTCGACGCGCTCGCCGACGGCTGGGCCACGCATCCCCAGGCGTCGGGCAAGACGGTCACCGCCTGCTTCGTACCCCCGGCGCTCCGAAGCCCTCGCATGGGGGGATATCAGCTGAGGTACCGGGTCCCGCACGAATCAGCTCAGTTGGTAGGAGCCGGCGCGGTCGTACCAGTTGACGGATGGGCAGTCTCCCGTTCCTGAACCGCCCAGGTGAGTGCACCGATCGATCCACTCCGAGGAGGCGCCGGTGTAGTTGGCGCCGTCGAAGAGCTTGATGTCGCAGGTCTGGGCGGTGTAGGTGCTCACCGAGCTGTAGGTGTTGTTCTCCAGGATCCCGCTGGGGTTGCTGGAAGTGTACGGATGGGTGAGACCCGGGATGTTGTAGTCGACGTCGCTGGTGGTGGCGGTACAGCCACGATCGCCGTAGTAGATGGTGTAGCCGCCGCCCTGCCCGTAGTTGATCCAGTTGTAGACCGAGACAAGGGGAACCGACGCCAGGGTGGAGCCGTAGGAGGCGAGATCCTCTTCCGTTCGGAAGCAGGTCGTCTTCTGATCACTGAGGTCGGCTGCGCAGTACTTCCCGGCGGGATGAGGCACCGGGGCGTGAGCGACCTGCGGGATAGGTGTGGCCGCGGCGGTGGAGGCCGAGGCGCCGAGCGCAAGGGCAGCGAAGACCGCGAACAGCGTCCTTACCGGTGACAAACTTCCGGGAGCCAAGTGCACGACATCCTCCTGAGACCGTGTCCGTCGAGCGGTCTCCATGGTGCCCGGCCACCGAGCCGTTGACCAGGGCGCGTCGGCGGATGCTCTCCCGTGGTGGACCACGGACATGCGTCACGTCGTCCTGAATTGCCGGACGGAGAGCGGGATTTCAGCCGTCCTCTGTCGCCTCGGGCGGAGCGGGCGGTGCTTCGACCGTCTGAGGCGATGGCACGGCCCGCTACGACAGGGCCGCGCCGATTTTTACCGGCGGCCGTCACCCCCGCCGCACTACACCCCTTCCTGCACCTCCTGGTCGACCGGGACCTCCTCGAACTGCGTGGCGGGTGCGTCGCCGGCCACGACCCCGTCCGCCGGGAGGATCACCGGAGGGAGGGAGGCGGCCTCCGGCATGACGAGCTCGCTTTCCAGCCCCGCCTGGCCCTTGAGCCCGCGGAAGTTCTCCTCCACCACACCGCCGAGCGCGGCACACCAGGTGCTCAGGTCCACCCGCCCGGTGACCCGGAGCCCGTGGAGCGCCTGCAGCTTGGCAACCGCGACCCAGGTCGCCCGGTCGAAGGTGCCGGTCGTCTTCACGGCGTACAGCTTGGTCGCCAGGATCGACTGGACACCGAGTACTGCGGCCCCGGTGGCACCCATGCCGATCTCCGGGGCCAGTGCCTCCCAGGCCGGCCCGGACATCGTGCCGTCCGGGGCGCTGGGGAAACCGTGCGCCGTCTGGAAGGCGCGCACCGCTGCCAGCGTGGCCGCGCCGAACGCCCCGTCCGCGACGAGGTTGAAGCCCTGGGTGTTCAGCAGGTGCTGCAGCGTCCGGACCGTGGCCCCCGCGCAGGAGGTGAACGTGTCGGGCCAGGTGCGGGCCGGGATGGAGCTCGGGTCCTGGCCGAGGCGCTTGGCGACGTGCAGGCGCAGCAGCGGGAAGGTGGAGTAGAACTTCGCTCCGGGGCACTGGGTGTTGTTCCAGTCCCAGTGGCCGGTGATGTTCTGGGCGCCGAAGCCGTACTGGGCGCAGATGGTGCTGGAGAGCTGGACCAGCGACCACCACAGCTTCCCGGTGGGCAGCTCGTCGATGTAGGTGCCTTCGTTCTCGATGCCGATCGACTGGGTGTTCTGGCCGACGGCGTGCGCGCTGACGACCTGGTAGCCGCCGTCCTCCAGCGCGTCCAGGCTGCCGTGGCGGCCTTCCAGCACATAGCCGCCGCGGCTGATGCTGAAGTGGTTGCCGGTGTCCGACCAGCCGTTCTTGTCCATGTGGATGTACTGGACACGCTCGGCGCAGGCGATGGCCGCCTCCATCGAGAAGTCCATGGTGTTCGGGAACGCCATGTGGTGCACCACGATCCGCCGGGTGGAGGCCGTACGGGTCGACAGCTCCCCGGCGGGCGGGCGGGCACCCCACTCGTCGCAGCTCATGATGTACGCGGTGTCCGAAAGGTCCGCCGGAGCGGCGGCCGCGACGCCGCTCGCGCCAGCCAGGTGGCCGGCCCCGAGACCGGCTACGGCGGCCGCGCCGGCGCCGGCCCGCAGAGCACTGCGACGGGATATGTACACGGGCTCGAAGGACATCAGGCGTACCTCTCCAGAGCTGGCCGGGGGTCTCGCGCCGTTACGCCACGCTGCTCCGTGTACGACGGCAGGCAGCCTTTCTTCTATCCCGTCAGCGGCCTCGGTGTCCAGGCTTTGTGAGGCCGTTGAGTATCTGTCAGCTCCGGCCCACGGCCTGCCGGGGCTCGCAGGAGCTCAGGTGGATTCCCGCACCACCAGCTCGTTCGGCATGATCACCGACTCCCCGGTCCGCCCTGCCAGCAGGCCGAGCAGGAGGCGGACGGCGGTCAGGGCCTGGTCCGCCATCGGACTGCACACCGTGGTCAGCGCCGGGGCGCTGTAGGCAGCGGCCTCGATGTCGTCGAAGCCGACCACCGCCACGTCGTCCGGTACGCGCCGCCCGGACTCCCTCAGTGTCCGCAGTGCGCCGATCGCCATCAGGTCGTTGGCCGCGAACACCGCGTCCAGGGTCGGCTCGTCGGCCAACAGCTGACGCATGGCCTCGGCACCGGACATCCGGGTGAAGGCGCCCAGTGCCACCAGCGGGCGTCGGCCGGTGTGACCCAGGGCCTCGCGGTAGCCCGCGAGCCGTTCACGGGCGTCGCTGAGATCCAGCGGTCCGGTGACGGTGGCGATGCGCTGTCGCCCTCGGTCCAGAAGATGGCGCACCGCGAGTCTCGCGCCGCCGGCGTTGTCCAGGTCCACGTAGGGCACGGTCGGGGCCGCGGTACGACCGAACGAGACCACCGGCAGCGATGTCCTGGCCAGCACGGCGGGCAGCGGGTCGGCGCCGTGCAGGGAGATGAGCAGCACGCCGTCCACGTGGCCGGCGGCCACATAACTCTCGACGCGGGCCCGGCTGCGGTCCGACTCCGCGAGCATCAGCACCACCTGCTTGCCGGCCGCCTCCAGCTCGCGGCTCGCGGCTCGCACCACGGTGGAGAACAGCGGGTCGTCGGAGAGCACTCCCTGCGGCGGGTCGGATACCACCATCGCGACCGCGTCCGTCCTGCGAGTCACCAGGTTGCGGGCCGCCGCGTTGGGGACATACCCCAGTTCGCGTACGGCGCGCATCACCAGGTCCCGGATCTCCGGTGCGACGGTGTGGGCACCGTTGACGACCCGCGACACACTCGACTTGGACACCCCGGCGCGCGCCGCGACCACGTCCAGTGTGGGCCGCTTCATCTCAGCGCGCTTCGCCGCCCCCGGTTCCATCCTCTGCCCCCGTCTGCTCCACCCGCACTGCCCCCGCGCCGGGTCTCGCCGGAGCTCTGTCCGGACGGGACCGCGTGGCGCACCGTCCCGCCTCGACCCTACGAGATGCCCGTGTGACCGCGACCCCCGGCCCGGAGGAGGCCGGCCCGCCTCTGGGGCCCGGGTCCGTCCTGGAGGCCGACGCGGTTCCGACGCAGGTCAAGTTCGGGGAGCGTTCCCTGAGCGAGAGGACGAGAGGTGCGGCCACACGTCAGGACGCACGCGGGCGCCCCGCACGGCAGCGCCTTGGATCGATTCCCTGAGGTACGAAGAATCGGGAAAGAGACCTGGTAACAGTCTTCTTGATGGTCAGTCAGCTAATGCGGGACTACATGTCGAAGCGAACCCAAACCCTTGACACCTCTCCCCGGCACCAGCAGGCTCCCCCTCCAGGGAGCGCTCCCTGGCACTCTCCCGCCCACCCATCCGATTCTAGGAGCCGCCGTGAATCCGCTGTCACGCCGCCTGGGTCTGTTCATAGCCCTCGCGGTCATCCTGCTG
The DNA here is from genome assembly GCF_013167895.1 of Streptomyces fulvorobeus. GTDB lineage: Bacteria > Actinomycetota > Actinomycetes > Streptomycetales > Streptomycetaceae > Streptomyces > Streptomyces fulvorobeus. The sequence continues at coordinate 6,053,767 of NZ_BLWC01000001.1, read as the reverse complement.
TCGTTCGCCGGTCTGCCCGGCCCTCCGCCCGCCCACGCCGCCGACACACTGCTCTCGCAAGGCAGGCCGGTGACGGTCTCCTCCACCGAGAACCCCTTCGCCGGTGCCAATGCCGTGGACGGTGATCCCGGCACTCGTTGGTCCAGCGGCTTCGCCGACCCCCAGTGGATCCAGGTCGACCTGGGCGCCTCCGCCAGGATCAGCGAGGCCGCTCTGAGCTGGGAGGCCGCCTACGCCAAGGTTTTCCAGGTCCAGGTGTCCGCCGACGCCCGTACGTGGTCCACGGTCCACGAGACCACCGCCGGCACCGGTGGAAATCAGCGGCTCACCGTCTCGGGAACCGGCCGGTACGTCCGCGTGTACGCCACGCAACGGGCCACCCAGTACGGCTACTCGCTGTGGGAGTTCCAGGTGTTCGGCACCAAGGACACAGGCAGCGACCCGGACCCCGTCCCCGGCGAGAAGCTCCTGTCGTACGGGAGGGCCGGCGCTGCCTCCAGCTCGCAGACCGACGGCAACTGCTGGGAGTGCACCCCGGCCCGCGCCTTCGACCGCGACCCGGCTTCCCGCTGGGCGACCAGCTCGACGACCGGATGGACCGACCCCGGCTGGATCTCCGTCGACCTGGGCGCGACCGCGCAGATCAGCAAGGTGGTGCTCCAGTGGGACCCGGCCTACGCCAAGGCGTTCCAGATCCAGGTCTCGAATGACCACACGAACTGGACCCCGGTCTACTCGACCACGGCGGGCACCGGGTTCAAGCAGACCCTGACCGTGTCCGGCACCGGCCGGTACGTCCGCATGTACGGCACCCAGCGGGCCACCCCCTACGGCTACTCGCTGTGGGAGTTCCAGGTGTACGGCACAGGCGGGGCCCCGAACACTCCGCCTCCGCTGCCGCCCGACCCGGCGAACCCGCCCCGGATCGTCTGGCAGGACGAGTTCAACACCCCCGCGGGCACCAAGCCGGACCCCGCCAAGTGGACCGCGGACCCCGGCACCGGCCCCAACAACGAGCTGGAGTACTACACCAACCACGACAACGCGAGCATGGACGGAGCCGGCCACCTCGTCATGGAGGCGCGTAAGCAGGCCACCCCCGGCACCTCCTGCCCGACCGACCCGCTCACCGGCAGCGGCACCTGCCAGTACACCTCGGCCCGGATGAACACGGGCAACAAGTTCGAGTTCACGTACGGAAAGATCGAGGCGCGGGTCAAGGTGCCCAAGGGCAACGGACTGTGGCCCGCCTTCTGGATGATGGGCGCCGACTTCCTCGACGGCCGGCCGTGGCCGTACAACGGCGAGGTCGACATCTTGGAGGTTCTCGGCAAGGACGTGAAGACGTCGTACTCGACCGTCCACGCTCCGGCGTACAACGGCGGTGGGGGATCGGAGCTCCCTACAAGCTCCCGGGGGACGCCGACTACTCGGACGACTTCCACGTGTGGGCCGCCCACTGGGACAGCAAGGGCATCGTCTACAGCCTCGACGGCCGGACCGTCCTCACGCTCGACAAGGCCCAGATCGAGCAGACCCGCGGTCCGTGGGTCTTCGACCATCCCTTCTACCTGATCCTCAACCTCGCCGTGGGCGGCGACTGGCCGGGGCCGACCGATGCCTCGACCCCGTTCCCGGCGAAGATGCTGGTGGACTACGTGCGGGTCTACCAGTGACACACCGTTCGTGACCGTCACCGGGTGAACCTCGCCGACTCCTCCTGGCCGGCGGGTGGCCGTGGACCTCGGGTGGCCGGGAACAGCGTTCCCGGCCACCCGAGCGCAGCAAGGCCGTAGCACGGGAGCCGCCACCGGCCGGCTCGCCTCACAGGGCAGGAGCAACGGCGTCGTCCGCAGCAGCGAAACCCTCGTTACTCTCTGGCTTGGCGGGTAGGCGGGGGTACATCTGTCAGTGGTGCGAAAGGGGCGATTGTGGTGGGAGCGTTGGTCGCGGGCGGGTGGGGCCTGTTCGCGGGTGCGGCTCTGCTCGTGGGAGCCGCTGTCGGCTCGCTGGTGCGGGTGCCGCCACGGCTGATCGCCCTGGTCATGGCGTTCGGCAGCGGCGTGCTGATGGCGGCGGTGTCGTTCGAGCTGATCGCTGAGGCGTACGAGCGCTCCGGGATATGGCCGGTGGTGGCCGGGGCGGTCGGGGGCGCTGCCGTCTACTCGGGCGCCAACGCCCTGTTGGCGCGGCGCGGTGCCCAGCACCGGAAGCGCTCCGGGGAGCAGCAGCCGTCCGAGGCCGAGGCTCCTGGGTCGGGCAACGCCATCGCCCTGGGGCACTGCTGGACGGGGTCCCGGAGTCCGTGGTCATCGGCACCAGCCTGCTGGGGGCGGGCAGCTGGGGGTGGCGACGGTGGGGGCGGTGTTCATCAGCAACCTCCCCGAAGGACTCGCGAGCGCCGCCGGGATGCGCAGCGCCGGTCGCAGCCGCAGGTATGTGTTCACCCTGTGGGGAGGCATCGCCGCGATCAGCGGGCTGGCCGCGCTGGCCGGATACGCCCTGCTGGGCGGAGCGCCCGAGGCGGTCCTTGCGACGATCACCGCTGTGGCGGGCGGAGCGATCCTGGCGATGATCGCCGACACGATGATCCCCGAGGCTTACAGCAAGGTGCACCTGTTGACGGGGCTGGTCACCGTGGTCGGCTTCTTGTCGGCGTTCGCCCTGTCTCACCTCTAGCGGTGCGGGACGTGGGGCTGTCGTCGCTCGAGGGGGGCGGCTCGACGTGGGCATCGAACCGCTCATGGCCTTCGACCTCACCGATCAGTACATCGTGGAGGTCAGGATGGGACCCCGCGACGCTCGACCAACGTCCGTGTGCCGCCAGGCCCGACCCCTGTACCCGGACTACCTGTGCTGACGAGGGCCGTCGTGGTGGGGATACAGGGCGGTGAGCTTGTGCCAGTACTGCTCAAGGTGAGCATCGGCTTCCCGCAGAGCCGGGTCCAGGAGCGACGTATGCATCTGAGCCACGCAATCGGGGACGGAATTCTCCCCGGCCGGTGCGGGCGCCGCGCGTCGCCGGGGTGACGCGGCAGCCCCGGCACCGCGCGTCTCGCGAGCCGCGCGAGTGGCCCACCAGCGGGCGAGCAGCACAGCGGTGGTGAGAGCGGCGGCTGCGAGGGCGTGCAGGCCGGGGTTGGCGGGCACGACTTCCTCCATCGTTTTCGGGGTTCGGGGTGTGGCGGCGCCGGCCCTCGGGGCACGGGACGGCGCCGCGTTGCTCTGTTCAGCCGGGCCAGGTGCCGGTCAGGCGCCGGGTGGTGGCGGCTCCAGACCGGTCGACGGCCGCCTTGACGACCGCGAAGATCGCACCTTGCAGGGCTGCGGCGATCAGGACTTCCTGCCAGGTGCGGTGCTCGTCGGTGGCGTCGGGCGCATCGTCCTCGTGGGCGATCATCTTCCACGCCTGCTTGAACGCCGCGCCGGCGATCATGCCGCCCGTGACACCCAGCACGAGGCCGACCGGCTTGTAGGCGATCTTGGATACCTTCACCGGCGCCTCCGGCCGCGACGCAGGAGCAGGATGACGACGAACGCGGCGGCCGCAGCGAGCAAGGGGGTGCGGTTGGCCCGTGCGATGGTCGCGGCCGACTCGGCCCTCTCCCGGACGGGTTCCGGGGTCTTCTCCGCAGCGAGCTGCCCGGCCCGGGCAGCGCTGTCGCGTACCTGAGCCACGGCCTGGGCCGCCTTGTCCAACACCGGATCAGGAGTCTTCTCCTTGACCAGCTCAGCGGCGTGCGCCGCCTTCTCGCGCAGCTGGTCGGTGACGAGGGCGGCCTTCTCCCCGGCCTGCTCCTTGATCTCGGCGGCCTTCTCCTTCGCCTGCGCCTTGACGTCGGCCTTGGCCGCCAGCGCCTCCACGGTCTGTCCGAGCCTGTCGCGGGTGTGCTCGGCCTGTTCCCGCAGCTCCTCGGGGGTGGGCGCGGCTTCTTCGCGGCCCTGGGAGGGGGTGCTCATCGGTGTACTGCCTCCTGGATCTGGGTCATGTCGGTCCTGGCGCCGTGGCCTGCCTGCTCCGGCGCGGGATGCCGACTGGCTGGGTTGTGCACGCTCCTGTCACGGCGCGTCTACCCCGCGTGCGGCCACTCACCCACTTGCGAACCGTGCTCGTCCCCAGCGGAGGATCAGCGGTCGGGGCGTTGCCCGCACCAGGGCGGCCGTGGCGAGGCCGATGGCGGCACCCGCCACGACGTCGGAGGGGTAGTGCGCGCCGCTGTGGACGCGCTCCAGGGCCACCAGCACCGTCGGGACCGCACAGGCGGCACCGACCGCCGGCCAGGAGGGCGCTACGGCCGCGGTGAACGCCACGGCGGCGGCGGTGTGCCCGGAGGGGAAGGAGGAGCTGTCGGGCCGGTCCTCCACGTCGTCGTGCGGTATCCACTCCTTGGGCGGCCGGCTCCGTCCCACCAGCTTCTTGGCGACCCCGTTGGCCAGCAGCTCCGCCACCGCCATGCTCGCGATCCCGGCAGCCGCTGCTTCGCGGCCCCTCCATCCGCCTCCGGCGGCCATGGCCAGCGCGACCGCCCACCACAGCTTCGTATGCTCGGCAGCTTCCTCCACCGGAGGCAGGAGCCGGCGGGCCCAGTCGGATTCCCAGGCGGCCATCCGCCGGGTCAGCCGATGATCACCATTGCGCACTGTGGTCAGCATTCCCATGGCTCCCCGCTTCCCCGCCGCAGCTGTTCCACGCATCGCTCAGTCCAGGCGGCGGCGGTCCTCATCACTCCACTTACGGGTGTCCCGGGGCTGGACGTAGGGCTCCTCGTCCTCGGGGTGGCCGCCGGCGATGGCACGCTGGCGGGCCATCTCGGCGTCGAACTCCAGGCCGAGCAGGATGGCCAGGTTGGTGATCCACAGCCACACCAGGAAGATGATGACGCCCGCGAGCGTTCCGTACGTCTTGTTGTAGGACCCGAAGTTCGCCACGTAGAACGCGAAGCCGGCGGAGGCGATCACCCAGACCACCAGGGCCAGGAGGCTGCCGGGGGTGATCCACTTGAACCCACGCCCCTTGGCGTTCGGCGCTGCCCAGTACAGGAGCGCGATCATGATCGTCACGATCAGGACCAGGACCGGCCACTTGGCGATCGACCACACCGTCAGCGCTCCGTCACCGATTCCCAGGGCCGTGCCCATCTGCCGGGCCAGGCCGCCGGTGAAGACCACGATCAACGCGCTGACCACGGCGAGGATCATCAGCGTGACGGTCAGCGCCACCCGTAGCGGAAGGACCTTCCACACCGGGCGCCCCTCGGGCATGTCGTAGACGGCGTTGGAGGTGCGGATGAACGCCGCGACGTAACCGGAGGCCGACCAGATCGCGACGGCCAGGCCGACGATCGCCAGGAACGAGCCGATGCCGGCGTTGCCCTGGAGCTGCTGCACCGCGTCGCTGATGACGTCGCGGGCCGAGCCGGGAGTGAGCTTCTTCAGGTTGTCCAGGATTTGCTGGGTCGCCGACTCCCCCGCGATGCCGAGCAGCGACACGAGCACCAGCAGGGCCGGGAAGAGAGCGAGCACTCCGTAGTACGTGAGCGCCGCGGCCCGGTCGGTGAGCTCGTCGTCCTTGAACTCCTTCAGTGTGCCGCGCAGCACCGCCGTCCAGGACCCTTTGGGCATCTTCGAGAGCTGATCCGGAGCCCGCTCCTCGACCTGCTCGTCGGGACCCGCGCCTTGGGAGCGGCCCGCGAAGACCGCACGGTCGTCTCCGTGCTGTTGATTCGGTGTACGTGTCATATCCGGCGGCTTTCCACTCCCGCCCGTCTCATGCCCCGCTCCCGGCGACCGGTGGGACGGCGGCTGGAGTGAGGGTCACACCCAGCTGACCTGGTGGCATCTTTCGAGCGGGCACGCCCGTGGCGCCGGACCGCGGCAACTCCCTCTGCCGCAAGAGCCGTTGGCGAGGTACTCAGCAGCTTCACCCGCTTGCGGGAAGAGCGTACGCACGAGAGAACGAACTTTGTCCATTGACTGTACAAAGGCCCGGGACGAGCGTACTCAGAAGGGGTGACACCGGCCTCCGGTGCCGCGCCCAGCCGAGACATCACGAGCCGGGAGACCCGGCCTCCATACCCCCACATCCCCCACGCCCCCCCGGCGTCCACGGAAACCGAGGCTCAGCATGCGGTTCGAAGGAGAGAGTGAAGGTCACAGGTCCCATGGCGCGTTCTCGTCATGGGCGCGGTCGCGGTCCGCGGCCGGCTTCCCCGTCGCACTCCTCATGACGTTGGCGACGTTGTCAGCCGGCCTGGTCGTCGGCGGGCCGACGACCACCGCCTCGGCGGCGCCGCCGGTCGTCTGCAACAAGTACTGCGACGTCCGCGATCCGTCACTGAGCCCGCAGGACCGCGTGCCGGTCACCGCCGGGATCTCGTCCCGCACCATCGCGCTGCACTTCGACGACGCCGACGGGATGGGATGGGCTTCCATCGACAACGGCGGGACGGGCGACCGGGTATGGCTGGACCGTTCCATGGACGGGGGCCGGACCTGGGCTTCGGGCAGCCGTCTCGGCGACACCTCCGTACCTTCCGGAGGGCGCGGCTGGCGCACCCAGATGTACAACGTCGACGACTGGAGCACCCAGGGAGTCGGGGCACTACGGACCTGCGGCCAGCCGGCCGGCGGCGGTATCGCCTGTACGTCGTGGGCCCGGACCACCTGGAACGCCGGCACCAGGAGCACCGCGGCCGCCACCGCCCTGATGATGTCCTACGACCGCGGGACCAAGCTCTTCGGCGGCCACGGCTGGTGGACCAGCGCCAACGCGCTCACCGCGATCACCGACAACATGCGGATCAGCGGTATGGGGAGTTACGCCTACTCCTTCGCCGACACCTACGCCAGGAACATCAACGCGCAAGGGGGGCAGTTCCGCAACGAGTACCTCGACGACACCGGCTGGTGGGGGCTGCTCTGGATCAACGCGTACGACCTCACCGGCGACCGCCGCTACCTCGACACCGCACGGGCCGACGCGGACCACATGAACGCCAACTGGAACAGCACCTGCGGCGGCGGAGTCCGGTGGAGCACGAACGGAAACTACAAGAACGCCATCACCAACGAGCTCTTCATCCAGCTCAACGCGGCCCTGCACAACCGTACCCCCGGTGACACCACGTATCTGGCCCGGGCGCAGCGCGGCTGGAACTGGCTCCGGGACAGCGGCATGATCAACGCGGACCGGATGATCAACGACGGTCTGGACGACTCCTGCGCCAACAACCGTCAGCCGACCTGGACGTACAACCAGGGCGTCGTCCTGGCCGCGCTTACCGAGTTGCACCGTGCGACCGGCGACACCGGCCTGCTGACGACGGCACGCTCGCTGGCCGACGCCTCCACCGTCAGGCTCCAGGTCGACGGCGTGCTGCGCGAACCGGGCGAAGGGGACGCCTGCACGGGGGACGGACCTTCCTTCAAGGGTGCTTACGTCCGGGGCCTCGGCCGCCTCAACCACCAGCTGCCGGACCACCCCTACGCCGCGACGATCAAGCGCTGGGCGAACAGCGCCTACGACCGCGACCGCAACGCGCTCGACCAGTACGGCCCGCACTGGAGCGGCGGCGCCGGCACGACCGACTACGGCTGCCAGCACAGCGTCCTCGACCTCCTCAACGCCGACGCCGGCGGCTGAGCCGGCCCGCTTAGGGGAGCCGGGAGATCTCCCGGCTCCCCTACAGAGCCAACTGGATGACAAGTCCCGTTCCGGCAGGCAGACTTGGATGCGCCGGCGTCGGGGGGACCAATGGTTCGGGCACTGCGGACAGCCATACCCGTTCTTCTCGCGGGTCTTGCGCTCTGGTATGCCTCGTACTTCACCACCATCGTGTGGTGGGAGCTGCGGAAGATCCTTTCGTATGTGCTGGTGCCGTTGGCGGTCGCGGCGTGCGCAGCCCTGCCATCGCTGGTCGCGAGCCGGGTGGGGCGCGGCAGGCGTGGGGCGGACACCGCGGCGGCGGCTCTCGGTTGCCTGGGTGCTGTGGTGGCAGCGGGCGTGATGGTCTGCTGGTGGGTGTACAGCGCTTACCTCCAGGACCGCGCGTACATGGAGGGCGCCAGGATCGTGACCGAGCCGGTGCCCGAAGTGGCCGCCCGAGCCCCCTACCTGGTCGGGGCGGCGCAGGCCGCTCCGCACCTGGGTGATGTCACGGGTGAGATCTTCGACATCACGTATCTGCCCGACTCCGACAGGTTCGCCACGCTGGTCGAGCGGCGTGGGTGGCTGGCCGGGTACGAGGTCGGCCTGGTGCAGGACATCCCGCTCGGCGGCAACGGCCGAAGCCAGCAGCGCTGCCAGTTCGACGTGGACGCGGCCGACGCGCGAGTGGGTGGTTGGTTCACCCACAACCTCGGCCGGAAGATCTCCGCCGAGAAGCGCGGCGTACGGTTCGACGCCGAGGACGTCTACGTGACCTGCTCGGGCAGGACCCCCGTCGTGGTCGTGCCCCTCAAGCGCCAGACCGGAACCTTGGTCGTGACCGAGAGGCCCGCCGGGCTCGCGCTCTACAACGGGCGGACGGGGAAGGTCACGATCTCCGCCGACACCAGCGCGGTAGCGGGCCCGTCCTACCCGATGAGCATCGCTGCCCGGCAGCGGGAGGCGACGGCCGCGGTCGGCGGTTTCGCCGACTGGTGGTTCGAGCGCAGCGGTTGGGACGCCTCCGAAGACGGGGCGAACGAGGGCAACGAGTCGGAGTTCGCGTTGCAGTACCGCGACGGCAGCGGACGGGGGGCCTACGTCACTCCCCTCACCCCGCAGGGAGAGGCCAGCTCGGTCGTAGCCGTATCCATGGTGCCGGCCCGTCATCGGGGCGGCGGGCTCGCCCCGATGACGGTCCACCGGCTGAAGCCGACCTGGCCCTCTCCGGAGGCGATCGTCGCGCTGATCAAGGCCGAGTACCGGGACGTCTGCTGCTACAACGACGACAGGGTGTTCGAGGTGGTCCCCACCGGGGGAAGCACCTGGACGGCCACCATCGGCAGCAGACAGAACATCCGCTACCGGGTGGAAGGCAGAGGCCAGGTGGCAGGCCGTGAGGCGACCTGCCTCAGAGCTGCTGACGGAGCACTCATCCGGTGCGCTCACACCGCACCCGGGTCTCCGGAGGAGCGGGAACTCGCCCGCCGGAAGCAGACGGAACAGAAGGACGAGAACCCGAAGCCCTCGCAGACCCCAGGTGACCTCTCCGACTACAGCGCCGAAGAACTCGCGGAACTGCACCGCCGTGTGTCGGAGGAAGTCGGCCGCCGCCTGAAGGACGGGTAACCGCACAGATCAGGGCTACCGCCCGGTCCGCTTGCGCAACGCCGCCTGGTGCCGAGGCCGGTACAGGGAGCCTGGCGGCCCGATTCGCGTCGCTGGGTAGCGGGCGCCGGCCCGGGCGGGGTCCCGGACGGCGCGGCGCTCGTGTGTCAGTTGTCAGTTCCTGTACGTCAGGCCGTGGCCGAACGGGAACAGCGGGGTCCCCGGGTCGTCCCCGCGCGGGATGCTCACCGGGAGGCGGCCACGGGGGGCGACCTCACCGAAGAGGACGCGGGCGGCGGACTCCAGCGCGACCGCGTTGTTGGAGTACGCGGCCAGGTGGACGCCTGCCTGCGGGTAGGAGGCGATGTCGTAGGGGACGCCGGTCGAGAGCGTGACGACCGGCTTGCCGGTGGCCGTCAGGGCCCGGACGAGGGCGGCCTGGCCGGGGTTGGTGCGGGCCGAGCTGGTGAGCACCACCACGGTGTCCTGGCCGGCGGCGGCGGTGACGGCTGCGGCGATGTCCGCCGTCGTCGGGTTGGCGGCCGTCGCGAGGGCGGTCCCGGTCGCGCCCTGCGCGGTGACCGCGCCGGCGAGGCTCCGCGTGACGGCCGTGGTCGAACCGGTGACCAGGACCCGGTTGCCGCTCGCGGTCAGTGGCAGGAGGCCGCCGTCGTTCTTGACCAGGGTCGTGGTGCGGTCGGTGATCTCCCGCGCTTCTTCGAGGTGACGGGCGTTGCCGACCACGCCGTCGACCGCGGCCCGGTCGGTGTACGGGGCGTCGACGATGCCCTGCTGCTGCTTGAGGGTGAGAATCCGGCGCACGGATGTGTCGATGCGGTCCTCCGTCAGCTCCCCGGAGGCGACCGCGGCGAGCACCGAGCGGTAGGCCAGGTCGAGGTTGGGGGGCATGAGGAGCATGTCGACGCCCGCCTGGAGGGCGCGGACGGGCACCTCGGCGTCGGGGTACGTCTTGCGGACCCCGGCCATCGCCAGCGAGTCGGTGACGACCACGCCGTCGTAGCCCATCTCCTCGCGCAGCAGGGTCGTCATGATCGGCTTCGACAGGGTGGCGGGGGTGCCGGACGGATCGAGCGAGGGGAACTGGAGGTGTGCGGTCATGATCGAGCCGACGCCCGCGTCGATGGCCGCGCGGAACGGCGGCGCGTCCAGCCGCTCCCACTCCGCGACGGTGTGGGTGATCACCGGCAGGTCGGTGTGACTGTCGACGTCGGTGTCGCCGTGCCCGGGGAAGTGTTTGGCGGTGGCGACGGTACCGGCCTTCTGGTAGCCCCGTACCTGGGCTGCCGTCAGGTCGGCGGCGAGCTGCGGGTCGCCGCTGAAGGACCGTACGCCGATGACGGGGTTCAGCGGATTGACGTTCACGTCCGCGACGGGGGCGTAGTCCTGGTTGATGCCGACGGCGCGCAGCTCCGTACCGCTGATCCGCCCCGCCTGGTAGGCGTCCCGCGACCTGCCGGAGGCCCCGAGCGCCATGGCTCCGGGGAACTGGGTGGCGGGCGGGCCGAACCGGACGACGCGGCCGTGCTCCTGGTCGGTGGAGATCAGCAGCGGCACCTGGGCACCGCTGCCCAGTGCTGCCCGCTGGAGCCCGTCGGACAGGCCGGCGACCTGACCCGGGCTCTGGAAGCTGTCGGTCCAGGCGAAGTAGATGACCCCGCCGAGGTGGTACTTCTCCACCGCCTGGCGGCCGTTGTCCACCCCCAGCCACGTACGGTTGCGGGCCACGTCGTCGGCGTCGCTGTCGTCGGCGGTCTCGCCGTACGCGTAGGTGACGAAGAGCTGGCCGACCTTCTGCTCCAGTGTCATGGCGCCCAGGCGGCTCTCGACCCAGCGGTCCTTGCTCGTGCCGTCCCGGCCGTCCTGGGCGGACCCCGGGCCGGCCGCCGCGCCCGGTGGCAGGCCCAGAAGCAACCCGCCCACGGCAACCGCTGCCAGCATCGACCGGTACAGGGCACCACGTCCACGGACGCTCATCCGACACTCCTTCGATCGACACACACGGCGGGCGGTCCGAGCAGGGCGCACCCAGTGGATGACCAATACACCGCAAGGGTCAAGAGGGAAGGGAAGATGTCATTGGTGCCACCAATGACCGCGTCTCAGGAAGCCGACGCCCTCATCTCGCGGTAGTCCGCGCACACATTGACATGAGCATGGGATACCGGTTGAAGTGACTGGCCATCACTCACCGGAACGTCGTGCGGCAGTCCTGACCGGATCGCCGGCCGGCACCGTTCGATTCGACCGCCGACGAGGGGACACCACCGATGTACCGACGCTCGCGATCATGGAGACACACCACCTCGCTGGTGCTCAGTACGGCCGTCGCCGTCCTGTTCACCGGTACGGGCGGGCCTTCCGCCGACGCGGCGCCCGCCGCACACGACACCGTCGGCCATTCCTTCGCCCGGGCCGGCGCCGAGTTCGACGTCCCCCGCGATCTGCTCGTGGCGATCGGGTACGGCGAGAGCCGGCTCGACCCCCACGGCGGCAAGCCCAGCCACGCGAACGGGTACGGCGTGATGCACCTGGTCAGCAACCCCCGCGCGCACACCCTGGAGCGGGCCGCGGCGCTGACCGGCATCGCACCGGCCGTGCTGCGGCACGACACCGCAGCCAACATCCGCGGCGCCGCCGCCGTCCTGCGCTCGTACGCCGACCGACTGGGACTGGACGCGGAGGACCGCGACGACGCCGGCGCCTGGTACCAGGCGGTGGCCCAGTACAGCGGCAGCGCGGACGACAGCACGGCCCGGCTCTACGCGGACTCCGTCTACGGCTTCCTCGCGAACGGCGTCCGCGCCAGCGCGGCCCCGGGCGAGACCGTGACCGTCCGCCCGCAGGCCGTACGGCCCGAGCGGGGCCGCTACTCGGATGTGCCCGCCCTGGACGAGGGGGCTCGGCCGCCGCGGGCACCCTGAGCACCGACTACCCGCCCGCGCTGTGGGTGCCCGCGAACAGCGGGAACTACACCGTGGGCAGGACCGCGGCGATCTCCGCCGTCGTCATCCACGTCACCCAGGGGTCGTACGCCGGGTCCATCAGCTGGTTCCAGGACCCGAGCTCGAACGTCAGCGCACACTACGTGATCCGTTCGTCCGACGGGCAGGTCACCCAGACCGTCCGGGACAAGGACACCGGCTACCACGCACGTTCGGGCAACGCCTACAGCGTCGGCATCGAGCACGAGGGGTACGTCGACAACCCTGCCTGGTTCACCGACGCCATGTACCGTTCGTCCGCCGCCCTCACCCGTCATCTGGCCGACAGGTACGGCATTCCCAAGGACCGGGCGCACATCGTCGGGCACTCCGAGGTCCCCAACAACGACCACACCGACCCGGGGCCGAACTGGAACTGGGCCTACTACATGCAGCTCGTCGGCGGCAGCACAGGCGGGACGGTCAACCTCGACTTTCCGGCATACGACACCCTCCGCAGCGGCTCCACCGGCCCTCAGACCACGGCGGCGCAGACACTGCTCAACGCGCAGGGGTTCGCGGCCGGCAGCGCGGACGGCGTCTTCGGTGCGAACACCGTGACCGCGGTGAAGGCGTTCCAGAGTGCGCGCGGTCTGCCGTCCGACGGGGTCATCGGCCGTCAGTCCTGGACCGCACTGCTCTCGGCCGGAACCAAGCCCGTGCTGCGCGAGGGATCATCGGGCGCTGACGTCAAGCGGCTCCAGCGGTCGCTGACAGCCGCGCTGGGCAGGGCCGTAGGGGTCGACGGCAGCTTCGGCTCCGGTACCGCGCAGGCGGTCAGGGACTTCCAGGGCAGCCGGTCGTTGACGGTGGACGGCATCGCCGGCTCGGCGACCTGGGCGGCTCTGCAGGCCGGCCGGTGAGGTGAACGCACGGGCCGGGCGGACACCGGCCGCCCGGCCCGTACCCCGGACGAGATGTGCCGCTTCCCGTCACTGCCCGGCGTCCAGTCGGGGCACTCCCATCGCCAGGAGCGCGGTGTCGTCGTCGAGTTCCCCGCCGAAGGAGTCCAGGAGCGTGGTGAGAGCCTCGACGGCACCGTGAGCCGAGGTGGGAGCGAGGGCACGCGCGAAGGCCAGGAGCGCTTCTTCCCCGTAACGTTCCCCTCCGTAAGGGGTACGTGCCTCGGTGAGCCCGTCCGTGTAGAGCAGCAGGGTGTCGCCGGGTCTCAGGTTCACGGTGGTCGTGGTGAACTGCGCGTCCGCTACGACGCCGACCAGCTGACCGCCGGGCGTGGGCAGATGGTCGGCGCTGCCGTCGGCCCGCAGCAGCACGGCAGGGGGGTGACCGCCACCCGCCAGGACGACATGAAACCCCACGTCGCCCCTCTCGGGTGTGAGCAAGCCGAAGATGACGGTGCAGAAGCGCGGCTCGCCGTCCGGGAACTCGTGGTTGAGCGCGGTGTTGAGGTTGGCCAGCACCGTGGCCGGTACGGGATCGGAGACCGCTGCGGCCCGCAGGGTGTACCGCGCCAGTGAGGTCACCACGGCCGCGTCCGCCCCCTTTCCCCGTACGTCTCCCATGAAGAACCCCAGCGTCCGGCGGCCAGCGGGAACAGGTCGTAGAAGTCCCCGCCCACCTCGTCGGAGGAGGCGAAGTGGAAGTGTGCGGCGACGTCCAGGCCCGGAACCGGTACGAGAGCCGGCGGGAGCAGAGTGCGCTGCAGCGTCGTGGTGAGGCGCTGCAGGCGGGCACGTTCGTGGTCGGCCTCCTGCCGGGCGCGCAGGAGTTCCCGCTCGTACGCGCGCCTGTCCCGGGCGTCCAGGAGGGTGGTGCGGATCAGCAGGGGGTTGCCGGCGCTGTCCTGCTTGACCGTGGAGGTGACGAGGACGGGCAGCCGGGTGCCGTCCGCGGCCTTGAGCTCCAGGGCGATGCCGCTGACTTCGCCCTGCATCCGCAGCAGAGGTGAGAAGTGCGTCTCGTGGTAGAGCCTGCCACCGATGGTCAGCAGGTCGGAGAAGTGTCTGCGGCCGACGAGATCCTCACGCCTGTATCCCAGCCATCGCAGCAGGGTTCCGTTGACCTTGGCGATCTGCCCGTCCAGCAGAGTGGAGAGGTAGCCGCACGGCGCGTTCTCGTAGAGATCCTCCGCACTGTCCTCAAGCAGGACGGAGAGCGGCTCCTGTTCCCGGGTACGGTCCCCCGCGGCCCAGGACCCGTGCCTCTCATCGCCGTCCTGGTCCGCCATCACGCCTCCCGCACGAACGCGATGATCGCCTCGGCCGTCTCCTCGGGGGCGCTCAGCTGCGGGCAGTGCCCCGTGGAGTCAAGGGTGACCAGCTCGCTGCCGGTGATCCGCGTGTGGACGAAGGCTCCGACCTCCCGCGGGGCGAGCGGGTCGCGCGCACTCTCGGTGATGAGCGTCGGAATGGTCACCCTGGCGAGGTCGGACCGGTTGTCGGACAGGAAGGTCGCTCTCGCGAACACCCGGGCGATCGCCGGATCCGTCCGGCAGAAGCTGTTGGTCAGCTCTTCGGTCAGCTCGGGACGATCCGGGGTTCCCATGATCACCGGCGCCATGGTCGCGGACCAGCCCAGGTAGTTGCTGTCCAGCGAATCGAGCAGTTCCCCGATGTCCTGTTCACTGAATCCGCCCCGGTAGTCGCCGTCATCGATGTAGGACGGCGACGGAGTGACGAGGACCAGTTTGTCGAAGAGCTCGGGCTGCTGCGCGGCGGCGAGAACGCCGATCATGGAACTGACCGAGTGCCCGACGAAGGTCACGGGTCCGAGGGCGAGCTCCTCGCAGATCTCGATCACGTCCTGCGCGTAGCCGTCCAGGGCGGAGTACCGCTCGGCGCTCCAGGCGGACACATCGGAACGACCCGCCCCCACGTGATCGAAGCGGACCACCCGGAAAAACTTCTCCAGCTCGGGTGCGACAAGACGCCACACGTTCTGGTCGCACCCGAAGCCGTGCGCGAGCATCACCACCGGACCGTGTTCCCGGCCCGTCACCGACACCCGGTTTCTCTTCCGAACGTCCATGAAAAGCATCCTGCCACTCACGGCTCCTGGCGGCCTGCCCGCGGGGAGGAGGCTTCTCACCGTGAGTGATCGTACTGAGCAATCACTGGGACGCGCGGTTCCTGATGGGTAAGGCGGATTACTCCACGTGAGCAGAAGTGGCCTCCCAAGCGGCCTCCTCCTGGTCACCATAGTCAGTTCCGGCCATGCGGAGGCCGGGCCCGAGGGACTCGTTTTCGGCGATGGCCCGGGAACCGCATGGAAGCAGGTCGGCATTTCCGTGGAGGAGGCGACGTTTCAACTGCCGACGACCGGTGAGGCGCGTAGGTACGAGTTCTACGTTCATACCACCACAGGAGGATTCATGGACAACTGGCGTGCATCCGCAGCCTGTCGGAACGCCGACCCCGACCTCTTCTTCCCGGTGGGAACCGGCGCCCCCGCGCTCATCCAGGCCGAGGAGGCGAAGGAGGTCTGCTCGCGCTGCCCCGTACGCGAGGCGTGCCTCCGCTGGGCCATGGACGACTCCCACCAGGTGACGGGAGTATGGGGTGGCCTCAACGAGGACGAACGGCGCGCTCTCAAGCGCAGGACGCGCCGCCGGACGAGCGAGGTGAGCTGAGCCCGGCTTCACCCCCGGCTGCGACTTCGCCCCGGTTCTTGGGACCGTTCGGCAGCTCCGGACGGCCGGCGCGGCCCCACCCCGCACGGTTGGCCGTGTTCCCACCATTGCGCACAGCGGCCGCCGCGTGCAGGGTGCGAGGACGATCGGCGGGCACGCGCGGGTTGTCGAGGCCCGGGAGTGCACCGACGTCAGGTCGCCGGGACCAGTCCCGCCGACCCGTACCGAATCAGCGCTCTCCTGCTCGCCGCCCCCGAGTCGGCGCTCAGCGCCCCCCGGAACGGCTGGGCGCGCCACCGAGTGCGCCATCGAGGCGAGAGCTGAGGATGCTCCGTCCGCAAGGCCCGGAGCGAGCTCGCCCACCGGGTCGTCGGGGTGCTCCTGACCGGCTTGACGGCCCTGACGGCCGTGACACACCTCGGCTCGGCCTGTCACCGCGCCCACTGCACCCGCGGCTGCGGCGCCTCATGGCTGTTTCCACCGTCCCTCCCCCTCGCTCGCCCACTGCCGGGCACCTCACCCCGGGTACGGCACGCATACGACAACGGTGTCCGGCAGACTGCCGGCACACCCATGCCTGGTCGACGGGTGACGCCCGGGCGGCGGGACCGCCTGCCCCCGATCAGCCCAGGCGCGGCCCAGCCCCCCGTCCCGCGACCGTTACGCCTTCCCGTGCACAGAGGCGGTCAACAGGGGAGCGTGGTCTTGCCCGCGGCGCCGGTGGACCCCGTTTTCCCGTCCGCGAACAGGGTGGCGGCGGTGCCGTGTCCGCCGGGCTTGCCCGGGCACACCGGGCTGGCCGCGCCACCGGCGCCACCCGTGCCGCCCGTGTGGCCGCCCCCAGCTTGCGAGGCGCCGCCGTTGCCCCCCTTGCCACCGGCGATACCGGTACCGGCGTTGCCTGCGCCGCCTACCCCGCCCTTGCCGCCCTTTCCGCCGAGCGCGGCGTCACCGCCGAAGCCACCCCTGCCGCCGTTGCCGTTGGCGCCCCCGGCGCCGCCCGTGCCCCCGGCCCCACCGACGCTCGCCATGCCGACGGCGTCTCCGCCGACGCCTCCGTTGCCTCCGTTGCCGTCGGCACCCGCGGCGCCTCCGGTACCACCGAGTCCGCCGATACCACCGAGGATGCCGACGCCGTTCGCGCCGTTGGTGCCGGGAGCCCCGGCAGCGGTGAGAGCCCCGGCGCTGCCCGTACCGGGCTGGGCGGAGGCGAGGGCGGGAGTGACGGTGAGGCCGGCGACGGCAATCGCGGAGACCAGGAAGATCCGGGCAGGGGCCGTGGTGCGCATGAAGCGCATGAGGTACTTCCTTCGGTTTGTGCAGGCGGAGAGATTCTCCGCCTGACAGCTCTCAACGTAGGGAAGCAGGACTCACCGCGTGTTCTGACGCATGATCAAATGCCTTGAATTACACCGAATCATGAAACATTGGCTGTAACTACTCTGTGCAGCGCGTCATCGACGACGCGCATCGGTGGTCGGCGTCCTCGGGGTGGCGAAAGAGGGTGAGCACGTCCGTCCACAGCGTGCCGTTGATCGAACCCGGGCAGGGGCCGCCCACCCCGCGTACCGTGTCGCCTGCGGACCGGCCCGCAGGAGGGACCTGCGTGAGCCGTGGCGCATCGGGTACGCGAGGTGCGACACCGAACGCCGTACAGGACACCGACGGGAGCAACGACATGACCGACCGCAGGCCCTCGGGAATTGCCTACACCGGGGCGGAGGGCAGCCCGCCGCCCGTGCCCGCCGACATGCCCGACCAGCAGGTCCAGGAGGGCGAGGACGCCCTCGACGTGATCCTCCCCCCGGGTGCCGAACCCGATGAAGCGCGACCGGACGCCGAGTCCGACGCCGACAAGCCCGACCCCGACGAGGCAGGCTCGGGCCGCGACGACGCCCGCAACGCGAGCGTCCACCCGGAGGACCCCACCCCGGACGAGTCGACAGGGTGACTCGCGGCCGGTAACCCCGCGCGAGCCCTCGAATCCGGCAGGGGGCGGGTGCCGGCCGGATCGTGGGTGGGTGTGGTGCCCGGCCGAGTGTCAGGGTCTCCACGCTGTTCGTGGCGCCGAACCCGGTACGGGCACCGTCGTGAGCAGGTGAGCGACGGAGCAGGAGCCCTCACAGGGATGAGTACGAGAGCTCAGGCACCCGCAGGAGTGCGGAGCGAGGATGAACGGGACCCGCCGCCCGAGCCTCAAGGAGTTCCGTGCTCAGCCGTATCGCTGCCATCCTCGTCCCCTCCCTCGGCCGGATGACGACCTCGGCCGAACTCTCCTCCTTCGAGACTCCCGGAATCCTCGTCGCCAACCACACCTCTCCGGCCGACCCCGGTGTGGTGCTGGCGGCGCTCCGCCGCCTCGGCATCGAGCCTGCCGTCCTTGCCACCGCCGGTCTGTGGCGCGTCCCCGTCCTGCGTAACCTGCTCGACCGTGACGGGCATGTTCCGGTCCACCGCCGCACAGCCCGCGCCGCCGATGCCCTGGTGCTGGCGGCGGCTGCGCTTCGGGCGGGCCGCCATGTCCTCATCTACGGCGAGGGCGGCCTGCCGGAGCGCAGGGACGCGGGCGAAGCAGCCCCCGGACCCTTCCGCAGCGGGCCCGCCCGTCTCGCCGCCGCGTCCGGCGCCCCCCTCATTCCGATCGGTCAGGCCGGTGCACGCCGGATCGTCTCGGGCAGTGGCACCAAGCAGCTCGCAGGGCTGCTCACGGCGCCCATCCGGCGCCCTCGTCTGCACGTCCACATCGGTGCTCCGCTGATCCTGCCCACCGAGATCGACGCGGCGAGCGTGCTCGCCCACCGTGCCGTCACCGCGGCCTGGCGTACCGCCGCGCTGCGGCTGGGCGAGCCCGCGGCCCGCGCAGCATGACCAGACCGACGTCCGATTCTTGGTATGGACCTGACATTACATCGCCGCTAGCGTGACTTCCGACGCCTCGGTGAGAGCGCTCTCAGAGCGTTCGATCCCCCACCTCTGGAGGTCCCGTGAAGCACACCAACCCCTTGCGCGCCGCCGCTGCGGCCCTGTTACTGACCGTCGGACTCGGCGGTGCCCACGTCGGAGCCGCCCACGCCACCCCCGCCAAACCCACGGCCTCCGCCGGGCTGCTCGAAGCCATGGACCGGGACCTCGGGCTGACCCCGCAGCAGGCGCAGGAGCGGCTCCGCGCCGAGAAGGCGGCCTCGGCTGTCGAGCGGGCGGCCCGGCAGACCGCGGGCGGCGCGTACGGCGGATCGTGGTTCGAACCGGCCACGGGACGGCTCGTCGTCGCCCTCACCGACCGCGCCGAGGAGGCGGATGTACGCGCCCTGGGCGCCGACACCCGGATCGTCCGCCACAGCGCCACCGCACTGGACCGTACCAAGTCCCGGCTGGACTCGCTCTCCGCGCCCGCAGGCGTGGCCGGCTGGCACGTCGACCCCGAGGCCAACAGCGTCGTCGTCACGGTCGTGCGCGCCGAGCGGAAGACGCCCGCCGTCCGCGCCTTCATCGAGAAGGCCCGCGGGAACGGTCCTCTCACCGTCGTCGAGACGGCCGCGGCGCCCCGTACGTACGCGGCGGGCACGGTCGGCGGCGACCCCTACTACACCGGCAACGTCCGCTGCTCGATCGGCTTCTCCGTGCACGGCGGGTTCGTGACAGCCGGCCACTGCGGCAGGGCCGGGGCGGCGGTGCGGGGCTGGGACGGGTCGGCCATGGGCACATTCCAGGGATCCTCGTTCCCCGGCGACGACCACGCGTACGTGAGCATCCACAGCGGATGGTGGACCGTACCGGTCGTCCTCGGCTGGGGGGTCACCCCTGACCGGCTGGTACGCGGCTCCGCCGAGGCCCCCATCGGTGCCTCGATCTGCCGCTCGGGCTCCACGACGCGTTGGCACTGCGGCACCGTCCTGGCCAAGAACGAGACCGTCAACTACAGCCAGGGCGCCGTCCACCAGATGACGAAGACCAGCGTCTGCGCAGAGGGCGGCGACTCCGGCGGCGCGTTCATCAACGGCGACCAGGCCCAGGGCGTCACCTCGGGCGGCTGGGGCAACTGCTCCTCCGGCGGCGAGACGTGGTTCCAACCCGTCAACGAGATCCTCGGCAGGTACGGCCTGACCCTCCACACGGCCTGACCGGCTACCGGTGCACGGCGGCGGGCCATGGAACCCGCGGCCGCGCACCGGAACGAACGACCGGCCAGTCGCCGGGTGCCCCGCACGCCCGACCCTCGGCGCCCCGGCACAGCCGGCTGTACACCTGGGTGATCGCGGGCAGCGGGACCTGTCGTCGCATACGGGTGTCATGGGGGCGTCAGCGGTAAGAAGGGAGGGAACGAACACTCGAACATCGGGAGGAGGGGAACCACGATGCAGCCCCAGAGCGAGGCACAAGCCCGTACGTCGACACACCGCCGTTTCTCCGGCCGTTGTGCGGAGAACGGCCGCACGGTACGCACGTGCACCCAGGCCCGCGAATGCGTCAGGCGCATGCTCGCCGGCGCACGAGGGGTGGAGGAGTCACGGATCAACGACCTGCTGCTCGTCGTCTCGGAGCTGGCGACCAATGCCCAGCGGCACGCGGGCGGTATCACCGACTTCAGCCTGGACGTCGATCGCGGCAGCGCGACGGTCTCCGTCACCGATGCCAGCAGCGATGTGCCGTCGTACCGGTGCCGCAAGGAGCTGACCATCGGAGGCTTCGGCTGGGGCATCGTGCTGCGGCTGTGCCGCGAGGTGGCCGTCTCGGTCCACCCGGGCGGCAAGACGATCCGCGCGGTCGTCGCGCTGTAGCGGTGACCGGTCCGCGTACCAGGGCGATCTCGCGCCCGCCCGGAAACGCCCCGCTCCAGCCGTTCCCCCGCGAGGAGGGTGAAGGGCCGCAGCACCCACTCGAATCCGCTCAGTCCCGGCTACTCCCCCTCGGGCGCCGGGGTCTCCTCGGGCGCGACGGCCGACACCTCTTCGGCCAACGCGGCCCAGTCCGGCCGCTCCGCGTCCCCGTCCCCGCGGACCAGCCCGGCCTCCCACCACCGTCCGACCGCCGGCAGTGAGGCACCGGCCCCGTCCCATCCCGTCTCCGCCGCCATCACCCCTCCTCGCAACCGGCCGAACCCTCGGCGCCTGGGCCGATCCTGGTACGGAGGTGGCCTTCGCCGCATGGGGAAGTGACCCCCATGTTCTGGGCCCCGGCCCCGCGGCGAAACCACCGGACGGGAAGGTGACCGGCGGTCAGGTCGACGCGGCCGTGGCCGAAGGTGCGGCCGACCCCGGGCTTGGGGTTGTGGCCGTTGCGCAGCAGCCGTCCGGACAGTTCAAGGGGCAGGTGGCCCTCGACCGTGAGGTCATGGGCGGTGATCTCGTCGGCGTGCGGGGTGTAGTGGCCGGTGAGGTAGGGCTTCATGGAAAGTTCCTGGATGGTTCGGTTGGTGTGTCGGTGGGCCCGGTGCCGGCTCTCCCTGGAGCGGGAGGGCGCATGGGGTGGTCTCTGGGGCGGGCGTGGCGGCGGGGTGGGCTCGTTCCGCCGCAGCCGCCCGGCTGCGGTGGTGCAGCAGGTGGACGCCGGTTCCTGCCGCGGCGAGGAGCGCGATGAGGGCCGCCGCGACGAGGGCGCGCCGGTAGCCGTACGCCAGGTCGGCGGGTCCGGGGACCGCCCGGCCGGCGGCGGGGGCTGCGAGGGTGGTGAGGATCGCGAGGCCGATGGCGCCGCCGATCTGCCGGGAGGTGTTGATCAGTCCCCCCGCGATGCCCGCGTGCCGGGGCTCCACCCCGCCGACGCCCAGCGCGGTCAGGGGGACGAAGGCGAGGCCGAGGCCGGCGCCGATCAGCAGGGACGGGCCGAGCAGGTCGGTGAGGAAGGCTCCGTCGACCGGCAGGCGGGCGAGCCAGAACAGACCGGCGGCGAGTACGAGCAGGCCCGGCAGCAGCGTGCCCCGCAGCCGGCCCGCACCCCAGGAGGCGGCCATGAGGGCTGCGGCGAGCGGGAGTTGGGTGAGAGCGGCTCCGAGGGGCGAGTAGCCCAGGACCTTCTGCTGGTAGAGCGGGAGGAAGAAGAACGTGGCGACGCACACCGCTCCGAGCAGCAGCATCAGGAGATTGCCCGTCACGGCTGCGCGGTTGCGGAGCAGCACCGGGGGCAGCAGGGGGTCATTCGCGCGTCGCTCGATCGGCATCAGGACCAGCAGCAGCAGTAGTCCGGCGGCCGGGACTGCGAAGTCCGGCAGTGGGGTGGTGCCCCTGGCGCCCAGCCCGTAGACGAGGAGGGTGAGGCCGGCGGTGACGGTGAGCGCTCCTGGCACGTCGAGGCGTGCGGTGTGCTTGCGTTCGCCCCGAGTCAGCAGCAGGAGCGTGGCCGCGAGGGCGGGGAGGGCGGCGATCGCGCTGATGGCGAAGATGGCCCACCAGCCCAGGGCGCTGGTGAGCACTCCCCGAGCAGGACTCCGGCGGCTCCGCCCGCCGCGGAGGCCGCTCCCCAGATGCCCAGGGCCCTGCCGCGGGCGGCGCCCGGGGCCCAGTGGGCCAGCAGGATCGCCAGACCGGCCGGTGAGAGCAGGGCCGCGCCGATTCCCTGGACCGCGCGGGCCGCGATGAGCGGTCCGGAGCCGGAAGGGATGCTCGCGGCGAGGGAGCCTGCGGCGAAGACGAGGAGGCCGGTCAGGAAGGCGGCGCGGTGTCCGAGGAGGTCGGCGAGGCGGCCGCCGACGGGCAGCAAGGCCCCGAAGGCGATGAGGTAGGCGTTGACGATCCAGGCCAGGCCCGTGGGAGTGAGGTGCAGGTCCTGCCCGATGGCGGGCAGCGCGACGTTGACGATGGAGGTGTTGAGTACGACGAGGAACTGCGCACCGGCCAGCAGGGAGAGGACGGGCCCGGAGCGGTAGGGGCGGGGTGCGGGCGGCGGGAGCGACATGGTGCCTTTCGGGCTGCTGATCGGCTGGTGGTGCGGGCGGGGCCCCTCCCCGCAGGAGCCGTGACAGGACGGCGGGGAGGACTGCCGGTCACGGAGGCGGGGCAGGGGCGGTCACGAGGGCCCGTGGTCGCGGGCCGGTTTGCCTGCCCGACCGATACTCGGGCCGGGCGGCGCTCAAAGAACAGGTCACCGGGTGCCCGTTGCTGCTCAGAACTGCTCACACCGTTGCCGGGCCGCTCCTCAGGAGCGCTTCTTCTCGGCCTGCTGTTTGAGGTTGTGCAGCCAGTGGTCCAGCGAGGTGTCGAGGGCCTGCTGGAAATAGGCGGTCTCGGCGGTGACGGGGTCGCCTGCCCAGGACTCCTCGGTGTGCACGTGGACGCCGTCCTCGGTCTGGGTGAAGATCCACACGTGGACGGCGGTGATGCCCTGGGCCGGGCCGCCCCAGACGATGCGCCGCCTGGGCTCGACCTGCTCGGCCGTCGAGGTGATGTTCTCCAGGCCCGCGACGGACCACACCCACGAGGAGCCCGGGCGCAGCGCCCCCGGAGTCCGCTTGACCGAGGAGCTGACGTCCGGCTGCCAGGCGGGCCAGTTCTCCACGTCGGTCTGGATACGCCACACCCGCTCCAGCGGCGCGTCGATGACGATGTCGTCCCGGGTGATCACCGGGGCCTTCTCGTCGATCCCCACCGGCACGGGCCCTCCGCCCCAGGGGCCAGAGGCAGCGCGGCGAGAAGCGTGGTGGCGATGGCAAGCATGGTGTCACCTCCGGAGGTGAGGGAGTGACGCCGGGACACGCATTCACAGAGTGGTTAGTCACTCAATTAGGGAGTCGCGGTGTCCGTAGGTCGCCGTAGTGGATGAGTATCGGCGAGCTATCCCCCGCGCTCGGCATGTGAGTAGTCAACCACTCATCAGCCTCGCCCGTCAACCGCCTCTTCCCGGCGGAAGGAGGCGCCGGGAGGAGACGTGGGTCAGTTCCGGCCAAGGGAGTCCATGGGGGTGCCCGATCCGGCATCGCCGACGCCCACCTCGGCGAGCACGATCCAGGTCCGCCCCCGGCGGCGGCTCCATCCTCACCACGCCCGGAACCATGCACCGCACGGGCGCGTTCCCGCTCCACGAACGGAGCGGGAACGCACCCGCGGACGGCCACCGCCCCGGTCACAGCGGAGGAGCGGGCCCCCGCAGAGCCCGGACCCTGGACGGGCGACCGAGATGACGATGGCGCCTGACGTCGGACGGCGTGGGCGTCACGGTGCGGGAGCTCATCGACGCATCCGACGCCATGGCAGAGCCCGTCCTGCCGATGGGCGCCGGAGAACTCAGCCGCGGTCTCAGACCGCGGGCTCCTCACCCTCGTCCCGCAGGACGTCGTCGTGCACCACGTGGACCGCCGCTTCCTCCGCGCCGGCGGCACCCGCGTCGATGCCGTGGTCCTCCGCCACCAGTTCCCGGGTGGTGGCGGAGCGGGCCCCCTCGTCCGGAGCCGTCAGCCGGCCGGCGCGCCCCGCGCCCACTTCGGCGTCCCTCGGCTCACCCTCCCCTCCGGCCAGATCGCCGATGCCGTCACCGATGGGAGGCGTCACGTCAGGGACCTCCTGGGCAATCCGCTCGTCCAAGGTCTCCCCGTCGCGCTGCTCGGCTGCCGTCGTGCCGTGCTTCGTGACGCCGAGAGGCTTCTCCGGCGGGGAGTAGCCCTCGTCGAGCATGTCGTCATAGGTGCGCTCGCCCAACGCGTCCTGAAGGTCCAGAGGCGCCGCGTCCTCCTGCTCCTCGTTGGTGCCGGTGGGCTGGTAGACGTCGTCAGCCATCTGCTCATCGCTCATCGCGTTCCCTCGCCTTTCCTCGTGCCGACCGGCGACGACGTCCTGCCGCCGCCTCCCCCTCCTGCCGGGTATCCCCTTATGGGACTTCCAAAAGCCGCGCGCGCCGAACGCCTGAGCAGGGAGCGGAGAGCGGGGCATCGCACCCTGTCAGCCTTGAGTGAACCGGTAAAGTTCCCGTCTCCAGGATGATGCCTGATCATTACAGATATCGCTGATTCGGCTCTCTGAGGCTGTCCTATCCGCACGTTGGGTGACTATTCGGCTCCGGAACTCAGCTTTACCGGTTTATGGACAGCGAGTTGGCGCCGGGCTAGGTTGTGCGGCGTCGTACATGCATCTGGCCGGAGTCAGGCGATTGGAGCCGCACCATGAAGGACGTCACCCCGCTGACCGAGGACTGGAACCTGCGCCACGAGGGGGCGCTGCTTCCCGCGCAGGTCCCCGGCTGCGTGCACACCGACCTCATGGCGGCCCGGCTCATCCCCGACCCGCTCGTGGGACGCAACGAGACGGAGGTCGCCTGGGTCGGCGCGCGGTCCTGGTCCTACGTCACACACCTCACCCACACCAGCGCCCACGAGCGCAGCGACCTGGTCTTCGAGGGTCTGGACACCGCCGCGGAGATCACCCTGGACGGCGAGGTCCTCGGCACGACCCGCAACATGCACCGCGGCTACCGCTTCGACGTCACCGGGCGCACGGGAACGCTGGAGGTCGACTTCACCTCCGCGTACGAAGAGGCCGCGCGGGTCCGGGAGCTGACCGGTGAGCGGCCCAACGTCTACCCCGAGCCCTTTCAGTACATCCGCAAGATGGCGGCCAACTTCGGCTGGGACTGGGGACCCACCGTGGTGACCGCGGGCATCTGGCGCCCCGTACGGCTGGAGCACTGGTCCACCGCGAGGATCGCGCAGGTACGCCCCCTGGTCACCGTCGCGCAGGACGGTACGGGCCACGTGGAAGTGCGCCTGCGGATCGAGCGCACGGAGCGCGGCGGCGGAGCCCGGCTCGTCGCACGCGCCCGCGTGGCCGGTGCGGTGAGTGAGGCCGTGCTCGACGGCGAGGAGGCGGTGCTCCGTCTGGAGGTGCCCGACGCGCGGCTGTGGTGGCCCCGCGGATACGGCGAGCAACCCCTCTACACCCTCGACCTCACCCTGCTGGACGAGACGGCAGGCGACCTCGACACCTGGCACCGGCGCATCGGGTTCCGCACGGTGGAACTGGACCGCTCCGCCGACGAGCATGGCACCGGCTGCACCTTCGTCGTGAACGGCGTACGGATCTTCACCCGCGGGGTCAACTGGATTCCGGACGACGTCCTGCCCAGCCGGGTCACCCCCGAGCGGTACCGCGCCCGCCTGACCCTGGCGGCCGAGGCCAACGTCGACCTCGTCAGGATCTGGGGCGGCGGGATCTACGAGGACGACGCCTTCTACGACGTGTGCGACGAGCTCGGCCTGATGGTCTGGCAGGACTTCCTCTTCGCCTGCGCCGCCTACCCCGAGGAGCAGCCGTTGCGCGGCGAGGTCGAGGCGGAGGCCCGGGACAACGTCGTCCGGCTGATGCCGCATGCCAGCCTCGTGCTGTGGAACGGCAACAACGAGAACCTGTGGGGCTTCCGGGACTGGGAGTGGGAGCCGTCCCTCGCCGGTGACTCGTGGGGCGAGGGGTACTACCTCGGGCTCCTGCCGCGTATCGTCGCCGAACTCGACCCCACCCGCCCCTACACGGCGGGGAGCCCGTGGTCCGGTTCGTGGGACCACCACCCCAACGACCCGCGCCACGGCACGCACCACTCCTGGGAGGTGTGGAACCGGCAGGACTACGCCGAGTACCGGGCGAGCGTGCCCAGGTTCGTCGCCGAGTTCGGCTGGCAGGCCCCGCCCGCCATGGCGACCCTGCGCAGGGCGCTGCCTGGCGAGGACCTCGCTCCCGACTCCCCGGCATGCTGCACCACCAGAAGGCCGAGGACGGCAACGGAAAGCTCAACCGGGGTGTCGCGCGCCATTTCGCGCTGCCCGAGGGTGACTTCGACCGGTGGCACTACCTGACGCAGGTGGTGCAGGCACGGGCGGTCGCGGCGGGCATCGAGCACTGGCGGGCGCAGTGGCCGGTCTGCGCAGGCACGGTGGTCTGGCAGCTCAACGACTGCTGGCCGGTCAGTTCGTGGGCCGCGATCGACGGTGACGGGCGGCTGAAGCCCCTCTACCACGAGCTGCGCCGGGTGTACGCGGACCGGTTGCTGACCCTGCAGCCGCAGGCGGACGGAGGGCCCGAGGCGGGTGGGCTCGTCCTCGCCGTCGTCAACCAGTCCGCCACCCCCTGGCGGACGGCCGTCACCCTCCGGCGGTACGAGGCGGACGGCGCCGTGGTACGCGAGTCCGTCATCGACATCCTGGCCGAGCCCCGTTCGGTGACGCGCCTGCCGGTCCCGGCGGATCTCCTGCCGGCCGAGCGGTCCGCCAAGGAGTTCCTGGTCGCCGACGCCGACGGGCTCCGGGCCGTCCACTTCGCGGTGCCGGACAAGGAGTTCGCCTATCCGCGTGCGCGGTTCGACGTGCGGCTCGAACCGGTGGCGGGCCGAGACGACAGGGTCGACGTCGTGGTGACCGCCCACACCCTGGTGAGAGACCTCCTTCTCCAGGCCGACCGCCTCGGCCCGGAAGCGGTCGCGGACTGCGGGCTGCGGACGCTGCTGCCCGGCGAGGAGACCCGTATCGCGGTCACCGGCCACGGGCCGGTGGACGCCGACGCGGTACGGGCCGCGCTGTTCAGTGCGGATGCGGCGTGAAGCCCCCTTCCGGACGCGTCACGATCAACGACGTGGCCTCGCGGGCGGGAGTGTCCAAGGGCGCCGTCTCGATGGCATTCAACAACAGGCCGGGGGTCTCGCAGCCCACCAGGGAGCGCATCTTCGAGGCCGCGCGCGAGCTGGGCTGGGCGCCCCACCAGACGGCTCGCAGTCTCTCCAACCAGCGCATCGACATCGTCGGGCTGGCGATCTGCCGCCCTGCCCGCCTGCTGGGTCTCGAACCCTTCTACATGGAGTTCATCTCCGGCATCGAGAGCGTCCTCGCCGACCGGTCCTGCTCGCTCCTCCTGCGTCTCGTGCGTGACCTGGACGAGGAGATCGCCCTGTACGAGAAGTGGTGGCGCAGCAAGACGATCGGCGGGGCCATTCTCGTGGACTTCCACAGGAACGATCCGCGTGTTCCGGCGCTCCAGGCCATCGGACTGCCCGCGGTCGCGGTGGGGCACCCCTCGCTGACGGGCTCGTTCCCCTCGGTCTGGACGGACGACGCGACGGCGGTGGCCGAGGCCGTCCGATATCTGGCCGCGCTCGGTCACCGCCGGATCGCCCGGGTCGGCGGTCCCGTGGGACTCGGCCACAGTGTCATCCGGGCGGCGGCCTTCGAGTCGACGGCACGTGACCTCGGCCTGGAGCAGCATCGCCAGGTGGCGACGGGTTTCGCCGGTGAGGAGGGTGCCCGGGCGACCCGTGGCCTGCTGCTGTCACCGGACCGGCCGACCGCGGTTCTGTACGACAACGACATCATGGCCGTCGCGGGTGCGGGGGTGGCGGCCGAGATGGGGCTCGTCGTGCCCGACGACCTCTCGCTCCTGGCCTGGGACGACTCGCAGCTGTGCAGGCTGACACATCCCACGCTGTCGGCGATGAGCCACGACGTGCACCACTTCGGCGCGGAGGTCGCACGCACGCTCTTCGGCGTGATCGGCGGCTCCCACAGCGGCTCGCTCCAGGCGCCCACGCCTTCCCTCACGCCTCGCGGCTCCACGGGTCCGCCGCGCGGGTGACGGCTCCTGAGCCGCGCGGGCCAGGGGCCGTGTCTCGTTGGACGAGGCACGGCCCCGAGCGGCCCGCGGTCATCAACTCCGCTGGCAGAGAGAGCTGTTGAGGAGGAACTCGGCGGGTATGCCGTTCGCTCCGGTGGAAGTGCCGCTCATCCCGAAGCTCACCGTTCCACCGGCCGGGATGGTCTCGTTCCAGGGCTCGTTCGTCGCGCGCAGCCGCTTGCCGTCCTGGACGACCTTCGCGTTCCAGGAGGACGTGAGCGTCTGGCTTCCCGGGAAGGCGAAGTCGAGCCGCCAGCCCTTGACCGCCTGGGTTCCGGTGTTGCGGATGGTGACGTCGGCGTTGAACCCGTGACCCCAGTCACTGAGACGGTAGGTGACCGCGCAGCTCCCGGCGACGGGTCCTGCCGGAGTCGTGACGCTCAGCGTCGCGGAGCGCGGGGAGCGGTTGCCGGCCGCGTCACGCGCGTACACCGCGAAGGTGTAACGGGTGGACGGGGTCAGGCCGGTGAGTGCGGCACCGGGGGTGGTCGTCGTCGCGACGCGGGTCTCCTGGGTGCCGTCGACACGCACGACGTCGTAGGCGGTGACCGCCGTGTTGTCCGTGGCCGGCGCCCAGTTGAGGCGGAGGCTGCTGGAGGTCACCTCCGACGCGGACGGGGAGCCGGGCCCGGTGGGCGCCTGGGTGTCGCCTGTGGAGGTCCCGAACACGCTGGCCTCTTCGGCGGTCTGCTTGATGCCGTTGGGGCCGTTGAAGATGCGCTGCCCCCACGGGCTGAGCCGGCTCGCGTCGAAGCCGGTGGCCATGTCGAGGTACTCGACGCCGCCGCCGTTGCCGCTCCAGGACCAGCCGAGGTAGCCGAGACCGAGCCGTTCGGCGGTGGCCAGGATGGCGTCCTCGTCCGGGTTGCCGTCCGAGTGGGCGTCGCCGAACTCACCGACGACAACAGGAAGCCCGCGGGAGACGAACCGGTTGAGGTAGTCGCTGACTTCGGGCGCGGTGTCGAAGACGCCGTACATGTGGATCGAGAAGACGGTGTTGCGCATGGGGTCCGCGGCGAAGACGCCCGGCGCGTTGTCGCGCATGGTGAACGACCAGTCCTGGCCCCAGTTGGGCGCGTCCGCCATGAGCGTGTGGTCGAAGCCCGCGGTACGCATGCGTCCGATCGCCTTCGAGGTGTCAGCGGTCCAGGCGGCGTATCCCGAGTTCCCGTGCGGCTCGTTCCCGAGGTTGAGGATGACGTACTTCTCCTGCCCCTTCACCGCGTCCTGGACCTCCGTCCAGTAGTCGACGGCGCGGTCCAGGGAGACCGCTCCGGCCTGCTCCCCGTAGCCCGTGGTGTCGTGGGGTTCGAGGACACAGATCAGCCGGTTGGCCTTGCACTGGGCGACCACGGCCTTGACGTCGTCCGTGCCGTTCTTCGTCCATCTGTCGCCCGTACTGAGCACGACCCGGACGGAGTTGGCGCCCAGCGCCTTGACGTCGGCCAACGCCTGCGCCGTCCGCCCGGGGTACCAGGTGTGGGCGTGGTTGACGCCCCTCAGGACGAAGTCGTTGCCGTTCGCGTCCAGCAGGCGGCCGGCACTGACATGGAACCCGGTCGCCGCCTCAGCGGCCTGGGCGGCGGGTGGAGCGGCGAACATGGAGGCGGCGACGGCCAGCAGCGCTCCCGCCGCGGTGGCCAGTTTCGTTCTCATCCTTTGCTCCCAACTCGGTGCGCGCACAGCCGGACCTGAGGTCGCGGGTGCGCGGGGTTGCCTCTGTGGAGGGTGCCGTGCTCCCCGGCGGCCGGTGGGGGGTGCGCTTGCCGAGCGTGGCCGAGCCGGGGTGATGCCCGCTGTCCGGCCCGTGGAACGCGGCTCGGGCCGGACAGCGGAAGGAACGCCCGCCTCACCGACAGCGACACCCGTTCGCCCGCAACCAAGCCCAGGCAAACGGAAGTTGAACCACCGGATCGGCGACCGAGAGAGAGGCTATGGGCTCGCTCCGGCCTACACAACACGTACAACCGAACCGGTTAAGTTCAGTTGGTGTTTTAGCTTCTCGAAGGTGCCGCAGAGCCCCCCATGGAGCCGGGATGGCTCCCGGGGAGGTGTTCGCGGCGAAGGAACACGTCGGGTGGCGGCCCACCGCTCATGGGCCGGTCCGGGTCACGCGCGCAGTGCGGGTACCCGGACCACGGCGCCGCCCCGGGACCGGCCGGCCGCCGCGGCGGCCGCGCCGATCAGTCCCGCGTCCAGGGCGAGCCCCGCGGGCACGATCGGCACGTTGCGGGTGAAGTCCAGGACGGCGTACTCGTCCATACGGCGGCGCAGCGGCCCGAAGAGGGTGTCACCGGCCTGGGACACCCCTCCACCGATCACCACGAGGTCGAGCTCCACGAGCGCGATGGTCGCGGCGATGGCGGCGGCCAGCGCCCGCCCCGCCCGGTCGTAGGCCGCCAGGGCACGCGAGTCCCCCGCACGTGCCGACACGTCGACCGCCGCCGCGGTCGGGGCGAGCCCCGGTGGGGGGACCCAGCCCGCGGCGAGCGCGTGCGCGGCGATCGCGGTGCCACTGGCGAAGCCCTCCACACAGCCCCGCGCGCCGCACGGGCACAGTGGTCCTTCGAGATCCACGGTGATGTGCCCGATGTGGCCGGCGTTGCCGGAGCTCCCGGCGTGCAGCGCCCCGTTGAGGATGAGCCCCCCGCCGACGCCGGTGGAGACCACCATGCAGAGCGCGTTGTCGACGCCACGGGCGGCGCCGGCCCAGTGCTCGGCGGCGGCCATCGCCACGGCGTCACCCACCAGGAGCGGCTTCGTACCCACGGGCAGACAGGGATGCTCACGCACCCTCTCGACCAGCGGATAGCCGCGCCAGCCAGGGATGTTGACCGGGCTCACGGTTCCGGCGACCGTGTCGACCGGGCCCGCGCTGGCAATGCCCATACAGGAGAGGGCCGGCCATCGGGGGCTCCGGGCCAGCTCGTCGAGCACGGCGGACACCGCGCCCATGAGCACCTCCCCCGACTCACGCGCCGGGGTGGCCCGCTGCGCCCGGGCCACCAGTCGGCCGTCCGCGTCGACCAGGGCCCCAGAGATCTTCGTACCGCCGATGTCGAGTGCTCCATA
Source organism: Streptomyces fulvorobeus (assembly GCF_013167895.1). Taxonomy (GTDB): domain Bacteria; phylum Actinomycetota; class Actinomycetes; order Streptomycetales; family Streptomycetaceae; genus Streptomyces; species Streptomyces fulvorobeus. Next base: position 6,022,276 of record NZ_BLWC01000001.1, on the reverse strand, counting down.
CACCATCGCGTTGAGCCCTTCCGTCCGCACGAGTCGTGGTCGAGCACACTCTGCACACGGCTGACAACGTTGTCTAGTAAACTGGTTCAGTACAGTCACGGTTTAGTCAAACGGAGTTCGTCTCTCCTGAAACGCCTGACAGATCTACTGAAGCGCTTCACCATCCGGCGTGTGAAGACCTGACGTTCTCCATGCTCCCGGTGCGATCCGCCCCTGGGCGCCGCCGCCCGCGTCTCACAGGTCAGCGAGGAGGCCGACGAGCGGGGCCGGTACCCGGCCGGGCGCGAGTGCCTCGACGAGCACGCGGCCGTAGTGGATCTTGCGCCCCTTCTTCGTGCCGAGGAAGCGCCGTAGCTGCTGCTGTGCCGTGCGGTCCCGCTGTGCGGGCTGTCGCAGAAACGACTGCAGGGCGCGCAGGTCGCCCTGCGCCCCCACGAGTTCCTCCACGCGTGTCACACCCAGCGCCCGGATGAGCTCGTCCTCCAGATCGGCCGTGCAGACGAAGTACCCGTGGGCCGGCGCACCGGCCCGCTCCAGACCCCGGGTGTAGAAGCGGCGTTCCGCCTCGTCGCACAGTCCCGTGAGACGGAGGCCGAGACCGGGCGGCCCGAGCAGCTGGGCGAAGCGCCCGACACTCATCGCCCCGCCCATCGGCATGACACAGACGCCCTCGGCGTCCAGGTCACGGCCACGGCTCCCGGCCAGCGCGGCGACCGCCGCCGCGTCACTCGGCCCTTCGAGCAGCACGGCGGTCCGGACGGACAGCAGCCCGGCCAGCTCGCGTGCGGGGTCACCGGGACCACCGGCGGCCCACGCGGTGACCGCTTCGCGGAAAGCGTCCATGTCAGCCATGGGACGAGTCTCCGTCCTGACCGGCCGGCGCGGTAGGGAATTCTGTCAGCCACCGTCCGCGACAGGGTGTCCGCGTACGGGCATCACCGGGAAGGCGTCGGCGGCGGTGCCGACGCGTCATGCGTCCGCAGCCCGGCCTCGGTCAGCTTCGCCGCGTTCTCCACGATCTGCCCCAGCGTCTCCTGGACCTCGTCCTTCCTGCTGCCGTACGGCCCGTAGGCGGACACGGTCAGCAGCAGGTTGCCGTCCCGCATCAGCAAGGTGCGGCCCGGCAGGCCGCCTTCCTCGACCGGGAACCAGTAGGCCGAGTCGTCGAGTTCGGACTGCTTGTGGCCGCGCACCCGGTCCAGGTCCTTCCTGATCCGGAACGCGCGAAGAGCCGGTTCGAGGTCCTCGTACACCCGAGCCGTCGTGTCGAGCTTCCACGGTTCCCGGTCGGGGTCGAACACGGCGGTGCGGCAGCCTGTCACCTGGTAAAGCGGACGGGCCCCGTTCTCGCCGATGTCCTCCTGGGCGTCCGGATCGGCCGAATTGGTGGTGCTCCCCACCTCGTAGCCCTCGACGAGCGGCTCCCGTTCGAGGAGTTCGCAGGGCTCACTGGTCCAGCGATGCTCGCTGTGACCCCGGATCTCCTTCCTGTTCCCGCTCTCGCCGTCCGCGGCACCGGAGCATCCGACCGCCCCCGCCACCAGCAGCGCGACCGCCACCGGTCCCCACCCCCGCGCTCTGCCCATCGCACACCCCTTCGGTCATGGTGGGCTCATTGTCGCGCGGGCGGAGCCAGGGCCGCCAGGGTCGCGGCTGCCAGCGAGCTCACGGCCAGGGCGAGGAACAGGGCGTCGTATCCGCCGAGAGGGCCGGACAGGACGGCGCCCGCCCAGGGCGCGAGGGCGGCGGCGAGGGCGGCCGGGGCGGTGAGGAGGGCCGAGAGGCGCGCGTAGTGCGTCGTGCCCCAGCGGTCGGTGACCGCGGTGGCCTGGAGGAGGGTGAGATTGCCCCGTACGACTCCGGCGAGGACGGAGAGCGCCACGAGCAGCGGGACGGGTCCGGGGACGAGGGCGAGCCCGGCTGTCGTGGCGCCGCCGAGGGAGATGAGGGTCGCGGTGCGGACCGTCACGGAGGTGCGGGCGGCGAACGAGGCGTACAGAGTGCGGCCGAGGGTCTGGCCCGCACCGCCGAGGCCGAGGGCCCAGGCTGCCGCGGTGGTGCTCGCGCCGCGTTCCTGGAGGAGGGGGACAAGGCTGATGACGACCGCGTACATGGCGAAGCCGGACAGGGTGAAGGCGGCGGCGAGCAGCAGGAACGGACGGCTGCGGGCCACCGGTGTACCGCCTGCCGGCCCCGGTGCCGGCTCGGCGGGTGGCCATGGTGCGCGCAGGGCGAGCGCGTGAGCCGGAATCGTGACGGCGGCGAGGATCACGGCGAGAACGAGATAGGTGGCACGCCAGCTGAGGTGCGCGGCGAGCGCGGCGGTGAGGGGGGCGAAGACGGTACTCGCCAGGCCGCCCGCGAGGGTGAGGACGGTCAGGGCACGGACGCGGTCGGGCCCCCACCACCGGGTGAGAGCGGCGAACGCGGGCGGGTAGAAGGTGGTGGCCATGGCGACCCCGGCGAGCAGCCAGCCGACCGTGAACCAGACCAGGCCAGGTGCGGTGGCGATGAGCAGGAGGGCCAGGGTTCCGAGCACCGATCCTGTGGTCATCACGGCGCGTGGGCCTCTGCGGTCCAGGATGCGTCCGACGGGTATGCCGAACACCGCCGAGACGAGCAGGGCGGCGGAGAACGCCGCGGTGGTGAGGGCCGGGGACCAGCCGGTATCGGCGGTGATACGGGAGTTGAGGACGGGGAACGCGTAGTAGACGGCGCCCCAGCTGGTGATCTGGGTGACGCACAGGGCGGGCAGGGCGGCGTGCGGCCGCGACCGGACCCCCGTCCTGGTCGCGGCCGCACGGGTCTGGTCGGCTCGCACCTGCGTCAGCAGCCGCCGGTGGGGCCGGGCCGCCGGTACCGAGCTGAACCGTGGCGGGGGCGGTGCAGCAGCCGCCGGAGTCCGGGGCTGTCTCGGGCTCGTCGAAGAGGCCGGCGCCGCCGCAGACCCCTGTCTCGGGCAGGACGAGTTCGACGCGTTCGGCGGCTTCCCGGTCTCCGGCGAGTGCCGCGGCGATGGAGCGGACCTGCTCGTATCCGGTCATGGCCAGGAAGGTCGGCGCCCGGCCGTAGGACTTCATGCCGACGAGGTAGACGCCCTTCTCCGGGTGGGACAGCTCGTTGACGCCGTGCGGGTAGACCGTGCCGCACGAGTGCTGGTTCGGGTCGATGAGCGGCGCGAGGCCGGTGGGCGCCTGAAGGCGTTCGTCGAGGCCGAGGCGGAGTTCGGCGAGGAACGAGAGGTCGGGGCGGAGTCCGGTGAGGACGATGATCTCGTCGACCGGGTCCAGGCGGCGTGCGTCCTCGGCGACCAGGACCAGCTGCCCGCCCGCCTCCTCCACGGCCGCGGTACGGAAGCCGGTGACCGCGTCGGCGTGGCCGTCGTCGACGGCCGCCTTGGCCGCGAGGCCGAGGGCGCCGCGGGCGGGCAGCTGGTCGGCGGTGCCGCCGCCGAAGGTGGAGCCGGTGACACCACGGCGCAGCACCCACACCGCGTGGGTGCCGCCTTCCTTCCTGGCGAGGCCGGCCAGGGCGGCGAGCGTGGTGAAGGCCGAGGCGCCGGAGCCGATGACCGCGGTGCGCCTGCCCGCGTACCGGGCCCGCACGGCCGGGTTCCTGAGGTCCGGAATCCGGTACGACACACGGCCCGCCGCCGCCTTCTCGCCGAGTGCCGGGAGCCCGTCGCCGCCGATGGGGCCGGGGGTGGACCAGGTGCCGGACGCGTCGATGACGGCACGGGCGGTGATCCGCTCCCCGGAACCGTCCGCCGACTCGATGTGCACGCTGAAGGGCTGCCGCTCACGGCCCGCGTCCACGACCCTGTCGCGGCCGAGGCGGGAGACGCCGCTCACGGTGGCGCCGTAGCGGACCTTGTCGCCCAGGACGTCGGCGAGCGGCTGGAGGTAGCGCTCGGCCCAGTCCGCGCCCGAGGGGTAGGCCGCCCCGTCGGGCGCGGACCAGCCGGTGGGTGCCAGCAGCTTCTCGGCGGCCGGGTCGATGACCTCGGACCAGGTGGAGAACAGCCGTACGTGCCCCCACTCCCGTACCGCGCTGCCGGCGGCGGCCCCTGCTTCGAGGACCAGCGGCTCGATTCCGCGTTCGGTGAGGTGCGCGGCCGCGGCCAGACCGGCCGGGCCGGCACCGATGACAACGACAGGAAGCTGGTTCTCGCTCATGACAGGGGTCTCCTCGGCGCGGGGCGATGTCTGCCGGAGCGGAACGGGCCGGATCGCGACGATCCTACTGGGCTGCTTCGACAGTCATCAATGTCTTGCGGTATCTGGAGCCTGCCACTGACATCGACGGCTGTCAACATAGACGAACGTCGAACTTGCGAGGTCACGTCCCGACCGGGAGCACTCACGCCCGGGAGCCAGGGCAACGCGCCGACGCCCCCTGAGGCTCCTGGGCACTCCTGGGATTATTGACATCCCATGGACATCCGATCACCAAAGAAACGGTTCTGATAATGGTCCGATCCACATCCTGAGCACTCCGTGATCTTTCCGCCCGGAGGGGGGTTCAAGGAAAGGGAAAACCTCCGAACCGGCGCGGTTGATTCGTTGTCCGCTCAAACGGGCAATAATCCAATGGCCCAGAGGGAGTTGCGCGAGGGTGAACCGGCCTCCCGCACGGCGGGCATGTTTTCCGCACCGCACCGAATCTTCACCGCCCGCCTTCGAAGGGATGGCCTCCTCCATGTCCACGTACGCCGAACAGCGATCCGAATCCGGTGGGGCATCCACGCCCGTGACGACGGAACCCGTCCGGAAGCCGGTTCTCGACGAATCGGCCATGCCCTGGGCGATCGGAATGATCATGGCGATGACCCCGTGCGCGAGACGCGACGCGAAGCGGGTCCTGGCCGTCGCGGCGGAGACCGCGCATCTCACCCCGGCGGCCATGGCCGCCGCGATGGTGGCGGGCTCGCGCGGCGCACCGGTTCCGGCCCATGTGGAACGGGCGCTCCGCGGGGCGATGGAGGCGGCCCGCACGCCCGCGCTCCCCTCCGACGCCGTGCGGGGCGTGGCCCTGCTGCCGAGCCGCGCCCGGACCGAACAGGTGCTGACCGAGTTCCGCAAGCGCCAGGCTCTGCTGGCCGCCGCCCCCTCCGACAGGAGCGCACGCCAGGCCCTGGACGACGCGGCGTACACCCTGTGCGTGCTGCTCGGCCGGACGACGGTTCGGGACGCGGTGGACGCGGCGGAACTGCACCTCGCCGCGTCGTCGGCGTAGCGGCTCCTGCCGGGCACGGGAGCGCGCGGTCGCGTCGCGTACTTTTCGCGGGGCGGGGAAGACTTCTCTACGAAAGGCCGGCAGTCATCCGTCCCGCGCCCTCCCCCGGAGAGCCGTTCCTCGGAGGAGTACTCCGATGACCAGCACCCTGAAGATCACCTCCCTGCCCTCCGCGCACCGTGAACATCTTCTGAGCCTGGGAAATGATGTCCGGTTCCCGGCCGCGCAGCGGCTTTTCGTGGAACACACCGCGGCCGACCGCTTCTGGATTCTCAAGACCGGCGCGGTGACTCTCGACGCACAGCTTCCTCAGCGACGCCGAGCGGAAATAGAGACGCTCGGTTCCGGAGAGCTGGTCGGCGTTTCCTGGCTCTTCCCTCCCTTCGAGTGGGAACTGGGAGCCGAAACGCTCAGTCCGGTCCGCGCCCATGAATTCGACGCTTCCCAGGTGCGGTCGTTGTGCCAGTCGGACCCCGCGTTCGGATTCGCGGTCAGTCAGTGGGTCGGCAGGGTGCTGACCCGCCGGCTGCACGCGACCCGCGGCCGGCTGCTCGATCTGTACGAATTCGCCGCACGGGCCTGAGCGGCTGAAAAGGGCCGGGCCCCGGTACTCCTCAGCCCATGCTCGCCGCCACCTGGCTGCGCAGTTGCGGCAGCCTGTCGTGCAGGACTCCCGGGCAGAGCGTGGTGCCGAAGTCCTTGTGGCCGTATATGCGGCTCGGCGCCACGCCGTACTGCTGACAGACGTACGCGCAGAGCACCACCAGCACGTCCCACTGGGCCTGCGGGGGCTGAGCGCCGTCGTGGTAGGCGCCTTCGTTGGCGATGCCGATGGCCTGCTCGTTCTGTCCGGACGTGTGGGAGGCCAGCGGGAAGGTGGTGCCGCCCTGCAACGTGCTGAGACTGCGGTGCCGCGCCTCGGTGATCCAGCCGCCCCGGCTGACGAGGAAGTGGTATCCGCTGTCGATCCACCCGTTCTTGTCCATGTGCAAGTCCTGGACCCAGTGCGCGTGCGCGTGTGCCTGGGCCCGGGAGAAGTCCGAGGTGTTCGCGCTGACCGTGTGATGCACGATGATCTTGTTCGGCCGCTTCGCCACCAGGCTCACCGGGCTGCGGGGCGGGCGGGCGTTCCACTGGAGGGTGCTGTCGATATCCGGTTCGACCGCACGCGCGGCGTGGGCGGTGCCCGGTAACGCGGCAGCGGCCAGCCCTCCGGTTCCGGCGAGCAGGACGTGGCGGCGGGTCAGTTTCGGACGGTTCACGGCGGACTCCTGGTCTGCGGTCGTTCCGGCCGTACGGCGGCAGCGGCCGGGGGCTCGGCGAGTGGCCGGCGGGAGGCGGTGGCGGTGCGGCGCGCGCCGGACCCTTACGGCCGGGTGAGCCCTCGTACGGACTCACCCGGCCGCCGCGGGAACGAGCCCGAGCCAGGGGCCTGTGGTCCGGATCGTGCCGGGCTCGCGCGGGTCCGGCCTGATCCGGGCGCGAGACCCTAGGCCGTGTTGTTGGCGAGGGCCACGAGGCGGGAGAGGGTGCCGTTGAACTTGTTGCGGTCCACGTCACCGGAGACGCCGCTGACCCGGCCGGTGGCCGAGTACTGCCAGATCGTCCACGTCGGGAAACCACTGGGGATGTTGGGGCTGGCGGTGCCCCAGTGCGCGATCCAGAGAGGGGACTTGGTGGACATGCCGGTCCAGTTCCCGGTGCAGGTGTTCCACCAGCTCGCTGTCGTGTAGATGACGACGTCCCGGGTCGTGCGCGCCTTGTACGTGTTGTAGAAGTCGTTGACCCACGTGCGCATCTGCGTCGTGGAGAGGCCGTAGCACATGGCGCCCGACGGGTTGTGCTCGATGTCCAGGACACCGGGGAGGGTCTTGCCGTCCTGCGACCACCCTCCGCCGCTGCTCGCGAAGTAGTTGGCCTGCGTCGCCCCGTTCGAGGCGTCCGGGCGGGCGAAGTGGTACGCGCCCCGGATGAGACCGGCGTTGTAGGAGCCGGTGTAGTTAGCGCTGAAGCGGCTGTCCTTGAAGCTGGTGCCTTCGGTGGCCTTCATGTAGGCGAAGTCGATGCCCGCGGCCCTCACCGAGCCCCAGTTGATGGCGCCCTGCCAGTGGGAGACGTCGATGCCCTGGACACCGCTGGTGTCCATCGTGGACACCTCCCCGCCCGCCGAGGGCGGCGGGCCCTGCTCGATACGGGTTCCGGCACCCATCCACGCCTGTCCGGGCTGGACCGGCCGGTCGGGTCCGGGCGGCGCGGCGGCGGCCGGACCGGCGGCTGTCACGAGCAGCGCGGCGACGCTGCCCAGGACACCGGCGAGCAGGGCGCCTCTGGGTCTGACGAGTCGGCGGATCGGAGAACTGTACGCGGGCATAGCTGCCTCCGGGCACGTTGGGGGGAGCGAGCGACTGGCATCCGATAATCGGATGCCATGGACACGACATGAGTAAGACACGAGTAGCGAGGGGCGTAAAGAGGCATCATGGCGTAGACCTGTGGCGCCACCCGCTAGCTGCGCCGACGCGTCGGATTGGCAGAAACTTTCAGCGCTGAAGGATGCCGGACGCCCGATTGCAGGGGACGGTACGGGCGCGGCAGGCCCTCGTACGAAACGGCTGGCGATGCGTCGCGGCGTTCCCGCACCTGGGGCGCGGCCCTCTCCGGGCGGCTTGGGCGGGGCGGATCTTCGGTACGCTCGCGATCGACTTCGAGGCGCCGGCAAGCCCCGGATCACCGCTAGCAGGGGGATGGTTCCATATGAGCAGTACACCTTCGGCCGACCTTTTCCAGCCACTCGAAGCGGACGACCCCACCGTGGTGGGCGGCTACGCCCTCGCGGCGGTACTCGGCACGGGCGGGATGGGCAAGGTGTACCTCTCGTACACGCCGGGCGGCCGCCCCATCGCCCTGAAGGTGATCCGGCCGGAGTTCAGCGAGGACCCCGAGTTCCGGCGCCGCTTCCAGCAGGAGGTGAAGGCGGCGCAGCGGGTCCAAGGTCTGTACACCGCGCCCGTCATCGACTCGGACACCGAGGGGACGCGGCCCTGGCTGGCCACCGCCTACGTACCCGGGCCCTCCCTCGCGCAGGCCGTCGCCCAGCACGGCGGACTGCCCCTGCAAAGCGTGCTGCTGCTGACCGTAGGGGTCGCCGAGGCCCTTCACGTCATCCACGGCGCGGGCATCGTCCACCGCGACCTGAAACCCGCCAACGTCCTGCTGGCGTCAGACGGTCCTCGCGTGATCGACTTCGGCATCGCCCGCGCCGCCGACACCACCGCACTGACGAGCACAGGCGTCAGCGTCGGCACGCCCGCGTTCATGGCGCCCGAGCAGGCGTCCGCCGGCGTGATCACCCCCGCCACCGACATCTTCGCCCTCGGCCAGATCGCGGCCTACGCGGCGATCGGGGCTCCGGCGTTCGGGGACGGTTCCTCACATGCCGTGCTGTACCGCATCGTTCACGAGGACCCCGACCTGAGCAGGCTGCCCGACGACCTGCGCCCTCTGGTGACGCGCTGCCTCAGCCGCGCACCGGCGGACCGCCCCTCCCTCGCCGAGGTCATCGAGCTGTGCCACGCCGTCTCGTCCGCCCCGCTGCGCCAGGGCGAGGACTGGCTGCCGCGGACGATCGCCGGATCCATCACGGAGCGGCTGCGCCTGCCGCAACCGGTGCGCACTCCGGCTGCCGCGGCCCCGGCCGCCCCCACACCGACCGAGGTCTCCCCCCGGCCCCCGGCGCCGGGCGCCCCCTCCTTCGCACCTGCCGGCTACTCCGCGGCAGCACCCACGCAGACCGCTCCGGGGGCTCACGGCAGGCCGATGGGGGTCCCGGCCCCGCCCCAGGGCATGGTGCCGCCGGGGTACCGGGCCCCGGCCGGTTACCCACCGGGCCACGGCACGCCGCCGCCCTTCCGCACCGCCGGCTTCCCGCCCACCGCGCCGCAGCCCAAGCCCCGGCCGAAGGGCCTGATCGTCGCGGGGTCCGTGGTCGCCGCTGTCGCCGTCCTCGCGGTCTTCGGCGCCCTGCTGCCCGATGACCCCGAGGACAGGAAGTCACCCAGCGCCGACTCGACGGCGACGGGTTCCCCGGACAAGGCCCGGCAGCCGGCCGATCCCGAGCCGGTCTCGTACAGGAACGTGGACGTGACGGCCAACTACGACCTCATGCTCGCCGACAATCCGCCCCGCCCGGTCGAGGACACCTCCGGAGGCGTCCTCTACGGCGGCGGAGATCTCTTCTACTACTACGACTCCCTGTTCGGGGACGAGCAACTGGGCACGGCCAACGGGAAGCTGGTGTTGCTGAACAACGCGCGGAAGGGCTCACTGAAGACCTGCCGGAGCGAGACCCGCTACACGGAGAAGATCGGCCTCGACCAGCTCACGAACGGCTCGGAGATCTGTGTACTGAGCGATGCGGGGCACATCGCCGTCGTGACCTACCGGGGTAGATCGGCAGCCGACGACCCGAGCAGGTACTTCACCCTCGACCTCACGATCTGGCGCAACGCGGAGAAGTCCAAGGAGAGTAGTTGAGGCCCGCCGTCGCGACGGCGGGCGGGGGTGGCCAGGCGTCAGGCGTAGGGGTCGAACGCGATACCGGCCGGCTTGGCCTTCGCCAGGTGGGAGGCGAAACTGCCGTCCTTGAGGCCGAAGACGGCGCTCCCGAAGTCGGCCTGGCTCAGTCTGTCGCGAAGCCCCGCGGGATAGCCGTTCCAGCCGACGAGGCCGGGGAACTGCCAGCTGTGCTCGTGGTTCTCCGGCGGCTCGTCGTTGGCCGTCGCCGGACGGAAGCAGTGCGTGCTCACGCCGTCCTTGTGGTAGACGATCTTGGGATGCGTACCGTCCCACCGGATCCGGTCGCGGCTGTGGATGTCGAAGGAGCCGTGGGCGGAGGTGGAGACGTACTGGGCCTGGTTGTTCTGCACCCAGACCACGACGTGCTCCCAGTCGTGGCGGTGTCCGCCCAGGCCGCTGCCGGCCAGGGCCTGGTCCTTCTCGAAGTAGAGGCCGTAGATGATCGCGCACCAGCCGTTGTTGCACTTGTAGCGCGCGTACCCGTTGGTGCTGTCGAGGTCCCACGCGTCACGGCACTGGCCGTTGAGCGCGCCGCTCGGGTTGAGGCCGGTCGCGACGGTGCCGTCCGGTCCGATCGCTGCCGTGGGATAGCAGCCGTCCGTGTCGTAGTCGTAGGCGGGCTGGAACGTCTGCTCCAGCGCGTCGGCGACAGCGGGCAGAGCCGGGGGCGGAGCCGCGTAGGCGCCTCCCGGGAAGGCGATGACGAGTGCGACGGCGCTGCCGAGGGTCAGCGACACTCTGCGGATCCGCGAGCTCTTCTTCAACTGGGTCCTCCTCATTGACCGCGGCGGGGGGCGCGCGACGTGATTGGCATGCCCATTTCAGGTTGCGCCAACCTCGTGACCTGGCAGGTCCGTGGGGATGTCGGCGCGGTGAAGCGGCGGGCAACACCTGGCGCAAGGACGGCCGGACGCAGGTCGTGGAAGGCCGTGGCCTCGACACCGCCCCGACCGGGCGACGGACACCGGCCACCTATCCGTCGACCAGCAGGGTCGGCAGCACGTCACCGCCGGCACGGATCACCGGTCGGCGCCAGGAGGGAGGAACGACCCGGTCGCGGTCGGCGCAGGCGAGCAGCGTGCTGCCCTCATGACCATGAGCCGGGGCGGTGCCGGGGTGTCCCCACCCCGTCCCGACAGACCGGGTCACTCACTCATACCCGCTCCAGCGGAGTGTGCGGGCCGGGGGGCAGCTCGACGTGGACGGTGTCACCGGGGTGGACCGCTCCGCTCCGCCGCACCACACCCATGATCCCGCACTTGAAAACGAACTCGCCGGTGGCGGCGTCGAGTTCGAAGACCTCCTGGAGCAGGCCCCGGCGGAAATCGTTGATCTTCGCACACGGATTGCGCAGCCCCGTCACCTCGACCACCGCCTCCTCGCCGAGCCGCAGGAGGGCCCCGGTGGGGAGTCCGAGGAGGTCGATCCCGCGTGTGGACACGTTCTCGCCGAGCTGGCCCGGGGTGACGGTGAACCCCTTGGCCGCGAGTTCGTCGAAGAGTTCCTCATGGATGAGGTGGACCTGGCGCAGGTTGGGCAGACGCGGCTCGTACCGCATACGGAACTGATGCCTGATGGTCTCCCCCGCGTGGACATCGCCCTGCACGCCGAGGCCGGCGAGCAGGGTGATGCCCGTACGGTTCCGCTTGCTGAACGAATACGCCTTCTCGCTGCTCACAGCCGTGACCCGTGCCATTGCGCCGCCCCCTTCATCTCGCCGTACGTCCGCCCGAGGACCCGGCCACCCTGAGCGGACGCCGGTCCCGCGGACCAGGTACCGGGGGCGGGTCTGTCGACGCGGTAGACGTAGTGGGCGCGGTCGTCGTCCGGGTTGTCCGGCTCCAGGTCGGCGGTGCCGATCCTGCGCAGCCCGGCCTTCTCCAGCGCCCGCCACGACGCACGGTTGCCCGCGTGGACCGGGACGACGACGGCGGAGGCGTCGGGGTGGTCGGCCCACGTCGCCTCCACGACCGACCGGATGATACGAGGGCCGAGCCCTTGCCCCACCCGGGCGGGATCTCCGAGAAGGTAGTCGATCGTGACGGCGGTGGCGGGCAGTTCGACCTGGTCCGCCAACTCGTCCCGGTAATCGGGGTAGTCGGCGAACCGGCACCGCTGGACCAGGGCGACCGGGGTGCCGTCCAGCATGACCAGCAGATCCTCCGACGGCTCCTCACCCCGCGCGGCGGGCCCGAAATCCCGTGCCACCGCCTCCGTTGAGGTGTCGTGGTACCACCAGCGGGCCACATGCGGTTGTCTGAGCCACTCCCGCAGCAGCGGGAAATCCGCCTCCCCCATCCGGCGCCATGTGATCACGATGTCCCCCCGAAGCTCGTCAACGGTCCGATCGACCACCGTACCCATGGCGGGCGGGCCGGCGCGTAATGCGGTGGCCGGGGCCGGCGTGCCCGGTGCTTGGATGCTCGGCGTGACCTCTGCGGATGCTGGTGACCACCCTGAACCGGCCCTGCTCGACCGCCTGGAACGGTACTACGACGCGGTGCCACGCCCCAGCGCGCGGGCCGAGGACTTCGGGCCGCTCACCCTGTTCGTACGGGAGGGCCGGGGGTGGCCGTTACACGGTGCGTGTTCCCGGTCCGGACGACCCGGTACTGGCGAGCGCGCTGGCCGTACCCCGTCTCGCTTTCTCGGAGCCCGGGACCGGGGTCGGCGCGGCTGGAGCCGCCGCGTTGGCGGAGGCCGTGCGTGCTCAGGCGGGGGACGGGTCGGTGGAAGAGGCGGCGGCGCGGATCGCGGCAGGTCTCACCTCGGTGGCCGCGGTGGTGGACGGGGGAACGGCGTTGTGCGCGGGGCAGCACCAGCCGGTCGGATCCGTCAGTGAGATCGTCGGAGTGGGAACACTTCCCGCCGCCCGCCGTCGCGGCCTGGGGCTCGCGGTCACCGTGGCGCTGGTGGCGGACGCGCGAGCCCGCGGAGTGGAGACCGTCTTCCTGTCAGCGGGTGACGACGACGTGGCCCGGATCTACGCCCGCCTCGGCTTCCGGCGCGTCGCCACCGCGCTGATCGCGGAACCCGCCGGGTGACGGGTGCGCGGGACCAGGACCTAGGAGGGGACGGCCGCACCCGGCACGTACGAGTCGTCCGGCTCCGGCTCCGCCGGCGGTTCCTGCGACGGCTCGCTGAGCTGCTCGCGCAGGTAGTTCCACACCACCGCGACCAGTGCGGCCGCCGGTACGGCGAGCAGGCTGCCCACGATGCCCGCCAGGCTGCCGCCCAGGGTCACGGCCAGCAGCACCACCGCGGCGTGGAGACCGAGCCCGCGGCTCTGGATCATGGGCTGGAACACGTTGCCCTCCAGCTGCTGCACCACGAGGATGATGGCCAGCACGATCAGCGCGTCCGTCAGGCCGTTGTACACCAACGCGATGAGTACGGCGACCAGTCCGGCGAACAGGGCTCCCACGATCGGTACGAACGCCGAGATGAAGGTGAGTACGGCCAGCGGGAGCGCCAGGGGCACGCCCAGAATCCACAGGCCGAGGCCGATGAAGACGGCGTCGAGCAGGCCGACGAATGCCTGGGAGCGCACGAAGGCACCGAGCGTGTCCCACCCGCGTGCCGCCACCACCGGTACGTCGGTGGCCAGTCGGCCCGGGAGCTGGCGGGCGAGCCACGGCAGGAACCGCGGGCCGTCCTTGAGGAAGAAGAACATCAGAAACAGCGACAGGACGGCGGTGACGACCCCGTTCAGTACGGTGCTCAGGCCCGTGGCGACAGCGGTGACCATGCTGCCGATGCTGTCCTGGACGCGCGCGACCGCGGTGTCGAAGGCGCCGCTGATCTGGTCCTCACCGATGTTCAGCGGCGGCCCGGCGGCCCACTCTCGCAGCCGCTGGATGCCTTCCACCACTCCGTCGGCCAGCTCGCCCGACTGGGAGGCGACCGGCACGGCGATCAGCGCCACGATGGCCGTGAGGACGAGGAGGAACAGCACGGTGACGACCGCCGCCGCGAGGGCGGGGTGCCAGCCGCGCCGCCGCAGGAAGCGGGTGGGCGGCCAGGTCAGGGTGGTGAGGAAGAGGCCGACGACGATCGGCCAGACGATCGGCCACATCCGGCCCAGCACCCACAGGGCCACTGCGGCCGCGGCAAGGACCAGCAGCGACTCGACGGCGACACGTGCCGTGGTCCGGAGCGCGGCGGCCGTCTTTATGGAGCTCAATGTGGCAGACATGGGGCCACCCTATTGACTGTCGGGGCCGCGCTCCGAACCGGCCGGTGCGGCGGGCTCCCCCGGTCCCCGTGAACGGTGCCCTCGCTCCGGACGCCGTCCCCGTATGCGAGAACGTCACGGAAACGCCTTCTCCCGGTTACGTGACCGGCCGCCGCATCGTGTCATGCTCCCGATGACATCAGGTCAACACGCGTAGAACGGGGCGCCGTTGGGGCGAAACCCACCCGTTCCGGCGCGTGCCGTCCCCCGGGAAAGGACACCCCCATGTCCGTTGCGTACCAGAGCAGATGGAAGGTGCTGGCGGCAGCCATATCCGCCGTCCTGCTCGCCCTCACCCTTCCGACGGTCGCCGCGAGTCCCGCGAGTGCCACGACCACGGCGTACGACAGCACGTACTACAAGAACGCGGTCGGCAAGAGCGGCGCGAGCCTGAAGTCCTCGCTGCACACGATCATCACCCCGCAGACCAAGCTCTCCTACGACGCCGTCTGGAACGCGCTGAAGGTCACCGACCAGGACCCGGCCAACAGCGGCAACGTGATCCTGCTGTACAGCGGCGCGTCACGCAGCAAGGCCCTCAACGGCGGAGACGTGGGCGACTGGAACCGCGAGCACGTGTGGGCCCAGTCGCACGGAAACTTCGGCACCTCCTCCGGTCCCGGCACGGACCTTCACCACCTGCGTCCCGCGGACGTACAGGTCAACAGCATCCGTGGCAACAAGGACTTCGACAACGGCGGCAGCGCGGTCAGCGGCGCGACCGGCAGTTACACGGACTCCAACTCCTTCGAGCCGCGCAACGCGGACAAGGGCGATGTGGCCCGCATGATCCTCTACATGGCCGTCCGTTACGAGGGGGGTGACACGTGGGCCGATCTGGAGCCCAACGATGCGGTCACCAACGGCAGCGTCCCGTACCACGGCCGCCTTTCCGTGCTGAAGCAGTGGAACGCGCAGGACCCGCCCAGTGCCTTCGAGGAGCGGCGCAACCAGGTCATCTTCGACAGCTACCAGAAGAACCGGAACCCCTTCATCGACCACCCGGAATGGGTCGAGGCGATCTGGTAGACCAGCCTCCGCGGCGGTGCGGCCGCGGGAGCGGGAGCTCCCCTGCCACCGGTCAGGGGAGCTCGGTCGAGTACGTGACGCGTTCGAGTCGGTAGTAGTCGGCGACGCACCCGGCGGGCCACGGACTGCGCCCCTGCCGGCTGAACGGCTCCAGCATCCCGCTCACCGTGACGGGGGTGTACGGCGCCGCATCGGCGCCCGCCGCCGCCCGCTCCCGCAGCCACCGGTCCTGGCGGTCCCAGCGCTCCGCGCGGGCCTGCATGTTGGTGTCGAGGCGGGCGAGCGCGATGGCAGGGCCGATGCAGACGAGCACGCAGAGCGCGGCGCAGACAGCCTTGACCGGGACGGTGTTCCGGGCGAGCGGCCGAAGGGCCTGCCCGATGAGCAGGCCCGCGCCGACGAGCAGCACGATGTACAGCAGCAGGTAGTCGTTCCAGAGCCGGTTGGCCACCGCGACGCGCTCGGCGAAGGCCGGGTAGGTGATGACCGTGCAGAGGTATCCGGAGACGAGCAGCGCGAGCGTGCCGGTGGTGGCGAGCAGCGCCCGGTGCGCGGGTGGGCGGGCCGGGGTTCCGTCGGCCCGGTCCGCGAGCAGCCCCAGCAGGAGCCCTGCGGCGACCGCTCCGGCGTACTGCCAGGTCGTGGCGACGGTGGCGATGATCTCGCCGAACCCGCGCAGGGAACCGATCAGCGAGTCGGGTGCCAGCAGTGCGGCGTTCTGCGCGCCGAACCGTTCCCGGCGGGCCTGGGAGCCGGGAGAGGCGAGCAGGATGAGGGCGCCGGTCCCCGTACCCGCGATGCCCGCCGCGCACCAGGCCCGTCCGTAGGTCCGGGCGTGTGCCGGGAAGACCCGGCGGCCGGTCAGGGCTGCCGCCACCAGCACGACCAGTACGACGACGGTGGTCTCCTCCGACAGGGTGCCGATGACCAGGCCCATGAGGAAGGCAGAGACCGACGCGAAGAGCCTGCCCCGCCGCGAGCGCGACCGGAGGAGGGGGATCAGCGCGGCGCAGGCGAGTACCGGCGGCAGGGTGTGCGACACCGATGCGGCGGGCCAGTAGAACGTCTTGTAGGTGTTCGTCGTGGCGAACAGGAAGAGCGCGGTCGCCATGGACGCGAGCAGGAGCGCCGTGCCCCGGGGCACCGAGAGGCCCGCTCTGCGCAGGGCCGCGCCCGCCACCGCCCACAGGACGCCCAGCGTCAGTACGGCGCTGACCACGGCGAACCACTGGTGCCCCGCGACTCCGAACCTGGCGTAGGCGCCGACCAGCAGCCCGTTGGCGACGCGCCCGTTGTCGTCGAGGTAGAACGTGCCGACGATCCCGGAGATGCCCTCGTCCCGTACGACCGGCAGGAAGCACCAGTCGTCGGCGCTGGGGCGCACCCAGCGCCCGGTCCAGGAGGCGGCGGCGAGCAGGACGAGGGGCGGGAGGGCGAGGGCCGGTACCCAGAGGCCGGTCCACGGTCTCCGTCCTGGCGGCCGGAGCCGCTCGTCCGGCTGTTCCGGGACCGTGGTGCCAGGGGCGCTGCCAACCATGTGCGGAGGTGCCTTTCGTCGCCGGCGGGAGCTCGGGAACCGGGTTCAGCGGCTGTCGGACTTGATCATCGGCGGCTCGGAGGGCGTGTCGTCGGGCCGGCCGGCCGCGGCGCCCGTGCGCCGGCCCGAGGTGATCGCCCACCGGGCCAGCAGGAAGGAGACCGGCGTGACGAGCACGCCGGCGACCAGCGCGGCGACGTTCTTGTCCATGTCCAGCACACTGACCGCGTAGTGGAGCAGGGCGCCGGAGGCGAGCAGGTTGACGACGCTCGACAGGGGATAGCGCGCGAGCCCGCGCCAGGTCGGTGCGGTGCCCACCGTGATGTAGGAGTTGAGCAGGAACGAGCCGATGACGCTGACCGTGAACCCCGCCGCGTGGGCGAGGAGGTAGGGAATCCACTGGTTGAGAAGGACGTAGACGGCGAGGTACACCGCGGTGTTCACGAAGCCGATGAGGACGAACGAGGCGAACTGGCGCATGGTGTGCGACCGGCCGGCGGCGAGCTCGCTCAGCTCGCCCGGAAGGACAGGCTTCGGCGCTCCGGGCCGTACGGGACACGACTCGTCCGTCTCCCGTACGACGTAGGGGGGACGGTGTTTCGCCTCGTGGTAGATGCGGCCGACGTATTCCCCGATGACGCCGAGTGTGACGAGCTGAATGCCGCTCAGCGCCACGACGGCGGTGAGGAGGGTGGCGTAGCCGGGGGTCTCCGCACCGTTCAGCGCGACGTTCACGATCGTCCACAGGGCGTAGACGAGCGCCGAGACGAAGACCCAGAAGCCGGTGTAGATGGCGAGGCGCAGGGGGCGGTTGTTGAAGGACAGCAGTCCGTCGATGCCGTAGTTGAGCAGCCTGCGGCTTCCCCATTTCGACTGTCCGGCCGCCCGTTCCCTGTTCCGGTAGCGGAAGCTGACCGTGTCGAAGCCGATCCAGGAGAAGATTCCCTTCGAGAAGCGGTTGCTCTCCGGCAGCGAGAGCACGCTGTCCACCGCCCGCCGGGAGAGCAGCCGGAAGTCCCCCGACCCGTCGACGACCTCCACGTCCATGCACCGGCGGACCAGCGCGTAGTAGGTGTGGCTGAGTGCGGTGCGCAGCATGCCGTCGCCCGTACGGTCGCGGCGCGGGATGACCTGGTCGTATCCGTGCCGGTGCAGTTCGAGCATGCGGGGAATGAGTTCGGGCGGGTGCTGGAGGTCGGCGTCCATCAGCACCACCGCGGCGCCTTTGGACATCCGGAGCCCGGCGAGCATGGCCGCCTCCTTGCCGAAGTTCCGGCTGAAGGCGGTGTACCGGACACGCGTGTCGAGCGCGGCGAGGCCGCCCAGCAGCAGGCGCGTCCCGTCGGTGCTGCCGTCGTCCACGTAACAGACTTCGAGCGCTTCGCCCAGGGGTTCGAGGGCGGCGAGCAGCGCGGCGTGGAAGGTCTCGATCGCTTCGGCCTCGTTGAAACACGGCACCACGACCGACAGCTGAAGGGCAGTCATGTCACGCTCCCCGGAATCGGCTGACCGCCTGTCTCCGGGTGACCGGCAACGGCCCGGACCTGCGCGCCGGGCCTCGACGTCAGTTCTTCCGACGCCGTCCACTGTGCGCCCCGCCACTGTTCGGCACGGCGATCCGCGGCCCGAACGCGCGGAACACGTCTTCTTTTCATACGAACAGCGCACGCGGGGGGTCAGGTCAGCCGGTGTAGGACTCCAGCGTGCCGCGCCGCCTGACATCGAGGGTCGCGCAGTGGAAGGAGCCGCCGAAGGGCGCGTAGTGCAGCAGGTCGCACGGGACCGGCTCGAACCCCCAGCGTTCCAGGGCGCGCAGCATGCCGGTGTGGTGCCGCTCCGCGATCACCCTGGTCCCGTCGATGACCAGTACGTTCATGCTGAGCCATTTGCCGCACATCGAGGTGATCCTGAGCAGGCGTTCGTCGATGGGGTCGGGTTCCGGGGCGATCAGGATGTCCCAGGAGCGCAGCGCGTCGGGCAGCCGGTCCACGTCGACGTACTCGGGGTTGACCAGCAGTCTGCCGGGGGCGAGCGGGAGGAGGGTGGTGTCGATGTGCATGGGGGTGCGGCAGCGGCTCTCGATCTCGTGGACGCGGTAGCCGCCTCCGAGGTGGCGGCGCAGCCACTCGATCCCCATGCCGTTGGTGACGTTGCTCCGTGTGACGAAGAGGTCGCGGCCGGCGCGTACGAAGTCCGCCGCGTCGAAGACCGGCTCGAACTCGGTGAGGATGTACCGCATGGGCTCGTCGGGCCCGGGGGCCCGGAAGTCCGGCTCGAACAGGGCGTCGGTGAGCTGCGGTCTGGGGGCCGCCGTCCAGCGCGCTCCCCGCCGGAAGTACTCCTTGAGGACCGGGCGGTAGGAGTGGCTCTCGAAGTAGCGGCACGGCCAGGCCATCGGGGTCTCGATGATCTCGTCACCGATCACGAGCAGGCTGTCGCGTGGGCAGGTGTTGCAGAATCCGCGCGAGGACCAGTCGGGGGTGGCGAAGCGCTGCTTGTGGTCGACGGCGTCCGGACGCCTGACGGTGACGTCGAGGGACTCCAGCAGATCGATGAACCGGTCGAGTTCGTCCTGCGCCCGCTCGACCAGCGCGCGCGGATACTTCACGCCCGCTGCGAGGCCCTGGAGGCGTGCCGCCCAGGGCGGGATGTTGCACGCCACGACCGGGTGGCTGGAGGGGATCGTCGCGCCGTCGAGGCGCCCGACGATGATCTCCTCCAGCGGGTCCCACTCGTTGTGGGAGCTCACCGGTGAGTCGAGCGGCGCCGGGGGCAGGGGGCCCGGTTCCACTGCCGCCATCGCTCGACCGCCTTCGCTCCCGGGTGTACGCGTCTCCCCGCATTCAATCAGTTACGGGCGGTGAGGCAAGCGGAGTGCGGCGGCGGGAGAGGTGCTGCCACAGGAAGGTGTGCACGAGGGCGCTGTTGTGCGCGGACCGCTCGTTGTCGGTGGCGCCGGCATGGCCGCCGCCGGTGTTCTCGTACAGCAGGACCTGGTGGCCCAGTCCGCGCAGCCGGGCGGCCGTCTTGCGGGCGTGCCCCGGGTGGACGCGGTCGTCGCGGGTGGAGGTCATCAGGAGGACCGGCGGGTAGGCGGCGTCCGCGGTGAGCTGGTGGTACGGGGAGAAGGCGCGGAGGTGGGCGCGGTCGGCCTCGTCGTCCGGGTCGCCGTACTCGGCGATCCACGAGGCTCCGGCCAGCAGTCTGTGGAAGCGGAGCATGTCCAGCAGGGGTACGTCACCGACGATCGCGCCGAAGAGGTGCGGCCACCGGGTGAGCATCGCGCCCATGAGGAGACCGCCGTTGCTTCCGCCCTCGGCGCCCAGCATGGCCGGGGTGGTGATGCCCCGCGCGACGAGGTCCGCGGCGACGGCCGCGAAGTCCTCGAAGGCGCGGGTGCGTCGCGCGCCGAGCGCGGCCTGGTGCCAGTCCGGGCCGTACTCTCCGCCGCCCCGGATGTTGGCGATCACGTGGGTGCCGCCGCGCTCCAGCCACGCCCGGCCCGTCACGGCGCCGTAGTGGGGGGTGAGGGAGACCTCGAAGCCGCCGTACCCGTAGAGCAGGGTGGGGCCCGGGCCGGTGTCCGTGCGGTCGGGGCCGATCACGAAGTACGGGACCCGGGTGCCGTCCGGGGAGGTCGCGAACGACTGCTCCACCGTCAGGCCCGCCGCGTCGAAGCGGGCCGGCACCTGTTTGAGGATCTCCGTGTCCGCACCGATCTCACCCCGGTAGAGGGTGGAGGGCTGGAGGAAGCCTGAGACGTCGAGGAAGAACTCGTCGGAGACGTCCGGGTCGGTGTCCACCACCGTGGCGGCCGACAGCGCCGGGACGTCCGCGAGCGGCTTCCGCGCCCATCCACGTCCGGGGCGGGGCGTGAGGACCTCGATATGGGCGCTGACGTCCCGCATCGTCTCCAGGATCAGGTGGCGGCGGGTCCACGAGTGCCCGGCCAGAGCCGTCCGCTCGTCCGGGGTGAACAGCACCTCCGCCGTGCGGTCGCCCGCCAGGAAGGCGTCGAAGCCGAAGGCCAGCAGGGAGCCCGCCCGGTGTCCGAGCCAGTCGGACTTCAAGGAGACGACCAGGTACTGGCGATGGGCGTAGGCACGGGCGTCGAGGGGGACGTCGATCTTGACCGGTGTGTCCCCGGGGGCCAGCAGGTACGTCTCCGCGCGGAAGAAGTCCACCGAGCGCCCGACGAAGTCCCGCTCGAATCCGGGTGTGCTGTCGTGCCAGGCATAGGCGGCCACGTCGCCCGCTCCGGCTTCGAAGACCGGGGTGGCTTCCGCCAGCGGAGTGCCGCGCCGCCACCTGCGGACCGTGCGCGGATAACCGGAGTCGGTCAGGGAGCCCGGGCCGGTGTCGGTGCCGACGAAGACGGTGTCGGCGTCGATCCAGCCGATCCGCGTCTTCGCCTCCCCCACCCGGAAGCCGTCGTCGACGAAGGCCAGGGTCGAGAGGTCGAACTCGCGCACCGTGCAGGCGTCGCCGCCGTCGCGGGACAGGCACACCAGCGCCCGGTCGTACGCGGGGTGGCGCACCCGCGCCCCGGCCCACACCCACTTCTCGCCCTCGACGGCGCGGAGCGCGTCGACGTCGAGCAGGGTCTCCCACGCGGGGACGTCCTTGCGGTACTGCTCCAGTGACGTACGCCGCCACACTCCGCGTACGTGCTCGGCGTCCCGCCAGAAGTTGTACAGGAACGCTCCGCGGCGCACGACGTACGGGATGCGGTCCGAGGCGTCCAGCACCTCCCGCAGGCGGCCTTTGAGGAAGGCGAAGCCCGCGTCGGTGGTCAGTGCGGCCTCCGTCTCGGCGTTGCGCTCGGCCACCCAGTCGAGTGCGGCCTCGCCCTCGACGTCTTCGAGCCACAGGTACGGGTCGTCTTCCCTCACCATCGAATTGTGCGGGTCCGCGCGACACCGCGCGACGACATTCCGCCGCCCCCCGTGCGCCAGGTCGCCGTCGCGCCCCGCCGACGACGTGATCAGGACACCCGGGCGAATGGGGCGAACGGGAACGATTGCGGCATTACCAGAGCGGCGGCTGCCCGTATCCGGGGCCGTGGCGCGCAAGGCCACCGGCGTTCTCGGCGGCGGTCCCGGCGCCCGGTGCCGGCGGTGGCCCGGCCCGGCGGCCGCGCTTCAGCCATGCCCTGGAGCCCGCGCCGATGGCCCCAGGAGGAGGCCCCCGTACGACAACGGCCGGAAGGGAACGGCGGCGGGGTCACGCGACGACTGAACTGCAGAAACGGTATGAGCCCTTCCGCTAAGACCGCGTACCGGTTCGGTGGCCTCGGCCGGTACCTCACGACGGCCTGAGAGCCCGTCAGCCAGCTCCCGCAAGCGTGTGCTGCCCCCTCTCCCGCCCCACCGGGCACAGGGGCCCGAGAGGGCCGCCGTTGCACCCGTGGGGGCCTGGGTCACATGAACGCGCGTAGACGGCCGAAAGGCGTTCTTGCAACGTGACGCTCCCTGCACCCAGGATTCGTCTCGTCGAGATTGGCAGGTCCATGGCGGGCATCCCCTCCTGGACCCACCCTTCCGGCCCCAACGGCTCGCCCACCCAAGCGAGCCCCCCACTCCCACCGGAGGATGCAGTGAACTTCAAGCGTCTGTCCCCCCTCGGCAGCGTCACGAACGGCGCACGGCTGATCGCCGTGTCCACCGCACTCCTGGCTGCCGCAGCGCTTGCAGCACCCACCTCGTCCGCGGCGACAGCCGTTGACGGCCGGGCCACCACCACCCAGCTCGCCGCCGCGAGCGACGCCGTTCGCGGCGCCGACGTGGCCGGCACCGCCTGGTACACCGACCAGGCGACCGGCAGAGTCGTCCTCACCGCCGACTCCACCGTCTCGGCGGCCGAGATCGCCAAGATCAAGAAGGCGGCCGGAGACCGCGCCTCCGCGCTGGAGATCAAGCGCACCCCCGGCACGTTCAACAAGCTCATCGCGGGTGGCCAGGCCATCTACGTGGGCGGCGGACGCTGCTCGCTCGGCTTCAACGTCCGCAGCGGCAGCACGTACTACGCCCTCACCGCGGGTCACTGCACCAACATCGGCAGCACCTGGTACACCAACTCGGCCAACACCACGCTGCTCGGGACCCGTACGGGCTCCAGCTTCCCGAACAACGACTACGGCATCATCCGCCACTCCAACGCCTCGGCCGCGGACGGCCGCGTCTACCTCTACAACGGCAGCTACCGCGACATCACCGGCGCGGCCAACGCCTCCGTGGGCCAGTCGGTCCAGCGCAGCGGCAGCACCACCGGCCTGCGCGGCGGAACGGTCACGGGCCTCAACGCCACCGTCAACTACGGCAACGGCGACGTCGTCTACGGCATGATCCAGACCAACGTCTGCGCCGAGCCCGGCGACAGCGGCGGCGCGCTGTTCTCCGGCACCACCGCGCTCGGCCTCACCTCGGGCGGCAGCGGCAACTGCTCCAGCGGGGGCACCACGTTCTTCCAGCCGGTGACCGAGGCGCTCAGCGCGTACGGCGTGAGCGTCTTCTGATCCCGGCGGCAGCAACGGTCCGTCGCACTCCCGGACGGGCGCCGCACTGACACGTCACGGACACCCTGGGCCGGCGATCGCATGGCGATCGCCGGCCCTCGGCCGTGCCCGGCGCCATCCGGCTGCCCGGGTGGGCCGCACGGGCCGGGTCATTTCCCGTTGCGGCGCCTGCTGTCGGAGTGCCGGCGCAGGGTCTCCGCCCGGCTGGTGACGTCGGCGACCCGGGCCGCCAGGTCGGGGTGTCCGGGCCGCAGGTGGCTCTGCGTGTCGCCGAGCGGGCCGACCAGCAGCGCGGCGTCGTCCTGCGCCAGTGCCCGGTTGAGCCGGGTCATGAGACCCCGCGCGGGGGCGGGCAGGTCGGTCAACGCGGTGATCCGGCCCGCCAGCTGCCGCAGGTCCCCCGCGTTCTCACGGGCCCAGGCGGCGACGGTGCGGTGGGCCGCCCGGTGGTCCCTCGTCGCCTGTACGCGCTGCTCACCCGTGCTGCCGGACGGGCCGGGGCGGAGCCGGAGGTAGCGGCGTTCCGCCGCCTGCCGGCTCGTGACACCCAGGGGCCCGGCCAGGTCGGCCCAGCTGGCCCCGCCGGCGCGGGCCTCCTCGATGAGGCCGGGCTCCCAGGCGGCCAGCCGCTGTCTGATCTCGCGGAGCAGCAGAAGCGCCGCCAGCGCCTCCTCACCGTTCGGGTCCGGGGGGACGCCGGTGGGGCGCGGGCCCGGTGCCGGTGACTGGGCATCCGCGACCGCCGCCTCGATGGCGCTCAGGGCGTCCATCGCCGCCAGGGCCGTGGAGGCCCGGGACGTGGAGGCCCGGGACGGGGGCTCTGTCCGTGCCGAATCCCGCATGTGCCGGAGCCCCTTCCGTAATTGTCATCGATCGGGCGACATGGTGATTGTCATCGCTTCGATGACATGTTACAACGGAAGGGAGAGAAGCGCAGGGCGCACTGACTCACTGGAGGTGTTCACCGATGCTTATGCGCACCGATCCCTTCCGCGAACTCGACCGGCTCGCCGAGCAGATCACCGGCACCTGGTCCAGGCCCTCGGCCATGCCGATGGACGCCTACCGCGACCAGGACACCTATGTGGTGGCCTTCGACGTCCCAGGTGTCTCCAGGGACGCGATCGACATCGACGTCGAACGGAACATGCTGACGGTCCGCGCCGAGCGCCGACCGCGGCACGACGCTGAGAACGTGCAGATGGAACTCACCGAGCGGCCGCTCGGCGTCTTCTCCCGGCAGCTCGTCCTGGCCGACACCCTGGACACGGAGAACATCAGGGCGGACTACGAGGCGGGCGTGCTGACCCTGCGCATCCCGATCGCGCAGCGCGCGAAGCCGCGCCGGATCAGCATCGGCGACGGAGAATCCGGCCGGACCGGGATCGAGAGCTGAGCCGGCCCGGGAACGAGCCCTGGAGCGGCGGGGGACGGGTACGCCTCACGCCTCCCCTCCCGGCCCCGTCCCCCGTCTCCTCCTCCACACGCAGGGAGGCCGGAAGTGACTCATATGAGCTGGTCGGCGTTCCTGGACGCCGTCCAGGAACGCGGCGACTACCGGACGCCGCACGAGGCGGAACGGGCGGCACGCACCGTCCTCGCTCTGCTGGGCGCCCACCTGGTGGGTGAGGAGCGTGCCGAACTGGCCGCGAAACTGCCGGAGACGTTCGCCCTCATCCTGCTGAACCCCCTCCAGGCGGCCGAACCCCTCACTCCCGAACGGTTCGTCCGCGCCACGGCGGCGTGGATCGAGGGAGCGACGGAAAGGACCGCCCTGTGGGACGTCGGCGCGGTACTGAGCGTCATGACCGACGCCGCGGGCGAGGACCTCACCCGTCGCCTGCTGCTCCAGCTGCCCCCGGGGTACGACCTGCTCTTCGGGCACCCCGGGCCCCCCGGACCGCCCACCGGAGACCGATGACGACACGAAGGGCGAGGAGAGGGCAGCCACGCTGAAGCCCTGCGGGTGGCGCCGGGCGAGCCCGGTCGCGGCCGGCGGGTGAAGGGCCGGAGCCCTGCGCCCGCCCCACGCCGAGCGGGCGCCCGCACCCGACCGTGCCTAGGTCCGCTCACCGTCCCGCCCGGAATCCCGGCGGTGGCCCGGCAGGATCTCCTGCACCTTCGCCTTGATCCCCTGACGCAGGACGGCCCCCCGGTCGCTGTCGCCCTTGAGGACCGAGAGGGCGGCCGCCTCGATCTGGGAGAGGTCGGCGTGCGGCGGGATCGGCGGGACGGCCGGGTCGGTGCGGAAGTCGATGACGAAGGGCCGGTCGGCGCCCAGGGCCCGCTGCCAGGCCGGCTCGACCTCGTCCGGCTTCTCCACGCGCACCCCCTCCAGGCCGACCGAGCGGGCGAAGTCGGCGTAGCGCACGTCCGGGAGGGCCTGCGAGGGAAGGAACTGCGGTGCCCCGGACATCGCGCGCATCTCCCAGGTGACCTGGTTGAGGTCCTGGTTGTTGAGGACGGCGACGATCAGCCGGGGGTCCTCCCACTCCTGCCAGTACTTGGCCACGGTGATCAGCTCCGCCATGCCGTTCATCTGCATCGCCCCGTCTCCCACCAGGGCGATGGCGGGCCGGCCCGGATGGGCGAACTTGGCGCCGATCACGTACGGCACACCCGGGCCCATCGTCGCGAGCGTGCCGGAGAGCGAGCCGCGCATGGTGCCGCGCATCCGCAGATGGCGGGCGTACCAGTTGGCCGCGGAACCGGAGTCGGCGGCGAGCATGACGTCGAGGGGCAGCAGGTCGTCGAGGGCGTGCACCACGTACTCCGGGTTGACCGGGTCCGCCGACACCTCCGCCCGCCGCCGCATGACCTCCCACCACTCCGTGACGTCCTTCTCGATCTTCTTGCGCCAGGCGCCGTGCTTCTTGCGCTTGAGCCGGGGCATGAGGGCTTCGAGCGTCGCGCGGGCGTCACCGACCAGGTTGACCTCGAACGGGTAGCGCAGCCCGATCATGAACGGGTCGATGTCGATCTGCACGGCACGCGCCTGGTCGAACTCCGGCAGGAACTGGGAGTACGGGAAGCTGGAGCCGATGACCAGCAGGGTGTCGCAGTCGCGCATGAGTTCGTACGAGGGCCGGGTGCCGAGCAGGCCGATGGAGCCGGTGACGTACGGCAGGTCGTCCGGGAGCACGTCCTTGCCGAGCAGCGCCTTGGCCACCCCCGCGCCCAGAAGCTCCGCGACCACCTCGACCTCGGCGCGGGCGCCCCGCGCCCCCTGCCCGATCAGGATCGCGACCTTCTCCCCCGCGTTCAGCACCTCGGCCGCACGCTCGATGTCCTCCCGGGCGGGGACGGCTGCGCAGGTGCTCGCCCCCAGGCTGGAGGGCACCATCTTGAAGGCGTGCGTCGGCGGCGTGTAGTCGAGCTCCTGCACGTCGGCGGGGATGATCACGGCGGTCACCGTCCGCTTGGCGTACGCCGTGCGGATGGCCCGGTCGATCACGTTCGGCAGCTGCTCGGGGACGGTCACCATCTCGCAGAAGTCGGAGGCGACGTCCTTGTAGAGGCTGAGCAGGTCCACCTCCTGCTGGTAGGAGCCGCCCATGGCGCTGCGGCTGGTCTGTCCGACGATGGCCACCACGGGCACGTGGTCGAGCTTCGCGTCGTACAGGCCGTTGAGCAGGTGAATGGCTCCGGGGCCCGAAGTGGCCGCGCAGACTCCCACCCTGCCGGAGAACTTCGCGTAGCCGACCGCCTGGAAGGCTGCCATCTCCTCGTGGCGTGCCTGGATGAACCGCGGGTTGTCGTCCGCCCGTCCCCACGCCGAGAGAAGGCCGTTGATTCCGTCACCGGCGTAGGCGAAGACGTGCTCGACCTCCCATTCGCGCAGGCGTTGCAGGACGTAGTCGGAGACCTTGGTCGCCATGGTGGTGCTCCCTGTCGGTTGGTCGTGTGATCCGGCACGACCGCGGGGGCGGTGTCCGCAGCGCTAGCGGCTGCCGTGCCTGAGCGGCCTGACGTACGGTTCGGTCGCCGCCGCGGTCTGCCGGGCGAGCTGTCCCTGCCGCTCGGCCCGGTCCTGGACCATGCGGCGGAAACCGCTGAACGGCGTGCGCTCACGGGGGTAGGTTCTGCCGTCCGGCAGCTCGGCCACGACTTCCATCACCTGCCGCGGCTGGTCCTGCCAGCCGACAACGACGACCTTGAGACCCCGGCACTCCGCCCGCCGGTGCAGATCGAGGAAGAGCAGGAGACCCGCCGAGTCCATGAAGGGGACTCCGCGCATGTCGAAGACCACCACCGCGGTGCCCGCCGGCACCCTGTCCAGGGCGTGCGCGAGGGGCGTCCTCGCAGCGGCGTCCAGGTCGCCGGCCGCGCTGACCAGAACCGAACTGCCGGTGTGCTGAAACGCTGTTCCGAAAGTGACTGTCACACCTATGTCCTTCGTCCGCCGAGGTGCGTCCAGTTCGCCGTCGGCCAAGATCAGCCACAGAGAATGCCCTACCGGAGGGCGGTCGGCCGCCAGGCGCGCCGACAGCCCCGCGGGGCGACGGGCCGGGCTCGCGCACGCCGTCCCGCTGCTTCTGCTCGTCGTCGGTCATCCAGTTCTCCTGATGGCGGTCCCTGTGCCTGGGCGGGGCCTGGGAGTACCCGCGAAGTCGTCGGCGTGCGCCTACGGTTCGGAACGCGGAGCCCGACGCGGCCGACACCGCGTCTGTTTCCGCCGGCTTCTGCGCGACCGGGTTCCCCCTGTGCGCGACTTCAATCCGGCCCCGCACGGTCCGGCCGGCCGTGTTTGCACCGCGGAGCATGGGTACCCCGTACACACCGTCGCCGACGTACGCGGTGGCGGAGGCGCTGATGGTTGGGACGACAGCCTCAGCGCCGCCCTGTCGCCCCGTCCAGGTTTGGTCCCCTGCCCCGGGGGGACCCGGACCTCGGTCGGCCGGGCGGTCGGCCGGCCACGGTGGACCGGGCCGGGGAGTGGGATTCAGGGGTCTTCCCCGGCCCGGTGACCAGGAGGTCAGGCCGGGGCCGCTCAGCCCACGTACCGGCGAGCGGTTCCCCGTCGCTGTGCGGCCTCCAGGGCGGACAGCTGGGCCTCGATGACGGGAGGGACCGGCAGGCGCTGCCGGAGCACCCAGGGAATGCCCTTTCCCGCGTGGAGGAAGGCGCGTGCCGAGGCCCGGTCCTTCGGCACGGTGGCCAGCAGGTACAGCGTGCGGCGGACCGCCGGTCCCACCGGGCGCCGCAGCCAGGTGAACCAGAGCGTGTTGCGCAGCCCCACGACCCGTCGGGCCGTGCTGTCGCGGACGGGTGACGCGGCATGGTGGATCACCGCATCGGGCAGGTAGGCCAGCCACCAGCCGGCCCGCATGAGGTCCGTCGCCAGCAGTTCCTCCTCGCCTCCGAGCCAGAGCCCCGGATGGAAGCCGCCGGCCTCCCGGAACGCGCTCGTACGCATGACCGTCGCCGCCGCGAGGAACGAACCGATGGCGGGCCCCGGCAGCCAGGACGGCCCCGTCAGCGGCGAGTCGCGGAGCTCGGCGACGACCGGGTCGTCCACACCGGCCGGTTCCACGACGATCCTGGCGGTCACGGCGGCGAGCCGTTCGTGCGCGTCCAGCCGGTCCGCCGCGAGCCGCAGGGACCCCGGTTCCCACCAGGTGTCGTCGTCGCAGAAGGCCACGTACGGCGTGCGGACCTGGCGTACCGCCAGGTTGCGGCCGATCGCGCCGAGGTTCTCCCCCGGGGTGAGCAGCAGGACCTCCGGGAAGGACTCGGCCACCGCCCCGGCCGTGCCGTCGTCGGACGCGTTGTCCGTCACGACGACGGGCGGCCTCTCCGGCAGTTGTGCCAGCAGGCCGAGGGTGTGCAGGAGTTCGGGGCGGCGGTTGCGGGTGATGACCACCACCGTGATCCGCGGGTCGGGTGTGAACGGTCCGGCCTCGGACATCAGCAGTCCCCTTCGCGCGCGTCGTTCTCCAGCAGTCGGATCTGGGTCTCCACCCACGCGGGGAGGGGGTGGCGGCGGCGCAGGGCCGCCGGCATCCGGGCCAGGGACTCGCCAAGGACCCGGCGGGTCCCGGGCCGACGCAGGGCGCAGTCCCTCAGCAGGCCGGCCGTCCGCCCCGCGGCGACCGGGAGCGGCCGGCGGAGCCAGGTGGTGAGCAGGGCGTTGCGCCGCAGGGCGACGTCCCGTCCGGGCCGTTCCCCGGGATCGGGGCCGTGGTGGGCGAGCAGGGCGGGTTCGTACACGACGCCCCAGCCCGCCGCCGTCAGGTCGTAGGCCAGCAGGGTCTCCTCACCGCCGAAGAAGAGCAGGCCGTGGTAGCCGCCTGTCTCCAGGAACGCGGTCCGGCGGACGACGGAGGCGCAGGCGAGGAATCCGAGGACGGGGGTGCCGGGCAGGTCGGCACGCCTGGGCAGCGGGGAACGGGCGAGTACGGCGTTGAGCGGGTCGTCCGAGTGGCCGGGTTCCACCAGGGTGCGGGCGGCCAGCAGGCCGAGCCGGGGCCAGGTGTCGAAGAGGTCCGCCGCCGTCTCCAGGGCCCCGGGCTCCCACCAGGAGTCGTCGTCGCTGAAGGCCACGTAGGGCGTGGTGGCCTGGCGGACGGCCAGGTTGCGCCCCACGGCCCCGGTGTTGTGTCCCGGCGTCAGCAACCGCGCCCGCGCGGGGTGGGAGCGCACCGCCTCGTCCGTGCCGTCGGTCGAGCCGTTGTCGACCACGACGACCGGTGGCCGCTCCGGCAGCGCGGCCAGCCGGTCCAGGGTCCTGAGCAGGCTCCGGCGCCGGTTGCGGGTGATGATCGCGACGGTGGTCCGGGCGTCCGCGCCGGAGGAGAGGGGCTGACTCTCAGACAT
Organism: Streptomyces fulvorobeus; assembly: GCF_013167895.1. Taxonomy (GTDB): domain Bacteria; phylum Actinomycetota; class Actinomycetes; order Streptomycetales; family Streptomycetaceae; genus Streptomyces; species Streptomyces fulvorobeus. Next base: position 5,992,336 of record NZ_BLWC01000001.1, on the reverse strand, counting down.
GCGCGGTCACTCCCTCCGTGGAGTGCCCGTACCGCAGGGTGCTCAGCGCGGCGGCGAGCACCTGTGCGGCTCCGAGGCGCAGGAGCAGCGGGTCCGGCCGGGTGGCGTGCGGGTCGCCCGGCGGGCCCGGGTGCCAGAGCGCGGTGTGGCGGCGGCCGGCGGGAGGCCCCCACAGTCCGGGTGCGACCGGTCCGAAGAGGGTCACCGACGGGGTGCCGTGCGCGAAGGCGAGGTGGGCGGGGCCGGTGTCGCCGCTGACGAGGAGCGCGGCGCGGGCGACGAGGGCGGACAGGTCGTCGAAGGTGAGGGTGCCCGCGAGGTTGTCCCTGGGTTCGAGTCCGGCGCGCTGGGCCACCGCCGCGCAGAGCGCCTCCTCCCCCGGGCCGCCGCTGAGGACGACGCGCCGTCCGGCGTCCCTGAGTCCGGCGGCGACGGCCGCGTAGCGGTCGGCGGGCCAGCGCCGGGCTGCCGAGTCGGCCCCCGGGTGCAGGACGACGGCCCCGGGGGCCTTCGAGGGCGGGGCGGGCGGCTCGATGCGTACGTCGTCGGGGTCCGCCGGGACTCCGTACGCCGTCAGGAACCGGCACCAGCGCCGCCGTTCGTGTTCGCCGGCCCGCCAGCGCGGGGGCGCCGGGTGTCCCGGCTCGGGGCATGCGTACGAGAGCAGCCGGCCGGGGGTGAGGGCGGCGAGGGCCCGGTGGCTCAGCGGGCCGTTGCCGTGCAGGTCGATGGCGAGGACCGGCGGCGGACCGGCCCAGTGGGTGAGAGAGGGCACCTGGCGGCCGTTGTCCGCGGTGGTGAAGTGGGTGTCGACCGCCCCGGTCGCCCGGACGGCCGGGGCCAGCCCGGCGGGCGCCGCGAGCACGATCTCGTGTGTGGGGAACGCGCGCCGTACCCCGCGCAGCGCCGGTACGCCCGCCAGCAGGTCTCCGAGTCCCAGGGCGCGCAGCACCAGGACGGTGGGCCGCCGGGGCACAGGGCCCGCCGTCCGGTGCGTGCCGTCCGCGGGGCAGGTCACCGGTTCACCGCCGCGGCGAGGGTGCGGGGCGGGGCTCCTTGCCGGGGGCGCGCGAGGCGCGTTCCACGAGGCGGGTGCTTGAGCGGCCGTCGAGGTAGGGCAGGAGGACCACCTGTCCGCCCCAGCTCTCCAGGAGGGTGGCCTCGGGGAGGTCGGAGAGCGCGTAGTCACCGCCCTTGGCCCAGACGTCCGGCCGCAGTTCGGCCAGCAGCCGTTCCGGGGTGTCCTCGTCGAAGACCACGACGGCGTCGACGCAGTCCAGTGCTTCGAGGACCTTGACCCGGTCGACGGCGGTCACCACGGGGCGTCCGTCGCCCTTGCGGCGCCGTACGGAGGCGTCGGAGTTGACGCAGACGACGAGGCAGTCGCCCACTTTCCTGGCGGCCTGGAGGAGTTCGACGTGCCCGGCGTGCAGCAGGTCGAAGCAGCCGCCCGCCGCCACGACCGTGCCCCGGTTCTCCCGGACGCGCCGCACGAGTGCGTACGCCCCGCCGGCGGGTTCCCGGTCCGTGGTGTCCGGGTCGTCGGGGGTGGCCGGCTCGTCCGGGGCGCCCCGGTGCAGGACCGTGTGGGCCCCGCCGTCGGCGACGAACCGGGCGGCGGCTTCCACCGCTTCCCGTACGGCGACCTCGGGGAGTTCACCGTCGGCGAGCCGGCCCGCGACGGTGACGGCGAACCTGTCACCCGCCCCGCAGCAGTCTCCGCTCGCCCGCCAGGGCGCGGGTACCAGCAGCGGGGTGCCGCCCTGGCACAGCAGGGCGCCGTCCTCGCCCAGGGTCACCACCACCGAGGTGACATCCCAGGCGCCGAGCAGCCGCCGGGCGTCCGATGCGGCCGTCCGCAGCGCGTTGCGGGCCCGGTCCCGTCCGTCCGGGTGCCCGGCGGGTCCGGGTGCGGCGGGGCCCGCGAAGTGGCGGGCCTCCGAGGCGGCGGGCGTGGCGAGCCTGGTCCCGGGCACCGGCGGGCCGCCCGCGGGGTGCGGGTCCCAGACGACCGGGGTGTGGGCGGCCTTCCGCGTCAGGGCGTCGCGCAGGACGTCGGCGGTGCCCCGGCCGTAGTCGGCCACCAGGACCCCGTGCGCGCCCGCCACGGCGTCCTCGGCCTCCGCGGTGGTGTGCACGGCACGACCGTCGCCGTCGTCGAGCCTGAGCATCGGGCGGCCGTCCGCCATGAGCCGGGTCTTGCAGGCCAGCGTGCCGTCGAGGGGGATCTCCACGAGGCGGACCCGGTCCTTGAGCAGCGCCCTCACCTCGTGGGACGCCTCGTCGTCGCCGAGGGCGGTGACGAGGGTGATCTCCCTGCCGTCCGCGGCCCCCAGGCACGCGGCCAGTGCCGCGCCGCCGGGCCGGGTGCGGCGCTCGGGGTGCCCGACGACGGGAACGGGCGCGTCCGGGGCGAGCCGTTCGGCGTGGCCCGAGATGTCGCGGTCGAGCAGGGTGTCACCGACGACGAGGAGCGGGGTGGGGGGCTTCATACGGGGTCCTCCTCGGGCCGGGTGCCGTTCGCGGTCCCCGGCCGTCCGTTCCGCCGGGCGGCGCGGGCGGCGATCTCGCGGTCGAAGCTCTCGCAGATCATGTGGACGGCGACGAGGTGCAGTTCCTGGACCGTGGCGGACACCGCCGCCTCGACGCACAGGGCCTCGTCGCTCGACGCGGCCAGCGGGTTGGGCGCGGGACCGGTCAGGGCCCAGACCGGCATCCCGATCCGCATGGCCTCGGTGGCGGCGGTCAGCAGGTTGGCGCTGGCTCCGCTGGTGGACAGCAGCATCAGCACATCGCCGGGACGGCCGTGCGCGCACGTCTGACGGGCGAACACCTCGTGGACGCCGTAGTCGTTGGCGATCGCGGTCGTGGAGGAGGTGTCCGCGTGCAGGGCGAGCGCCGAGAAGGCGGGGCGGTCGTCGCGGTAGCGGCCGACGATCTCGGCGGTCAGGTGCTGAGCCTGCGCCGCACTGCCGCCGTTGCCGGCCACGAGCAGCCGGCCGCCGCCGGACAGGACGCGGGCCAGTGCCGCGCCCCACCGCTCCGTCACCCCCGCCGAGCGGCGGAAGGCCGGGAGCGCGCGCTCCAGATCGTCGCAGTGCTGGCCGGGAGCGATGAGCTTCATCGTGCCACCTCCGAAGGCTGGGGTACGGGGCAGAGTTGGGCGTAGACCCGTGCGACGCCGTCGGCCACCTCGTCCCAGGTGTACCGGGCCAGCGCATGGGACCGTCCGGCCGCGCCGTAACGGGCGCGGCGGTCCGGGTCGTCGAGCAGGGAGCGGATCGTGGCCGCGAGGTCGTGGCCCGCGGTCTCGACGGGCGGTACCAGGGTGCCGGTCACGCCGTCGACCACCGTGTCCAGCTGGCCGCCGACGGCCGTGGCCACGACCGGTGTGCCACAGGCCATCGCCTCGATGGGGACGATGCCGAACGGCTCGTAGCGCGGGAGCGACAGCAGCAGGTCGGCGCTGGACATGAGGTGCGGCATCATGTCCTGCGGTACGCAGCCCAGGAGTCTCACCCGTTCGGTGACCCCGTACTCGGACGCGGTCTTCCGCAGCCGCTCGGCCTCGGGGTCGGCGAACAGCAGGGGGGCTTCCGGGCCGCCCGCGATGAGCAGTTCGGCGTCCGGGACGTCGGCCAGGGCCTTGATCGCGCGGTCGAACCCCTTGCGCGGGACGAGCCTGCCGACGGAGAGGAGCCGGTGGGGCGCCCCGGGCGGCCGGCCGGCCGTGGGTACGGGTGCAAAACGCGCGGTGTCGACCCCGCAGGGCACGACGCTGATCCGGGTACGCGGGACGCCCATGGCGACGAGCTCGTTCACCTCGTCGGCGCAGGTCGCGACGATCCGGTCGGCTTCCCGTCCGATGCGCGCTTCCAGGTCGACGCGTTCGTGCGGGCTGGTGTCCTCGGTGCCCTGGTAGCGCCGCTTCACGGTGCCCAGTGCGTGGAACGTCTGGACGACGGGGATGCCCGACTCCCTCGCCCCGGCGAGGGCGGCCAGGCCGGACATCCAGAAGTGGGCGTGTACGACGTCCGGACGGGCGAGCCGCCACATGCGCGAGAGGTAGGCGCCGAACTCGGGCATCCACACCAGCAGTTCGTCCTTGGGTACGGCGGTCGGCGGGCCGGCGGGCACGTGGACGACCTTGACCCCCTCCGGCGTGCGCACCATCGTCGGGGTGCCGGTGCGGTCGCGTCGGGTGTACACGGTGACGTCGTGTCCGCGCCGTGCCAGCCGGCCGGCCAGCTGCGCCACGTAGACGTTCTGGCCGCCCGCGTCGGGGCCGCCCAGTTCGGCGAGGGGACTGGCGTGCTCGGACACCAGGGCGATCCGGCCGGGGCGAGGCTTGGGATACGTCATCGCGTGACCTCTTTCATGAGTCGTTCCCAGTCGTCCAGGAACCGCTGGACTCCGTACCTGGCTCGGGCGGCGGCCCGTGCCCTGCCTCCGGTCCGCTCGGCGTGGCCGGCGTCCGCGAGGAAGTGGCGCAGGGCCTCGCGGAGCACTTCGGGCCGGTTGGACACCACCCCGGCGTCCGGCGGTACCGCCTCCTGGACCTCCGTCGTCGCCAGCGCGACGACGGGCATGCCGAGGAACATCGCTTCGAGGAGCGAGAGCCCCAGCGAGGTCCACCGCACGGGGTGCAGATAGACCCGGCAGCGCGCCATGGCGGGGTGGAGGGCGCTCTGCGGGAGATCGGAGGTGCGGCACAGCTCCGGCGTGAGGCGGAGGTGGCGGGCCAGCCCTTCCGTACCCATGCCGAAGACGTCGAGCGGCGCCGCGGCGGCGAAGCCGGGCAGCAGGTCCGTACCGGTTGTACGGCCGCGCCGTACGGGTTCGTTGACGACCACGGCGGCTCGGGGCTCGGTACCGGTCCACAGGTGTCCGGGGTCGATGATGCCGTGCTCGATGACGCTGGTCGGGGCGCGGCCGTTGTCCCACATCAGCCGGTTGAAGTGGGTGACGTGGACGAGGGGGATGTCCGGCCGGCCGGCGAGCGGGTGCACGGTGTCCACGGCGCTCTCGTGCGGGCTGTTGTGCTCGACGTACACGGCGGGGACGTCCTTGCCCGGCCGCCGCCCGGTCCAGGCGTGGGCGAGATCGATCTCGTGCGGCCGTTGCAGGACGACGAGGTCGATCGGGCAGCTCCGGAGTTCCTCGGGGGTGCGTTCGAGTACGGTGCCGGGCCAGGCCCAGGTGCGGGCGCGGCCGAGGCCGTCGGGCCCGCGGTCGGGTGTCACGGGGACGAGGTAGGTGTGCGGCCCCTGGACGAAGGAGGTCAGCCACGAACCGTGCACGTGCCAGATCAGGATGTTCATGAGCTCACCTTCAGTAGCTTGTGCACGGCGCTCAGCACGTCTTCCGGGGTGACGCCGTTCAGACAGGGGTGCCCGGGGACCGGGCAGTTGCGGGCCCTCGTGTCGGCGCACGGCGCGCGCTGGTCGCCGAGCAGCACGGAGGGGACGCCGAACGGTGCCCAGCGCGAGGCGGGCACGACGGGTGCGAAGAGGGAGACGACCGGGGTGCCGACGGCGGCGGCGAGGTGGGCCGGGCCGGTGTTCCCGCAGACGAGCACGTCGGCGCCGTACAGCACCCCGGCCAGCGTCCGGGGGCTCGTACGCCCGCCGAGGTCGATGGCCACGTCACCGGCGACCTGCCGGGTGAGCCCGGTCTCGCCCGGCCCTCCGGTCACGACGACCCGGTGTCCCGCGTCGGCGAGCAGCAGGACCGCCTGCGCGTGCCGTCCGGCGTCCCAGGAGCGGGCCTGGGCGCTGGCACCGGGGTGTACGACGACGTAGGGGCCGTTGCCCGTGAGCGGGACGGTGTCGGGCGTCGGCAGGACGCGCAGGCGGCCGTCGTCACCCGCCCGGGGCTGGAAGCCCATGGCCACGGCGGTGTCCAGGGCCGCCTGCGCCTCGTGCCGGCCCGGGAGCCGCTGGTGGCGCACGTCGAGCAGGTGGCCCGCGTGGTCGACGCTGTCGGCGCCGATCCTGCGGACTCCGGCGAGGCGGAGCAGCAGGGCGGCGGGGAGCGGGCTCTGGTGGAAGGAGGTCAGCACGAGCGCCGCCTCGAAGGCCCGTTCGCGCAAGGTCTCCACCAGCCCCATGACGTCGGCCTCGTCGACCGGAGGCGGATGGGTGCCCTCCCACGGCGCCTGCCAGACGATGACGTCGTCGACCCCGGGGAGCATCCGCGCGGCGGGTTCGCCCAGGGGGCCGCAGACCACGGTGAGGTGTGAGGCGTGTTCGGCCGCGGCCCGTACGGCAGGCCCGGCGAGCAGCACGTCACCGAAGCTGTCGAGGCGTACGACGAGTACCTTCATGCCGGCCGCCGGTGGGTCCGGGAGGCGGGTGCCGGGCGGGCCAGCAGGCGCAGGACGGCGCTCAGGACGTCATGGGCCGGTTCGGCCTCCGCGGCGATCTCCTCGGGCCGGGTCGCCGTGTTGGGTACGAGAACGCCCTCGGCGCCGGCCGCCCTGGCCGCGTGCACGTCGGCCGCGATGTCGCCGATGAGCACGCAGTCCTGCGGTCGCACGCCGAGGCGCCGGGCCGCGTCGGTGACGAGTCCGGGGCGCGGTTTACGGCAGGGGCATCCGGTGTCCGGGTGGTGGGGGCAGTAGACCCAGACGTCGAAGGGCCCGATCAGTTCGTCGACACGGAGGTTGACCCGGCGTACCTCGTCGTGGGTGAGCAGGCCGCGTCCGATGCCGGACTGGTTGCTGACCACTCCGGTCGCCATCCCCGCCTCGCGTACGAGCCGGACGGCTTCGGCCGCGCCCGGGACCGGGCGGACCCGTTCGGGGTCGCCGTTGTAGGGCACGTCGTGGACCAGGGTGCCGTCGCGGTCGAAGAGGACGGCGGCGGGCCGGAGCGGTTTCGGGCCGTCCTTCGGCGTCGGTCTGTGCCGGGCGGCGGTCATCGGCGGCCTCCCCGGGGGTGGCACGGCGGTGGCGGAGCCGGCCGGCGGCCCAGTGGCGTACGGCCAGGGGCGGGATCAGGGCGCTCGTCGCGACCATGGTGGTGACCTCGTCGGCGGTGCGCGGTCCGGGTGCGATGCGCGCCCAGGCGAACTCCGCGGTGCCCAGGGCCCAGAGCGCCGCGGCCGCGGCCGCCGCCCGGCGGCGTCCCGCCAGGGCGAGACCCGCGGCGGCGGCGCCCGCCGCGGTGACCGCGAGGTGGCGGGGCAGGCGGCCGCGGGGGGCAGCGGCCCTGGACCACCAGTCGGGGCCGTGGACGCGGCTCATCAGGGCGTCGTCCGCGTTGCCGCGCTGGGTGCGCAGGGACACCCAGCGGTCCGCGGGTCTGACGGGGTGCAGGGTGGAGCGTGTTCCGCCGGTCAGCGTCCAGCCCGCGTCCATCAGGCGCAGGGCGAGGTCGGCGTCCTCCCGGAAGGCGCGCGGGAAGCGTTCGTCGAAGCCGCCGGCGTCCCGGACGGCTTCCGTGCGGAAGGCCATGTCCGCCGTTGCCCAGGCGGCCCGTTCCAGTCCGGCCGTGCAGCGCTCCCAGTCCGTGGGCCTGCGGTCGTCGGGGAGGGGCACCGTCAGTCTGCCCTGCACACCGGCGGTCCCGGCACCCGCGGTGGCGAGGTCGTGGGCGAGTCTGGTCCCCCAGTCGGGCAGCACGCGGACGTCGTCGTCGAGGAAGACCACCCAGGGGGTGGTCACTTCGCGCAGTCCCGCGTTGCGGGCCGCAGCCGGGCCACGGCCCCGGGTGGCCAGCACCCGGACGCGGTCGGTCAGCAGGCCGGCTCCACGGGTGTCCGGGAGCCCGTCGGGGGACGGCCGGTCGTCGACGAGGAGCACCTCGTACGGCGGTGGCCCGGCCGCGGCGGCCAGGGCCCGCAGGCAGTCGTCCAGGCACGGGCGGCCGATGGTGGGGATGACCACCGAGTACGGCTCGGCCGGCGGCTGTCCGTGCGCGTCGTGGACCGGGTCATCGGCCCGGCTCCCGCTGGGCCCGGCCGTCATGTGAACGCCTTGGAACGGCGGATGATGAAGGGGCCGATCGCCAGCAGGTCGACCGGCGCCGACCCGAAGCACTCCAGCGCCTCCCGGGGGTGGTCGACCATGGGCCGGCCGGCGGTGTTGAGGCTGGTGTTCACGACGACCGGCAGCCCGGTGCGCTGCTCGAACGCGGTGAGCATCCGGGCGACGAGCGGTTCGGTGGCGCGGTCCACGGTCTGGACGCGGGCCGTCCCGTCGACGTGGACCACGGCCGGGATGCGCGGCCGCCAGTCCTCGGCGACGTCGTGGACGAAGAGCATGTACGGGCTGGGCAGCGGCCCGTCGAAGAGTTCGGCCGCCCGTTCGGCGAGCACCATGGGCGCGACGGGGCGGAACTCCTCCCGTCCCTTGACCGCGTTCAGCCGCTCCAGGTTGTCGGCCCTGCCGGGGTGGGCGAGCAGGGAGCGGTGTCCCAGAGCGCGCGGCCCGAACTCGCTCCGGCCCTGGAACCAGGCGACGATGCCGTCCTGGGCCAGTTCCTCCGCGACCGCGGCGGCCACGTCGCCCGGTTCCTCGAAGGGCAGCGCCGCCGCCTCCAGCATGCGGCGCAGTTCCTCGTCGCCCCAGCCCCGGCCGAGGGCGGCGGTGCTCATCGGCTGTACCGGTCCCTGTTCCGCCGCGACGTGGACTGCCGCGCCGAGCGCCGTCCCGGCGTCACCTGCGGCCGGCTGGACCCAGATGTCGTCGAACGGGCCCTCCCGGTGCAGCCGGGAGTTGGCCACGCAGTTCAGTGCCACTCCCCCGGCGAGCGCGAGACGGGAGGAGCCGGTGCGTTCGTGGAGCCACCGGGCCAGGTCCAGGACCGTGTCCTCCAGACAGCGCTGGGCGCTGGCGGCGAGGTCGGCGTGGTCCGCGCTGTACGGGTCGCCGGGCCTCCTGCGCGGCGCGAACCGGCTCCAGTCGACGCCGTGGGCACGGAAGCCTCCGTCCCCGAGGCCGTGGACCTGCTCGCGGAGCTGCCCGGAGAAGCGGGGTGTGCCGTAGGAGGCGAGGGCCATCACCTTGAACTCGTCGCTGCTGCGCAGGAATCCGAGGTGATCGGTGAGGTCCTCGTAGAAGAGGCCGAGCGAGTCAGGGAGCGGCTGGAAGTTCAGGACGTCGAGACGGCCGCCGGTGTAGTTCCCCGCGAGCTGGGAGGAGCATTCGCCGCGCCCGTCGAGCACCAGGACCGCGCAGTCGCCGAGGGGCGCGGCGAGTCCGGCGGAGGCGGCGTGCGCCACGTGGTGGGCGACGAAGCGGACCTTGGCCGGGTCGAGGCCGGGCAGCGCTTCGGCGAGGAACTCGGGGGCGCGCCGGGCGTAGAGCTGGCGCAGGTGGTCCCATGGGTCGTCGAGCCCCATCTGCTCGGCGGGCAGAGCCAGTCCGGGGTCGTAGGAGTACGCGACCGCGTCGAGGTCCGCCGGGGTGAGCCCGGCCTTCTCCAGACACCAGCGGGCCGACAGCTCCGGCAGTTCCCATGCGGAGAACGGAAGGGGCCGCTTGCCGTGCTTGCGCCTGCTGAAGCGCTCCTCCTCGGCGGCGGCGACGATCTGCCCGTCGATGACGAGGGCGGCTGACGGGTCGTGGAACAGGGCGTTGATGCCGAGCACACGCATGCGCAGGCTCCTTCAGAGATTCCCGGCCGAGCGCTCGGCCTCCGTGGTCTGCGAGGCGAAGTACGCGATGGTGCGCTCCAGCCCCTCTTCCCAGGCCACCTTCGGTTCCCAGCCGAACATCTCGCGTACGAGGGTGGTGTCAGGACGCCGCCGTTCGGGGTCGTCGACCGGCCGGTCGACGAAGTCGATCCGGCTGGCGGAGTTGGTGAGTTTGACGATCCTCCGGGCGATCTCGTGGACGGTCGTCTCGTCGCTGCCGCCGATGTTCACGGGGCGCACCGACCGGCTCACGGCGACGCGCAGCACTCCGTCGAGGGTGTCGTCGACGTAGCACAGGGAGCGGGTCTGGCTGCCGTCACCCGCGACGGTCAGCGGTTCACCCGCGAGCGCCTGGGTGATGAAGGTGGGTACGGCCCGGCCGTCGTGCGCCCGCATGCGCGGTCCGTAGGTGTTGAACAGCCGTACGATGCCCGCGTTCGTTCCGTGCACCCCCACATGGGCGGTGACGAGGGCCTCGGAGAACCGCTTCGACTCGTCGTACACACTGCGCGGCCCGACCGGGTTGACGTTGCCCCAGTAGTCCTCCCGCTGCGGGTGGACGAGGGGGTCCCCGTACACCTCGGAGGTCGAGGCGAGCAGGAGCCGCGCGCCGTCCCTGGCAGCGATGCCCAGCATGTTGCGGGTGCCGAGACTTCCCACGTCCAGTGTCTCGAGGGGCATGCGCAGGTAGTCGGCGGGCGATGCGGGGCAGGCGAAGTGCAGCACGACGTCGTAGGGGCCGGTCAGGGCCCGCGCGCACGCCGCGTCGGACACATCGCAGTCGACGAAGCGGAATCCGTCCCTTGCCAGGAGGTGGGCCACGTTCGCGGACGATCCCGACGAGAGGTTGTCGGCGCAGTCGACGGCGACTCCGGCGTCCAGCAGACGTTCGCAGAGATGCGAGCCCAGGAATCCGGCGCCGCCGGTCACCACCGCGCGTCGCCAGGGCAATCGCTCAGTCGCTGAGTTCGTCATGCACCCACTGCTCCCTTCGTGCCGTGCGAGGAGTTGAGGAACACGCGCGGCCTGGACGTCATCGTGTCCTCGGACGATTCGCGGGGGGGGAAGGTGTAGAACTGCCCCGGCGGAATGCCGCGTCCTGTTCGTGCCGCCGCTTTCCTGACGGCCCCGAGCGCGGTTCCCCGCCACTCGGTTCTCTGACGCCGATACTGCCGGACGACGACGTGGCCGCACCCCGGCGGATGCCGTCGGGATGAATCCAGGAAGGGCGGACGACCATGCGACAGAGCCTTCCCGCCGTACTCGACGACCTCCTCGGACCCCGTTCGGCAAGCGGGCGGGTGCTGGTCACCGGTTGGTTCAGCTTCCTGGACGGGGAGGTGACGGCGGGTGACGCCCTCGCCGAACGTGCCGTGTCCGAGGCCCTGCGCCATCTGGGTGTCGCGCACGACAGCGCGTGGAGCCCGGTCTTCGCTCCGGGGGCGCTCCGTCTGGAGGAGGCACTGCCGTCCCACTACGAACAACTGCTGTTCGTCTGCGGCCCGGTGCACGGCGACCAGGTCACCCGACTGCACCGCAGGTACGCCTCCTGCCGGCGTACCGCGATCGGTGTCAGTGTCATCGCCGAGGACGACGAGGCGGTCACGGGCTTCCACCGCATCGTGGCACGCGACAGGGCGGGCGAAGGGCTCCTCACCGATCTGGCGGCGGGCGCACAGCAGATGGCCGAGCCGCCGCTCGTCGGGGTCGCCCTCACACACGGTCAGGGCGAGTACGGTGACCGGCGCGACCACGACCGGGTCACCGCGGCGCTCCTGTCCTGGCTGCCCTCCAAGGACTGTGCCCGGGTGCCGGCCGACACCCGCCTCGCCCGCGACGACCGGCAGCTGTGCGGCACGCCCGACCAGTACCTCTCCCTGGTGGGACGGCTGGACCTGATGGTGACCGACCGGCTGCACGGGATGGTCCTGGCCCTGCGCATGGGGGTGCCCGCGCTGGTGGTGGACCCCGTACGGGGCGGCGCCAAGGTGTCCGCGCAGGCGCGTCTGCTGCGCTGGCCCGCCGTGGTCCCCTCGCAGGACGTGTCCGCGCGTGAGCTCGACCACTGGTGGGACTGGTGCCTGTCCGCCGCGGGCCGGGCGGCCGCCCGGCGCCGGCAGGCGCGGGTGGCGCGCGCCGCCACGTAGCCGGCCCCCGTCCGCCCGGCCCTACCCGGTGCCTGCGGCCGCATCCGCCCGGCCGGTGAGCCCTTCCGCGACGATCGCCATGTGCCCCGCGATCATCTCCGCGTACTTGGCCTCGGCCAGGGAGAACGGGGGGCGCGTCCCCGTCCGCAGAAGAGTCAGGGCGCCCCGCGCCGGGGCCTCACCGACAGCGGTGGAGAGCGGAACGGTGAGCAGGGAGCTGACGTCGGCGCGTCCCGTCAGCGGAGCGCCGTCGCCGTCCGCGCCCAGGCGGCCGAGGCCGTCCGCGAGCGCGTCGAGCACCGAGGAGCCCGTACGCACCGCCTCGACGGCCACCGGGCACCGGCGGGGGTCCTGCTGGACGACGGTCTTCTCCAGCTCCGGGTCGTCGTCCCCGGCGGGGCCGTGCACCGCGCTGCGGGTCAGCGCTCCGTCGACCAGGAGGTCGAGCACCGCCCAGTCGGCGATGGCCTCCCCGACCGCGGCGGTCGCGGCCCGCAGTGCTTCCGCCGGGCCGTGTGCCCCGGCTCTCAGGAGGAGACCGCTCGTGCGGTCCATCAGGTCCGTGAGCCCGGCCTCGCTGACCGCCTCCCTCGGGGTCCGGTCCCGGCCCTGTGCGCGTTGCGGCCCGGGCGGCAGGGCGGAGGAGGGCCAGAGCGCCACGAGTACGGTGGGGTCGGCTTCACCCGGCAGCGTGATCTCGCTGAGGGTGACCCGCACCCTGCCGCCCGTCCCGGGTTCGAGCGGCACGCAGAGGCTGCGGCTGCCTTCGCCCCTGGCGACGGCGGCGGTCTGGCTCCGCAGCGCGGGCCGGTCGCCGGGGCGCAGGATTCCGCTCAGCGGCCTGCCCGCCGCATATCCCTGGGGCAGGCCGGTGAGGTCGGCGGCTGCGGGGTTGAGGCGGCGTACCACCGTGTCGCCGTCCACCAGGGCCACGGGCGCCGGAAGGCTTTCGAAGACAGCCTTGAGAAGCCGCTGCTCGGCCTGGTCGGCGGACGGCCCGCCTCGGGCACGGGTGGGCGTCTCGTACGCCGGGCGCAGGTCGTCGACCACGTACCGCAGTTCCAGGAGCGCCGCGTCGAGCAGGACCGAGCGTGCGGAGTCCGGGCGGGCGCGGGCCGCACGCAGCTCTTCCACCCGGGCGACGAAGTCCCGGTACGCGCTGCCGAAGTCCTGTGGCTGGGTCATGGTGTGAAGCTAACGGATCGAGCCGCGTTCCCGAGGGACGGCCGGGCCGGCCGGTCCGGGGTGCTGCTGGCGTGGTGCGGCGTGCTGTCGCGAGGAGGAGCGGAGTGTCTTCGTCCGAGGTGAACGCGGAGTCCGCGGCTGCTGTGCGGCGGACCACGCGGTTGGCCCTGCGCGCTCTGGAGTGCGCACCGGCCTGCTGCGGAGCGACCGTGACGCTCCGTGTACCGGAGTGCGGGCGCCGGACCACGGCCACCCATCCGGACCTCGCGGTCCTGGCCGAGCTGCGGGATTCGGGAGGCGAGGGCCCGGATGCCGATGCCTTCGCCTCGCGTGAACCCGTCGCCTGCGTCGATCTTCTGGCGGACACCCGGTGGCCCCGGTTCCGCGCCCGTGCCCTGGAAGCGGGAATCCGTGCCTGTCTGACCGTTCCGGTCCACCAGCACGGCATGGCCACGGCGGTCACCCTCTACGCGTTCCGGCCGGGCGCGCTGTCCCCGGCGCTCCAGCACCCCGTCCGGGTGCTCGCGGAGGAGTTCGTCGAGGGACTGCTCCGCGAGCACGCCTGCACCTCGGCCAGGGTCGAGGTGCAACAGCTCAGGAAGGCCATCACGTCGCGCGCCGTGATCGACCGCGCCTGCGGCATCGTGATGCGCGTGGTGGGCTGCGGCGCGGACGAGGCGTTCACGATCCTGCGGGCGATCTCGCAGGGGACCAACCAGAAGATGGGCGAGATAGCGGCGGAAGTGGTCGACGGGAACGGCCGGGGACTCGTCCAGCACCTGCGCCGCATCCGCCACACGGTGCCCACGCTCCGGGGCGGCGGCACCTCCGGCAGATGAGCGGACCGTGCCGTCGACGGTGGGCGGTCGGCGTCCGTCCTGGCCGGCCGTCGCATTCGCCACCGCGTCCTGAACGCATGCATGGCCACGGCATTCGGGGAACCCAGCCATCTGCGGCCGCCAACGACACAAATCGTCCCGGAAGGTGACTCTTGATGACTGAGAACGATGTGAACAAGCGGAACGTACTGGCCATCGTCACCAACTACGGTGTCGAGCAGGACGAGCTCGTCGTCCCCGTGGAGCATCTGCGCGGGTGGGGCGCGCACGTGGATGTCGCCGCGACGACGATGGACGACATCGAGACGCTCGTCGGCGACAAGAACCCGGGGAAGGCCGTCCGCCCCGACCTGACCCTGGACGAGGTCGATCCGGCTCGCTACGACCTGCTGCTCGTACCCGGCGGCACACTCAACGCCGACACGCTCCGGCTGCAGGAACCGGCCACCGGCATCGTCCGCGCCTTCACCAGGGCCGGCCGCCCGGTCGCGGCGATCTGCCACGGGCCCTGGGCCCTGGTCGAGGCGGGCGTTCTCCGGGGCAAGCGGCTCACCTCGTACGCCTCGCTGAAGACCGACATCACCAACGCGGGCGGCGACTGGACCGACGAACCGGTGGTCACCGACACCGAGGGCGGCTGGAAGCTCATCACCTCGCGCGATCCCGGCGACCTGGACGCCTTCGTACAGGCGATCGACGAGGCGATCGCCGTACACCGGTAGCCCGCCTCCGCGACGGCCCGGCCCGCCCGCGACCCGAACCGTCGCGCGCCGGAGTACGGCGACTTCCCCGTACGCGTGGAGAAGGCCGAGCCGCAGTCGTACCGCGCGTACCGAGGAGCAAGAACCGGTAACCGATCCGCCCGCGCGGCCCCGGACCCCGCGCCCCGGACGCGTCGCCCCGGGCCCCGGATAGCCCAACCGGGGTCCGGCGCCGCGCGGGCGGCATGTCGCCGTCCCGCCCGGCGGGACGGCACTTACTGTCTGCCGCACGGGCCCGGGGCCGCGGGCGGCGTACACGGAGAACCCTGCCGTGCGGGTCCCCTCGGCGCCCTCGCTCCGAGGCCGCCCTTCCGCGGCAGCTGTCGCCCCCTGCGCCCAGCCCCCGGAGGTATCCACAGAGTGCCCGACGTCACCGACCCCCTGCTGAACCTCATACGGCGGCACAACGAACCGGTGGTCGTACAGACGGTCCGGTCGACCGTGGCCGCTGTCATCTCCTACGTCGTCGCCCTGATGCTGAGCAGTGAACCGGCGCCGCTCACCGCGCCGCTGACCGCGCTGCTGGTCGTCCAGGTCACGCTCTACTCCACGCTCACCACCAGCATGCGCAGGGTGAACGCGGTGGTGGCCGGTGTGGTCATCGCCATCGGCTTCAGCGCGCTGGTGGGGCTGAGCTGGTGGAGCCTCGGCCTGATCATCCTCGCGTCTCTGGTGCTCGGCCGCTTCGTACGGGCCGGCGAGTTCGTACCCGAGGTGGCGATCAGCGCGATGCTGGTGCTGGGTGTGACGCGGGTGGCCGAGACGGCCTGGGACCGGGTGCTCGAAACACTCATCGGGGCGGTGGTCGGGCTCCTGTTCAACGTGCTGTTCGCGCCCCCGGTGTGGGTCCAGCCCGCCGGCGAGGCGATCGAGCACCTGGCGGGCCGTATGCGGCGGCTGCTCCTCTGCCTCAGTGACGAGGTGGTCGGTCACACCACCGTGGCGGTGGCCGCCGACCGCCTGCACGAGGCCCGCCGGCTGGATCACGACATCGTCCAGGTGGACGCGTCGCTCCGGCAGGCGGAGGACAGCCTCCGGCTGAACCCCCGCGTCAAGGAGGGCCTGCTCTTCCGCGTCGTCCTGCGGACCGGCCTGGACACCCTGGAGATCTGCGCGGTGGTGCTCCGGACGGTGTGCCGCACTCTGACGGACCTCGCCAAGGCCAGGACGGACGAGCCCCTCTTCCAGCCCGAGACCGCCGCCGCCCTCCACGACCTCCTCGCCCACATGGCGCACGCCGTCGAGAGCTTCGCCGAACTCATCACCACTCAGGTCAGCGCCAACGCCGACGCGGCGGAGGACCGGCTGGTCGAGGAGCTCTCCGCCAGCCGCGCGAGCCGGGAGACCGTCGCCTTCCTGCTGCTCGGCGGCGTCCAGCAGCACCCGCGCCAGTGGCAGTTGCACGGGGCGCTGCTGGCGGAGGTGGACCGCATCCTGGACGAGCTGGATGTGGAGAAGCGGTCGTCGCGGCTGGTGGAGGAGTTGGACCGGCAGTCGCGCGAACAGCGCGAGAAGCACCCGCTGCTGGGCAAGGTCCGCAGCCGGCTGCGGGCCGGCCGCTCACGTCCGGCCGAGGAGGAGCTGGCCGACACGTCCGACGCGCACGACCGGGACTGACACCGGCCCGCCGCCCGCCGGCCGGGCCGCCACGGGCCGCCCGGCCCGGCCATGAACCGCGGACCGCGCGTCCCGACGCGTGGCGTGAAGACCCGGCGGCAGCTCCGTAAGAGATTCCCCGCATTTGGTTACCGGGGGTAGGCCCGCACGCCACTCTTGTTGTACCTTCCGCCTAACAGCTTGCTAGACGCCGTGTCTAACAAGCGTGAGCGGCGCACGGCGGCCACTCCCCTCAGGCGGCATCGCAGGGGAGCTGCGCGGCGGCCGGCGTCGGGCCGACCTCTCGATTCAAAGGAGCCGCAGCATGTCAGGCAGCACACTTCGGCCGGAGGAACAGGACCGGCTCCAGGAGCAGGACGTCGCACGGCGTCTGCTCGACTCGTCCGCGAAGCTGTCGTACGACCCGGCCACCGAGGTGGACTGGGACACCCCGCTGGACAAGGAGTTCCACGGTGCGAGCCCGGAGTGGAGCACGCTCTACGGGACGGCCTACTGGCAGGAACTGAGCGACGCACAGCGCAAGGAGCTGACCCGCCAGGAGGCGGCGTCGGTGGCCAGCACGGGCATATGGTTCGAGATGATCCTCCAGCAGATGGTGCTGCGTGACATCTACACCAAGGACCCCACCGACGCGGAGTTCCAGTGGGCGCTCACGGAGATCGCCGACGAGTGCAGGCACTCCATCATGTTCGCCCGGGGCGCCGCGAAGCTGGGAGCCCCCGCCTACAAGCCGCGCCGGGCGGTCGTCGAACTCGGCAGGGTCTTCAAGACACTTGCCTTCGGTGAGGCCGCGTACGCCGCGATCCTCGTCGCCGAGGAGGTTCTCGACGTCATGCAGCGCGACTGGATGCGCGACGAACGGGTCGTACCGTTCGTCCGCACGATCAACAACATCCATGTCGTCGAGGAATCCCGGCACATGAAGTTCGCCCGGGACGAGACCCGCAAGCGGCTGCGCCGCGCGGGCCCGGTGCGCCGGCGGGTGAACGCGCTCGTGATCGCGATCGCCTCCTACTTCATCGTGACCAGCATGGTGAACCGGGACGTCTACGCGAACGCCGGGCTCGACACGGAACGCGCCCTCACCGAGGCGGCGTCGAACGAACACCACAGGTCCCTGATGCGCTCCAGCTGTGCGGGCCTCATGGAGTTCCTGTCCTCGGCCCGGCTCCTCACCGGGCCGGCGCTGTTCTTCTACAAGCGCGCCAACCTCATCTGAGCCGAGACGCACCCCGATCGCCTGACCGGAGCCGAGCCGACGCCATGACCTACGCCATCACCCAGACCTGCTGCACCGATGCCACCTGCGTCGCCGTGTGTCCGGTCAACTGCATCCACCCCACCCCGCAGGAAAGGGAGTTCGGCAGCACGGAGATGCTGTACATCGACCCGAAGACCTGCATCGACTGCGGTGCCTGCGCCGACGCCTGCCCGGTCGACGCGATCTTCCCGGTGGACAGCCTCCCCCCGGCACAGCGGGAGTACGCCGCCGTCAACGCGGACCACTTCGCCGACGACGAGCCGCGACCGGTGGGCCGGGGGCCGAACTTCCACGCCTGGGGAGAGCCGAGTTTTGAACGCGGTGTGCCGTCCGACTTCGCGCCGATCCGGGTCGCGATCGTCGGCACGGGCCCGGCCGGGATGTACGCCGCCGAGGACCTGCTGCTGCACACCAACGCCGAGGTGACCCTCATCGACCGGCTACCGGTGGCCGGCGGCCTCATCCGGTACGGCGTCGCCCCGGACCATCCCGCGACGAAGAAGGTGGGCGACACCTTCGCCCGCTTCCACGCCCACCCCCGGGCGCGGACGGTCCTCGGGGTCGAGGTGGGCAAGGACGTCACCGCCGAGGAGCTCGCCGCGCACCACGACGCGGTCATCTACGCGGTGGGCGCTTCGGCGGACCGCCGGCTCGGCGTCGCGGGCGAGGATCTGCGGGGCAGCATCGCGGCCACGGCGTTCGTCGCCTGGTACAACGCCCACCCCGAGGTGCCGGCGGACGCCGTCGACCTCTCGGGTGAGCGCGTCGTCGTGGTCGGCAACGGCAACGTCGCGGTCGATGTCGCGCGCATCCTCGCCACGGACCCCGAGACGCTGGCCGGTACGGACATCGCCGACCACGCCCTCGCGGCCCTGCGGACGTCGAAGGTGCGCGAGGTGGTCCTGCTCGGCCGCCGCGGCCCCGAGGACGCCGCGTACACCGCCTCCGAACTGCGCGCGCTCAAACACCTCCCGGGGGTGGAGCTCGTCGTCGACGACCACGACCCGCGGACCGGTGCGACGATCGACAGCGCCTCGCCGAAGGACAAGGCGGGGCTGCTGAAGGGGGTGGCACGGCGGAGGGCCGACTGGTCACCGACGCCGGACGCGGGACGCCGCGTCGTCCTGCGCTTCCACTCCTCGACCGTGGAGGTACTGGGTACGGACGCCGTCGAGGCGGCCCGGGTGACGGGGGTCGCGGGTGATCAGGAGATACCGGCGGGCATGCTCCTGCGGGCCGTCGGCTACCGCGGTGTACCCGTGCCCGGCCTGCCCTTCGACGAGGCGGACGCGACCGTCCCGCACCAGGGCGGCCGGGTGACCGGGCGGCCCGGGACGTACGTCGTCGGCTGGATCAAACGCGGGCCGTCCGGCGGTATCGGGGCCAACCGCACGTGCGCGGCGGAGACCGTCAGCACGCTCCTCGCCGACGCAGTCTCCGGAGCACTGTCCGCACCGGCCGGGTCGGCGACCGCCTTTCGACGGCTGGTCAGGAAGCGCACCCGGCGGCTGATCGACGCCCGCGGCCTGGCGGCCATCGACCGGGCCGAGCGGGCACGCGGCCGGGACCAGGGCCGTACGCGCGCCAAGCTCGGCACGGTGCCGGAACTGGTGGCGGCGGCGAAGGGCAACCGGTGGGGGCGGTCATGACCCCCTAGAATCGCTGGATGGCGAAGTACTTCGACGTGCACCCCGAGAATCCTCAGCGGCGCACCATCAGCAGCGTGGCCGACAGCATCCGATCCGGTGCGCTCGTCGCGTACCCGACGGACTCGTGTTACGCGCTGGGGTGCCAGCTGGGCAGCCGTGACGGCATCGGCCGCATCCGGTCGATCCGCGGCCTCGACGACCGGCACCACTTCACGCTCGTCTGCGAGAACTTCGCCCAGCTGGGCCAGTTCGTGCAGGTCGACAACGACGTGTTCCGGGCCGTCAAGGCGGCGACCCCCGGCAGTTACACCTTCATCCTCCCCGCGACGAAGGAGGTGCCCCGCCAGCTGATGCACCCGAAGAAGAAGACGGTCGGCGTGCGCATCCCGGACCACGCCGTCGTACAGGCGCTGCTCGCGGAGCTCGGTGAGCCGATCCTGTCCAGCACGCTGCTCCTGCCGGACGAGGAGGAGCCGCTGACCCAGGGCTGGGAGATCAAGGAACGGCTCGACCACGTGGTGGACGTCGTCGTCGACTCGGGCGACTGCGGAACCGAGCCGACCACGGTCATCGACTTCTCCGGCGGTGAACCGGAGGTCGTACGCAGGGGAGCGGGCGACCCGGCGCGGTTCGAGTAGGGGCGGACCCTAGGGCCTGAGGTGCCCCGGCACCGTACGTACCGCGTGCTCGGCCGTCGAGGTGTCACCGGCGCCTTCCGGCTCGGCGCCGCGCGGGGCCGGCAGGCGGGCCTCTTCCGGCTCCGGCGGCTCCCGGCGCACCAGCAGGGCGCCGATCACCCCGGCGACGGCCGCGAGTGCGAAGCCGTAGGGCGGGGTGCTGCCCGTGGGGTGCGTCTCGTACACGAGTGCGGCCGACAGGACGGCGACCGCCGTGCCGGCGCGGCCGTGCGGGGAGGTGGCGGCGACGACCGCCGTTCCCCACAGCAGGTACCAGGGCTGGACCATCGGGGAGAGCGCGACCAGGGCGAGCAGGGCGAGGCCGAGCGCGTGGACCGGTTGCAGGGAGCCGCGCAGGGCGCGCCAGGCGAGGAACAGGATGAGCGACGCCGCTCCGGCGAGACCCACTGTCCGGACGAGGGACTTCACCGTCGCGGGTCGGTGCCGGTGACCGGTCGCAGGAGGTGGCCGAGGCCGAGCCCGATGTCGCTGGTGGCCGACAGCGCGGTGTGGATGGTTCCCGCGACACTCTGCGTTCCCAGCCAGCCGAAGCCGGTACCGGCGAGGAGGGTCGTGGCGACGGCGACCGCCGCCGCCACCAGTCCGGGCGCCAGCAGGCCCTTGGCCAGCCGGCGCCGGAGGGGGCCGGTGGCCGAGCTGGTCACGAGTACGCCGATGAACAGCAGCGCGACGGCCGCCGGTGACTTGACCATCACGGCGAGTGCGACGAGTACGCTGCCGGTGATCCAGCGGCCCCGCAGGGCGAGGACGACACCCGCGAGCATGAGCCCGGTCATCAGTCCGTCGTTGTGCACGCCACCGACCACGTGCATGAGCAGCAGCGGGTTGAGCGCCCCCAGCCAGAGGGCGGTGCTCTCGCTCCTGCCGTGCTCGCGCGCCAGGCGGCGCAGCGCCCATACGATCAGCACCAGCGCGGCCACGGCGACGAGGCGCATGCCGAGCACGGCGGGCACGATCGTCCCGCCTGTCAGCGAGGTCACGCCGCGGGCGAGCACCAGGAAGAACGGTCCGTACGGGGCGGGGGTGTCCGTCCAGTGCCCCCCGACACTCGCGGCGGCGTCGCCGCCGAGTCCGCCGGGGTCGAGGACCGAGGGCCCCTCGACGTAGACGTCGTGTCCTTCGACGACCATGGCGCCCTGGGCGATGTAGCTGTACACGTCGGCGCTGTGGAGCGGGGGCGCCAGGAGCATCGGGGCCGTCCACCAGGCGAGGGTGACGAGCGTCTCGCGTACGGAGGCGCCTGCCCGGCCGTACTGCCACCAGGCGACGACGAGGACGGTCAGTCCGGCGTAGGCGAGGACGGCGGCCGACGTGGTCAGCGTGGACCCGTGCGGCACCCACAGTCCCCAGGGGTCACGGGCCGGCAGACTCCCGGCGGCCCAGCCGCCGACGACGGCCGCGACGGAGCCGGCGGTGCCGAGCCGACGGTAGGCGACAGCGCTCATTTGCCACATGACCGGTCAACCTATCGAACGGGGTGGACGGGTCCGCGGCGAGGACCGTTCGGGCGGGGGCGCCCCTTGTTCAGGACGTGGCCGGGATCACCGGAAGGCGACCGGCGCCCGGAGGTCGCTGAAGTCGATCGCGCGTTCCGCTTCGCGGAGTGCCTGCTCGGCCACCCGGCGAACCTCCGCCAGTACGTCGCCGTGCTCCTGCACGAGACTGGCGTAGATCGGTGCCTCGGACCTGTCTGCGGAACTCATGTCGAACTTCTCCGTCGATCAGTTGCGTACTCTCCCGCCGGTGGGCGCGAGTGCGGGCCGAGTGTACGTGCTCCGCAGTCCACGCCGCAGCCCGTATCGCGACAACGGGTATCGGCCACCACGCCCGCGGGTCTCTGCCGGTGCGGTCATCGCGGGGGCGCGGGCCCGTCAGGCGGCAGGTCCGGTTGTGCCGAGTGCCCTCCGGGCGCCCCCTGGGGAGCGTCTTCGGCCGGTACGAGCGGCAGGGTGCCGCCGCCGCGCAGCCGCTCCAGATCCGCCGGGCGCACCTGGATCACGGTCAGGGCGACCAGCGCCGCGATGACCGCCATGGCCGCGGCGCCGATGAAGGCGCTGGAGATGCCCGAGGTCAGGACCTGGTCGCCCCAGGTGCCCGGCAGCTCTCCCGTCCTGCGGAACTCCAGGCGTTGGGCGGGGGTCGCCTCCGCCATGAAGCGCGGTACCTGGCCGGTCGCCTCGTTGCGGCTGGCCGTGCCGAAGATCGTGACCAGGATGGACAGACCGAGCGACCCGCCCACCTGCTGGGTGGCGTTGAGGATGCCGGAGGCCGCCCCGGAGTCGCGGGCGCCCACGCCCGATACCGCCATCAGAGTCAGTGAGACGAACTGCATGCCCATGCCGAGGCCGAAGACCAGCATCGGGCCGAGGATGCTGCCCAGGTAGGTGCTGTCGATGTCCGTCAGCGTCAGCCAGGCGAGTCCCGCCGCGGCCAGGACCGCGCCGACCACCATGAACGGCTTGGGACCGTAGCGCGGCAGCAGTTGCGAGGCGATTCCCGCTCCCACCGCGATGATCACGCTCACCGGCAGGAACGCGAGCCCGGCGCGCAGAGGGCTGAAGTCCAGGATGTTCTGCACGAACAGCGTCAGGAAGAAGAACATGCCGAACATCGCCGCGGCGAGGCTCAGCATCATCGCGTAGGAGCCCGCGCGATTGCGGTCGCGGAACATCCACAGAGGCGTGATGGGCTGCTTGGACCGGTTCTCGATCAGCAGGAACACGGCGAGCAGCACGAGGGCGGCGGCGAAGGCGGCGAGGGTGAGGTCGTCGCGCCAGCCGTCCTCCGAGGCGCGGATGAAGCCGTAGACGAGCAGCACCATGCCCGCGGTCGAGGTGAGCGCCCCGAGGGCGTCGAAGTGTCCGGGACGGCGTTCCGACTCACGGATGTAGCGGGGCGTCGCGAGCACGATCAGCAGGCCGATGGGCACGTTCACGAAGAGGATCCAGCGCCAGTCGAGCCACTCCACGAGCAGCCCGCCCGCGAGCAGACCGATCGCGCTGCCGCCCGCCGACACGGCGGCGAACACGCCGAACGCCCTGTTGCGCTCGGGTCCTTCGCGGAAGGTCGTGGTGATGAGCGCGAGGGCTGTGGGAGAGGCGATGGCGCCACCGACGCCCTGGAGGGCGCGCGCGGCCAGCAGTTGCCAGGACTCCTGCGACAGTCCGCCGAGCAGTGAGGCGAAGACGAACAGCAGGATGCCGAACATGAAGACTCTGCGGCGGCCGAGGATGTCGCCCAGTCGCCCGCCGAGCAGCAGCAGCCCGCCGAAGGTCAGGGTGTAGGCGTTGATGACCCACGACAGGCTCTCGGTGGAGAAGCCCAGAGAGGTCTGGATGTGGGGCAGCGCGATGTTCACGATGGTGATGTCGAGGACCACCATAAGCTGGCAGGACGCGATGACCAGCAGGGCCATTCCGTGGCCGCGGCTCCGCTCGGGGCGGCTCCTGTCCGGGGGATGGTGCGGGGGAGCTTGTCATGGCATCCATGCCTCGCGTCAGCGGGGTAGACGGTGGCTCACCCCACCGACGTTAGGCCCCGCCTCCCGGGCTCGCCAATCGAGCACCTGTTCTCCGTCGCCGATGGCCGCTGAGGCTCTCGGGTGCCCACGAGGAGGCCGGTCAGCGCCGCGGCGCCTGCGGGGGATTCGGGTACTGCCTGCGGGAGCGGTTGTCCAGCATGGCCCGCCTGATCTCGGCCGCGGTGGCACGGGCGTGCGCGGGGGTCGCCGTATGGTCGGCCACCGCGGTGACGAAGCGGTGCGTGGGCTGCCGGCACCGTCCGCACGGCGTGTCGCCCGTGACCAGATAGCCGTCCTCGCACTGGGGGTCGGAGCAGTGGCCCGGCCGCAGCAGCTCCTCGGCGATCTCCTCGACGCTCCAGCGGCGGCGCCCGTCCTCGTCCTTCTCGTGCAGGGCGTGGGACCAGCGGGTGTTCCACCGGCGTTCCAGCCGGTCCACGAGCTGCGCGGGCGTGCGCCGGCCGAGCTCCTGGTGGATCAGCTCGTGGACCTCCTGCGGCATGCGGCGGCCGAGCGCCTGCGTGAGCGGCTGCGGGATCGCGCGCAGTACGTAGCCGACGGGGTCGGAGCCCGCCCGCTGGTGCCAGGTGCGGCATCCACACTCGCCTTCGGGCGGCATCGGGGTGTGGCAGCGCGCGCACAGACCGCGGCACACCCCGCAGAGTCCGTCGTTCAGTCCGTCCAGGTGGGGGGCGGGGGACCTGCCGCACTCCCGGCAGCAGGCGGCGCACGGTCCGCAGAGCCGCTCGTTGCCCAGCTTCGTCGTCCAGGACCGCTGCTGGCACCGGCAGCAGAGCCCGGTGTTGCAGTACTCGTGGTGAGCGGCGCCCGACTGCCGTCCGGGGGGTGGGAAGGACATGACTGCGGTCTCCAGATACGTGGCGGGGCCGTCCGGAGCGGTGCGCGGCCGGGTTCCGTCACCATTGTCCCGTATCGGATGGGCCCGCGGAACTGACCGGGGCCGGTCAGGGGCAGTCGGTGCGGGCCGGTGAGGTGCGGGCGGTCAGGGGTGCAGGCCGCTGACGACGTTCGCCGTGGCGGTGATCCCCTCCTGGATGGTCGGCGCCATGCTCGAGCCCGCGAGGAAGAAGCCGAGCAGCGCGCATACCAGGGCGTGGGAGACCTTCAGTCCGCCACTGCGCAGGAAGACCGCTGCGAGAATCAGCAGGAGCAGCATCACTGAGATCGAAATGGCCATGCCAACCTCCTCCGCCGCGCCTGATTTGCGGCATTCGGCCGCCAGTGTGGCGTAGCGGAGGGGCCGTCCGGCGCACTTGCGTGTCCGCCGAACGGGTATTGACTCGGCGTGACCGTTTCGGCGCGGCGGTGCCGGTCAGGCTGGGGTGCGCCCGGCCCGCCCGACCCGCGCCCGGGCGCGGAGGAAGGTCCCCAGTCCGGCCAGGTCATCGGTGTTGAGGTGGTCGACGCCTGCCGCCAGGAGTTCCGTCCACAGGGCGTCGCGGTCCGGGCCCGGTACGTCGGGGGTCGCCCAGAAGCGGATGCGCCTGCCCTGGCGGTGCGCGGTGTCGACCAGGAGGCGGAGCCGGTCGCGCTCGGCGGCCGGGAAGGGACCGGCGCCGCGCCAGCTGAAGTTCTGGGTCCAGTTGCTGCTGACGAGCGGGATGAAGGCGGCGGTCGCGGGGCCTTCGAGGTCGTCCAGCCGGCCGTCGTAGAAGGCGTACCGCGTGCGCTGGGCCTCCATGGGCAGTCGGGCCGCCCGGTCCCCCGAGATGACGGGGGTGACCGCGCCGGGGTGGACGCGGCCGTGACTGAAGCGGGTCAGGATCTTGCGGTAGGGCTGGAGCTGCCGGTCGAGTTCGGCGTAGGTGGCCGCGCCCTCGTTCTTGATGTCGATCAGCAGGTGCAGAGGGCTGCCGCGGTGTCCGGCGTACACGGCTCCGTGGTTCGCCGTGACCCGGGCCAGCAGCGGGTCGAGGTAGAGCGAGGCGAGGGTGCGGGTCGGGTCGAGCGTGGCGGGTTCGTGGGCGACCAGCAGCTCGCCGCCGACGAGGAAGATGTCCGCCTCCACGCTGGTGAATCCGTGGTCGAGCGCGTCGTGGAGCGGGCGCGGATGCAGGTAGTCGTTGTGCGCGTGGGCCCGGGCCAGCGGGCGCGGACCCGGGCGGCCCGTGGCCGCCGCCATCTGAGCGGGAATCGCCACCCCGGCGGCCGCGGTGGCGAGGGCGGTGGTGACGACTCTGCGACGGGTCAGGTGTGCCATGGCGTCTCCCTGGAGCGGAGGGGGGAACCGGAGGACGGACGCGACCGAGTATGGAGCCGCGCCGGAGCACATGGGCAGGTACCTGCCAAATATTGGACCGCCCGTCGTCCACCCGTCGACTGCGCCCCACCCGCTGTTTCCCGTGCGCCCCGGGGGCGGCTGGGGCCTGCCCGGTCCTCGAAGGCCCGGCTACCCGCGCGCGCCCACCGCTTCGGCGGGCTCGCGCGTCCCGTCCAACTCCTCCCAGCGCACCGTCCGGTCGCACCAGCGCTCCAGGAGCACCCGGTCGTGACCCACCGCCAGCAGCGCGGCGCCGGACTCCGCGCGGTACGCCTCCACGACCGAGACGAGGGCGGCGGTGGTCGAGGCGTCGAGCATCGCCGTCATCTCGTCGCAGATCAGCAGCCCCGGCCGGAGCACCAGCGCGCGGGCGAGGCAGGCGCGTTGCAGCTGCCCGTCGCTGACGGCGTGCGGGCGGCGATCCAGCAGTTCCCCGGTGAGTCCGACCTCCCGCGCCAGCTCCGCCACCCGTACGGCGACTTCGTGGCGCCGCCCGGTCGACCTCAACGGCTGGGCGATGAGCTCGCGCAGGCTCAGCCGGGGGTCGGCGGAGAGGCGCGGCTGCTGGAACACCACGCCCACGGCGGTGCGCTGCTCCTGCGGGGCCCGGTACCGCCAGCCCTTTACCGGAGCGCCGGCGAGGACGACCGAGCCGGCGTCGGGGCGGTGCAGCAGGGCGGCCACCCGCGCCAGCGTCGACTTGCCGCAGCCGCTCGGGCCGAGCAGCCCGACCGACTCCCCCGGCGCGACGGCGAGCGAGACGTCGCGCACGACGGGGTCACGCCGGTCGTACCCGGCGGTGACGCGGTTGAGCTCAAGCATCGGCGGGCTCCTCGGCTCGGTGGATCTCGACGCCCGTCAGATGGTGACAGGCCACCCCGTTCTCGAACGACGGCTGTAGCCCGCAGCGTTCGTCGGCGCGGGGGCAGCGGGCGGCGAAGGCGCACCCCGCGGGCAGGTCGGCCAGCTCCGGCGGCATGCCCGGGATGGGTGCGAACTCCCGCTCAGGCAGGGCCTCCAGCAGACCCCTGGCGTACGGGTGGCGGGGTCCTGGCCGGCCGAAGAACCGTTCGGCGTCGGCGAGTTCGACGATGCGGCCCGCGTACATCACGGCGACCCGGTCGGCGATCCGCCCGGCCGCCGCCAGGTCGTGGGTGATGAGCAGCAGTGCCCGGCCCCGGTCGGTGTGGCGCCGCAGTTCGTCGACCGTCCGCTCCACGAGTTCCCGGTCGAGCCCGGTGGTGGGCTCGTCGGCGAGGAGCAGCGGCGCGTCGCCGATGAGCGCGAGGGCGGTCGCGGCGCGCTGGGCGAGGCCGCCGGAGAGTTCGTGCGGGTAGCGGTCGAGGTGGTCGGCGGGGAAGGCGGCGCGTCCGGCCGCCGCCCGCGCCGCGGGCCCCACCGCGGGCCCCCGTACGCCGGTCAGTTCGCGCAGCGTCTCCTCCAGCTGCGCGCGGACCGTCCGCACGGGCGTGAGGTGGGCGGCCGGGCTCTGCGGTACGAGCCCGATCCGGCGTCCCCGCACGGTGCGGGCGAGGACGCGTTCGCCCGCGGTGACCAGGTCGGTGTCGCCGTCGAGGACCGCGGCGCCGGAGGTCTCGGCGTTCGCGGGCAGCAGCCCGAGCAGGGCCGAGGCGAGTACGGACTTGCCGCAGCCGCTCTCCCCGACCAGGGCGAGGCACTCCCCCGCCGCGAGGTCGAAGGTGGCGTCGGTGACCGCGGCGACGTGCCGGCCGCCCCGCATGCGGAAGCGGACGGACAGTCCTGCCACGGAGAGCACGGGTCGTGCGGGAGATGTCTTCTTCACAGCATCAGCTCCGATCGGCGGCGCGGGTTGATCCGCTCCCGCCAGGCGCCGGCGAGCCCCGCGAGGGCGAGGGTCGGAATGATCAGGAAGAGGCCGGGGAAGAGCGTCGGCCACCAGTCCCCCGCCAGCAGGGAACCGCGCGCCGACTGCACGAGGTTGCCCAGGCTGGCCTGATGGGTCGGCAGGCCGAGGCCCAGGAACGACAGCGCTGACTCGTGCCACATGGCGTGCGGCACCATCAGCACCGCCGCGAGACCGGCCTGCGGCAGCACTCCGGGCAGCAGGTGCCGCACGATGACCCGGCCCCGTGAGGCACCACCGGAGATCGCCGCGTCGATGAACGGCCGCGAGCGCAGCGACAGCACCTCCGAGCGGACGATCCGCGCCGTCGACAGCCAGTGGGTCAGCGCCACCGAGACGATGACGGGCCAGACGCCGGGCCGGAACATCGCCACGATGAAGATGCCGAGCAGCAGGTGGGGGATGGACGAGAAGGTGTCGACGAGCCGCATGACCACGCGGTCGGTCCAGCCGCCGAAGGCGGCGGCGAGCGCGCCGACCGCCGTGCCGATGACGGTGGCGGTGAGGGCGGCGACGACTCCGACGAGCAGGGAGACCCGCAGGCCGTACACACAGCGCAGCAGCAGGTCCCGGCCCACGTCGTCCGTGCCGAACGGGTGGGCGGGGGACGGCGGTCTGAGCTTGGCGGCGAGGTCGACCGCCTGCTGGTCGAGCTGGGCCAGCGGGGGCACCAGGAGGACGGCGAGCGCCACCGCCACCAGAACGCAGGTCGAGGTGACCACCCGGGTGCGGCGTGCCGCGCCGCGTGCGGGCCGGAGTGCGAGGTCAGCCATCGAAGCCCACTCTCGGGTCGGCGAGTCCGTACAGCAGGTCGGAGAGGAGGTTGCCGAGGAGCACGGCGGCGGTGGCCAGCACGGTCAGTGCGGCGAGCAGCGAGAAGTCCACGGAGGTGGCGGCCTCCACGGTGGCCGCGGCGATGCCCGGCCAGCTGAAGACCGTCTCGACGAGCAGGGCGCCGGTGATGAGTTCGGGGACGCGGGAGCCGATGAGCGTGAGCATCGGGAGCATTCCGGAGCGCAGGGCGTGGCCCAGCAGCACGGTGCGCTCGCGGAGTCCGCGGGCGCGGGCGCCGCGCACCGGGTCCTCGTCCAGGGCGTCGGTGACCCCCTGGCGTACGTAGAGGAAGAACCATGGGAGCTGGGAGACCCCGAGGACGGAAGCGGGCAGCACCAGATGGGTGGCGACCTGGCCGAAGGTGACGGTGTCGCTCCCGGCGTCGGTGAGTCCGCCGGCCGGGAGCACGTCCAGCTGGAGGGCGAAGAACCAGATGGCGAGCAGCCCGAGCCAGAAGGCCGGCGCCGCCTCCAGGGTGTACGCGGCGGAGCTGACACAGCGGTCGAGCGCACCGCCGGGGCGGCGGGCCGCGAGGACGCCGAGCCCGGTGCCCAGCAGGATCGCGATGACGAACGCGCACGTGGCGAGGGTGAGCGACCAGCCGGCCCGTTCACCGATGACGTCGGCGACGGGCATGCGCATCACGCTGGGGTCGCCGAGATCGCCCCGCACGGCGGACGTCAGCCAGTCCCACCAGCGGGTGAGAAGGGGCTGGTCGACGCCGAGGTTGGCCCTGAGCTGGTCGAGGTTCTCCTGCGAGGCGGTCAGACCCGCCGTGCCCGCGTACGCCTTGACGGGGTCGAAGGGGGAGGCGGCGGCGACGGCGAAGACGCCGAAGGTGACGGCGATCAGGACCGGCACGGCGGACAGGGCACGCCGTGCCGTCATCCGTGCCATCGGCCCCCAGGGGAGGCGGTGGCTCACTTGTCCGCGCCCCGCGGGGTCCACTTCTCGATGTTCCACCAGGGGCCGGAGGCCAGCCCGTGGTCGTGCGGCTCGACCTGGGTGGTGAGGTCGCCGAACCGGCTGCCGACGACGTACACGTGGTCGATGTGGGTGAGGAAGGTGTAGCCGGGGTCCTTGGCGAGCTCGCGCTGGACGGTGTCGTACGCCTTCTTGCGGGCGGCCGGGCCGCCGCTCCTGCGGCCGGCTTCGACGGCCTCGTCGACGGCCTTGTTGTCGTACCAGGCCATGTTGTTGAAGCCGTCGCCCGCCAGGGTGGACATGAGCAGGGTGTACTGGTCGAAGTCGGGGTCGGCGGGCGATCCGCCGCCCGCGAGGACGGCGTCCTGCTTCATCCGGGGCTGGATGACCTCCCAGGTGCCGGCCTCGGTGGTGATGTTGATGCCCGCCTTCCTGGCGTCGGAGGCGTAGGCGAGCGCGTGCTCCTGGCGGAGCTTGTCCCCGGTGAGGTACCAGAGCGGGAACGCGGCGCGCACCCCGTCCTTGGTGCGGACCCCGTCCTTGCCGGGCTTCCAGCCGGCCTCGTCGAGGATCTTCCTCGCCGCGTCGAGGTCGTGGACACGTTCGGTGCCCTTGGCGAACCACTCGCTGCCGGTGGGGACCGGCCCGTAGGCGGGCTTGCCCGCGCCGTTCAGGATGGCGTCGACCATGGCCTGGCGGTCGACGGCGATGTCGAGCGCACGCCGGACCGCGCGGTCACCGGCGACCTTGTTGTGGGTCGGCAGCGTCACCGTGCGGTAGTCGTAGGTCTTGGCGGTGTACGTCGTGAGGCCGTTCTCGTCCTCGAAGCCTTCGGCGAGGTTGGGCGGGAGGATCGCGCCGTCGAGGTCGCCGGAGCGCAGCCGGGTGGCGCGCACGTCGTCGTCCTTGATGATCGCCATGGTGAACCGCTTCACCTTGGGCTCGCCGCCCCAGTAGCCGGGGTTGGCCCGGAAGCTCAGCTTCTCGCCCTTGGACCACTTGGTGAGGAGGTAGGGACCGGTGCCGATCGGCCGTGTGGTGAACGTGCCGCTGTTGACGTCCTGCCGGCCCGCGACGTGTTCCGGGGCGATGGGCAGGACGGTGCGCCGGGCGAAGGGCGCGTAGGGGTACTTGAGCGTGAAGACGACACCGTGGTCCCCGACTGCCCTGACGTCCTTGACGGCGTCCAGCTCGGTGCGCGAGGGGTTGTTCGTCTTCGCGTCCAGGATGGTCCGGTAGGTGAAGACGACGTCCCTGGCACCGAACGGCTTGCCGTCGCTGAACTTCACGCCCCGGCGGAGCTCGTACGTGTAGGTGAGCCCGCCGTCGCCGACGACGGGCAGCGCGCGGGCGAGCGCGGGCCGCAGCTTCAGGTCCTCGTCGAGGGCGAGCAGCCCGTCGAATATCTTGGAGTTGCCGTCCTTGCCGTAGCCGAGCAGAGGGCTGAGGCTGTCGGGCTCGTACGCGATCCCCACGACCGCGGAGTCCGCGGGAGCGGCGCCCTTGCCCGGACCGCCCGGATTCGAGCAGGCTGCCGCCGTGATCGAGAGCACGGTCGCCAGCGTGACCGCGACCCCTCCCCGTACCGATCGGGCCCTCATACGCCGCACACCCCTATTGAAGATCAACCGTTATTGCGAATGTGTCGCAATTAAAGCGTACGAGTGAGCGGCGGCGATACCCGGGCCGGAACATGCGGGGGCGGGGGCACGCGTCCGCGTACCCCCGCCCCTGACTCCGCCGGGCGTGCGCCCGTCCGGTTTTACGGCGCCGGAAGCTCGGCCAGCTCCGCGATGACCTCACGGTGGCGGCCCGCCGTCCCGTACGCGATCGAATCGGCCTTGGCCCGCTTCAGGTACAGGTGGGCGGGATGCTCCCAGGTCATGCCGATCCCGCCGTGCAGCTGGACGCACTCCTCGGCGGCGTGCACGGCGACCCCCGAGCAGTACGCCTGGGCCACGGCGACCGCGAGCGGCGCGTCGGGGCTGCCGTCGGCCAGCGCGCCCGCGGCGTTGCGCGCGGCGGCGCGGGCGGAGACGACCTCCAGCCAGAGCTGCGCCATCCGGTGCTTGAGTGACTGGAAGGAGCCCACCGGCCGGTTGAACTGGTGGCGCTCACGGGTGTACCTGACGGTCTCGCCAAGGCACCACTCGGCGATCCCGAGCTGCTCGGAGGCGAGGAGTCCGGCTCCCACGAGCAGTCCGCGCCCCACCGCGGGCACGGCGGACGCGGCGTCGGCGACACGGACACCGGTCGCGCCGTCCAGGATGACGGTGGCGAGCGGGCGGGTCAGGTCGAGGGCGACGAGCGGCTGGACGGTGACCCCGTCCGACGCAGTCCCGACCGCGTACAGCCCGTCGGTGGTGGGGACCAGGAGCACATCGGCGGTCGCAGCGTCCGCGACGCCCGTGACGGTCCCCTCCAGCCTGCCGTCCACCGCGCTCGCGGGCTGCGCCTCGTCGGCCGCCGGGGCGGAGAACGACACGGCCAGGGCCGCCGTCCTGCGCCCTGCGGCCAGGTCACCCAGCAGCTCCACGACGGGGCCCTCCTGGGCGGCCAGCGCGAGGAGGGTCGCGGTGGCGACGACCGAACTCGTCAGATACGGCGCGGGCGCCACGCTGCGGCCGAGCTCCTCCAGGACCACGGCGGCCTCACGGCAGGTGGCACCCTGACCGCCGAGCTCCTCCGGTACGAGGAGCCCCGCGGCGCCGATGTCGGCGGCGAGCGCCTTCCAGAGCCGGGGGTCGTACGGTGTGTCGGACTCGACGCGGGCGATGACGCCCGGCGCGTCGGCGCGGTCCGCGAGCAGGGCGCGCACGGCGGCGCGCAGGTCCTCCTCCGCCTCGGAGTACAGGAGGACGGGCATCGGGGCCGGTTCGTGCTGCCCCGGCTGTGCGGCTGGTGCGGTCATCGGGAAAGGTCCTTCCAGGCGACGTCCTTGTCGTTGCGCGGCTCCGGGGGCAGTCCCAGTACGCGCTCGGCGACGATGTTCAGCAGTACCTCGCTGGTACCGCCCTCGATGGAGTTGCCCTTGGAGCGCAGGTAGCGGTACCCGGCGTCGCGTCCGGTGAAGTCGACCAGCTCCGGACGGCTCATCGTCCAGTCGCCGTACAACAGGCCCTCCTCGCCGAGCAGTTCGACTTCCAGCCCGCTGATCTGCTGGTTGAGGCGGGCGAAGGCGAGCTTCATGGCCGACCCCTCGGGGCCCGGCTGCCCCGCGACGAGC
Organism: Streptomyces fulvorobeus; assembly: GCF_013167895.1. Classification (GTDB taxonomy): domain Bacteria; phylum Actinomycetota; class Actinomycetes; order Streptomycetales; family Streptomycetaceae; genus Streptomyces; species Streptomyces fulvorobeus. The sequence continues at coordinate 5,959,870 of NZ_BLWC01000001.1, read as the reverse complement.
TGCTGGCGCAGCCGTTCGCCGCTGAGCCTGGCGACCTCGGCCTCGACCCAGAGGGTGAGGAGGCGCTGGTGGAGGTCGTGGGTGCGCAGTTCGGGGCGCTCGCGCCAGGTCCGCGCGACGGTGCCGATCATGCCGCCCTCGCGCGGGATACGGGCTCCGCCGATCGAGACGCGCTCGTTCATGAGGGTGGTCTGGGCGACCCTCCAGCCGTCGCCGACCGGGCCGAGCCGCCTGCTGTCGGGGATGCGGACGCCGGTCAGGAAGACCTCGTTGAACTCGGCCTCGCCGGTGATCTGCCGCAGCGGGCGCACCTCGACGCCCGGGTCGGTCATGTCGCAGATGAAGTAGCTGATGCCCCGGTGCTTGGGCAGGTCGGGATCGGTCCGCGCGATCAGGATCGCCCACCGGGCCACATGGGCGCTGGACGTCCAGACCTTCTGGCCGTCCACCACCCAGGTGTCACCGTCCCTGACGGCGCGCGTGCCCAGTGCGGCGAGGTCGGAGCCGGCGCCCGGCTCGCTGAAGAGCTGGCACCAGACCTCCTCACCGACCCAGAGGGGACGCAGGAAGCGCTCCTTCTGTTCGTCGGTGCCGTAGCCGAGGATCGTGGGCGCGGCCATGCCCAGGCCGATGCCGATGCGGCGCGGGTCGTTGTCGGGGGCCCCCGCCTCGGCGAGCTCGGTGTCCACGACCTGCTGGAGGGCGCGGGGGGCGTCGAGTCCGCCGAGGCCCGCCGGATAGTGCACCCAGGCGAGACCCGCGTCGAAGCGGGCCTTCAGGAAGTCGGTGCGGTCCGTGGTCGCCGGAGGGTGGGACGCCAGCAACTCATGGGTGCGGCGCCGGACTTCGTCCGCGTCGACGGGTGTGGTGGTGGTCATCGGGCACCTCCTGACGGGAGCACGACGCTGCGGCCGGTGGTCACACCGTCGGCGACGCGCTGGACGGCGTCCGCCGCGTCGGCCATGGGGACGCGCTCGCCGATCAGCGGCTTGATGACGCCCTGCGCGGCAAGCTCGGTCAGTTCGTCGTGGCAGGCGCGCACGGCGGCGGGGTCCTTCGTGTTGTACAGGCCCCAGTGGAGTCCGGCGATCGAGTAGTTCTTGACGAGGGCGTGGTTGAGCGCCGGAGCGGGGACGGTGCCGCTGGCGAAGCCCACGACGACGACGCGGCCCTCGAAGGCGATGCACTTCACGGACTTGGCGTAGGCGTCGCCTCCCACGGGGTCGTAGACGACGTCCGCGCCGCGTCCGCCGGTGGCTTCCTTGACGGCCGCGACGATGTCCTCCTCGCGCCGGTCGATGACGAGGTCGCAGCCCAGCTCACGGGCGACGCGGGCCTTGTCCGGGCCCCCGACGACGCCGATGACGGTGGCGCCCGCCGCCTTGCCGAGCTGGACGGCCGCGCTGCCGACGCCGCCCGCCGCCGCGTGCACGAGCAGCGTCTCGCCCGCCTGGAGGTGTGCGCGCCGGTGGAGTCCGAACCAGCCCGTCTGGTAGCCGATGTGCAGCGCGGCCGCTTCCGCGTCGTCGAAACCCTTGGGAGCGGGCAGCAGGGCCGCCTCGTCCGCGACGACGTACTCGGCGAAGCCGCCCTGGGGAAGGGCGGGGGTGGCGAGCACCCTGCGTCCGTCCTCCGTCTCTCCGCAGACCTCCACGCCCGGCGTGAACGGCAGCGGCGGCCGGACCTGGTACTGACCCCGGCAGAGCAGCGCGTCGGGGAAGTTGATGTTGGCCGCACGCACCCTGAGCAGTACCTGCCCGTCCTGGGGGTGGGCCGGTCCGTCTCTTCGAGCTGCATCACCTCGCTCGGCTCGCCGTTCCGGTGCACTCGCCATGCCTGCATGAGGGGCCTCCACAACGCTGTCGGCATTACCACTGCTCCGGCGCATACTAAGCGGTCGCTTGCCGGTCTGGGAACACCTCGGCGGTTCGGGCCTCCCGTGCGCGTCAGGCCCGTTTCGGTCTGGCCTTGACGTGCATGCGCTCCCCCTGCGGCCCGAAGAGGCTCAGGTACTCCACCGGTTGCTCCCCCACCGGCCCGAACCAGTGCGGCAGTCGCGTGTCGAACTCTGCCGCCTCGCCCGCGTCCAGCACCAGATCGTGTTCGGCCAGCAGGAGACGCAGCTTCCCGGAGAGCACGTAGAGCCACTCGTACCCCTCGTGCGTCCGCTGCTCCGGGACCTCCGCGCGGCCGGCCCGGTGCACGACCTTGTACGCCTGGAGCCCGCCCGGTCTGGCGGTGAGCGGCAGTACGGTGCGCCCGTCGTGGACGATCGGCTTGACCCGTACCCGGGGGTCTCCGACCGGCGGGGCGCCGATGAGGTCGTCGAGCGGCACCTCGTGGGCGCGCGCGATGGGGAGCAGCAGCTCAAGGCTGGGGCGCCGGCCGCCGGACTCCAGTCGCGAGAGCGTGGACACGGAGATGCCGGTCGCCGCCGAGAGCGCGGCGAGCGTGACGTCGCGCTCCTTGCGAAGGCGGCGCAGCCGGGGCCCCACGCCGGTGAGGACGGCGTCGATCTCCGGGTCGTCCCGGTGGTGTTCGTTCATACCGGCCATTGCAGGATCGGCAAGGGGATTTGTCAATCGGCTACGCAGGTCCGGAGGCGGGCGGGGCCGGGCCGCCTCCGGAGGGCGGAGTACGGACGCCACGGGCAGCACTGCTCGCCAAGTTCCGGGAAGATGCACCGGTTGCCCGCCGCGTCCGGAGTGGCCCGGCCGACCGCCCGGTGGTCGGGGTGTTCCAGACGGCGCCGGCCCAGGTGTCACGGTGGTCGAGCGTGAGGAGCAGCCCGGGGCGGCGGCGGACGGCCGCGGCGATGTCGCGGCCGAGCGCGGGTCATCGGCGCGGGGCGGGCTCCCCCCTCATCGGGGCGGACAGGTCGCGCCAGGGCCGGGGATCAGGCGAGCGAGAGGAAGAGCTTCTCCAGGCGGGCGCGCATCCGGTCGCGGCCGGCGGGATCTGACGCACCCTCGGCCATGCAGTTCTGCAGGCCCGTTGCGATGATCGCGAAACCGGCGCGGTCGAGTGCCCGCGAGACGGCGGCCATCTGGGTGACGACGTCCTCGCAGTCCCGCCCCTCCTCGATCATCCTGATGACCGCGTTGAGCTGCCCCTGGGCACGCCGCAGGCGGTTGAGGACCGCTTTCAGCTCATCGGCCGCCATGTCGAGTTCCACGCATCCTCCTCATACCCAGGGGGGTATTCTAGCCCGTCGGGGCAGGAGGGACGGAGTCCCCTGTCCGGCCCGGTCCCCGAAAGGAACCTCAGATCGTGACCAGCCCCGCTTTCCTCTCCCCCGCACAGGCCGCGGCCCGCCTGGACGAGTTCACCGTCATCGACGTCCGGGCTCCCGGCGAGTACGCCGCCGGCCATGTGCCCGGAGCGCTGAACATCCCGCTCGACCGCCTCCAGGAGGCCGTGCCCGCTCTCAAGGCCGCCTCCGCGCGGGGCTCGCTGCTCGTGGTGTGCGCCTCCGGCGTCCGTTCCACCCGGGCCTGCGAGATCCTTTCGGGCGCTGACATCGACGCCGCCTCCCTGACCGGCGGCACCTCCGCCTGGGAGGGCGACGGGCTCGGCCTCGACCGGCCCGATGGCGCCCGCGCCGTCTGGCCGATGGAACGCCAGGTGCGGCTGGCCGCAGGTTCGCTGGTAGTGGCCGGGCTGCTGGCCGGGGCGCGGTACCCGGCGGCCCGCTGGCTCTCCGCCGGTATCGGTTGCGGGCTGGTGTTCTCCGCGGTGACCGACACCTGCGGGATGGCCGCCGCCCTGTCCCGGCTCCCGTACAACCGCGCGCCGCACGGTGCCAGGGACCTCGGTGCCACGCTGGACGCCCTGCAGAAGTGACCCGCGCGCTCCGGCCGCGCCCATGGGCCGGTCAGGCATAGCGCCAGGGGTGGCCCGTCTCGCCGGAGAGGAGCACGGGCTCCCCGCCCTCGTGTCTCTCTCGCGTGTCAAGGGCGCTGACCGCTCATTTCGCCTACGGGCAGGCGCAGTTGCCATCGGTTCCGGCCATGGGCCCTGGCTCCGGCCAAGGCGCCGGACGCCAGGGCCGGACGGGAACCCCTGACCGTAGGGTGTGATCACCCAGCCCCGCGACCAAGGTGGTTTCCCATGTCCCTGTTCGATCTGCCCCTCGACGAACTGCGCACCTACCGCAGCGCGTCGGATGAGCCGGAGGACTTCGACGCGTTCTGGTCGAAGACGCTCGACGAGTCCCGCTCCCATGACCTGGACGCCCGGTTCGAGCCGCGTACGGACACCGGGCTGAGCACGGTCGATGTGTACGACGTGACGTTCGCGGGCTTCGGCGGGCACCCGGTCAAGGGCTGGCTGGTGCTGCCCGCGGGCACCACGCGTCCGCTGCCCGTCATCGTGGAGTTCCTCGGCTACGGTGGCGGGCGCGGGCTGCCGCACTCGCATCTGCTGTGGGCGTCGGCCGGCTTCGCCCACTTCGTGATGGACACCCGCGGGCAGGGCAGCACCTGGGCGCCGGGTGAGACCGCCGATCCGGTGGGCAGCGCCCCCTCCTTCCCCGGTTACATGACGCGTGGCATCGAGGACCCGGAGACGTACTACTACCGGCGGGTGTTCACCGATGCCGTACGGGCGGTGGAGGCGGCCCGTTCACATCCTCTGACCGACGCCAGGCGCACCGCGGTCATCGGTGAGAGCCAGGGCGGCGGGACCACGCTGGCGGTCGGCGGGCTGGTTCCGGACCTGGTGGCCATCGCGCCGGATGTGCCGTTCCTGTGCGACTACCCGCGGGCCCTGACCGTCACCGACCGGTCGCCGTACCGGGAGATCGGCAACTACCTCAAGACCCACCGGGGCAGGACCGAGCAGGTGCGGGCGACCCTGTCCTACTTCGACGGGGTCCACTTCGCGGCGCGCGGCCGGGTTCCGGCCCTGTTCTCGGTGGCTCTGGAGGACCGGACGTGCCCGCCGTCGACGGTTTTCGCCGCCTTCAACGCGTACGCCCACGCGGACAAGGAGATCGAGGTGTACCACTTCAACGACCACGAGGGCGGCGGCCCGTTCCAGCAGGCCGCGCAGCTCGGCTGGCTGCCGGGCAAGCTGCTGGCCTGACCCCGGGACCGCGGCCCCTTCCGTCGACCCGGCGTTGCCGACCGTCGCGCGCTCGCAGTCGATCCGTATCAGTCGCGCGCGATGAGCTCTCCGGACGCGGGAGAGTTCCGCACGACGTCCGCGGGGGCCTTCTCGTGTAGCGCAGGAGGACCACCCCGTTGCCGAAGGTGCGGCTCCCCGCGGGGACGAGCGCGGTCCTGCTCGCGGAGTCGGGGAACAGGGGTCTGCCGCGGCCGAGGAGGACGGGGTGCACGTACAGGTGGTACGCGTCGATCAGGTCGTGGCGCATGAAGGTCGCGGCGAGGTCCGCTCCGCCGAGTGACATGTCCCCGCCCGGTTGCCGCTTGAGCGCCTCGATCTCCTCGGGCACGACCTCCCGCCTGATGGTGGTGTTCCACTCCGCGCGCTCCAACGTCCGGGAGAAGACGAGCTTCGGCATCTCGCGCCAGATCCCGGCGAACTCCGCCATCGGTCCGGACGCCCCGGGGGCGGCGTCGGCGGTCGGCCAGTAGCCGGCCATGAGCTCGTAGCTGACCCGTCCGTCGAGGAACGCGCTCATGGACCTGAGCTCGTCGTTGAAGTGCTGGTGCAGTTCGTCGTCGACCAGGTGCCAGTCGAGCTCGCGGCCGGGGCCCTCGAAGAAGCCGTCGACGGACACCGACATCGCCAGAACGATCTTCCTCACGCGGTTCTCTCCTCCGTGCCCGTGATGCCGTCTCCTTCGACGCGTGAGCGCCATGGTGGCCAGGTATCGCACCACGCCGGGTGCGCCACGCCGGTCTGTGGCACATCCGCATGTCTCCTGGACATCACCCTGCGGTCACAGACCACATCGGTGGGCCGTCCGCCCCGACAACTCGTCGCTTCTACGGCGCGTTTGAGTGACCGCGTGTCTGTTGTGGCGCAGGTCACCCCGCCCGAGACTGTCGCCCCCGGACCAACGGGACCGTGCAGGACGAGAGAGGGCGCACCATGGCGGACAAACCCACACGTGAGGTCCAGCGGCTCAAGGCGAACTCGGTCGGTCTGGTCGGCGTGGTGTTCATGGCGGTGGCCACCGCCGCCCCGATCACGGCGATGACCGGAAACCTGCCGATCGCCGTGGGGTTCGGCAACGGCACGGGCGCCCCGGCCGGATACCTCTTCGCGACCGTGGTGCTGACGGTCTTCTCGGTCGGTTACGTCGCCATGGCGAAGCGCATCACGGCGGCCGGTGCCTTCTACGGATACATCTCGCACGGCCTCGGCCGTACAGCGGGGCTGGCGTCCGGCATGCTGGCGGTCCTCGCGTACATCGTGTTCGAGGCGTCGATCGTCGGGATCTTCGCGTACTTCGGCCAGACGACCGTCGCCGACCAGCTCGGAGTCGACATCCCCTGGATCGTCTACGCCGTCGGCATGCTCGCCGTGACCGGCGTGCTGTCGTACTTCGACATCAACATCACCGCCAAGGCGCTCGGGGTCATGCTCGTGGGCGAGATCGCGGTGCTCTTCGCCGTCGCCACGGCCGTCCTGCTGGCGGGCGGCGGCCCCGACGGCATCCCGGCCGAGCCGCTGAACCCGGTCAACGCCTTCACCGGCACCTCCGCCGGTCTCGGCCTCTTCTTCGCCTTCTGGTCCTGGGTGGGCTTCGAGTCGACCGCGATGTACGGCGAGGAGTCCCGCGACCCCAAGCGCGTCATCCCCCGGGCGACCCTCATCTCCGTCATCGGCGTCGGGCTCTTCTACATATACGTCTCCTGGATGACGATCGCGGGCAACGGGCTGGAGGAGTCCGTCGCGGTGTCCTCGTCCGCCGCACCACTCGACCTGTTCTTCAACCCCACGGAGTCGTTCATCGGGCCCTGGGCCGTCGACGCCTTCCAGTGGCTGCTGCTGACCGGTTCGTTCGCCTGCGGGATGGCCTTCCACCAGTGCGCGTCGCGCTACCTCTACGCCATCGGACGTGAGGGCTTCCTGCACCCCGCGCTCGGCCGGACCCACCGCTCCCACGGCTCCCCCTACATCGCCTCGTACGTCCAGACCGGCATCGCGACGCTGCTCGTCTGCGCCTTCTGGCTGGCGGGCGAGGACCCGTACATCCACCTGTACACACTGCTCGCGATCCTCGGCACGATGGCGATCCTCATCGTGCAGACCCTCTGCTCCTTCGCGGTGATCGGTTACTTCCGCAAGAACCACCCGGAGGACCGCCACTGGTTCCGGACCTTCACCGCACCCCTGCTCGGCGGCATCGGCATGATCGCCGTCGTCGTCCTGCTCGTCCTCAACATGAGGACAGCGGCCGGGCTCGCCGCCGACTCCTTCTTCTTCGAGCTGATCCCGTGGATCGTCGGCGCGGTCTTCGCCGGCGGACTCGGGCTCGGCTCCTACCTCAAGGCCAGACAGCCGGAACGTTACGAGATCATCGGCCGCATCGTCCTCGACGACGCGACCGAGCGCACAGACGCCCGACCCGAACAGGCCACCGCGACCGTCTGAGGAGCTCCCGTGTCCCGTACACACATGATGCACGCACTACGCCGACTCGCCGCCGAGCACGCCGCCGCCCGCAGGCTGCGCATGCCCGCCGCCGACGTCCGCGGCTCCACCCGCCGTCAACTGCTCGGCCGGGCCGCGGCACTCGGCCTCGGCACGGCGCTGGGCACCGGGCTCGCCGCCCGGCCCGCCGCCGCCGTCACCCCGGTGGTGACGGGCGGCCAGGCACCGGTGATCGCCGTGGTGGGAGCCGGCATAGCCGGGCTCACCGCCGCACTCACGCTCAAGGACGCCAGCCTCGCCTGCACACTGTACGAGGCGGACCCCCACCGCGTCGGGGGACGGATGTGGACCCAGCGCGACCACTGGGCGCACGGCCAGACCTCGGAGATCGGCGGCGAGCTGATCGACACCAGCCACAAGAAGATCCTGGAGCTGTGCCGCCGGTTCGGCCTCGCCACCGAGGACTTCCTCGGCGGCGGGCCCAACGGAGCCGAGGAGGTCCTCTGGTTCAACGGGACCTACTACCCGCGGAGTCAGGCCGACGAGGACTTCAAGGCGGTGTACCAGGCGCTGCACCGCGATCTCCAGGAAGCGGGCGAGGTCCGGTGGAACCGGACCTCGCCCGCCGGGACCGCGCTGGACACGATGTCGATCCGCGAGTGGATCGACTCCCGCGTCCCCGGCGGTCACACCTCCCCGCTCGGCCGTTTCATGGACGTCGCGTACAACGTGGAGTACGGCGCGGAGACCACGGAACAGTCCGCGCTCGCCCTGGTACTGCTCATGGGCTACCAGACCAATCCGGGCCGGTTCAACGTCTGGGGGCTGTCCAACGAGCGCTACCACATCGCAGGCGGCAACGACCGGCTCCCGAACGCCATCGCGCGGGCACTGCCCGCCGGTACCCTGCGCATGGGCAAGCAGCTGACGGCCGTGCGGGCCAACAGCAACGGGACCCAGACCCTCACCTTCACGGACGCCGGAACCGTCTCGACGGTCGTCGCCGACCACACGATCCTGTGTGTGCCGCTCCCCGTGCTCCAGCGGCTCGACCGCTCGGCGGCGGGCTTCGACCCGCGCATGACCAACCTGCTGCGCGACGCCCGCATGGGTGACTGCACCAAGCTCAACATGCAGTTCACCTCCCGCCCCTGGCGCGGCACGGGCCCCTGGCACGGCGTCAGCGCGGGCGACTGCTTCACGGACAGCGACGTCCAGCAGACATGGGACACCACCAAGGTCCAGCCGGGCGGCGGTGGCATCCTCATCCAGTACGGCAGCGGCCGCCTGGCACGGGAACTGGCGCCCACCACGCCGTTCGCCACCGAGTCCGACCCGTACGTACGTGATCTCGCGGCGCGCCGCCTCACCGGCATCGACGCCTTCTTCCCCGGTACGAAAGCGGCGTGGACCGGCAGGGCCCAGCTCTCGGCCTGGCACCGCAACCCGTACGCCCTGGGCGCGTACTCGTACTGGCCCGTCGGTTATCTCCACCGCTACGCGGGCTATGAGGGGACCCCGCAGGGCAACATCCACATCGGCGGCGAGCACTGCAGCTACGACTTCCAGGGCTTCATGGAGGGCGGCGCGACCGAAGGGGCGCGCGCTGCGGGGCAGGTGATCGGAAAGCTCACCGCGTAACAGGTGTGCCGGTGCGCGAAGGGGAGCCGCGGGCAACCCTTCCGCGCACCGGCCGACTGAACTACGGAGCCTGGTGACTCGGGTACACGTCGCCCGTGGACATCGAGTCCAGCTGTTCGCTCTGGTCACGGAGCCGGTCGGCCTTCTCCTTGAGCCGGCGGCTCTCCTTCTCGTCCGGGGCGTGCTCGGCCGCCTGGGAGAGCTGTTCGGCCTTCTCGCGCATCTGATGGACTCGGTTGCCGATCTCGTCAGCCATGATCATCACCCATCCTCGGCACTCGGAAGAATCTCGTTCACCGTGCCCCGATCCTCTCTCACCACGCGTTCCCCAGCCATCCGGCGAACGGCCGGGGCAGTCGCGGCGGACGCGCGGCTCAGCGGGTGTCTCCGCACCAGTCCCACTTCAACGGGTCGGCCTGCCTGCTCCGGTACTCGGCCCGTCCGCCGGGGCCGTACGCGCCGATCTCGGTGATCAGCGCCGCCCCCTCGGCAAGCGCCGCGTCCGTCCACCCGGTCACGTCGAGGAGCAGGCCGTCGAGGGGACCGCCGACCAGCTCCCGGTAGTCGTGGCCCGGCTTCGGGCCGGGGTCCGGGTCGTCGTGGTCGGCGCCGTAGACCCGGCGCTGCCGCATGAGCTCGTCCATGCGGACAGCATTCCACCGGGCACTGACAACGGCCCGTCCACGGTTCCGCGCGCCTCGGGCGCTGCGCACGGACCGGGCGCTCCGACGGCCGGTCCAAGCGGTCAGGAATCGAGAAGCGCGGCCCCAGGGTCGGGGCTAGCGTGGCGGTCACGCACAGCACGATTCCCCGTCGGGCCGTGCGGACCTCGCCGTCGCCTCCGTGCGGCAGAAGGCTCATGACGTCGGCCGCCGGCGTCCGGTGGCGGGCTGAAACCCCCGCGTGCCGCCCCACGCGGGATATAGGGTCCGGAAGCCGCCGACCGAGCGGGGCGATGCCCACGGGGACCGCAGGGGCCGCGGGGCGACCCCGCGTAGACAGATGGAGACTTTGATGAGTACGGCTAGGAGAACCCGCACGCAGGCATCCGCGCCGCACGCCGCCGACAGTCACGACCTGATCCGAGTGCACGGCGCGCGCGTGAACAATCTCAAGGACGTCAGCGTCGAGATCCCCAAGCGCCGGCTGACGGTCTTCACCGGCGTCTCCGGTTCGGGCAAGAGCTCGCTGGTGTTCGGGACGATCGCCGCGGAGTCGCAGCGGCTGATCAACGAGACGTACAGCGCCTTCCTGCAGGGGTTCATGCCGACCCTGGCCCGGCCCGAGGTCGACGTGCTCGACGGTCTGACGACCGCGATCATCGTCGACCAGCAGCGGCTGGGCACCGACCCCCGATCCACGGTCGGCACGGCCACCGATGCCAACGCGATGCTCCGTATCCTCTTCAGCCGGCTCGGGGAACCGCACATCGGCTCGCCCAACGCGTTCTCCTTCAACGTCGCCTCGGTCAAGGCGAGCGGTGGATTCACCGTCGACCGGGGGGCCGGCAGGACCAGGACGGAGAAGGTGACCTTCACCCGCACCGGCGGCATGTGCACGCGGTGCGAGGGCCGGGGCTCGGTCTCCGACATCGACCTCAGCCAGCTCTACGACGACTCCAAGTCGATCACCGAGGGCGCGTTCACCATCCCCGGCTGGAAGTCGGACAGCTTCTGGACGGTGCGCACCTACGCCGAGTCGGGCTTCCTCGACCCGGAGAAGCCGATCAGGGAGTTCACCGAGAAGGAGATGTGGGACTTCCTCCACCGGGAGCCGACCAAGGTGAAGGTGGAGGGAGTCAACCTCACGTACGAAGGGCTGATCCCCAAGATCCAGAAGTCGTTCCTCTCCAAGGACCGGGAGGCGATGCAGCCGCACATCCGGGCGTTCGTGGACCGGGCGGTCACCTTCACCCGATGCCCCGAGTGCGACGGCACCCGGCTCAGCGAGGCGGCCAGGTCGTCGAAGGTCGGCGGGATCAGCATCGCCGACGCGTGCGCGATGCAGATCAGCGACCTGGCCGGATGGGTGCGCGGCCTCGACGACCCGTCGGTCGCGCCGCTGCTCACCGCGCTGCTGGCGGCCCTGGACTCGTTCGTGGAGATCGGCCTCGGCTACCTGTCGCTGGAGCGCCCCTCCGGCACGCTTTCGGGCGGCGAGGCGCAGCGGGTCAAGATGATCCGCCATCTCGGCTCCTCGCTCACCGACACCACCTACGTCTTCGACGAGCCGACCATCGGCATGCACCCCCATGACATCCGGCGGATGAACAACCTGCTCCTGCGCCTGCGCGACAAAGGCAACACGGTGCTCGTCGTGGAGCACAAGCCGGAGACCATCGCCATCGCCGACCACGTCGTCGACCTCGGTCCGGGCGCCGGGACGGCGGGCGGCACCGTCTGCTTCGAGGGCACCGTCGAGGGGCTGCGGGCCGGGGGCACGGTCACCGGCCGCCACTTCGACGACCGGGCCGCCCTCAAGGAGTCGGTGCGCGAGCCCACCGGAGTGCTGGAGATCCGCGGCGCGGACCGGCACAACCTGCGCGACGTCGACGTGGACATCCCCCTCGGGGTGCTCTGCGTGGTCACGGGGGTGGCGGGCTCCGGCAAGAGTTCCCTGATCCACGGATCGATCCCCGTGGGCGAGGACGTCGTCTCGGTCGACCAGTCGGCGATCAAGGGTTCTCGGCGCAGTAACCCGGCGACGTACACCGGGCTGCTCGACCCGATCCGCAAGGCGTTCGCCAAGGCCAACGGCGTGAAGCCCGCGCTGTTCAGCGCCAACTCCGAGGGTGCGTGCCCGACCTGCAACGGCGCCGGTGTCCTCTACACGGACCTGGCGATGATGGCCGGTGTCGCCACCCCGTGCGAGGAGTGCGGGGGAAAGCGGTTCGGGGCATCGGTCCTGGAGTACCGCTTCGGCGGCCGGGACATCAGCGAAGTTCTCGCGATGCCGGTGAGCGAGGCGGAGGAGTTCTTCGGCACGGGCGAGGCCCGTACCCCGGCGGCGCACCGCATCCTCGAGCGCCTCGCGGACGTGGGCCTCGGCTATGTCAGCCTCGGCCAGCCGCTCACCACGCTGTCCGGGGGCGAGCGGCAGCGGCTGAAGCTGGCCACCCACATGGCGGAGAAGGCCGGGGTGTACATCCTCGACGAGCCGACCACCGGCCTCCATCTCGCCGACGTCGAGCAGTTGCTCGGCCTGCTCGACCGGCTCGTGGACTCGGGCAGGTCGGTGATCGTCGTCGAGCACCACCAGGCGGTCATGGCACACGCGGACTGGATCATCGACCTCGGCCCCGGCGCGGGGCACGACGGCGGGCAGATCGTGTTCGAGGGCACCCCCGCCGACCTGGTCGCCGATCGCTCCACGCTCACCGGCGAGTACCTCGCGGCGTACGTCGGCGCCTGAGGTCCGGCGGGCAGCCGGGCGGTGGTGGCGGTGTCACGGCCGCCCGGGGGCCTGTCGGCGCGGCCGGGCGACGAGCTCGCCTCCGCAGTTGGGGCAGACGGCGTGCATCGCGTCGCCGCACGCCACGCAGAAGGTGCACTCGTACGAGCAGATCCTAGCCGCCGCGTCCGGCGGCAGCTCGGCGGTCCCGCAGCGCTCACAACGCGTGCGCATCTCCAGAGCCATGGCTCCCCCAACTCCCGGGCCCGCTCCTCGGCGCGGAGACGAGGGGGGGCGTACGAGAGGCCCATACTCCACGATGCCCCGCCGGGCCGGACCCCGGGGGGCGGCCCGGCGGGAGGTGGTCACCTGCCGTCGATGAGCGCTTCGGCCAGGTTCGGCGAGAAGGCGCCGGCCGGCGGGGAGCCCGCCGGGCACTGCGCGGAGTTGCCGTCGGAGTCACCCGGGTTCTTTATCCACAGGAGGTACTCGGCGCCGCCGGTGCCCGCGCGGGAGGTCACGCCGAGCTTGCGGCCCGTGGGGTTGCAGAATCCGACGTGGCCGCTGGACGGGACTCCCGGCGTGACGTACGACCCGTTCCCGTTGCGGGCCGTGTCGATGACCCAGCGGGAGTCGACGCCGAAGTCGTTCTTGATCTGCGTGGCCAGCCGGGCTCCGTACTGGTTGGAGATGTCGGTGGAGTGGAAGTTGGCGACGCCGATCGAGACGCCTCGGGCCATGGACACGCCGGAGCGGTTCAGCAGGTAGGCCATCCGCTGGAGGCCGATGCCGGAGTTGCCGCTGAAGTCCGGCCCCAGGGTCCAGGACGCGTTCCCCGCGTCGAGGTACGTGCGCACGAGCGGGCCCTGCGCGGCGAGGTGCTGGTTGGCGTACCAGAGCATGTCGAAGCGGGCTTCGAGCGCCTCGCCCGCCACGCAGGCCGGGTCGGAGGACTGGGCGACCGCGTCGGGCTCCAGGATCACCACGGCGGGGCGCCCGTTGATGCCCTGGGCGAAGGCGCTGATCCACGTCTTGTAGAGCGCGGCGTCCTGCGAACCGCCCGACGAGGCGCCGCCGCAGTCACGGCCGGGGATGTTGTACGCCACCAGGACCGGCAGCTTCCCCTTGGCCGCGGCGGCGCCTACGTAGTTGCTCACCTCGGCCTGGATACCGGTGTTCGGGTTGCCGTCGGCGTCCCAGTTGCCGAACCACTTCGATGAGTTGTGGTCCCCGATGGCGGCCTTGATCTTCGCCTCGCGCGGGTCCGAGTTGGCGTCGGCCCACTTCACCGCGTTGTTCGCCGGGTCGGTGTAGAAGCCCTCACGCGCGGTGGAGGTGGTCAGCGAGATGTTGTCCAGGGTGATGACGTTCTGCTCGGGCAGACCGCCCACCTGGAAGTCGACGTGACCGTCACCCGTCGTCAGGGTCGAGGTGAACGTCCAGCTGAAGCGCTTGCTGGTGGTGGTCAGCTCGACGTTGCGGTCCAGGGACACCGGGTAGGGAGCGGTACCCAGCTGGACCGTCGACTTGACCGTGCGCGGCACGGACGCCTTCGCGTCGAACGAGAGCGTGTACGTGGCGCCCTGGCGCAGGTTGATGTTGTTCTGGCCCACCACCGCGTCCCAGAGGTTCCCACTGGTGCCTGTGCCGGTCCCGGCGGCGGTGATGCGCATGGCGCCGGCGACGGCTGCGATCGACGCCTTCTCCGCGCCCCACCAGGGGGCGGTGACGGTGTCGAAGGTGCCGTTGCGCACCAACTCGCCGTAGACCGGCTCCGCCGGGCCCGCGGCAGCGGTCGGAGCGGGTACCACGAGCAGGGCCGCTGCGAGGACCGGCGCGGCTATCGCGGTGATCGTCCTGGAGGTGTGTCTCATTCTCTGCCTTCTCGAGTGCGCATCCGTGCGCAGAAGCGGTGTGGACAAGGAAATCGCGTGATGGATCGCGCGGTGCGCAGAATACGCAAAGATCAACAGCGGACGGAGAGAATGGTCGTTTTCCCCCGGAAACTGTCCTGATATCCCTGAGAAACAGCGAAAAGATCGTCCGTTTGTCACAGCGTGCGAGGGGAACCCGCAGGACGAACGGCGCTGGGAGGTGGGCTGAGGTCACAGGCCCCCCGACACAGCGTCTGATGACCGGAAGGGATGTCCGGCGGGGTCGGTGGAGTTCCGCCGGGTCCCGCCGCCCGGGTGGGCACGCGGCAGTCGTGTGCCCGCGTGCGGCACCGCAGTGATCAGCGCATCGGTCGGCGAGCCGATGCGGCGCGGCGCCGGCGCACAGGGAATGGACCTGGTCCGCTCCTGTCCTGGGCGAAACCATCCCATGTGGCGCATGTCGTCACGGTGGTCATCATGGAAGAGACGCCCGCAGTGGGCGACGTGATCACGACATCACGAGATGAAGAGCCGACCGAGGAGGAACATTGAGTGACTTCGACGGTTCTAGCCGTGGAAACGAGGAGTCGGCGACGGTCGCGCGGACCGCGCGCGACAAGGTCGGCGAGGGCGCCGGGCTGGTGGGCGAGAAGGCCACCGAAACGGCCGGGACCGCCAGGGAGCAGGCGGCCGGTGTCGCGGGTGAGGCGGCGGCCAAGGCCCAGGACCTCGCGGGCGAACTGCGCGACCGGCTCCAGGACCAGGCCAGTTCCCAGACACAGCGCGTGGCGGAGAGCATACGACGGCTCTCCGACGAATTGCGGGACATGAGTGACAACGCCAAGGAGGACTCCTCGGCGGCGTCGGCGGTGCGCCAGATCGCGGACCGTGGGCAGCGCGTGGCTGCTCATCTGGAGAGCCGGGGCCCCGAGGGGCTCATGGGCGACCTCCAGGAGTTCGCCCGGCGCCGCCCCGGAGCGTTTCTCGCGGGTGCCGCACTCGCCGGCTTCGCGGTCGCCAGGATCGGCAAGGGCATCAAGTCGGCCGACAGCGGCGGCGGCTCCGGGACCCCGTCCCCCGGCGGTACCGACCGGGCGCAGGCTCCGGGTCCCCCGTACGCCTACGAGGCGGGCGGTCCGGGCGACCGCCATGCACCACCGCCGAGCACCCCGTCCTACGGCGGGAGTGTGACGACGCCGGGACCGGTTCCGGTGGCCGGCCCCTACCCGGACCCGATCGATCCCGATCAGCGGCAGCCATAAGGGGGATGAGTCATGTCTATTCACTCCTCGCAGGACGCCGTCGCCGGGCCGGGCACCGGAGCCACTCCCTCCACCCTGGCGCCGTCATCGGACCCCTCCGTCGGAGAGCTGGTCGGTGAGATCAGCAAGGATCTCTCGCGTCTCGTCCGCACCGAGATCGAGCTGGCGAAGGCAGAGATCAAGCAGGAGAGCACCAAGGCCGGCAAGGCCGCGGGCATGCTCGCGGGCGCCGGCTACGCGGGGCACCTGGCGGTGCTGCTGGGCAGTCTGGCCGCGATCTTCGGCCTGGCACACGTGGTCGACCTCGCCTGGGCCGCTCTCATCGTGACGGCGTTCTGGGCGCTCGTGGCAGCCGTTCTCTTCGTGACGGGCAAGGCACGCCTGCGCACGGTACGGGGCCCCGAGCGGACAACCGAATCCCTGAAGGAGGACGCCCGATGGGCGCGCAACCCGACGAGCTGAAGACCGAGGCGGAGTACACCAGGGCCCATCTGGCCCACAACGTGGACCGCCTCGCGGACAAGGTGACGCCGAGTAAGGTCGCGCGGCGGAAGGCCGACGCCGCGCAGCACCGGCTGACCGGCCTCAAGGAGCGCGTGATGGGTGCGGCGAACGACACTCGGGATTCGACGAGCGGACATCTGCACGGGATCGCCGAGAGCACGAGCGAGACCGCCGGACAGGCGGGCGCGACGGTACGGCAGACCGCCGAACAGGTGGGCGCGTCCGTCCGCGCCACGCCAGGCCAGGTCGCGCAGCGGACGCAGGGCAGTCCGCTGGCCGCAGGCGTCATCGCCTTCGGCGCGGGGATGCTCGCCGCCGCTCTCTTCCCCGCCACCAAGGCCGAGGAACGGCTGGGCTCGCGCATCGGCGAGCACTCCGATGAACTGCTCCAGCCCCTCAAGCAGTCGGCGCAGGACATCAAGGAAGAGATGCGCCAGCCGGCCGCCGAGGCCGCGGAGTCGCTCAAGGAGGCCGCGAGGGACGCGGTCGACGCCACCGCTCAACAGGCCCGGGAGTCCGGCCAGGACGCCGCCGCCGGGCTCCGGCAGACCGGACAGGAAGCCGCCCAGGAGGCGCGCGACAGGACCGGCCGGAACACCGGCTGACGGGCTCCTCAGGCCGGAGCCGGGAGGTGCCTCCGCCGCCCGTCGGGACGGCGGAGGCACCTCTCTCCCGGGCGCGGGGGGGGATCGCGGTGTCACACACCCCCGATGACAGGCAGGTGAGCTGTATGTCAGCAGAACACTCCGAGGGCCCCGGCAGAGCGCCCCACTCGCCGACCGAGGTCCCCAAGGCGTCGTGGACGCAGGTGCTCAAGCGCACGGTCAAGGAGTTCAAGCGCGACGAACTGACCGACCGGGCCGCCGCCCTGACGTACTACGGCATCCTGGCCCTGTTTCCCGCCCTCCTGGTCCTCGTCGCCCTGCTGGGCATCGCGGGCGAGTCCGCCACCCGGACCGTGCTGGACAACATCCAGAAGCTCGCTCCCGGTGCGGCCCGCGACGTGATCACCAATGCGGTGACCCAGTTGCAGTCCACCGGCGGAACCAGCTCCGTCCTGGCGATCGTCGGTCTGCTCGGTGCGCTGTGGTCGGCTTCCGGATACATCGCGGCCTTCATCCGCGCCTCCAACGTCGTCTACGACATCCCCGAAGGCCGTCCGGCCTGGAAGGTGCTGCCCGTACGCGTCGGGCTGACACTGGTCCTGATGGTCCTGGCCTGTGTGAGTGCCCTGATCGTCGTCCTGTCGGGCGGAATCGCCCGTCAGATCGGTACGGCTCTGGGCGTGGGCGACACTGCCCTGACCGTCTGGTCCATCGCCAAGTGGCCGGTGCTCGTGCTGCTCGTCGCGATCATGCTCGCGGTCCTGTACTGGGCGGCGCCGAACGCCAAGGACCGCGGCTTCAGGTTCGTCTCACTGGGAAGCCTGCTCGCCCTGCTCATCTGGATGGTCGCCTCGGCCGCGTTCGCCTTCTACGTGGCCAACTTCGGCTCCTACAACAAGACGTACGGCGCACTGGCCGGTGTCATCATCTTCCTGGTCTGGTTGTGGATCACCAACCTGGCGATCCTGTTGGGGCTGGAGTTCGACGCGGAGATGGCACGGGAACGAGCGGTGCTCGCCGGTCACGCCCCGGACCAGGAGCCTTACGTCGAACCGCGCGACACCCGCAAGTGGACGGATGAGGACCAGCGGGCCATGGGCACGGCCGAGCCCCGGAGGGAACCCGGCGGGGACGAACGCTGAGGTGGCCGCCGCCCTCATGGTCCGCGCCCTCTCCGCCGTACAGCGGGCGCGGATGGCCGAGTCCCCCCGCGTGAGACCGTCGGGACCGACGTCGCCGGGGAGCCGGTGGCCTGACCGCCCCAGACGCCCCCGGCCGGACCGTGGAACGGCCGGTCGGGGGCGTCTGGGGCGGGCGGCTAGCCTGCGTACGTCTCGAACTCGGCGACCTTCGGGTACCCGTCGAGCTGGTGATCTGGAACGTGATCTTGCTCAGCGAGGTCCGGGGGAAGGTGATGACGCCCCCCGCGAACCGGAGGCCAGGACGGCACCGGTGTCCGCGTTGATCAGCTTGAAGGCGCCGATGCTGCCCGTGGATCCCGCCGCCTCCCGGATGTTGACCGTGGAGACCGCGGTGGCGGACCCCCACTTGACCGAGATCGAACCGGTCGGACCGGCCGGAGACCAGTAGGTGTTCATGTCACCGTCGCGCACGTTGCCGTAGCTCGTCCCGTCGGCCTTGCCGGAACCGTCGGCGCCCGCCCCGATGCTGAGGTTGGTTCCGCCGGGCGGGGTCGGCCCCGGGGTGGGCGGGGTCGGTGTGGGCGTGGGGTCGGTCGGCGTGGGGGTCGGCGTCGGCGTCTGGGGCGAGCAACTGCCGTCCGATACCTTCAGCCCCTTGTTGGCGCCCGCGGTCTGGCCCACGACGGCCGGCACACAGCTCGCCGCGTCGAGGGTGTAGGCGTACGGGATGCTGACGGTGGTGTTCGACTGCGGGTTGGGACCGGCGGGGTTGTGGTCGCTGCTGCGGCTCGACCAGGTCACGTTGTCGAAGGTGTTGCCGCTGACCTGCCAGTAACCGGCCGCGTCGGTGTAGAAGGTGCCCAGGACGTCCTTGGAGTCCTTGAAGTAGTTGTTGTCCACCTTGGCGCGGGCCCCGGCACGGGAGTTGATGCCGGACTCGTTGAGCTTGAGGTAGTAGTTGTTGTACATGTGGGCGATGCCGCCACGCAGCAGGGGCGCACGGGAGTCGATGTTCTCGTAGAGGTTGTGGTGGAACGTGACGAAGCCGTTCGAGAGCTCGGTCTCGCTCGAACCGATGAGGCCGCCCCGGCCGGAGTTGCGCAGCGTGCTGTAGGACAGGGTGACGTACTGGGTGTTGTCCTTCATGTCGAAGAGGCCGTCATACCCCTCCGACTCCCCGCCCGACGCCTCAAGGGTCGTGTGGTCCACCCAGATGTTGCGGACGTTGCTCTCCATACCGATGGCGTCACCACCGTTGGAGATGGGCGACCCGGACTTCTTGACGTTCCGGACCGTCACGTTCTGGATGATGATGTTGCGGGAGTCGCGGATGTGGATGCCGAGCTGGTCGAAGACCGCTCCGCTGCCGACACCGACGATCGTCACGTTGCTGATCTGCTTGAGTTCGAT
Source organism: Streptomyces fulvorobeus (assembly GCF_013167895.1). Classification (GTDB taxonomy): domain Bacteria; phylum Actinomycetota; class Actinomycetes; order Streptomycetales; family Streptomycetaceae; genus Streptomyces; species Streptomyces fulvorobeus. The sequence continues at coordinate 5,940,476 of NZ_BLWC01000001.1, read as the reverse complement.
CACGCCGGCCGCGGTACTGCAACTGGTACCCGACACCTTGGCCGTGTTGCCGTGGTTGATGGTCCCCTCCACCTGGATGGTGATCGGGGTGCTGCTGCTCGCCCGGCCGCACAGAGCCGCGTGGATCGCGGTCCCCGTGGTGGCACGCACCGTCTGCCCACCGGCGCCGCCGGTGGTCCCACCGTTCTGGGTCGCGTAGCCGGTGGCCGTGCCGGTCGCCGCCGAAGCCTCAGGCGTCGCGATGATCACACCGCCCACCGCCGCGAGTGACATCGTGGCCAGCGCCGCACAGAGTCGGAGTACGAATGGTCGTCTCATCCTGGTCTCCCCATTCCTCTTCGCACATCAGGTATCGCACACGACCGCCGTGGACATGTCAGGCGGTCCTACGGACCGCCGCCGTGTCGCCTGGCGGTCCTGCTTCCCCCGTATCCGAGGGCTCGTACAGGTGAATCAGGTGGAACTGTCGCGCCGCGCCCGCCCTGTCCGGCTCGGTAGCGGCTCATGCACCGACGCACGGGAGCCTGAGCGAGAAAGCGCTTTCTGCCCGCGCAGCATAGGGCTGCGCGAGTTGGACTGACAAGGCTCCCGGCGCTTTCCGGAGGGACGGACTCCCCCTCTCCCGTGGGCCGTTGCGGCCTCGGGCCGGCCGGAGGCGTCGGTGGCGGGCGCCCGGAGGGGGTGCGGGACGCCCGACGCCGCCCTGGCCACGGAGGGCGCGCCCCGGTGGCGCGCGCCTCTCTCCACCGAGGCCGGAACCTGGATGATTGCAGTTCACGGGCGTGGATGGTGGCCTGCACCGCGACGGCTCGCCGACCGGTCGCCTCTGCGCATACGACCCATTACGACCCCTGCACCGTCCCTGAGCGGTCACGGGAACTGGGCATGTCTCCCAGGACCGACACCGTGGAGACTCGGAGAGATTGCGTTGCTGGCCGCCGACGTCTCGCCTCCGCATGAGCACGCGTCGCGCCGCGCGGAGGCGGCAACGCTGACAGCAAGCGCTCTCATGTCTGTGCACCGAACTCACCCCTGTCCGCCCCCGGGGCGGCCGGCTCGCCGCACGTAACCGTCTGGCGTGGCTCAGTCCGACGCCACCGGTGCCCGCCCGGTCCGCAGCATCTGCAGCACCGCCCGCTCGGCAGCGCCCTGCGTGGCAGGCGTGCCGTACGTCCCTTCGGCGCCGAGGTGCGGCAGGACGGCCGCGACGGTGATGCCCTCCTCGTACAGTTCGATGACGGACGGGTTGATGTAGGAGGCACGGCAGACCGCCGGAGTGTTGCCGAGGTAGCCGGAGACCTCCCGCACCGCCCGGGCGATGGCGCGGCGGCGGGCGGTCTCGCTGCGGGCGGCGCCCTGCGAGACGGCCAGGGCGACAGCGGCCATCACCGTGCCGTGCCAGGTACGGAAGTCCTTCGCGGTGATCTCCAGCCCCGCCTGCTCCTTGAGGTAGGCATTGACGTCGGCGCCGCTCACCTCGTGCCACTCGGGGCGCTCCCAGTAGGCGAGCAGGCGGTCTCCTCCTCCGCGCCGGCGCAGCAGGGATGTCAGGCTGCGGCAGGTGGGGGGATCGACCACGGCCTGGATCTGCTCCTTGCTGTGCTTTCCGGGGTAGGTGAAGACCACTTCCCCGGCCCCGCAGCGTGAGTGCCCCCGCAGCAGTGTGGTCAGGCCGTAGCTGTTGTTCAGGTCCGTGTAGCGGTCGCTGCCGATCCGGAAGAACCCCAGGTCGAGCAGGCGTACCGCGGTCGCCAGCACGCGTCGGCGGGTGAGCCCCCGGTCGCTCAGGTGCGCTTCGACCGCTTCGCGCACCCTGGGCAGCCGCTCGGCGACCTCCAGTACGCGCCCGTGTTTCGCCTGCTCCTGCTCGGCCCGGAACTGCGGGTGGTACAGGTACTGCCGGCGGCCGGCGGCGTCGGTGCCCACGGCCTGGAGGTGCCCGCCGGCCCGGCGGCAGATCCAGACGTCCCGCCAGGCAGGCGGAATGGTCAGCGCCTCGATCCGGTCCAGCTCCGCGGGGTCGCGGAGGGGCAGTCCGTGCGCATCGAGGTAGCTGAAGCCCCGCCCATGCCGTCTCCGGGTGTAGCCCGGATCGGTGGGCCGACTGTGACTGAGACGCAACCGAGCCTCCTCATGCCGCTGTCCCCCCTGACATCCAAGATTGCATACGGCTGCCCCGTGAGGTACCGGAGCAATCCGGTCCCGCGGCCATGTCGCGCGAGCGGGCGCCGAGGGGATCACGGACAGGCTCCGGCCGACAGGCGGCCTGCGGTGTGTCTTCGTCCGGCAGGGCCAGGAGCGCCATGACTGTTCCGGGGCAGCTGCTCCCCCGTCGAGCAGGGCGTGCACGGTTGCTCCGTGCACGCCCTGCTCGACTACCCGCCACAAGGCGAACGGCACCGGCGGTGGGCCCGGGCGTCCCTACTGGGCGTGGAACGTCGCGTCCGCCTTGGCGGTCGTCGTCTCCGCGGGCTGCGTCACCAGCGCGTGTTCGTAGTGACGCAGGTAGCGGCCGGGGAAGTTGTACGACTCGAAGGAGACACCGGCGGTCGTGTCGGCGAGGCCAGGCCGGCGGTGGAAGCCGGCGTCGTGCCCGAAGGCCGTCGTGCCGTCGTTCTTCTCCACCCACACCTCGTGGTTCCTGTGCCGGAGGTAGTAGCCGGGGAAGTTGGCCGATTCGAGGGAGACGGTGCCGCTGCCGGCGAGGCCGGCGACGACGCGGAACTGCGAGTCCGCGAGGTTGGTCACGTTCGCTTCGAGCCTCGCGCGGAACTCCCGGTGCCGGATGTACCGGTCGGGAAGGTTGAAGGAGGAGAAGCGGACGGGGGTGGCCCCGTCGGCGACCGGAATGCCGAAGTTGGGCGTGCCGTCCGCGTTCCAGTAGAGCTTCTGGAAGCGGGTGCGGCGGTTGGGATCGTTGAGCGGGTCACCGCTGATGTCCTTGTAGTCGCGGTCGTGGTAGACGAGGACGTCCGACTTGCCGTCCTCGGACGTGGTGAAGGTGTTGTGCCCTGGGCCGTACTGGCCGGTGGCGGCGTTGCTGGTGAACACCGGGTTCGGGTTCTTGGCCCATGACCCCGGGTTCATCAGGTCGGCGCCCGCCGAGGCGGTGAGCAGGCCGAGGCAGTAGTTGCTGTCGGTGGCGCTGGCGGAGAAGCTCATGAAGACCCTGCCGCCGCGCTGGATCACCGCGGGGCCCTCGTTGACCGTGTGGCCCACCCGCTCCCACGCGTAGGTCGGCCGGGAGATCATCACCGGGCTGCCGCTGATCGTCCAGGGGTTGGCCATCCTGGCCAGGTAGATGTTGGTCCCCGCGCCCACCGCCGGGTCGTTCTGCGCCCAGGAGAGGTAGCGGGTCGAGCCGACGACGAAGGTGGTGGCGTCAAGGGAGAAGGTGTCGAGCGGCAGGGCGATGCGCCCCCTCTCGGTCCAGGTACCCGTCAGCGGGTTGGCCGCGCCGGTCTCCAGGACGTACGGCCGGATCTTCCAGATGTCGCCGGTCGACCCTGCGGCGAAGTAGACGTACCACTTGCCGCCGATGAAGTGGATCTCCGGAGCCCAGATGTGCGCACCCATCTCCCCGCTGGTGTGCCTGCTCCAGATGGTGGTCTCGGCAGCGGTGGACAGGCCCTGGAGGGTGGTGGCCCGCCGCATGACGATCCGGTCGTAGGCGGGGACGGTCGCGGTGAAGTAGTAGTAGCCGTCCGTGTGTCTGTAGACGTGCGGATCGGCGCGCTGTCCGGCGACCGGGTTGGTGAAGGTGACGGCCGGCGAGGCGGGCGGGGCCGCGTGCGCCGGGGTTGCGGTGGTGAGCACGGCCAGCGTGGCGAACAGGGCCATGAGCACCTTCGTGATGTCGCGTCCCACTGTCTTCCTCTCCTTGACAGTTGTCATGCCGCCGGCCTGAGCTGCCACTGCTGGCAGGCGTTGCCGAGCCAGGTCCACTGACGTACGTCGGTGCCGTTCGCCGTACCGCAGTCGGCGGCGTCGGCGACCTTGCCGCTGTTCTCGTTGACGATCCGTACGTAGTCACCCGAGGCCGTGAGCACGAGCCGGAACTTCTGGCAGTGGTTGTTCAGCCACGACCACTGCCGCAGGTCCGCGCCGTCCGCGGTGGAGCAGTCGGCCGTGTCCATGACCTTGCCGGTCGCGACGTTGACGAGCCGGCTGGTGTCGTCGCCGAGGTCCTCGATCCGCCATGTCTGGTGGGCACCGCCGCCGCAGGTCCACTGCGCGATACCGGCGCCGTCCGCCGTGCTGCCGCCCGTGACCTCCAGGCACTTGCCGCTGTTGCGGTTCACCAGCGTGTAGGCCACCGGGGTGGCCGCGGTCTCTCCGGACGGGCCGGGCCTGGTGGCGCCCAGGGCGACCGGTGCGCCGAACTCAGGGGTGCCGTCCGCGTTCCAGGTGAACTTCTGGGCGCGCGTGGTGCGGCCGTTGTCGCAGCCGTCCGATGTGGAGTCGTTGGCGTGGTAGACGATCCAGTTCTCGGTGCCGTCGGGCGAGGTGAAGAAACCGTTGTGGCCGGGGCCGTAGACCCCCGCTGAGTCGTTCCGCGAGAAGACCGGGGTGGGCTTCTTGGTCCAGGAGGAGGCGAGCAGCGGGTTGCCGCCGGTCAGTTGCAGCTGGCCGAGCTTGTAGTCCGGTCCCCAGCAGGCGCTCGCCGAGTAGACGACGAAGGTCTTGCCGCCGCGGTAGAGCGGTTCGGGTCCTTCGTTGACCGTGCCACCCTGGGTCTCCCAGCTGAGGGTGGGGCGGGAGATGACGGTGAAGGTGGAGCCGCTCACCGTGTACGCGTTGCTCATCGGGGCGATGACCAGGCTCTGGGGACTGCCGTTGACGGAGCCGCTGCCGAGCAGGTACAGCTTGCCGCCGTGCCGCAGCACGCTGGCGTCGATGAGCCAGCCACCGGGGGTCAGGTTCGATCCGGTGAGCTGGTTCTTGTAGGTGTACGGGCCCATGGGGTCACTGCCCGCGCTCTCCAGGACGTAGGTGCGCTGGGTGTCGCAGCAGGCGGCACCGCTCTGCCCCGCTGAGTAGTAGAGGTACCAGCGGCCGTCGACGAAGTGCAGCTCGGGCGCCCAGAAGTTGGTGTTGCGGGTGGCGGTGGTGTCGCTCCAGACCTGGACGCTGGGGGCCGTCGAAAGACCGGCCAGGGTGGGTGACTTGCGCATGGTGAGCACGCCGGTGAAGGACGTGGTGACCAGGTAGTAGTGGCCGTTGTGGTACTCCAGCCAGGGGTCGGCGCCCTTCACCGCCTTGACGGGATTGGTGTACGGACGTCCCTCGGCGGCCGCGGCCGGCTGGGTGGCGACCGCGGCGAGCATGACGAGCAGTGCTGCCATGAGGGTGGACCAGTAGCGGGTGCGGAGCACAGCGAGTCCCTTTCGACAGCCGCGGGCTGACAGCCCCGGCTACGAGATGTTCGAAATATCGGACATCGTACGTAACTTCGACCAGAACATAGGCACCCCGCTTGTGCACGTCAACGGTTCCGACAGCTTTGGGGGCGACGGAACGACCGGGGCGCGCACATGGCCCGGCCCGCACCACGGAGGCGATCCCCGACTTCGCCGGGCACCTGCGTCCGACGCGTCGGACCAGGCGGTGATCCGGCCGCCACCTGGGGCTTTTGGCGAGATCAGGCGCCATGCCGTCCGACCCGTCGTACACGCGTCCCCGCCTCTTGACGCCGCGCTCCGCACCGGTCGACACTCGCGCGACGTCACATCACCCAGCCGGAACCCCGCACCCCCTGATCGCTCTTCACCTCCCCGCGCGTACGGCCCGCCACTCCGCGCCTGCCGGCCGGACACACCCGTGGCGATCTCTGTCCACCACCAGCCGAGCGTGCCTTTCGGCGTCAGGCGCGCAGCCAGACGGCGGTGTCCCCCGGCAGCAGACCCTCGCCGTCGAGCGGACCGCTCGCGAGGAGCAGCTCCCTGTGCGCCGGGAGGGGGGTGGGACGGTCCGACAGGTTGGCGACGCAGATCAGACCGTGCGTCCGGGCGAAGGCGAGTACGCCCTGCGCCGCGGGCAGCCAGGTCATCGGGCCGTCACCGAAGCCGTCTGACGACCGTCTCAGCGCCAGCGCCCGCCGGTAGAGCGCGAGCATCGACCCCGGGTCGGCGCTCTGCCGGTCGACCGCGAAGGATGGCCACCCCGCGGGCTGGGGCAGCCAGGGTTCGGTGAGCGCACCGAAACCGGCGTACGGGGCGTCCGCCGTCCAGGGAAGCGGCACCCGGCAGCCGTCCCGTCCCGGGTCGGTGCCCCGGGAGCGGAAGTGCATCGGGTCCTGGATACGGTCGAGCGGGATGTCCGCCTCGGGCAGCCCCAGCTCCTCCCCTGGTACAGGTAGACAGCCCGGGAAGGGCGAGGGTGAGCAGGGCGGCGGCGCGCGCGCGGCGTGTGCCGAGCTCCAGGTCGGTGGGTGTGCCGAACGCCTTGGTGGCGAAGTCGAATCCGGTGTCCGCGCGGCCGTAGCGCGTGACGGTCCGCGTCACGTCGTGGTTGCAGAGCACCCAGGTCGCCGGGGCACCGACCGGCGCGTGCTCGGCCAGTGTGCCGTCGATGGCCTCCCGGAGCCGGTCAGGGTGCCAGGGGCAGGTCAGGAAGGTGAAGTTGAAGGCGGTGTGCAGCTCGTCGGGGCGCAGGTACCGGGCGAAGCGTTCGGCGTCGGGCAGCCACACCTCACCGACGAAGACACCTCCGTACTCGTCGGCGATGGCACGCCAGGCACGGTAGATGTCGTGGAGCTCGTCCTGGTCGATGTACGGGTGCGGGTCCACGCCCTCCTCGAAGTCGGCGAGCGAGGGGTCCTTGGCGAGCAGGGCGGCGGAGTCGATCCGTACGCCGGCGACCCCGCGCCCGAACCAGAAGCGGAGCACCTCCTCGTGCTCCTGGCGGACTGCCGGGTGGGCCCAGTTGAGGTCGGGCTGCTCGGGAGCGAACAGGTGCAGGTACCACTCCCCGTCCGGCACCCGTGTCCAGGTGCGGCCGGAGAACTGGGAGGGCCAGTTGTTGGGCGGCAGTTCGCCGTGTTCGCCCCGGCCCGGCCGGAAGTGGAACAGCTCGCGCTCGGGGCTTCCGGGTCCTGCCGCCAGAGCTGCCCGGAACCACGCGTGCTGGTCCGAGACGTGGTTGGGGACGATGTCGACGATGGTGCGGATGCCGCACTCACCGGCTTCGGCGATCAGTTTCTCGGCCTCTGCGAGGGTACCGAAGGCCGGGTCGATGGTGCGGTAGTCGGCGACGTCGTAGCCGCCGTCGACGAGGGGCGAGAGGTACCAGGGGGTGAACCACAGGGCGTCCACGCCGAGTTCGGCGAGATAGGGCAGTCGCGCCCGGACGCCCGCGAGGTCCCCGGTGCCGTCCCCGTCGCCGTCGGCGAAGCTGCGTGGGTACACCTGGTAGATGACGGCGTCGCGCCACCAGTTGTCGGTGCTGTGCGCATGAGGGACTGCCACGTGAACGTCCTTTCGGGCAGGGTGGATCTTCGCCGCCGGTCCGGACAGCGGGGCGTTCGGACGGACCGGCGGCGAAGTCATGTGGGTGGTGGATACCGGGCGGACCCTCGGGGTCAGCCCTTCAGGCCGCCGGCGGTCAGACCGCTCATGATGTTGCGCTGGAAGACCAGGAAGATGAGCAGCGTCGGCACCGAGGCGATCGTGAGCGCGGCGATCAGCACGTTGACCGGGACCCCGTTGGAGAGCGAGTAGATGCCCACGTTGAGGGTCTGCATCGCGGGGTCGGGCAGGGTGAGCATGGGCCAGAGGAAGTCCTTCCAGACGCCCACGATGGCGAAGATGGAGACCACGCCGAGGATCGGCCGGGAGATCGGGAGCACGATCGACCACAGGGTGCGTGTGGGAGAGGCGCCGTCCATGGACGCCGCGTCCAGGAGTTCCTTCGGGATCGAGTCGAAGAAGCGTTTGAGCAGGAAGATGTTGAAGGCGTTGGTGACGGAGGGCAGCCAGATCGCCCAGGGGGTGTTCAGCAGGTTGCGCTCGATGACCGGCACGTCCAGGACCGTCAGGTACTGCGGGACGACCAGGACGGCGGCGGGGATCATCAGTGTCGCCAGCATCATGCCCAGGATGGCCTTGCCGAGGACCGGGCGGAGCTTGGAGAGGGAGTAGGCGGCGGCGACGTCGAGGACGAGTTGGAAGGCCAGCGCGCCGAACGCGTAGTAGAGCGTGTTGAACAGCAGGGTGGCGAGGTCCATGACGTCCCACGCCCGTGCGTAGTTCTCCGGCTCGAAGGAGCCGGGCACCAGGGTCGGCGGGGTCTGGATCACTTCCTGGGTGTCCTTGAGGCCACTGGAGATCATCCAGTACAGCGGGCCCAGGAACACCAGGGTGAAGCCGCCGACGACGACGGCGAACGTCACCCAGTAGAGGGCTTTGCCACGGGGCCGGGCGAGTTGTGCCGGTGAGATGAGTGTGCGTGTGGACATGGTGGTTCCCCCGGTCCTATTCGTCCTCGGCGCGGCTGAGCTTCACGTACGCCGCCGAGAATCCGGCGAGGAGTACGAGCAGGAGCAGGCCGAGGGCCGCCGCGGCACCGTAGTTGTTGAAGTTGAAGGCGTACTGGTAGATGAGGTAGACCACGGTCGTGGTGGAGCCCTCGGGGCCGGCGCCGCCCGTCAGCAGGAAGGGCTCGACGAAGACCTGCATGGTGGCGATGATCTGCATGAGCAGCATCAGCGAGAGGATGAGCCGGGTCTGCGGGATCGTGACGTGCCAGATCTTGCGGAGTACGCCCGCTCCGTCGAGCTCGGCCGCCTCGTACAGCTCGCCCGGGATGCCCTGGAGCGCGGCGAGGTAGATGAGGGCCGCGCCTCCCATGTTCATCCACGTGGAGGCGACGACGACCGAGAGCATCGCGGTGTCCGGGTCCTGGAGCCACTGCTGCTCCGGCAGTCCGAAGAAGCCGGACAGTTCGTTGAGGAGGCCGTATCCCGGGTCGTACAGGTACTTGAACAGCAGGACCGAGGCGACCGGGGGCAGCATCACCGGCAGGTAGACCAGGAGCCGCAGGTAGCCCTTGCCGTGCCGGAACTCGTTGATCACCACCGCCACGGCGAACGGCACCGCGAAGCCGAACACCAGCGCCAGCACGGTGAACAGGAGCGTGTTGCGCCACGCCTGCCAGAAGGCGGGGTCGTTGAAGACCGTGACGAGGTTGTCCATGCCGACCCAGGTGGTCTGCCCGTCCTCGGTCTTCTGGAAGGCGAGGAAGAACTCCCTGACCATCGGATACCAGGAGAACAGGGCGAAGCAGAGGACGGCGCCGATGAGGAAGCCGTGCGCGGTGAGATTGCGCCGCAGGCTCCTGGCGAACGGCCGGGCGGGCGGTTCCGCGCCGTCCGGCCGGGGCCGGGAGTCAGGCGCCGGCGCCGCCTTGCTCGGGGTCAGACTGGGGGCCGACATCGTTACTCCTTGGTGCTGAGGTGCCGGTTGCGTGAGCGGGGGGCGCGGGGGCCGTCGGCATGTCCTGGGTCCGGTGCGCCGCGTGTCCGGTGCGCCGGGACGGGGCCGCGGCGCTCACAGCCTCGTGGGGCGGGTTCCGCCACCCCACGAGGCACCGGTCACTGGTTGGCGAGGACCTGGTTGACCTGCGACTCGGCTGTGGCGAGGAGCTTGTCGATGTCGGCGTCCTTGTTGGTGAGGAGGCCGGACATGACGTTGTCGAGGACCTTGTAGACCTCCTGGGCCTTCGGCGGCTCGGCCTTGCCCGCGACCGGGTTGTCCATGAAGGTCTTGAAGTTGGCGACCGGCATGGTGGCGTGCTCCACGCGTGCGGCGTCGTCCTTGGCCTTGGACTCGTTCAGCCAGAAGTTGGGCTGCGGGATACCGACCGGGAGCTTGTCGGCCTTGGTGCGGGCCCAGTCGAACTGGCCCTTGCCGACGGTGAGGTTCTTGTAGTTCAGCCAGGCGATCGCGGCCTTGATCTTGTCGCCGGAGATGCCCTTCTTGACCATGTAACTGTTGCCGCCGGCCAGGGTGTTCTTCTCGCCGGGTATGGGGCCCATCCCGAAGTTCTCGTACTCGGCGCCGAGTTGCTGGACCATGTACGCGATGTCGTCGGGGGCGGCGAGGAACATGCCGAGCTTGTCGGTGGCGATCTGCTTCTGCAGGTCGCCCCACTTGAGCAGCTGGGTCTTGCCCATGCTGTTGTCCTGCCAGCGCATGGCGTGCATGTTCTCGGCGACCTGCTTGCCGAGCTCGTCGTTGAACGCCGCCTTGGTACCGCTCGCGTCGACGACCTCTCCGCCGACGCTGTACATCTGCGCGGTGAAGTGCCAGCCGCCGGTGTTGCCCGCGCTGTACTCGCCGAACCCGGCGATGCCCTCGCCGAGGCCCGCGATCTTCTTCGCGGCCGCCCGGACCTCCTGCCAGGTGCGCGGCGGCGCGTCCGGGTCGAGTCCGGCCCGCCGGAACAGCTCGCGGTTGATGAGCAGGCCCATGGTGTAGTTGCTGGTGGGCAGGCCGTAGAGCTTGCCGTCCTGCTTGAGCGAGCCGAGCACGTCCGGGTCGATGTCCTTCAGCAGGGGGACGCTTCTGTCGTTGACGTACGCGGTGATGTCGGCGGCGCCGTCGTTGTCGAGCACCTGCGGCAGGTCGGTGAAGTAGGTGTAGAAGACGTCCGGCTGCGACTTGGCCTTGAGCATCGCCGTGAAGCGCGGCGGCTCCAGACACTGTCCGGCCGTGGAGCGGCCCTCGACGGTGACGTTCGGATACGTCTTGTTGAACGCGGCGACGTCCTCCTTCCACTCCTTCAGCTCGGCCGCCTTCGCCGTGGGCGGCATGCAGTCGATCGTGAGCGTCACCTTCGTCTTCGGGTCCAGCGGAGCGGCGGGGTCCGAGGAGCCACCGCCTTCGGAACCACCGCTGCCGTTGCCGCTGCTGCTCGTGCCGCAGGCTGCGAGCGCGGTGAGCGTGAGGGCGGAGACGAGGGTGACCGCGCTGGTGCGGCGCGTACGACGGAACCGGGCAGTTCTCATGGGTGGTCCCCTTCGGGCATGTACGTGGAGGTCGCCCCACCGCCGGTGCGATGCGGGGCGCGGCACACTCAACCATCACCAACAAGAGAGCGCAAGATCTCGCGCTGACTTCGTAATTGTTTGACAGACCGCTGATGTTCGGTGGTGACCACCAGCCGTAGGCGGCCACCAGGGCACTTCCGTCCTCAGCGCATGAAAGGTCAGCGCAAGCCTCGTAAGCGGCTTGCGCTGACCTCGTCACGCCCTCGTGCTCCCCCGTACGGGGTGGGTCACGAATTGATGTTGATCTTGAAGGTCGACGTCGTGTTACGGATGTCCACGGCGTTGTCGTTCAGTTCCAGGCCGTTGAACGTCACCTCGCCGAGGGCGGGGCCCTGACCGGATTCGGGCGCTTCGTTGGCCCAGAGACCGAAGCCCGACCTGGCGTCGTAGGCGTCACCGCTCTTGCGGGCGCCGGTGATGGAGATGTCGGTGAAGACCGTGTCCTTGATCGGGAACTGGGGCTGTCCGCCCACGTAGTTGGTCTGGAACATGACCCCGCTGTACGTGGGGTCGACGATGTCCACGTGGCTGACCCTGATGCCCTGGAAGACCTTGGAGGCCGAGAACACCCAGATGCCCGGGAAGGTCTGCGAGCCCCAGAAGTGCCCGCCGGCCCGCACGATCGAGATGTTCTCCAGGTTCGTCGGTTCGGTCCCGAAGCCGTTCATCGGGTAGCCGAAGTCCAGCGAGGAGATCGTGATACCGGAGTAGACGAGCGTGTCCGCGATGTGGATGTTGCGGAAGGTGTTGGCGTAGCCGCCGTAGACGGCCACACCCGCGGCCCGCCAGGTCAGCGTGCTGGTCAGGTTCTCGTACACGTTGTTCTTCATGTCGGCGCCACCGGCGTCGATCGCCGAGAACAGCGCGAAGCTGTCGTCACCCGTGGCCCTGGCGTCGTTGTTCGACACGAGGTTGTCCGTCGAGCCGTTGGTCATGTTGACGCCGTCGGCGAACATGTTGCGGATACGCGAGTTGCTGATCGTCATCCGGTCCGTGTTGGCGCCCCAGTAGAGGCACACCATGTGCTCGGTCCAGATGTTGTCGATCACGATGTCCGAGACGCCCGCGAAGTCGAACACCTTGCCCGGGCCGTCGATCCGCGAGGTGTAGTTGCCGAAGTAGGCGAAGCCGGAGAACGACGAGCCCTTCGACGTCGCGTCCGCCCTGAAGCCCACGTCGGTGTTGTCCTGGGTGGAGGGCGCGTGGAACTTCGTGTACCAGGGGCCCGCCCCGGTCACCTTCACGGCCTTGCCGTACACCTGGAACTTGCTCGCCGTCCGGTAGTCGCCCGGCGGCAGGTAGACACCGACGAGCTTGCCTGTCGTGTCCATCCGCACCCTGTCCAGCGCGTCCTGGACGTTCTGGTGGGTGAAGCCGGCCGGCACCGTGTAGGCGGCCGGGTCCGGGTTGGCGACCGGCGCGACCTGCTCGAGGTCGACGAAGTCGATCGCGTACGTCGAGGTGTTCGCGGCGTCCTTCTGCAACCGGATTCTGCTGCCCGCGGGAACCGTCTCGCCGAGCACGACGTGTGCCTCGTCGTAGATGTGGCGCGGGGCGCCCGATCCCGGAGCGTTGCCGGGTGCGGTCTCCGCGCCGTACAGCCAGGCGTACTTCGATGTCAGCGGGAGCGCCTTCTTCATCACCCCGTTGACGTAGACGTTGATGGTGGAGTCGATGCCGCCGCCACCCGGGGCGTCCGGGATCGAGAAGCGGGTCACCAGGGTGTTGGTGGGGGCACGCGTGGTGAACTCGACGTACTCACCCGTGGCGTCGAGCTCGACCGCCTTGCGTCCGGACGCCTCGCCCGCGATGTCACCGACCGTCCGGTTGGGCCCCCTGACCTGTGCGCCGCCACCTGCCGTGCCGTCCTCGGCCTCGTACGTGTCGTACGGCATGCCGGCGCCACGCCCGACGAACAAGGGCTGGGAGGAGGTGTTGTTCCCCCGCTTGACCGGCAGCTCGTTGGCGTCGTCGGCCAGGACGACCCTGACGGTGTACGAGCCGTTGACCGCCGCCCAGGGGCCGAGGACCACGTCGGCCGACGAGCCCGCGGCGATGACCCCGGTGTGCGTGCCGGTCAGGGTCCTGACCGTGGCACCCTTCGGGTCGAGGAGGGTGAGCGTCACCTCGTGTCCTCCCGCGGCGCTCGCCACGGTGCCCTGGTTCTTCAGTGCCACCTTGAAGGAGACCGTGTCCCCGGCGGCCGGACTGGACGGCGAGGTCGTCACCGACGCGGTGACCAGGTCGGAACTGGCGACGGGCCTGACGACCAGCGCGGTGGGGCTGGTGTAGGTGTTGTTCGACTCGTTCTGCTCGATGACCGCCTGCGATTCGTCGGCGACCGCGCTCAGCTGGTACGAACCGGCGTCACGCGCTCCGATGGAGGCACTGACCGTGGTCTGTGCCCCTGCCGCGAGCGCCCCCGCCTGGGCCGTGGCGACCTTGGTACCGCCGAGCCGCAGGGCGACGGCGCTGGCCGGAGAGGCGGCGGTCCCGCTGTTGCGGACCGTGGCCCTCACGGTGATCGCGTCGGACTCCACCGGAGCCGCGGGCGTCACGGCGAGGTCGGTGATCTCCAGGTCCGGGTTGGCCGCCGGTACTCCGACGACCTGGAACTCGGCGAGCTGCCCGAGGAGGAGCCGGAGTTGGCGGTGAACCTGAGCTGGATGTCGGCCACGCGTCCGGATACGGGGATGGTGACGCTGTTGCCGGTGGCGGGATCGAACGGGTAGCTCTTCGCCGCGACCAGGCTGGTGAGGCCGGAGGCGCTCTGTTCGCGGCCGAGAACCTCGATCGTCTGCGTCCGGGCCGACCAGGCGCCGGCCGGGTTCAGCTTGAGCACCAGGCGGTCGAGGTCGGCGTTCGATCCCAGCCTGGTGGTGAGGGTGGCGGGGTAGCCGCCCGCCGCGCCCTCCCAGTAGGTGGCCGTGTCGTTGTCGTTGGCGTTCTGGGCGACGAAGGTGTGGATCGTGGACGAGGCGCTGATCGGCTTGCCGACCGCCAGGTTGGAACCCCCACCGCCGCTGCCGTTGCGGGTCACGGTGTTGCTGTTGGCGGACCGGTTCCCTGCCGCGTCCCGGGCCCGTACGTGATAGGTGACCGTGGCGGTGCCCGGCTGGGTGTCGGTGTACGTGGTGATGTCGCCCGCGACACTGCCCCGCAGGATGTTGTTGGCGTAGACGTCGTATCCGGTGACGGCCGTGTTGTCCGAGGAGGCGTTCCAGGTGAGGCGGACCTGCCCGGTGGCGGGCTCGGAGAGGGCCAGGTTGGCGGGCGCGGTGGGTGCCTGCGTGTCGCCGGTGTCGGCGCGGCGGGTCACCGTGCTGCTGTTGGCGGACTGGTTCCCGGCCGCGTCCCTGGCCCGTACGTGATAGGTGACCGTCTGGTTCGCCGGCCGGTTGTCCGTGTACGTGGTGACGTTCCCGGCGACGCTCGTCAGCAGGGTGTCGTTCGCGTAGACGTCGTACCCGGTGACGGCCGTGTTGTCCGAGGAGGCGTTCCAGGTGAGGCGGACCTGCCCGGTGGCGGGCTCGGTGTACGCGAGGCCGGACGGGACGGTCGGCGCCTGGGTGTCACCGCTCGTCGGCCCGTACACCTCGAACTCGGATATCTGCGCGGCCGACTGCACGCTGTTGGCCGTGACCAGGACGCGGACGTGACGGGTGGTGGTGGCGTCGAAGGTGATCGTCGCCGAACGGCCGCTCGCCTCGTCGAAGGCGTACGCCCGGGAGGCGGTCAGGTCGGTGAAGTCGGTTCCGTTCGTGCTGCCCTGGATCTTCAGTGTCTGGGTGCGGGCCTCCCAGGTGGACGGCAGGCGCAGGACGACACGGTCGACGCGTACCGAGGAGCCGAGGTCGGCCTTGAGCCACTGCGGAAGAGCGTTGTTCCCGCTCTCCCAGTAGGTGGCACGGTTGCCGTCGTTCGCCTGCGGTGCGCTGTAGACCTCGGTGTGGCTGCTCGCGGTCAGCGTCCGGCCCGCGGCCAGGTTGGCCGACGAGCCGTCCGCCGCGTGTACTTCGAGCTCCGAGAGCTGGGCCGACCCCCAGCCGCTGTTGGCGGTGATGTCGACGCGGACGAACCGCGCCTGGGTGGCCGGGAAGGACACCGTGACGGTGTTGCCCGTACCCGGGCTGAACGTGTACGACGCGGAGTTCTTCAGGGTGGCGAAGCTGGTCCCGTCGGCACTGCCCTGGACGGAGAGTGTCTGGCTGCGGCTCTCCCAGCCGGCGGGCACCTTCAGCACCACCTCCTCGACCCGCTCGGTGGCGCCGAGGTCGGCCTGCACCCACTGCGGCAGGGTGGTGCCGGAGCTCTGCCAGTAGGTGCCCTGGTTCCCGTCGGTGATGTTGCGCGCGTGGTACTCGTTGTGCGTGCTGCTCGCCGCTGCCGCGTCGCCCAGCGCGATGTTGGGCCCGCCGGCGGCCCTGGCCGTTGCCAGTGGCCCTCCCAGCGCCAGGAGGCTCGTCACGATCACGGCGCTCAGGCTCCGTGATCTCCAGTTTCTGCTGCTCATCGGTCCCCGATCCTCGGCCTCGCGCCCATCGGCGTCGAGGCGCGGCTCAGTCGGATACGTACGGATAGGTGTGCGTGGTGGCACGCGGCGCCCTTGCCCCGGCCGCCGCGGCGGCCGGGGCAAGGGCGCCCTGTGGTGCGAAGTGGCTAGCCCGCCCTGTTGATGACGAACTGCGAACCGGGCTCGATGAGGACGTCACCCTCGGCCGAGTTGGTGATGGTGACGTTCGTGAGCGTGGCGCTGCCCCGGGCTCCGCCCATGGCGAGGATGCCGGAGCCGTTGTTCGACTTGTCGATGCGGACGTTGGTGATCTTCACGTCCGGCACCTCGCCGCCGCCCGTCTTGAACTGGATGCCGTCGTACGTCGAGTCGAGGATGTCGGTGTCCTTGATGGTGACGCCCGGAATGGGCAGGCCCTGTGCGAACAGGGTGATGGCCCCGAACTCCTGGTCCTCGTTCCAGAACGCGCCGCCTGTGCGGTGCAGAGCGTTGTTGGAGATGAGGGTCTGCCCCGAGAACGGCAGCGGGTCGTGGTCGGTCGCCAGCATGATGCCGGGGTAGTTCATGGTGTCGGCGATGATGTTGTTCTCGATGGTGTTGCCGAAACCGCCGTAGATCGCGATGCCGTTGGCCCGCCACGGCAGCTGGATCGTGTTGTTGCGGAAGCGGTTGTTGGAGCCGATGTCCACCGACGTGTCCTTGACGTACTTGCTCGCCCAGACCGCCAGCGCGTCGTCGCCGTTGTTACGGAAGGACGAGTTGTACACGGTCGAGTTGCGCGTGCCGTTGGCGAAGTTGATGCCGTCGGCGTACGTGTTGCGGACACGCATCCCGCTGAACTCCACGCCGTCGCCGGGACCCCACAGCTCCGGGATGTCGCTGTAGTCGCGCCCGGCCCACACACCCACGTTGGCGTGCTCGATCCACACGTTGCTGATCTTCGTGCCCTTGCCGAAACGCCCGTTCAGGCCGACGCCGCCCTCGGCGTTGCCGTCCCCGCCGCGTATCGTTCCCGATCCGAAGATCGCGATGTCGGAGATCTGCGTGTTGTGGTCGATGTCGAAGCCGAAGTTGCCCTCGTGCGGATGGTTGATACCACCCGCCTGGTGCGGCGGGGTCAGGGTGTGGAACTGGGAGTGCCACATGCCCGCGCCGCGGATCGTCACGTCACGGATGCCCACCGCGTTGAACTGCCCGCGGTTGAGCGGGTCGTCCGTGAGGATCTTCTTCTCCTGGCGCCACTGGCCGGCCGGAACCCAGACGCAGCTGATCTCACCCTTCTGGTCCGCCGTCACCGCGCGCTGGAGTGCGTCCGAGTCGTCGATGCCGTCGTTGGGCACGGCGCCGTAGGTGGTGATGGAGGTGCACCCCGCGGGCTGGGGGGACGGCGGCGCCACCTGTTCCAGGTCGATCAGGTCCAGGACGTAGAAGGCCGCGGTGTCACCTGCGTCGCGCTGGAGCCGGAACTTCGTGCCCACCGGGTAGGTCTGGGACAGCAGTGCGTGGGACTCGTCGAAGAGGCGCCGGGCGTCACCACCGGGGGTGTTGGTCAGGCCCTCGGGGCTGTCCGTGTTGCCGTACAGCCAGCTGTGCTTGGAGGACAGGGTCAGCTTCCGGCTGAAGGTGTCGTTGACGTAGAGGCTGATCGTCGCCTCGGCGCCGCCCCCGGCCGGGGCGTCGGGGACCGAGTTCCTGACGACGATCGAGTTGGCGGCGTTGGTGGAGGTGAACTCCACGAACTGGCCGGTGGAGGTCAGCCGTACCGACCGGCGGCTGGAGGACTCGGTGGCGAAGTTGGTGTGACCGAAGGTGCGCTTCTGGTCGCTGGTGAGCAGGGTGCCCTGGTAGCGGGCGTCCTCCGCCTCGTACTCGGTGTACGGCACCGCCGCACCGCGTCCGACGACGACCGAGCGCGCGAAGACGTTGTTGTTCTCGTCGGTCTCGGCGACCGTGCCCGTGGCGTCGGCCGTCGCGGTCAGGGTGACTCCGCCGTTCGTGGCCGTCCAGCTGCCGCTGATCGGCACCGTGACGGTGGCGCCCGCGGCGATCGCGCCCGCGGTTCCGTTGAGGGTGGTGGTGCCCGCGACCAGCCGGGTCACGGTCCCCGCCGCGACAGCTGTGGTGCCGCGGTTCTGTACCGCCACCCCGAAGGTGACCGAGGCGCCGACCGCCGGGGCGGCCGGGTTGGAGGTGATGCCCGTGACACGGAGGTCCGGCCCCGGGCTCTGGCCCACGACCAGCTTCGCCGACGCCGTCCGGCTGTTGTTGCTGTTGTCCTGCTCCGCCACGGTGTCGCTCGGGTCGACGACCGCCGACACGGTGTACGAACCCACCGGCCGCTTGCCCACCGTGACCGGGACGGTCGCCGATGCTCCGGCCCCGAGTGCGGGCACCGGACCGGAACCGGCCACCGTGCCCTCCAGGCTGACGTTCACCGTGGTCGCTGCCGCAGGGGCGCTCCCCGCGTTGCGCACCGTGGCGTTGACCTGGACGGTGTCGGTCTCGGACGGGGAGGACGGGGCCCAGGTCAGATCGGTGACGGTCAGGTCGGGATTGGGCGCCCCCGCGCCCACCACCTGGAACTCCGCGACCTGGGCACCGGTGCTGCCGGTGTTGGAGAAGAACGTCAGCCGGATGTCCGCGTAGCGGCCGGTCACCGGAATGGTGACGGTGTTGCCTGCCGCCGGAGTGAACGCGTAGTCGGCGCGCGCCTTGAGAGACGTGAACGCGGTCGCCGACTGCTCACGGCCGAGGACCTGGATGGCCTGACTTCTCGGCCCCCACACCTGGTCGGGGTTGAGCTTGAGGACCACGGCTTCGACGTCGGCGTTCGCACCGAGTTTCACCGTCAGACTCGACGGGAATCCTGCGGACTCCCAGTAGCTGGTGACGCTGTCGTCGTTGGCGTTGGCCGCCGCGTAGTTCTGCGTGGTCGAGGTGGCCTCGATGGGCTTGTTCCGCGCCAGGTTCGAGCCGTTCGCCGGCGGGTCGACCGGTCCGCCGTCGTCCTCCCCGTAGACCTCCAGCTCGGAGAGCTGCGCCGCGTTCCAGCCGGAGTTGGCGCTCACCTGCACCCGTACGAACCGCACGGTGGCGGCCGTGAAGCCGATGTTCACCGCGTTCGCCCTGGCCGGATCGAAGGTGCGCGCACCGGACGCCGCGAGCGTGCTGAATCCACTGCCGTCGGTGCTTCCCTGCACCTGGAGGGTCTGGTTGCGCGTCTCCCACCCGGTGGGGAGCTTCAGTGCGACCCGGTCGGCCCGGACGTTGCCTCCGAGGTCGACCTGGACCCACTGCGGAAAGGAGCCCGCAGGCCCTTCCCAGTAGGACTGCTGGCTTCCGTCGGTGACGTTTCCGGCGAGGTAGGTGCCGTGCGCTCCCCCGGCCCTCGCGGTCTTGCCGAGCGCCAGGTTGACTTCCTCCGCCGCGGCGTGGGCGGTGACGGGCAACAGCCCGACCGCGATCAAGCCGGCTGTCACCGCGCCGGCGATCAACCGCCGACCCTGGTGTGTGCCTCTCATGATGGCCTCTTGTTCCATGATCCGGGCATACGGCTACGGCTCGGCGGCAGCACCTCCCCCGACAAGCTGTCGGCGGAAGACGGACGACGAGGCGCGTGTGCCGGTGCGCCAAGTGGACGATGACAGGGACCCTCGTCAGGTACCTGACATATGACCTGCGAGGAATCGGCAGCGCTAATCTTCTGCTTTTGAGTTATTCGGTCAATCTTTTGCGTTGCCAAGGTGACAGGTTTCTACCAGGTCACCGCTTTGTCAACGCTCCTGACGGCACCCTGAGTTGAGCCAACCGTTCGCGCAGGTCAGCGATGCGGGCCGCGGGGTCCGGGATAAGGGGAGGTCTACGTTCCGTTTACCGGCACGCAGAAAAGGGCCTCGCAACGCCACCCAGTGCGTCGCGAGGCCGGAAGGATCGTATGAGTGGAGCGGCGTCCGGGCCGCCAGACCCGGAGGGGTCAGGCGGTGGGCCGGCCGGCGGGCGGCTGGGCCGTCGATCCGCGGACGACCAGTTCCGGCTCGAAGAGAAGCTCGCCGGGATGCGTCTGCGCGCCCTGGATCTGCGCGCACAGGAGCTCGACCGCGGCGCGGCCCATCGCCTCGATGGGCTGCCGGACCGTCGAGAGGGGCGGCTCGGTGCAGTTCATGAAAGCGGAATCGTCGAATCCGACGACCGAGACGTCCGAGGGGACCTTGAGGCCACGTCGGCGGGCAGCCCGGATGGCCCCCAGCGCCAGCGGGTCACTCGCGCAGACGATGCCCGTCACGCCGCGCCCCAGCAGCCGGGACGCGGCGGCCTGCCCGCCTTCGAGCGAGAACATGGACCGCTCCACGAACTCCTCGTCCAGTTCCCTGCCCGCGGCCCTCGACGCCGCCCCGGCCGCCTCCATCTTCCGGCGTGACGGGATGTGGTCGGCGGGGCCGAGGATCAGCCCGATCCTCTCGTGCCCGAGCGAGGCGAGGTGGCGCCACGCCTGTTCGACGGCGACCGCGTCGTCGCAGGAGACGCAGGGGAAGTCCAGCCCCGCGATGGGGGCGTTGATGAGGACGACCGGGATGTTGCGTTCGGCCAGCTGCCGGTAGTGTGCGTGCGGCGCGTCGGCCTGCGCGAACAGACCTCCGGCGAAGACGACCCCGGACACCTGCTGCTGGAGCAGCAGCTCCACGTAGTCGGCCTCCGAGACGCCGCCCTTGGTCTGCGTGCACAGCACGGGCGTAAGTCCCTGCTGGGCGAGCGCCCCCCCGATCACTTCCGCGAACGCGGGGAAGATGGGGTTCTGCAGTTCGGGCAGGACCAGACCCACCAGGCGCGCGCGCTCGCCCCGCAGCTGTGTCGGGCGCTCGTATCCGAGCACGTCAAGCGCGGTCAGCACGGACTGCCGGGTCGCGTCCGAGACACCGGGCTTGCCGTTGAGCACCCGGCTGACCGTGGCCTCGCTGACCCCGACCTTCTTGGCCACCTGAGCAAGTCGTCGCGTCATGCACGCAAGACTAGCGCAAGCCACGCAAGCAAATTGCGTTACCGCTCCATGTGTTGTCCAGAACCAGGCTCACCAGGGATTCGTCCTTGCGGGCACTGCCTGCGGCACCCGCAGGCAGACGGCCGGCTATCGCGATCAGGCCCGTCGCGGAGGTAAGGATTTGCGGCCACCCGCATCCGGAGACGGGCTCGGAGCCCCTTCGCGCACGGTCCTCAGCGGGCAGGGCTCAGTTCCCGAGCCGTGGCAGCAGATGGGGGAAGCGCAGTTCGGTGCGGCTGCGCGCGGTGTCGCCCGGGCGCAGCACCGTGCTGGGGAAATAGGGCCGGTTGGGCGAGTCGGGCAGGTGCTGGGTCTCCAGGCAGATTGATCCGTGCCGCTCGTGGCGGCGGCCGGTGGCGTCGGTGAAGGAGCCGTCGAGCCGGTTGGCGGTGTAGACCTGGATGCCGGGCTCCGTCGTCCACACCTCCAGGACGCGGGCCGCGCGGGGGCCGGTGAGCCGTGCGGCGCGGCGCAGCCCGTCGGGGCCGCGCAGCACCCAGCTGTGGTCGAACCCCCCTGCGGTGCGGAGCTGTTCGTCGTCCTGGCCGAGCCGTTCCCCGAGGAGGCGCGGGCCGGTGAGGTCGAAGGGGGTGCCCCGGACCTCGGCCGGAGGCCCCAGGGGGATGCCGTCGCCGTCCACCGGCACATAGGTGTCGGCGTCGACCTCCAGACGGTGGCCGAGGACGTCGTCGTGGCCGGCGAGGTCGAAGTAGGCGTGGCTGGTGAGGTTGACGTGCGTGGGCCGGTCGCTGACCGACGCGTAGTCGATGGCCAGGGTCCCGGCGGCGTCGAGGGTGTAGGTGACCGTGCAGTCCAGGGCGCCCGGGAAGCCCATGTCGCCGTCGGGGCTGTGCAGGGTGAGCCGTACGGACGCGGTGTCGTCGGTGTGCTCCGCGCTCGCGTCCCACACCTTGGTGTGGAAGCCCTCCGGTCCGCCGTGCAGGGCGTGGCCGCGGTCGTTGGCGGGGATGTGGTGCGTGGTCCCGTCCAGGGTGAACCGGCCGTTCGCGATGCGGTTGGCGTAGCGGCCGACGACGGCGCCGAAGTACGGGTGCTTGGCCGTGTAGTCGTCGACGGTCGCCAGCGAACGGACCACCGAGGCGGTGGCGCCCTTGGTGTCGGGCACGGTGAGGCTGTGCAGCGAGGCGCCGTAGGTCAGTACCTCGGCCCGGACTCCCGTACCGCAGTCGAGGCTCCACCGGTGGACCGGTGTGCCGTCTGCGGAGCCGAACGGGGTGCGGTACACGGTGGGGCGCGGCATCAGAGGTCCTTGAGGTGAGCGTGGGCAGACCCGGGCGTGGTGGATTCCCGGATGATGAGACGGTAGCCGGGGCGCGGCTTGCGTGGTTCGGCCACCGGTTGGCCGGAGAGGCGTTCCACCAGGCTGTCGACGGCCAGGCGGGCGATGGCTTCCTTGTCCGGGGCGATGGTGGTGAGCGTCGTGGCGCCGTACCTGCTCTCCTCGATGTCGTCGAAACCGACGACGGCGATGTCGTCCGGGATGCGCAGTCCGCGTGCCGTGATGGTCCGCATCGCGCCGATGGCGATCAGGTCGTTGTACGCGAACACGGCGTCGGGCCGTTCGCCCCGGTCCAGGAGGGCCGCCATACCGGTGGCGCCGTCCTCGCGGCCGTAGCCGTCGGTGACCACGACCAGGTTCTCGTCCGGGGTGATCCCCGCGGCGGCGAGCTCCTCGCGCCAGCCGCGCAGCCGCAGGTGCGCGGGCTGGCGTTCGCGGCCGGTGCGCGATCCGAGGAAGGCGATCCTTCGGTGGCCGCGGCCGAGGAGGTGGCGCACGGCGTCGCGGGCGGCGGCCACGTTGTCGATGGCGATGTGGTCGTACGGTGCCTCGTACTCGCGCTCGCCCAGCAGGACCAGCGGCGCCGTCTCGGTCCGCGCCATGAGGTCCTCCGTCTCCAGGTGGATGGGGCTGAGGATCAGACCGTCGATCACGTGGGACCGGAAGCCCTGGCTGACCAGCAGCTCGTTCTCCCGCAGGCCGGCGGTGTGGTCGACCAGGACGGTGTAGTCGTGCCGGGCGGCCGCGTCCACGACCGCTCCGGCGAGCTCGGCGAAGTAGGGGTTGCCGAATTCGGGGACCGCGAGGGCGATGATGCCGGTGCGGCCCTTGCGCAGGTGGCGTGCGGTGAGGTTCGGCCGGTAGCCGAGCTCGTCGATCGCCTGCTGCACCTTGGTCCGCATGGCGGGTGTGACGTGCTGATAGTTGTTCACCACGTTCGACACGGTCTTGATGGACACGCCCGCCCGTTGCGCAACGTCCTTGAGGCTGACGCCCACGGCACTCCTTGGCTCGACTCGGCACTGCGGCTCGGTGGCTCGGTACGGCTGGTTCGCGGTCAGGTGGTTCTTCGACTGCGCGCCAGATAGCGCTGGGCCACCACGACAACGATAAGGAAACCCCCGCTGACCACCGACTGGTACGAGGAGTTGAGCGAGCCGATCTGGTTGATGAGGTTCTGGATGACGGCGAGCAGGAGGACGCCCCAGAGGGTGCCGCTGATCGAGCCCGCGCCGCCGATGAGCAGGGTCCCGCCGATGACGACGGCGGAGATGGCGTCCAGCTCCATGCCGACGCCGACGATCGTGACGCCGGAGGACAGCCTCGCCGCGTTGAGCGCGCCGGCGAGCCCGGCCAGCAGTCCGCTGAGCGTGTAGACCAGGATCTTGGTACGGACGACGGGAAGGCCCATCAGGGTGGCCGCGTCGCTGCTGCCTCCGACCGCGAAGAGGGTCTGCCCGAACGAGGTGCGCTGCAAAACGATGCCGCCGGCCCCGAAGAGGACCAGGGCGATCAGGATCGGGTAGCCGAATCCCCAGACGCTGCCCTGGCCCAGCTCGCCGAAGGCGGAGTCCTTGGGCACCAGGTGGGTCGTGGCGCCCTCGTCGGTGAGGGTGAGCAGCAGGCCGCGTGCGCCCAGCAGGGTGGCGAGGGTGACGATGAAGGGGGCCATGTTCCCCCGGGCGATCAGGAAGCCGTTGAGCAGTCCGATCGCCCCGCACACGGTGAGGGGGACGAGCAGCGCGGCGAGGAACCCGTACTGCGAGGCCCAGGCGGCGAGGACCCCGCCCAGGGCGAAGACCGATCCGACGGAGAGGTCGATGCCGCCGGTGATGATGACCATGGTCATGCCGAGCGCGACCACGGCGAGGAACGACGCCTGGATGGTCACCCCGCGCGCGTTGTCCAGGGAGGCGAAGGTCGGGTAGATGAAGGAGGCGGCGATCACCACGGTGAGCAGCACCGCGAGTACGCCCTGCCGCTGGAGGAGTTCGGCGGCACGCCGCCGGCCCGTCTGCCCGGCGTCCGCGGCGGGCCGGGGCGGGGCCGTCTTCCCTGGTGCCCGGGTGGACACGGGGGCGGGGACGGTGGGTGCGGGGGTGGTTTCGTTCATCGGGACCGACGCTCCCGTGCGACGTAGACGGCGGCGATGATGATGGCCGCCTGGGCGATCTGTGCGGTGGAGTCGGGCAGGTCGTGCTTGACGAGCGTGGCCCGCAGGAGCTGCATCAGCAGGGCGCCCGCCACGGTGCCGAGCACCCGGACGGAGCCGCCGTTCAGCGGCGTGCCGCCGACCACGACCGCCGTGATGGCGGAGAGTTCCATGAGGGTGCCGAGCGAGGACGGGTCGCTCGCGGTGAGCCGGGCCGTGGCGAGGACGCCGGCGAGGGCGGCGAGGACCCCGCAGAGCACGTACACGCCGATGAGGACCCGTCTGACGGGGAGGCCGGCGAGAGCGGCGGCGGAGCGGTTCCCGCCGACCGCGACGATCTGCCGGCCGAAGGTGGTGCGCTGGACCAGGAAGGCCACCGCGACGGCGAGGACCGCGGCGATCAGGACGACCAGCGGGATGCCGAGGAAGGAGCCGGTGCCCAGCGACAGCAGGTCGGGGTTGACGATCTGCTTGAGCTGGCCGTCCGCCATGACCAGGGCCAGTCCGCGGCCGCCGACGAAGAGGGCGAGCGTGGCGACGATGGGCTGCAGTCCGATGAGGGAGACCAGAGTGCCGTTGACGGCTCCGACGACCGCGCCCGCCAGCAGCGAGACGACGAGCGCGGGCACGAGCCCGTAGCCGAGGTAGAGCGGCAGGAAGGCGGCGGCGAGGGCCATCGTCGAGCCGACGGACAGGTCGACACCCTCGGTGCCGATGACCAGGGCCATGCCCAGGGCGACGATGACGATGGGGGCGACCTGGACCAACTGGGTACGGAAGTTGTCGGCGGTCATGAAGTGGTCGGTGAACAGCGCGTTGAAGAGCAGCACCACCGCCACGGCGACGTACACGCCGTACTCCTGGTACCAGGCGGGATCACGCAGCCGTGCGAGCGGGGACGCGGGTGCGCCGCGCTTGGCGGGTCCGGTGGGCGGGGACACGGTGGTCGTGGTCATCGGGGGTCCTCCTGAGCGGCCGTGGCGTTGTCCTCCGGCGCCGGTGCGTGGTCGGCGAGCACTTCGAGCAGCCGGTCCTCGGCCACCTCGTCGCCCGCCAGTTCGCCGGCGACCGCTCCACCGCGCAGGACCACGATGCGGTCGGCGCCCTCGATGAGTTCCTCGATGTCGGAGGAGATGAGCAGGACGGCAAGGCCCTCGCGTGCGAGGTCGTCGATGAGGCTCTGGACCTCGGCCTTCGCACCCACGTCGATGCCGCGGGTGGGTTCGTCGAGCAGCAGGACCTTGGGCTCCAGGCAGAGCCAGCGGGCCAGGAGGACCTTCTGCTGGTTGCCGCCGGAGAGTTCGCCGACCTTCTGTTCGGGGCTCGACGCCTTGATCCGCAGCCGCTTCATGAAGATCTCGACGATCCGGTCCTGCCTGGCGCGCGAGACGACACCACCGCGGGACAGCCGCGGCAGGGCGGCCAGCACGATGTTCTCGCGGACGGAGAGCCCGGGGACGATGCCCTCGGCCTTGCGGTCCTCGGGGAGCAGGCTGATGCCGGCCCGGATGGCGGCGGCGGGGGTGAGTCGCTTCAACTCGGTCCCGTCGACTGTGAGTTCGCCCGAGTCGAGCGGCAGGGCGCCGGACAGCGCCTTGGCCGTCTCGCTGCGGCCCGAGCCGAGGAGGCCGCCGAGACCGAGCACCTCTCCCGCGTACAACGAGAGTGATATGTCGTGCAGTTGGAGCCGGCTGGTGAGGCCCGTGGCCGTCAGCACGGGTGTCCTGGCCGCCTCGTGGCCCTCGGCCGCGAAGTTGGTGACGCCCGCGCGGCGGACTTCGGCCAGGTCGCGGCCGAGCATCATCGACACGAGCTGCATCCGGTCGAGGCCGGCGAGGTCGCCGGTGTGGATGTGGCGGCCGTCGCGCAGGACGGTGACGCGGTCGCAGATCCGGTAGAGCTCGTCCATGCGGTGGCTGACGTAGAGCACGGCGATGCCCCGGCCGCGCAGGTCCCCGATGACGCGGAAGAGTGTCTCCACCTCGCGCGGTTCGAGTGAGGAGGTGGGTTCGTCCATGATGACGACCTGGGCGTTGACCGAGACGGCCCGTGCCAGGGCGACCATCTGCTGGGTGCCGATCCCCAGGGTGTGCAGCGGCCGGCGCGGGTCGGCGCGGACGCCGAAGCCGCCGAGCAGTGCGGCCGTCTCGCGGTGCATGCGCGAGAAGTCGATGAGACCGAGGCGGTTGCGGGGTTCGCGGCCGAGGAAGATGTTGCGCGCCACGCTCATGAGCGGGACGAGGTTGACCTCCTGGTAGATCGTGGAGATCCCGGCCTGCTGCGCTTCGGACGGGCGGCTGAACCGGACCGGTTCGTCCGCCAGCCTCAGTTCTCCGGCGTCGGGCCGGTAGACACCGGTCAGCACCTTGATGAGAGTGGACTTGCCCGCGCCGTTCTCCCCGACCAGCGCGTGGGTCTCTCCGGCCCGCAGGGAGAAGGAGACGTCGTCGAGGGCGACGACCCCGGAGAACCTCTTGCTCACCGAGCGGGCTTCGAGCACGGCGGGGCGGCGGACGTGGCCGCCTCCGGTGCCTGAGGTACTGCTTCGGGTGGTGCCATGGGTGGTCTTGGCCTTCCGCTGTTCCAAGGGTGTGGGCCGGAAGGCCGCCGCGGCGTCGTCTGCGCCGCGGCGGCCGGGGCCGTGGGTGCCGGGTGCGGATCAGTACGCCCCGCCGAGGGATTCCCTGGCGTTGGTCTCGTCGTAGGCGCGGTCGGAGATGATGACGTTCTCGGGGATCTCCTCGCCGCCGTAGAACTTCTGGGCGGTCGCGAAGGCGAGGGGTCCGAAGCGCGGGTTGGACTCGATGACGGCGTTGTACTCGCCGTTGACCAGGGCCTGTACGGCGTTGCGGGTGCCGTCGATCGAGACGATCTTGACGTCCTTGCCGGGCTTCTTGCCTGCGGCCTTGAGCGCGGTGACCGCCCCAGCCCCATCTCGTCGTTCTCCGCGTAGACGGCGGTGATCTCCGGCTTGGACTGGATGAGCTGCTCCATGACCTGCTGGCCCTTGTCACGGGCGAACTCGCCGGTCTGCTGGGCGACGATCTCGATGCCGGGAGCCTTGGCCGCGATCTGGTCGACGAAGCCCTTGGTGCGGTCGGTGGTGACGTTGTTGCCCGAGGCGCCGAGGAGGATGGCGACCTTCGCCTTGCCGTCCGTGGCCTTGATCATGGCGTCGGCCGCACGCTTGCCCTGCTCGACGAAGTCGGAGCCGAGGAAGGCGACGTAGTCCTTGCAGGCCGCGGAGTTGACCTTGCGGTCGATGGTGAGGACGGGCACCTTCTTCGCCGCGGCGGCCTTGAGCGCGGGCTCCAGGCCGTCGGAGTTGAGCGGGGCGATGATCAGGAACTGCGCGCCCTGGGAGAGCATGTCCTGGACGTCGCTGATCTGCTTCGACAGCTGCGACTGCGCGTTGGTGGTGAGCAGCTTCTTGACGCCGAT
This sequence comes from Streptomyces fulvorobeus, assembly GCF_013167895.1. GTDB lineage: Bacteria > Actinomycetota > Actinomycetes > Streptomycetales > Streptomycetaceae > Streptomyces > Streptomyces fulvorobeus. Next base: position 5,912,988 of record NZ_BLWC01000001.1, on the reverse strand, counting down.
CCTCTTGGCCTCGTCCTTGATGGACTGCGTCTCGGCGATACGGAAGGGGTTGGCCTCCTTCTCCGACTGGGAGAAGCCGACCACCGCGTCCTTCAGGTCGAGCTTCGGTGCGCCGTACGTCTGGAGCGAGCAGCCGGCACCGGAACTGGCCTCGGGCGTCTTGGCCGCCTGCGCCCCCTGGCCGCTGTCACCGCCCGCGGCGTCCGTGGCCTCCGACTTCGAGCAGCCGGAGGCTGCCAGCATGGCCGTCGCGGCCAGCAGGCAGGCCGCGGCGAGGGTACGGGATCGACGCTGGGTCATCATGCGCGGGACGCTCCTTGGCGGGATGACGGCACGCCGTTCGGCGCACGGTCGGGCAGGGCTGGACGATGCACCGGCCGCTCGGCGGCAGACGGCACCGCACTCCTCGCGACCCGCTTCCCACTGCGGAAACGGTGTACGCAAGAGCTTGTCGGGCCTCTTGGCGGCTCGGTTTACAACGTTATATAGGCGGGGTGGCGCCGACGGCAAGAGCGTTGTCACCGCGTTTCCAAAACGTGTCACTCAGGGGTACGGCCTCCGGCACCCCGAACGTGGGACCGCCACTGCACCAGCTCCTGCGCCACCTCTGGACACCGGCTTGACCGCGTGCTGTCATACCGCCGACATCAGTTTTCCAACGTTGGAAGAAGTGTTGCAAGCAGTGGGCAGCGCCGCCGGCCCGAAAGGGGCGGCCACCGTCCCCAGCCACCGGCCCGGCCGCGGTCCGGTCGCCTTCCCTGCCCGGCACAGCAGATGCGGAGCCCAACGATGTCCCTGAACCGCAGACAACTCATGACCGGCGCCCTGGTCACCGCAGCGGCGGCCACCGCGACCGGCCGCTGGACCACCACCGCGACCGCCGCCGAGGGGCTGGCCGCCGCCGCCCCCGGCGGCCACTACGCCCCCAACGCCGCCCCCTGCACCCCACGGCGTTCCTGAAGCTGCCGCCCGGCCGGGTCAAGGCCCGGGGCTGGCTCGCAGGTCAGCTCCGCCTTCAGCTGGACGGGCTCTGCGGCCGGTACGAGGAGTTATCGCACTTCCTCGACTTCGACACGTCCGGCTGGGTCCACCCCGAGCGTGGAGGCTGGGAGGAGGTCCCCTACTGGCTGCGCGGATACGCCGACCTGGCGATCGTCACCGGTGACGCGACCGCCCTGGCGGCCACCCGCCGCTGGATCGACGCCGTCCTCGCCACCCAGCAGGCCGACGGCTTCTTCGGCCCGAGGTCCCTGCGGACCTCCCTCAACGGGGGCCCCGACTTCTGGCCCTTCCTGCCCCTGCTACAGGCCCTGCGCTCCTGGCAGGAGTACAGCGGCGACACCCGGATCATCCCCTTCCTCAGCAGGTTCTTCCGCTACATGAACGCCCAGGGCCCGGGAGCGTTCAACACCAGCTGGATCGCGCTGCGCTGGGGCGACGGGCTCGACAGCGTCTTCTGGCTGTTCAACCGCACCGGAGACACCTTCCTGCTCGACCTCGCCGACACCATCCACCGGTACGGCGCCGACTGGGGCGACAACCTGGTCAACCCGCACAACGTCAACATCGCGCAGGGGTTCCGTGAGCCCGCGCAGTACGCCCTGCGCAGCGGCTCGCCACAGGACGTACGGGACACGTACGGAACGTACGCCAAGGCCATGGAGCGCTACGGGCAGTTCCCCGGCGGCGGTTTCGCCGGGGACGAGAACGCGCGTCCCGGGCACGGCGATCCCCGGCAGGGTTTCGAGACCTGCGGGATCGTCGAGTTCATGGCGAGCCACCAGCTGCTCACCCGGATCACGGGCGACCCCCTGTGGGCCGACCGCTGCGAGGAGCTGGCGTTCAACTCGCTGCCCGCCTCGCTCGACCCCTCGGGGAAGGCGGTCCACTACATCACGAGTGCGAACAGCGTCGACCTGGACAACGCGCCCAAGCGCGACCGGCAGTTCCAGAACGGCTTCGCGATGCAGGCGTACCTCCAAGGTGTCGACCAGTACCGCTGCTGCCCGCACAACTACGGCATGGGCTGGCCGTACTTCGTCGAGGAGCTCTGGCTCGCCACCCCGGACGGCGGGCTGGCCGCCGCGATGTACGCGCCCTGCGAGGTCACCGCGAAGGTCGCGGACGGCACGCAGGTCACCTTCACGGAGGAGACCGGCTACCCGTTCACGGACACGGTCACCCTCACCCTCAGCACCCCGAAACGGCTGAGCTTCCCCCTGGTGCTGCGTGTCCCCGCCTGGTGCACAGCACCGGAGATCCGGGTGAACGGGCAGCAGGTCACCGCCCCGGCAGGTCCCGCCTTCACCCGGATCGCACGGACGTGGTCGCACGGCGACAAGGTCACCCTGCGCCTCCCGCAGCACACCACCGTGCGCACCTGGGCGGACAACCACGGCTCGGTCAGCGTCGACCACGGGCCGCTCACGTACTCCCTGCGCATCGGGGAGGCGTACGAGCGCATCGGCGGCAGCGACCGGTTCCCGGAGTACGCCGTACACGCCACCACGCCGTGGAACTACGGTCTCGTGCTGGACAGCACCCAGCAGGCCGCCTCGCTGCGCCCGCGCTCCACCGGCCGCGCCGTCGAAGGCAACCCCTTCACCCTGGAGAACACCCCGCTCGTCATGACCGCCCGCGCCCGCCGCATTCCCGAGTGGACCGCCGACGACGAGCACGTGGTGGCGCCCCTGCGGCCGAGTCCGGCGGGCAGCGCCGAGCCGGTCGAGGACGTCACGCTCGTCCCGATGGGTGCGGCGCGGCTGCGGATCACGTCGTTCCCGACCGTGAGCCCCGACGCCGCGCGGTGGCTCGCGGACCGCTGGTACCGGATCGGCAACCGGCACTCGGGCAAGGTGCTCGGCGTCGACCTCATGTCCACCGCGAACAGCGCCCACGTCGTCCAGTTCGGCGACACCGGAACGGCCGACCACCTGTGGCGGCTGGTGGCCAACGGCGACAGCTGGTACCGCATCCGCAACCGCCACTCCGGCAAGGTCCTCGGCGTCGACCTCATGTCCACCGCCAACAGCGCCCACGTCGTGCAGTACGACGACAACGACACCGCCGACCACCTGTGGCAGCTCGTGCCGGACGGCGGCGGCTGGTACCGCATCCGCAACCGCCACTCCGGCAAGGTCCTCGGCGTCGACCTCATGTCCACCGCCGACAGCGCCCACGTCGTGCAGTACGACGACAACGGCACCGCCGACCACCTCTGGCGACTCCTCTGATCCCCCCGCTCCCCGACGAGAAGGAGAGAGATGAACCCCTTACGTGTGCCCGGCCCCAGGCCGTGGTGGAGACGTCTGACCGCCGGCACGGGCCTGCTGGCCCTCGTCGCGACCGCGCTGGTCGGTGCCGGCGCGCCCTCCTCCCATGCCGCGCCCGCGGCCTGGACGCCGAAGCCCTCACCCATGACCACCCCGTGGACCGCCCAGGTCCCCGTGGACAAACCTCTTCCGGAGTACCCGCGCCCGCAGCTCACCCGCCCGGACTGGGCCAACCTCAACGGCATCTGGGACTTCGCGGTGACCGGCCGCGACGCGGGGCAGCCCGCCGCGTTCACCGAGCAGATCAGGGTGCCGTTCGTCGCGGAGTCCGCGCTCTCCGGGATCAAGCGCAGGATCACCGAGAACGACAAGCTCTGGTACAAGCGGACCTTCACCGTGCCCGCGGAGTGGAACGGCCGCCGGGTCGTGCTCAACTTCGGCGCCTCCGACTGGCAGAGCACCGTCTGGGTCAACGGCACCCAGGTCGGCGCCCACAAGGGCGGCTTCGACTCGTTCGCGTACGACATCACGCCCCGGCTGAACGGTGGTACGAACACCGTCGTGGTCTCGGTGTACGACCCCACCCAGACCGGCGGCCAGGCGGTGGGCAAGCAGCGGATCAACGACGTGAACCCGCATCCGGGCGGCGGGATCTTCTACACCGCCGCGTCCGGCATCTGGCAGACGGTCTGGCTGGAACCCGTCGCCGCGTCGCACATCACCCGCCTGGACATGGTGCCGGACCTGACCGCCGGCACGCTGCGGGTGACGGTCCGGGCGGCATCCGGCAGCGGCCGGACCGCCCGGGTCACGGTCTCCAGCGGTGGCACGGTGGTCGGTACGGCGACCGGACCCCCCGGCACGGTGATCACCGTGCCGGTGCCCGGAGCCCGGCTGTGGAGCCCGGAGGACCCGTTCCTGTACGACGTACGCGCCGAACTGCTCGACCAGGCGTCCGTGGTGGACACCGTGGGCAGTTACACGGGCATGCGGTCGGTCGGCCTCGCGAAGGTCGGCGGTATCCAGCGCCCGGTCCTCAACGGGAAGTTCGTCTTCCAGAGCGGCACGCTCGACCAGGGCTACTGGCCGGACGGCATCTACACGGCGCCCACCGACGCGGCCCTCAGATCGGATCTCCAGGCGCACAAGGACCTCGGCTTCAACATGGTCCGCAAACACATCAAGGTCGAACCGCAGCGCTGGTTCTACTGGGCGGACAAGCTGGGGCTCCTGGTGTGGCAGGACATGCCGTCGATGGACACCGGCAAGTCACCCGACACCGCCGCGCGCGCCCAGTGGGAGGCCGAGTACCACGCGATCATCGACCAGCACCGCAGTTCGCCATCCGTGGTCATGTGGGTCAACCAGAACGAGGGCTGGGGCCAGTACGACCAGGCTCGGATCGCCGACGAGGTGAAGGCGTACGACCCGTCCCGGCTGGTCAACAACATGAGCGGGGTCAACTGCTGCGGTTCCGTGGACGGCGGCAACGGTGACGTGGTCGACAACCACATCTACGTGGGCCCCGGCAACACCGCGCCGACCGCGACCAGGGCCGCCGTCCTCGGTGAGTTCGGCGGGCTGGGGTACCGGGTTCCGGGCCACGAGTGGTACCCGGGCGGCGGCTTCAGCTACGAGGACCAGGCGAGCGTCTCCGCCCTGAACAACCGCTTCACCGGGCTCCTGGACAGCATCCGCATCGGTCAGATGCCGGCCGGTCTCTCGGCCTCCGTGTACACGGAGATCACGGATGTGGAGAACGAGGCGAACGGGCTGCTCACCTACGACCGCCAGGTGGTCAAGGTGGACACGGCCCGGGTCAAGGCCGCCAACCAGGCGCTCATCCAGGCGTCCCGGACTCCCGCACCACCGGCCACCCTGCCCACCGGCCAGAACACGTCCCTGCGGGTCACCACGCCTGGGCACACGAACAAGTACCTGCGCCACCAGCAGGAACTGGCGTACACCGCGGTCGTGGACGGCGCCAGCGGCGCACTCCTCAAGAACGACGCCACCTGGAAGGTCGTGACCGGTCTGGCGAACAGCAACTGCTACTCGCTCGAATCCCGCAACTACCCCGGTGAGTACCTCAGGCACCAGGACTTCCGGGTCCGGCGCGACGCGGACGACGGCTCGGCGCTGTTCCGGGCGGACGCCACCTGGTGCGCGGTCGCGGGCACCGGTGGAGTGCGGCTGACCAGTGCCAATCTGCCCGGCAGCTATCTGCGCCACATCGGGTCCGAGGTGTGGCTGGCCACTCCGGGCGGCTCCCACGCGTGGGACAACCCGGCCACCTTCACCGAGGACACCACCTGGGCGGTGGACGCTCCCTGGGCTCCCTGAGGTGAGCCCCGAGCCCGGCGTCGGCCCCGTCCGGCCGACGCCGGGCTCCCTCACGACCCGTACGGGCAGCACCGCCCGCACCGGCCTCAGACGTCCCCCATCACCAGGCCCTCGATGGTGTGCTTCTGGACGATGGGCGTGAGTTCCTCCACGACGGGGCAGTGCAGGTGCGCCCGGACCCGGCCGGGCAGCGAGGCCCAGTACGCGCGGGTCACCGCCATGTCGTGGTGTGCGTCGTTGCCCGCGCCGGGAGCGTCGACACCGAGGACCAGCACGGGCCGCGAGTCGGGCGAGTGGTTGGCCGTGCCCCGGTGGATGGTGAGGGCCGAGCGCGCCGAGACGTCCCCGCGCCGCGGGTACTTCCGCTCGGCGAGCCCCGCGTAGCGCGGGTAGGTGTCGCGGGGCGGGAACATCCGGTGTCCGAAGCGGGCGTCGTCGTCCCACTGGGTGCCCGGCGCGATCTCGAAGGGCCCCATGTCCTCGCGCGTGTCGACGGCGGTGACGTTGAACGCGAGCGAGGTGAGCCGGCGTTGGTGGCGGGTGGCGTCCGGCATCGGGAAGTCCCGGTGCCAGGGCTGGTCGACCGCCCCGGCCAGCGGCACGTCGAACCCGAGCTCGACGATGCGGTAGTCGGGCCCGAGGACGGCCTCGCACACCGCGCGCACCCAGGGGTGCTCCACGAGCTCCACGAAGCCCCGCAGCTGCTCGGGGTGGATCTCGACGTAGTACCTGTGCGGGCCCCGGCTCACCGCTCCGCCCTCACGGCCGCGCGCCTCGGCGAAGGCGGCTTCGATGTCCTCGCGCAGCACATCCGCCCACTGCGGCGGGAAGGCTCCCCGGCAGGCGGTGACACCTGCCGTGTGGAGGTCGCCGACGGCCGTTTCGACGAGGGCGCCGGGAGCGGGGGCGGCGGTGGAGGCGGTCGCCGGTTCATGCATGTCTGGGCCCTTTCCCTCGGTACGGAACACGACGGCCGGCCAGGCCCGCAGCGGCCGGTTCTGGTGGGCCGCGCGCCCGTCGACGAACAGTTTGCAACGTTGCAACCAACGTGGCAAGAGGATGGCGCGGTCTCCCTCCGCACCAGCTGTTACGGTCACCTCCGAAGGGGCGCGGCAGACAGCCGGGCCCGCCTGGTGGAGACGACGGGGGCGCACCGGCCGTGGCAGCGAGACTCAAGGATGTCGCCGTGCTCGCCGGTGTGTCCGTCAGGACCGTCTCCAATGTCGTGAGCAACGCCGCGGCCGTCGCCCCCGCGACACGCGCCCGGGTGATGGCGGCGGTGGAGGAGCTGGGATACCGCCCCAACCTCGCCGCCCGCAACCTCCGGCAGGGCCGTACCGGCCTCATCGGAGTCGTGGTGCCCGAGATCCACTCCCCTACTTCGGCGCACTGGCGGGTCTCCTCATCGACGCGGCGCAGGAACGGGGCTGGACCGTCCTGCTGGACCGGACCGGAGGGCGGCCGGTGCTGGAACGGCGCCTGCTCGACGGCTCGGAGGGCCACCGGGTGGACGGAATGATCGTCAGCCCGTGGTCGACACCCCCGGCCGAGCTGGCCTCGCTCGCGCGGGGTCTGCCCCTGGTCGTTCTCGGGGAGCTGGACCCGCACGGAACCATCGACCACGTCGCGCTCGACAACGTCGAGGCGGCCCGGGCCGCCGCCCGCCATCTGACGTCGCTCGGCCGGCGGCGCATCGCGGCCGTCGGCCTTCAGCCCCGGCTCCGGCACGGTACGGCCGAGCAGCGGGCCGAAGGCTTCCGCCAGGGGCTCGGTGAAGCGGGGCTCACCCCGGCCGCCGAGGTGGAGGTGGCCGATCTGCACCGGTCCGAAGGGGCCAGGGCCATGCGCGCACTGCTCCGGCTGCCCGAACCCCCGGACGCGGTCTTCTGCTTCAGCGACGAACTCGCCCTCGGAGCGCTGCGCGTGACGGCCGAGCACGGGCTGCGGGTTCCGGGGGACGTGGCGCTGATGGGGTTCGACGACATCGAGGACGGCCGTTTCGCCTCCCCCTCGCTGACGACGGTCGCCCCGGACGCTGAGCAGATCGCCGAGCGCGCGGTGCAGTGCCTGAGCGAACGGGTACTCGGCAGGCTCGGCACACTGCCCGCCCGCCGGATCGTGGTCCCGCACCGGCTGGTGGTCAGGGAGAGCACCGGGGGCGCCCTCTCCCCCGTATGACAGGCCGGACTCCCGGCAGCGCGGACCTGTCGCGCACCGCCGGGAGCGATGGGTGGGCCTGAGCCCTACGGCTTCTCGCCGGCGTGGAGGGCGGTCACCTCCTGGTCGGTCAGCGCCTTGTCGTACACCCGCACCTGGTCGATGGAGCCGTTCCAGAAGTCGGTGTCGCCACCCGACCACTTGGCGCGGCCCACGGAGAGCGGGCCGGTGCTGACGTCGGCGCCCCGGCGGCGGCGGTGGCCGCGAGCTCGCCGTCGACGTACAGCTTGATGCGGTCGCCGCTGCGCACGCCGACGAGGTGGTACCACCGGCCGGTCGCGGGCGTCACCTCGAACCGGGCACGGTTGCCGCCGGGCGTGGAGAAGGCGAACGCGCCCTGGCCGTACTGGAGGTAGAACGGATTCTCCGTGCGGCGGCCGTCCTGACTCACGACGGTGGCGTAGTTGTCCGGAAGCGCGGCCAGGGACGCCCAGGCGGACACGGTGTAGTCACCGGTGGTGTCGACCACCGGGCCGCTCGTCTCTGCGTACTGCCCCGCACCGTCGAACCCGAGGGCGGAGCCGTGCACGCCCCTCGTCCATGACGCGCCCCCGGCGAGGGTGAGGTCCTTGCGATTGGGCCCGCTGTCAGCCGCCGTGGTGCCCTGGTTCTCGTCAAGGGACCAGGCACCGCCGCCCTTGACCGCGCCCCTCTCACCGGCGGCGGCACCCGCCGCGATCACCTCTTCGTTGATCGCACGCACCTGCGCCTGGTCGACCTTGATCTCCCGGCGGTCGTACGTCCAGAGCCCGTTGAGCTCGTTCTCCAGGTCGGTCACCTGGGTGTAGACGGACCCGGAGAGCTCGGCGCCGGCCGCTTCCAGGTAGTGCGTACGGGTGTTCTCGACGTACTTGGCGGTGAGGGCCGCCTTGTCGGCGACGCCGCTGTAGATCGCAGTCGGGGCGCCCGGCCACATGTGTCCGGGGGTACGGAGGGTGAAGCCGCCGTGCTCCCCGTCCATCGCGGCCCGGTGGTCCGGGAAGGGGGCGTCGGTGTTGTTGTAGTCGTGGTGGTCGATGATGTCACCCTTGCCGCTGTCGCCCTTGGAGTTGCAGCAGTTGACACCGCTGTGGGCGTTGACGACCCGCGAGGGGTCGGCGGCCTGGACGGACTCGGCGATCCGCCCGGTCTCGGTGCGGTCCCATTCGCCCCAGCCCTCGTTGAAGACGATCCATCCGCCGATCGAGGGGTGGTTGTGCAGCTGCTCCATCATCTCGGCGCCCTGGTCGACGAACGCCTTGTGGCCCTCCTCCCCCGCGAGGTCACCGGAGACGAAGTCCTGCCACACCAGCAGACCCAGCCGGTCGGCGTGGTGGTACCAGCGGGCGGGCTCGACCTTGATGTGCTTGCGTACGGCGTTGAATCCCAGGTCCTTCTGGGTCTTCAGGTCGAAGACGAGAGCGGCGTCGCTGGGCGGCGTGTTGAGCCCGTCGGGGTAGAAGCCCTGGTCGAGCTGGGCGAGGGAGAAGAACGGCTTCCCGTTGAGCACCAGCTTCGGGTAACCGCCGACCTTCTCGACGCCGAAGGACCGCATCCCGAAGTAGCTGCCGACAGCATCCTTCGACCTGCCGTCGCGCAAAGTGACGTCCAGGTCGTAGAGATAGGGGTTGTCCGGCGTCCACAGGTGCTGCCTGGCGACCGGCAGGCTCAGTTGACGGTTGGCCGGCCCGGTGACCCGGCCGACGACCTCGCCGTTCCTGTCACGCGCGACGGCGGTGATCCGGGCGGACCCGGTCGCGCCCTCGGAGTTGACCGTCAGAGCCAGCCGTCCCTTGTCGATGTCGGGCGTGGTCTTGAGGGAGTCGACCGCGACCGGGGCGACGGGCTCCATCCACACGGTCTGCCAGATGCCGGAGGACGCGGTGTAGAAGATGCCGCCGGGGTTGCTCGACTGCTTGCCCGTGGGCTGGTCGCGTCCGGTGGTGTCGGTGACCGCGACGACGATCTCCTGGGGGCCGTCGCCCTTGACCGCGTCGGTGATGTCGGCGCTGAAGGCGGTGTATCCGCCGGTGTGCTCGGCGACCTGCCGGCCGTTCACCCACACGCGGGCGTGGTAGTCGACGGCGCCGAAGTGCAGCTTCAGGCGCTTGGCGTTGTCGCCCTCCTTGCCGACCGACCAGTTCTTGGGAACCGTGACGAGCTTGCGGTAGAACATGTGGTCTTCGTGGCGCTCGAGACCCGACAGCTGCGACTCGACGGGGAACGGCACGGTGATGCGCTCGTCGAGCGACCGGCCGAAGACCGGCTGCTCACCCGCGGCGGCCCCGGCGAACTCCCACGGTCCGTTGAGGTTCTTCCACCGGTCGCGCACCTGCTGCGGGCGGGGGTACTCGGGCAGTGGGTTCTGCCTGTCGAGCTTCTCGCCCCACGGGGTGAGAAGCCGCTGCGTGGAGAGGTTCTTGGCCCTGCGGCTGATCTCGGGGACGGTCTCGTCGCCGTTCTTCAGGCCGCCCTCACCGTCGTACGCCACCCGGACCTGCTGGTTCTTCTGGATGGGTTCGGCAAGGGTGACGACCAGCGCCCGGGGGTCGTCGGACGCCCTGGCGACCGACGTGACCGGCATGGGCGTGGTGTCCGCCTCGATCACGAGGTGGTCCTGCACGCCCTCGACGTCCGCCAGCTCGTCCTCGAAGGTCGCCTGCACCTTCCGGCCGTCCTCCGCGACGGTCAGCGCGACGGGGTAGACCTCGAAGTCGGCCGGCGGGGTGAAGGCGGACTCCGGCACGATCTGCTTGGCGAGCCCGGGGCCCGACCAGCGCAGGAACATGTTGGCCCCGCCGATGTCCTGGAACATCTCCAGCCGGAACTCATGCGGTTCACCGGCGTTCAGCGCGACCGGCCGGCTGGTCTGCTCCCTGTCCCAGTCGGGGACCCAGTGGTCGATGACGGGCTTGTCGTCGATGAAGAGACGGAAGCCGTTGTCGCCGATGGCGGCGAAGGTGTACTCCCCCGTGGCGGGGGCCTCGATCTGTCCGGTCCATCGAGCGGTGGTGTGCTCCGACCTGCCGGTGGCGGTCTCGAACGCGCCGGTCAGAGCGGGGAAGTTGATCTCCGGGTCAAGTGTCGTACCGCCCAGCTCGGCGAAGTCGCGAGCGCCCGGGGCGGACATGGCGAAGTACTCGCCCTTGAGGCCGTTCACCTCGACGGAGGGCTCCTCCGTCACGAAGGCGGAGGAGGAGGCGGGGGCGAAGGCGGGGGCCGCGGCGGCAGCCGGTATCAGCGTGGCGCCGAGGGGGAGCAGCAGCGCTGCCGTACAGGCGATGGTCCTGAACAAGGTGCGGGAGCGGGCTGGTTGTCGTCGCAAGGCGTCGTCCTCATCGAAGAAGCCGGAGTGCCTCGACCCGCGAGGCACAGCACATAGACGAACATTGAGCCACAGCTTCAAACAGCTGACTACGGTCGTGCGCGAAAAATTTTCAACGATGGAAAGACGGGCCGCCCTCCGGCCCCCCGATCAGGCGGCGATGACGAGCGCCAGGCGGCGTACGGAATACAGCACGTCGAACGTCGACGGAGACCGGCGCCCCGGAACGGCACCGGGCGGCAGTCGAGGATGAACGGCCCCGGGACCGAAGCCCAGGACCGGACACCCCGGACACCTCACGGCCTGGCGAGCATCACCAGGAGCCGCTGAGGAGACGGCAGGTCACGTCAGTCCTCGTCCGCACTGGACAGCGCATCGGTGATGACGCGCGTGGCGAAGTCGGGGTCGTCGGTGATGCGATTGATGTGCTCCGCGAGCAGGAACGCGGTGGCTTCCAGGGGGTTCAACTCCACCTCGGTCCAGTCTCCGTACTGTTTGCGCCACAGGTTGGGACTGAGGCCGGTTCCGGCCGCGATGACCAGGCCGGCCATGGTGGGAATGGCCTCAGGGCGGACACTCTTGGGCATCATGCGCAAGGTCGCCACGAGATTGGGCACCACGTACTCGATGACGTCCTTGTCGTGGGCCTCGTGGGCCTTACGCAGCCAGGTCATGAACATGTAGATGAGAGTGCACGCGCCGTCCAGCAGGTCATCGGCCCCGTCAGGACCCATTGAGGCGGTGAACTGCTCGACCAGCGCCTGTGTTTCGGGATCGGTCTCGGTCCTGCCGTCATGGATTCCTTTCAACCGGGAGTCGATCATCAGAAGCGCTGCACCCACATCGCCGGCGGGAGAGTGCTGGGGGTCGCAAGGCGATGACACAAGAAGCCTCCTCAGATGGCTGCGATGAGCAGCACGGCACGTCCGTACACTAGAGCTTTTGGACGCTGTGTGGTGGCGGGTTGACGCAGTGCTACGAACTCGCCCCGCTCACGCGGCGCGAGGGGGCGGGGCGGGGTGGTGGCCGTCGCACGGAGAACCCTCACGCGGGAGGGTTGGGGCCGGGGAGGCGCCGCCTCAGCCGAGCGGGTAACCGGTGGCGCGGGATGTCCGGGCCCGGGCGCGTACAAGCGGGCCCTGACGGTGCCGCGGGTGTCACCGGCCCCGGCCACCGGCCACGGGGCGCTCTCGATGGCCGTGGAGCGCACGGCGTCCTGGCGGCTCCGACACCGGGCGCGGGCCCGGCTACGAGGTGGCAAGCCGCTTCTCGTCGCCGGCCTCGTCAAGAAGGGCGACCGGTGTGAACCCCTTGATGATGAGCCAGGCGGCGAGGCTCACTTCCCACGCGAACACGGGGATCGCCGCGAGCGCGCCCCCCACGGAGACCTGCTCGTACAGCCCGAACATCACTCCGGTCGCGGAGACGCAGATCAACGCGCCCCCCACCAGCCCCAGCACGGCGATGAACCGTGGGACGAGCCCTGAGCGATACATCAGCCACGCGAGTACGAGGGAGTTCGCGCCCAGGATGAAGTTGGGGCCCATGAGGAACGTCCAGTCATGGACGGCCACCAGCGTCCTGGCGGCTGTGAGCAGTGAGGCGGTGTCGCTGTCCGCCGCTCCCTTGAACTCGCCGCGCAGTGTCACGACCGACAGAACGCTGATGACGCCGACGATGATGACGGCGGCTTCGAGGAGTCGGGCGCACACATAGCCCAGCGCGGCCCCCTCGTTCTGCTTCCTGAGGACCGGATACAGCACGACTCCGGTGGCGACGACGGCCGCCGCCAGGACGATCTCGAACAGTGCGCCGAGGAACACCCGTGTGTCGGCGCCGGGACCGACGACGTAGTGCGCGTCCTGCAGGACAGGGCCGTACAGCGCGAGGCCGCCGATCGCGGCTGCCTCGGTGACGAGAAACAGCACACCTGTGACGACCGCGGTTCTTCTGATCGGTACCACCAGAACCCACCCCCCATTGAGTGGTGTACGGCGTACACCACTCGGCTCACGGTAGGTGTACGACGTACACTCGTCAAGTCGGGGCGCCGATACGACACGACGCGAGGGAGCTGGTGCGGAGATGGCCGTACAGACGGAGCCGGTGCGCCGAACCCCCCTGACCAGGGACCGGGTTCTGCGGGCCGCTGTCGCGTTCGCCGATGGCATCGGGATCGAGGCGCTGAGCATGCGCAAGCTCGCGAAGGAGCTGGGCGTGGTGCCGATGGCGCTCTACAAGCACGTGGCGAACAAGGAACAGCTCCTGGACGGCATGGTCGATGTCGTCATGAGCGAGATCGCTCCGCCGGCCCCTGGTTCCGACTGGAAGGGCGCGGTTCGCCACAGGATTCTCTCGGCTCGGCGCGCTCTCCTCGGGCACCCCTGGGCGGCCCAGGTGATCCAGACGCGCAGCAGTCCGACACCCGTCGTGCTCGCGTACATGGACTCCGTGATCGGCATGTTCCGGACCGGTGGTTTCTCCGTCGACCTGACGCACCATGTGATGCACGCTCTGGGCGGCCGCATGATGGGCCTCACACAGGAGCTGTTCGACGCTCCACCCTCCCCCGGCCCCCAGGCTCAGCCGGTCACGCCAACGGAGGGCGCCGGAGATTATCCGTACGTGAGGGAGCTGGCCGGCGCGGTGGTGCACGACGAGGCGTCCGTGGTGGGCCAGGGGTGTGACGACCAGTTCGAGTTCGAGTTCGCGCTTGATCTCCTGCTCGACGGGTTCGAGAGGCTGCGTCAGCAGGGGTGGTCATCCGCCGGGAGGAGCGGGCCCGCGCGACCCTGACCGCCCGTCCCCGCGTACGACGGGGACTCGGTACGCACGGAGTCCTCCGGCGGACCGACGCCCTGCTCCGGCGGTCTCACCCGGGCCGTCCGGCGAAGAAGTCCGCAAGGGAGGACGTGAGCGCTTCTGGAGCCCCTTCGGCCACGTGGTGCCCGGAGTCGATGCCGTGGCCCCGTGTGTCCGGTGTCCACTGCCGCCCGATCTTCAACGGAGCGGTGCCGACGCTCCCGGCGCGGGCATCGGCGACGGTTGTCAGCAGCAGTCGCAGCCCTTGGCGCGACCGCAGGTTGCTGCGGTACTCGCGGCAGGAGCGTGCGTGGTGGGCGCGCAGCAGCCCTTCCCCTGCCAGGCGTCGCGGCCTTCCTTGACGGCGATGGCGGCGATGACGAGGGCGGCGATCGGGTCGGCCCAGGACCAACCGAGCAGCAGGTTGGCCAGCAGGCCGGCCAGGAGCACGCCGGAGAGGTAGGTGCACAGCAGGGTCTGCTTGGAGTCGGCGACCGCGGAGGCCGAGCCGAGTTCACGACCGGCCTTGCGCTGGGCTGCCGACAGGAACGGCATGACCGCCAGCGAGAGAGCGGCGAGGATGATGCCGGGAATCGAGTGGCCCGCCTCGCCGGTGCCGGTCAGCGCCCTGACGGAGTCGACGGTTACGTAGGCCGCGAGTGCGAAGAACGACACGGCGATGATCCGCAGGGTGCGCTGCTCGCGGGCTTCGCGGACGGCGGGGTCACGGGCGGAGAACTGCCAGGCGACGGCTGTGGCGGAGGAGACCTCGATGACGGAGTCGAGTCCGAAGCCGACCAGGGCGGTCGACGAGGCCAGGGTGCCCGCGGTGATCGCGACGACGGCTTCGACGACGTTGTAGGTGATGGTCGCCGCGACGAGCAGGCGTATGCGCCGGGTGAGCGCGTCACGCCGGGCCGGGCCGCGGTCGAGGAATATCGCGGTCATCAGCAACAGCCCGCCTCGTCCGCGTCCGGGCAGGTCCTGTCCGCCTGGACGGCGACGACGGTGGTCCGGAGGTCGTCGAGCGCGTGGCCCAGGCGTTCGTCGGCGAGTTCGTAGCGTGTGCGTCGGCCGTCGGGAACCGTGACGACCAGGCCGCAGTCGCGCAGGCAGGCCAGGTGGTTCGACAGCCGGGTACGGGAGATTCCCAGGATATCGGCGAGGTCGGCCGGGTAGGCGGGGGCCTGGCGGAGGGCGAGAAGGATGCGGCAGCGGATGGGGTCGGCGAGAGCGCGGCCGAACCGCGCCAGCACCTCGATGTCGGAAGCGAGTGTCAGCACTCCCCGAGAGTACACAGAATCCTGAATTCAGGGAATCGTGGATCGGGGGCACCGACCCTCGTGGCGGCGCAGGCGTCTCCCAGCCCACCGATGCGCCGGGGTGACTGGGCTGAGGAACCTGCGGCTGCCCCGGGCGGCCGAGCGGGAACGGCCGCCCCGGTAAGGGCAGCTGCGCCCCGATACGGCAGCAGGGCCGGGACCGCGCGTCGCGGTTCCGGCCCTGCGTCGTGCGGTGCCGCCCTGCGGCGGCGGCGCGTCAGCTCTGCGCGGTGTCGTCGCCCGTCCGCCCGGCGCCGTCAGCCGCGTCGGCCTTCTCGCGCATCTTGCGTACCAGCTCCGCCTTCTGGTCGGCCGCGCCCTGGCGGTCGAGGTTGCGGTGCGGCCCGTTGTTCTGCCGCTCGGCGCGGGACAGCTTCTTGCGCTGGCCACCGCCCATGCCGACAGGGTTGTTGATGTTCTTGCTCACGGTCACGGGTTCTCCCGGTAATGATGTGAAGTGATCTGCGGATTCATCGGTGGGCAGGGACGGGCGGCGACGTCGGAAGACGTCAGCAGGGGCCCATCACGCTCTCACTCGTAAATCGGCGCCTGGAAGACCATGACAAAGACGTTACCCGGTCCCGTGGGCCCCGCACACCAACAGGCGACATGGCCGCAGCGTACGCAGCGCCGGAGGGTGGGGCCCAGAGCCACCGGTCGCCGCGCGCGACACAGCCGGGGCCGCTGGGCGGGACGCCGGGACCAGCTGCGTCGGGCGTACTCACTCAGGGCACGGACGCTCGGCGATGTGGGACGGCGGGGAGGTGGCGGGAACCGCGGACGCGGACGGTCTGCGCGACGGGTGAGCCCGGTTCCCGGCGGACTACGGCTGGACGTCGACACGCGTCAGGCGTACGGCCGCGGCTTCACGTTCACGCTGCGCGCCCAGAGCCCGTCTCGTGTCAGCACGTCACCGGGACAACCCTGTGGCGAAGGGCACCTCGGCGTCGGGCTGCCCGGTGAGCGCGGCGGGGTGGGTCCACAGACCGGCGTCGGCCAGCACGGCAGCACACCCTCGCCGACCCAGTACGCCTCCTCGACATGGGGGTGTCCCGACAGGATGAACTCGTCGATCCCGAGCCGGTGGTACTCCGCGATCCGCTCGGCCACTTCGTGATGGCTGCCCACCAGTGCGGTGCCCGCCACCTCGAACAGCGCACCGGCCACCTCCACCGCCGCGGTCGCGGTCGCGGTCGCGCAATGAACCTTCGCCGCGGCCACCGCGAGGGACGCCTCGGCCGCGGTGTTGTCGGTGAGATCGTCCGTCGCCGCTTCCACGGCGCGGGCGGCCGCCACGAGGAGCGCATCCGCCGCCCTGACCTGAAGGCCGAGTTCACCGAAGCGCTGCACGAGCAGCGGGTCCTCGACGGCCGTGTCCTGGCCGCTCTCGAACCAGGGCCGGCTCTTGGTGCGGACGAACTCGGCGGCCTTGCCGGCCGTTGCTGCTCACAGAGCTGGTTGTTCCACCTCTGGCTGAGGCGTGAGCACCTCGACGTCATTCCTTGAGACTGGCGAGATACTGCGTCACGGCCGCCGCGGCGACGAGGAGAGCGGTGGCCAGGGCCATCATGCCGCCCGCCGGGGCCAGCAGCTCCGCGGAGTCCGAGGACGTCGCCATCATGGTGAACAGTCGGTTGACCGGCGGCAGGCCCTCCACGAACAAGAGCACCATGACGAGCCCGAGGGCGGCCACCAGCGCGTACCCCTGCCGTCTGAAGACCAGCCGTGAGCACAGCACACCGATGGCGACACCGGTGAAGGCGCAGGTGAGCTGGGCTTCGACGCCAAGCAGCAGGTCGACGGCGCGGACGTCGTAGGACCCGACCCACAGCGGGAAGACCAGGCCGACGACCATCAGCACGAGGCAACTGATCAGTAGGGTGCTGATCGACCCGATCAGCACCTTGAGGGACCGGCCGGCGCTCACCACGACGATGGATCGCTGTGCCGGGTCGTCGAGGCTGGTGAGCGCGATGGTCAGCCAGGTCGCGCAGATGAACAGGGCGCCCCCTGATGAGGCGTAGGCCGGCGGGAGCGGGCCGCTGCCGTTGACGGTCAGCACCCCCAGCAGACCGGCGAAGAGAAGGACGGGCGCGAGATAGCGCTGGGTGTGCAGGACAGTCGCGAAGGAGTAGCGGATCAGCGCGATCACCGGGCGTTCCCTCCCGCCACGCTGTCCTGTACACGGTGGCTTCGCGCGGCGCGCGTCACATCCACCACGGACCACCCGGTGCGGAGTGCGACCAGCAGCAGCGCGTCGGCGTGGTCCTGTTCCACCTCGACGAGGAGGGCGCCCGGCCCGCGGGCCGCGACCGACAGGACACCGGCGATCGTCCCCCACTCCACTTCCTGGGGCACGCCGCCGTGGCCCGGCATCCCCAGTGCGACAGCGGTCACCGCGTACCGCTGAACGACGGCTTCCGGCCCGCGCAGCGTCACTCGCCCCTGCTTGACGGTGTACGTCTGCGAGGCATGGGCCCTGGTCACCGACTCCCGGTGATCGGTGAAGGCCACCGCACCGCCCGCCCCGGACACCTCGGTCATGATCTCGGCCAGCACTCCGTGGGCCGAGGCGTCGAGGCCCGACCACGGTTCGTCGAGGACGAGCAACTGCGGTTGCACCAGTACGGCCTGAGCCAGCGCCACCTTCTGGGCATTGCCCTTGGACAGGGTGCGGAGCTCGGCGTCCTTGCCGCCGACGAGTGCCAGGCGGTCCAGGAGGTGGTGCGCCCGGCTGGACGCCGCATGGGTGCCCATGCCGCGGATGCGGCCCATGTGCGTCAGATACGCGAGGGGCGACATGCGTTCATTGGGCGAGAAGCGGTCGGGTACATAGCTGACCACGGCCGGCCTGCCGGTGACGGCACCGCGTGTGGGCTTCGAGAGACCGACCACCATCCTCAGCAGCGTCGACTTCCCCGATCCGTTCCCACCGGCGAACGCCACCACCGATCCGGCGGGAATCTCCACATCGACATCCTGCAGAATCCACCGCCCCCGGCCGTAGCGCTTGCTCACCGCTTCCAAGCGCGGCATACCAACTCCCGGTCCTCACACACGTCGTGACTCTGCATCAGCACACTACTACGCCCGAAAATGCCCCCTACGCCCCAGCCCCGGGGTGCACACCCTGTTCGGCGAGAATCTGCCGGTCGGCAGGTTCCAGGAGATCTCCGGGCAATCACCGAACCATGCCCGAAGGCCGGAAACGACCTGCCGCGGATTACGGCGGTAGATCTCCCGCTCCCGAGTGTTCGCCTGCTCCCGAGAGAACTCGCCCTCCAGCAGGGCACTTCCAACTACCCACCTTCCTCGCCCCCCGACACCCCATAACGGGTACCCCACAGCGCGGTTCAGGTCAGGTCCGGGGCTCCGGCTCCGGGGCTGAACGCGTGTTGGAGACACGGTCGAGCCATTCCGTCATCAGCGCCGCCTCCGCCGTGCTGAGTCCGGCGCCCTGGGACTGCCTCAGCAGGGCGCTCAGGGTGGCGGCGGTGGAAGGGACCGCGACAGAGGGGGCGACGGCTTCCGCCGGGTCACCGTCGGTCGGCTCGGGCGTGAGGACGGCGGCGTGTACGGCGTCACGCACCCGCCTCGATGCCGTGGGGTCGGAGAAGGTCGCCGGCCGCGCCACCAGCATCAGCGCCACACCCACGTTGGCTGACATGACCATCTGGGCGGCCAAATCGGGCGCGACCAGCAGTCTGCCGCGCTCGGCCGCCCTCTCCAGGTCGTGCGTGAGTATGCGATGCGCCTCCAGCGCCGAGGCCGGCGGTGTGCGCATCGCGGGCGAGTTCATCAGCCGGTACAGATTCGGATTGCGCAGGGCGAACTCCACGTGGCTGTCCCAGCCGTCCCGGAGATCCTGCACCGGGTCGGTGGATGCGCCGCGCCCTCGCTTCGTCGCAAGGTACGCGTCGAAGCCCTGGTCGACAACGGCTGACAGCAGCCCTTCCTTGTCCCCGAAGTGCCGGTACAGAGCGGGCGCCCCGACCTGCGCGGCCTCACACACGGCACGCGTGGAGACGTCGCCGTCCGGGGACACCGCGACCAGCTCGGCCGCCACCTCAAGAATGCGCGCTCGTGTACTCATCGGACGGACGCTATCAAGCAGTGCCCCGCGCACTGCGGACGGCGGCACAGCGGCCGGAGGGGAGCCGAGTCCGATACAGGCGAGGGACGGGCCGGGACCGTCGCGGGGGCCGCGCAGAGGTTGTCGACGTCCTGTTCATACGATGCCGCCGTTGGCCCGCACGACCTGGCCGTTGACCCAGCGGGCAGGCCCGGCGAGGAAGGATATGACTTCCGCGATGTCCTTCGGCGTACCCAAGCGCTCAAGAGGCGCCTGAGCCGCGATCCGCTCCACGGCCTCCTCGTCCTTCCCCTTCAGGAACAGGTCGGTCGCGGTGGGGCCCGGGGCGACCGCGTTGACCGTGATGTCGCGGCCGCGCAGCTCTCGGGCCAGGATGAGCGTCATGGCCTCGACAGCGCCCTTGGTGGCGGCGTAGGCGCTGTAGCCGGGGAGGGACAGGGACAGCACCGAGCTGGAGAAGTTGATGATCGCACCACCCTCTCGCAGGCGGCGGGCGGCCTGCTGATCCACCACGAACGTGCCGCGGATGTTGGTGCGGTGCATCCGGTCCAGCGCGTCCAGGTCCGTGTCGACCAGCGGGGCCAGCGTCATCACGCCCGCGGCGTGGACGACCACATCCACTCCCCGAACCTTTCCTCGGCGGCGTCGAAGAGCGCCGCTATGGCGACTTCGTCGGCCACGTCCGCCTGATGCGCGAACGCCTCGCCGCCTGCGGCGACGATGGCTGCGACCGCCGCTTCTGCTTCGGTGCGATTGCCCGCGTAGTTGACGACGACGGAGAATCCGTCCGTCGCGAGCCGTTCGGCACTCTCACGGCCGATGCCTCGCGACCCGCCGGTCACGACGGCGACCCTGCGGGAGGCGGGGACAGTTCGCTCACTCATCACGTTGCTCCCAGATGGAGGGGACGGCTGTTCGCGTCATGCTGATGAAGCAACGCTAACACCAAATACATAGCAACGCTACCCCGATTTCGTAGCAATGCTACTGCCCGGCGTTACCCTCGCTACTCACATGCGTCCGCCCCGTGCCCTGGAGTTCGCCCGCGCACAGGGTGTCGCCTCCGTGCAGGGCGACGCGGACCGGGACAACATCGCGTCGCACCGCGTCAATGACAGCGGCGGGAATGCTGCTCGTCCGTGCGGACGAGCAGCTGCGTCACTACGTGATCGGCTGGACCCGCGAGGACGACCAGAAGCTGTCCGGACCTGTACCGGGAAGGGCGGCCCGCCGGGTTACCGGCGGGCCGGTCGCGCGCGGCATCCGTCAGCGCATCGCCCTCTCCGCCGGGGAGGTCACCCCGCTGTTGCCCGTGGCCGGGCGGCCCGCCCCCGGTTCCAGCAGGCGTTCGGCCAGGTACCCGAAGACGAGGCCGAAGCCGGCCCACAGCGTGGCCTGGATGGCGAGCGTGGAAAGCCGGAACTGCCAGAGCAGCGTGGCCGGGAAGTCCTTGCCCACCTCGTTGAACGACGGCAGGAACGCGTACGCCACCCCGATGACGAGTACGAAGCCCGCGAACCCGGCGATCGACGCGTTCCAGTTGCCCAGACGAGGCGCGAGCCGCCTGCCGAGAATCACGGCGGCGACGGCCAGCAACACGCTCAACACCACGAGCAGGAAGAACAGAGCGGTGCGTCGGCCGATGGTGCCGGGATCGCCGACTGCCGGCGGGTTCGCCGGATACTTCAGGAACGGCACGACGTACACCGTCAACAGAGCGGCGCCTGCGACCAGAGCGGCTGTGGCCCGTGGGCCGAAGGCGCCGATGCGGCCGAGCGCGTAACAGAACACGAGCGCGGCGATGCCGCCCACCGCCACACCGAACACCAGGATGCCGGTGGCGAGTCCGCCGGTGGCCTGCATCGTGCGGCTGACGAGCTCCTCGCCGCCACCGTGGTCATGGTGGTGAGCCGCTTCCAGGGCGATAGCGGCGTCCACTTGGGACTCGCCGAGGAAATAGGCGACGACGAGAGCGAGCGCGCCCGCCGCGAGGCCCGCCAGCATCCCGCGTACGAGCAGAGCTCTGACAGATATGGAGTTCACGAGATCGTCCCCTGCTTATCGGTTTCTCAGTGGCAGGGGAAACCGAGCAGGTGTCGGCCGTCGTGGACCCACTCGTGCACGCCCTCGCCGGCGATCACGGAGATGGCCCCCTGCTCGGCACCGGCGAAGTACAGCAGGACGAGCATGAGAATGCCGAAGAACGCCGCCCAAGGGGCGAGCGTCCTCAGGGAGATGGGGGTGATGGCCGGTACGGCGGTGGTGGTGGCAGCGGACTGAGCCATGGCAGAACCTCCTGTGGGAACACGCGTCCCGATCGTGGTGCCTAAGACGACGGTGCCGGGTCTGACTTCTCGCACAGGTACGGGTACGAGTTCACAGTGGCGCGACCGTGCCGGATTCTCACCGGCTTCCGTCCCACCCTCGTCATGGTGATCGTGACCATACCGTCTGCGACTGGGCACCGCCATGGTGCAATCGGCAGACCGGCGGACTCCGGCACCCCACGTCGCATGCCGTGCGGGCCGGAGGCCGGAGAGGGGCATGGAGCAGTGGGACAGGGAGTGAGGCGCGGAGTGGGGAACACTGTGACGGTACGGGTGATGTTGATCGCGCCTGCGATGAACTCAGCCATGCGGGAGGCCAGGTTCGGCAGTGACGCACCCCCCGGCGCACCTCCCGGCGCCCCCCTCCACTCGCCCCTCGACGAGGCCGGAACACGCCGGGCACGAGCTGCCGCGGACCGCGTGCCCGACGCGGATCTCTTCCTGAGCGGCAGCTCCACGCGCTGCCTCCGGACCGCCGAGGCACTAGGGCTCCGCCCCGTCTGCGAACCCGCCCTTGCCGACTGGGACATGGGACGCTGGGCCGGGAAGCGCCTGTCCGAAGTGAGCGGGAGCGAGCCGGAGGGCGTGGCCGCCTGGCTGGCCGACCCGGATGCCGCCCCGCACGGCGGCGAGTCGCTGACCGGCTTCTCCGCCCGGGTCGGTGGATGGCTCGACGGTCTGGGGCAAGGCGGCGGCCGGGTACTCGCTGTGGTGGAGCCGGCTGCCGTACGGGCCGCGGTCGTTCACGGGCTCGGTCTGCCCCCGGCGGCGTTCTGGCGCCTCGACGTGGCGCCCCTGACCCTCACCGAGCTCAGCGGGCGCAGCGAACGCTGGAATCTCATCTGTGGCCAGGTCCTCTGACCCGAGGACTCACGCGCCGGGTGGGGAACTCCGCACCGATGGCAGGAGACCGGCGTAGGGTCGTGTTCATGGTGCAAGTACTGAGCAGCCGGGTGCTGCTGCGTCCCCGTGACCCGCAGGCATCCCGTGACTTCTACGGAAACGCCCTTGGTCTGGCCGTGTACCGCGAGTTCGGCACCGGCCAGGAGAGGGGAACCGTCTACTTTCTCGGCGGGGGCTTCCTTGAACTGTCCGGGAAGTCGAACCGTGCGGACGACCCACCGACTGGGAACATACGCCTCTGGATGCAGGTGGACGACTGCGAGGCGGCTCACCGGGAGCTGGCGGGCCAAGGGGTGGAGGTGCTGCGGCCACCCCTGCGGGAACCCTGGGGCCTCATCGAGATGTGGATCGCCGATCCTGACGGTCACCGGATCGTGCTCACCGAGGTACCAGCCGATCATCCCCTGCGGTACCGGCCCTGACACCGGCCACCCCGCCGCCCTCCGGTCACACGGTCACACGGTCAGTGGCAGTGCCTCTCAGATGAGGATGGCGTAGACGAGGAAGAAGGCCGCTACCACCACCGCCAGGACGAGGATGGCGATGAGAGGCCCCTTCGCCCATCCCCTGGGTGGTTCGTTCCTCGGCCCCGCCTCGGATGTGCTGCCTTCGGCCGGAGGTGTGTCGCCGACAGGGACGCCTCCTCCGGAGTCCAGGCCGGGTGTGTTGCGCGGATCAGGGTCGGGATTTCCAGTGCTCATACCCATACTCGTACCCACTGGGCGAGAATTACACCGAATGTACGGATTCGCGCTTGGCTCGCCGTTCGGGGGGAGCGGAAACCGCCCCCCCTGCCTACGGAAGCGTCGGACCGGCAGCCGTCGTACGCCTCAGCCCGCTACGTACTCCCGCAGATGCCGTGCGGTGAGTGTGCCGCCCTGGGCCACCAGATCCGCCGGTGTTCCTTCGAACACCACACGGCCCCCGTCGTGGCCGGCCCCGGGCCCGAGGTCGATGAGCCAGTCCGCGTGGGCCATCACAGCCTGGTGGTGCTCGATGACGATGACGGTGTTGCCCGCGTCCACCAGCCGGTCGAGCAGGGCGAGCAGCTGGTCCACGTCCGCCATGTGGAGCCCTGTGGTCGGCTCGTCGAGCACGTACGTCGCCGCCTTCTCGGCCATGTGGATGGCCAGCTTGAGACGCTGGCGCTCCCCGCCGGAGAGCGTGTTGAGCGGCTGCCCGAGCCGGATGTAGCCGAGTCCGACGTCACGCAGCCGCCCGAGGACGGCGTGCGCCTGGCCGGAGGGGAAGAAGTCGTGGGCCTCCGCCACCGACATTCCCAGCACCTCGCTGATGTTCCGGCCGTCCAGGGTGTAGGTGAGCACCTCGGGGGTGAAGCGCTTGCCCTCGCACTCCTCGCACACCGACGCCACTCCCGCCATCATGGCGAGGTCGGTGTAGATGAGCCCAAGGCCGTTGCACTTGGAGCAGGCGCCCTCCGAGTTGGCGCTGAAGAGAGCGGGCTTGACGCCGTTGGCCTTGGCGAAAGCCGTGCGGATCGGGTTGAGCAGACCCGTGTACGTCGCCGGGTTCGAGCGCCGTGAGCCACGGATGGGCGACTGGTCCGCGACCACCACGCCCTGCCCCGCGGGCAGACTGCCGTGGATCAGCGAGCTCTTGCCCGATCCGGCGACCCCCGTGACCACGGTCAGGACCCCGAGCGGGATGTCGACGCTCACGTCCTGGAGGTTGTGCAGGTCGGCGCCCTTGATGGACAGCCTCCCGTGCGGTTCACGCACGGTGCTCCGCAGGCCCGCCCGGTGTTCCAGATGCCGTCCGGTCAGGGTGCCGGATGCGCGCAGGCCCGGTACGTCGCCGCTGTAGCAGATCTGTCCGCCGTCGGTGCCCGCACCGGGGCCGAGATCGACGACATGGTCGGCTATGGAGATCACCTCGGGCTTGTGCTCGACGACGAGAACCGTGTTGCCCTTGTCGCGCAGCCGCAGCAGCAGCGCGTTCATCCGCTGGATGTCGTGGGGATGGAGACCGATGGTCGGCTCGTCGAAGACGTACGTGACGTCCGTCAGGCTGGAACCGAGGTGTCGCACCATCTTCACCCGCTGGGCCTCGCCGCCGGAGAGCGTGCCGGCGGGACGGTCGAGGCTGAGGTAGCCGAGGCCGATCTCGACGAGCGAGTCCAGCAGGTCCCGCAGACCGGCCAGCAGGGGCGCGACGCCCGGATCGTCGATCTTCCGCACGAACTGGGCCAGGTCGCTGATCTGCATGGCGGAGCACTCCGCGATGTTCACCCCGTCGATCCTCGACGACAGGGCCGCGGCCGTCAGCCGGGCGCCTGCGCAGTCGGGGCAGTCACGGAAGACCACGGCACGGTCCACGAAGGCCCCGATGTGGGACTGCATGGCGTCGCGGTCCTTGCTGAGCATGGTCCGCTGCACCTTCAGGACAAGGCCCTCATAGGTGAAGTTGTTGCTGCCCACCTTCACCTTGGTCTGCGGCTTGTGGAGGAAATCCGCCCACTCCCGCTCGGTGAAGTCCTTGAGCTTCTTGTCCGGGTCGTAGAAACCGGAGTGGGCCATGATCTGCCAGTACCAGGAGTCCACCGCGAAGTTGGGGACGGTGATGGCTCCGTCGTTCAGTGACTTCTCCCGGTCGACCAGCTGGTCGATGTCGATGTCCGACACCTGACCGGCCCCTTCGCACCTCGGGCACATGCCTTCGGGCAGGTTGAAGCTGAAGGCTGCCGACGTACCGATGCGGGGCGTGCCCAGGCGCGAGAAAACGATCCGCAGCATGGTGTACGCGTCGGTGACTGTGCCGACCGTGGAGCGGGAGTTGGCCCCCATCCGCTCCTGGTCCACCACGATGGCGGCGCTCAGGTTGTGCAACGCGTCGACATCGGGCCGCCCCAGGCTCGGCATGAACGACTGGACGAACGCGGTGTACGTCTCGTTGATCAACCGCTGGGACTCCGCGGCGATGGTGCCGAAGACGAGTGAGGACTTGCCGGACCCCGAGACCCCGGTGAACACCGTGAGCCGGCGCTTGGGGATGTCCAGCGACAGGTCGGCGAGGTTGTTCTCACGTGCGCCACGCACCTGGATGACGTGGTGGTTGTCGGCTGAAGTCGTCTCAGGAGTCGTCATGGGGCGAAGCTATCCGACGCCACTGACAGTGGTCCGGGACCAGCTCCGGCCAGGCCCGTGACCTGGGCCCCGCCCTCCCCCTCAGCACGTTTCCCACCAGTGCGGGACCGCCCACCCACCTCGCCGCCCCTTTTGAACATGGTAATCATTCCCATATAGTCTCCGTCATGGCACGCAACGAACTACGCCCGATCATCAAGCTCCGCTCCACCGCGGGCACGGGCTACACCTACGTCACCCGCAAGAACCGGCGGAACGATCCCGACCGGCTCGTGCTGCGCAAGTTCGACCCCATGGTTCGCCGGCACGTCGACTTCCGCGAAGAACGCTGATCCCCGCCTCCATCCGAAGGACCTCACCATGAAGCCCGGAATCCACCCCTCGTACGGCCCCGTCGTCTTCCGCGACAAGGCCGCAGACTTCGCCTTCCTCACCCGTTCGACCCTCACCAGCGAGCGCACCGTCGAGTGGGAGGACGGCCACACCTACCCGGTCGTCGACGTGGAGATCTCCTCCGCGAGTCACCCCTTCTACACCGGCACGGCCCGGGTCCTGGACACCGCCGGCCGCGTGGAACGGTTCGAGCGCCGCTACGGCCGCCGTGAGGGCCGGTGATGGAGCGCGGCCAGAAGCTGCCCGTCGTCATCGTCGGCGGTCTGCACTCCGATGCCCGGCGCGAGGTGGTGGAAGGGCTGCTCAGAAGTGTTCCGCACAGCGTCGCCCTGCACCACGACCTGACGACGGCCGGCGAAGGAACCGTACGCAGGACCATCCGCGACTCCTCGGGCGAGCAGTCCGGCGGCGAGGCTCCACTCGTCAACGACTGCGCCTGCTGCGCGCTGCGCGCGGACCTGGTCCCGGAACTGGAGCGCCTGGCGGCCGGAGGACTCACCTCCCTCGCCGTCCTCGAACTCTGGGACTCCGTCGAGCCGAAGGCCATGGCCGAGGTGATCGCCGCCCACGGACAGGGGTGCGCCGAGGTGAGAAGCGTCGTCACCGCGGTCGACCCGGCACTCGTGCTGCCCTACCTGGCCAACGGCGACGACCTGGCGGAGGCCGGACTGGCAGCGGCGGCGGGCGACCGGCGCACCGTCGGGGACACCTGGGCACGCCAGTTGGAGTACGCGTCCGTCATCGCGCTCGTGGACAGCGGGGACGCGAGCGAGGAGGACCGCGCGCTGATCGGACAACTGCATCCCACGGCGCGGCAGGCGGCGGCCGGGTCGGACACCCTGACGGCACTCGCCCTCGCCGGATTCGACGTCGAGGCGGCCGGCGCCGCCCAGCATCCCGCCTGTGCGCTGCTTCCCCAGGACGCGGAGGAGTCGGGGGTGAGCACGCTCGTGTGGCGCAGGCACCGCCCCTTCCACCCCGAGCGGCTGTACGCGGCGCTTGAGGATCTGAGCTGTGCGGCGGCCCGGAGCCGGGGCCGTTTCTGGCTCGCCGACCGGCCCGACACGCTCCTCTCCTGGGACGCGGCCGGTGGCGCCCTCTGCGTCGAGAACACCGGCCCCTGGCTCGCCTCCCTGCCGGACGCCGCCTGGGACATGGTGCCGCCCTTCCGGCAGGCCGCCGCCGCGCTCGACTGGCACCCGGTGCACGGGGACTGCTGCCAGCACCTCGTCTTCGTCTCCCCCGGGCTCGACCGCGACGGCCTCACGGCGCTGCTGGAGTCCTGTCTGCTCACCGACGACGAGTACGGGGCCGGACGTGAGTCGTGGCGGGACCTGCTTCCCGCGTTCGACTCCCTACTCGACCCGGTCCTCTGACCAGCCCAACCACCCGCACTCACGCACGAACCCACGCACTCCGAGGAGAACCGATGCCACGCCGCCCCGACCCCCGCAAGCCCGTCAAGGCCCGGCCCAATCCGCTCGACGCCGCCAGGATCACGTACATCGACTACAAGGACACCGACCTGTTGCGCGCGTTCATCTCCGACCGGGGCAAGATCCGCAGCCGGCGCGTCACCCGCATCAGTGCGCAGCAGCAGCGCCGGGTGGCGACCGCCATCAAGAACGCACGGGAGATGGCTCTCCTGCCGTAGTCGGAGCCCCCGCGTTCACGGCCGGGCGTCTCTCCGGCGGAGCGCGAGGAGAAGCGGACCGGTGGTCGGCGTGAAGATCGGCATGGGCTCGACCACCCGGTCCGCGATCCGGTCAAGACACCACCGCGTCGGCGTCAGAGCGGGTTCAGGCGGGCCTTGAGCAGGCAGAACTCGTTGCCTTCGGGGTCGGTCAGGACATGCCACTGCTCCTCCCCCGTCTGGCCGATGTCGGCCGGGCGTGCGCCGAGTTCCAGAAGGCGTTCGAGCTCGGCGCCCTGATCGCGGTCGGTGGCGTTGACGTCGATGTGCAGTCGGGACTTCCCCTTCTCGAGGTCGTCCCTGCGGCTGAGGATGATCGTCGGCTGCGGACCGCCGAACCCTTCGCGCGGTCCGATCTCGAAGCACTCGTCCCCTTCGCGATCGAGCACCACGAAGTCCAGTACCTCGCACCAGAAACGCGCCAGCACCTCGGGATCGCGGCAGCCCAGCACGAGTTCACTGATACGACACGCCATGACGGAACCTGCTCTCAGCCTAGATACCGCGGAGGAGGCCACAGGTGCACCACATGGCCTCCCCCGCAGGTAAAACGATCTCGCGACCGTACCGGACGAAGTGATCACGGACGAAACGATTTATGGGACGCGACGATGCTGAGCGGGGGCGGCCGTGAGACCGCGGTCGGCCGTGCCCCGGTCTCCGGGCGACACGACCTTCTCCTGCTGGTCAGGGAGTCAAGTGGGCAGGGGTTCAGGGCATGCAGGACATTCAGAGCATGATGAGCAGACGCGTGCTCGGCTTCAGCTTTCTGTTCACCGAACGACTCTGCACATACACCTCCAGCTTCGGGTTGCGCCCCGCCTTCACCGAGACGGTCCCCTGGATGCCCGCCCCGAAGAGCAGACTGCGCGCCGCATCGCCCGTGTACGCGCGGTCCGTGTCCTTCTCGACCACGATGACTTCCTTGTCGGGCTGGACCTGGACTCGGGTGCCCAACTGGTAGTAGCACGAGCCGCGTTCGTACGTCACGCCCGGATGGGAGTCGACGAAGGACCGGATCTCGACCTCCGTGTCGACCTTCAGGAGCCGGTACCGGTCGGCCGGGACCGGTTCCAGGTTCGCCCGCACGTCGTCGACCGATATGTCCTGGCCGACCGTGAACAGGTTCTTCGTGCCGCGCACACCCTGCTCGCGGCCCCGCAGGAAGCTCGTGGCGGCGGCGCGCACGGTGCCGATCGCCTCCTCGACGCCCTCCTGGGAGTCCGCGTCCCAGATGGCGATGTTTCCGGCCGGGAAGCCGTAGTTCTGGGCGGTTCGCTTCGCCAGGGAGTTCGGTACGAGGATCGCGGAGGTCCAGTGGTCCGGAAGCGCGCCCATCTTCGCCGCGATCCTGTCCAGCCAGGGGCCGAGAACGGCCATGTCGCCGTCGTGCCGCCTGTCGCCGCCTGAGGCGTTCTCCTCGCCGTCCGTCACCACGATCTGGAGGAAGCTGTGCTCACCGTACGCCTCCCAGATGTGGCCCAGGTCGTCCAGGGACTTCAATGACGCCTCGATGAGGGCCGTGGCACCGTTGTTGACCTTGTACAGCCCCCGCATGGACGGCAGATGCTTCACGTCCATGTCCCAGACCAGGTTCTCCACCCTGTGGTCGAAGGAGTACAGGCTTATCCGGGTCTCATGCCCGAGACTGTCCGACTCCGCCTTCAGTCCCGCCACGAACTCGTCGACCACTCGCACGAGTTGGCTCTGGTGCTGGCGCATGGAACCCGAACAGTCCACTACCAGCGCGACGTGGTTCACCTTGTGCTGGATCTTGTTGACGGACACGTTTCCACTCCTCTTCAGAGGCTCCCCGGGTGATGTCCTCACACTAGGGGGAGCCACTGACAACGGATCTTGAAGGCAGGTGAGGATCAGGGTCCGGCTGCCCCGCCCGCGCAGGGTCCTTGCGGATCGCCCGTGACGAGTACGCCCCGTCCGCGATCATTGCGTCAGGTCTGCGTCGAGGGTGCCCGGCACCGGTCCCGGGCACCCTCAGTGCGTTCATGACCGCGTTCGGGACGGTGAAGCCGCCACGCACTCCGTTGGTCACCTGGCGGTGGTCCCGCCCCTGCCGTCCGTGTCCGTCCACACCCGGCGGCGTCGGAGCTGTCCGTTCCCCGGCCGCGTCAGTCAGCTCTCCACGCTCCACCCCTCACGAAGATCTAGCCGCGGTACGTCTCCAGGAGCCGCAGCCAGACCTCGCTGATCGTGGGATACGCCGGGACCGCGTGCCACAGGCGGTCGATCGGGACCTCTCCCGCGACCGCGATGGTCGCGGAGTGGAGCAGTTCACCGATGCCCGGGCCGACGAAGGTGACGCCGAGGAGGATCTCCCGGTCGAGGTCCACGACCATGCGGGCCCGGCCGCGGTAGTCCTGTGCGTACAGGCCGGAGCCGGCCACCGAGGCCAGGTCGTAGTCGACCGCCCTCACCCGGTGGCCCGCTTCTTCCGCCGCCCTGAGGGTGAGACCGACCGAGGCGGCCTCCGGGTCGGTGAAGACGACCTGGGGCACGGCCGCGTGGTCGGCGGTGGCCGCGTGGGCGCCCCAGCGGTCGGATTCCAGCAGGGGAGCTCCCTGGGCGCGGGCCGTGATCGCCGCGCCCGCGATCCGGGCCTGGTACTTGCCCTGGTGGGTGAGCAGCGCCCGGTGGTTGACGTCGCCGACCGCGTACAGCCAGGTGCTGCCCCGCACCCGGCAGCTGTCGTCGACGTCGAGCCAGGAGCCGGGCCGCAGGCCCACCGTGTCCAGTCCCAGGTCATCGGTGCGCGGGGCGCGGCCGGTGGCGAAGAGGATCTCGTCCGCCTCCTGCTGTCCGCCGTCGTCCAGTTCGACGGTGACCGGTCCGTCCGGAGCGGCGCGCCGCACGGCCGTCGCCGACACTCCGGTACGGATGACGGCGCCGGCCTCGGTCAGCGCGTCGGCGACCAGCTCACCGGCGAAGGGCTCCATCGCGGGGAGCAGCCCCTTCCCCCGGATCAGCATCGTCACCTGGGCCCCGAGGGCCTGCCAGACCGTGGCCATCTCGACGCCGACCACGCCGCCGCCCACCACGATCAGCCGCCGCGGGACCTCCTTGGCACTGGTCGCCTCGCGGCTCGTCCAGGGCCGGGCTTCCGGGACGCCGGGCAGGTCCGGGAGCACGGCCCGGCTGCCGGTGCACACGGCCACGGCGTGCCGGGCCGTGAGCCGGTGCTCCGTACCCTCGCGCGTGGTGACGGACACCTGCCTGGTGCCGGTCAGGCGGCCCACGCCCCGGTAGATGTGCGCGCCGATGCCTTCGAGCCAGCCGGCCTGTCCGTCGTCCTTCCAGTGCGACGCGTACGTGTCGCGGTGGGCCAGTACCGCGTCGGTGTCGAGCGGGCCCTCCACGGCGGCGCTGAGCCCCGGCACGCGGCGGGCGTCCGCCCGGGCGACGACGGGGCGCAGCAGCGCCTTGCTGGGCATGCACGCCCAGTAGGAGCACTCGCCGCCGATGAGCTCGGACTCGATGACGGCCGTGCTCAGCCCAGCGGCCCTGGTCCGTTCCGCCACGTTCTCACCCACGGGTCCCGCACCGATCACCACGACGTCGTATTCGGTTTCAGTGTTCTCGACCACTTCAGTCATGCGCACAGTCTGGTCGCGGGTGTGCGCGACGGCCACACGGGCAGGCGGAATAGCGCCGGTGGAGTCACCGTTGTGCCGACAGGTCCGAACGGGCCCAGGAAGAGGTATCAGAGCATGAGCACCGTAGAGCTCACCAAGGAAAACTTCGACCAGGTCGTGAGCGACAACGACTTCGTACTGATCGACTTCTGGGCTTCCTGGTGTGGCCCCTGCCGCCAGTTCGCCCCCGTCTACGACTCGGTCTCCGAGCGTCACCCCGACCTGGTGTTCGCCAAGGTCGACACGGAGGCCCAGCAGGAGCTGGCGGCGGCTTTCGAGATCCGGTCGATTCCGACGCTGATGATCGTCCGCGACAACGTGGCGGTCTTCTCCCAGCCCGGCGCTCTCCCGGAGACGGCCCTTGAGGACGTCATCGGGCAGGCGCGGAAGCTGGACATGGACGAGGTCCGCAAGTCCGTTCAGGAGCAGCAGAAGGCTCCGGAGGGCAACCAGCCGTAGGGCGTGGGCCTCGCTTGAGTGCTGGCCTGCCACGACGGTGACCGCGCGGGCGTCCGCGCGGTCAGGAGCCCTGTCGGGGCCCCGGTCGGGCTCCTCGACGCGGGCTCCCGGCGTACGCGAAACCTCTGGTGGCGGCCCCGGCTGTCCGGAGCGGAGTGTCGTCCTCGGTTACGGAATGCCCGTGTCGCTGTGCTGTTCCCTGCTTCTGACGGGCCGGGTGTGGATCTTGGACACGCACGCCGGGATGCCTTCGCCCCGCTCGTGTCCACGTGCCCGGTACGCGCTGGGGCTCTCACCCACCAGCTCGGTGAACCGGGTGCTGAACGTTCCCAGCGAGGCGCACCCGACCGCGAAGCACACCTCCGTCACCGACAGGTCGCCGCGTCGCAGCAGGGCCTTCGCCCGCTCGATCCTGCGGGTCATCAGGTAGCTGTACGGCGTCTCCCCGAAGGCGGCACGGAAGCTCCGGGAGAAGTGACCGGGCGACATGTGCGCCCGAGGGCCAGGGCGGTCACGTCGAGCGGCTGCGCGTGGTCGCGGTCCATCTGGTCGCGCGCCCGGCGGAGCCGGACCAGGTCCGAAAGTGTCACTTCCCCAGGATGGCACGGCCGCCCGTGCTCTGCGGGCCCCCGGGGTTCGCGGCCGGCGCCCTTCAGGCGCCGGACTCCTCGGCGGTGTCATCGGACTTCTCGGCGATCCGGACGGTGAGCCCGTAGTCCACCTCCGAGCCGTCCACCAGCAGCGCCTCCACGGTGTGCGTCGCCGGGTCGATGTCCGCTTCCATGCCGTCCCCGGCGTAGCGCGGATAGCCGGAGGCCCCGGTGTCGCCGGTGGCCGCCACGACCGCCGAGCGGATGGCGGTGCCGGGCTCGGGGGCCCTGTCACCGGAGTCGGCGAACTCGGGGAGCAGCAGGATCTCGTAACTCTGCGGATGGCTCATGCCCACGACGCTAGACATCCGGAGTGGGTGGCGCACTTCGTCGTGCCCCGGGCGGCCGGTTCAGCCGCACTCGCGGGGGGGGATGGCGGCGGCACGCAGCAGGTCGTGGCTCCGGGGTGGGTGGCGGACCAGGCGGTCGACGGTGTAGTCGAGGTGGCGTAGATCGAGGCGGTGTGCCGGGGTCCGGCGGGTCCCGGCACACCGCGCAAACCGAAGGGCCTGGTTCCGTCAGCCGCGGGCGAGAACCGGCCACATACCGGGGTCCTCGAAGTTCAGCGCCCAGAAAGCGGTGTTGCGCACGCCGTGGCGTCGCAGCACCGGAAGGTGCGCGGCGACTCCGCGGGCGTCCTGGTACCAGACCTCCCGGCGCTCTTCGCCGTCGAGGTAGCTGAAGTGCGGCGTCCCGGAGACCTCGTCGAACTGGTAGGGCACCCCCTCCTTGTGGCGGAGGGCCTCGGCGGTCTTCCAGGTGACGTGCCGGGTCTTGGCCTTGCTCGCGGGATCGGACGGCCAGTCCCACCCGTAGGCGGGCAGTCCCATCTCCAGTTTGGCCGCGGGGACGAGCGCGGTGGCGCGGGTCAGGATGTCGTCGTACCAGGCGGTGTCCGCGATGGGCCCCGGGGTGCCGCTCGACCAGTGCAGGTTGTATCCCATGATCCGCATCCGGTCGGCGACGCGGCCGATCGCCGCGTAGTCCCAGATGCGCCCGGTGGTCCTGGTCTTGGGGAACACCGTGATCACACACTGCTTGCGCAGCTTGTGCAGGCGCGCGCAGAGGTCGGTGGCGAGGGCGGTGAAGCCGTCGCGGACCTGCCGGTAGGTGCTGTCGCCGGTGGCGGCGATGGACTCGTAGTCGAGGTCGAGTCCGTCGTAGTCGCGCGTGCCGACCGTACGCATGAGCGCGTCCGCGTGTTCCTCGCGCCGCGCGGGGTCGGTGAGGATCGCGGCGAGGGCGCCCTTCTTCATCGTCTCCATGACGGTGGGTACGACCTTGGTCCCCGCCCCGTGCAGTCCGTCGATGACGCGGCGCTCGCCCGCGCCCGGGTGCGGGTCGATCCGGCCGGCCGAGACGGCCTGGTACCAGAAAGGGCTGACGGTGTGCAGCTGGTCCGCGTGGCGCAGGGCGTTCTGGTAGGCGCCCTCCTGGTCCCAGTAGGGCAGCCACGCCGACACGGTGCGCGGCGGCGCCGCGCCGCCGCCGGGGTGGGGCTCCGGCTCGGCGGCAGGTGCGTCCGTCGAGAGGGTGGGGGGTGGTTGGGGGTGGGCCGCCGACGGGCCTGACGCCGCGGCGGAGGCCGCGGGGAGCAGGGCCGCCGCGAGCAGCCCCGCGACGGAGAGGGCGACGGTACGGGAGGGACGGGGGAGGACTCCGGTGATCATGTGGTCGAGCCTGACGCCCATTCAGCCGCCCCGCTCCATGGAATGGGCCGTACAGGTTCTACGGTGTCCGGATGATGTTCCCTCCCGGCTCAGCCACGACTGACAGCTCGTCCGACTTTCCCGGCCGCAACGGCCCGACCGCCACGACCGCGGCGGACCCCCGCGACACGGGCCCGGTCCGCACCTCGTACGCCCCCAACCGGGACGGTGATCCCGACCCGGGCGAGATCGTCTGGACCTGGGTGCCGTTCGAGGAGAACGACGGGCGCGGCAAGGACCGGCCCGTGCTGGTCGTGGCGCGTGAGGAGGGCAGGACGCTGCTCGCCGTTCCGCTCTCCAGCAAGCAGCACGACCCGGACCGTGAGTGGGTGGCGCTGGGGGCGGGGCCGTGGGACAGCTCGGGGCGTCAGTCATGGGTCGTTCTGGACCGGCTGCTGCGGGTGCACGAGGACGGCATGCGGCGGGAGGCGTGTGCGCTGGACCGCGTGCGGTTCGAGCGGGTGGCCGTGCGGCTGCGGGAGCGTTACGGCTGGAGCTGACCGGCGAACGCCCGGGCGAACGCGGCCCGGGTGGTGGAGGCGGGACTGCGGTCGAGGATGGCGAAGACGATCTGTTCGAAGTGGCCCGCGAACCGGCCACCACCGGTGAGCAGTGCGTGGAACGCGCCGGCCACCTGGGTTGGGTCGTTCCGGAACACGCCGCAGCCCCAGGCGCCGAGCACGAGCCTGCGGTAGCCCCGCACGGCGGCTACTTCCAGGACCCGTTCGGCCCGGCCGGCGAGGACGGTGGGGAGACGGTGCGCCTCCTGGGGCACCCGGTCGCGGATCACTCCGGCGTTCGGGGCCGGAGAAGTGAGGAAGCCCACGGTGTACGGGGTGTCCAGGAGGCGCCCGCGGTCGTCGCGGAAGACGGGGACGCCGGGTGAGTGGATCACCCGGTCGGTGTAGAAGGTGCTGCGTTCCGCGCGGTGGTGCGCGTAGAACTCCGGGGCCCGCAGCAGGGTCGCGTGGAGCGCGGAGCCGCGGCACAGGGCTTCCTCCTGGGCCTGCGCGCCGTTCAGGTATCCGCCGCCGGGATTGCGTGCCGATGCGTAGGTGAGGACGGCCACCTTCGCCGCTGCCTCGCTGGTCAGCCGGCGTGCGGCCTGGAGACTGCTCTCCTCGGTCACCTCGAAGGCCGTGGCCCGGCTCGTGTCCAGGGCGGCGACGGGAACCGGCTCGGGGCCGTACAGCCGGGTGCCGGAGAGCGCGGCGGTCAGGGCGCGCCCGATGGGCACCTCGCGGCCGTCGGACGCGCGGTAGTGGCCGGCCTCGACGATGGCCTCGGTCTCACGCGCGATGCCGCGCAGTCTCGCGCTCATCGGCGCGCCCCGCTGTGGTGCATACGGGGCATGCTCGGGGTTCCACCGGCATGGGCGCAAGCGGATTGACGCACGGCAGGGGCACCCTTGTGCGATCTCCCGGAAGGGGTTTGGGTGGAGGGACGTACCCGGACAGGAGGACCGATCATGCCCCCGGAGAACCCCGGCGCGGACGGCCAGGCGGAGCACGGCGAACCTCTCGGCGAGAGCGAGGCCGAGGATCTGCTGCGCGGTATCTGCTTCAAGACCGGGCCGCCTCGCAAGGTCGGCGTGGAGCTCGAATGGCTCATTCACGACCGTGAACGTCCTGAGGTCCCCGTGGCCGAGGACCGGCTCGGCTCGGCTTCCGACGCCGTACGCGCCCTGCCTCTGCGCGCGTCCCTCACGTTCGAACCCGGTGGTCAGCTGGAGCTCAGCTCCATGCCCGCCGAATCCCTGATGGAGTGCGTCGACGCCGCCGCCGCGGATCTCGCCGCCGTACGCGACACGCTCGGGCGGGCTGGGCTCGCCCCTGTCGGCCTCGGGGTCGACCCTTGGCATCCCCCGCGCCGCCTGCTGCGGGAGCCGCGCTACGCGGCCATGGAGCGCTCACTCGACAGAGCCGGCCCGGCGGGGCGCGCCATGATGTGCACGTCCGCGTCCGTCCAGGTCTGCCTGGACGCGGGTGAGGAGGAGCCGGGGCCGCTCGGGTACGGGCGGCGCTGGCATCTGGCCCATCTGCTGGGTGCGGTGCTCGTGGCCGCGTTCGCGAACTCGCCGTTCCGTCAGGGCCGGGTCTCGGGGTGGCGTTCCACCCGGCAGGCGCTCTGGGCCGCACTCGATCCCGTACGGTCGCTCGCTCCGTCCGGCCGTCTCGCGCCGCGCGACGCCTGGACGGCCCACGCACTCGACACCCCGGTGATGTGTGTCCGGGGCGGGGACGGCCCGTGGGAGGTGCCCGAGGGCCTCACGTTCCGGGACTGGACTCGCGGCGCGGGGCCTCGGCCGCCCGTACAGGCCGATCTCGACTACCACCTGACCACGCTCTTTCCACCGGTACGGCCGCGCGGTCACCTCGAACTGCGCATGATCGACGCGCAGAGCGGCGCGGACGGCTGGGTCGTGCCGCTCGCCGTCACCATGGCCCTGTTCGACGATCCCCAGGCGGCGGAGTCCGTGTACCGCGCCGTGAAGCCGCTCGGCGAGACGGCGGGTGCGTCGCCCGCGCCGCGCAATCCGCTGTGGACCCGCGCGGCCCGTGACGGACTGACCGACCCGGAGCTGAGGGCCGCGGCGATCACCTGCTTCGATGCGGCGCTGGACGCGCTGCCCCGTATCGGGGCGAGCGACGCGGTGCGGGACACCGTCGCGGAGTTCCACGAACGGTTCGTCTCGCGGGGACGATGCCCGGCCGACGACCTCACCGACCACCCACCCGGGTCCGCACCGCTCCAGGGAAGGGGCACCCTCTCATGACCGACCTCTCAGCCAAGCGTTTCGCGGACGGCCTGTCCGAGGCCGCGGAACCGGACCTGGACCCCGAGGCACTCAGGCGGCGTGCTCTCGCCGCGCTCCTGTCGGCCCGCGAGCGTACGGCCCTGCTCACCGACAGCGTGGACGACGGCGAACTGACCGCGCAGCACTCCCCGTTGATGTCACCGCTGGTCTGGGACCTGGCGCACATCGGCAACCAGGAGGAGCAGTGGCTCCTGCGGGCGGTCGGGGGCCGCGAGGCGATACGGCCCGAGATCGACGGCCTGTACGACGCCTTCGAGCACTCGCGGGCGAGCCGCCCTTCGCTGCCGCTGCTGCCGCCCGCCGAGGCGCGGGCCTACGCCGCGGACGTACGCGGCCGGGTGCTGGACATTCTGGAAGCGACTCCGCTGCACGAGGGGGGCCGCCCGCTCGTACGGGCGGGCTTCGCGTTCGGGATGGTCGCGCAGCACGAACAGCAGCACGACGAGACGATGCTGATCACCCATCAGCTGCGGTCGGGACCCGTCGCCCTCTCCGCCCCGGAGCCGCCTGCCCCACGGACGCGGCCGGACTCACCCCTGAGGTGCTCGTGCCGGGCGGGGCGTTCACCATGGGCACCTCGGCCGATCCCTGGGCCCTCGACAACGAGCGGCCCGCACACCGGCGGGAGGTGGCGGACTTCTTCATCGACACCTCCCCGGTGACCTGCGGCGACTACGAGCGGTTCATCGAGGACGGCGGGTACGCCGAACGGCGCTGGTGGGCGCCCGCGGGCTGGGAGATGGTCTGCGCGAACGGCCTCACGGCTCCGTTGTTCTGGCGGCGGGACGCCGGGCGGTGGCTGCGTCGGCGCTTCGGCGTGACCGAGGTGGTGCCGCGGGACGAGCCGGTGCTGCACGTCAGCTGGTACGAGGCCGACGCGTACGCCCGCTGGGCGGGCCGCAGGCTGCCCACGGAGAGCGAGTGGGAGAAGGCGGCCCGGCACGACCCGGCGTCGGGCCGCTCGCTGCGCTATCCGTGGGGCGACGAGGACCCCGCCCCGGACCGCGCCAACCTGGGTCAGCGCCATCTGCGCCCCGCCGAGGCGGGCGCCTACGCGGCGGGACGCTCGCCCCTCGGCGTGGGGCAGCTGATCGGCGACGTGTGGGAGTGGACATCGAGCGACTTCCTCCCGTACCCCGGCTTCGTGCCGTTCCCGTACCGGGAGTACTCCGACGTGTTCTTCGGCCCGGATCACAAGGTGCTGCGCGGGGGTTCGTTCGCCGTGGACGCGGTGGCCTGCCGGGGCACGTTCCGCAACTGGGACCTGCCGGTGCGCCGGCAGATCTTCTCCGGCTTCCGTACAGCGCGGGACGTCTGATGTGCCGTCACCTCGCCTATCTGGGGCCGCCCGTGGCCCTCGGCCAGATCCTGGTGTCCCCGCCGCACTCCCTGGTGCGGCAGTCCTGGGAGCCGCGCCGCCAGAGGTACGGGACCGTCAACGCGGACGGCTTCGGGGTCGGCTGGTACGCGGAAGGGGACCCGGTGCCCGGCCGCTACCGGCGCCAGGGGCCCGTCTGGGGCGACGAGACATTCGCCGACCTCGTCCGGGTCGTCCGGAGCACGGCGCTCCTGGCCGCCGTCCGGGACGCGACGGTGGCGGGCGCCGACGGTGAGGCGGCCGCCGCGCCGTTCGCCGCGGACGGTCTGCTGTTCAGCCACAACGGAGCGGTGCAGGGCTGGCCCGCCTCCCTGGCGCCCCTGGCCACCACCCTGCCGGCCGCCGCCCTGCTCACCCTCGAAGCCCGCAGCGACTCGGCTCTGCTCTGGGCGCTCGTGCGCCGACGGACCTCCGAGGGCGACACCCTCTCGCAGGCCGTCACCGACACCGTCCTCGACGTCGCGGCCCAGGCCGCCGGTTCGCGGCTCAACCTGCTGCTCACCGACGGCTCCACCATCGTGGCGACCGCCTGGGGCGACACCCTCTGGTACCTCACGGAGCCGGGCCGCCGCACGGTGGTGGCCTCGGAGCCGTACGACGACGATCCGCTGTGGCGCGAGGTGCCCGACCGCACCCTGCTGACGGCCACCCGCCACGACATGACTCTCACCCCGCTCAAGGAGCCCCCGCGTGAGTCCCTTCCGACTGACCCGCACCCTGCCGGTGGACGCGACGGACGCGGCGCTACGCGCCGACGTGCTCAGCGGCATGAACCGGCAGCCCAAGTCGCTGCCCCGAAGTGGTTCTACGACGCGCACGGCAGCGAACTCTTCGAGGAGATCACCCGGCTCCCCGAGTACTACCCGACGCGTGCCGAGCGCGAGATCCTCGTGTCCCGCGCCGCGCGAATCGCCCAGGTGTCGGGGGCCAGGACCCTCGTCGAGCTGGGCTCCGGCTCGTCCGAGAAGACCCGGCATCTGCTCGACGCCCTGCCGGGGCTGCGCACCTACGTGCCCGTCGATGTCAGCGAGAGCGCGTTGAAGGGCGCGGCCGACCTCCTGCTCGCGGAGCGGCCGGACCTCTCGGTGCACGCGCTCATCGCCGACTTCACGCACGTCCTGCGGCTGCCCGAGACGCCGGGACCCCGGCTGGTCGCGTTCCTGGGCGGCACGATCGGCAATCTGCTGCCGGAGGAACGGGAGCGGTTCCTGCACTCCGTACGGGAGCTGCTGTCCCCCGGTGACAGCCTGCTGCTCGGTACGGATCTGGTGAAGGACGAGGCGACGCTCGTCGCCGCCTACGACGACGCCGCCGGGGTGACGGCCGCGTTCAACAAGAACGTGCTGTCCGTCGTCAACCGCGAGCTGGGGGCCGACTTCCCGCTGGACGACTTCGACCACGTCGCGGTGTGGGACCCGCGCCGCGAGTGGATCGAGATGCGGCTCCGCGCCCGGCGGGCGCTCACGGTGAAGATCCCGGAGGTGGACCTCGTCGTGACGTTCGCGGCAGGTGAGGAGATGCGCACCGAGGTGTCGGCGAAGTTCCGCGAGGAGGGCGTGCGGGGCGAGCTGGTGGATGCCGGGCTGCGGCTGGAGCACTGGTGGACGGATGCGGCGGGCCGCTTCGCGCTGTCGCTGGCGACGGCGTTCTGAGCGGCCCGGGCCGGTGCGGGCAGGGCACGCCCGCACCGGCCCGGGGGACGGCCTCGGCGCCTCAGTGCTCCTGGGGCGCCGGTTCCAGCACGAAGACCGGGATCTCGCGGTCGGTGTTCTTCTGGTACTCGGCGTAGTCCGGGTACGCCTCGACGGCCCGCGCCCACCAGCGGGTCTTCTCCTCCCCGGTCACCTCGCGTGCCAGCATGTCCTGGCGCACCGGGCCGTCCTGGAGCTCCACCCGGGGGTCGGCCACCACGTTGTGGTACCAGACGGGGTGCTGGGGGGCGCCGCCCTTGGAGGCGACCACGGCGTAGGAACCGTCGTGCTCCACCCGCATGAGCGGGGTCTTGCGGATCCTGCCGCTCTTGGCGCCGATGGTGGTCAGGATGACGACAGGCAGGCCGGCCCGCTCGGGGTCATCCGGACCGATCAGGCTGCCCAGCGTCGTCCCCTCGGTGCCCCCGGAGCTCTCGTACAGCTCCACCTGGTCCCTGACCACCTTCTCCGTGCTCGGCTCGTACTCGCCTGTGAGCGGCATGCTGCCTACCTCCATGCTGTCGATGCCCCGACGACGCGGCTGCCGCCTCGTCGGTGGTGCGGTGCGTGCTGCGCGGGCGCCGGTGCCACTGGGAGCCGGGTCGCCGCCCGGCCCGCGTGAGACCACCGCCTGGGCGACGACTTCCCGGGCCATGGCTCCGGCAAACTGGATGGCGTCCACACCGGTCACCTCGGTCCGGCGGAAACCGTCTGCCCGCAGAGTGCGGAGGGGCGCTCAGCTGCGCGAGAGGATCGCCGTGATGCGCTCGGACGCCTCGGTGGCCTCCGTGAGCGGGTCACCGCCTTCGAGTACGGCCGTCATGTACGGCTTGATCGGGTTGGCGGCCTCGACGGCGGCCCACTGGGGCGAGTTGGGGGTGGCGCGCCCCCGGGTGGCTCCCTGGGCCATCGCGGCGGTGCCTTCCTGGCCCTCGACGACGGAGGCGAGACTCGGCTTGTTGGGGACGTAACTCATCGTCCTGGCCAGCTCGGTCTGCCACCTCTCGCCGGCCAGTGCCTCGATCACGTCGATGGCCTCGCTGCGGTGGTCCGCCTTCTTCGGCACGATCAGGTCGGACCCGCCGGTGAACACGGAACCCGGGGCCTTCGCCGTCTTGCCCGGAATGGGGAAGTAGCCGAGCTTCCCCTTGAGTTCCGGGTTCTCCTGTTCGATGAGAGCGGCGCTGCCCGGCACCGAGATGATCTGGGCGACATCGCCCCGGGCGAACACGTCGGTCTGCGGCGGTTTCTCCTCGTCGGCGTCCTTGGGACCGTGTCCGAGCGACTGGAGCCGCTTGTAGAAGTCCATGCCCTTGAGCGCGGCGGGAGAGTCGAGCGCGCCCTGCCAGTCGCCTCCGTTCTCGTCGGCGAGCTCGCCGCCCTCGTCCCAGACGAAGCCGGCGAGCACGTACCAGTTCTGTCCGGCGAGGTAGATGCCCTGGTTCCCGTCACTGTTGAGCTTCTCGGTGTCCCTGATCCACTGCTCGCGGGTCTTGGGCGGGTTCTCCACGCCCGCCCGGGCGAAGAGGTCCTTGTTGTAGATGACCACCCGGTTGGCCGCGTACCAGGGGATGCCGAACTGCATGCCGTTGATGCTGCCGGGCTCGGCGAGGCCGGGCAGCCAGTCCTCGCTGCCGAGGTCGCGCATGGATTCGAGGGTGAGGTCGCGCAGACCGCCGCTCTCCGCGTACTGGGCGACCTGGGTGTTGCCGACCTCGATGACGTCGGGCGCGTCGTCACTTTCGAGGGCGGCGGTGACCTTGGGGCCGATCCCGCCCCACTCCTGGATCGTGAACTCCAGGCGCACGGAGGGGTTCTCGTTCTCGTACGACTCGGTGAAGCGGTCCAGGAAGCCCTTGGAGGCGCTGTCCTTCATCAGCCAGACCTTGACCGTGACATCGCCTCCGTCCGCGCCGGGGAGGAGGCCGCAGCCACTCAGCGCGAGGGAGGACACGAGCGCGACGGTTCCAGCCAGCATGCGGTTTTTCACGAGGTCACCTTCTGCGAAACGGCACGACGGAACAGGGACCCGATGTGGGGGACTGCGGGCGGCGCTCGCACGGGCGTGTGGCTGGATTTTGGTATGGACCAATGGGTAGGTCAAGGGGCGGTCAAGGGTGAATCGCCTGAGCCGATCCCTAGCGGTCCACCCCTGGGTAGGGCACCGTGGAAGCACGAAAGGAGACATACGATGTCACAGCACACCTACCGGGTCACCGAAATCGTAGGAACCTCCGAGGAGGGCATCGATGCCGCGATCCGCAACGGCATCGCCCGGGCCTCGGAAACGTTGCACAATCTCGACTGGTTCGAGTGAGCACTTACAAATCAAAACCCGCACCACGGCATGTCAAAGCCCCGCCCTCCCATCAGGGAGAACGGGGCTACAAGGGCCTCAGGGGCCGGCTGTCGACCTCACCGGACTACCGGGAGGAACCGGCCCCTGCGCCCTCCACGCGCCGGAGGTGACGCCCCTAGCGCGTAGGTATGTGGGGTGCTCAGCCCTCCATGTGGCCGCAGTTGTTACAGATGAACGTCGGCACGCTGATCGGGTTTCCGTTGTCGTCCACGTCCACCGTGCGGTACATCGTGCTGCCGCACTTGGAGCAGCCGCGGGTTTGAATCGTCTGGCCCATCCTGGCCTCCATCTCGGTGGTAATCAGCTGGTCATGCTTCCGCTGCTCATCCTGATGAGCTAGCGCGATGTCCAGAAGTGCCAGAGCGTGCAGCCGGTTGTCCTCACGGCGCTCGACGTCCCCCGGCGAGTCCCCGTAATGGGCGACCCGCGGGCACGTGGCGCAGAAGGCTCGACCGCCGTCCGGAACCATGGGGGTGTGGCAGTGAGGACACATCACATTGCCTTTCTACCCTTGCTGGCGTCACAGGGCTGGCGCTTGAGCTTCATCGGCGGCCCGGTGGCGGTTGATGCCGGTGGCGAGTTCATCGGCTGCGTCTCGGTCGAACTGAGGGGAGGCAGGCTCGGTCAGTGCCGCCCAGTCCCGGACCATGCGAGCGCATATCCGGCATCCCGGGTAAGGCTTCGGAAGTTCGAGCACAGGGCTCATGTCGTCACCGGCTCCCGATGAGGGTGGCGCCGGATCTCCACGTTGCAGTCGGAGACCGTGGTCATGTCCTGCTGCCTGCGAGCGGCTTCCCGCTGACGTCCCAGCGAGGAGCAGATGTCGCAGGCACGATTCGGCACGGGCTCTAAGGCGGACAGTGGGTCGCTCAGCTGAACCGCCTGGGTAAGGTCTGTCATGTCGTCGCTCCTTCGTAGCGTCGGCCATGCCCCCGGACCGGTCGCACGGTCGCGGGGGTGCTTTCTTGCGCCAGCATGCTATAGAACTCTACGGCAGTCTATCGCTCGCACTGGCGTATCATGATCATCTACGGTCCGTGGGTGAGCATCGAGCTAGACGCGACTCGGCCTAAGTGGCGACAGGTGGCCGAGATCTTGCGCGCCAGAATTGCCGATGGAACCTATCCGCCGGGCTCACGCATTCCTGCCGTCGTGACGCTCTCCGCAGAGTTCGGCATTGCTCTCGTGACCGCACAGAAGGTGACCCGCGCCCTTCGCGACGAGGGCTTGATCCGTACGGAGATCGGAATGGGCTCGTACGTCACCGGCCTTCCTCCTCGTTGACGATGCAGGACCGGCTCCCATCATGACGAACCACTCCCCAGGGAAGCGGTGACTGGGCGGTGACAGGGTGGTGACTGAGCGCGCTCGGGCGCTACGCTGAGGCCATGGCAGGGGAATTCGGCGACAGTGTGCGCCGCGCGTTGCGGTTACGGGGGCTGTCCATCCGCGGCGCCGCAAGGGCGCTCAGCTACGACCACGCGTACTTGTCACGCGTCCTGGGCGGCAAGCAGGACCCCTCTCCGCAGCTGGCGCAGGCATTGGACATCTTCCTGAGGGCAGACGGAGCCATCGTGGCCCACGCCGCTTCGGTGACGGAGGATGCCGGCGACCGGGTACGGCACGCGGTGTCTCATCCAACGCGGCTCGATGGCCGTTCGGTGAGCGCCTTCGCCGACGTCCTGGCCACCCAGCGCCGGCTAGATGACGTGCTTGGTCCGTCGCCCCTCATCCCCGCCATTCAGGCTCAGGCCGAGACAGCTCGGTCGCTGCTGCGCGACGCCCGCGGGCCGCATCGCGACGCGTTGACCGACGTCGTGGCGGAGTGGGTGCAGTTCGAGGGATGGCTCCATGCCTCCGCCCGCGTCGATTTACCGGCCGTACTCCTCTTGAACGAAGCCCTGGAG
The DNA here is from genome assembly GCF_013167895.1 of Streptomyces fulvorobeus. Taxonomy (GTDB): domain Bacteria; phylum Actinomycetota; class Actinomycetes; order Streptomycetales; family Streptomycetaceae; genus Streptomyces; species Streptomyces fulvorobeus. The sequence goes on along the minus strand of NZ_BLWC01000001.1, from coordinate 5,868,594 downwards.
CTGGCCGACGATGCGGAGTCACCTCACCTCACCGCTCAGGCGCTCAACTTCCGTGGCTACCTGGCACGTCAGCAGGGACGCCCGCGCTCGGTGATCCGGTGGTTCCTCGCGGCCTACAACACCCCCGGCGCTCATCCCGCCCAGCGCATGGGTGACGCCGCACAGGCCGCACAGGGCTACGCGGAAATTGGACGACGTGACGACGCCCTCCGGCTGCTGGACGAGGCTGCGAGCCTGTCGGACGCTGCTGCCGATCAGCCGCCAGGTACCGCGTACTGGCTGACGCCCACCTTCCAACGTTTGAACTTGGGGCTGGCGCACCTCAGCCTCAACGCACACTCCGACGCCGCCGATCACCTGCGGGCGGGACTGGCCGGCCTGCCTGCTGATCAGCAGTCGGCGGCGTGGTCAGTGGAGTACCGCGCTGCGCTGGACGTAGCGGAAGCAGCCTGAACGCAGAAGAGCCCCGCCGGCGTGCGACGAGGGCTCTCAGGTGGTTCTACTTCTTCGCTCGTGCCTTCTCCACCCGCGCTCGGCAGGTGGGGCAGAGAGGGTTGCCGCCGAATCCGTATCTGGTCGTCGGCTGACGGCAGGAGGCACAGGGGCCGGTTTGGACGCTCATGCGTCCAGGTTACGACGGTCGGCAGCAGTTCCCGGGGCGTAACACTCATCCGCCGGATGCCAGTCTCCGCGGCACCCGCATGGACATCCGCCGATCAGTCCGCGTGCGATCAGCCGGCGTGCCTTCGCCATGAAGAGGTTCTCCGGGATGGGTCCCATGACGCTCTCCAGCTCTTCCGCAACCTGCCACCTCATGCGCCAGCGGGCCGACGAGAGGGCGGGAGCGTCGCGGACGGCGGTTACGAAGACGTCGTCCGGGATGTCCTTACACTGCATCGCTCTTCCCCCATGCTGCGATCGTCCGGGTAGCCGCGCGGCGTACTTCGAGCGGCAGCTCCGGCGCCTCACGCTGAGCGGGGCGCACTCTCGGGTGTCGGCGGTAGTGCGAGTACGGGCATGCGCTCGTCAGCATCCGATGAGGTTCGCACCACTCCCTCGGGTGCAGCTCCCGGAATCCCTCGTCGTGCTCCAGGCGCCAGGCGTGGTGCCAGTCTTCCAGGGCCTTGATGTCGCGTTCCAGCTGAAGGAGCCGGCTGTCTCGCTGCGCCTGTGCCTTGCGGAGGCGCTCCTCGCGGCGGAGGCGGAAGAGCGAGCCGAAGACTCCGGGCTCCTCACAGCCGATGTATTCGATCTCCTGACGCCCGTCCGAATACGTGATGGTCATCGGTATGCGCTTCATGTGCCCCTCCTACAGTCGGGTGATCAGCAGAGCTGTTACGAGAAGGGCGGTCTGATGCAGAGCTTGATCGGCCAGATACATGCCGTTCATTCCGCCGCTCTTCAGACTCGCAAAGCCCTTGGAGCCGACGTGTTCCAGCAGCCATCGGACCGGCCATCGGCGATCGAAGAACGCATGCGTCGCTGCCGAAACGGCGAATCCCGCCACCAACCCGGTCCACGACATCTGGAGCGGTAGGACGATCCAGGCCATAGCTAACATTACGGCCAACACCACGTGATATTAGGCCACGTGTCGAAGGCACGGACCCCAGCCTCGTCGAGCGCTGACACCCTTGTCTACCTCTTCTTTCAGCGGCGCGGCTTTCCCATCAGCCTGGTGATCGGTCTGCCCGAGCACGTGATCTGCGAGATTGTGCCCGACCGCGAGCACAGCCCACGTGGCTCCGAACGAAGCGAGCGTGACGATCTGGTTGATCTCTTCATAACCGCTCAGGTAGGTCACTGCCCGTCCTCCAGCCACACCGCGACGCTCTCCGCGTCTGGGAAGTCTCGGCCCTGGAAGTCGATGTTGGTGCGGATGAAGGCGGCAACATCCGCGCGCGCCCTCTCAGCTACCGCGTCTCGGTAACGGTCCAGATCTCCGAAACTGAACGGTTCCGAAGCCCCGCTGATGATGTGCCCCGACACGAGAATGTTTTCGAGAGCGCTTCGGGCGTTCCCCTCGTCGAGAGGCTCCACGCCCTCCGCCTCGTCCGCGGCCTGGAGCAGAACGGCGGCCAGCGCACGGGCCTGAGCTGGGGTGAAGTCCAGTAGAGCTACGGGCTCATCGCGTGGGATGGTCAGCTCGTTCGCGGGCGCGTACACCCGCACCGAGCCGTCAGACGCGAGGCTGTCCGCTCCTGCTTCGACTGAGATGAACGCACCGTCGACGTCGTTGATCGTGGCTTCCATCGTCTCTCCTCAAACTCCGGCGCGCTGCCGGCTCTTGGCAAACACAGTGTGACACTCGCGCATGTCGACGTACACTCGTCGCGGTTCGGCGCCCTCGTACTTCCTCAGGCGGTCTCCGTTGGCGGCGCCGCGGATCGTGATCTCACTCAGTCCCAGGGCATCAGCAGCCTGCCCGTACGTGACAAGAACGGGCTCGTAAGTCGCTTCTGTGGGCGGGTCGGGGAGTTTCTCCTCCAGGATCACGTCAGGCTCTCTAGCGGCTTCCTCGCGCCTCGCCAACTCCTCACGCACCCACTCCGGGGCGAGCGGCTGCTCCGGCTCCTTCAGCTCCATGGGCGGATCGATGTGGAGGACGTGAGCGGCAACCAACGGCGGAACGGCGGAGACAACGACGATCACCCAGAGCGTTGCGCCGAAGGCCGTAGCGGTGATCACGTGTTCCGTGATCTGAGCGGCTGTTGCCATGAGGAGCGCGAGGAGAGCGCCCACCGTTGCGTTCTTCGATCGGCGTTTGGCCTCCGCCTCGTGCGGTGTTCCCGCGGCCTCGCGTGCCGTTGTCTTGTACGCCTTCGCGATGCTTGCGCTGATCGCTGCGTAGAGCGAGAGAACGGCCGGCATTAGCCAGGCAACGGACGGATCCCAACCTGCCATCAGGGCCAACTTGTACTCGCCAGGGGCGGAGAGCGCCAGGGCGGCGTAGAGAACGGCGGTCTGACCGTACTTGCGGGCCATTCTGACATGCATCGGGGTGGCGGTCATCGATCCTCACTCGTGAACGGGGCGTGCGTGGTGTGAATGGCGGAGCCCCTGTCTCCTCAATTGACAGGGGCTCCACAGTCTGGACTATTCGGCGTCGACGTAACCGCGCAGATACACCCACACCTGCGGCTTAGGGGCGGGAGCCGGACGGCACTCCATGTGGTGGCTGGAAACCTTGCCCGCGAAGGTGTGCAAGACGTAGCCGACGTTCGGGGCGATTCCCTTGCGGCAGGTTCCGCAGTTCATGATTTCCTCCCCTGCCGGACCCTCCGTGAGTCCCTGGCGTGGCTCCATAGTTGCAGAGTTGGGTTGCTCAACACAACCCCTGCCGCCCCGCGTAAGTCGACTCGCGCAGCACTGCCACGAGAGCGTCACCAGGCAGCGTCACGACGTACCCGCCTCGCACGGCCGTCCGCTCGTAGCCTCGCTCCTCCACGTGCCCCAGCAGCCGCCTGTGGGTGGCTCCGTCGATCCGGGCGGAGACGCCGCATTCGAGCGTCACGCGGAAATGCACGTCGGCAGCGTTCCCGCGGGCCGGCTGACTCGGATCTCGCGGTCCTTCGGGAGGAATGCCTCGCCCCCGCCCTCCAGCGGGATGCGGACGCTGTCCCGCGGCGCCATGTGCGCGTGCCCGGAAGCGGTATGAGTGTGACGGTGGAGGTCGAACTCATCGCCCCGGCGGATCTGTCGGGCAGGGATGGTTACGGTCTCGTGGATGGTGACGTCGGACATGACGGGCTCCTTCGGAAGGGACTTACGGGAGGAGCCCCGCCACCTCAATTGGCAGGGCTCCAGCGGGAGGGATTAGCTGTTCTTAGCTGCCACCTCACGGACCCGAAATTCGGCAGCCTTGACGCTGGGAGCGTCCACCCACGGGGCGCCGGCCTGCGCCTGACGAATTTTCGAGAAAAGCCGCAGGGCGCCCGTGCCCCGGGAGTGCCACGTGTACTTGAAGTATTCGCGCGTCTCCGGGTCGGCCACGTGGATCGTGACGAACGGGTTGTCGGAGTTGTCAGCGCTCCACTGCCACCCCGTGGACCACCTGGCCAGCGCCGCAGTGTTGAGCAGCTTCACCGCAGCTTTGGGGAGCGCGAATCCGGCGGGGACTTCCTGAGTGCCGAACTGGTTGTGGGTCATGATTTCCTCCCCTGCCGGACCCTCCATGAGTCCCTGGCGTGGCTCCATAATGGCACAGTTGGGTTGCTCAACACAACCCCATCGCGCAAGTCGACTCACGCACCGCTCACTCAGCCGGCCGGTACGCCGTAACCCGCGCTCCGGGACGGAACACCAGGAGGTGGTTCTCGCCGTCCTCCGCGTAGGCCGAGACGTCGACCATGGTTGTGCGGTCGCCCACGACGGTCGCCACGACGAGGTCATTCACGACGTCGTGCGGGAGCAGATTGGCGGCCAGGACGCGGATCTTCCTCACGGCGTCTCCCCCGCGGATGTGTTGCCGGTCTCGTCGATGACGCGCCCCAGAGACTCGTCAAACACGAGGTACTCACCCAACCGGCCAGTGCGGGCGTGTGGGTAGCGCTCCAGCATCCGGCCGGCACGTTCGCGGGCGTCGTCGATGCTGATCTCCGGGAACGTGGTTGTCAGATGGGCGGCTGCGCGGTAGAGCTTCAAGGTCCGAAACATCAGGCCCTCCATTCCGGATGCAGCGCCAGGTACGCACGGTTCGCGGTGACGACTCGTCGGCCCTCCGGGGACCGGTAGTCATAGCGCCCGTCGGACGACTTCAATGCGTGCGCCTGGGCTGCGGCTCCTGCCGGGTACCGCCGGCGAACGATGCGCTTCAACATGGCGTCTCCTCACGTCGATGGATCTTCGAGTGCCCCGGGCGAGACTCGCACTCGCCTGACTGCCTTTCCGGGACAGATAGCTACTGGAGTCGGTCTGCGGCCTGCTGCTTCGCGTCGCGGAGCGTCTTCAGGTTGGGCACATAGTCCGTGAATTGTCCGTCAGTCCAGCCACGTAGACGCCATGCGCAACCATCATGGTCGGCAGTGAACGAGCGGTCGGCCTGACGAGCGTGGTACGTCTTGTCGGCCCAAGATGCCTTACTCCAGGTGAGCGCCATCGCGTCCTCCTCTGTCGATATTCGAGTGCCCCGCCGCGGATTCGAACCGCGCGCCGTTGGCGCTGGGGGCGCCGTGGGCTTTCCTATGCGGGGCGGGTGCTAGCTGAGCAGCGCGGCGATATATTCCATCGCTTCACGCTTCGTGGGCTTGGACTCGTCTGCCTGCTCCTCGCCGGGCCGGATGATGAGCCAGTTGGGGCCCGATCCGTACCCCGACCCCTTGGGCGCCGGAGTGTTCTCGACGCGGTACGTCCCGTGCGGTGTGGGGACCTCGTAGTACCCGGTCCCGATCCGCTTCGCTCGGAGCTTCGTCATTTCTCCTCCTACGGCCTGCCTCATCAGCGCGGGTAGGCCAGCCCCCGCGGACGCCCCGGAGGGCGTTTCGGCTAAGCGGAAACGAGCGGGAGCGTCGCCTCTGCCAGAGCGGCAACTTCCGGCGACATCATGGCGTCGGCCACAGTCGCGTCCCACAGGTCGGTGTCCACGCTGTAGCCGGCATCGACGAAGTGGTTGGCCAGGGCCGACGCGTCGTATGCCTCCTCCGTGTGGAAGGTGGCGACGTTGTGGCCGTTGGAGTCGACGAAGATGTTGAACATGATTTCCTCCCCTGCCGGACCCTCCGTGAGTCCCTGGCGTGGCTCCATAGTGACACAGTTGGGTCGCTCAACACAACCCCAAAGGGGAGTCCCGCGTCAGTCGACTTGCGGGACTCCCCTTGACCTGCGACTACATGCCGATCGCGAACCGGAGAAGGCTGGTCTGGTCGCCTTGCCTTACCGTCCCGCGGGTGTTGACGACCTCCAGCTTCCACCCGTCGCCGGCCCGGTACGCCTTCGCCACGGCGCACGCGTTGCCACTCCCCAGTAGTGACGGCCAGATGTCGGCCATGAGCCCCGGCGTGCCGTCGGAGGAGTCGTAGACCTTGAAGGAGACGTTCATGGCCTTGCCGAGGTCGCTCCCCTTCTTGAACGCCGCGCAGACGAAGACGATGGTGTCGACATTGCCGGGCACCTTCGTGAAGTCGACGGTGATCGTTTCGTCATCGCCGTCGCCGTGGCCGGTCTGGTTGTCGCCGGAGTGGACCACGGAGCCGTTCTGGATCGGGTCGAGCGAGTCAAGGCCAGCCAGGCGAACGGGCTCGCCGTCGTGCATCAGGATCGCGATCGCGTCCAGGTCGGTCCCGCGCTTCCGCTTGGCCCATCCCAGTGCGCCGCCCGCTCCTGCGGCCGAAGCGTCCCAGGAGGCGCCGATTGCCAGCTTGGTGACTCCGGGAAGATCAGCGGCGCCGTCGGACTTGGTCAGGGTGACAGTTGCAGTCGTCATGCTCTCTCCTCAGTTGGGTGTGACTTGCGCTAGTCGACTGACGCGGGCTACTCCTCGAAGTGGGTGTCCGGGTCTTCGATCAGACGCCAGTCGCCGTCGACGCTCTCCCACACCAGAACCTTCACGCCCCACCGCCGGCCCGTCGCCAGCGCAGTGCGGACGTGGCGCTCCTGGTTGTTGCTGCTCCACGCGCTGTTGCGGCGCGGGTTGAAAGTCAGGAACCTGTCGTTCATGCGCCACCGCCAGCCAGGAAGGCGGCCATTGCGATGACGTCTGCCCCGGTGTGGTCGGTGCCGGCCAGGAGTGACTTCGCACGGGCTACGAAGGTCTCGCGGTCGATGGCGGCGCGAGTGGTGAAGGTCAGCGCTTCGGCCGGCGGGGCTTCGGGGGTCGATTCGTCGACGATCTCCACCTTCGCGCAGTACCACTGTCCGTCAACGTCCCCGTGCTCTCCGGGCCCGAACCTGACCAGGAAGGGAATCCTGTCGTGCGCTCCGTCGTCGGCGATGAGCTTTCCGACGCGTCCGGCGAAGTCGTCGCCGGACGCGTGAGGGTCGCCCTGGATCACGCGCACCCGGTCGCCGATCTGCGGGCGGACGACTGCGGGCGGCGTCAGGAGGTCACGCTCCCACTCGACAAGCGGCTCCGGCTCGTCGACGACCTTCTCCAGGCTCTTCGCGTTGCGGAAATACCAGCCTTCCCCCTCCGTGTTTGCTTCGTCAGCAACGATCAGATTCCCGCCGACATGAGTGACGCAGAGAATGTCGCCCCGACTGACGCGGGCGTACTCCGCATCGTCAACGAGGACGCGCACCTTGTCGCCCACCTTGATGCCACGGACGGTGGGCCCTTCGACCGTGGCAGCCGGATCCTCCTTCACCTCTCCCCCGTCAGCCTCGTCGCACAGTGCCAGGATGCCGCGGGCGAAGGTGCGGGCATCGGACGGAGCCGCGTAGACGCTGATCTTCGATACGCCACCTTGGCGGCTGTAGAAGGCAACATCGTTGCCAATGCTGCTCTGTGCCGTCAGCGTGTCGCTCACGCCGCTTGTGCATGTGATCGTGTGCTCGCTCATGCTCTCTCCTCTGCCGTGTGCGGGAATCGCGCTAGTCGACTAGCGCGGCTCATTCGGTGAACGGGGTGCCGTCCATCAGGTCTCCGTCTGCGCGCTCTTCGACGGCCAGGAGGACGTCTCCGCCCCAGAGGGCGGCCTCCTCCGGTCGCACGCACTGGAGGTCGTAGTCATCAAGGGACGGGATGCGGTTCATGGGATGTGCTCTCCTTCGGTCGATACGTCAGTGACTTACGCAGCCACGCGGAGGCTGTCCCGCACGGCGACTTCGCGGGCCGACTCAAGGCCCTTGCTGCGAAGGTCTCGCACGGCCTTCGCAGTTACCTGCATGTCCGTACTGACCTCCGCGTCGGTCAATGCCTGCATGTTGATCCCGTAGTACGCCTTCAGTGCGTAGGCGCGACGCTGGGGGATCTCGTTGAGGAGGTAACGGGCCAGGTCGCGCCGCTCGGTGGAGTCGGTGAAGGACGACAGAGTGTCGGGAATTCGGTCGGCCATCGTCATGTTGCCGTCCTCGGGAACCGCGCCCCTTACGTTCTCCTGCGGGGTATCGAGGCGAATGGGGCTCGCGAGTGCTTCACACACACTCACAAATGCTTCACGCGACATCCGTCGACGTGGGTCAGCGTCAGCCGATACGGTGGTGAAAGCGCGATCAACGTCGCCCTCTTCCTCCCACAGAACTCGCTTCACCGTAAGGGCTGCGGATGGATCGACTGACAACGACGTCGTCGATCGGAGCCACTCCTCCGCCACCGCACGTCGCACAGCGCGGAAGGCGAAGGAGTGAAGCTGAGCGGAGCTGGCTTCCGTGCGGTACTCGCGGATGTGCTGGATCAGAACGACCCGGGCCTCCTGGAGCAGATCCTCCGCATCCTCCTGGTTCGCAGCCGGCGCCACGGAGCGGATGACGCTCTTCAGTATCGGCTCGTAGGCGCTGACGATCTGCCACATGGCGTCAGCGTCGCCGTCCTGTGCGGCCTGGATCTGCTCTGCGGTGACGGATGCGGGAGTGGTCATGCGGGGCTCCTAGTGGCTCGGTGTGCCTTAGTTATGTGGGGGTAGAGCGAAAATGTCTCACGCTATTTTTGTGGCCTGCGTCACATGATGCGTCTTGAATCAAGATGCGTTCGTCCGGCGCGAGACCCCCACCTGTCGGCAGGCGGGGAAGGTCGCGTCAGTCGACTAGCGCGGGTTAGAGATCTTTGATCGTCAGCCGGTACGTCGCTGCGATCAGGACGTCAGCGGCCGACAGGGGCAGAACTCCCAGCCGGCCACGCGATAGAGCGTGGTGACAGAGATCAGATCGCGCTCACACGACGTCAGGAGTGGGATGCCAAGCATCCCGGACAACTCCATCAGGTCGCCCATCTGCTCCGGAGTGGACCTCGGTCCCGTCAATACGTCCATGGCACTCCCCCGCGATACGGTCCTCGGCGTCCTCCCCTTCCCAGCGGGAGAGCGCGCGGTCCATAGATGCTGTGGCACCCCGTACGTACGCAATTGCGTATGTTGCGTACGAGATGCCGATTTCCAGTTGATCCCGTAGCGCCTCACGGGCGCTGTCCAGAGCGATGCTCTCAGTCGGACGGCCCGGATCAGACGATGCCGCCCGTCCGGTTCCGTCCGCGTCCACCTCGGGACGTCGTCCCGGCATGGTCACTGCATCACCGCAAATGGCCGACAACTGACGTAGCTCGATCAGGTCACGCTCAAGCGTGTCCATCAGGTGCGTCAAATGCTGTCCGTCTGCGATGTGATTGGGACTGTAGGTCACTGACCCTCCACGGGCAATTGCCAAGCGGCTGATGTTCAGGGGTTCTTATGGGCGGTTCGCCGGGGTATGTCGGTCCTTCATGCACGCAGAGTTAGTCGTACTTATGTTGCGCGACCCATCCGACCTGCGGTTATGTCGCGCAACATAAGGCAGTCCATACCTGGACTATGTTACGAATTTGTTACCGTGTGCAGACTGTGTGGGAGCTGTGCACATGCCGAGCAGATCTCGGAACGTCAGCGCGTAACCGTAACCTCGCGCTCCGTATCCGTCTGACCAGTCAGAATTGCCAGCCATTCCGACATGTCCCGATCAGACTTCAGGCGGTTGCACTCTCTGCACGCCGGCGTGAGGTTCGACCACTCGTGAGCGCCCCCCTTGGCTAGTGGAGTTACGTGATCCGCTTCGGCTACAACCATCGGGCCGAACGGGGCGTCACAGTAGGAGCAGGCCCACCACTCCAACTCCTCCCACCGTCGCAGAACGTCACGACGGGAAGGGCCTCGTGGGGGTCCGGAGCTCTCATAGGGGGTGAAATGGGATGTGATCGAGTAGCCAGTCTCGTGGCGGACGGGGCGGCCAATGATGATCGATTCCGACCAACTTCGGTCAGGCGCCGCAGGGTTGGCGCGGGCAGCCGACGAGCCGTCATTTTCTGGCCAGTTCAGCGGCATGGGCGGCGACAGGATTGGCCGCATACCACGCGTCATTGTCGATCATCGTCGAAGCCTTTTTCATGTAGAGCGAGCCCCACGAGTGACCGCCCACGTCGGGGTCCGTCCCCAGCGGGATGCCCCGGAGAGACATCGTCATCGCCTCTCCGATCTCTCGGGCCACGTCTACAGCGTCATTGTCAGTGGCGTCTGCGACGATCTCGTCATGGACTGGGAGCAGCACATGAGGAGTAAGCCCTCGCGCGTCGATCTCCAAGAGACCCTGCGCGAAGATGTCGCGCGCGGTGCTCTGGATCTCCCCGTTGAACGAGGCGTATGCGGCGTCCCGGTCGAAGACGAGGCGCCGGCCGGAGGGAGTTCGGAGCGTGTAGCCGTCGCGGATGACCTGGCCCTGAAGGGCTCGGATATAGCGCGCCAGCCGCGGGTACGTCCGCTTGTAGCCCTTCACAGCTGCCTGTGCAGCCGTCAGGGAGAGGCCGGTCTGAGCGGCGATCGTCTTCGCCCCTCCCCCGTAGGCCACCCCAAGCTGCACAACCTTGGCCACCTTTCGCTGCCCCGGCGTGAAGTCCGGCCCGTAGACGCTCGCAGCCGTCAGGTTGTGCAGGTCGTCCCCACGGAGGATCGCGGCCGTCATCTTCTCGTCGCCCGACAGGGCCGCCATCACGCGCGGCTCCACGGACTTGTAGTCGACGGAGATCATGCGATGCCCCGGGTCGGACACGACGCAATGCCGAATGGTCCAGAGCCCCGAAGGGAGCTGCTGAAAGGGCGGGTCGCTGATCGACATGCGCGCCGTCCTGGCCGCCAATGCGCCGATCTTCGGGTGCACCCTGTCGTTCTCGTCCGCGGTCCGGAGCATCGCGTCCGCGTACGACATCTTCCACTTGCCGGCACGCTTGCTGCGAAGGATTGCCATCGCGAGCGGGTTGGGCGTGCGCGACTCGATCGGGTCCCACTGCTTGTCGACGTCGGCCAGGCGCTTGAGCACAGCCCCGTTGACCTGGACCGCCCCTCCGTCCGTGCGCTCCGGGATGTGCTCGCCCATGCCGAGGAGCGCTTCCGACACCTGGCGGGTGGAGTTGATGTTGGCGACGCCATACTTCGCTGCTTCCGCGGACCACCGCGCGGCCTCGTCAGCCAGCTCCGCAGAGAGCCGCGTCGTGTACTCGCGGTTGATCCGCATGCCGCGACGCTCGATGAGCGCACAGACGTATCCCACGGCGTGCTCGAAGGCCGGGAGGTTCGGGTTGATCCCCAGATCCCGTACGCGCTGCTGCACCTTGGGAAGGAGTCGGGACGTCAGGATCACGTCCCCGCCGGCGTACGAGAGGTACAGCGGGTTATCGATATCGATGTGCGGCCAACCGGTGTCCTTGGTGTAGCCGATCTTGTGGAACTCTTCGATCAGCCCACCTTGGGTGTCCGGAGCGGATGGGTCGACGTAGTGGGCCGAGGCGTCTTTCAGGCCGTTGCCCACGCCGCCCTGATCGCGTCGACGAGGGTCAGACAGATGGCTGTAGATGTATGTGTCCAGCGTCTTCGGTGCCAGCTCCTCCAGCGTGATGCCGGGCAAGTGCCTGTCGCTGCCGAGCATGTCGAAGTTGCGGTTCTGCATGGACAACTCCGGCAGAGTCCGCAGCGCCCACGAGGCCAGCCGTTGGAGGTCGGAGCCCTTCTCCACCTGGAGGACCCACGCTTCGTCGGGAGTTCCGAACTGCGTGGTACGGATGCGGAAGCCGGCCGAGAACGTGTCGAGCCCGGTCGTCTCCGTGTCGTACGCGACCCGCTCCCCAGCGTTCGCGCGGCCGATGATGTAGCTCTGGAACTCTCGGAAGTCCTCCACCGTCTGGGGGACGCGAACGGGGATCTGCTGGCCGAGTACCGGGAAGGTGTGGTTGATCATGCTGCGTCCGCCTCCTTCTGCTGTCCGAAGATGTCAGTCGGCCCGGCACCGGGCGCCTCGTCGATGTTCTGCGCTAGTCGACTAGCGCTTTCCTTCTCGGTGTCCGTCATGAGGCGGATTCCGTTGAATCCCCACGCGCTCCGCCGCTTGTCCTTCTTGAATCCGCGGCTCTCCAACTCCACCGCGAGGGCCCAACCAGACAGCCGCTCCTTCCGGTCAAGCCCGGCGTCCTCCGCCCACTCCGCGTAGACGCGACGGATAGCCATGGGAGCCACTCGCGCAGCCTCCTCACGGACCGTGCAGGCGCTCAGGAACTCCGCGAGGCGGTCCTCGCTCTCCCGGTAGTCCTGCGTGGCTGTGGCGACGGATGACGGCTCTCCGAGCCCTTGTGCGTACCACTCCACAGCGCCGGCCACGGCCCACGCGAGGATCCCCTCAGCCTCTCCGCGGAGCTGCATGGGGAGCGTCGTGTCCTTGTTGCCCAGCGCGTAGGAGAACGTGGCGTCGAAGGGGATCAGCTTGACCCGTCGCCACGTCCCCTCGTCCTGGCTCAGGATTGCCGGCTTGAAGTTTCCGGCGACGAGGAGAAGGAAGCTGGGGACGTACGTGAACGGGTTCTGGTTCAGGAACCGGCAGGTGATCGGGTCCCCGCCCGTCAACTGCTTCACGAGGGCCTCCGCCAGACGAGAGTATTTTTCCGTCTCCGACGCCGTTACGAGGCGCGAACCGCGGAGGGAAGCCAGCTCCGGTGACGCCTGACCCACGGACACGGACTTCTCGAAGGTGGAGAACTGCGTGGCCTGCGTGACGCCCGTGAAGACGTAGATCAGCGCATCGAGAAACGCACTCTTCCCGTTGCTGCCCTGCCCGTGGAGAAACGCGAAGCAATGTTCAGACGTCGATCCGGTGATCCCGTAGCCGACGAGCCGGCACATGAAAGCCGGCATTTCCGGATGCCCCGGGAACACCTCCGACAGGAACCGCATCCATCGCGTGGCGGGGGCGTCAGGCCGGTACGCGACATCGAGGCGCTTGGTAATCATGTCCGACGGAGTGTGCGGGTGAAGCTTGCCGGTACGGAGGTCGACCGTTCCGTTCGCGACGGAGAGCAGATCGTGGCGGGCGTCGAAGTCGGATGCTTTCACCGGAACACCCGGAACACTCGGCAGCTCTTTCATGACGGCGTCGATGCTGCGGTTCGTGAGCGCCTTCAGTGCCAGCCGGCGCTTCGAGTCGTCGCCCGATGCGATCAGTTCGGCGCCTAGGAGGTGCAGCGACTCGCGAACCTTGTCGCCTCCTGGCGCCCACACCTTGCCATCCCAGCAGAGGAAGCCGAGACCCTTGGCGTAGCGGACTCCCCCACCTCCGCGGGCGATGAAGTCGCGCAGCATGACCGCAATGCCGACGTCGGTGTTGTCGAACATCTGCCGGGCGGAGAGATCCATCAGTTCCAGTGCGGCGTCAGCGTCGGACATGTCGACCTCCTTCTCCGGCGGTGCAGGTGTCTTTGGCTGCTCCAGTTCGACGACAGGAGCGGAACGGACTGCGGTGTGAAGCTCTGCGGGGAACGTCTCCGGCGTCCTCTCGCGCCAGGCGGTCAGGTCTTCCTTCGGGTTGGGGAACGGGAGCTGCCGCGGAGCACTGCCGTCCGCGATGAGGGCGGTAGCCAGTGCGCCAATACCGCGTGCTCCCGCGTCGTCAGGGTCGAAGGCCAGGACGACGTCACGGCCACGAAGGTGCGTCACTAGTTCGGCCACGAGGGAGGGGTTCCGCGCGGTACCGGTGCCTCGGATGAGAAGCGCGTCATAGCCGACACCTACGGACGTCAGACCGTCGCCCGGTCCCTCAGTGATGAGGATCGTGTCGTAGCCCGTGCCGGCGGAGAGAAAGCCCCACTTCGCCCACGTGCGGCCCTCGGGGTTGGCCAGGGACACCCATCGGGCGGGGCACTTCTTCGAGATGTCACGACCCTGTAGACCACGGACCACGCCGTCGAATCCGGCGAGTGGGACCGTCACCCGCGGATACCGGGTGAATCCCCGCGTGAGCCAAGGCTGAGAGCGATCCCCCGGCGCCGCGTACCCGACGCCCAGGTCTTCCGCCTGTTCCACCGTGAGCCCAAAGCGGTCGGCCAGGTACTTTGTCGCCTCCTCCGACGTCGCCAGGGCGGCCGACGTCTCGTCGACGAACATCCGCAGGCCGGCGATCTCGCCGGGGCCGATGGATTCCGGCGCCTTCGCGCTGATGGTCTTGACGCCCTGGCCGTCGACGTTGAAGAGGTCCGCCGCTGACAGGTCCAGCTTCTCCCGGATGCTCTTCAACTCACATCCTGTACGGCACACCATGAGAAGCATCCCGTCAGCCTTCAGCGTGAGCTTGAGCGATGGATGATTTCGGTCCTCGTGCGCAGGGCACAGCGCCAGGTAACCGTCATGATCCTCTTCGACTCCGCGCAGGCGCCCCAGGATTTCAGTCAGTCGCACGGCTCTCCTCTCGTGGTGGGCGGTCTCGCTACGCCAAAAGCCCCCAGGACCGGAGTCACTGGGGGCTAGGCACTTGCGTGAGTCGACTGACGCGGGCTACTCGTCCGGGTCGTAATCCTCAAACGTCAGACTGTCCGCGCCGGCCGATGTCAGATAGTTGCCGGCGTGCTTGTCGCCCCGCGCCATGGCATGGGAAACCCACCCGCGGGCCTGTTCAAGGGTCATACCTTCTCCCTCGTACTCGTCGCCGTCGGGATAGACGGTGAGGTACCCGGAGAACTCGATGACGGCCTTCTTCACGCTGTCCCCCTATGCTGCTTGTCGAGTGCGTACCAGCGGTCGAAGGCGACGTCTTGCAACGCCCCCTCCATCTCCTGTATCCGGTTCATCAGCCGCACGTCCGTTGCCACATCGCGCACCACGTAGCCGTCCGCGGTTCCCTTCATGCGCCGTTTGACGATCGCGCAACCGAAGGGCTGGCCGGCGTGGACGGCCTCCCGGTTCGCCTGGCGGATGTAGTCGGAGAGTGTGATGGTCTTCTCGGCCTTCGCCTCCGTCGCGTGGAGGTAGTAACCGTCGATGTCACCGATGTCGAGCCGGCCCATCTGCGCGTTCCGTCGAGCGCCGGGGTTGTGGTTGGTGCGGAGGTAGTCGACGAGAGCGGACTCCCACGCGGTGCCCTTAGCTTTCGAGGCGTTGGCCATCCGACCTTCCTTCCACCGCCACGTTGGCCGCTTCACTTAGCACGCTGCTGACTTCTCGCGTGCTGTACTCCTCAGGCCACGTCCCATCGCACGCACGCATCTCAGTCCGAAGGTCGTAGATCTCATCGGCGATGGTGATCCGGAGGACTCGCTCCTTCACCTCCCACGCAGCCATCGCCTCCTCGACGCCACGGCGGAACCAGTAGCCGGTACGTTCGTTCCATTCGCCGTCCAGCGCGAGTGGAACGGGGAGGGCTAGGTACGTGTCGGGAATGGCTGTGCCGGTGACTCCATCGGGGCTCATGCGCTCTCCTCCCGCAGCTCCCGCAGCTCCCGCAGCTCCCGCGCCTTGCGATCGAAGATGTACGCCACCTTGCCGTAGACGCGCTCTTCCGATACGTCGTCGGTCTCCATGAATGCCTCTCGTGCCCCGTCCGCCATGTCATTAAGCACGCCGGCCAGAAGCGCGCGGACGTCAACGTCGGGGCGAATCTCGGTGAGCGGCCCGGACTCGCCCTGAACGTCGGCAAGACTGTCCGTGCATCCGAGATACATGTCCGACCCGTCTGCCCGCGCAGTCAGCCGCACCTTTCCAGGCTCGTACTCCGTCCAGGTGTCGCCGTCGCAGTCTTTGAACTGTCTGTCGCTCACGCTGCCCCCTAGAAGATGTTGACGGTGATGACCAGTGCCTCGCCGTTGTCCAGGTCGTCAACAAGTTCGATGATCTGAGCGGCCATCGACAGTTCTTCACCTTCGCGAGAACTGGCCACCTCGTTGCCCTCGTGGATCGGCGGCACGTGGGTTTGCTCCCGCTCCCCGTTCTCCGCCACGGTGTTGATCTTGTGCACATTGATGTAGCTCATCCGCTCTCCACCTCTCTCATGAACTCTTCCGTCAACCACGGCCAGGCGGCGTAGATGCTCCGCGGCCAGTTGAAGACGACCGGCTCTTCGTCGGGTTCAGCACGGACGATCTGGAGAGTTGGGTCGTGGATCACGCGCCGCTCCACTTCTTCGTCTCCGGGTCGCGCTCGTCGAACGGCTCCCATGCCAGCGAGGCGCGCTCGATGTAGGTGCGGACAATGCGGTACAGCATGATGCGGGGCCGCCCGTAGCCGTCGCCGTTGTACGACTTGCCACGGCTTACAGCATCCCGGCTCGCCTGTCGACGGGCATTCTCTGCCGACTGATAGGGACCCCGAACGTCGTAGCCGCTCTCTTCGCTCCACTCGTCTAGATACGCAGGAACGTCACGGTTGTCGCGCCAGTGATACGCGGGGTTGACCTTCCTCGTCTGGTACTCCACGACGGAGCGCCACTGCTCCATGTCGTTCAGCGCGCCGTTGGTAGCCATCAGTTCTCCTCCCGGTTCACGACCTGGACCACGGCGCCGCGCGAGAACGCGACTCCGACGGCCTCCCAGTACTTCGCGAAGTCCTTGCGCTCCGTCGCGCTCTTGCGGACACGGATCACGGCCTCCCCGCCGGCTGCCCGGATGTCTCCGAGAGCGGGAGCGTTGACGTCGTCGATGGTGTGGATGACGGTCACGCGGAGACCTTGGTGAGGGGGCCGTGGTTGTCGACGACCTCTCCGAGAGTCCAACCCCAGTCGTTCGGCTCGCCGTCCGCATAGCCTCCACGGAACCGTCCGATCGGCGTGCGGTCGTTCGCCATACCGCTCATGCCCGGACCACTCAGCTCCGCCTTGAAATCGAAGTGATCACCATCGGCGTCCTGATACACGGCGCCCATCTCGTACGTTACGCCGTTGTATTCGAACGTGTCGGACGGCGCCTTAGCCTCCGACGGTGCGGGCTTCGACAGGGCTCGGTGAACACTGCACAGCCGTCCAGTTCCAGCGGCGCTACTGATCTCATCACGCAGCTCGTCCGCCTCGTCCTCCGTCAGCCGGAGAACGACGATCGTCTCCTCCACAGTGCGCGTGCGGGTCTCGTACTGTGCCGATGCCATGAGTTCTCCTCGTTACTAGTTCTGAGCTTCGTCAAGGCTCTCGGTGGGGAATCGAATGGTTCGGAAGTCGTCGGTGGTCTGACCCTCTCGGATCTCCCACAGCTCCCCGCGCCAGATGATCCGTCCGTCGTCGTCGCACAGCTCGAAGCCGTCTTCTCGCGCCGCCCAGATGGCGGCCTCGATTGCGCGGGCGTGATATTCAATGTCAGCCATGTTTGGCATCCTCTCTCCTACGCACTCAGCCCCCTGACCACGAGGGCACAGGGGGCGAGAGGGTTACTTGGTCAGAGGGCCGTAGTTGTCGACGACGTACTGGAGGGTTTCTCTGGACCGGTAGGAGCTGTAGGTGCTCAGGGGTGCGCCCCCTGTCCGGGTGGACCTGTAGAAAGTCCAGTTGTCACCGTCGCAGTCGGTGTACTCCGCGTCGTACTCGTAGACGACGCCTTCGTACTCGAAGCCGTCGGCCGGCTTGGCGGTCACCTTGCAGAGCGGGCCGAAGCTGTCTTCGATTCCGTCGATGGTGTCGGTGTTGTTGGCGTTCCCGTATGCCGTTACGCACGGTGTGCCATCAGGGCTGTGGCGCCCGGTGAAGGACCACGTGTATCCGAGCCGGTCGGTGTACTCTCCGGCCAGGTCGTACGTGATGCCAGCGGGAGAGGTGTAGGTCGTCGTCGGAAGCGCTTCGAACTCCGAAGCGTTCCGGCCGCCACCCTTACCGACGTCCGGTCCGTCGAGATACTTGAAGAGGTAGATCTCCGCCCCGGTGACCGCACCCTCCACGGGGCCGGCGAGGATCTCCACCGTGTGGCCGTTGCGACGCGCCTTGTCGCCCACGGAAAAGGCAGGAGTAGCCACCATCATCTCCGGCGTCGTGGGCTGCTCTCCGCCGCTCGCCACACGGACCATGTACCGCGTCTGCCCTCGCATGTCTGTGTACGGCCCGTACGTGACCTCCACGGCCTCCAGCCATGTATGCCGCACCTTGTCGCCAACCTTGAACTCCGTCATGCTCTCTCCTCCGTCAATGCCAAGCGAAAGCCCCCGCGTCCTCGATGTGCGGGGGCCAGGATGTGCGAGTGGTCAGGCGGTCGGGGCGTCGCTAATGACAACGACGTGTTCGGCGCCGATGGTGCGGATGTCAGTCGTCTTGCGGGCGGAGATGCCTGACTCACGCCCGGTCGGACGGACCCGCAGCTTCGGGACCACCCGGCCGGAGGAGCGGTCGGTCAGGGTCTCCAAAACGATGGCCTCAGTGACACGGACACGGTTCCCGCGGCGGGTTGAGAAGGTAATCAGCCGGCCGGGGTAGATCTCGGCTCCGGTGAAATCGGTCAGTGCTGCCTTGCTCATGCTCTCTCCTCTTCGTGTGTATGCTCGTGACCACGCAGCCCCCTCCGACCTCAATTCGGAGGGGGCTGCGTTGCGTATCACTGCACGTGCTTCCAAGATCGACCAGTCGCGGCCTTCCAAGCTGAGTGACGGCTCACGCCGAACTCGTCGGCCATGCTCTGTGCGCTCTCACCCGCCGTGTGCCGGCGCCGTAGCTCACGCACCTTGTCGGACGTCAGTCGAGCACTCCAGAACCGTTCACCTCGAACCTTAGTGCCGTGTGCTGCTCGGTGCGCAATGTTCTCCGCGTGGGTAACCCATGCCAGGTTGGAGACGTCGTTGTTCGTAGGGTTGCCGTCCAGGTGGGCGGCCTCTCTGCCGTCTGGACGAACCCCCACAAACGCCTCAAGCACGATTGTGTGCATCCGAACGGACCGACGTCGCCCCCTATCCGCCAAGTCGACTTGAAGGTAACCCCCAGCATCGCGCTTCGGCTTCAACGGCCTGGCGTACTTCCAGCCGTACAACGTGCCGTCACTGCACACCGTGTACCGCGGAAAGTCCGGCACAGGAGCGAAGCTGACACCTCCCACCGTCAGGCGGCCTTCGCCAGGTCCGCCGGCTGCTCGGCCTCGTAGACGCCCAGAACGTCAATTACCGGACGGTTGTACGCGACGTCGCGGCCGGCCTTCGTGGTGTAGCTGACGTGCTCGATCGTCAGTGTGGCTCGCACCGGACGGCCCGGGTTGATGACGAGGCCGCCCTCACCGTCGACTCGTCCGCCCACGGTGTCGATGGACTCGATCACCTCGTGCAGGACGTTGACGAGCGACCAACCGCCGGAGTTGAAACGGAACTTGCCCAGCTCCGGCGCCTCCGCCAGCTTGAACGTGACGTCGATCGAAGGCTTCGGACCCTTGCCGCTCTTCGCGCGGGCCTTGCGGTCCTCCAGCATCGGAGGGCAGTCGCACCGCTCACCGACGAGGGTCGGGTCGTCGTCACTCAGGAACTTGACGCCGTCGCAGTGATGTGTGAGGCCGCTGAATCCGAACAGCTTCATCGAGGCGTCGATGGCATCGGAGGACTCGATGATGATCTCCACCGATGCGGAGTCGGTGAGCACCTGGAGGTTGTCCTCCTTGTCGGTGTCCCAGTCCTCAGCCACACCGCCCATGAGCTGCGAAATGACGTCGGCCACCTCCGGGTCACCGGTGGTCACCCGCCATTCGTTCAGGCTCTCCGGCTGCTTCCCGACGAGCCGGCCGGAGCGGAACCGGCCCACGTAGTCGTTGCTGAAGTTCGCCTTGGGGCGGGGCTTGGCGTCCGGGTCGGTCTGGAAGATGGAGACGAGATTGTTGGCCATGCGTGAGTGCCTTTCGTAGGCTGCGTGATGAGCGGGGAGCGTTGTTCCCCTCTGCCTTAGTTATGTGGGGGTAGGGCGAGAATGTCTCACTCGACTTTCAGAGTTTTTCCGCCGCGTCAGTCGACTAGTGCGACGTGTGACGGGTGCGCTCCAGCTCCACCTTCAGCCGATGGATCTCCGCGTCCTTCAGCTCCAGCGCCTCCATGCCGTAGTTGGCCTCGTCCGCGGCACGCCGGCGGGCAGAGACCCAGGCAGAGCGGTAACGGTCGCGCTGCCGGCCGGCCTCATTCATAAGCTGAATCGATCGGACGGCGGTCCACGCTGCGGTACTGTCCGCCACCCTGGCCGCAAGCAGTCCGGTCAGACGCTCGATCTCGCAGTGAGCCTCCGCCACGTCGGCGTGCATTCCGGTGCAGATGCCGTCGACGTCCGCGCCTAGCTCGTCCTCCAGGTCAACGATGCGTTCCACCATCTCGCGGGCGTCCCACACCTGGTAATAGCACTCGGTGCGTTCGGCTCGGCTGTGTTCATGCCCAACCTCCAGCTCTTCGACGGTCGGTGTGGTCCCACATCGCTCACCCATTGGCCAGCCTCCTCAAGTCTCGGTCCGTCGATGTCACACGCTTTCGGCTGAGCAACTTCCAGAGATCTCCCGGCGTGACGTCCCCCGGCAACCGCCCGTCGTCGAAGAGATGCACGCCAGCACGAAGGTAGACCTCGTCCACGAGCTGGGAACAGATCATGTGCCCCGTCGACGCGACGTACTCCGTCACCCACGCCGGCCGGACACGGAAGTGCGCCAGGCCAAGCGAGACGTAGTCCAGGTAGCTGTACGGGGTGCCGACGAGAGCGTGAGCTGTCTCCACGACGGCCTTCCGCTGCGCCCATGTCACCTGATCGGGAAGTTGACCAGTCGACCACTCCAAGACCTGGCTGGCTTCCTCCAGTGGGATGCACTCCGCCCCACCGGGCATGGCCTGCACGACCATGTCAAACCCGACGTACACGAACGCGTGCTGTACCGGTGCAGCGTCGCCTATGAGCGCCTGGCCGGCGCCCACGAACCGGCCGGTGACCCCGCCGATGCGGGTCAAGGCGAAGTCGCCCGGGAGCGGGGTGATTACCATGAGTCCTCCTCGCCCGGAACCCACTGCTGCTCACCAGAGACAGCTGTGCGAAGAGCGGTAGCGAGGGCTTCGGGCAGGAGCGTCTGGACCGGCGGCAGTGAGCCTCCGCCGACGAGCATTCCCAGCGCTTCGCGAAGGTGATCCTCTGCGATCTCCTTCGCCCGGTCGGAGTACCGCGTGCCCGGCCGGTAGGCGCAGAGTCTGCCGCCGTTCGCGTCCAGGATCTCTGTCCCGATCGTAGCGCCGATGTCTCGCGTCACGACCTCCACGCTTCCGCCGTAGAGACCCACGGTGTAGTCCAGAACGAAGCGCGGACGAATGTCGATGCGGATCACCTCGTCCCCCACTTCGGACCGCGGAGCGTCACGGGGACGGCTGGCGCGTAGGTGTGCGGGAAGGCGGTGCGCAGGAAGTCCGTTCGTCGGGGCATAGAGCCTTCCGGGCGGACGAACTGTGCCGCCCACTCCTCGAAGACAATGCGCGCGATGGTGTCGTTCATGAGTCCTCCTGAGTGGGCGTGAGTGCCTCGCTGAGCGCCCCGTACCATGCCGGTGACCACTTCCTCATGGATGCCTCTATGGCGTCCACGTAGGGCTGCTCCTGGGCTCGTATGAGGTCAGCCGTGCGAGGGGCCGTGGCCAGCAGCCGTTGCAGCCGGAGCCACTGCGCGTACCGCTGATACGTCCGGAGCTTCTCGCGCGACTGCTCCAACTCCCAGTGCCCGCGAGCGTCCTGCGTGAGTTGCCAGAGCGAGCGGCCCGCGGGTCCGGGGAAAGTCTCGCAGCGAATGCATTCGGCTGCTCGTCCGTGAGTCGGGAGTTCGCGGAAGTCTTCCCGATCCTTCCGCCGCCGGCAGAGGCCGACGCAGAGAAGTGTGCCCTTCCCGTTGGGATGATCGCGCTTGAACTGTGCGGCGATGGCGTCAGCGAGCGTCACCATGTCAGCGGCCTCCCCGCGGGTCGTGGTCTCCGACGAATGGCGTGGCGGCCTTGTACGCCGCTCGCTCTGCGGCGGCTCCCTGCCACTGCTCGAAGGCACGGGTGCAGGCCAGCACAACGGACTGCTCTGCCGTTTCCTTCAGCCCGTGGAGTACGTAGCGTTCGGTCACAAGCTTCGACCTCCAACGGCCCCTCTGCTGCCGGATCTCCACCATCAGGTTGGAGATCGACGTCTCCCGCACGCGATAGAAGTAGCCTTCCGGCAGCTCCGGGGCGCCAGCTGCTACGAGTTGGGCCATGCTCATGACGTTGCCTCCAGATCGGCCAGAAGTGCACGGGCGGGGTCCATGTCGTCAACCGGGCCGTAGTTATTCACGAGGCCCAACGCGCGTCGGACGAGTTCCAGCTCCGCGAACGTCAGCTCGATGTCGACGGTGCCTGTGGATTTGATCTGTGCCATCAGTTCTCCTCCTTCTCCTCAAGAAACCGCGCCACCTGGAGCACGTCGTAAACGCTGACGTTCTCGCCCCATGTCAGGTCGCTCACGGCAGCGTGAGCCCTGCGAAAGAGGTCCAGGCGCCGCATCTGCGCTTCCGCGTCGTCCAGTTCTGGCGATGGTTCGCCGGCGTCGATCGTGCTCACCCGTGCACCTTCCCCACGCGCCGGTCCAGCTCTTCACGGATGACACGACGAAGCAGCTGCTCCAGCGTCTCCGTCTCCGCCTCCCGGACCCACTTGCGTGAACCGCCCGCTCGCACTTCCAGGGGGCCGTGCAGTTCTCGAACCTCTTCGATCGGCAGAACGGTGTACATGTCGTCGGTGTAATAGCCGTTAGTGTCGGCGTCGTACATCCACACGTCGCTGTCCCGATCGCGGTATGTCGGGGTCATGGTGTCGCCTCCAGATCGATGATGCTTGCGGCGGCGCACTGCTGATGCCCCTGAAGCAGATGCTCGCTAAACGGCGCCTGCCGGATCTGCTCCGCCAGCTCGTGAGCGTGGAGTGCGAGGATTCTGTCCGCCACACGTTCGGCGATCTGGCGCAGCCCTCCATCGAAGTTCTGGCCTCCGATGAGACCGACGATCTGCTCTCGTGCGGTCATGACGTCGCCTCCGGGTCAATCAGGTTTGCCGCGCCTTTCGCGGCTCCGCGCTCCAGCGGTAGGAGTGTTTGCGCTCCGCACTCCCATGCGCGGATCTGCTCCGACAGCTCGTGAGCGAAAGCGTCGACGAGCTCGTTCGCGTCCACCTCCACGTCGCCGCCGTACACGAAGTCACCGGACTCCAGGCCGAAGATGACCTCTTGGAGCAACTCGTCTCGTGCGGTCATGACGTCGCCTCCGGGTCAATCTCGTCCGCGGCTGCGTTGCAGTCGCTCATGTGGTCGTCAGTGATGTCGCGGAGTCGGCCGGAGTTGCGGATTTGCTCCGCCAGCTCGTGGGCATGCCGGGCCAAGATGTGCTCAGCAAGCCCCGGAAAGCCGGAGCCGATGATCCCGCGTAGCTGCTCCAGAACCGCGCTCATGCCTCATCCCTTTCCGCGTCGTAGCCGTCCCGGTAGCCCTCGTCGTACGCGCTGCCGTTGATGTCGACGTCCACGTCTTCCAGGAGCGCGCGCACGTCGTCGGAGTTCATGACGACGGTGGAGATCGTCTCTCCGCGGGCGCTCTTCGTTTCGAGATCGAACTCAATCCCGCGGCGCGTGATGGTGACGGTGGAGCCGTCGGCCGTGTGGATGGCCTGTGTGTGCTTCACGGTGCCTCCTCTGTGTGGTTACACGCCGAAAGCCCCCGGCGCCGAAGCAACCGGGGGCTGAGGGACTTGCGTCAGTCGACTTGCGCGGCTAGTGCTGCGGGCAGGCGGACCGGCGGCAGCCATGCATGTGACACCAGTCAGGACTACGGGTCGGGTCGTCGCTCAACGTCGTCTCCCAGATGTCGAGGGGGCCTTGTACTTCGGTGCCTTGTACGTCGGTGCCTTGCGGTGCTTGGGATTGCCGAACTCGACCTCCACGCCGGTCTGCTGCTGCGACTCGTCCGTGTCGCAAGCGGTCAGAAGGAGCATGGAGAAGATGAGGGTGATCAGGACTGCCCAGACGAGGTAGCGCTTCACGCGGCGGCCTCCAGCTCCTTCACGGTGATATCGAACCCGTAGCCGTAGTAGAAGGGGTTACCGCAGCTCCATCCCACGGACAGCTCCAGCACATCGCCCATGTCCGCGAAGATGTGCCACGTGTCGTACCCATCGGTGGTGCCCACACCAGTGATGATGTGGTCGACGCGCTCCGGGTGGAGGAGGAAGCTGGCCAGCTCCGTGACCGCACAGCAGTCGTCGGTGTCCTGTAGCTCGACGCGCTTGCCGTTGTCCAGCGTGATAACAAGGGCGTCAGTGATGCCACCCCATCGAGCGAGGGTTTCCTCTCGTTCGGCACTCACGATGCGGTGACCAACCACGGCCTCCCGCAGGGTGGCGACGTTCTCCGGCATCGTGCCGTCGTCGTCAGACTCGCTCAGGATCTCTTCCGGGTACATGCTCTCTCCTCATCCCATGCCGAAGCGGAGGCGCCCGGTGTGGACGCCCCCGTGTGTGCCTAGCGCTACTTGCGGAACAGCCGCCGCGTGAAGCCGACGAGAAGGTTCGCCCCCAGGACGAACAGGACCGACGTTCCATAGCCGATCGCAGCGACCGCGGGGTAAGCGCCGTGGATCGCGCCCATGACGAGCATGGTCACCCACCCCTGAATAGGGAGCGTCGCCAGGATGACGACGCAGCCGGTGAAGGCAGCCACGAACTTCGCTCGCTGCGCGGCCTCAGCCGATGCCTTACGGAACTGTGCGGCTGTCATGCCCCGTGTGCTGAACTCAGTCATGCGCTCTCCCCCTTGAGTCGCGCAATCTCCCGCGCCTGGCTGACGATGGTGGCCTTCAGGTCGTCGACGTCATCGACTACTTTCCGCGTCCCGGTCAGGAGCGGCCAAAGTGCGGCGTCAGGTCGGTTCTGCGCTTGAATCGGCGGATGGTTCACGACCATCCGAGCCGGCTTCGCCTCGTACGCCCGCTTGTAGTTGTCGCGCTCCCGCTCCAGCTGCCGGGCGTACTGCCCGATCTCTGCGGCGGCCTCGTCTGCGGTCTCCTCGCGCTCGATGGCGGCGTTGGCGCGTTCGTACTCGTGGCGCAGGAGATCACACGTGGTGTCGTGCTTCGCTCGCAGCTCGTCGCGCTCCTCCACGAGCGTTAGGTACTTCTCGCAAACCTCGTCAACCGATTCGTTCGCCTTCGCCAGATCGTTCCGCAGCGCTTCCGCGGCGCACACCACTCGCCGCATGTTCGCTGGATCCCACATCGACTGACCGATTCCGGTGTCACCCAGCACGACGTCCAGAGTGCGAGCGACGCTGGCAACCACTTCTCTGGCTTCGCCTCCACGCTCGTTCTCTTCGTTGAGACGCTTGATGTGCGCCTCGTCGATGGCGTCCAGCATGTCTACGACGGCGAACGTCGGAATAGTGGGTCCGACGTTCGATCTACTGCGCACCCCCTCCGGCGTGTAACCGCCACATGTCTTCCACTTCAGCGGCCCCGCTCCACGCGCCGTCATGCTGCCCGCCTCTGCGTGCCCGTGGCGACCTCTCCGCCCTTGGCGATCGGCCGGCCAACCACGCCCTTCTTCCCCTCGCGCTCCCAGTCGAAGACACCGCGAAGGTGGAGGAAGGCTGCGAAAACCTCCTCGTCGCACGTCATCGGGTGCAGCGCCCAACCCTCCGGCCGGACGTGGAGAACGGCGCCGCCAGTCATCGCCGGCAGGGGGATGGACTCTCTGGTCTCCGCGAGGATGATGCGATCGGCGTAGCGGTAGGCCGCCAGCTGGAGCGCTACCGAGTCGTATACGGCCTTGGAGGTCTTCCAGTCGATCATCACGACTTCGCCCTCAATGCGGGCGATGGCGTCGAACGAGCCGGCGTACTGATGAGCGTCAGACCAGACCGTCTCCTCCAGGTGGAGGAACTCCGGCTGGATCTGCTGGAGAAACTCGTCGAACCACCTGACGTGAGGCTTGATGTCCGCGTGGATGTGGCGAGGATTGATGGTGTCTCCGCGGGCCTGACGCTCGAACATGTCGTGAGCGGCCGACCCCAAGTCACTCGCGACCTTCGTGTATCGTCGCGGTGCACCCTTCAGGTAGTCCACGGCGCCGGCAGGATCCTTCTCCGCCAGCTTGAGCACCGTGTCACGGTGCTCGACTGCCGTCTCTGCAACGAGCTTGGCGTTCCAGTACGTCAGGAAGTCCTTCGGGGCCATGCCAACGATGCCGGTCACGCCAGGAACCTTGATCCGCCCGTCGTCCGGGTCCACGTAAAAGCGGCTTCCACCGCGCTTGATTGTGTCCACTCCGGCCATGTGGCCTCCACCCTCGTTGCTGCTTCGTTCTCCCTTACGCCTTAGTTATGTGGGGGTAGAGCGAAAATGTCTCACGCGACTTTCAAGATCTTTCCCAGGCCGCCGCCTCGTCCTCCCCGCGGGTCAGTCTGGCCAAAAATGCAAACTAACCCCCTATTTTACTTCTCTCTAAGACGCGTTAGAGAGAGTTAGAAATAAGGGGTTAGTTTGTCATTCTGTCGCGCACTTTGGCCGGGAGGCGGAGGCGGCGAGCGACGATCAGGCGCCTGACGTGGGCTTTTGCGTCAGCTTCCGCAAGGACAGGATCTTCCGCTCCATCGCGTGCAGCTCCGCGTCCAGCTTGGCGCGCTGCCCGTCCGTCATGTGCTTTTTGATCACGTTGCGGTCGAGATTGCCTAGAATGTCCTTCGCCACCTCAGCGAGGCGGAGATGGTCGGCCGTGGCCTTGACCGGTTGGCCGGCGTCAGCGGGATCGGCCTCTTCCCCCTTTTCCGCACGCTTGGCGGGCTTGGGGGTGGAGGCCGCAACATCTTTTGATACCAGCGCCGCCTTGATCAGAGACGCATTCACCTTGCGGTTGTCCTGGAGCCGCTCCAGCGGGCTAGTGGGCTTAAGGCCGTTGGCTTCCAGCTCCCGCGCGGTCATGTGGCGTCGCAAAAGGTTGCCCACATGCCACCTGACGCTGCCCTGTACCCGGGTAATGCGATCTTCGGGGATGTTCAAGGAGCGGTACATATCACCCACGATGGCGCGATACTCGGCCGAATTGCCCCGCGGGTCGTCTAGCTTGATGCGTAGCGCCACCTGCGTGACTGCAAGGTTCTTCAGAAGGGTCGTGGCCTCCCCTTCAATCTCAAAATAGCGCCGGGCCAGGGCGGAGCCTCGCGCGACGAGAGCGTCCTCCGATTCCTGTGCAAGGTCTTCCAGCTGAAGCGTGGGCAGCTCGTCAAGGTCGACGTCGCCGCCCCTCGTAGGTCGGGTCAGCTCGCTGGAGCTCATGATTACCTCTCGACGTCAAGACTGTGGGGGCGCGCGCGGTTAGGGTACCGCAAGTCACTGTTAGTCGGTAGCCACGCCCCCACAGTGTCACTGAGCGGTAAAAGGCTTCTTGCAGGCTCCGCAGACGACCGGCGCCTTAGCTGCGACGGTGGGTGACATCTGCATCTTCCGAGGCTCGTTACAGCCGCACCGAAGTGTCAGTCGACTTGCGGGACGACGTCGGGCCGTCGCGTCGGGGATCGTGAGATGCGGGAGGACTAGTGGGATCGCGTCTTCCAGCTCCGCGAGACTACTGCGGTAGCGATCGAGCGTCTTCTCCGTGGGAGACGGTGTGGCGTACCCGCGGCCTGTGCGGGGCTGGTCCGCCGGCCATGAGAGGCCCACCTCTTCAGCCGCCGCAAGGAATCTCCCATTGTGGTAAGCCCCGTGCGATGCGGTGTCCTGCACTCCTCGTGCCCAGCAGAGGACGTGTGCGGCCTCATGGAGGATGACCTCCAGTACTGCGTCGGGACCCGCTTGCAGTGTCTCGGCACTGACGACGAGGCCCGTCACGACCTCCCCCTCCCATGCCCAGCGAGTGGGGTCGTGATTGGTGGTCGGTGGCGTGGGTGAGATTGCGATGCGTGCTGTGGGTAGGTCTGCTACGTGAGAGCGCACCTGCGCCCATAGCGTGGTCAGCGCTTCTAGTAGCGGTCCGGGTGAGGTCGACATGCGTCGAGATTATGGTGCCTGGGTTGCACGACACAACTGCGGATGTACGGGCCCGCAAGTCGACTGACGCAACCTGAAACGCGAAAAGCCCCGTACCCCCTGGTCACAGGGAGTACGGGGCTCGGTGGTGTGGTCCGAAGCTTTGCCTAGAGATTAGGGCCGGCTGAGCTGATAGGGGTCTAGTCCTATGACTCCGGCGTCAGAAGTGGCGCCAAGTTGGGGAAGCGTTCGGCCAGCCACTCCCACGGGTCGCGGGCGTGCTTGCCTCCCACGCCTCGGTTGCAGTCGATGCAGGACGGGACAATGTTCGCGAGGCTGTGTTCTCCACCCTTCGAGATAGGCACCAGATGCTCGATGTCCTCGTAGGGCCCGCCGCAGAAGGCGCAGCCGTAGAGGTCGTGCTCCTCCCAGTCGGCAAGCATCTCGGCATGGGTGAAGGGGATGACGGTTGCTGCGGCCTTGCGTGCACGACGAAGCGCGCTAGCTACTCGGCTGTTCGCTCGTGCCCAATCGGGGTTGGCTTCCCTCCATGCCTTGCTGCCTGCGATGGACCTATTACGGTTGCTGGCATACCACTGACGAGAGCGAGCGTTGTCACTTTCACGGTTCCTCGCGTGCTTACTGCGCTTCCGCTCTGATACTCGGTCTCGGTTAGCGGTATCCCATCGGCGCGAAGTCCAGCAGGCATGATCCTTGTTATCCGCGTACCAGCTACGACAAGCCGCAGACGCACAGTCTCGGCACACAGTCTTGCGTCCGTCCGACTTGCCGGTGTCAGTGCTGAACGCCTCATGCCCCTTCACCGCGAAGCACTTGCCGCAAGCCTTCGCAGGGACGTCCCTCTCCCGCATGGCTTTGTTGAACCGCATCCTGACCGCTCTGCCCGCCAGCGGACTCATAGTCTCCATACGCCGAAAGCCCCCCGGCTCCGGAGAACCAGGGGGCGGATGCAGCAGGGTCTTACTCGGCCGGTGAGACCTTCCTCCGGGCGCTCTCCCCCACGAGGATCGGGAGAGCCACGGCGCCTACGCCGGCAACGCTCTGTGCGACGTCAGCGTCAGCCAGGGCGGGAATGAAGAACGCTCCGGCAGCTACGAGCGCCAGGAGATGCGCCCGCAGCCGCACGGGCTCGGTGGCCGCGAGAACCTGGAGGGCGACGTAGGCGCGGAGGGTCAGGTCGCTGAGGAATGCGGTTAGTCGCTTCATGAGTGCCTTACGTCAGAGGGATCGTGCGTAGTGTCGGCGGGATTCGATGCGGGAGACCGTGTCTGCTACGGCCTCCACCTGGCGATGGAGCGCTGTCACGTCTTCGTCGTTGAATATGTGGTAGTCCGCGTCATGAGCCGTCAACGCGCCTTCGCTCTCGTGGTTCAGCTGTTCCACGTCGGGCCGCACGATGTAGACGAGGTGGAAGCCAGCGCGCCGCAGGCTGGCCGCCTCGTTCGGGTACCTGACGTCAGTGATGACGACCGGCACGCCCGACTCGTTGGCGGCCTGGACCTTCGCCATGGCGGTGCGGAGCCAGAAGTCCTCGTCCAGCGCGCGGACTGCGGCGCCAAGCTCCTGGAGGATGCGGCGGACCTCTCGCATCTCCTTCGATCGCTCCCACCCGAGGTTGCGCACCACGCGGGAGAGACGGTCCTGCACGAGCTGCGAACCTTCCCAGTGGGTCCCGATGATCGGGTCCATCTTCAGCGCCGCTTCCTTCAGCGCGTCAGCGAACCCGATCCGCCGGTACCCACGGTTGTCGACGAGCCAGGCGCCGGCAGTGTCCTTGCCGACCCTGGCCCGTCCGATGATGCCTACGTTGCCCATGTGCGCTCCCCTACTCCGGCTGTGTGTCTGCCTGAGTTATGTGGGGGTGGAGCGAAAGTGTCTCACGCGGGCTTCATGATTTTTAAGCCGTGATGGACACGGCCTTCCAGTGCGGCTTGTTCGCCGTCGACGTGACGGAGCCGGTGGAGAGGTGGAAGTAGCCGCCTCGGTGGGTTGCGTTGGTGGCGACGATGGAGACCGGAACGGCCAGGTCGGTGCGCGTCAGAGTGATCGTCGTGGCGGTCACCTGGATCGTAAACGTCATCCATCCGCCGGCAATGGGGGCCGTCTGCGCGCCGACTGTGGCGGCTATCTGGTTCCCCGATGTCACACCCGGCGCGTGGGTGTACAGCTGCATGTCACCGTTGCCGCGGACTGTCAGGTGGTATCCGCCCGTCGCGTTGGCCTGCGCAAAGCGATACGCGTCGTCAGCGTCCTTGCAGAACGCCAGGCCCGCGTGCTCCGTGGCTCCGGGGACGCCCTCGAACATCATGCTGAAGTTAATTGTGTACGACGTCGGAGGCGTTGGGTTGCTGATCGACCCCAGCAGCACGGAGCGGTTGGGCAGTGCGCTGATGTACGCGCTGCCTCCGACGTCGTCGAACTTGAGCGATGACGCGTGGTCGTAGTTGATCGTCCCCATGTCGCCAGGGGCCCGGACCATCGTCGACCAGTCGTCAGATGTGCGTGAGGCGCCCGTGCGACGGACGTAGACGATCTCGCTGCACATCATGCCCTTGACGCCCAGAGCAGCCAGGCGGTTTCGCTCGCTGCGCCTGTGGACCTCCCAGGCGATGACCGGCTTCCCGCGCTGGACGACAGCCGTAATACGGGCGTCGCTCATACCGACTGGAACACCCCACATGTCGACGTCGGCAGCAACGGCGTTCATCTGCTCATCGGTCGTCGCTGCGTCGACGTATGCCCACGTCTTGAAACCGTTCGCCTTCGCCCACGGGAAGGAGGTCGCCAGGTAGTAGTTCTTCCAGACGACGGAATCCTTCGCCTGCGGGTAGAAGTCACTGAGGAACTGCTGTCCGATGGGCACGCTGGGGTTGCTCTTGAACTCCAGGAAGATCACAACGCGCCCAAGGAAGCGGTCGAGCACCTCCCGCAGCGTCGGAATCGGTGCATCGACGGTGCCCTGACCAAGGTGCAGGCGTCCGTTCGTCAGTACCTTGTGGCGCAGTGCGTTGTAGTTCCACGTCGATACGTCGCCCGTGGAGTAGGTCGTGCGGTCTAGGGCCTCATCGTGCAGGCAGACGAGCACGCCATCCGCGGTCATGCGGACCGAGACTTCGATGGCCTTTGCGCCGGCCGCTACAGCTGCTTCGTAGCCTTCGAGCGTGTGCTCCGCGGCCAGCTCAGCGCCGGATCCGCGGTGCGCGATGTAGAAGGGATTTCCCTCAAGGAGCTTGTCGACGGGCAGGATCGCGCGAGGGAGTGCGCCGACGTCGGCAGGTGTCAGCGCTACAGCTCCGGTCTGACCGTTGACGGAGGAGATCAGACCTCCACCTCCCAATGCCACGCCCTCAGCGGGCCAGGCGCCGGATGCCTTCGGGCCGTAGAGCACGACGTTGCCCGGAGTCTTGTCGACGAACATGTCTCCGTTGCCGCCCAGGAGCGGCGATGGGGCGCCTGTGCCCGTCAGGATCGACGCACCCGCGGGCCCTGTCGGTCCAGGGACTAGTACGTACTGCCCGGTGCTCGGATCGGACGGCGCGATGTCCGCGATGGAGACGACAGGGACGGCAGCAGGAAGGCGGATCGCGTACGTCCTGGCCGCGATGTCCAGGAACTTTTCGCTGACCACATACGCCCAGTCAGTGGGCTGCATGTCCATCTGATCAGTGGCGATCAGGAGGACGGAGAACGCGCCAGTAGAGTCCAGGATCATGGATGCGGATCCGGCGCTGATCGTGTCGGCCCTGGGGAGCGTAACGAGGGATGGAGCGGCAATGGTGACGGTTCCCTTGAGGGGGGTGCCGTCTGGTCTGAGATAGCGACCGGTCAGGGTCACAGTGGAAATGCCAGCAGGCATGGCGGGTGTGCTCACGCGTCTCCTCCTCCAGTACGGGGCCGGCTGATGATGTGTTCCGCGTCGTGGCCGGCCTGCCACTCACGGACGCGCGTGATGTCCTCGCGTATGTCATCGATGTCGTCACGTAGGTCATCGACGCGGGCGTTGAATCGGGCTTCCAGGCGGGTTCCCACGGCGTCCAGGGCCTCGATGGTGGCCGCGCGGGTCTCGGCCCCTTGCTCCTGGACGGATTCCTCTACGTGGCCCACGGCGGTGCGTGTGCG
Organism: Streptomyces fulvorobeus; assembly: GCF_013167895.1. Classification (GTDB taxonomy): domain Bacteria; phylum Actinomycetota; class Actinomycetes; order Streptomycetales; family Streptomycetaceae; genus Streptomyces; species Streptomyces fulvorobeus. Next base: position 5,836,610 of record NZ_BLWC01000001.1, on the reverse strand, counting down.
CTTGTGTGCGGTCATAAGCGTTGGGACTACGGCCACCACCGCCGCACCCAGTACGGATACGGCGGTGATGACTGCGATGACGATTTCAGGAGCCATCGGCTATCACGTCTTGACCTTGAAACCGCGCTTGGCGCCCAGCTTCTCCAAGCTCGCCTTGCCCGGGATGCCGTCAGCTCCGGAGCCCGTGTAGCCGCACTTCAGCTGCCACTTGCGGTATGCGGCGATGGTGGACGAGCCGAAGGAGCCATCCGACGCCAGAGACGCCGCGAGGAATCCCTCCGCCTTCAGGGCCGCTTCGACGATGCGGACGTCTGCGGGGTGCGTCGTCCCACCCTGCTTGAGGTCCGGGTCCCTGAGTGCCGCAGCCTTGAGGTTGGAGAGATCGACGGTCGGCTTCGCGGCAGGCTTCGCGGGAGTCGAGGGCGCGTCAGGCGCGTCAGTCGACTCGCGCGGCGCCCCTGCTTCGAGGATGGCCGCGCGGGAGATCGAGCCGGGGTCCCAGTGGTCATTACCGGGCACGTTGCAGTGGCCGTAGTGACCGCCTTTGCTCGCCCATGTGTTGCGGGAGCGACTCACGTTGCTGTCCGCATAGACCTTCGCCAGGGCTCCGGCCGGCCAGGAGTCGGGGACTCCCCACGAACGGATGGCGCGCATCAGAGCGCGGAAGTTCGGGCCGGGCTTCCAATAGCCAGTGAAGGGGGTGTTGGCGCGGGCCAGGACTTCGATCTGTATGCAGACCTTGCCCGTCCTGTTCGTCCTCGTCAGGCCGTCGTTCCGCAGCGCGCGAGCGGACTGGTTCAGCGGCCCGTACTGCGCCAGGCGATCGGTGGTGGGGTCGTACAGGATGTGCGGCTCCGCGCCGACGTTGATCAGGTACTTACCGACGTTGGTGAAGCTGACGTTCCCGTGGCCGCTCTCCGTGGTGTGCCAGACGACGCGACCGGGCGCAGACGGCGAGTCCATCGCACCTCCGATGCTGCCGTCCCCCAGTCGCTCCGCTTCCTTGATCCAGATTTCACCCATGGTGAGTCCCCTCCCGGGCATAGAAAAAGCCCCGACGAGGCGGGGCGTGAATGACTAGCGGTGCAGCTCTGATCAGTCGAGCGAATAGCGGACGCTGTCCAGATAGATGAAGTTCGCAGAGTGTCCGATGATGTACACGACGGCACCGTCAGTGCGGGCTACAAGTCGCGCTGAGTGGCCACCGCCGTTGTACGTAGCGGACGCCACAAAAGATCGAGCGGTTGATGGCCGCGCTTCGGTCGGCAGCGTGAAAGCGTAGATCTCTGAGTCCTGCGTGAAGTTCGATCCACTCGTTCTCTGGAAGGCCCCTCGAAGCTCTACGCTTCCATTGACGATGCGATATCCGGGGCTACCTCCAAACGCCGTGTAGCCCGATGCGAACGTGAGCGGCTTCCACGCTCCCGGAGTCATAGGCCGCCAAACCTTGTCTCCGTCGAATCGGTCCCAGCGATCCTCGGCGATCAGGTAGCTGATCATTCCCGGAACGGCTTTGAACTGCCCGGTCAGCGTCGCGGATCGCTCGTTCGAGTTGGCAAATCGCAGAACGGAATGGGAGACGATCCCATTCACCGCCGTTTGGAAAGCATTCTCCATGTTCGGTGCGTCGGAGAGGACGGGGTACTGGACCGCCTGTCCGTATCCGTCAGTTGCTGGCACTCAGATGCTCCTTGTAGTCACGATGACGCCAATGCGCCAATTACGATCCAGTTGCCGTCAGGGTTGTAGTCCACCTTCACCGTGTCGCCCACAATCGGGGCGGAATACGATTTCATCCGGCGGACCCTTTCGACGGGGCCGCGAGAGGTGGTGATGTCGACTGTGCCGTCCGTGTAGGTAGCCGTCACAGAGGCGAGCATCCAGCCCGCGGACTCCTGTGACACTGCCCGGCTAGCGGCCCGCTGGATGGCATCTGCGAGCCTCTGACGTGTGGTCATGCGGCCTCCTCCTTCCCGCCCCGGAGCGTCAGAGAGGATGATCCTTCAGCCGTCAGGGGGATGGTGAACGACTGCGCGATAGCCAACTCCTTTCGACCGGAGTAGGTGAGACGCAGACAATTTCCGGCCTCCAACGCGGCGTTAGGGATGGCGCTCACGTACGTTGACACATTCCGAGCCGTCGCGTCGAAGAGGGCGTAACTTGCCGCTGCTTGACACTGTGGAACTGTCAGCCATAGTGACGACGAGATGTGTTTAGGCACGTGACCGAATGGACCATTCCATCTCGTCGGACTGCTGGGGTCGCTGTCGTAGGCGACCGCACTTACCGGCGCCGATCCAGCGGCGGTATTTTCCCCACTGGCCACAACGGCGTTGAAAACGGCCGTTCGGGACATGGCACGAGACGCTGCCATCAGTGTTCCGCCCTCGCCCTCCGCGATGTCCCAGACAACGGAAGACGATTCGACGTTCGGGATATCCGCGATTACGAATCGATCCACGGCATCGACGTAGATCTCAGCCTGCATAGATAGGGCGATCTGTTGGACGGCGTCCCATCGGTCAGCGCCGGCGGTCCATGTCGCAACGGCGCATGATGGGTTGCGCGATCCTGCGGTCTCGTTGACTATCACAGCGTCCGGCAGCGTTTGCCGGATCAGGTATTCCATCGCCGTAACGCAGGTCGCGTATCCGCGCGTTGAGGTGGGGGCCATGAATTTGTCGTCGATGATGTGGCATTCTGACGACTGCCCGGTAAGCGTGATCGGGCCTAGAAGCGTGTCGCCCTGTGGCTCGTCGATGCGGAACGTCCCCAGCGGCACCCATTCGATTAGCCCTCCGGCGAACCGGATTCCGCGACGGACCACGAGCTTTTGTCCGTAGACCGCCAGGGGGTCCAGCTCAGCAAAGGGGAGGTACTTGGGATCGCTTACCGTCAGGGACAGCGAGCGCCTGACTTTGCTCCCCCGGTCCACCGTGACCGATCCATCCATGACGGGTAGATCGGGCACGGTGACCAGTCCGCCGTACATGGCGGTCACGGATATCGCCATGGAGTGAGATGTCGTCAATGCCTGGAGGAAGGCCGGCGTTACTGGCTGCATCAGGTGCCCTCCACTCCGGTGTATACGCCCAGCCAGGAGGCGTAGGTGGTGAGCACGTCCAGGTAGTCAGAATGCTCGGTGGTCACTGACTGCCAGGTGCGGCCGGCCGAGCCGGTAGCTCCTCCGATGGGGCGGTCAACCTCCGTTAGCGGCACGGTCCACGTGCGGTCGCGGTATTCCGCGTATTCGACGACGGGAGCTTCCGCCACGTCGCCCACAGAGACATAGACGTCCGTCTCACCCCAGAGAGACGGCCACTGGATCAGCAGCGCGTTTCCGGGCTCCAGGAGCCACCACATGGCCGCCAGGTCTTCGGACGTCTCCGTGATTAGCGTCATCGTGCCCTCACGGCTCGTGCGCATGTCGGAGATGATGATCGGTCGCGCTCGTCCGCGGACCGGGTTGACGCCCTGACGGGCGCGACGAGTCCACGTCGGCTGGCCACCCTTGGAGACGACCGCTGTAGTCTGTCGCGCCGGTAGGCCCGGATCTTTGAGGACGATCTCAGTCGGGTGCGGCTCGGGGACGACGATGGGGAGCGACATGGTTGATCGGTAAGCAGTCGTGGTCCACAGCTTCACGTAATAGCGGACCTCCACGCCTAGTGGCGCCTCGTAGTCCTCCACCACCGCCACGTCCCCCGTGATGGCGACCTTCGTGAGATCGCCACTGGAGCCACGTACTGCGGTCATGGTGCCGTCGCCACCTACGCGCCACAGCCCCCAGTACGTGTAACCGCCAGCCGTGAGCCCTTGGAGCGCCACGGAGACGCCGTAGCGATCAGGTATGACGTCAGGGATTGCGGCTAGTCCGCCAGGCACTAGTGACACGTCGTCCAGATATGCGGGCTGGCCGATCTCCGACGAAATGATGCGGAAGGAAACGGCCAGTCTTGCAGCCGTCGCTGGCGCCACGGCGCTGGTAGGTGGTACGTACCAACCGCTACCCGCCGACAGCGTCCACGTGCCTGCTGTGGTGGCGACGACCTCGTCTGCGGCGTTGTACCAGATGAATCCCGCGATCAACTTGCGCGGCTCGGCGGATACGCCGAGCTTGAGATGCGGCGTCACCTGGTACGACTGCCGGGGGGCAACCGGGACGGGAGCCGACATAGTCACCGTGGCGTCCATTCCGGCTGTGCCGATCTCGTCGATGCGGAGTGACGCCACGCCCTCCCACGCGGTGTCCGTGGAGCGACTGACAGTGCAACCGCTAATAGCGGTCCAGCCTGACGCGTCGACCTCCATGGAGCAGACGTTGTACGTGAGCAGACTCCCGCTGGGAGTCGGAGCGGGGATCAGGGCCATGCGGTCGCACGCCCACACCTGGCCCGCCCCTGTCGCCACCGCCCGCAGTCTCAGTCGGGCGAACACGGCGCCGGACGGCGCCACTCCAATGGCAGTTACGCGCGTCCACCCGCCCCCTGCTGGAGTCCACGGGGTAGACGGTGACGACGAAATGTAGGTGCCCTCAGCGCTGTACCACCGGAGCTCCACCCTGAACTCGGCGCCCCCTGCCGAGCCTATGGGCTGGACTGCGGAGGCTCCTGCGTACTCCGTGCCCGGCACGACAGGCACGTTGGCCGACATGCCGGACTGCACCTCTCCGGCCGCTACCGAGGTCAGCGCGAGACCGTACCAGCCCTCCCACGCTGTCGTAAGCCGCGACAGCGTGACGTTCCCCCACGCACCCCACCCCGAGGTGTCCACCTCGACACCCGACACGTTGTAAGCGAGGAGGTTGGCCGGCACCGCCGCAGGCAGCCCGAACGCAGTTGCGTCGGTGACTACCGTCGCTCCGGCCGCCAGCCCACTGCATGACACTGTGACGGACGCGTATGCCGCTCCGGCGGGAGCTGTGGCGATCAGGATTGGAGGAGGTGTGACCCACGTGGTGGCGTTGGGCAGTGCCACACCGGCCGACGTCGTGGAGCTGATGGCGGTGCCGCCCGAAACGGCTGCGTACCAGTCCACGCGGATCGTCGATATGCGGCCAGCTACCGCCGCTACACCCGCCCAATAGCTGTACGCGGTGTACTCCGTGCCGGCCACCACCGCCACGCGAGCGGAGATGGTGGCCGTTACGGAGCCTGCGGCAGTGGCCGTCATGCCGAGCGACGAGGCGCCCGTGTAGAAGCGAGTGGACTTGCTGAGAGTCGTGTTACTCCCGGCAGTCCACCCGCTCGTATCCGTCTCGATGCCGCTCGTGTTGGCTGGCAGAAGGTTGGTGACTACGCTCATCCGCCGTCGCCCCCGCCATCGCCCACGCCACCGTTCGCGCCATCAGCGCTGCCAGGGCTGTAGACCTCACCGGGGCCAGGCTGAGGTGCATCCACCGGAGGTGGAGCGGTGTAGATAGGGCCTGTCTCTGGCGGGGCGTCACTCATCAGATGATCCGTCCTGTCTCTAGTGCTCGTCCGGTGTCTGCGTCGTAGACGTCGATCTCGGTGCGGATGAGGTCTGTCACCTCGCGGTTGCCCATGTAGAAGCGGGCTTCGACGTTGACCGCTGGAGGCATCCCTCCGCTGGCTGCGGGGATGTTCTTCGCCTGGCGAGCCACGGCCATGGAGTCGCGAGAAGAGTGGACCCGTGTAGGCGTCAAGAACTCCAACAGTTCCGGACCCTTCTCACCCACCCAGGCGGTCTCGCCCAGCTGCGGGAAGCCGCCCTCGTAGTAGCCGCCAGGCTTGTTGTAGGCGGCAGGGAGCGAGCCGTAACGACTCTTGGCGTAGCGCATGGAGGCGTACACGTTCGCCAGCGGGTTGGTGCTGACGCCGTGCATCTTCGGGCCCACGTTCCGCATGCTCGCGGCGTAGGCGTCGAAGGTCGGCTTGATGACCTGCATCAGGCCGACGCTGGGAGTGCCGTTCTTGGCGTTGATGTCCCAGTTGTTGACGGCGGTCGGGTTGCCGCCGGACTCCTGATTCATGCGCCGGAGCGTCAGGTCCGCGAAGCCGGCAGGGTTGCCTGTCAGCTTGAGAGCCTGCTGCACCACGCTGCGCCAGCGCTGCACGCCGGAACCACCGCTGCTGCCCCCGCCACCGTTGATGTAGCTCATGGGGTCGACCGCGCGGCCATTGACTCGCGCCTCCAGGTGGAGGTGCGGTCCGCTGGAGTTGCCGGTCGATCCCACAGCGCCGATCTGCTCGCCCTGCTTCACGCTCTCGCCTGATGAGGCGAGCATCTTGGACAGGTGAGCGTAGAGCGACGTCAGGCCGCCTCCGTGGCTGACCATCATGTGGTTGCCGTAGGGGCCGCCAGACTTCGCCATGGCGACCTTGCCGGCAGCCACCGCCTTGACGGCTGCTCCGACTGCTGCCGGGAAGTCCAGCCCGGTGTGCTGCCCGGAGGACCACATCGAGCCCTTCTTACCGAAAGGCGTGCCGTAGGCAGCGTTTACCGGCTTGATCCACTGGCCACTGCCTCCTCCTCCGCCAAAGCCGAAGAAGTCGAGCGCCTTGTCTTTCAGACCGGAAAGCATCTTGCTGGGGATCTGCGCGACGGACTTAGACCATGGGCTCGTAAGAAGAGGCTTCATCTGCGAGGCTACGAACTTGGTCGCCTTGTCGAACAGATTCGTCGGGTCCATGAATCCAGCGGCGCCGGAAACGAAGCTCCCGACGTCGTTCGCCTTGTCCTTGAACCATCCGACGATGCCGCCGTCCTTGTAGGCCGGCATGCCGTCAGAGATCGCCTTCTGCACGCCACCGATGCCACCTGAACGGGCGGCTGCGTTCCATGCGTTGATGCGGTCCGCGCCAACTGCACGCGTCCACTCCGGCCGCATGATCGCTTCTCCGCCACCAACCGCCACAACGCGATCGTCACGGCCCGGGGAATACCCGGACATGATGCCGCCAGTGTGGAAGCCCTTGATGGTCAGTTTCTTCAGTTTGTCCGAGCCAGTGATTGCCGCAACCTTGTTCCACAGCGGGACGATTCCGTCGTTGTAGACGTGATCGATGATGAACTTCACTGGCTTTTTTGCGATGTCCTGGATTTGATCCCAAGACTTCTTAATCGAGTTTTTGCCATCTCTGAAAGAATCGGCTACTCGACCCATCGCAAATTTGACCGCATCGAACGCCGGCTTGATGGCCTTGTCGTACAGCCACGTTGCCTTGTCGCCTATCCACTGGAAAATTGGCTTCAGGATCTTGTTCCATAGCCACGAGCCGGCGTCGCCAAGGGCCTGGAAATTCTTGGCAGACTCCTTCATGGCGGGGCGTATGGCCTTATCGTTAAGCCACGTTGCCTTGTCGCCGATCCACTGGAAGGACGGCTTCAAAGCCTTGTCCCAGAGCCACATCGCTTTAGCGCCTACCCAGCCCAGGGCCGGTCCGAGAGATTTCTCCCAGAGCCACATTCCGATGGCTCCGAGCTGCTGGAACGCCAGGTACGCAGGCAGGAGCAGCACCGCTATCAGGACTTTGGCCAGCCATGCGGAGCCGTCAGAGATGAAGCGGAAAGACGGTTCGAGGGCCTTGTCCCACAGCCAGATTGCAGCTGTGCCGATGGCCTGCATTCCGGTCCAGATGCCCGCGAAGGCTGGCTTGAGACCCTCGTCCCAGATCCACAGCGCCGCCGTCTTGATGGCGCGGGCCGTGGAGTCCACCGCGATGCGGAACCAAGCCCAGTTCTTGTAGGCATAGATTACTGCGGCGACCAGCAGCGCGACGATTAGAACAATCGCGCGAATGACCGGCACGATTCCCGTGGCGTTGATTGCCACCGCCCAGCCGGACGTTACGAGAATCGCTCCGGCAATTACCGTTTGATACAGGATCATGGCGCCGGCGAAGGCAGCCATTCCGAGCGCGATGGCCTTCTGCGCGAAATACATCGACCACAGAGTTATCACGAGACCGGGCGCGTTGACCGCTAGCCATGAGACGGCGTCCAGCATCGGACCGAGCACCTCGAACATGGTTTCCGAGAGAGGAGCCAGGGCCTTCGAAATGTCCAGCAGCGTGCGCATGATATCGCCCAGGAACGCGGCCAATCCAGGCGATGTATCCTTCACGTACTGGAGGAACTTCTCAAAGGCGGGAGAGCCCTTTAGAGAGCTGCCCCACTTCGCGAATCGGCCCGTGATGCTGTCCGACCTGCTCGCGATCCCGTCCATCTTCGGGAGGAAGGCGTCGATGACACCCGCGATGCCCTTGATGACGTTACCAAACGCCGTTCCGAAGCCTTCAACGGCAGGTTGTACGCTTTCTGCCAAATCCTTCTTGAAGGATACCCAGAATGGCGTCTTCAACTGAGCAGACGCCTTATCCATCAGCGTCTCAATGCCCTTTGCTGCGCCAGTTACGAGCGGCGTCAGGCCGGGCAGAGATTTCTTCGCACCGTCAATGCCTCGCGTGAAGAGCGGGAGCACTTCGGGCTGTAGCGACTTCTGCCACTCGTCGAATGCAACCTTCAGCCCCTTCGGGCCGGCAATGGCTTCGAAGAGATCGCGCTGTGGAGCGCTCAGCCCCGCGAGTGCCTTCTTGTACTCGTCGCTCTTGCTGATAGCCTTCGTGGTCGTGTCGATGCCGGAGAGGCGCGCGGATGCGACGCCCCGCTCAGCCGATGCGATCGACTCCGCGGCGGAGATCTGCGCGTTGGCGGCGTCCTGCACCGCATCTGCCACACCACGCTGTGCGCTGGCTACGGACGTTGCGGCCTCGCGCTGGTCACGGGCGGCCTGCGACTGAGCGTCGGCCACAGCGATGGCGCTGTCACGGACTGCCCGCTGTGCGTCCTTGACCGCTTCGAGCTGATCACGTACGGCGCCCTGAGCGTCGGCCAGGCGGTCAGCAGCGTCCTTGACCGCATCGGATCCTTCGATGCCGGCTTTCTGCTGCTTTGCCGCCGACGTCTGGAGATCCTTGTATCCCTGGCTCTGCTCCTTCTGGCTCTGGATCGCCTGATCGTAGGCAAGCTGTGCCTGATCAAAGTCCAGCTGACTGACCAGTCCAGCATTGCGGCCCACAGCTGCGCGGGCCAGCTCCTCGCGCGCCTCACGCACCCGGATAGCTGCCTCGCGCTGATCCAGAGCGCCGTTGGTGAGCTGGTTGCTCAGATCCTTCAGCGTGCGCGCAGCGTCCTGGCGGGCGCGGGTGAGACTCTGCTCCGCCTCCTCCGCGTTCTCATTGGCGTCGGTGAGCGACTCCTGTGCGTCCCGTACGCGACGGTGCGACTCCGCAAGGGACTGCTGTGCGCGACGAATCGCGTCAGTCGACTGGCGCCGCTGATCGGAAGCGCGCTGCACGGCTTGCGCAACTGCGCGTTCTGCGTCCTCTATCGCTCGGGTGCCCGACACGATGGACTGCGCGGCATTGCGATGTGCAGCGGATAGGGCGGACTGTGCACCGGCCATCTGAAGAGCTTTGGACGCAGCCTTCGACGTCGAAGCGGTCCCTTGGTCCGTCGCCGTGGACGCTTCCTTTTCCGCGGCTGACTTGGCGCTGAGTGCCTCTGTGACGCCCTTGATTGCCGGGATAGCAGCGAGTCCAACGGCAGCAACTCCCGCGCCCGCAGCCGTGGCCATCGACACCACGGCGCCTAGGCCGGCAGCCAGGACAGGACCAAGAGGAATCGCGGTTAGAGCTGCTACCTGGATTCCCAGACTCATCAGAGCGGACGTCGCCTGAGACGAGTCGACACGCACAGGGATGCGTACCTCCTTGGCGTCGACGGCCTGAATCTCGGCACGAATAGCTGCCAGCGCTGCACGCGCCGTAGCGGTGTCGGCCCGTACGTCGACGTCGGCATGAGAGGCGCCCAGACGCTTCAACTCCGCGTCGATACGGACGATCTCCCGCTCCGCGTCAGCGGTCGAGACGTCGATCCCGATCGTCTTGTTGCGCAGAGATTCCATGCGAGCCCGAAGCCGGTTCAGCTCCGCGTCGACGCCCGTGTCTCCGAGCCGGATGTTCAGCTTCGGCATCGCCTTGAAGGCGGCTTCGAGCTTGCGCCGGATACTGCGTGCGAATGCGCCTCCCGCATCGTCACCCTGACGGCCGGCAGCTGTGACACCTGCGCGGCCTCCGCGAGTGATCGCGTCGGGGATGGCGATCACGATGTTCCGCGAGATCCGGTCGCCCATTCGACGACCGGCCTCTTCGCCTACTCGGTCAGCGATAGGGAGGACGAGCGCCTTCAGCTTTGCGTGGAATTGAGGTATCACAGGCACGACGTCGACCGCCGCACCACCAACGATATCCAGGTCCGGCATCACGCCTCCTTTGGCTGATCTCTCATCCGCGGGTCAAGCGCGCGGCGGTCCTCGTCGGTCATCCCGGTACGGACGGCTGACGTTGGGGGAATTCCAGGTCGGGGGGTCGGAGTGAATTCAGGGGGCGTCCCGCCGGCTGCCGCGATTGCCACGGAGCGATTGAGGCGGAGTTCGTCCTTGATTTCGATCAGCAACGTTTCCTGGAAGCTGTGCGGCGCCTTATCAGGCCGGTACTCCCCGTGCGCCTTCTGCATGACGTCGTCCGGTACGCTGTTCCGCATCGCCGTCTTTGTCGCGGATTCGCGCGGGAGATGCTCAATCCAGATGCGCAGGGTACGTAGGGAGATGGTCCCGCGGTACACGTCCAGGAGCCTGGCTCCCGGATAGTGCCGCGGGATATCCGCCTCTAGCGCTTCCGCGTACTCTTCGAGGACTTCGCACGTCCAGAGGACTTTCCCGGGGCCTCGCCGGCGGACTCCATGGCGTCGGCCGTGAACACGTTGATCTCGTCAAGAGTGGCGTCCAGGTCAACGAACGTCTCTACGTCGTCCTCGTGCAGAACGCCGGCCGCCCACGTGTCGTAATCGGCCAGGCGAAGAGCTCGCAGGTATGAGGGGCGCCAGCGGTTGACCGGCTTCACTCGCAGGTCACAGCCGCACAGCGTCGCCGTGCCGTACTCCTCGGTGGCCTCGTTCTCCTGCGCCTCAGCGGGGGTAACTTCAGTCATGCGCGCGGGTCTCCTAAGTCAGGGAATTTCTGTGTGCGCGGGTCGAATTACGAATTGAAGCGACGCCCCGGACCCGCGCGGTACAGGGCGTCGCTGGCTGTTACGGGGTGACGGGGAAGAATCCGGACACGTCGACGCCGCCGTACTTGATGGCGCGCTTGACGGCTGCCGTGTTCCCGGTGCCCTTGTAGAACTTGAACGTCATCTGGACAGCCATGACGTCCTGCGTCTGTGGCTGCTCGTCGCCTCGCTCAGTGACCTTGCCGTTCGGCATGTAGAGGCGGTTTCGCTTTCCGCCATCCACGGTGTCGAAGATGAAGGCGTACCGAAGGTCGTTGGGCTTGTCCGGGAGGTCGTACTGAGCAACGTCGGTTGCGGGCTCCAGAGAAGCCAGCGGCACGTTGTCATACAGGCTGCGGACGAGCGGGTTGATTCCCTCCAGGAACGTGACCTGCGTGGACTTGACGCTCTTCGTCATGAGCGTGCGGATCGGCTCCAGAGAACCGGCCGCCTCCACGTCCTTGCTCTCCTCTTCAATCTTGAAGAGGCCGCCCTCCGTGGTAATCCAGCCGAGGTTCACCCACGGCGACGCCGGGTCCGCGAATGCAACCGGCATGGTCGTGTTGGTGGGAGCTGCATAGACGAGGTAGTCAGATGCGCCGAAAGTAAGATCGGCATTGCGGGTGTCCGCCATGATGCCTCCAGGGCATGCGTAAGTGCCGCGCGAGTCGACTCGCGCGGAGAGATCAGGTGGTTATGCGGTCCGGAGGCTCACGGTGTACGTGGCGCCACGTCGGTGGATCGCCTCGTTTGCCCATGGCTGGCGAGATGGGCCAGCGCCACAATCAACGGATCGGATAACAGCGTCGCCAACGGGACCGCGAAGGAAGATGAGGGCATCTCGCACGCTGTTAGCTAGGGTGCGGGCCTCATCAGCCGTTGCGGCGAAGACGTCGACTGCGACGCGTGGGTGCAGGCTGAACCGGTCGTCCGCTCCGCCAATTCGCTCCACACGGATCACTGGGAGATGCTGCTCCAGGTCCGCGGGAGTCTCCGAGCACCCGAAGGCGCCGAACGTAGCTTCCGCCCACGGAGCTAGGACTGCTTCGATGTCACCCACGGTTTGCCGCCTTCACGGCGTCTACCGCACGCTGGAGCACCGCATACCGCGGAACCCGACCGTCGCCGTTCTCCACACGCCACGCGTGCGGGGCGGTGTTGATCAGTGCGGCGCCGAATCGCTGCCGGGGCTGACCGCGGAAGGGGACGTTCTTGTTAACCGGTACGACGTCGAACGAGCGCTGATACCAACCGGGGTGTCGGTCCTCGTTGGGATCGCCCACAGGGGCAGTCGGCTGCGCAGCGTGCATCATCTTGACGGCTGCATCGCGGCAGGGCTTAGCGAGCCACGGCCGACTGACCATGCGCCCCAGTCCGTTGTATTTGCCGACGTACTTTGAGCGATACGCCATCAGCCAGTCACCTCCTTCACAGCTGCTTCGATGCGCGCCAGAGACGTCAGCGGAAAGACGAGCGGACGCCCGATGACCTCCCACTTCTCCGTGCCGGCCTCGTTGACGACGCGATCCGCTGGGCGTACGTCAGTGCCGAGTGGTGCAGCAAATACGCGCCTTGTCGTCACGGTGTCGGATGCGTTGTGCTCTTCTGAGGAAGAACCAACCGTCACGCCGTACGGGCTCATGACGGCGCAGTGATCGACGCGAATGCGAACGCGCGGACCGGGGACGTATGTGCCGGTTGAATCCCGGACCCGCTCCCCCGCACGCTCGATGTACCACGTGGCCGACATCAAGCCGGCGATCAGGCTCACGCCTGGCGCCAGGGGTACGTAGTGATGCGCGTCTCCGTCGGAGCAATATTCAGCATCCCGGCGCCGGACAGCATCCCAACGGCCTTCTTCAGCCGGCGTAGCTCATCGTCAGACAGGACCACGCCTGTCTGCGAGTCCGCGTAGGACTGGAGCATCCCGCCGGCCTGTTCCGACCGGAGCCCTTGCGGGTTGGTCAGGATGCGAGCCGCGATGGAGAGCGCCACGGTCTTGATGCCGTACTGGGGAGGAGTCGAGATGCGGGCCCCGACCTCCCCCATGATCGCGTCGTACGACAAGTCGTGCGCCAGCTGCGCGCGCTCGTCGCTCATGGGCGTTCCAAGCAGCGCGCGAAGCTCAGCCAGAAGGAAGAGCATCATTGCCCGCCTTTCGCCGCGGAGTTGCGCGCTTGGCTGGAGCCTTCGCCTGCGGAGTCACGTCAGTCGACTTGCGCGGGGAGGGTGGCTCCAGCCACGCCTTTGGGTTGGTAATGAGCGCCTGTGCCCACTCCGGGACCTCGTCCGCGGGGCCGAACACGTGGGCCGCCCCGTTGTCGTCCGTCACGTGGACGTTCGTTTTCAGCTTGGCCATGTGCGAGTGCCTCGCGTTTCGGGTCAGAGAACGTCAGCGACGAAGGACAGGTCGGGAGCGGCGACGACAGGAAGGGCGATGGCGGTCGCACGAGTCCACACGGTCTGTGGGTCCTCGGTCTTGTACGCGCCAACCGCAACGCCGGCCTCGTCGCCAGCCAGGCCGTAACGCACGTCGTCGGCCTCCACGGGGACGCCCCATAGGGTCTGTCCCAGTGCGTCACCCTGCGCCGGCAGGAACGCGAGCTTGTCATTCGGGGTGATGCGGGTGGAGACGCCGTTGACGTTGACCTTGGCGTCATAGCGGACGAGAGGCGGGATGCCGTGGTCCGCGAGGATCGCCGCAAGCATGCTGTCCGTCAGGATGGTCGGAGCCGTCGCACCCGTGGTGGACAGGCCACGCAGCTGAGTGTTCCGCTTGAGTGCGGTCCAGATCGCACGCGAGATGAGCACCGACTCCGGGTCACCGCCGTTGGTCTCGTTGTAGACCTCAAGCCACGTCTGGAAGTCGCCGATGACGTCGGCTGCGACGTTGGACCACACGGTGCCAGCAGTTACGTTGTGGGTGCCGAGACGACCGAAGTCGACGCTGGCCTGAACACCGTTTTCGCTGAGCACGACGGAGGCGTTGAAGATCGCCTCTCCGCGCGCCAGCTCCATACGAGCCTCGATCTGGCGGGCCAGTCGCACGCCGTCGTCCAGCATGGCGTCACGGATCTCAGCGTTCTGAGTGTCGATGTTCCGGCGCTTGATGCGCTCGTACTCGCCGACAGGGATCTTGCGGGAGATGGGCGGCAGTTCGCCGGACACTCGCGCGCCACCGGGCCGGACGCCGACGTCGGCCGACGCGTCGTACGCACGGAACGTGGCCGCCTCGGTGAGGCCGCCACCCCCGCGGGTGAACCGGTAACTCAGGTCGTTGATGGTGCGGTTCGGAAGCCAGCGGTCAAGCGTGAGCTGATTCTCGTCACGGTCGGCCAGCGCCGCTCGCGCGTACCCGGTGAGTTCCGCGGGAGTCGCGAACTCGTCAATGAGCTGCATAGTTTGGGGTTACCTCTCTCAGACGAAGATGACGCGGGCGCCGAGATCGGTCTTCCCTGCGGCATCGAGGGTGACAGGGAGCTTGGACTCCTTGACCGCGCAGTGGACGAGCATGGAGCCGACGGCGGACGAGAGAACCGCGCCCCGCTTCGTCACGACCTCCACGCCGGTGTAAAGGAAGCCGATGCAGGTCTGACGACCATCAGTAGCGGCGTCGTCATAGGGGCCGACCTTCTGACCGGTCGTGATCCGACCGAGCGGAATACCCGACTTGATGTAGCCGTCCGGGTAGTGGGTGCCGGCGGTGAACTTGGTGACATCGAGCGTCACCGACGGAACGATGTCCGTGCCGTGCGCGCCCTGGAGCCAGTCGCGCTTGTCCTGGCTGAACGACTCAGTGACGAGTCCGAGATTCATGGGTCCTCCTGTGAGGGGTCGGGGTTACTTCTTGCCGTGGCGTTCGCGGTACAGGTCAGCGCCGGTAGCCGTGGACTTGGAGCCGCCTACGTCGCCCCCACGGTTGCCACCTGAGAGAGGTGGAGGAGTGCCGAGAGTTGAGGGGCCGAAGTCCTTCACGAGCTCGTCCGCGTCGGCCTCCAACTCCTCCTTTGTGGAGCCCTGGAGTCGCTTCGCCTGCGAGGGGGTGAGCCCCTTCGCAGCAGCCACGGTGATACGCAGAGCCTCCGCGCGTGCCTCGTCCCGCTCACGTTCCGCGGTCAGGCGAGCGGTTTCCGCGGCGTCCTTCTCAGCCTGGAGCCGCTCAGCGTCGGTCAGATCCGCGGCCTTACGGGTGGCGAGTTCGGTCTCAGCCGCGCGCAGGCGCTCCAGCTCCGCGGTATCCGGAGCGGCATTCGCTCGCTGCTCGTGCTTGCGGGCGTGGTGCTTCCAGTACGCCACCTGATGAACGGCGTCCATGTCGGCAACGGGCTTCCCATCCGGGTAGCCGTGCTCGTTGACGGCCGGAGGAGTTACGCCACCTCCACCACCTCCGCCAGTGCCCGGTTCGCCCTCCATGAGGGTCCAGGGCTGCGCAGAGAAGGTCAAAAGGTTGCGGCGCGCGAGAGTACGACGAGGCATGGTGGTTTCCCCTGTCGGGAGTCGTCAGCCCGTGGCGGGCGTCAGGTCGGAATTTTGATGTCGTCAGGTCCGCTGAACCGCTGACCCGCGAAGCCCAGAACGGGCCCGATCTCCCCGTGCTCATTGGCGACGAGGATCTTTCGGTAGTCGACCGCTCGCCCTCCGCGGTCAGACTTACCTAGCGCCTCCTCCACGAGTTCGTGGATGCGCTCTAGCTTCTCTTCGTCGATGACCTGGCCTGGATCCTCGTCGGCTGTCACCAACTTCACGAGGCAGTCACAGCCAGGATGGATCGGCGCCAGGAAGCGCTTGTGATAGCGCTGCGTGGACGCGACCATGCAGAGGGCACAGTCGTACTCGCCCTGTAGCTCACGGACGGTGTACTCGAAGCGCGGCATGTCGTCGCCCACCTCGCGCACCGTGTGAGTGCGGGCTAGCTGAAGGTCCGTCTTGGCCAGCGTCTCCAAGCGGTGCGTCCCGCGCTGGAGAGCGACGTCAAACGCGACGTCATTGTCCAGAGCGTTCCAGATCTCCTTGAACGGACGCCTGTAGACCTCTTCGGGGTCGACGTCGCGAAGCGCACGTCCGGTCACCTTGTCGAAGTCGAGGTCTACGCGGCCTCCGCCGTCAATTTCGCGATACAGCTGCTCCAGGTAGGTCGCCGTCAGACTCGCCACCCGTCGCTCGCCGGCCAGGAGCACCGGGAGGGTCCTTCCTTGGAACCGCTTGACGTCGCGCTCGCGCCACGACCCTAGATCGGTCCAAGCGCGGTTGGTGCGGCCGAGAGTCGCCGTCCAGACGCCGCGGACCGCTGTCCCGTACTGGCGGTCAAGCCGCGTCAGGGACATCGTCCACATCACCCCGCTTGATCACGGCGCGAGTGTCGTTCTTGGCGTCGCGCTTGGCCTGGAGTGACGCCGGCTGAGGATCCTCCGCAGCAGTCGCGTTGAGGGCGTCTGCTGCTCGGTCGATCTCCATGCGGTCGATCTGTGCGGGCGTGTAGCCCATATCCTCCATGCGCTGGCGCCACGGAACGCCGGCGCTGGCCTTCTTCACAGCTGCGTCAGCCATTTCCGAGATGGAGCGGGACTCCGGATCGCGCCAGAGAGTCTCCGCGTCGTACGCCTTCGCCTTGTCTTCGTCTCCGATGACCTTGAATGCCAGGCGCATGACGCTTTCCCAGCTGTCCCCGAAGGTGCGCTGACGATCGCGGACCTTGGAAATCAATCCGGTCTCTGCGGCCTTCAGAGCGTCTCCGGAGACGTTAACCACGGCGCCGATGAGGTAGTGAGGTGGTGTGCGGCTGATGGCCGCTAGATCCTGCACAGCGGCCTCTACGGCGCGCACGTACGGGACAAGGTCCGTTGCAGCGAACTCGCCGAACTGAGCGGTGTCTTTGCTCTCCGCCGTGGTCCACAGGCTCCTGATGTCCAGCTGGAAAGGCTGAATCTGCGCGCCGGTGATGGGATCCTCGTCGACCTCCAGACCTACGGCCCAACGCTGCCTGAAAGCTCCATACTTCATGGCAGCAATCAGGTTGATCAGCGACAGATTGATACGGTTCTGGATCGAGAGCACGTCCTCATGCTCCGCAAAGCCGTTCAAGGAGCGGTTCCGGCGATTGACGAACGGGACAAGCGGGACTGATCCCAGCTCGTTGACCCACTGGCCGTCAGGGGTGTTGGGAAGTGTCAGAGCGTCCCACTGACGCAGTGATGCCGTGCGGCCGGAGAAGTTGGGGCTACCGCTCTTCGCGGTGAATCCAAAGTTCATCTCCGGCGTCCACAGCGTCGCCACCGTGCCGCCGGTCCAGTCGTCACGCCTCATCTTCAGGCCCGCGCGGATCTTACGGCGGTTGCCGGGCTCATATTCCACGGCCACCTGATAGGGCGTCTCGTGGGTCAGCACCGGCCGGCCGTCCTCGCCCTTTTCGACGAGTACGAAGGCACGACGCTGCGACAGGGCGCCGTAGTGGACGAGGTCGCTGTCTGCGTCCATCTGGTTTTCCTGCCAGATGCGCTGAGCGTCCTCGTCAGCGGCCTTCGCGGACTTGCCACCCTTGGCTGCTCCGAAGCGGAAGCCGTCGACGCCCATGCGCTCTGTCGGAGAGTCGATGACGAGGCTCGTCCAGTTGGTGCGAGCATCCTTCATCCACTCCGCGACCTCCCGCGGGTCCACGCCAGGGACGTGAGGAAGAGGTGCGCTACCTTCGGCGTATCGGCGCAGGGTGTTGAGTCCTGGAGTGATCTCTCCGTCGCAGTCGGGGCGGGAATCCTCCCGTTCGTCCAGCATCTTCTTACCGAGCCGCTGAAGCCACCATCCGGGAGATTCAACCTTCGTAGCATCGATAGGCATTCGCGAACCTCCTTCAGAAGGCGACTAGGCGACGAGAGCGCTTCTTGCGCTTGGTGATTCCGGCTGCGATCGCGTCCGCACGGCACTCGTAGGCGAGGGTCGCGGACATGGCGGCGTCGATCTTTTTAGGGCTCTTGGGGTGTTCCTTGCCAATGCCGATGTGGTTGCGGCCCATCGGGCGTCGCTTGGCGTTCAGCACGTGGCGGGTGAGCGTGGCGCCCAGCTTCGAGTAGGGCTCATCGTCGTCCGCCTTGTCGGTGCCGGCGTACGAAAGGGCTTGATCGTCAACGGCTTCCACGAATCGGTCGAGAGCGTGCTCCATGACCGTCGGGCGGGTAGTCCACCACTCCAGCGGGCGGGCCTGTGTGGCGCTCACCTGGAGTGCTTCACCGTGCTCCGCGGTCCATTTATCCACGTAGTCCTGCCACTTGGGCGGATCGCAGTAGAAGCCACAGACTTCGTACTTCTCGAAAGCGCGGGATACGGCGTTGTCGACCGATTCACGGTCAACCTGCCAGCCCTCGCCTTCGGGGCCCTCTGGCTTCTCCCAGCAGCCGAGCAACTGAAGATGGCCATCCGACACGCGACATGCCACGAGGGCGGTTGCGTCGTCGTTGATGGATCCGTCAAAGCCAAGGGTGATGAGTTCGCCAGCGTCTATTTGCTCCGGGCGCCGGCACAGCTCCCACGCGTCCGAGTCCATCCACGCGTCGGAGGAGGACGTCCGGCTGTTGAGGAAGTAGCGCTTACCATCTGCGGAATCGTTCCGGAGGTCGTAGAAGTCGTCGACGAGGGTGTCTTCGTCGATCCACTCCATCGCGTCGCCGTAAGCGTCACGTAGGGCGGCGCGGAGTTCGTCCTCATTCTTCAGGTCCTTGACGACGCCGTAACGGTGGTCGTACATCAGGCGAGCGCGACCACGCTTCTTACGACCCTCGCGGATCGCTTCGGCCTCTTCGTACGTCCGCTCTGCTACCGAGTCCTGCCCGGGGGCGAACATGGTCGTCGTTTCGAGATACCACGTGCCCGCAATCTTCTTCCGCTTGCGGAGGTTACGCGTCATCGTCGTATACATCCGACGCAGCTCAGGCGTGTTGTACAGGTGAGTTTCGTCGAAGCAAACCCACGTTTCCTTTCCTCCATCCTTCGAGCTGGCTGACGCCGTCGAAGGCGTGATCTCCCCACCGTCAGGAAGGTTGATCTTCGTCACGCCCGGATCAACCCCTGGCACTTGGCTCAGGCGTGACGCCTCGTCCGTCAAGTTGAAGTAAATCGTGTCGTAGACGTTGCCGGTCTGGCCCTCTTCGGTGGCCATGATCCGGAGGTACGGCACGGTGACCGGTCGGCCCATTGGCTCGCCGGCCTCGTAGATGTATCGGAAGCCGAGACCCCAAGGGTCCTCGTAGACTTCCCCACCCTCTGCCCAGCGTGCGAATCGACACGGCCCAAGCGCCTCAAAGAGGCCGATACGTGCGCCCAGTCCGCTCTTGTCGCAGCCCTTTGGGCGCGAGAAGAACGCACTGTCATACATCATGCGTCCGTCGTCCTTGCCGCCTTCGCCTAGCGCGTAGCAGTCGACAACGAAACCGGTGTATTCGTCTCCGTGGGAGACCGGCATACCCTGGACGTCGCCAGGGCCGTGGACGACGAAATACTCCATCCATGCGACCGCAAGCCAGCCCATCGAGCGGGAGCGATCGTGGCCAGGGGCGCGTACCGTGACGTGTGGCATCGACGCCCCCTCTCTGGAGTTATCCGGTCAGCCTCGCTCGTCGGGAGTTGATGTCTGAGACGTTCTGGGGGCTCTGTACGGGCGCCTGACGGGCCGGCACAGGGTCGTCGACCTTGAGCTTCAAGCGCGCCCTGTCCTCCGGCGTAGCGCCGAATTTGGCCGCTCTCAGGCGCACTTCAGCGGCAAGCGTCCACTGGCCCTTGTCCCACATCGAATGATGCATGAGGGCGGTGTCCATGAGGAATGACCAGTCAGTGGCGGTGAACGTCGACGCCTGCGGCGACTCGCGCCAGGTCTTCCACCACAGCTGAGTCATCGGATGCCAGACGTACGGAGTGCCCTCCTTGTCAGCGCCTAGGACGCCTTCGGGGAGTTCGGGGCCACGCACCTCGTCGTCAGTGATGATGACGGTGTCCGGGTCAGCTCCGTTGCGCCGGCGCCGCTTGGTGGGGTCCTTCGGGGCGGGTCCGCGGCCTGCCATCAGACACGCTCCCCGTCAGCCCACCGACGGCAATACACGTCAGACGCGTGCTGCGTGCTGTGCTCGTCATGCGGGTAAGACAGCCGCACACACTGTTGATCAGTCTCCGGGTGCCTCGCGGGGCACTGCGTGAAGACGCCGTCCATGGGGCCTCCCAGGTAGGAACGACGAGCGTCGTCCCATGTCGGGAGTTACGTCGTCAGCTTGGTAATCACCGCGGAGAGGTCCGCGAGGATCGACGGGCAGGAGCCATGTCGGCGGCCCGTCATTGCGATGTAGCGGCCGGTCCCGTAAACCTCTACGGCCGTACCGTCAGGGCGTCGAATGCGGCGTCCATGTCGGACGTCCGCGCGGCCCCAGATGTGCAGCCCGTCGCCGGACGGAGACACCTCTACGTAGGTGGCGCCTGCGTCGCGCACGATGGCTGCCGCCCACGGGGCAAGTCGACCGGTGAGCGGGTTAAGGCAGTGGTCCAGGTCGAGACAGACAACGTCGTCGACGTCGCTCAGTACGAAGCCCAGACCGGCACCTACCGTCGAAGCGGCGGCGCTCTTGTAGCTGCTCCACGTCCGCGGGTCCGTGCTGCTGGCCGGCATGTCGCCGACCGTCAGTGGGACCTTCGTGGACGAGCGGCGAATCCACCTGTCGCGGATCGTCAGCTCTTCGGGGAGCGCGTTCTTCTTCGCCGCTCGGTGCAGCGCAACACGGCAGCGCGTGGAGCACGAGCGCGCATGCGACCTGGCGGCAAGGGGCATGTCGTCCCCGCACCATTCGCATACTCGATCGGCTCTCATCATGGCTCCAGTGTAGCAGCGGCGTGTAACACTTTCAGGCGCTTGACCTGCAAGGATCGTCAGATAAACGAGAGCCGGCGAGTAACGCTTTCCGCCTCCCGCGCACCTGGGATGCCCTTGGGGAGCCCTGCATGGGCGCCTAACGGCCTGCCAGGAGGACCGGCTCCGCGGCCTCATCTCAAAGTCCCAGACCCGTACAGACAGCGGATACCAGCACTCTCTCGGTCTTCATAAAGATCCAAAGGGGATCACCCCCCTGGGGTGCCGGCTCCAACGTCCGCCGTGAAGCCGACGCGAGGCGCTCGACGCTCACCGTCAGCGTGCTCGCCGCGGATCTCCAGGCGAGACGGCACGAGCGTGATGGTCACAGTCGTCAGCGTTCGATCTTCCTTCGTGCCAACTGCGATCTTCGGTGGCTTCGCAAGCCTTCCGACGTCAACGCCGTTGACACTCACGCGTGTAACGCTGAGTCCATCCTCGCCTGTGTCGTCTGCCTCCTCCAGCACCACGTGTGCGCCACTCACGCCGCCTCCGTACGGTTGCCCTTGCTCAGGTTGCAGCGCAGGTGTGCAGTCATGACGTTTGCCATCGTGTGCGAACCGCCCTTACTCAAGGGCTTAACGTGGTCCACACTGGCGCTCTCAGGGGCAGGCCACGCAGCACTAGCATCCACAGGGCCCTTGCACAGGGAGCACGTCCACGCATCACGGATGAACACCTCAACGGCCCGTATGTTCTCGCCCTCTGCTCCCGACTTGCGGGCCCGACGTCGCTGATCCGCAGCCTTGGTCGCTTCGGGATACAGCTCCCGCACGCTTCCATGCTTTGCCCAGTACGCCCGCAGGTAGGCCGCGTGCCGACCCTTAGTCCGCTGCCGATACGCCACCAGCCGACCATCAGCTTTCCGGCGCTCGTTGTACGCGCGCTGCTGGCACAGGTCGGTGCAGTACTTAGCACGGGCACGCTCGTGGGGCGCTTCACAGTGCGTACAGGACTTCACGTCTACTCCAAGGAATGGCGAGGGCCCGACGCCTTGGACGTCAGGGCCCTCTTCCCGCGGGGATCAGCCGCAGGCGGTTTAGTCGTCCAGCGCAGGGTGCGTGGACGGCGGTCTGTGAACGGACGGACGCAGACGAGCCGCGTTGCCCTCCGTCGATGACTTGCGGAGGTGGTGCCATGTACACAGCAGCTGTAGGTTCGCCTCTGTGTGGTCGTCTCCGGGCACTATGTGGTCCACGTCGGTACCGGGTAGCTCGCACCGTGCGCCCGTGCTGTACAGGGCCACACAGACGCCTCCGTCACGGCGGATAATGCGGCGCCGGATGCGGGGCCAGTTCTTGGGGAGGCGGCTCCTGCGGGTGCTTCCGTCCCACGCCATTCCGCCACCTCGTCTCAGTCATTGGCCGTAGGATCGCGGCATGTTGAAGTCATGGTTGGCGAAGCGTGGGTATGGGTCGATCGAAGACTTGGCCCGCATCGCATACAAGCGCGGGGACCCGATCTTCGTGAACAAGTTCCATCCACGGCCCACGAAGAACGACACGGATCTTGCGCTTGCCATCGGCGCCGTGGAGACGATCGGTTGGGCGCTCATTGACCGGCAGTCGGAGGGCGAGGGGCTCCAGCGGTTCGTCAGCCTGACGTTCCGACGGCGATAGCCTGACGCCCCCACCACGTGAGCTTGAGTCACTCCATGAGGTGGCGCTCGTACTCCGCCTCCATCAGCTCCGGCACCCATTCGCGGCGCCAGGAGCGCTCCTCGCGTGCTCTCATGGCGGGTACGTCGTACTTTGGACGAGGTGTGTGCGTCCGTCGACATCGGGGAGAACATCCCGTTCCGGAGAAGCCTTCGGAGCCCAGCATCCGTGCCATGCATCCTCCTGAAATAGCTCAGCCCCGCTCAGGGATCGATCCTCCCTGGCGGGGCTGCGTCTGTGTCGGGATAGCAGGATTCGAACCTGCGGCCCTCCGCTCCCAAAGCGGATGCGCTGACCAAGCTGCGCCATATCCCGTTGAGCCCCTGGCAGGAGTCGAACCCGCGACATCCTCATTACGAAAGAGGCGCTCTACCGACTGAGCTACAGGGGCTTGAACTTCGTGAAGGGATTCGAACCCTCGATTACACCGCCGGCTGTGTTCCTCGGCGCGCGTGTACTGCCTCACACCGCACGAAGCTCAGTGCGTTGCCGTGGAATCGAACCACGTCAGCCGTTCCCAGCGCAGGCTTTACAGGCCCGCTTGCCTCCCAGGGCTCAACGCTTGAAGAGTGCGGAGGGATCGAACCTCCGGCTCCTGCCAGTCCCTTACGGGCCCGCTGCCGTCCAGGCAGCCTCGCACTCAGCGGAAGGTGGAGGAGTCGAACCTCCAGCGGGTTGCCCCGTGACGCTTTTCGAGAGCGCGTGGCGTGCCAATGCCCAACCTTCCAGCTCCCCACCAAGGATTCGAACCTCGTCTTCCAGGTCCAGAGCCTGGCGTGCTGCCGATTAGACCAGCGGGGATCGTGCTGACGTAGTCCCGGAAGGATTCGAACCTCCGCCCTCCGCATCCGTAGTACGGCGCTCTATCCAGACTGAGCTACGGGACCAATCCCCCGGACGCCGGCGTGTGGCTAGCACGTCTCGACTGCCCGGGTTGAGCACGCTGGAGACTCCGGCCGGAGCCCTGCCGTGCGTCGTCCCTCCGCCCGGAGTTGAACCGGAATCACCGCGACCACAACGCGGGGCTCTAGCCATTGAGCTACGAAAGGTGTGTTGTCAGTCGGCAGCGAAGGAATCGAACCTCCGTCTCCGGTCCCACGACCGGTGATCTCACCGCTAGCAGTAAGTCACGCAGGCGAGTGCCTAGGTCAACCCTGCGTCGATGTGCTAGCCGTGCACCCCCGTTGCCGGCGGTGCCGTTGATCTAGCTGCCGAAGCGCTCCCGATCGGATTCGAACCGACGCCCCTCCGCTCGACAGGCGGACGCTCTAGACCACTGAGCTACGGAAGCAGGACCGAGCGTTTTTGAGGTGGTGCTCGGTGAGCCACCCTTACCGATCCTCTAGAAGATCGACGTCAACGAGGCGTCGCGGACGGGATTTGAACCCGTGACCACCCTCTCTCCCGCGTGAACGGGCGGGGCTGCTCTGCCAGGCTGAGCTACCGCGCAAGCGTGCGCATCGCTCCGCCTCGTCAGTGATCACGACAGGATTCGAACCTGCGTTGCCGCGAGAGGGGCCGTTTACCGCCTCAAGGACGGATGGACTCGAACCATGCTCCAGCGCGGTGTGCTTGGCCGCTGCACTACGTGACCGCCCTCCCCCGTCCGGGCTTCAGACGGGCTGAAGTCCCATGCACCGGGCAAGGAAGCTGAGGCGGGCTTTTGGTGTGGAAGATGCCCGCGGAACTACCCTTAACGTCAAGCCACGTGCACGCGTTCTGACGCCGTCCTCCCGCCGCACTAGCAACGAGGGGAAGTCATACGGTCAGCAGCGCTCGACCACGCTCTACCCGGAGGAGAGTGCGGGGAGCACGGGAACGCTGCTGACCGTCAGGAGGGAGAGGACGCCGCGCCATTCGCCGGCGTCGCTTCCTCCCTCTGCCTTAGTTATGTGGGGCGTGTCTCATCTTAACGATCATGGTCCGCTCCCCCTCCGATGCCAGTCTGGCCAAAAAGGCAAACTAACCCCCTATTTTACTTCTCTCTAACGCGCGTTAGAGAGAGTTAGAAATAAGGGGTTAGTTTGCCTTTTTGGCCGGAGTTTGGACCTTCCAGCTACTCAGCGCTACGAAGCGATGAGCCGTTATCACTTCATGTAGTTATCCACAGGCGCCTGTGGATAGCGGAGGCGGTTGGCGACGAGGAGCGGGAGGGGGCGAGGCGCCGACGAGAGGTCCGGCGCCGCCAAAAACTCCCGCAAAGTCGTTACCGCTTCGTTACTTCACAAGCTCTCTCGATGCCTAATACGGTACCCCTCATGGGGGGTGTGCTGCGGGGGGCTCTGTGGCGCAGTGCGTGTTAGTCCGTGATGCCATCCACCCATTGGATGTGTACCCGATCATCACCCTTGAACCGGGCGGCGTGGTACGGCGCCTTCTCTACCACGATGCGGTCGATGGCCAGGCGGAGGAGATCCCTTCTCGTTGACACGTCGGCCACCGCCCAAGCGCTCGTACACAACTCCTCGTCGAAGAGGAAATCGGCGCTCGGTGCCTCGATCTGAGACTGAGAAGCAACGAGCGTGCTGGCTCTGTCGACGAGCGCCATTGTGTCGCGCATGGCGGGGGCATACAGCGACTCTGCGGGGCCGTCGTACAGCCCTGCCCGGCGGTCCTTTTCTAGCCGCTTCATAGATTCCTGAGCGGCGTTCAACACCGCCTTTGCCTCCAGTAGCTCCCGGGTCTCGTCCGGCCGCTTAAGCGCCGTCCAGCGGGCAGCTACAGCGTGGAGAAGGTCGTCCTCCGGGTCGGACTGCGAG
Organism: Streptomyces fulvorobeus; assembly: GCF_013167895.1. GTDB lineage: Bacteria > Actinomycetota > Actinomycetes > Streptomycetales > Streptomycetaceae > Streptomyces > Streptomyces fulvorobeus. The sequence goes on along the minus strand of NZ_BLWC01000001.1, from coordinate 5,811,244 downwards.
AGTCGTGTCAGCCACCTGTGAAAGATGTACGTCTCGATGGGCTTCGTGCTGACGAACGCCGGACGTGAGCACTTCTCCCACCTCCAGCATTTATAGCCCACACCGTTGTACGACATTGGCGAGGCGTCCGTAGCGCACTCCATGAACTGCGTCAGCAGGTGCTTCGCCTTCCCGCCACGCTGGGAGCCGATGAGACGCGTTGTCTTCTCATCGTGCTGCGTGCTGGACAGCGCAGCAATCGCCCGTTGCTGCTCTTCGTCGGTTACGAGACCGCTGTAGATTCGGACGGGCTGGCCGCCATCCCCACGGAACTTGACACGCTTCGTCGTTCCGGGGAGATTCACCACCTGCCAGCCGGCGTACACGGGGTTGTGCACCATGGTGCGGATGGTGGCGTGAACCCATCCGTGATTCTCTCCGCGGGGACCGGGGATGGCTTCATCGTCTAGTTGAGCTACGAGCCCCCTGGTGCTCCATCCGTCTCCAACATCCATAATGATGCGGCGCGCGATGCTGGCCTTCGTGGCGCCCGCGTCTTTCCCTCCCGCAAGAGTGTCATCCGGTGCAAGGAGCCGAAGTTCCTCGTCGGGGTCTTCCGGATCTTCGATGATGACCACCTTCAGCCCGTAGGGCGGTCGCCCCTGGACCCACTGACCCGTTGCGCGCTGGTGGGCTTTCGTGTCGAGAACGCGATCACTCAGCTTGTCCGTCTCTTCGCGTGCAGCCTCCGCTCGGCGGATCAACTCACCTCGGTCACGGGGGTTGGTGGAGTCAAGTCCGATGCCGGGGTTGTCCGGATCACCGTTGTCGAAGAGGATTCGCCGTGGGATACCGTCTCGTGGCTCGATGATCTCCAGAATGGCGCCGGCTCCGCGCCGGTCCCATCGGTCAAGCTTGTACACCCACAGGGCTCCCGTCTCTCCGCTGACGAGCGCCTGGAGAGCCTTGTCCTGTTCGTCTCGGCTCTTGCGCTTGCTGAACCGTGATGCCGACCCCACTTCGGTCCACACGTGGCGGACGGTGAACCCCAGTTGCGCGGCTACCGTCCGTCCCCGGGCCTCCTGTGCGCTCGTCGACAGCTCACGCTTCCGCCCCTTACTCGCCCGCGACTTGACCGCCTTCGACTTACGGCAGAAGAGATCAATGAGTCGCTCTGTGTCGCCCATGGCGTGAGTATGGCAGAGACTTGCAAGTGATGTCCCGTACTGGTTCGAGATGACACAGGTACGCGGACACATCGAGGACGGCCGGATCGCGCACTTCCAGGTGGGTCTGAAGGTGGGCTTCCGGCTCGACGACGCGCCGTAGGGCCGGGGCTGCTCCGGTGAGCAGGCCGGTCAGGTGCGGCCCTCGCGCTCCTGCGCGTCCTCCAGGACGGGCGAGGGCATCGCCCAGCGGGCCCGGGTCACCGCGAATCCGGCCGCCTCGGCCGCGTCACAGACCAGTTCGTCGTCGTCGACGAGGACTCGTACGTCATGCTCCCGGCCCAGCCGCTTCAGCATCTCCAGCTTGGTGAGGCGGGCGGGGCGCCGGTCGTCGTCGCGTCGCATCAGCAGGCGCCCGTCCGGCAGCCCCTGCCGTGCCAGCCAGGCCAGCGTGTCCCGGCGGCAGCGCTCCGGCCGTCCGGTCAGATACACCACCTCGCACTCCCGCTCGCTCGCGAGGACCAGCCGGACGCCCTCCGCCAGCGGCGGATCGTCGGCAGCGGCGGAGAAGAAGCCCTGCCAGTCGCGCCGGGCGCCCTCCAGGAAGTGCTGCCGGTGGGTGGTGTCCGCGAGTGTGCCGTCCAGATCGAATACGGCCAGCGGCCGGGCGTCGTCTCTCACAGTGGTGAGCCTAAGGGCTGGACGGCCGGTGCCCCGGGGAATCCCCGGGTGGCGAAGGCGTTGAACCAGACGTGAGCTCTGTGATCGCACGTACCCGTTTCTCCGTCCTCGACCGCTCCCGTACCCGCGAGGGGCACGACGGCGCGCAGGCGCTGCGGGACACCGTAGGACTGGCGGCCACGGCCGAGGCTCTCGGGTTCCACCGGTTCTGGGTCTCCGAGCACCACGGCGTGCCCGGCGTCGCCGGTTCGGCGCCGACCGTGCTCGCCGCCGCGGTCGCCGCCGCCACCTCCACCATCCGCGTGGGCACCGGCGGAGTGATGCTGCCCAACCACCGGCCCCTCGTCGTGGCGGAACAGTTCGGGGTGCTCGCCTCCCTGTTCCCCGGGCGTATCGACATGGGCGTCGGCCGGTCGGTGGGCTTCACCGACGGCATCCGCAGGGCCCTGGGCCGGGGCAAGGAGGACGCGGGGGACTTCGCGGCCCAACTGGCCGAGCTGCTGGGCTGGCTCGACGGTACCCAGCGGGCGTACCCCCAGGTGCACGCTTATCCCGCCGAGGGGCTCCGCATACCCCCGTACGTCCTGGCGACGGGCGAGGGCGCCGCCATCGCGGCGGCGGCCGGCCTCCCCCTGGTCGTGGGCGATCTGCGCGGCCGGCACGGACTCGTGCGTGCCGTCGAGGGCTACCGGCGGGACTTCCGCCCGTCAGCCTGGTCGGCGGCCCCCTATGTGGTCGTGGCGGGCACGGTCGCCGTCGCGGGGACCCCGCAGGAGGCCCGGCGGCTGCTCGTCCCGGAGGCGTGGTCCATGGCGTACTCGCGGACGCGCGGCTCCTTCCCGCCGCTCGCCCCGGCCGGGCGGATCGAGGCGCTGGCGATGACCGGGAAGGAGCGGGATCTCTTCGAGAGCGGGCTGCGCGGTCACGTGGCAGGCACGGAGGAGCAGGTCGCCGCGGAACTGGACCTGGTCATCGAGGAAACCGGGGCGGACGAAGTGCTGGTCACCACCAGTTCGTACGACCGGCAGGGCATGGTGGACTCGTTGCGCGGTCTCGCCCGGATCGCGGGCCTGACCGGCGCGTGAGCCGCGCCGGCCCGCCCCCCGGCGCCACCGGGCCATAGGGCTCTCCTGAGCCGTCAGCGCCGCACCTTGCGGGTGGCGCGCAGCCACTCCTTGTTCATCGCGGCGATCGACGGCAGCGGGATGCCCTTGGGGCAGGCCGTGGCGCACTCCCCCGCCAGGGTGCAGCCGCCGAACCCCTCCTCGTCCATGGCGGCGACCATGTCGAGGACCCGCGTCTCGCGCTCGGGCGCGCCCTGGGGCAGGACGTTGAGGTGGTTGACCTTCGCCGAGGTGAAGAGCATCGCCGACCCGTTGGGGCAGGCCGCCACACAGGCGCCGCAGCCGATGCACTCGGCGTGCTCGAACGCGAAGTCGGCGTCGGGCTTGGGCACGGGGGTCGCGTGCGCGTCGGGTGCGGTGCCGGTCGGGGCGGAGATGTACCCCCCGGACTGGATGATCCGGTCGAAGGCCGAGCGGTCCACCACCAGGTCCTTGACGACCGGGAAGGCGGCGGCCCGCCACGGCTCCACATCGATCGTCTGGCCGTCCTGGAAGGACCGCATGTGGAGCTGGCAGGTCGTGGTGGGCTCCGGGCCGTGCGCGTCGCCGTTGATGACGAGGCTGCAGGCGCCGCAGATGCCCTCGCGGCAGTCGTGGTCGAAGGCGACCGGCTCGTCCCCGTCGAGGACGAGTTCCTCGTTGAGGGTGTCGAGCATCTCCAGGAACGACATGTTCGGGGAGATGCCGTCGACTTCGTAGGTGGCCATGGCGCCGGGGGCTTCGGCGTGCGGCTGGCGCCAGACGCGCAGGGTGAGCTTCATGCGTAGCTCCGCTGAGTGGGGTGGACGTACTCGAAGACGAGGTCTTCCTTGTGCAGGACGGGTGCGCCGCCCGTGCCCGGGAACTCCCAGGCGGCGACGTACGAGAACTCCTCGTCCCGGCGGGCGGCCTCGCCCTCGGGGGTCTGGGACTCCTCGCGGAAGTGGCCGCCGCAGGATTCGGCGCGGTGCAGGGCGTCGAGGCACATGAGCTCGGCGAGCTCCAGGTAGTCGACGATGCGGTTGGCCTTCTCCAGCGACTGGTTGAACTGCTCGCCGGTGCCGGGGACCTTGATGCGGCGCCAGAACTCCTCCCGGATGCGCGGGAGCCGGCCGAGTGCCTTGCGCAGTCCCTCCTCGGTCCGGCTCATGCCGCAGAACTCCCACATGAGTTCGCCGATCTCCCGGTGGAAGGAGTCGGGGGTGCGGTCGCCGTCGATGGAGAGAAGGAGGTTGATCCGGTCCTCGGTCTCGGCGACCGCCGCGGCGACGTCCGGATGGGTGGCGTCGACGTCGTCGGTGTGCGGGTTGCGGGCGAGGTAGTCGTTGATCGTGGAGGGCAGGACGAAGTACCCGTCGGCGAGACCCTGCATCAGCGCGGAGGCGCCGAGGCGGTTGGCGCCGTGGTCGGAGAAGTTCGCCTCGCCGATCGCGAAGAGGCCGGGGACAGTGGTCTGGAGGTCGTAGTCGACCCAGAGGCCGCCCATCGTGTAGTGCACGGCCGGGTAGATGCGCATGGGCGTCTCGTACGGGTTCTCCGCGGTGATCTGCGCGTACATGTCGAAGAGGTTGCCGTACTTCTCCTCGACCTTCGCCTTTCCCAGCCGGGCGATGGCATCGGCGAAGTCCAGGTAGACGCCCTGGCCGCCCGGGCCGACTCCGCGGCCCTCGTCGCAGACGTTCTTCGCGGCGCGAGAGGCGATGTCGCGGGGCACGAGGTTGCCGAAGGCCGGGTAGATGCGCTCCAGGTAGTAGTCGCGTTCGTCCTCGGGGATCTCGCCCGCGGGCCGTTCGTCCCGCTTCGCCTTCGGCACCCAGATACGGCCGTCGTTGCGCAGTGACTCGCTCATCAGCGTCAGCTTGGACTGGTGGTCGCCGGTGCGCGGGATGCAGGTGGGGTGGATCTGGGTGAAGCAGGGGTTGGCGAAGTACGCGCCGCGGCGGTGGGCGCGCCAGACAGCGGTGGCGTTGGAGTTCATGGCGTTCGTCGACAGGTGGAAGACGTTGCCGTACCCCCCGCTGGCCAGGACGACGGCGTCGGCGAAGTAGGTGTCGATCTCCCCGGTGACCAGGTCGCGGGCGACGATGCCACGGGCCCTTCCGTCCACGACGATCAGGTCGAGCATCTCCGTACGGGCGTGGAGTTCGACGTTGCCCGCGGCGATCTGCCGGGTGAGTGCCTGGTACGCGCCGAGCAGGAGCTGCTGTCCGGTCTGGCCGCGGGCGTAGAAGGTGCGGGACACCTGGACACCGCCGAAGGAGCGGTTGTCGAGGAGGCCGCCGTACTCGCGGGCGAAGGGCACGCCCTGGGCGACGCACTGGTCGATGATCTCGACGGAGATCTGGGCGAGCCGGTGGACGTTGGACTCGCGGGCGCGGAAGTCGCCGCCCTTGACGGTGTCGTAGAAGAGCCGGTGCACGGAGTCGCCGTCGTTGCGGTAGTTCTTCGCGGCGTTGATGCCGCCCTGGGCGGCTACGGAGTGGGCGCGGCGGGGTGAGTCCTGGAAGCAGAACTGGACGACGTGGTAGCCCTGTTCGGCGAGCGTGGCACCGGCCGAGCCGCCGGCGAGGCCGGTGCCGACGACGATGACCGTGTGCTTGCGGCGGTTGGCCGGATTGACCAGCTTGGCTTCGAAGCGGCGGGTGTCCCAGCGGTCGGCGACGGGGCCCGCCGGGGCTTTCTCGTCGACGAGCGGCGCGCCCGTGCCGTACTGCGTGTAGTCACTCATGTCAGCTCACCACTCCGGTCATGACAGCGACGGGCACGGCGACGAAACCGGCCGTCAGCACCAGCGCGAGGGCGTTGGCCGTCGTCTTGAGGATGCGGTCGCGGGTCGCGTTGCCCACGCCGAGGGTCTGCGCGGCGCTCCAGAACCCGTGCTGGACGTGCAGGCCGAGGGCGAGCACCGCGACGATGTAGACCGTGTTGCCGTACCAGGTCGAGAAGGTGTCGATGACGTTCTGGTAGGGGCGTCCGGACTGGAATCCGCCCGGGTGCACCGTGCCGGTGGTCAGGTCGAGGATGTGCCAGACGATGAAGAGGGCGAGGATGATCCCGCCCCAGCGCATGGTGCGTGTGGCGTAGGCGGCGCGAGGCTTCCTGTGGACGTAGCCGCTGGGGCGGGCCCTGATGTCGCGGCGACTGAGGTGGTACGCGGACACCCCATGCAGGACGACGGCGGCGACCAGGCCGATCCGGACGAGCCACAGCGCCCACTCGTGGTGGAGGAAGGGCTCGCCCATGGTGCGCAGCCAGTGGGCGTAGTGGTTGAACTCCCCGGCCCCGAAGAAGATCTTCAGGTTTCCGATCATGTGGACGACGAGGTAGAGGAGCATGACCAGGCCGCTCACGGCCATGATCACTTTCTTGCCGACGGTCGAGTCCCAGAGCGTGCGCGTCATGGACGGCCGCCGGCCCGTCCGTGTTGCCAGTGCCATGGACACGACGCTAAGGGCCGAGGGCCTGATCAGTCCAAGACATGGAACGGCTCATCTCCATAGGCTGTCGCTATCGTGGGAGGTTATCGTCGGCCCATGCAGTTCCAGCAGCTCACCTACTTCGTCGCCGTGGCCGAGGCCCGGCACTTCACCCGTGCCGCCGAGGAGGTGCACGTCTCGCAGCCCTCGCTGTCCCAGCAGATCAAGGCGCTGGAGAGCGAGCTGGGCGCCGAGCTGTTCAGCCGGGCCAGGGGCAACATCGACCTGACCGACGCCGGCGAGGCCCTGCTTCCGCTGGCCCGCCGGATTCTCGCCGACGCCGATACCGCGCGGCACGAGGTGCAGGAGCTGGTCCAGCTGCGCCGGGGGCGCGTCAGACTCGGCGCCACGCCCAGCCTGTGCACCGGTCTGCTGCCCGACGTGCTGCGGGCCTTCCACGATCTGCACCCCGGAATCCGGCTGCTGCTGGAGGAGGGCGGTTCGCGCGACCTCGTACGGCAGCTGGCGCGCGGCGCGCTGGATCTGGCGCTCGTGGTGCTTCCCCTGCCGGCCGCGTCGCCCGCGCTGACCGCGGTGGAGCTGCTCCACGAGGACCTGGTCGTGGTGTCGTCGGCCGCGGGGCCCGCCCCGGGGCGCAGGGGCACGGTGCGGATCGCGGATCTCCAGGGCGAGCCGCTGGTGATGTTCCGGCACGGTTACGACCTGCGGGAGCTGACCGTCGCCGCGTGCCGGGCCGAGGGCTTCGAGCCGTCGTTCACGGTGGAGGGCGGCGAGATGGACGCGGTACTCGGCTTCGTGCGGGCGGGACTCGGCGTGGCCGTGGTACCGAGCATGGTCGCGAAACGGGCCGGGCACGAACTGCGGACCACACCGCTCGCACCGCCCGGCCTGCGGCGGACGATCGCGCTGGCCCACCGCAGTGACGTGGCACCGCCGCGGGCGGCGCGGGAGCTGCAGAGGGTGCTCCTTGAGCGAGGGCGGGCGGGCGGTGACGGGTGACCGCCCGGCGCCCGCCCCTCCCCCTCACACTCACACGGCGTCGGCCAGCAGCAGCGCGTGGATACGGTCCGGGGCGCCGGGGCGGGCGTAGTACCAGCCCTGGGCCGTGTCACAGCCCAGCTGCCGCAGCTGCTCGGCCTGGGCACCGGTCTCCACACCCTCCACCGTCACCGCGAGACCGAGGCTGTGGGCGAGCGACACGATGCCCTCGACGATCTTCAGATCGACCGGGTCGGCCGGGTGCTGCTGCATGCCCTGGGTGAACGAGCGGTCCAGCTTGAGCACGCTCACCGGCAGCCGCCGGAGATTGGCCAGGTTCGAGTAACCGGTGCCGAAGTCGTCGAGCGCTATGTCGACACCCATCTCCGCCAGCTGCCGCAGCGGCTTGAGGAGGTCGTCGTCGGCGCCGATCAGCGCGGACTCCGTGACCTCCAGGCAGAGCGCCCCCGGCTCCAGACCGGAGCGCTCCAGTACGTCCACGGTCTCGGCGACCAGCCGGGGGTGGTGCAGCTGGGTCGGCGACAGGTTGACGTTGATGCGCAGCGGCCCTCCGTCGCTGTGCCGCTCCTTCCAGAAGTTGGCCTGCCGCACGGACTCCTCCAGCACCCACCGGCCCAACGGGACGATGAGACCGGTGTGTTCGGCGAGCGGGATGAACCGGTCGGGGCCGAGCACCCCGTGCTGCGGATGACACCACCGCACCAGCGCCTCCGCGCCGTGCACGCTGCCGTCCCCGAGGTGCACCAGGGGCTGGTACTCGATGAAGAACTCGCCCCGGTCCAGCGCGGCGGGCAGCGCCGTGGTCAGCCCGTGCCGGGTGATCGCGCGGGCGTCGGCCTCGGCGTCCGCGAGTTCGAAGCGGTTGCCGCCGGCCGACTTGGCCCGGTACATCGTGATGTCGGCGCTCCGCAGCACCTCGGCGGCTGTCCGCGCGCCGGCGGCCGGCCCCTCGACCACGCCGATGGACCCCCGTACGGTCAGCTCGCGGCCGTCGAGCCGGATCGGCGTGGCGAGCACCCCGAGAATCCGGCAGGCCAGTTCGTCGACCTCGTCCTCGGTGTGCGGCCCGGTGGTCAGGGCCACGAACTCGTCGCCGCCGAGCCGCGCCACCATCTCGCCCGGAGCGGTCGCACAGCTCTGCAGCCGGTCCGCTACCTCGACGAGCAGCCGGTCCCCCGCCGCGTGGCCCAGGCTGTCGTTGATCGCCTTGAAGCCGTCGAGGTCGAGGTAGCAGAGCCCGAAGCGGGTTCCGTTCTTCGCCGCGAGGGTCTTCTCCAGCCGCTCGAAGAACAGCGTCCGGTTGGGCAGCCCGGTGAGCGCGTCGTGCGTGGCCTCGTAGCGCAGCCGCAGGTTGAGCAGCCGGCGCTCGGTGGTGTCCTCCATGAGGGCGAGCTGGTATTCGGGCCGCCCCTCGGAGTCGCGCAGCAGGGAGACCGTGAGGTTGGTCCACAGGACGGTGCCGTCGTTGCGGAAGTAGGGCTTCTCGACGTGGTAGTGCTCGCGTTCGCCGCGTACCAGCTCGTTGTAGTACTTCCACACCTGGGGTGAGTCCTCGGGGTGGACCCATTCGTGCACCTTGTGGCTGCGGACGTGGTGTTCGAGGCCGCCGAACATCCGGGTGAGGGTGTCGTTGACCTCCAGGATGTTGCCGTCCAGGTCCGCGATGCCGATGCCGATGGCCGCGTCCTTGAACACCGCGCGGAACCGTGCCTCGGTGGCGTGGAGGGCGTGTTCGGCCTGGGAGCGGGCGGCGAGCGCCGAGCGGGCGATGGCCTCCTGCTCGGTGAGGGTCCGCTCGCGCAGAGCCAGCGTGAATCCGCCGGCGAGCGCGTGCTGCATCCGCGCGCAGCGGGCGCGGCTGTCCTCGGTCGAGAGCTCAGGTGATCCGCTCCTTCCGCAGTAGAGCACCAGGTAGGAGTCGATGACGCCGAGCGTGGAGCTGAGCGCGTCCGGGTCCGTGCAGTGCGCGGCGACCAGCGCCTCCCCGACCTGGTGCGCGGGCGCCGGGTCGAAGGGCCGGGCGTGCAGGAGCTCGTTCAGCCGGCGCGCCAGCGGCAGCAGATGCCGCTCGAACTCCTGGCGGGTCATGGAGGTGGCCGTGGACGGAAAGATCGCCCGGCTCCAGATCGTGGCGAATCTTCGGAGCCGGTCCTCGGGACCGTCCGGTTCCGCGTCCGGGGGCCGGACGCCTGGGCGGGGATACTCACGCCTTGCGTCCCACCCCTGCGAAGCCCGAGAAGGCGAATGGGTCTTCCTGGTCCTCCCCCACCGGTGCGTCCGGGCGCCACTCGGGCATGGAGACGAGGCCGGGGTCGACCATCTCGTACCCCTCGAAGAACCGGCTGACCTCGGCGCGTGACCGCATGATCAGCGGGTTGCGGATGGTGCGGTAGACGTCCACGGTGCCGCCGGCCTGCTCCTGGCTGAGCGGTATCCCCTCGTAGGAGGCGTGGGTCATGATGAGCAGGCTGCCGGGGGCGAGCGCCTCGCGCAGCTCGGCGACGGCGGCGTACGGTTCGTCGGCGTCCTCGACGAAGTGCAGGACCGCGACGAGGAGCAGTGCGACCGGCCGGTCGAAGTCGAGGAGTCCGGTGATCACCGGGTCCTTCAGGATGTCCTGGGGGTGACGCAGATCCGCGGCGGCGATCACCGCGTTCCCTACGCCCTCCAGCACCGCCTGGCTGTGCGCGACGGCGACCGGGTCGTGATCGACGTACGCCACCTTGGCCGCGGGGTCGGCGGTCTGGGCCACTTCGTGAACATTACCGAAGGTCGGAATGCCTGAACCGATGTCCAGGAACTGGCTGATGCCCTGAGCCGTGGCGTAGTGCACGGCACGGCGCATGAAGGCCCGATTCGCCTGCATGATCTTGGGGAGGCCCGGCATGAACTCCATGGCCTTACGGGCCGCTTCCCGGTCCACCTCGAAATTATGCGATCCGCCCAGATAGAAGTCATACATGCGGGACACGCTCGGCACCGAAATGTCAATGCCTTGCGGTGCCCAGGCGGGACGCTCCATCGATGTCTCCAACAAGTCGCCACGGCGATCCGGCCATGTTCATGGTCAGTGTTGAGCAGAGGCTACTGATCGACCGCCAGGAGAGCGAGCGGAAACGGAAATTCGCGGTCCGTTATTGGTCACACTCCAGAGTCATGTGCGCTGCCCCGTCGCTGCGGGTGAACCTTCAACGACGGACCGGCACACCCGGTGCGTGAATTCTCCCAGTTGGGCGCTCCGAGCGGTTTCGCGCCGGGCGGCACCGCGTACCATGTGCCGCCGCTCCCCCGCCCGTTGGCGGCACCGGGTCCGGGTCGCCGGAGAAGGCGCAGACCGGCCGGGCGTCGAGAGTCTGCTGGTTGATACCGTCGGGCCGCCGAGGTGACATATCCCTTGGTGATGACGCCCTCGACCTCATTTCTCGCCACCGGTTCGGCCGCGGGCCACTTTTTGAGACAGTCGTCCGTGCGGGCTGAATTCATCGGCCACGCACTGTCCTTCTGGAAACGGTGGACCGCCCTACCACGCTTGTCGGCAACGTGTCCCCTAGTTCCGGGACCGTGCCGACCGAAAGCCCGCCGCGACCGGCCGGTTCGGTTTCGCCCCTTCCTCGTTCTCCGTCGTGGCGTTCGCGGCGGCCTTCCCCCCTCCGGGGGCGGGGGTGAACCACGTCCCGCCCGCTGCTGTCCGTTGACGTCACGGGGGTGGTCTCCTTCGCCTGCCACTACTTCGGCCGGCCCGCGACGGTGAGCTGCCGGGTGCGTCCGGGCACACGACCGGCCAGCTCTTCGCACACGGTGAGCTGCCCGGGCGCGACACGGGTCCGCGTCATTCATGGCCCGTGATGCGGGTTGCCGGTGCTCCGTGTTCGAACGGAGGCACCGCTAACCCCCCGCCTGCAAACCCGAACCGAACGAAATCCCCTCTATCGGGGTAATCCTCGCCCGCCCGGGCGTGTCGGACAGCGAGTGGGTTGATAATCCCGGTCGTGTACGGATCTCGCATCGGGCGGCTCTCGGCAGCCGCCGCACTCGTATGGCTGTGCGCGGTGCCCGTCCCCGCGTCCGGCGACAGTTGCGCGGTCGCCTCCATCGGGCGGGGCGACGGCAGTTCGTCGATCGCCATCGCGGGCGGGGGGAGCTGCACGGCGACGCCCACACCGCCCCCGCCTCCGCCGCCACCACCTCCCCCTCCCCCTCCCCCTCCCCCTCCCCCTCCGCCCCCGGAGCCACCACCACCCCCTCCGCCACCACCCCCGGCACCGGAGCCGCCGCCTCCCCCACCGCCGCCTCCGCCGCCCCCACCAACGCCGGAGCCTCCACCGCCGCCACCATCTCCTCCGGCTCCGGCTCCGGCTCCGGCTCCGGCTCCAGCCCCGGCACCCGCACCGCCCGCCCCGGCACCGCCCGCACCGGAACCCCCGCTGCCGCCCCCGTCCGCACGCCCGAAACCCCCGCCGCCGAAGGTTGTAGCCCTGCCCGCCTACCGCAAGACCACCCGGAAGGCACCGCGCGGCGGGCCGTCGCTGGTCTCGCTCACCTTGGTGATCACCGCACCCGCGGTGTTCGCCGTCGCCGTCCTGCGGCCACGCTCCTCCCGCTGATCCCCGGAGATACCCATGTCGGAATGGCTTGTTCTGACCATTGCCATGGCCTCGGCCTGTGCTGTCGTCCTCACCATCGCCATCCTCAGCAACCGGCGCCTGGGCGAGGACGACGACCCGTCCGAGACACCTGACGTGATCGAGTACATGACGATGATGATCGGTGTGGTGTACGCGATCGTGCTGGGCCTCGCCATCGCGGGCGTCTGGGAGGGGCGCAGCGCCGCCCAGGAGTCCGTGCGCCTGGAGGCCCAGGCCCTGCACGAGGTCAGCGCACGCGCGTCCGTCTACCCGGTCGAGGTCCGCGACCGCATTCGGGCCGATGTCGACGCGTATGTCCGCTATGTGGTCGACGAGGAGTGGGAGGCGATGACCGAGACCGGGAACCTCACCGAGCGGGGCACCGTGCTCCTGGACCGCGTACGGGCGGATGTCACCGACTACCAGCCCAGGACCGACCACGAGGGGCAGGCGTATCAGCCGCTGGTGGACCAGGTGGCCGCGGCCGATGACGCACGTGGCTCCCGGGGGCAGAGCGCCGGTGCGACGATGCCGGGGGTGGTGTGGTTCGGCCTGATCACCGGGGCGACGGTCACGGTGGGGCTGATCTTCACGCTTCAGATCCGCAGAACCTTCCGCGAACTACTGCTCGCGGGACTCTTCAGCGTGCTGATCGCCTTCCTGCTCTTTCTGATCTGGGCGTTCGACTCACCCTTCGGGCGAGGCATCTCGGCCACCACCGGCCCGTTCGTCGACCTCTTCCCGCACGCCGTCGGCGGATAGCGCCTCATCCGGATCAGGGCCCCGGCCGGCACTTCTGCGGTGCGCCGGCCGGGGGACAAGGCTGCCCCATTCGCCTTCCCCGATCGCGGGTTATATGCGGCACTTTTAGCATTCCGGGCATCGAGGTGCATTTCCGCTGCTCTGTGGAAAACCTTCCGCAACTGCTCCTCGGGGACCCGGAGGATTCACCATGCGCGCGATACGTGTCGCACCAGTCGCCCTGCTCGGCTCCGCCGCTCTCGCCCTGACTGCTCCGGCCACGGCGGCACACGCCACCACGAACGGCCCGGGCACGTCCTTCACCCCCTCGGTCACCCCTTCGGTGATCGCGCCGGGCGGCCGGGTCACCTTGGGCGCCATGGGCTGCGACGTGACCGCCACCGCCTCGGCGGGTGTGTTCGACACGACGACGATCCCCAGCGGGCAGTCGGCCACGGCCACGGTCGACTGGGACGCCAGACGGGGCGCCGTCTACGAGGTGACGTTCAACTGCGGCGGCACCGTGCGCATGGTCGGCCTGACCATCACCGGCGGTGCGACGAGCACACCGACCCGCACCCCCAGGCCCACGACCACGCCCACCAGGACGGTTCCGACCGTCAGTTCCACCGCGCTCGCCCCCAGCGGCGTGCGGGGCGGCCTGGGCGGCAGTGTGGACGGCTTCGGCGCCGGCGAGATCGCGGCGGGCGGCGCCCTGGTGCTGGCGGCGGCGGGGGGCACCGTGTACGCCGTGCGCAGGCGGCGCGGCAGCCACTGACCGGCGTGCACCGCCGGACGACGACAGTCGCCCCGGGTCCTTGGTCCAGGACTCGGGGCGACGGGCGTATCGGGCCGGGCGAGAGGTTCGACGCCTCAGATCCCCGCATGGCCGGCCCGGCGACGGCGGACGATGAAGACGGCACCCCCGATGGCCGACGCGGCCACCAGCGCGCCACCGATCTGCATCTCGACCGAGCTCGGTCCCATGGAGCCGCCGAGCCCGCCCCGGGCTCCCTGACCGGCGAGCACGGTGAACTTGTGCGTGGCGATCCTGGAGTTGTCGTTGCACTTCACCGACAGGTTGTAGTGCCCGGGGGTCGCGTTGTGCCGGATGTGCGCCGTGGCGTATCCGGTCGAGCCCGCGGACAGGTTGGTCGTCGGGAAGGCGTTCGACCACACCTTTCCGCCGTGGCCGCAGCCCATGGCGCTGACCTGCATCGTGGCGCCCTGGTGCACCGAGTACGGGTTGACGGTGACGTTGGTCGGACCGTTGGTCGCGGCAGCCATCGGAGCGGCGAGCCCGACAGCCGCGAATGCGGTCGCGGTCACCGCGAGAGCGCGTGAAGCACGCATCGTTGAACCTCCAGCGGGAAGCGCCCCGGAGGCTGTCCTCCGGGATGGATCGGATACGCGTCCCATGAGGAACACTCACCAGATCCTCCGCTTGTCGCACTTCGGCACTGCTCCACCCCGGTGAGCCGACACGCCGCTCGGAGGTCCCCGAACCTGACGGAGTCGCAGGTCACGGACCGTCAGAACTTTTATCGGCTCATTACTCCGAAGAGCCCGGTCCTTGGGCCGCCCGGGGTGTCGACCGCGGTGGCCCCGCGTCCGGCCGCCACCCGTTCGCCCTTCCCTGATCGCCGCCGCGGCACCCCGCACTTAGCGTTCCAATCGTCGCGACGAAGGGAGAACCATGGGCCGGGACCACTGGGAAGTCGAGCGCACCAGACACGCGCCGTGGGGTGCGATCGCCCTGGTGCTGCTCACGGGCCTCGCCCTCATGCGGAACGGCACCGACATCGCCCCGGGGCCGCCGCAGCCGGCGGCGGCCGCGTCGCTGAGAGAACGTCAGGACCCCGCGGCGGCGCCGCTCGCCGGCGAGCCCGTCAAGCCGCTGCCGTACGCGCCCGCCGCCCGCGTGAAGATCGGCTCGATCCGGGTGGACGCACCGATGATCGACGTCGACCTGGACGCGCAGGGATGGATCGCGGCCCCTCCCCCGCAGGACCCCAACCTCGCGGGCTGGTACCAGAACGGCATCTCGCCCGGTCAGCGCGGTACCGCCGTGGTCGTCGGCCACGTCGACAACATGTCGGGGCCCGCCGTCTTCTACGGCCTGGGCTCCGTCAAGAAGGGGCAGCGCGTCGAGGTGACCCGCTACGACGGCCGGGTGGCGGTGTTCGAGGTGTACGGGGTCGACGTGTTCGCCAAGAACGACTTCCCCGGCGCCCGGGTGTACGGGGACACGGGCCACGCGGAGCTCCGGGTCATCACCTGCGGCGGCGGCTACTCCAAGGCGGGGGGTACGACGGGAACGTGGTCGTCTTCGCCCGGATGGTCGCGACGCGCTGAACCGTGAGCGCGCCGCGGCCACCCCGCGCTCTCACGTACGGAACGGAACGGTGACGCGGTAGCCGTCCGCGAGCAGTCCGGGCAGATACCTGCGCAGTGCGGCGACGCTCTGCGAGCGGTCGCCGCCCGCGTCGTGGGAGAGCACCACGACGCCGGGCGCCGCACCGTCCAGGACGCGGCGGACGATGGTGCCGGTGCCCGGCTCCTTCCAGTCGAGCGTGTCGACCGTCCAGGCCAGGGGCTCCATGCCCAGCGCGGCTCCGATCTCGAAGGAGTTGCGGTTCCACGCCCCGTACGGCGCCCGGTACCAGAGCGGCGCCTCGCCCACCGTCCTCGCGATGGTGTCGCTGGTACGGCCCAGCTCGTCGCGGATGCCGGCCCGGGAGAGCGAGGGGATCAGCGGGTGGGACCAGGAGTGGTTGGCGACGACGTGACCGTCCGCCGCCATCTCCCGCAGCAGGTCCGGGCTGTCGGCGGCCATCTCGCCGCAGACGAAGAACATGGCCCTGACCCCGTGCTCGCGCAGGGTGGCCAGAATCCCCGGGGTGTACCGGGGATCGGGGCCGTCGTCGAAACTGAGCACCAGGGAACGCCCGAGGCCGGGAAGCTCCTCCAGCGGCCTGGTGCGTACGGGCGGCGCGGGCCTGCGGAAGCGGGGCGGGGTGTGGGCCGTCATGGGCTGGAGGCGGTACGCCGAGGGCCTCGCCCGCGCCTGTGCGGGAGACCCGGCGGCCCCGCGGGCGGCGCGCCTCCGGGGCGGACGGGCGTGGCGGCGGGGTCGGCGGCGATCAGGTGGACGGCGGTGGCGGCCGAGAGACCGAGGGCCAGCCGGAGCACTGTGCGTCGTTCCGGTCGCGGGGTCTGCTGATCGTATTTCATGACCAACTGCTCGCACGGCGGTCCCCCCGGCCGTACCGCCGACACTGCGACTGCTGCGCTTTGCACCCGATAGGACCATCGGACCGCCGCTGACCGGAGGTCGTCCGGGGAGCGCGGCGCGACCCGGCCGGGCTTCCGCGAGGGCAGCCGATAGCCTCGCTGCCGTGACAGACCAGCAACGCCATGAGTTCGAACGTGGCACCGACGGCCCCAAGGTGATCGTCGCGGGCATCGACGGTTCCGACTCCTCCATGCGCGCCGCCGCCTACGCCGCAGGGCTGGCACGACGGCAGAACGCCATGCTCGCCCTCGTCTACGTCCAGCCGGTGATGGCCGCCGGGGCGGCGCTCGGGGCGCCGGTCGGTGAGGTCACCGGGGAGGTGGCGGAGGGCCTGGTCCACGAGATCCGGGAGTCGACCGAGCGGCTGAAGGACATATGGAACGTGCGGTGGGAGTTCCACACCTTCCACGGCGATCCGTACAACGGGCTGGTCGCCTCGGCCGACGAGCTGAAGGCGGACGCCGTGGTGGTCGGCGCTTCGGAGTCGGCCGGGCACCGGTTCATCGGTTCGGTCGCCGTCCGTCTGGTGAAGGCGGGCCGCTGGCCGGTCACCGTGGTCCCGTGACGGGGTGCGGCGCCGGGCCCGCTTCCGTCACTTCCCCATGAGGAGCCCGTCATCGGCGGCGCCGCGGCCGAGGACGACGTCGCGGATGCGGTCGCGCACCGGACGGTGGTGGGTGGCGCCCTCGTCGATGGCGGTGTTGAGGTTGACGACGCGCCCCGCGGTGGTGTCGTACCAGTGAGGCACGAACTCGGCCTTGCTCACCGTCCAGCGCTTGCCAGGTCCGGCGGGCGGCGCGAAGGTGAAGCGGCCGATGGAGCCCTGGTTGCCGCGCGGGTCCTGGGCCCCCTCGTAGTTGATCATCGCCCCGGCGACCTGGTCGCCCATGCCGTAGATGATCCAGGTGCCGTTGACCTTCTCGTACGCCTGCGGGACATGCGCGTGTGTGCCGAGGACGAGGTCGATGTCCGGTCGGCCGGCGGAGGTCGCGGCGGTGAGCTGCCTGCCGAGGGTGAGCTGCTCCTCGTCGGGTTCGTCCTGCCATTCGGTGCCCCAGTGCAGTGATACGGCGACCACGTCGGCGCCCGCCCGGCGGGCGGCTCGGGCGTCGGCGACGATTCTCCGCCGGTCGATCAGGTTGACCGCCCAGGGCTGTCCTTCCGGGAGCGGGACGTCGTTGGTCCCGTAGGTGTAGGCGAGGTGGGCGACCTTGGCCGCGTGCCTGCCCCGGCCCGCTTTCAGCAGGGTGGGCCGGGCGGCCTCGGCGGCGGAACGGGCGGAGCCCGCGTGTGCGATGCCCTCCTTGTCGAGGGCGTCGAGGGTGCGGCGGACACCGTCCGCTCCGTCGTCGAGCGTGTGGTTCGACGCGGTGGAGCAGGAGTCGAACCCGGTGGCACGCAAGCCCTGGGCCACCTCGGGGGGCGACTTGAAGGAGGGGTAGCCGGTGTAGGGGCCGCCGGCCTCGCCGTACACCGTCTCCATGTGGCAGATGGCCAGGTCCGCACCGGAGACGACGGGTGCGGCGCCCTTGAGCATCGGGGCGAAGTCGTATCCCCGGCCGCCCGCGTCAGCCGCTGCCCGGTCGATGACCGAGGAGTGCGGCAGGACGTCACCGGAGGCGACGAGCGTGAAGGCGCGCGCCTTGTCGGCCGCGATGCCGCCCGCCCCCCGGCCCGCCTGTGCGGCGGTCGTCCCGAGCCCCGCCTCCCCCGGGGCCGGGGACTGCTGCCCACTGCACGCCGATGCCGCGGCGAGCAGCACCGTGACGGCGGCCACGGTGCTCTGTCTGATGCGCTTCGTCATCTGCCCGGCTCCCGGTTCGACTGATTCAGGACATCTGACTACACATATAGTCATACTGGTGAGTCAAGGACCAACGGGCCACGCCTCCCTGAATCGGCGATATCGCCGCTGTCCGACCGTTCACCGCACCACTCGCCGCTCCGTGCGACCGCTCGTCGCACACCTCGGCGCGCTGCCTGTTCCTGGCGGTCCGAATGGGTTCGTATACGGCAGGCGGCAGCGAGGCGGCAGGGGCCTCTCCGGGAAGGACGTTCACCATGACCACGACGAAGACCGGCGAGCGGGCCCTCGCGGACCTCCAGCGCGAGCACGGGCCCGCGCTGTTCCACTTCCTGCTCGGCCTGACCTTCGGCGACCGCCAGCGCGCGGAGGACCTGCTCCAGGAGACCTTGGTACGCGCCTGGCAGCACCCCGAGGCGTTCGACGCCCCCTACGAGTCGATGCGCCCCTGGCTCTTCACCGTCGGACGGCGTCTCGCCATCGACGCCCGCCGCTCGCGCCTGGCCCGTCCGGCGGAGGTGAGCGACGCCGTGCTGGAGGGCGCGCCCGCGCCGCAGGACACCGCGGACTCGGCCGTCCGCGCCCTCGACGTACGTGAGGCGGTCAGGACGCTCAGCCCCGAGCACCGCGCCGTCCTGGTGCGGATCTACTTCCGGGGCCTGAGCGTGGGCGAGACGGCGCAGGAGCTCGGTATACCCGCGGGCACCGTCAAGTCCCGCTCCTACTACGCCCTCCGGCTCCTGTCCCGCAGTCTCCCCGGCTACTCCAGCAGGTCCTCCTCGTCGAGCAGCCCGAGGATGGCCGATGCCTCCGCCACCTCGACGTAGGCGCCCGCACAGCCGTCGCACCGCTGAAGGTGGCGCGAGACCGTGACGCACTCCCCCGCGTCCAGCGCGTCCAGGACGTACGCGCCGAGCAACTGCCGCACATGGGCGGTCCCGGCACGGTCCGCGGTCATCTCAACCTCGCATCTCCTGGACGAACTTGCTCTTCTGGCCACGCGAGGCGTGGGCCCCCGGTTCAATGCTGCGTGAAGCCCTGTGCGGAGAATGGAAAGAGGCGAGACGGGATGCGTCCGGAACACACGGATGGGACCGGTGGGGGCGGACCGGTGGTGCCGATGGCCTGGTTCTACGCCGAGTACCTCGCGGACGAGGTACTGCTGACCGGCGATCTCATGGAGCCCACGACACTGGAGTACCGCGCGGGGCGGGACGCGCTCGCCCTGACGATCTTCCTGTCCGACGGGGCGGTGGCCGATGTGCTGCCCGCCGCGCGGGTGGACGAGCTGCGGCTGCTGACGGCGTACGGCACGGCCTGGCGGCAGTGGATCTGCGAGCGCCTCGGCGAGCTGGAGCTGCGGACGCCGGACTGCCCGCCCGACCCCGGCCGGGAGCTGGCCCGCGCGGCGTGGCGGTGGCTGGAGGAGACCGAGCTGCTCGCCGCCGATCTCGACGCGATCGGCGCGCCGTCCTGGGCGCCGCAAGGCCGCGTGGAGGAGGACGCCCAGGTGTGGACCCCCGCCTGGCAGCTCGGGCTGCCGCTCGGCCATCTGGCCGTGCACCTCTACTGAGGCGCCGGGTTCACGAACCGTGCACGCCCGCACGGTACTTGGGGAACCGGAGCGTGATCTTCATCCCCGCGCCGACGCCCGTCTCGATGACGAGACCGTACTCGTCGCCGTACACCTGTCTGAGCCGCTCGTCGACGTTGAGCAGTCCTATGCCGGTCGAGGTGCCGCCCTCGCCGCGCAATATCTGCCGCAGCCGCTCCGGGTCCATGCCCGTGCCGTCGTCCTCGATGACGACTTCCGCCTCCGCTCCCGCGTCCAGGGCACTGATCCTGATGCGGCTGTCGGTGACGGCTCCTTCGAGGCCGTGCTTGACGGCGTTCTCGACCAGGGGCTGGAGACAGAGGAAGGGCAGCGCCACGGGCAGCACCTCGGGGGCGACCTGGAGCGTGACCGCCAGCCGGGGACCGAACCGGGCGCGTACGAGCGCCAGATACTGGTCGATGGAGTGCAGTTCGTCGGCCAGGGTCGTGAACTCCCCGTGCCGGCGGAACGAGTAGCGGGTGAAGTCGGCGAACTCCAGCAGGAGTTCGCGCGCCTGCTCCGGATCGGTGCGGACGAAGGAGGCGATCGCGGCGAGGGAGTTGAAGATGAAGTGGGGCGATATCTGTGCCCGCAGGGCTTTGATCTCTGCCTCGATGAGCTTCGTACGGGAGCGGTCGAGTTCGGCGAGCTCCAGCTGGACACAGACCCAGCGGGCCACCTCTCCCGCCGCCCGCGCGAGGACCGCCGATTCGCGCGGGGCGAAGGCGATCAGGGTGCCGAGCACCCGGTGGTCGACGGTGAGGGGGACGGCGACGGCCCAGCGCAGCGGGCAGTCCAGGTCCGCGCAGTCGGTGGGGAACGCGGTGTCCCGGCCGCTGGCGAGGAGCCCCTGGACGTGCTCCATCACCCCCTTGGCGTGGTGGTCGCCTTCGCCGTCCCACACCAGGACCCGGTCGCGGTCGGTGAGGCAGAGCGCGTCCGTTCCCAGCAGGGAGCGCAGGCGCCGTGCGGAGCGCCGGGCGCTCTCCTCGGTGAGACCGGCCCGCAGCGGCGGAGCCGCGAGGGAGGCGGTGTGCAGCGTCTCGAACGTGGCGTGCTCCACGGGGGTGCCGACGTCACTCGTGCGCACGGGCCGGCCTGTGCGGCCCAGCAGGTAGCCCGTGCCGAAGAGCAGTACGGCGATGACGGCCACCACCGCGATCCCGGCGCCGGTCATCGCTCACGTCCCGAGGTGAGTGCCTCCGGCAGATGGAAGCGGGTCATGGCGGCGTTGGTGCCCTGCGGTATGCGGCCGGGGGTGGCCAGCGAGACGAGGATCATCGCGAGGAAGCCGACGGGTACGGACCAGACGGCGGGCCAGGCGAGCAGGGCGTGCGGCCAGCCGGGCGGGCGCACCGTCCCGCTGACCGTGATGGCCACCGACAGCAGCGCCGAGCCGCCGCCGAGCAGCAGTCCGGCGATCGCCCCGGGCGGGGTGAGCCGCCGCCACCAGATCCCGAGCACCAGCAGCGGGCAGAAGGACGAGGCGGAGACGGCGAACGCCATTCCCACCGCGTCGGCCACCGGCACCCGGCTGACCACCAGCGAACCGGCCAGTGGCACGGCCATCGCGAGCAGGGTGGCCAGCCGGAAGTGGCGTACGCCGCGCGAGGGCAGCACGTCCTGGGTGATCACTCCGGCGACGGCCATCGTGAGCCCGGACGCGGTGGAGAGGAACGCGGCGAAGGCGCCGCCGGCGATGAGCGCCCCCAGGAGGTCCCCGCCGAGGCCGCCGATGACCCGCGCGGGAAGCAGGAGTACGGCGGCGTCGGCGTCCCCGCCGTGCATCAGCTCGGGGGCGTACAGCCGGCCCAGCGCCCCGTACACGGGCGGCAGCAGGTAGAACACACCGACCAGGGCGAGGACCACGACGGTCGTACGGCGGGCGTCACGCCCGTTGGGGCTGGTGTAGAAGCGGACGACCACGTGGGGCAGTCCCATGGTGCCGAGGAAGGTGGCCACGATCAGTCCGTAGGTCGCGTACAGCGGGTGGTCGCCGCGGAAGACGGAGAGCTGTTCGTCGAGGGGGACGCGGGGCTGCCCGTCACCCCGCCAGGCCAGCACCAGGAAGATCGCGGGCACGAGGAGGGCGGTCAGTTTCAGCCAGTACTGGAAGACCTGGACGAAGGTGATGGAGCGCATACCGCCCGCGGCGACGGCGATCACCACCACCGAGGCGACAAGCACGTCACCGAGCCAGCCCGGCGCACCGGTCAGGATCTTGAGGGTGAGACCGGCGCCCTGGAGCTGCGGTACGAGGTAGAGCCAGCCCGCGCCGACGACGAACACGCTGACGAGTCTGCGTACCTGCCGGGATTCGAGGCGGCCCTCGGCGAAGTCGGGCAGGGTGTACGCCCCCGAGCGGCGCAGCGGCGCAGCGACGAACACCAGCAGGACGAGATATCCGGCGGTGTATCCGACCGGGTACCAGAGCATGTCGGGCCCGTGGACCAGGACGAGACCGGCGATGCCCAGGAAGGAGGCGGCGGAGAGGTACTCGCCGCTGATGGCCGCCGCGTTGAGGCGGGGCCGTACCGTCCGCGAGGCGACGTAGAAGTCGGACGTGGTGCGTGAGATACGGAGTCCGAACCCGCCCACGAGAACGGTGGCGAGCACGACGAGCGTGACCGCGACGACCGATGCCAGGTGGTCGGGCCCGCTCACGGCGTGGGGCGGCCTTCCACGAGTCTGGCGAAGTCCCGTTCGTTGCGCTCCGCGCGCCGCACGTACCACCAGGCGATCAGCGTGAGCGGCGGTCCGGTGGCGAAGCCGAGCACCGCCCAGACGACCGCGGCGCTGCCCAGGGCGGCGAAGACCAGGGGCAGCGTTCCTGCCGCGAGGGCGAGCACCGCGAAGGCGGTCAGCCCGGCGCGCAGCTGGCCGCGCATCAGCGAGCGCACGTAGGCGTCGCCGAGCGCGGTCTGCTCGTCGATCTCCGACTGGGCGCGGTAGCGGGGCAGCGGGCGCACCCGCCGTGGCTCTCCCGTCACCACTTCGCGCCGGGGTGTGGGCTCTGCGGACATGGGCCCGGAGTGTAGGCGTCGCGGGAGCGCTCTGGGAAGGGCGGGGCCCGGGTCGATGCTGGTCAGCGGCTGCTCTGGCGCATCAGGAGGTCACGGAGGGAGCGGCTGTGGCGGCGGCTCACGGCGAGTTCCGCCTCGCCGACACGGACGCTCATGGTGCCGGCGTCCAGGCGGAGTTCGTCGATCCGGTTCAGCGCCACCAGGTGGCGGCGGTGGATGCGCACGAAGCCCCGGGAGCGCCAGCGCTCTTCCAGCGTCGTCAGGGGAATCCGGACGAGGTGGCTGCCGGAGACGGTGTGCAGCCGCGCGTAGTCGCCCTGTGCCTCGGCGTACGTGATGTCGTCGACGGGCACGAACCGGGTGACCCCGCCCAGCTCGACCGGTATCTGGTCGGCGGCCGCGTCGTGGACGGTCGCGGACCGGTCGCCGACCTGCTCGGCGACGCGGCGCACGGCCTCGGCGAGGCGCTCGCGGCGCACGGGCTTGAGTACGTAGTCGACGGCCTTGAGATCGAAGGCGTGGACGGCGAAGCCCTCGTGGGCCGTGACGAACACGATGAGCGGGGGCGCGGCGAACCCGGCGAGCAGTTGGGCGACGTCGAGGCCGGTCAGGCCCGCCATGTGGATGTCCAGGAAGACCACGTCGATGGCGGACGGGTCCTCGGGCCCCGCCTCGACCGCGCCGCCGATGCGGCGCAGCGCCTCGGTCGCACCGGTGGCCCCTTCGGCACTGCGGATGCGGGGATCGGCGCGCAGGAGGTAGAGCAGCTCCTCCAGAGCGGGTTGTTCGTCGTCGACGGCGAGTACGCGCAGCATGAGGCCGGAGTGTAGGGCCCTCGCACCGTGGCCGTTATCTCAGCAGGCGCGAGAGGCGGCGGTCGGCGAGCGGTCTGCCGCCCGTCTGACAGGTGGGGCAGTACTGGAGCGAGGAGTCGCTGAAGGAGACCTCCAGGATCGTGTCGCCGCAGACGGGACACGGCAGGCCGGTGCGCCCGTGGACCCGCATGCCGCTCTTCTTCTCGGCCTTGAGCTTGCCCGCTTCCAGGCCGCTGGAGCGCTCGACGGCGTCGGTGAGGGTGGTACGCAGGGCGGTGTGGAGCCCCGTGATGTCCTCCTCGCTCAGGCTGCTGGTGAGTTTGAACGGGGACATCCTGGCGGCGTGCAGGATCTCGTCGCTGTACGCGTTGCCGATGCCCGCGATGAGCGACTGGTCCCGCAGGGCTCCCTTGATCCGGCGTCGTTCCCCGGCGAGGAGCCCGGCGAACGCCTCGCGGTCGAAGGAGTCACCGAGCGGGTCGGGCCCCAGGCGTGCGACACCGGGCACCTCCGCCGGATCGCGCACCAGATGGACGGAGAGCCGTTTCGCCGTGCCCATCTCGGTGAGGTCGAACCCGTCACCTCCCGCGAGGACCACGCGCAGCGCGAGGGGCCCCTTACCGGGCCGCGGCGGTGTGGCGGGGAAGGTGTCCTTCCACTGGAGCCAGCCGGCCCGTGCCAGGTGCGTGACCAGGTGCAGCTTCCCGGCGGTGATGTCCAGGAACTTGCCGTGCCGGGTGACGGCGGTGACCGTCGCCCCCTCCAGCGCGGAGACCGGCGGGTCGTACGTCTTGAGGACACTGATCGCTAGCGGCAGGACACGGGCGATCTCCTTGCCGACCAGGTGGCCGTCGAGAAAGACACGCAGCGCTTGGACCTCCGGCAGTTCGGGCATGCCTCAAGCCTGCCGCAGCACCGCGCCTGCTGCCTCCCCGAGCGCCCCCGGCGGCTCAGCCCAGCCCGTACTCGCGGGCGGCGGTGTCGACGAGTGGTGCCGGGGAGGGGGTCACGTCACAGCTCCGGGGCGGGTGGCCTGCCTGCTCCGGCCCTATCGCAGCTCCGGTACCGCGCGCTCCTCATGTCAGTTCCCTGCCCGGTGGCCGTCGCCGCCCGCCCCGTCGTCCAGGAGTCCTTCGGCGCGCAGTTCGTCCCAGAGGGCGTCAGGGATCTCCGTACGGAGCAGCGCGGCCGCGTCCCGTACCTCCTCCGGGGAGCGGGTGCCGACGAGCACTCCGGCGACGGCCGGGTGGGCCAGCGGGTAGTGCAGGGCGGCGGCGCGCAGCGGGACGCCGTACCCCTCGACGACGGCCTTCATGCGCAGGGCCCGGTCGAGAAGGGCAAGGGGCGCTGCCGCGTAGTCGTACGTGGCACCGGGGCGCGGGTCGGCGAGGAGGCCCGAGTTGAACACGCCGCCGACGACGACGCTCCGGCCGCGTGCGACGGCCTCCGGCAGCAGCGCGGTCAGGGCACTGTGGTCGAGGAGGGTGTAGCGGCCCGCGCAGAGCACGGTGTCGACGTCGGTGTCGCGCAGGAAGCGGGTGAGCATCGCCGTCTGGTTCATGCCCGCGCCGATGGCGCCGACGACGCCCTCCGCCCGGAGCCTCTCCAGCGCCGGGTACGCCTCGCGGAAGGCGGCCTCCTCGTGGTCGTCCGGGTCGTGGAGGTAGGCGATGTCGACGCGGTCCAGGCCGAGCCGTCCGAGGCTGTCCTCGATGGAGCGCCGCACGCCGTCGGCGCTGAAGTCCCAGCGGCGCCGGTGCGTGGCGCGTACCGCGAACCCCTCGGAGAGCCCTTCGGCGGCCGGCACCGCACCGGCGGGAAGGGGGTCGAGCACCCGGCCGACCTTCGTGGAGACGGCGTAGGCGTCGCGGGGCCTGGTCCGCAGCGCCTCACCGAGCCGCCGCTCGGAGAGGCCGAGTCCGTAGTGCGGCGCGGTGTCGAAGTAACGGACACCCTCGTCCCAGGCCGCGTCCACGGCGGCGGCGGCCTGGGCGGGGTCGACCTCGGTGAAGAGGTTGCCGATGGCCGCCGCCCCGAAGGAGAGCCGGGTGATCTCGACCGCACTGCGCCCGAGCCTGTTCCGCCGCATGTCTCTGCCGTCCTGCCGGTGATCACTGGACATTCCCAGCGCATACTCATCGGATCACCGGAGTGCGTCAACACCTCGGAACCGGCCGGGACAGCCGGCCGGTGTCCGCGCGGGGCGGGGGCCCTCAGTCCAAGCTGTCCGCAGGCAGTGACAGGCTGTCGTACCTGAGCCGCGGTCGGCGCGGTGATCAGCGACCGGGGTTCCGTGAGGCTCCTCCCCGATCGCGGCGGCCAGCCTGTCGCGGGCTCCGTCGCCGACGCGCCCCGCCGCACTTCCGCAGTCAATCGCCACCAACGGTCACGGCCGAGCCCATGCACGTTACGTAACGTCGCTGCCGGCCGAGGACCGGCGCGGCTGTCCGCGTTCCGGGACCAGGAACTCGCACCACACGCACTTGCCGGTGCCCCGGGATTCCACGCCCCAGACATCGCCCAGCAGGTCGACCAGCAACAGCCCTCGCCCCGAGACCCCGGAGTTCCCCGCGTCCCTGCGCCGGGGCAGCGCGCTGGAACGGTCCTCGACATCGACTCGCAGCCGCCGTTCGGGGCCCGCCAGGACCCTGATCGTCACGATCGCCCCGCCGTCCGTGTGCATCAGCGCGTTGGTGATCAGCTCGTCGGCGGCGAGCTCGATCTCGTCCGCGCGTTCGGCGGCACCCCACGCCCGTACGGCGGCCCTGATCATGTGCCGGGCCGAAGTCAGCGCCTCCGGGTCGTTCTGCGCCACGTGCTGCTGGAGCCGCCCCCCGGGCTGCGGCGCGTGGGCCGCCTTGCGGCGAAGCAGGAGCACCGCGACGTCGTCCTCGCCGCCCCGCTCGTCGACGGCCTCGCAGAGCCGGTCGGCCAGCGGTTCCAGTTCCCTGGGCCCGTTGGTGACCAGGTCGACGAGCAGTTGCATGCCCTCGTCGAGATCGGAGCCGGGCAGCTCCACCAGGCCGTCGGTGTAGAGCACCATCGTCTGGCCCGGGTCCAGCTCGACCGTGCTGACGGGGTATTCGAGCCTCCCGAACTCGGCGGAGAGCCCCAGCGGCAGCCCGCCCTCGACCGGCAGCCGCCGGCAGCTCCCGTCCGCTTCCCGTACGAGCGGGTCGACATGCCCCGCACGGACCAGCTGCACCACCCCGGTGCGCAGGTCCACCTCGGCGTAGCTGCACGTCGCGAAGCGGTCGGTGTCGAGTTCGTGGAGGAAGACGGAGGCCCGTGCCATCACCGTGGCGGGGCTGTGCCCTTCGGCGGCGTAGGCCCGCAGCACGATCCTGAGCTGTCCCATGACCGCGGCGGCGTGCGTGTCATGCCCCTGCACGTCACCGATGACGGCGCCGACCCTGCCTCCCGGCAGCGGGATGATGTCGTACCAGTCGCCCCCGATGTCCCGGCCGAGTCGCGCGGAGCGGTAGCGGACGGCGACCTGGGCGCCCGGCACCGCGGGAATCCTGCGGGGCAGCATCGCCTGCTGGAGACCTTCGGCGAGGTCGTGTTCCTGCTCGTACAGCATCGCGCGCTGGAGGCTCTGGGCGATCGAGCTGCCCAGGGCCACCAGCAGGTTCCGTTCGTCGGCGGTGAACCCCGCCTTGTCGCTGTAGAGGAGCCCCAGTGCCCCGATGGGCCGGGCCTGGGCGATCAGGGGGAGATAGGCCGCCGCGGTGATCCCCAGGTGGCCGATGTGCGGCCACAGGATGGGGTAGGAGGCGGCGAAGTCGTCGGCCGACTCGATGAAGCGGGGCGCGAGGGTGCGCACGACCTCACTCATCGGGTACGGCTCGTCCGTACGGGTGTAGCGGGTGCCCGGCACGTAGGCGCCCTCGGGTCCGTCGGCGACGAGATGGATGCGCCCCGACTCCAGCAGACCCATGACGACGCTGGCCGCCCCGAGGTTGGCCAGGCCGCCCGTGGAGTTCCTGAGGACGTCGGTGACGTCCTTGACCGTCCGGGCGTGGGCGAGCGCGGCCGTGGTGACCTCCACGAGGCTGGTGCGCTTGCGCCGCTCCTCGTCCAGCTCCCAGCGGGCGGTGGAGTCGGAGAGCTCCTGGGTGGCGTCGCGGACGATCCCGATGATGCGGTGGGGCCGGCCGGTGCCGTCCCGGCGGATGAAGCCCTGGGTGTGGGTCCAGCGCGGGGTGCCGTTGCGCCGCAGCATGCGGAAGTAGGCGCCGTAGTTGCTCAGCCCGGCCTTGAGGGCCTGCGAGACGAGGCCGTCGAGCCGCACGGCCTCGTCGGCCGGTACCCGCGCGGACAAGGTGACGGGACGGTTGTCGTACTCGTCGGCCCGCAGGTCGAACACGGCGAGCGCGGCCCCGTCCATATGCATGAGTCCGCTGTCCAGATCCCAGTCGAAGCTGCCCATACGGTTCAGGGCGAGGCTGAGGTCCGGGTGGGCGGGCCAGTCTTCTGGGAGTGACAGGGCACCCGCTACCCGATCATCCATACGGGTCACTCTGCCATCAATTGTCCGATTCTTCGAGCGATTGGGCCGCGGCCACCCCATCGCCTCTCCTCATCCGGCCGGCCACCCTCAGCCGCCGAAGGGTTCGGCGGCATCGGACGGACCGGACACCGGCGGCTCCGCCTCCCTCGGGTACTGCTCATCGGCAGAGAACTCCCCGCCCGCGTCACCGAAGAGGTCGGAAGGGCCGGACGGAGTCTCCTGCGGCTCGGCGGCGGGCGCGTCCACCGCTTCCTCCCTCGGCAGGTCCGCCGGGGGGTCCGCCACCTCGTCCACGGGCTCGGCGGGCGGCGCCGGGGGACGGGGAGCGCCGGTCTCGGGAGCGGGGGCACCGAGGGCTCGGCCGCGGAGGCGGTGGGTGAGGGCACGATGCCCTCACCGGGATCGAACGGAGGCGGATCGTCGGGAGACCTGTCCCGGCCGCCGTCGTCACCCGCCGGCCGCTCGATCCAGGTGTTGTCGGCGACGTCCACCAGGACGAAGTGGGTGATCGCCCGCGTACTGGGCTCGATGACCAGGACCCGGTTCGGGTCGTACCCCGCCCACTCCTCGCCGCGGTAGGTCAGGGAGCCCTTCATGACGACGGGGACGCCGAGCGGGTTTCCGCAGGCGCAGCGGACGCGGGGCGTGCCGTGGGTGTCGGCCAGCACCGCGGTGCCGGCCTGGAGCACGGACTGGAAGGCGGTGGGCGCTCCGTCGGCGTACCCGTGACCGGTGACGCGGATGTCGGCCCGCAGGAGTACGGGCGTGAGGCCGCGCAGGAACGCGGGGATCTCCTTCTCCCGGATTCCCGCGCCCCGGGCGAAGGCCCGCGCCTTGGCCCGGTCGTCCGCGAGGAGACGGGCCTGTTCCCCGATGTCGCAGCTCGCCACGGACCGGGTGCCGCCGTAGAGCCCGGGGGTTGACCCTGGGACGGTGCGGGCCGTCACGCCGGTAAGGGCGGCGGGCGAGGCGGTGGCCGCCGGGGGCGGGGAGGCGGCGGTCGACCCGGTGAACGGGTCGGGGCCGGGCGCCCCCGCCGGCTGGAGGACGAGCTCCTTGGCCCCCGCCGTGCCGGGGGTGCCGTTCCCGCCGCTCCCTGGCCCTCCGGCGCAGCCCGCGACGAGGAGGACACCGGCGGTCAGGGCGGCGAGCGCGGTACGCCGCGGACGTCGGGGTGAGCGCACTGAGCTCTCCTGCCTGTTCACATCGAACCGATGGGTCTCCTCATGTCTGCCGCACCGCGGACACCTCCGCAAGCCGGACGGTCATCTCGCCCACAGCGTCCGAGCGGACTTGAACGCGTTCAAGAAAGAGCCTAGGGTCAGCACATGGGTTGAACGCGTTCAAGACGTCGGGGGCAAGGCATGACCGTACTGGTGAACCTGATCGTGATGCTGGGCATGCTCGTCGTCGTGCCCACCGGACTGCGGCTCATGGAAGCCCCCGAGCTCGACCGCATACGCCGCCTCTGGCCGCTCCTCGCCGCTCCGGGCGCCCTCGCGCTCTGGCTGCCGCGCGGCCTCACCGCCACCGCACTCGCCACGGTCTATGCCCTGGGAGCTGTGGCCCTGGCGCTTCAGTCACCGCTCCGAGCGGCCCGTACGCGCAGCGCCCGCCCCACCGAGATCGCCGTGCACACCGCGCTGACCGCTCCCTCGGTCGCCGCGCTCGCCCTGGTCGCCGAGCGCTCGGGGCACGAGCTGTTCGGCTTCGACCTCGGCATCCTCACGCTGACCGTGCCGCACTTCCACTTCGCCGGTTTCGCCGCGGCGCTGGTCGCCGGGCTCCTGTGCCGGGCCACCGGCACCCGGGCCGGCCGGTTCGCCGCGCTGAGCGTGCCGCTGGGCACCCTGCTCGTCCTCATCGGCTACTTCATCGGGGAGTGGGCCGAGCTGGCCGGGGCGGTCGTGCTCACAGCCGGGATGTGGGCGGTCGCCCACCTCACCCTGCGCACCGCCCGCACCGGCGGCCCGGACCGCGCCACCCGGGCGCTGCTGCGCACCTCGGCCGCGGTCCTCGTCGCCACGATGGTGTTCGCGCTGAGCTGGGCACTCGGCGAGGCCACCGGAATCCCGCACCCCACTCTCACCTGGATGGCCGCCACCCACGGCCTCGGCAACGCGCTGGGCTTCGCGCTCTGCTCGGTACTCGCCTGGCGCCGGCTCCAGGACCGCACCCCACCGGAAGGCAGGACCGCGTGAACACCCTCACGTACACCGAGGTCGGCGCCACCCTCCACGGTCCGCTCCCCCGCGGCTACCACCACCTCCGCCACCGGACGCCCGTCGGCAGAGGCCGCGAGGACTTCGAGGCGGCGGGGGCGGCGGTCACCGGCTGGCGCGTGCACCGTGCTTCGGGGGCACGGATCGACGCGACGACGGCCCGGGCCGAGGGCGGGACCCGCGTCGCCGTCTCCCTGGGCATCGGCCCGCTCCGGGTCACCGCCCCCTGCGAGGTGGTGCGGGCGGTGTACGGGAGCGCGCGCACCGGCTTCGCGTACGGCACCCGTCCGGGGCATCCGGAACGCGGAGAGGAGTCCTTCGTGGTGGACCTGGCGGACGACGGAACGGTGTGGTTCACGGTCACGGCCTTCTCCCGGCCCGCCCGCTGGTACACCCGTGTCGCGGGTCCGCTCGTGCCGCCCGTCCAGCGCTGGTACGCGCGGCGCCTCGGCCGCACCCTTCGCCGGATCGTCGCCACCCGCCGACCGGGGCGGTGACCGATACTTGGGGCGATGGAGTGGTTCACCGCAGAGGACTACTGGCTGAGCCGGCTGATCTTCCAGCGGGCTCTCGCCGTCGTGTACCTGATCGCTTTCCTCTCCGCCGCGCTCCAGTTCAGGGCGCTGATCGGTGAGCGGGGAATGCTGCCGGTCCCCGCACTCCTGCGGCGCACCCGCTGGCAGGCCGCCCCCGGCCTCTTCCGGCTGCACTACTCCGACCGCTTCTTCGCCCTGGTGGCCTGGACCGGCTGCGCCGTCGCCCTCGCGCTGCTCGCGGGCGCCGACGCGCACCTGCCACTCTGGGCGGCGATGCTCCTGTGGGCGCTGCCCTGGGTGCTGTACCTGTCGATCGTCCAGGTCGGCCAGGTCTGGTACGGATTCGGCTGGGAGTCGCTGCTGCTGGAGACCGGCTTCCTCGCCGTCTTCCTCGGCAGCGGCGACACCGCGCCGCCGGTACTCGTGCTCTGGCTGTTGCGCTGGCTCCTGTTCCGGGTGGAGTTCGGTGCCGGACTCATCAAGATGCGTGGCGACGCGTGCTGGCGCCGGATGGCCTGTCTGGACTTCCACCACGAGACCCAGCCGATGCCGGGCCCTCTGAGCTGGTACTTCCACCGGCTGCCGAAGCCCGTGCACCGGGTGGAGGTGGCCGCGAACCACGTCACTCAGCTCCTGGTCCCCTTCCTGCTCCTCACCCCGCAGCCCGTGGCGGGCGCGGCCGCTGGGCTCATGATCGTCACCCAGCTGTGGCTGGTGCTGTCGGGGAACTTCGCCTGGCTGAACTGGCTCACCATCACGCTCGCCCTGGCGGCCGTCGACTGGTCGTCCCTCGCCGGGGAGCCGCCCGCCCAGTCCGCGCCGCCCCTCTGGTACGAGGTGGCGGTCATCGCCGTCACGGTGCTGGTCCTGGCCCTCAGCTACCGGCCCGCGCGCAATCTGCTCTCCCGCCGCCAGGTGATGAACCGGTCCTTCGACCCGCTCCACCTGGTGAACACCTACGGGGCGTTCGGCAGCATCAGCCGCGTACGCCTGGAGGTCGTCGTCGAGGGGACCGCCGATCCGGTGATCCACGAGGGAACGCGCTGGCAGGAGTACGGCTTCCGCGGCAAGCCCGGTGATCCCCGGCGGCGGCCGCGCCAGTTCGCCCCGTACCACCTGCGGCTCGACTGGATGATGTGGTTCGCGGCCCTCTCCCCCGCGTACGCCGGATCCTGGTTCCGGCCCTTCGTCGAACGGCTCCTGGAGAACGACCGCGACACCCTGCGGCTGCTGCGGCACAACCCGTTCCCGGACACCCCGCCGGTACACGTCAGGGCACGCGTGTACCGCTACCGGTTCACCACCTGGCGCGAGCTGCGGGAGACCGGGTGCTGGTGGCACCGCGACCTGGTGCGCGACTTCATGCGGCCCGTGGCGCGCGCGGGCGGGCCAGACGCACAGCACTGAGCCCCGCCCTCCCGCGTGGGCGGGGAAGCGAGGCTCAGTGCGGACCGGTGCGAGCGGTCAGTCGATGCCGGGGAGGATGTGCGGCTCGGCGAGGTCGTCCTCGTAGCCGGCCAGCCGGATCGGCGCGGACCTGGCCCACACCTCGATGTTCCGGAGTCCCTGGGGCCTGCGGGCCCGCTCTCCGTACCGTTCGTCCGGTCGCTTCTCGTACTGCGTCAGGTCTGGTGTCACCGCGAACTCCTTTGTGTCGCGTAACCCCGGGGGACGGCCGTGCAGCGGCCGGAACCGCGCGTCGACCGCCCCGGGGCAGGGGCAAGGAACAGTTCGGTCGCGGTGGCGCCCGTAGGGGGCGGGACGGCGGCCCGGTTGCAGACCTGTCCCAGGACGGCCGAGGAGTCTTTGTGGATTCCTCGGTGGCGTCCGTTCACCCCAGACTAACCAAATGAGCGCGCCCGCGCTCGACAGAACGTGTGGCCTGGGTCACTTTCAGCCAACGATCTCACCCGAGTGGCGTTCCAGCAGGACGGGACGGGACAGACAAGACGGCGGCCCCTGGAACTCGGGCCGCCGTCGTCCTCGTCGCCGCGACGGGTGTTCACCAGGCAGGTGTTCACCAGTTCGCGGGCGCGTAGTCCTTCAGGAAGCAGCCGAACAGGTCCTCGCCGCCCTCGCCGCGCACGATCGGGTCGTAGACCCGGGCGGCGCCGTCGACCAGGTCGAGCGGGGCGTGGAAGCCCTCCTCGGCGAGGCGCATCTTGTCCGGGTGGGGACGCTCGTCGGTGATCCAGCCGGTGTCCACCGCCGTCATCAGGATGCCGTCCTTCTCGAACATCTCCTGGGCGCTCGTCCTGGTCAGCATGTTCAGGGCGGCCTTCGCCATGTTGGTGTGCGGGTGGCCCGCCCCCTTGTAGCCGCGGCCGAACACACCCTCCATCGCCGAGACGTTCACCACGTACGCCCGCTTCGCCGCCGTCGCCGCCATGGCCCTACGGAGCCTGCTGATCAGGATGAAGGGGGCGGTGGAGTTGCAGAGCTGGACCTCCAGGAGCTCGATCGGCTCCACTTCCTCCACCGTCTGGACCCAGCTGTTGGTGTCATGGAGATCGGGGACCAGCCCGCCGGCGTCGATCGCGGTGCCCGCGGCGATCCGCTCCAGCGAGGCGGAGCCCGTGACGAGCGCCAGCCCGGTGACGTCCTGAGCGGTCAGCCCCTCCCTGCGGGCGGACGGCAGGGCGGCGACACGGTCGACCGTTCCGCTGCCGAAGGTACCGATGACCTCGGCAGCCGGGAGCTCACCGGCGGGCAGCGGCGCCGACTCGGCGTTCAGCAGCTCGCGGTACGCCTGCGGGGAGCGGCGTACCGTCTGCGCCGCGTTGTTGATGAGGATGTCCAGCGGGCCCTCGGCGGCGACGGAGTCGGCGAGGGCGACGACCTGGGCGGGGTCACGCAGGTCGATGCCGACGATCTTCAGCCGGTGGATCCACTCCGCGCTGTCCGGCATCGCCTTGAAGCGGCGGATCGCGTCGTTGGGGAAGCGCGTCGTGATGGTCGTGTGGGCGCCGTCGCGCAGCAGCCGCAGCGCGATGTACATGCCGATCTTCGCCCGGCCGCCGGTGAGCAGCGCCCGGCGCCCTGTGAGGTCGGTGCGGGCGTCGCGGCGCGCACGGTTCTCCTGGGCGCAGGGCTGGCAGAGCTGGTGGTAGAAGGCGTCGACCTCGACGTACCGCGTCTTGCAGATGTAGCAGGAGCGGGGGCGCTGGAGTATCCCGGCGATCTCGGCGGCGGCGGACGACGAGGGCAGGACTCCCTGCGTCTCGTCGTCGATGCGCTCGGCGGAGCCGGTCGCGGTGGCTTCGGTGACCGCCTTGTCGTGTGCGGTCTTGGCCGCCCTGCGCTCCTGGCGGCGGCGCTGCTTCACCGTGCGGTAGACACCTGCGGTGGCCCGGCGTACGGCGATGGCGTCCGGGTGGTCGATGTCGATGGTGTCGAGCTCGTCGAGCACGCTCAGGCAGACGGCGAGCCGCTGCGGGTCGATGCCGGGACCGAACTCACCGGTTCCGGAATCAAGCTCCGGGCTGTCTGCTGTCACCGTCATGGCCGTTCCTCTGTTACTGGGTGGTGCCGGCCACAGGCTGCGCCAGGCCGTGTCACTTCGGGCCGACGCCCCGATCAAGTTTGCCACGGCCCCGCACGGCCCCGATTCCCCCGCCGGAAAAGAGTTTGAAATCGACAGGCATGACATCCTCAGGACCGGGCATACGAGGATCCACACCAGCGGAAATCAGGAGGGTGACACCATGACGGCGATGTCAGCGCGAACCACCAGAGCGGTCGGCGCAGTGGCGCGACAGGACCACCAGGCAGGTTCCGGGACATATGCCGCAACGGCTGCCGGTACGGGGGCACTTCCCTGGATCGAGGACACCGGCAAGGTGGCCCCCAAGGACGCCCGCGCGCTCTCCCGGATGTTCTTCGACGAGCTCCAGACCCTCGAAGAGGGAACGCGCGAGCACCAGTACGCGCGCAACACGCTGATCGAGATGAATCTCTCCCTGGTGCGCTTCGCCGCGTCCCGCTTCCGCAACCGCGGCGGTGACGACACCGAGGACATCATCCAGGTGGGCACGATCGGCCTGATCAAGGCCATCGACCGTTTCGACCTCTCCCGTGAGGTCGAGTTCGCCACCTTCGCCGTGCCGTACATCGTGGGCGAGATCAAGCGGTTCTTCCGTGACACCACGTGGGCCGTCCATGTGCCGCGCCGCCTCCAGGAGCTGCGGGTCGACCTGGCGAAGGCCAAGGAGCAGCTCTCGGCCGAGCTGGACCGCGAACCCACGGTCGCCGAGCTCGCCGCGCACCTCGAACTCCCCGAGGAGGAGATCATCGAGGGCCTCGTCGCGGCCAACGGCTACTCGGCCGGTTCCCTGGACACGCCTTCGGCGGAGAGCGACTCCGGCAAGGACCAGCGGGCGTACGCCGATGTGCTGGGCGAGACGGACCCCGGCATGGAGACCGTGGAGAACCTGCACGCGCTCGCGCCGCTGCTGGAGAAGCTGGACGACCGTGAGCGCAAGATCGTCCAGATGCGCTTCGGCCAGGAGATGACGCAGTCCCAGATCGGTGAGCACCTCGGGGTTTCCCAGATGCACGTGTCGCGTCTGCTGAACCGGATCGTGCAGCGGCTGCGCGCGGGAATGTGCGTGGAAGCCTGAACGGCCTGGCAACAAGTGATAAGCGTCTAAGATATGGGCAGCTACCCCGGAGTGGGTTTCCTCGACGCGGGTAGACAAACGGTGAGAAATGGTCTCGGACCTCCCTGCGGCGCCTTGGCTGGAGCTATGAATCAACAGGCCACCTCACGGCCGGACGACTCCGCCCAGGAGTTCCGGTGTACCGAGGTACTGCACACCTCCGAGGTGTTCGCGGGAGAACCGGGCTGCATAGCCCAGGCCCGGGAGCTCGCGGACCGCTTCCTGACCCGCCTGGAGGCGGAGTGGCTGGCGGTGCTGCGCGAGCACACCCGCAGTGATCTGATGCTGGCGGTCAGTGAGCTGATC
Source organism: Streptomyces fulvorobeus (assembly GCF_013167895.1). Classification (GTDB taxonomy): domain Bacteria; phylum Actinomycetota; class Actinomycetes; order Streptomycetales; family Streptomycetaceae; genus Streptomyces; species Streptomyces fulvorobeus. Next base: position 5,775,747 of record NZ_BLWC01000001.1, on the reverse strand, counting down.
ACCAACGCCGAGCGCTACAGCTACGGCCCCTACCTGCTGGAGCTCGAAGGCACCGCCGAGAGCATCAGCGTCACGGTGTACGACAGCAGCACGGCGCTTCCCGTTCTCTACGGGCCCGACCCGGCACGCCTCGGCGGGCACGGCATCGAGATCGTCGTCGCCCTGTCCGACCGAGTCACCGCCGAGCGGGTACCGGTGGGCAAGCGCATCCGCGCCGAGTTCCAGCTCAGCATCTGAGACGTCCGTCCGAAGTCCCGCGCCTCCGTGCTGGTCATTCGCGCGCGGTGAGCGGGACCGCCCCCGGTCTTCGGTCGAAGACGCAGTCCCCGCAGAGGCCACCGTCCGGGCACCGGTAGTAGAGGCAGCAACTGCGCCGCCGGAAGGCCGGGCCGTGCGGAGCGCCGGTGGCGGCCAGGTCCGGATGGTTGAAGAGCTCGGCCCCCAGGGCCCGCGCGCGTCCGGCCACGTCGGGGCGCCCCTGGCTGCGGGCCCAGCCGGTCAGCTCCCGTACGGCGCCGGCGAGCGCCGAGCCCGCGTTGCCCCACAGCAGCCCTGCGGAGACCCTCTCCTGGGTCCGCAGCACTTCGGCGAGCGGCACGAGGTGCCCGAACTGGACGACTTCCCGTATCCGGTCGGCACTGCCCTCCAGCGTCCCGGTGCCGGACAGCCGCAGATCGTCGGGCATGGTGAGCGCGGGGTCCCAGCGGAGCCGGTCGGGCGAGAGGTCCGGCAGCCGTCCGTGCAGGGCGGCGGGGCCCAGCGCGAGGGACCAGAGACGGGCGGCCAGCCCCAGGTGCGCGAGGGAAGCGGCGACCCTGCGCTCCGAGGTGCGCAGCCGGCCGGCGACCGTGTCGACACGGGCCGCGAGCGGCGCGAGGTCCCCCGCGTAGAGCCGGGCCAGCGGACGGTGGTCCGCGCCGGGAACGGGCCCGTTACGGAGGACGAAGAAGCCACCTGGCTCGAAGACGTCGGTCCGCTCCACGGTCTGCTCCCCCTCGGGCCGTCCCCCGCCCGTCCGCCCCGTCCGGCCACCCGCCGTGCCTGGCCGGGAGCTCACCGTACCCGGCGAACCGCGACTTCTGACGTTCCGCGCGAGGAGGACTACCGTCGGGAGGAGGACGCCGAACCCCTGTACGTACTACCGGAGCAGTACGTCGAATCGCCGCCTCTGGGACGACGACTCGGCGGCCCCGACAGGACATCGTGGTCTGTATGAGTTCCCTCGCGCTGTCTGTGCTCCTGTCACTGGTCTCCGCGGTCGCCTACGCGGCCGGGGCGATCGTCCAGGAGCGCGTCGCCGCGGGCGGGGACGGCCGCTCGTACACGACTCTCCTGCGCAACGCGGCCTGGTGGGCCGCTGTCGCGCTGAACGGGGTGGGCGCGGTGCTCCACGTGGTGGCGCTCGCCTACGGGCCTCTGAGCCTCGTCCAGCCCCTCGGTGCCCTGACGATCGTGTTCGCCCTGCCCATGGCCGCGCTGTTCGTGCGCCGCAGGGCGGGGACCACGGCCTGGCGGGGCGCGGTGACGGCCACCGTCGGCCTGGCCGGACTGCTGGCCCTGACGGGGAGCGCGCAGTCGCACACGCTGGGCGCCTCCGAGCAGGCGATGCTGGCGGCGGTGACGTTCGGCGGCGTGGCGGCGCTCTTCCTTCTCGCCAGGGGGCTGCGCGGACCGATGGTGCGCAGTGTCCTGCTGGCGACCGGCGCCGGGATCGCCTTCGGGATGGGCTCGGTCTTCACCAAGACCGTGGCCGTGGAGTGGACCTCCGGCTCCGTGGGTTCCGGCCTGCCGACCCTGCTGGTGATCGCCGGTCTCGCGGCGGCGGGGCTCCTGCTGTCCCAGTCCGCGTACCGGGGCGCGGGTCTGACCGCCCCGCTGGCGGTCGTGACGGTCGTGAACCCGGTGGTCGCGGCGGCGGTGGGGATCACCCTCTTCGGTGAGCACTTCCGTTTCGGCCTGACGGGCACCCTCCTCGCGCTGGTCTCCGGCGCGGTGACGGCGGGCGGTCTCGTCCTGCTCACCAGGGAGCGGCTCGGGGCCGAACGGACCCGCACCGCGCCGGACGCGGTACGCACCGCCGCGCCCGGCGCGGCGGACGGCGGGGCCCACAGTGTGCCCGTGCCCCGGAGCCCGTCCGGCCGACTGCCGGAACTCGCGAGCCCGCCCGCGCCTTCGTCGCCCGTCGGAGCGCGCCCCGCAGCCGCCGGCCGTCCGTCTGCCGAGGTGGCGGCCACGGCTTCCTTTCCGGCGCCGAACTCCCTGCCGCCGGCCCTGACGCCGCCCCAGGGGCGGCGCGTGGTGGGCGGCGTGGCGTTCGGCGGGCCCGCGAGCGGAGGCGACCGGCGGACCGGTTCGGTTCAGATCCTGACGCCGCCCGCCCTGAGGTAGGCCAGGGGGTCGACGTCGGAGCCGTAACCGGGGCCGGTGCGGATCTCGAAGTGCAGATGCGGACCTGTGCTGTTGCCCGTGGAGCCCGAACGGGCGATCCGCTGACCGCCGCCGACCTGCTGGCCGGCGCGCACGTTCAGCGCGGACAGGTGCGCGTACTGGCTGTACCTGCCGTCGCCGTGCCGGATGACGACCTCGTAGCCGTACGCCCCGGCCCAGCCGGCCGATACCACCGTCCCGGCGGACACGGCCCTCACCGAGGTGCCGGTGGGGACGGGGAAGTCGACTCCGGTGTGGTAGCCGCTGGACCAGGAGCCGGACTGGCGGTACGGGGTGCCCGTGCGGGCCGCCACCGGGGCGCTGAAGCCTGAACTCTTCTCCACGCGCTCGGACGCCCGGTCCGAGCGGACGGTCTTCTTCTGCTCCTGCCCGGCTTCCTTCTTCTGCTCCTGCTTCGCCGTCTTCTCGGGCTGCGGCTTCGCTTCCCGCTCGGGCTGCGGCTTCGCCGTCTTCTCCGGCCGCGGCTCCGCTTCCCGCTTCTGCTGGACCTCGGGGGCCGCCGGCCGCTTCGGGGCCGGCGCGGCGGCCGCGGGCTTCCGGGCGGTTCCCCGCGCCTTGGCCACGTCCAGGCTGAGCCGCTGCCCGGGAAGGATCAGGTCGGGGTCGTCCCCGACGATCTGCCGGTTCGCGGCGTAGAGGCGCTGCCAGCCCCCACGGACGTCCTCGGTGGTGGCGATGCCGGAGAGCGAGTCGCCGCGGGCGACCGTGTACGACTCCCGCAGGCCGGGCACGGTCGTCGGTGTCGCGGGGGCCGCGGTCTTCGGCTCGGCGCGCGGAGCGCTCCTCTGCGGCGCGTCCGCCGGTCTGGTCCCCAGCGACTGGGGGCGAGGTCGGGGGCGTCGCCTCCGCGGGTCAGCCCCGCGCGTACGGAACAGGTCGGCCAGGCACCAGGGCCCTGGCCGTCCAGCACCTTCTCGGCCACCGCGATCTGCTGGTCCCTGGTGGCGAGGTCGGCGCGCGGCGCGTAGGCCGTGCCCCCGTACGCGGCCCAGGTGGACCCGGAGAACTGCAGGCCGCCGTAGTAGCCGTTGCCCGTGTTGACGTGCCAGTTGCTGGTCGACTCGCAGGCGGCGACCTTCTCCCACACGTCCGCCGAGGCGGCGCCCGCCGACGCGGCGGTGATGAACGGCAGCGCGATGCCCGCGCCGCCGGCCGTCACCGTGAGCGAGACACGGTTGATGCGGCTGGGCTGATATCTGCGGTGCCGTCCGTTCGCGGCCATGATTCGGCTTCCCCCCTGGCTGTCGGACACGTGACAATCGGTCAACTTAGGCGTAGCAGCGGGTCGATGACAAGGGAGCTAGGGGCGCGCGGGGGCGAAACCGCGCGCCCCCGCGCGCAGGGGTGCCTGCCGCCCCTGGCCGTACACGCGGTGTTCACGGCCCGGCCAGCGGGAAGCCCGCGGTGCGCCACGGGGCGCGGAGTGGGTCGGCCGGTGCCTCGCCGTGTGTTCTCCGGCGCCGTACTCCCCGGCGCCCCGGACCTCACCGGACCGCTGCCCGCGCCGGTCGGGCGGCCGGCCGGGGTCTCCGTGGGCGGCGAAATCCGCCCAGGCCCGCGCCATCCGCGCGGGGGCTCGTGGTCGGCCGGGCTCGGCGGGCCGCCGATCAGGAGGTAGGTGTCCGGGTCGTCGGGGGTGCCGAAGGCGAAGGGGACGTCCGCGCTGCGTCAGGCGTGGACCGGTTCGTCCCTGCCGCCCCGGCGCCGGTCGAAGCGGGCCGGGTACGCCGTGCCGCCCGCACGGGCGTAGGACTCGGCCGGTCCGCTGCTGCATACGGCTGTATACGGCGAAGAGCAGATCTCCGTACACCGCCGGGAAGATGCCGAGGACCGGGGCGCCGAACACGAGGGCGCGGCAGTCGTCGACAAGCGTCCGTGCGGCCTCCGTGGTGCGCACCCACGTCGCCGCTCCCCCGGTCGCCTCACGCCCCCCGGGCTCGGGTTCAGCAGGTCAGGGGCCTGTCCCGGCGGCCAACACCTTATTCGTCGCGATCGGCGCGTCCGGGAGGCGAGTGGGGCGGCGTCGCGCGCCCTACACCTCGGTGAGTTCGCGGACGGTCGCCATGTCGCTGAAGGGGAGCAGGGCGTCGCCGACGATCTGATGCGGCTCGCTGCCCTTACCCGCGATGAGCACGATGTCGTCGGGTCCCGCGACGGAGAGCGCGAAGGCGATCGCCTCGCGCCGGTCCACGAACCGTTCGAAGGGGGTTCCGGTCGCGGTGAGGGCCGGTGCGATCTGGTCGAGGATGTCCTCGGGGTCCTCGTGGCGGGGGTTGTCCGAGGTGAGGACGCACAGGTCCGAGCCGGTGCCCGCGATCGTTCCCATGTCGGCCCGCTTGGTGGTGTCGCGGTCGCCGCCGCAGCCGAAGACGGTGATGACCCTGCCCGCGGCGAAACCGCGAATGGTCGTCAGGACCTTGCTCAGGGAGTCCGGGGAGTGGGCGTAGTCCACGATTACCGAGGTACCGGAAGGGGTGGTGACCCGCTCGAAACGGCCCGGGATCTGCGGCATCTGTTCGAGCGCGGCGACCAGTCCGGCCAGGTCGTGGCCGAGGACGTGGCAGGCGGCCACCGTGGCGAGCGCGTTGGCCACGGAGAAGCGGCCGGGCGAGGGGATCGCCGCCGGGTACTTGCGGCCGTCGTGGTGCAGGGTGAACCGGGTGCCCGACGCGTCGACCGCGAGGTCGGTGGCCCGGTAGTCCGCCTCGGCGTCCAGGGCGTACGTGGTCACGGCGTCGGGCGCGGCGTCGCGGATCGCGGCACCGACCGGGTCGTCGACGTTGATCACCGCGTGCCGGCACAGGCCCTGGAACAGCCGGAGTTTGGCGTCCCGGTAGTTCTCCATCGTCCCGTGGTCGTCCAGGTGGTCCTGGGTCAGGTTGGTGAAGACGCCGACATCGATGAAGGTGCGGTCCACGCGGTGCGTCAGCAGACCCATGGAGGTCGCCTCGAGCACCACGGTGCCGACACCGCGGTCCCGCATGTGGCCCAGGATGTACTGGAGGTCCGGGGTCTCCGGGGTCGTCAGGACCGACTGCGGCATCGGGATCAGCTCGTCACCGATCCGGCTGCCCGCCGTCCCGATGACGCCGGCCTTCGCGCCCTCGGCGATGCGCAGCACGGACTCGACCATGTACGAGACCGAGGTCTTCCCGTTGGTCCCGGTGATCGCGATCATGTCCATCTGCCGGCCGGGCTCACCGAAGTAGCGCGAGGCGACGACGGCCGCCGCGGCCCGGATGTCGGGCACTCTGACCACGCACACGTCCGCCGCGGGCACCGGGTGCTCCGGTACGTCGGCGCCGACGAGCACCGCCGCCGCACCGCGGGCGACCGCCGGAGCGACGGCTTCGGGGCCCCCGCCCTGGTAGCCGGGTACCGCGACGAACAACGAGCCGGGCGCGGCCAGTTCGGCGTCGAACGTCGTGCCCGCCGTGATCGACGTCCGCGTGGGGTCGCCCTGGAGAATCTGGTGTTCCTGTCCGGCCAGCAGCTCGCTCAGCTTCACAGTGATCCCTTCGAAGTGGCTCGGCCCGTGGTGCGGCGTCGCCGGACAGCAGCACGGGCGGTGTTCCGCAAGCTGCGTGGTGATGTGGAACCGTGGGGGTCGTCGCGCGTTCCCGGAGGAACGGGACGCGACAGGTTCAGCGGGGCAGGACGCCCGCTGTGTTCGGGGAGGGGCAGCGGTCAGGGGCGAGTCCCCCGCGGGAGCCGCCAGGAGTCACCGACCGTGACCGGATGGAGAAGATCGCTAGCCGTGACCGTGCAGAGCGGTACGGCCGGTCCCGGGAGCGCCGACGCCGTCGGTGCTCACCGGCCCGGTACCCGTCCTACGCGCCGCGGCCGGGCGCAGCACGGCGGTGGCCTGCGGCAGGCTCTCCCTCGTGGCACGTCTACGACCCATGAGCCGAGTGTACGTCCGGTCGGACCTTTCCTGTTCCGCCCGGGATCCCGCCCCGCCGCTCCATGGCCGGCGGCGCCGGGTCCCTTCCGTTGGCGGCTCCCCGCGTACCGGAGTGGAATTGCGTACAGAGGGCCCGTCGCCCCGGACGAGAGGACACCGCGATGACCGACAGCGAACGGGGGGACGATGTCTACCAGCCACAGGAAGCGGAAGCCTCCGACCCGAACGAACTCCTCGGTCCCGAGGACACCCTGGACGTCTCGGACGTCACCGATCTCCTGGACGCGGGGTACTCCCCGCCGGAGCGGCCGTGGGCCGTCGACGAGGAGGGCACCACCGCGGCGGAACAGCACGAGGGGGAGTCCCTGGACCGGCGCCTCACGCGTGAGCTGCCCGATGTCTCCGATGCGGACGAGGGCCCCGGTGACCTGTCCGAGGGGGACGGGGAGCTCTGGGACGCGGAGGTCGGCGTCGTCCGGGCCGGCCGGCTGACACAGCAGGCGGACGGCGGCGTGCCTTCCCCACCGACCGCTCAGGACGTGGGCATCGACGGGGCCGCCGCGTCGGCGGAGGAGGCCGCCATGCATGTCGTCGACGACGACGCGGAGCCGCTGGAGGGAACTCCGCTGGACGACGAGTCCCCGCCCGCCGGAGAGGTGACGACGCGCTGAACGCGCTGTCGCCGCCGTACGCACCGGTCAGTCCGCCCCGGCGCGACCCCCGCAGAGTCGGTGAGCGCACCGCAGATGACCGGCGCCGCGCGCACGGGCGTCACAGGGCTCCACCCGATGCGCCGCCGTGACGACGCCCCGCCCGAGCTGCTGAGTCTGCTCCCCGGCGAGCGGTCCGCCCGGGAGGCCGGGGGCGCCCAGGACGACTGGCGGGCGGTGGTCACCGAGGCGGGACGCCCAGCTTGAAGAGCCCGTCTGGGTCGCTCCCCCGCGGCCGCCCGCTCGTATGCTCGGTCGCGTGACCAGCCGACCGCCTCACCACGTGCCGGTGCGGGGCAGCACGCTGCGCGACATCCTCGCGTTCGACGACAGCGGCAGGCTGCGGCTCCTGCTGGCGCCGGCCGGCCAGGACGTCGCCGTGCGGGGCGTCGTGTTCGGTGACGAGGAGGGCACGCGGTCGGCCGAGGCGTGCGCCGTGCTGGCGGTGGGGCCGCCGGTCTCCTCCGCCGGGGCGGTGGCCGCGGTGCGCGGGGCGGCCGGGCGCGGCGCGGCAGCCGTGGTGCTGCGCGAGACGGAGGGCGTGCTCCCGGCCCCCGAAGTGCTGGCTGCCGCCGAGGAGTCGGGACTCGCCGTGCTGGCCCGGGCGGCGTGGGCGGACTGGACCGACACCGCGGCGCTCCTGCGCTCCGCGCTGTCGTACGCGGGCACGGATCGCGTCGAGGGGCCGCCGGAGATGCCCGACGCCGCGGCGGGCGGTCTGAGCGCGCTCGCCGCCGCCATCGCCGAGTACACGGGTGGCGCGATCACCATCGAGGACACCCGGTTCCGGGTGCTGGCGCATTCCGCCACCCGGTCCGAGGCCGACGGGGTCCGCCGCTCCACGATCCTCGGCGGGCGGGTCCCCGAGTGGCGGGTCGCCGAGCTGCGCCGCAGCGGAATCCTGCACGCGCTGTGGACCTCCCGGGACGTCATCCACCGCCCCGCTGACGGGGACAGCCCGGAACGCCTGATCATCGCCGTTCGCAGCGGGCCGGAGGTGCTCGGCTCCATCTGGGTCGCGGCCGACGGCCGCAGCCTCTTCCCGCGGGCACCGGACGCCCTGCGCCGGGCGGCGGAGGTCGCGGCCCCGCACCTGATCAGCCACCGGCTGCGGGAGAGTGCGGCCGTACGCCGCAGGGACCACGCCCTGCGCGGGCTGCTGTACGGCCGGGGGGACGCGCGTACGCACGCCTGGTCTCTCGGCCTGTCCCCCGACGCCCCCTGTGCGGTGCTGGCAGTCGAGCGGGCGGACGGCGCCCTGCCGCCCTCCGCCGGTCGCACCCTGGACGTGCTGGCGCTCCAGGCGGCCTCGTACCGCTCGACGGTGCTGGTGCTCCGCGAACCGGAGCGGCTGCTGATCCTGCTGCCCGTGGGCAGCGCCCAGGACCGGGACGTCGTGCGGCTGGCGAAGGAGCTCGACGCGCTCGCGGTGTCGCTGCCGGGGGGCGCGCCCGTCCGGGTGGGGGCGGGTTCGGTCGTCTCTTCCACGCTCGGCGCCGCCGCGTCGTGCGAGGAGGCGCTGCTCGTCCTGCGGGTGCTGCGCGGGAGGGGTGGAGGGGCTGAGGGCGAGCCGCGCTGGGCCACGGCCGCCGGGCTGGGCCCCTCACTCGATGTCCTGCGGGTCCTGGACGCCGCACGGCCCCTGTGGGAGGCGGGCAGCGGGCCGGTGCACGATCTCGTACGGGCCGATCTGTCGGCCGGTGGCGAGCTCGTCCGCTCGCTCGCCGCCTACCTCGACACCTCGGGCGATGTCGCCCGGGCGGCACAGCGGCTCGTCCTGCACCCCAACACCCTGCGCTACCGGCTGCGGCGCGCCAGGGAACGGTTCGGTGTGGACGTCGACGACCCGGACACCCGGCTGCTCCTCATGCTCGGCGTCCGCCTGACGGCCGAGAACTGAGCACTTCGGTATGATTTGTCAGGACGCTTGCCCGTCCGGCCAAGGGTGAGGGCGAGGCTTGGCCGGTTCGACGAAGAACTGTGGGGCGGCCATCGACGACTCTCGCGGTATGACGCAGACGAACTCTCCGATCCCCGCTTCTCCGGCCGGTTCCCCGCAGTTCGCCGACGTGGTCCGCCAGGCCGTCGCGGACGGCCTGCTGGGCGAACGGCAGCCCGTCGCCGGATTCATCGACACCGACGGGGTACGCACGTCCGTGGCCGCGCTGCGGAACGCGTTCCCCGCCATGCCCCATACGCTCCACACCTTCGCCGCCAAGGCGTCCTCACTCGTGCCCGTCCTGCGGCTGCTCGCCGCCTGCGGCATGGGATGCGAGGTCGCGAGCCCCGGTGAACTGCGGCTGGCGCTCGACGCGGGATTCCCTCCCGCCGACATCGTGCTCGACTCCCCCGCCAAGACGCGCCAGGAGATCCGGCTGGCGCTGGCCCTCGGGGTCGCCGTGAACGCCGACAGCTTCGACGAACTGCGGCGGATCGACGAACTGCGCACCCGGGACTCGGTTTCCGTCCTCGGGCTCCGGGTCAATCCGCAGGTGGGCGGCGGTTCCATCGAAGCGATGAGCACCGCGACGGCGACCTCCAAGTTCGGAGTGGCGCTCCACGACGAGGGCGCGCGCGAAGCGGTCGTACGGGCTTTCACCGAGCGGCCGTGGCTGACCAGGCTGCACGCTCATGTCGGCTCGCAGGGCTGCCCCCTGGAGCTCATCGCCCGGGGTATCGCGCAGACGTACGAACTGGCCGAGGAGATCAACGGCTCGCTGCGCACCCAGCGCGTCACCAGCATCGACATCGGCGGCGGCCTGCCGGTCAATTTCGCCGACGACACGGTCCGGCCCTCGCACGCCGACTACGTGGCCGCGCTGCGGGAAGCGGCGCCCGGCCTCTTCGACGGCCGCTATGCGCTGGTCACCGAATTCGGCCGGTCGCTGCTCGCGAAGAACGGCTTCATCGGCGCGCTCGTGGAGTACACGAAGGACGCGGGCGGGCGCCGGATCGCGCTCACCCACGCGGGCGCGCAGACCGCCACCCGTACGGTCTTCATGCCCGACGCCTGGCCGCTGCGCGTCGGTGCGTTCGACGCGCAGGGACGCCCCGCCGCCGGGCCGCTCCTGGTGCAGGACATCGCGGGACCGTGCTGCTTCACCGGAGACGTCGTGGCACACGGCCGGGAACTGCCCGAACTGCGGGAGGGCGACTTCGTCGTGCTGTACGACACCGGGGCGTACTACTTCTCCACCCCGTGGGCGTACAACAGCCTGCCCAGGCCCGCGGTGTACGGCTTCAGCCGGGGGGCGGGAGGGAAAGGGGTGCGCTTCGCCCCGGTGCGCGACGCCCAGTCCCTGGACTCGATCGCGAGGGAGAGCGGACTGGCGCACGCCGACTCCCTCACACGGCTCGGAGCGGGGGCGCGGGCGGGAGGTGAGCAGTAGCCGGCACTGCCCGGCGGACCAGCAGAGGGCTCGGACCGCTCACGTCTCGAAGCCGACCCGGACCCCGGGGCCGGCCCGGGCCCTGGAGGCTGCCGGTCTCCCGGCGCGCGCTCCGGGCCCGCCCGGCAGCCGTGCGCGGACGCCGAACCGGCCGCGACCGTCCGATCGGCGCACCGCTCCGGCTCAGCCGGCCGGCTGGGGGGCGGGCTCGGGCTCCGGCGCCGGATCGGGATTCGGCGCGGGCGGCTGCGGAATCGGGTCGGGCGCCGGACCGGGCGGCACCGGGCCCGGCGGTACGGGGTCGGGGGCCGGCGGCCCGGGAGCGGGCGGCGTCGGCTGCGGATGCGGCAGCGGACCGGGCGGCCCGGGAACGGGGTTGGGCGTCGGCGGGGGCGGCAGCGGGTCGGGATACGGGTGGGTCATCTCGGTTCTCCAAGCCTCCGGGTCGTACGGTGCACAGCAGCTCCACCGTCTCCCGGAGCGGCTGCCCGCGCCTGCCGAGTCCACACACCCGAAGCCGTCTCACCTCGCCTGGAGCACTCCGCGCCGCCGCCCTCCCTCACTTCGCCGCGGCGGGGACGGCGTGCGGGCTGCGCTCGGTACGGCTGCCCGGGACCGGCGCCGAGGCGTCCGCGCCGAGCGCGACGATGCGGTTGTCCGCGTCGACGTGGACGATGCGCGGGGTCAGCGCACGGGTCTCGGCATCGTCGACCTGCGCGTAGCTGATGAGGATGACCAGGTCACCGGGGTGGACCAGGTGGGCGGCGGCCCCGTTGATGCCGATGACACCCGAGCCGCGCTCACCCTCGATGACGTACGTCTCCAGGCGGGCGCCGTTGTCTATGTCCACGATGTGCACGAGCTCACCGGGCAGCAGGTCGGCGGCTTCCATCAACGCGGCATCGACCGTCACGGAACCGACGTAATGCAGGTCGGCCTGGGTGACGGTGGCACGGTGAATCTTGGACTTGAACATCGTACGCAGCATCGTGGTACTCCTGGCGTTAGGCTCCCTGCCTGCGTTTTTGCAGGTCAAGTGCTGTTTACCTACCCTACAACGAGTCGCATGTTCGGGCAGCGTTCCCCAGGTCTCTCAGGACTCATGCTGACCACTTGCCGACTTTCCTGACGCTTCGTCAGGCGGGATCGGGAAGACCCACTCACCCTCCCCAGCTCCACCTCAACGACTCCTCAAGCCTACGCGGCGCGGCAACCCAGCAGCGAATCCCGGGTCAGCGAATCGCCGATTCTCACGACCATGGCCACGGCCCGCCCGACGACTCCTCGGAGCAGCACGGAGGGGGCGCCATGAACCTTCCCCGGCGAGACCCCTGCCGACTCGGCAACGTCCTTGCGTCGCCGCCCCTCGCCGGACCGCAGCACGATCCGCGCACGCAGTGCCACATCGGCCGTCACGTGACGAGCGAGCTCGCCAAGTCGCGGAGGTGTGGCCGAGTGTCACCGCCGCAGGCAGGCTTCGGAGGGCCGGGTGGTCACGGGGTCGCCGTGCTTCGTGGCGACCGAGGCAGCAGCACGATCAGCGCCATGCTCAGCACGATGGCCACCCCGGACCCGAAGAATGCGCTCGCATAGCCCGAGGTCAGCGCCTCCAGGCCGGTCTCGCCCCGATCGGTGCGGCCGGCGGCCAAGGACGACAGGACGGACAGCCCGAGTGCGCCGCCCATGGTGCGCGAGGTGTTGACGAGACCGGCCACAACGCCCGACTGCTCCAGGGGCACCCCCGCGGTGGCGAAGACCGACTGGACGGTCATCATCACACCGGCACCGAAGGAGAACGCGATGCCGGGGCCGAGCATGGTGGCCAGGAAGCTGCCGTCGGCCTCCATGGTCGCCTGCCAGAAGAAGCCCGCCGCCGTCAGCACACTGGCGAGCGCGAGGAGCGTGCGTCCGCCGACCCAGCGCATCATCCGGGGCGCGAGCTGTGCGGAGAGGATGACGGCGAAGGTGTGCGGCAGCAGCGCGAGCCCGGTCTCCACGGCCGAGTACTTCAGCACGTTCTGCATGTACAGCGACAGGAAGAACCACATCGCGTAGAAGGCCATGCCGCTGACGAGGGTGATGACGTTGGCCACGGACACCGACCGCACGCGGAAGATCCCGAGCGGGACCAGCGGCTCCGCCGCGCGGCGCTCCACGGCGCAGAACGCCGCCAGCGCGGCGAAGCCGAGGAACAGGAACGACAGGGCCTGGGCCGATCCCCAACCGTGCGACTCCGTCTGGGAGATGCCGTAGGCCACGCTGCCCGCGCCGAGCGTCGCCAGGACGGCTCCGGGAACGTCGAGCCGATGCCGGCCCGTCTTCCCGGGCCGGCTCTCCGCGAGCCACAGTGCCGACGCCACGATCACCAGCAGCCCCAGCGGAACGTTGATCAGGAGGACCCAGCGCCAGGAGAGGAAGTCGGTGAGTACACCCCCGATGAGTCCACCGGCCGCGCCGCCGCCCGTTCCCACAGCCGTCCAGATCGCGATCGCGCGGACGCGTCCGGTGCCCTCCGGGAAGGTCGTGGTGAGGATCGTGAGGGTGGCGGGCGACAGCACGGCCGCGCCAAGGCCCTGCAACGCGCGGGCCACGATCAACATCCACGACGAGGTCGCGAGACCGCCCATCAGGCTGGCCGCGGTGAAGATCCCGAGCCCGACGAGATACACGCTCTTGCGCCCGAACAGGTCGGAGGCCCGGCCGCCCAGCAACAGCAATCCGGCGAAGGTGATCACGTACGCGTTGACCACCCATTGCAGGCTTCCCGCACCGATGTCGAGCCCCGCGCGGATGGACGGCAGCGCGACGTTGATCACCGAGATGTCGAGGACGACGACAAACTGTCCCACGCACGCGGCGAACACGGTGATCCACGCAGGTCCGCCCCGACGTGAATCGGCCGGGACGGAGTTCACTTCAGAAGTCATGGGTGACATGACCCGTCATTGTGCCGGTGGTTCGCGGACCGACGGTCACATCGCGCCATCTCAGCGGCCGGGTCGCACGGCCACGACGAGGAGATGGCCGAACTCCTCGACGTCCGTCATGTCGGCCGGATCGAACTGTTCCACCAGTTCGCCACCGTAATCGGCCGCGAGCTGCTGCGCGGAGCCGTTGATGCGCGCGGACAGCTCGATGAAGGTACGGCGCAGGGTGGGTCCGCTGATGTCGGTCAGCTCGTCGAACCACAGTCCGGCCTGACGCAGCAGGGGCGGGTAGTCCTCCGCCTGGACCATCGTCATCATGAACTCGCGCAGATACCGCTCGACGGCGGGCCGTCCCGAGTCGGGGATCGGTGCGCGTTCGAAGAAGTCGGTGAGCACGAGCCGTCCGCCCGGCCGGAGCACCCGGGCCACCTGACGGAGGACGCGGGCCCGGTCGGGCATGTGGATGATGGACTCCAGGGCAATCACGGCGTCGAAGGAGCCGGCGGCGAACGGCAGGTCCATCGCGTCGGCCCGTTCGAACCGGACCCGGTCCGCCAGACCTCGGTCGGCGGCCAGCGCCGTGGCCCGCTCGACCTGCTTGTGGCTGATGGAGATGCCGGTGACGTCGGCGCCCGTGCGGTCGGCGATGCGGAGGGCGGGGCGGCCCGTGCCGCAGCCGAGGTCGAGCACCCGGGAGCCGGGGCCGATGTGCAGGCGGTCCGTCATCAGGTCGGTCAGCCGGTCGGTGGCCTCCGTCAAGGGCACGGGGCTGTCCGGGGTGTCCCAGTACCCGAAGTGCAGGTTCTCGCCCAGCGTGGCACTGCCGAGGTCGGTGTAGCGGTCGTAGAGCCGGCCGACCTCGTCGGGGACGGGCAGGGCGGGCGGAGCGGGCTGCTGTGCCATGGGACGCCTCTCTGTTCTGCGGAGTACGGGGAAGTCGGGGCTGGTCCGGAATTCCGGGGCCTCAGGTCAGTCGGAGGTCCTGGTAGACGGCATCGGCGATCCGGAGGATGCGCTCGCGGTGCCGTTCGTGCTCCACCTTGCCGTTCAGGTGGACGGCCACGGTGAGCCGGGCCTCCGGGTCGGCAAAGACGACTGCGGTCCACAGCCCGTCGTGACCGAAGGCGCGTGGCGAGGCATGGCGCGAGAAGCTCGTGTACGCGGAGCCGAGCGAGCGGCATTCGAGGCGGAATCCGAAACCCCAGTCGGCGTTTCCGTACCGGTCGGTCAATCCGGTGCGATGGCGGGCGGTGAGCGCGGCCGTGGTCGTCGGCGCCAGGACGCGTCCGCCGGGCGCGGTCCCGCCGCCCAGCATCATCTCGAACAGGCGGCCGAGATCGCTGAGGGGACCTCGGGTGTTCACTCCGGGGACGCAGCGCGTGGTGGCGCCGCGCGTCGACCAGAAGTAGGTGGGCTGCGGTACGTCACCGAGGTTGGACACGTGGATGAGCGGGAGCTGGTCGCCGTACGCCGCGTACTCCTCGGAGGTCAGACGCACCCGGGTGCGGTCCATGCCGCAGGGGCGCAGGATCTGCTGCTCGACGAAGTCGACGTAGTCACGGCCGTCGATGGCGGGCAGCAGGCGGGCCAGTACGAACCAGGCCCACCACTGGCTGTAGGCGATGCCCGGCCGGTCTCCGGGACTTCGGGCCGGGACCGGCACGTCGAGGGCGCGCCGCAGCCGTTCCGCGTCCGGGCCCGTCACGACCCCGTGCAGCGGGTCCAGGCCCGTGGCCAACGGACCGGTGTGGCAGAGCAGCTCCATCGCGGTGATGCGGGACTTGCCCTTGGTGCCGAACTCGGGCAGGTACTCGGCGACCGGTCGGTAGGGGTCGAAGTCACCGGCCTCCCACAGGCGGCCGAGAGCGACCGAAAGCAGCGGCTTGGCACAGCAGTACCACAGGGGTGCGGACCGCGCGGTCATGGCGACGCCGGGCCGGGCCAGACCGAGGCCGACGTCGGCCAGGACCTCGCCGTCCCGGGATACGTAGAACTGCGCTCCCGGCGTGGACGTGCCCACCTCACGGCTCAGCTCACGCAGGGTGTCGGGCAAGGCGTCACCGGCCCGGAGGAGGGCCTCCCGGTCGGCCTGGGCCGTGCCGGTCTCCTGGGCCGTGCCGGTCTCCTGGGCCGTGCCGGTCTCCGGCTGAGGCTCGGCCCACGACGGGTGCCCGGGCGGTACGGCGGTGGCTGCGCGCAGGGCGGCGACATGGCCGCTGCGGTCGCGCTGCAGCGCAGCGTCGATGAAGAACAGCAGGCTGAAGTTGCCGGTGATCGTGACGTCCCCTGTTTCCAGCAGCTCCGCGCGTGGCCGCGCGGCGCCGAGCAGGAGGGTGTGAGCGGCGGCGTACGGCAGAGCGATCAGCAAAGCGGGTGGCTCGCCGGCCGCCGGCGTGACCGCGAGCCGGCCGGCCTCCAGGTCGACGTGCGCGTCGACCGTGGCATGGACGCCGGGAGGCGGGTCGGTGACCGTCAGGCGGAGAGCGACGGTGCTGCGCCGGCCGGGGTCGGGTGCGGGATCCAGCCCGGCGGCCAGGCGGAGCCAGGCGTCCGACAGGTAGCCGGCGGTGGCTGTGGTCGTCGGCACGTCTACGCCTCCCCGGTGTCCGTGCCGCGGGCGGGCGCCTGCACCCGCGGGGCGATCTCTTCGGCGACCCGGCGCAGGCTCTCGGTCTCCGGGTAGTCGCGGAACCACAGGACGAACTCCGTCGCCCCGGCAGCGACGTAGCGCCCGGCGCGTTCGAGGAGCTGTTCGACGGTCCCGTACAGGCTGCGCCGGGCCAGCAGGTCGGGGTGGTGGCTCCAGAACGCCACCACGTGCGGGGTGGACAGCCATCGGTCCCGGCTCACCCGGTTCTCGAAGACCCGGCACTCGGCGAGGACCGCGTGGCACGTCCGGGCCGGGTCCAGGCCCAGCTTCTCCCGCCGGACGCCGAACGCTGCGACGGCGTGCGCCACTTCACCGGGTTCGCCCTGCCACTGCACGGCGGCGCACTCGCGGACCGCGGCCTCCGGCAGCAGGGCGGCGGCGTCGGGGAAGGCCGCGTTCGCCCGGACCACCAGGGGCAGCCGGGTCCGGACCGGGGCGGGTACGGCATGGGCTCCCGCGAGGGTGACGGTTTCCCCGTCGAGGGTGGTGCGGACGCCGGACCACAGGGCCCGCAGCGCCTCGATCGTCTCGGCGAGGGCGGACCCGGTGCCGCTTCCGGGGCGGGCGGTGCCCGCGGCGACGTGTTCCGGCAGTTGCGGGGCCGTGGACAGCCCCAGGGTGAGGCGGCCACCGGAGATGATGTCGGCGCCCGCCGCCCGCTTCGCGAGCAGGAGGGCGTTGCGGTGGGGCGGGGCCGGGCTGAGCAGGCCCAGGCCGATGTCGGGGACGGTCGCCGCGAGGGCGCCGAGTGCCGTCCAGCTCTCGGTCACCGGCTGTGGTTCCCGGCGCGGCAGCGTGTCCGTGCGGTCCTCCAGCCACAGCGTGTCGTATCCACATGCGCGGGCCAGCTCGGCGGTCTCCACCAGGGTGCGCCATGCCTCGGCTCCGGAGAGCCCGGCCAGTTCGAGATTGGTGCCCTGCGGGGCGACGAGGCTCCAGCGCGGGCGGGCGGCCCCCGTGCTCATCGGTCCGCCCCGCTGGGGACGAGCGCCAGCAGGTCGACGGGGCCCTCCAGCACGAAGTCGGGGCGCTCCGCGCGCAGGGGATCCGCTTCGGTCTCCCCCACAGCGCCGCGGCGGTAGCCGTTCCGGCTGCCCGGCCGCTCTGGATGTCGATGACGGCGTCCCCCACCATCACGGCGTCCTCGGGCCTGGCGCCGAGCCGGCGCAGCGCCTCGCGGACGATGTCGGGGGCGGGCTTGGGCCGCGGCACCTCGTCGCTGCCGACGACCGTGTCAAGGAGGGGAAGCAGACCCACCACCTCCAGGACGGCGCGCGCCCGCGCCCCGGACTTTCCGGTAGCGATGCCAGTACGGACGCCGGACTCCCGCAGCCGTTTCAACAGCAGGGGGACGTCCGGGTAGACCTCGACCTCGGCGATGAGCCGGTGGCTGGTCTCGACGAAGGGCCGCTCCATCCCCAAGGGCAGGCCCATCAGGCGCATGATGTCCGGAAAGTAACGTCCTTGATGGGTGCGGTACTCGTCGAAGGGCGGCTCTCCCTCGCCCACGGCCTCCCGGTAGGCGGTGGCGAATGCCTGGCGCATGACCGCGAAGCTGTTGATGAGCACCCCGTCCAGGTCGAAGACCACCGTGGCGAACTCACGCTGAACCGTCATCTGCTTTCCCCTGCCTGCCTGCCGGACTTGACTGGGTGTCCCCTGTGCGCGGCGGCTCAAGTGCGGGCCACGACCTCGGCGAACACCTCGGCGAGCCGGTCCACCGTGGCCGTGTCGGCGAGCAGCACCCGGTGGTGCAGCCACACGCAGTCGCCGCCGATCTCCTCGGCCACCGGGCAGCGCTTGCCGATCTCGTCGGCGTCGCCGGAGTACGGGCCCTGCCAGTAGCCGGACGTGCGGTAGACCGGAGGGAAACCGACGAACGCGGGGATGCCGTGCGCGTTCAGCGCGTCCACCACGGCGGTGCGGCGCTCGGGCTGCACCCCGGGGAGCCGCACCATGGCCATGTAGTGCGACTTCACGTCACAGCGGTCGTCCCGGCCCTGCGGCACCACACCGGGGATCCGCGCGAGCGCCGCCTCCAGTTGGCGGGAGCGCTGCTCGCGTACGGCGATCTGCTCCTCCAGGCGCGTCAGTTGTGCCCGCAGAACGGCGGCCGAGAACTCGTTCATGCGGTAGTTGGATCCCTGGGTGAGGTGGGCGTAGACGCGGTCGCCCGGCGGGCGCCCGCAGCCGTGCCGCAGGTACGCCTGCCGGTGGCTCTCCTCGTCCGGCAGCAGCAGGGCGCCGCCCTCCCCGGCCGTCATCAGCTTGCCGTTCTGGAAGCTGAACGCCGCCATCGAACCGAACTCGCCCATCCGGCGGCCGTGCCAGCGCGCCGCGTGCGCGTGCGCCGCGTCCTGGAGGACGGTGACGCCGGTCGCCTCGGCGAGCTCCGCCAGCGCGTCGAGGTCCGCGACCTGACCCGCCATGTGCACCGGCATGACGGCCTTGGTGCGCGGGGTGACGAGCCGGGCGGTGGCATCGACGTCGAGGCAGTAGGTCTCGGGGTGGACGTCGGCGGGCACCGGGACCGCGCCGAGCCGCTGGACGGCGAGCGAGGAGGCGATGAAGGTGAAGGCGGGCACGACGACCTCGTCACCGGGGCCCACGCCGAGGACGGACAGCGCCAGTTCGAGGGCGTGGGTGCCGTTGGTGGTGGCGATGGCGTACGGCGCCCCGTGCAGCTCGGCGAACTCGCGCTCGAAGCTGTCGACTTCACCGCCCCCGTTGCGCCACCAGCCCTCCTGGTCCAAGGCGCGTAACAGACCTTCGCGTTCCTCCTCACCGGCTTGCGGCCACGCGGGGAACGTCAAGGTGGGCTGGGCCGGAGCGGATGCCATGAACGGGCCTCTCATCGTCTCGGTCGGTGTGCGGCGCGCGGTACGGCGACGACTCCCTGGCCGCTGCCTTTCCGGCGGCGGAGTACGAAGCGCGGGCCGAAGAGCGAGTCCGTCGGTCGCGGCGACGAGGCGGGGCCTCGGGGCGGCGTTCTGACGAGGGATTCCGGGGCGAGTACGCCCCGGTCGAGCTGCGCTGACGAAAACGGGCAGACGGTGGAGGGCGAGCTGGGTCGCCCGGCGGTCCAAATCCTGCAAGCTCCACCGAACCGCGTCAACACCACGACGGAGAGGTCGCGTCCGCCGCGGTGCGCACGGTTGCTTTTCTGCCAGCCCCAAGCCGCCGGTACCCGGCCGGGACATCGGCATACGCCGTGCCGGGGCGGGTGTTCTCCGCCGTCCGGCCCGCGCCGGAGGAATGGCCAGAACACACGCCTCAACCGAAAGGTCATTCCGCCTATTGTGGTTCCCCGCCCACAAGTCCGACGGTGCCTCGGTCACATTCCCGTGCCGCCCGTTCGCGTTTCCTCGCAGGCCGGCGGTCTTTCCGGGCCGGTCCACGGTCCCCGCCGACGGCCCTGTCCGCGCGGGCTTCCCTGCCGCTGTCCGCCGGCCCCGCACCGCCGCCCGTACGGTTCACGTCTCCGCTGAAAGGACGCTCCGCCGTGGAAGAGATAAAGGCTCGGCTACGCAGGTTGCTCGTGGACTCACTGGAACTGTCCGTCGAACCGTCCGGCGTCCCCGACCACGGGCTCGTGCAGGCGCTGGGACTGGATTCGATCAACACGATCGAGTTCCTGATCTGGGTCGAGAGCGAATTCGGGGTGGAGATAGCCGACGAGGATCTCTCGATCAAACTGATCGACGACCTCGACCTGCTCGGCGCCTATGTCAAGGACCGCATGGACCGCACCGGCGCACCCACCGCCTGACGAACGGAGACAGCGGACATGGCCGAGCGCGCCCTGATCATCGGGATCGACGGAATGCCACGCACCCTGCTGACCGCGCTCGCGGCGGAAGGCGTCCTGCCCCGCGTCGGCGGGTTGCTCGCCGAGGGGTACTGCGCCGAGCTGCGGGCTCCGGTGCCGGAGATCAGCTCCACCTCCTGGGCCACCTTCCTCACCGGAACCAACCCCGGCCGGCACGGCGTCTTCGGATTCACCGACCTCATGCCCGACGCGGGCTACCGGATGCATTTCCCGAACCTGGCGCATCTGCGCCAACCCCCGCTGTGGGCGCTGACCGCCGCTGCGGGCTGGCGTACGGTGTGTCTCAACGTCCCCGGCACCTATCCCGCCCCGGCCGCCGACTGCGTCGTGGTCTCCGGATTCGTGGCGCCCCGGATGGAACAGGCGGTCACCCCGGCCAGGCTGCTTCCCGTGCTGCGCGGCTTCGGCTACGAGCTGGACGTCGAGGTCGGTGACGTGGCGAAGGACCCCGAAGGGTTCCTCGGACGGGCGGCGCGGGCCCTGCGGGCGCGCACCGACGCCATGGAACACCTGCTCACGCACGAGCCGTGGGACCTGGGCGTGGCGGTCATCACCGAGACCGACCGGGTGCACCACTTCCTGTGGCGGGCCGTGGCCGACCCCGCCGACCCGCTGCACGGGGCCGTACGGGACTTCTACCGGCTGGTCGACTCCTGTGTCGGCCGGCTCGTCGACCTGTGCCGGGACGACGATGAGCTGTTCTTCGTCAGCGACCACGGCTTCGGCCCGGTCGACCGGCAGTTCTACGTCAACTCCTGGCTGAGGGAGGCCGGGTACCTGGCCCCGCTGAGCGCCGCGCCCACCCTCGCCGCCGGCCTCGACGCCCGTACCCAGGCATTCGCTCTCGATCCCGCGCGGATCTACCTGCACCGCGAGAAGCGGTTCGCGGGCGGCGGGCTCACCGACTCCGAGGCGGAGGCACTGGCCGAGGAGATCGGCGCCGAACTGTCCGCGCTGCGCAGTGACGGCGAGCGGGTCGGTGCCGAGGTGGACGGTCCCCTGCTCATCTCGCGGGTGTACCGGTCCGATGAGCTGTACGACGGTCCGCTGGTGGATCAGTCGGCGGACCTGCTGGCGCTGCCCGCGCCGGGCGTACAGCTGCGCGGCGGCTGGGAGGGCACGGCCCTGCTGCGCTCCGACACGCTGACCGGCACCCACACCAGGGAGGACGCCGTGTTCTACCGGCGGGGCGCCCAGGCCCCGCCGGAGGCCGCCGGGGTGTCCCCGGAGCCGTTCGACATGGTGGACGTGGCGCCGACCGTGCTCGCCTCGATCGGTATCCGGCCGCTGGGGCTCGACGGCAGGGCCGTCCTCGGAACCGGTGAGGTGGGACCCGAATGAGCCATGTTCTGTTGCTCAACGGTCCCAACCTCGGCACGCTCGGCACCCGCCAACCGGAGATCTACGGCACCACCACGCCGGCCATGATCGAGGCCGATGTGGCCGAGGAGATCTCCGCCCGGGGCTGGCGACTGGTCGCCGAACAGCGGAACGGTGAAGGCGAGTTGATCGATCTGCTCCAACGGCACGGTGACGCGGTCGGCGCGCTGGTGAACCCCGGGGCGCTGATGATCGCCGGCTGGGGCCTGCGGGACGCGCTGGCCGACTTCGCGCCGCCCTGGATCGAGGTCCACCTGTCCAACGTCTGGGCGCGCGAGAGCTTCCGGCACACGTCCGTCACCGCCCCGCTCGCCGCGGGCGTGGTCATGGGCATGGGCGCCCTCGGCTACCGCATCGCCGCCCGGGCCCTCACCCGGCTCGTGCCCCCGGCGGACGAGCCGGACTGACCTCCGGAGAGCCCACCCCGACCCCCGTCCCCAGAGAGAGGGAGGAATCATGCCCCAGCCCGGCAGGGTGGCCGTCATCGGACTCGACTCGGCGACACCACAGTTCATGTTCGACCGGTTCGCCGAGGACATGCCCGTTCTCAGTGCCTTGCGGCAGCGCTCGCTGTGGGGCCCGATGCGCAGCGTCGACCCGCCCATCACCATGCCGGCCTGGTCGTGCATGATGTCCGGCCGGACGCCGGGCGAGCTCGGGGTGTACGGCTTCCGGGACCGTGCGGCCCACGACTACGGCCCGCTCGCCTTCGCCACCTCCCGCAGTATCAAGGCGCCGCGGATCTGGGACGAGATGACGGCCGCGGGCCGGGACAGCGTGGTTCTGGGCGTGCCCGGCACCTATCCGACGACCCCGATCCGCGGCGCGATGGTCTCCTGCTTCCTGGCCCCCTCGACCCGCGCCGAGTACACCTCGCCGCCCGCGCTGCGCGACGAGCTGGAGAAGCTGACCGGCGGCTACTCGCTCGACGTGGAGAACTTCCGCTCGCCCGAGCTGGAGCGGGTCTCCCAGCAGATCTTCGACCTCACCGAGCAGCGCTTCAAGGTGGCCCGGCATCTGGCCGCCCGCCAGGACTGGGAGTTCTTCTCCTTCGTCGACATGGGCCCGGACCGGTTGCACCACGGCTTCTGGAAGTACTGCGACCCGGAGCATCCCCGCCACGAACCGGGCAACCCCTACCAGAACCTGTTCCGCGACTACTACCGCGCGTTGGACCGGCACATCGGCGACTTCCTGGAGTGTCTGCCGGAGAACACCTCCGTCCTGGTGGTCTCCGATCACGGGGCGCAGCCCATGGTCGGAGGGCTTTTCATCAACGAGTGGCTGCGGCGGGAGGGGCTGCTCGTCCTGGCGAAGGAACCGGACGGGCCGACGCCGATGGCTCAGGCACACGTCGACTGGAAACGGACCACGGCGTGGGCGGAGGGCGGCTACTACGGCCGGATCTTTCTCAACGTGGAGGGCCGCGAACCCGAGGGCATCGTGCCGGCGCGGGAGTACGACGACACCCTGGCCCGGATCGCCGGCGCGCTGGAGCGGCTGCCCGACGACCGGGGCGAGCCGATGGGCACCCGGGCCCTGCGCCCCGAGCAGCTCTACCCGGAGGTCAACGGCATCGCCCCCGACCTGCTGGTCTACGTGGGCAACCTGCGCTGGCGCGCGCTGGCCACCCTGGGCATGGGCCAGGGGCTTTACACCACCGAGAACGACACCGGCCCCGACCACGCCAACCACGGTGACACCGGCATCTTCCTGCTCGACTCGCCCGGCGTCACCCCGGGTCCGGCCGATGGCCTGTCGCTGTACGACGTGGCCCCCACGCTACGGGAGCTGCTGGGGTTGCCGGGAGGCGGACAGCTGCCCGGGTGAGCCGGGGAGGACCGGGCACGTCATGACGACGGCCGGCCGGCCCGGGTGCCGGCCGGCCGTGCCGTGCCTCCCGTGCGGGCCAGCAGAACGGCTCCGTGCAGCGAGGCGTCGGCGCCGTGGGCGGCGCGGCGGATCGCGGGAGGGACGACGCCGGGACGGGTGAGCCGCCGGGTCTCCGCACGGATCCGGCCGATCAGGCCCGGTGTTCCGTGACCGAATCCACCGCCTACGCGGATCTCGCGACACTGAAGGAGTTCACCGAGGTTGACGGCCGTGACCGCCAGGGCCGCCGCCGTCTGCCACAGTGGCCCTGTGGCCCAGGGGCGGCCCTCGGCGAGACCGGTGCGGAAGGCTGCCGCGTCCACCGGGGCGCCGCGCAGGACGGCGGCCCGGAGCAGGGTCGCGGTACCGGAGGCCACGGCCTGGAGGCAGCCGGTGCGCCCGCAGACACAAGCGGCGCCGCCGGGATCGATCAGCATGTGACCGATCTCGGCGGCGCCGCCGGACGGACCGGTGTGCAGCCGCCCACCGAGGACGATGCCGCCGCCCACGCCGGTGCCCAGGCCCAGATAGGCCAGGTCGGGCACGCCGGAACGGGCGGCTTCCGCGAGGGCTGCCAGGTTTCCGTCGTCCTCCCGGACCACAGGGACCCCTGGCAGCACCCGTTCCAGCACCGCGTCGAGGCGCAGCGCGGTCCAGCTGGGCCGGGAGGGCCAGGCGGTGATCCTGCCCTCCCGTACGGTGGCCGGCAGTGCGAGGCCGGCCGCCCGTATGCCGGTGAGCCCGTCGAGGTGGGCGTCCGCCGCGATCCGGGTCACGGCCGAGGCGAGCGCGTCGAGATCGGCGTCGGCGTCGCCGTCCCGGGGCCAGGAGAACCGGAGCCGGACCGGGTGCGCGTAGTCGGGCCGCTCCAGGAGCAGCGCGACCTTCGTGCCACCGATGTCGATTCCGAGGTACGGCACGGACCGGCTCCCGCGGTGTCAGACGGCCAGCGGTGCGAACAGGTCGATCGCGGTGCCGTCGGGGTCGAGGACGAGGGCGTAGCGCTGCTGCCAGACGGCGTCCCAGGGCGCGATGTGGCCCACATAGCCCGCGTCGACCAGTTCGGCGTACTTCGCGTCGACGGCCTGCGGGTCGGGGAACTCGAAGGCGACAGCGAACCGGTGGCTGCCGGTGGGCGGCTGCCAGTCGGGGTCGTAGCTGCGCACCGTTTCCACGGTGTCCCAGGCGAGCCGCACCCCGCCGGGCAGTACAACTTCCACGTGCGGCTGCGAGTCGGCCTCGGCGGGGATGTCCAGTCCGAGGCGGCGGTAGAACGCCAGGGCCTTGGCCATGTCGTCGACGACGATTCCGAAGAGGGACAGCTGAGGGACTGCCATGAGGTGTGCTCTTTCCTTTTGTTGTCGGACGGGCCGGGAGTACGCGCGGGCTGTTCGGTGGGTCAGCCGCGCTGGAGCCGCAGGCGCTCGCGCACCGCCTTCGGCAGACCGGCCACCACGCGCTCGTAGGAGTGCTCCACCATCTCGCGCAGTTCGGGCGCCGGGACGGTGGAGTCGAGCAGGACCGTGTTCCAGTGCCGCTTGTTGACGTGGTAGCCGGGTCCCACCGCCGGATACTGGTCGCGCAGGTGGAGTGCGAGGTCGGGCTCGCACTTCAGAGTGATCTGCGCGGTGCCCCCGTGCGTGGCGTCCTGAAGGATCGCGAACACCTTGCCCTCGACCTTGAACACCGTCGCGCCGGGGCCGAAAGCCTCGTCGTCCGTGGTGCTCGGCAGCTCGAGCGCGAAGTCGGACAGTTCTTCAGGGGTCATGCCCGTCCTCTCGTCGTGGAGGGGGCGGTGACGTGCCGGGACGCACGCAGCCGGCGGAGTCCCGCGCTCCGGTGGTGTCCGCCAGCCTAGGCCGTCCCTCCGGCAGCCGCGGTCAACCTGCCCGCTATCGGCACACGATGGCCGAAAAGGGTCGCCGTAGTACGGAAACGTCCCGCGCCGCCGGGTGGCGCCGTACCCGGTCCGCTCAGTCGGCCCGTTCCGTCGGCAGCGACACCTGGGCCCAGATGCCGTCGTGGCTCACCACCTTGGTGAAGCGGTCGGTGAGGCGGTGGAAGAGGGCGCCGGGGGTGTTGTCGGGCGGGAAGGCCCCGGGGTCAAGTCCCCCCCACTGGTTCAGCGCCCGGGCCAGCAGCGGGTCGACCGGCACCCAGACCCCGTCGACGAGGAACTCCGCCCAGCAGTGCGGGGTGGAGTACGGAGCGGCCACCAGCAGACCGAAGGAGAACCGGCTCCGCAGGCCGCGCCGGCCGCCCTCGTGGACCAGCCAGGCCGCGGCGCCCCCGCAGTCGGACATCCGGGTGCGCCACATGAACTCCGGGTCCCAGCGCACAGCCTCGGGCAGCAGGAAGAACCCGACGCCCTCCACCTCCTGGAGCAACTCCCGTAGATCCGAAGGGAGCTCGGGCCAGTCGCGGGTGACGGGGGCCGGACGCAGCTCGCCCAGACGGGCCTCTGTCGCGGGTCCCTCGACCCGGCGCCGCCGGCCGCCGAGCAGCACCCCGTACCGGCACGTGCCGGGGTGGCCGGGGCAGGGCAGGCGGAGAGCACCTGCACGCGGTGGCCCGGCGCCTGGTCGAGTGCGGTCTGCCAGGCTTTGGCCCACGAGCGCATGGAGCGGCTCTGCACCGAGAGCCGGCCCAGATGCAGGGCCGCGTTGCCGAGGTCGTAGGCGTCGTAGAGCCGTGCGTCGCCGACGCCGAGGTGCGGGACGCCGGCGGCGGTGAGCGCGGCCAGCAGTTCCGGTCGGATGCCGTGCACGCGGCGGGCCTGGGCCGGCGTGACCGAGAAGCGGCGCTGCCGGTCGGGCACCTGGCGCAGGCGCCGCACCAGGTCGTCGATCCGCTCCGGCTCGGGGAGGCGCCGCTCGCGCGGCTCGCTGCTGACGGGTGTCACCATGGGCCGGCCCCGGTTCAGTCGATGTAGCCGAGGGCTTCGAGGCGACGGGCCACCTCGTCCTCCTCGGCGGGGCTGTAGGGCGCGGCGGGTTCCGGTGGCAGCCCGTGCCGCTCCAGCTCCCGCAGGAGGCGGTCCAGCGGATCGGCCTCGCCGGGAGGGACGACGATCGGTTCGGCATCGCGTGACCCGCCTGCCAGGTCGATGGCGAGGGCGGTGGCGTCGGGGCCGAGGGCGGCGCGCAGTTCGGCGGGCACCGCCGGGCCGGTCAGCATGGTCGCGCGGGCGCCGCGCCGCGCGACGGCGTCGGCGAGGCGCCGGCCGAGTGCCTGGCGGGCGGCGGTGTCGCCGTCGGCGAATCCGATCAGGACGCCGTCGTGTTCGGTCATGGAACTCAAGGCTGGATCCCTGGGGTTCAGGAGACGACAACGGTGGGCTCGGCCGTCTCGAGCGGCTGGTACGGGGAGAACGCGGCCAACTGCGGGACGACGTCCCGGGCGAACAGCTCCATGGAGCCGATCGCCTCGTCACCGGTGATGTCACCGAAGACGAACTCGCCGAAGAGGGTGTTGAAGTGGCCTTCGCGGGCGGCCGCCGCGATGCGGTCGGCGACGGTGCGCGGTGATCCGACGAAGATCAGGTTGTGGTCCATGAGGAACCGGAAGTCGTGGCAGCCCGCGAGGATGTCGTTGGTGTTCAGGCCGCTCGCCGGGGCGGGCCGGTCGGCGGAGCGGCGCACCGAGCCGTAGCGCAGGGTCTCGACGAAGGTGCGGGTCGCCTGCTCCGCCGCCCGCGCCTCGGCCTCGGCGTCCGTCTCCGCCACGTGTACGAGGCTCCAGTAGCCGATGTTCGGCACGTCCGGCCGGCCCTCCTTGCGCCACCAGTCGACGTAGTGGCGGTAGACGACACCCATGGCCGCCCGCGGCACGATCATGGTCGAGCAGGTGTGGCCACCGGTCTTCGCGAGGTGGCGCAGGGTCGCGCGGTCCGTGGTGGGGATCCACACCGGCGGGTGGGGCTCTGCGCGGCGCCGAACGACAGGGTGACGTCGCGCAGCTGGTGCACGGGCCCGTCGAAGTCGAAGGCACCCTTGCTCGTGAACGCGGTGCGCAGCAGGTCGGCGCACTCCCGGGTGCGCTCCTTGCGGCGGGCGAAATCGGCGCCGAAGGGCCTGAAGGGCTGGTCGCTGACCCCGGAGGCGAGACCTACCTCCAGTCGGCCGCCGAGGAGCTGGTCGAGCGTGGCGGCTTCCTCCACGATGTGCAGCG
Organism: Streptomyces fulvorobeus; assembly: GCF_013167895.1. GTDB lineage: Bacteria > Actinomycetota > Actinomycetes > Streptomycetales > Streptomycetaceae > Streptomyces > Streptomyces fulvorobeus. Next base: position 5,748,468 of record NZ_BLWC01000001.1, on the reverse strand, counting down.
GGTGGTGCAGCGGCGGCACCCATCCCATCGGGCCGACCCGGATGCGCTCGGTGCGCAGCGCCGCTCCGGTGCAGAACACCGCGGGCGAGGACATCCAGCTCTCCTCGGGGGTGCAGTGGTGCTCGACCGAGAAGGCGTAGTCGAAGCCGAGCCGGTCCGCCGCCTCGACCTCCTGCCACAGTTCCTCGTACCGCTGGCGGACGGTGAGGTTCCCTCGTCCCCACACATGGGTGAAGTACGCGAATTTCATGGGGCACTCCGGGTCTGGGAGCGGACAGGTTCCGGGGATTCCCGGGGTTCCGGGGAAGGGGCGGGCCGGCGGCCGCCCCGTAGATCCGGTCGACGCAGGAGGCGATGACGCCGATCTCGGCGAGCGAGCCTCCGTCCGCGCCGGTCGCCGCCCCGGCGCCGGTGAGCCGCCGGGCCAGGTGCTCGACGAGGCGTTCGTACTCGATGCCGACGGGTTCGTCGGGCAGCGGTACCTCGGTGCGCTCACCGCGCCGCAGCACGGTCAGCGAGGAGCGCGGGACGCGGTGCGGGCTGAAGCCGAAGGTACCGCGCAGAACGGCGACGCCCTTGGTGCCCTCGACGGTGAGCGTGGTGCTGTCCACCGCCTGGTGCGAGGCCCAGCGCGCCTCGACGGAGACGGCGACGCCGGTGTCGGTGAGCAGGAATCCGCGCGCGCTGTCCTCCACCAGGTCGGCTGCCGTGCGGGTGGGGGTGGCGCCCTCGCGACCGCGACGGCTCCAGTCGGCGGTGGCGCCGGCGTCCCCGAGCCAGTCGCCGGAGACGGCACCCAGGGCGGCCGTCACCCCGGGCCGCCCGAGCAGGTCGAGACCGACGTCCAGCAGGTGCCAGCCGAGGTCGAGCAGGGCGCCGCCGCCGGCCAGCCGGCGATCGGTGAACCAGCCGTCACGCTGCGGGATCCCGGACGCCCGGGTCCAGTCGAGGCCCAGTGCGCGCAGGTCGCCGAGTGAGGGCAGCAGTTCGGCGAGGGCCCGCACGTCGGCGCGGTGACGGGCCGCGCTGCCCGCGTATACACCAGCGCCGCTCCGGGCGGCCTCGGCCAGGTCACGGGCCTCGGCTGCGGTGCGGCAGACCGGTTTCTCCACGTACACCGGGACGCCGCGGGCGAGCAGGGCGCGGGCCACGGGCACATGGAGGTCGTTGGGCAGGGCGACGACCGCGAGGTCCAGGGGCAGACCGGCGAGCTCGTCCGGGCTCGCGCCGACGAAGACCTCGCGTCCGGGCGGCGCCAGAGCCCGGGCGGCGGCCGGGTCGGCGTCCACGAGCGCCGTCACCTCGAACGCGGGGTGTGCCTCCAGCAGGGGCACCCAGATCGTGCGGGAGACCCAGCCCGCGCCGAGGACGGCCGTGCGCAGGGGCCGCGCAGGCGTGGTGATCGCGCCGGGGTCGGGGGGTGTGCAGGCCGCGCCGGACATCAGAAGCGTGCACCGCCGTCCACGACCAGCGTGTTGCCGTTCACGTACGAGGCCGCCGGGGAGAGCAGGAACGAGACCGCCGCGGCGACCTCCTCCGGTTCGCCGAGCCGTCCGGCGCCGATGAACTTCAGTACGAGGTCGCGCTCCTCGGGCGAGAAGTCCATGACCTCGGCCCGGATGGCCCCCGGTGCCACCACGTTGACCGTGATGCCGTGTTTGCCGACCTCTCCGGCCAGCGAGGCGGCCCACGGCTGCAGGGCGCCCTTGGTCGCCGCGTACGCGCTGTGGCCGGGCAGGCCGCTGGTGCCGGCCCGGGAGCCGAACAGCACGATGCGACCGTACCGGGCCCGCATCATCGGCTTCAGGCATGCCTTGGCGAGGTTGACCGAGCCGGCCAGGTTGACGTCGATCAGTTCGGCGAGAGTGTCGGCGTCGGTGGCCATGGCGAGGCGCCGGGTGCGCAGGCCGGCCGCGGCGACCAGGCCGTCGATCCGGCCGAACCGTTCGAGGGCGGCCGAGACGAGCCGGGCCGGGCCGTCCGGCGCCGACAGGTCGGCCCGGACGGGGACGAGTGTGCCACCGGCCTCTTCGACCTGGGCGGCGAGCTTGCCCATCCGGTCCTCGCCGCTGTGGTATCCCGCGACCACGTCGGCGCCGAGTTCGGCCAGGTGGCGGGCGCAGGCGCCGCCGATGGTCCCGGACGCTCCGGAGACCACCACGACGCGGTCGCGCTGGCCCATGGTTTCGGCGATACGGACGAGGGATTCGCCCATCAGTCGGCCTCCTTGGCTAGGACGAGATGGCAGGGGGAGCCTTCGAAGGGCAGGTCACGGACGAGGTCCGCGCCCGCCTCGGTCAGACCGGCGGTGAGCGCCGCGAGGGTGGGCCAGTGGGTACCGCCGTGCGTGAGCCAGTCCAGCGCCAGTTCGGCGCCTTCGCCCGGCTCGCCGTCCGGGGTGCCGGAGGGCAGGAAGAGGTCGTCCACCAGCAGTCGGCCACCGGGCTTCAGGGTCCGCAGCAGTGGCGCGAGGCGGGCTCCGCCGGTGGGATCGTGGATGCCGTTGGCGACGACGCAGGCGTCCGCGTCACCGGACGGCAGCTCCGGTCCGGTGGTGATCAGGCCCGCGGCGACGGCCGCGCGCACCGGTTCGCTCACCGGACCCGCGAGCCGGCCGGTCTGCCACAGATGGCCGGTGGCGGTGGGATCGGCGGCAAGGAGCCGTTCCAGGTACCGGCCGGGTCCGGCGGTGATCTCCACCAGCCGGGTGCCGGGACGCGGCCGGAGCAGCCGCAGCCCGAGGGCGGAGCGGGCGCGGGCGGACGGGCCGCCCATGGCGCCCTGGTACAGCCGCACCAGTTCGGCGTCCAGCGACCACTGTTCGAACGGCCGGTGCCGTACGCCGGTACGCGCCACTGCGGCCAGCGCCTCCCGGCTCACCAGGTCGCGGGAGAGCCGCTTCTCCAGCTCCACGAAGGCGGCGAGTTCATCGATGGGAACCGCGGGACCGCCGGGCTCCAGCCCGGTCGAGACCAGGCCGAGGGCCGCCGCCGTGTCCAGCAGCAGCTCCAGCGCACGGGTGTCGCAGCCGGTCTCCGCGCTGATGTCGGCCAGTTCCGAGCCCTCGGCCAGGGCGGTCAGGGCACCGAGGTCGTGGAGCGCGAAGAGCAGTTCGGACGCCTTGTAGGCGCGGGCGGCCCGCAGTGCGCGCGGGGTGAGGCGGTAGCGGGCCGGAGCGGCGGCCTTGCCGACGGCGGTTCTCGGCAGGGCGGCGCGCAGCACGAAGGTGTCGGGGACCTTGTGGGGGGCGAGGTGCCGGGCCGCGTGAGCGCGCAACTCGTCCGTGTCGGTTCCGTCGTCGGCGACGACTTCGGCGACGAGTCCGTCCTCGCCGTCGTGGGCCCGGCGCCGGGCGGCAACCCGTACGTCCCGCACGCCGGCGTGGGCGCGCAGCACCGACTCGATCTCCAGCGGTGCCACCCAGCGGGCGCCCCGCCGCACGGCGGTGCCCTCGCGGCCGAGGACGCGCAGGTGGCCGTGCTCGCGCACGGCCAGGTCGCCGGTGTCGTGCCAGCCGGGCAGCGCGTCGCTGCGGATCTGGAGGATTCCGGGGCCGTCCGCCGTCTCCGCGTGGGTGGTGCGGTCCAGGAGGCGGATGTCGACCCCAGGCAGCGGGGTGCCCGCGCACAGTGGAGGCAGCCCGGCCGGGCCTGAGAGGACCGCGCCGAGTGCGGTGGATCCGTAGTTGCGGGCGAGCCCCACCCCGTATGCCTCGCCGAACAGCGCGTCGAGCGGGCCGTCCACCGGTCCCGCGCCGGTCATGGCGATCCTCAGCCGGGGCGCGGGCGGGGCCGCTCCGGGCCCGGCGCGGCGGGCACGCAGCCGTTGCCGGGTGGCCAGCAGCCGCGCGGTGGTGGGCACCAGGGCGACGACGGTGGCCCCGGCGGCGAGTTCGCGGGCGGCCTCGCCGAGTGCGGTGGGCGGTACGGGCCTGATGGCGGCCCCGGTCAGCAGCGCGCCGCACAACCAGCCGAGGGCGTACGCGTGCGAGAGCGGTATGGGCAGTAGCAGGACGTCCTCGGTGGTGAGGCCGACGCCGTCGCGGTAGCGGCGGGCCTCGGACAGCCAGCCGGCCTCGGGGCGCCAGACCAGTTGGGGGCGCCCGTGGAGCCCGAGGTCGGCAGCAGGACGCCGGGTCCTTCGCTCGCGGGAGTGCCCGGGGTGCCGTCGAGCAGGGGTGGGCCGCCGGGCCGGGCCGCGGGTGTCAGGATCCGTCCGCCGCCGGCCTGCCCCAGCAGTCTGCGTACCTCGGCGTCGGGGGTGTCGGGTGCCACGGGCAGCGGCCGGGCGCCCGCGGCGAGCAGGCCCAGGAAGTGCGTGACCCAGTCGGGCCCGTTGGGCAGGCGGAGCACCACCGCTTCGCCCTCGGGGCCCTGGTCCTTGAGGGTCTCGGCGATCCGGTGCGCCTCGGCCGACAGCTCGGCCGCGGTGCGGCCGGGCAGGATCCCGGTGTCCGGGGCCAGCCGCCCGACGGCGTTCAGGAGGGTGTCCGGAAGTCCGCCCGGGGCGCGTGCGCGGTCCTCAGACATCGCCGCTCGCCAGGTAGTCGGCCTTGGCGCGCTGGATCATGCCGCGGATCCGGGGTGGTGCGTAGGTGGGGGCGGCGCACAGTTCGTCGAGGGTGATCTCGTCCTCGAAGTACATGGAGAGCGTGTCCCAGGGGGTGAAGCAGCCGTGGCAGGCACTCAGCCGCGGCTTGGGCGCGAGGAGGGCCTGGTAGAGGCCGCTGGTACCGAGCCGGTCCAGGAGGTTCTCGGCCTCGTCGCCGAGGACGTTGCCCATGTCGGAGAACCAGATGTTGGGGCAGGGGGTGACGACGCCGTCACTGAAGCTGGAGACGACCAGTCGGGGCAGATGACAGCGGAAGGTGCGCTTGCCGACGTGGTAGAAGCTGAGCAGCCGGTCGAAGTAGGCGCGCGGCGGCAGTACGCGGCTGAACTCCTCGTACCGTTCGGTGAGTTCCTCGATGTGGGCGATCTGGTCGCGCCGGACCGCGAACTTTTCGACGTCCGGGCCGCGGACCGGGAAGGGGAAGAAGGTGGGCGGGGCGTCGAAGGCGGCGAGCCAGCCGGCGAAGTCGGAGAGCTCGCCGACGCTGCGGTCGTTGAGGACACCGTAGATCTCCACCGGCAGGCCGGAGTCGAGGATCCGGCTGACGGCCCCGACGACCTTGGTGTGCAGCGACTCCGACTGCACGCGGTAGCTGTTGCCCGGGTAGAGGTGGCTGTCCAGGGAGACCTGGAGGACGACGTTGCCCCAGGACCGCATGCGCGCGAGGTGGTCCTCGGTGACGAGCACGCCGTTGGTCTGGATGACGAGGACCTCGTACCGGGAGGACTGTTCCTCCAGGAAGTCCATGATGCCGCGGACCAGGAAGATCTCCCCGCCGGTGACCTTGAGCAACGGCAGGTCGAACCGCTCGCCGAGCCGGTCGGCGACGGTGTTGATGCGCTGGCCCAGTCCCGAGGCCGGTGAGTAGTCGTCGCGCTTCGGCGGGTCGAAGATGAGCTTGAGGGAGTGGCCCTCCTTGAGGTTGCTCTGCCCGGTCAGGCAGTAGGTGCAACCGAGGTTGCAGGAGTCCTCGTTGATGACCAGATCGTTGCCGATCAGCGGGAGCGGGCCGAGGGGAGACATTTGCGGGTCCTTTCACGGTCGTCCGACGGGGCACGCGTGGCGCGTGGTCGTACGCGGGGCCGGGAGTACCCGGACCGGTGAGGGCTGCGCTGCTAGGGGATGTCCGGATCGACGCGCAGCCAGTACCGGTCGGCATACGGCGTCCCCGCCTCGGCCCCGTGGGCACGGACCCGGGCGAGGAGAGCCCGGCGCAGTCCGTCCGCGCCGCCGAACAGGACCTCGGCCTGGCTGGTGTAGTGCAGGGCCGCGGCCAGCCAGCGTTCGACCTCGGTATCGGTGAGGGGCGAGCGGCGGACGGCGAGCCCGTCGTGGTCCCGTCCGCGCAGCGGGTAGGGGAAGTCCTCGTACCAGGTGGTGCCGGGCGCGGCCAGCTGCGCCACGGCGGCCCGGGACACCACGTGGTCGACGTGCCGGCCGGCGGCCAGCGGGCCGTGCACCCGGGCGCCGGGCGGGCACAGCGGACGCAGGGCGTCCCGGATCGCCCGGGGCAGATCGCCGTCGTCCGGGTGGGGGGCGGCGAAGACCCGGGGCGCCGAGCGGTAGCGGTGGCGGCCGTCCGTGGTGCGCAGCGCGGCGTCGGTGAAGCCGAGCGAGATGTGTCCGACACCGAGTTCGCCGAGCGCGGCACGGTCCTCACGGCGACGGACCGCGGGGTGGGCGACCCGCCGCCAGCCGTCGGGCGCGCCGGGTGCGGACGGGCCGGGTGCGGACGGGCCGGGTGCGGACGGGCCGTCGAAGACCGTGACCACCGTGACCGGTGCCCCCGCGAGACCCACCGGGCGAGCCGGCCGCCGAGGGACCACACCGCGTCGTCCGGGTGCGGGGAGACCACCACGTGGGCGCGGGCCGTTCGTCGCGTGCTCATCGGGTGCCGGTCGGCCGGGTCCGGGCCGCCTCGGCCCGGACGGCGGTCACATAGCGTTCGGGGGTCCCGTCGGGGCCGAGCAGGGCGGTCAGCGCGCGCACGGCGGGCAGCGGATGCAGCAGCGCCAACCGTTCCATGTTCCGTCCGTGCTGGTGCCAGCGGCCCGGCCGGGCGTGGCTGAGGTGGATGCCGTACGCCTCGGGCACCAGGACGCGCCGCAGCCCCGCGGTGTGCAGCCGCACTCCGAACTCGATGTCCTCGCAGCCCCAGTCGCGCCCGAATCCCTCGTCGAAACCGCCTACGGATCGCCAAGCCTCCTTTTGCACCGCCGAGTTGGCTCCGACGAAGCCGAGCCAGCCGGCGACGTCGGGCAGCGTTCCCGCGTCCATCGCCTCGACGGCGCGTTCCAGGGCGTTCGCCATGGTGCGACGCAGCGGATCCCGGCTGCGGGCGTCCGCCGGGGCCACGGTCAGTTCGGCGGTGATCCGCTGGATCTCGGCCGGACGCGCTTCCTCCAGCGCGGTCAGCAGTCGTTCCGCGGTGGGGAGTTCGCGCATGCGGCCGTGGAGGAAGACGCCAGGTCGGGCGGCGTCGGCGTATGCCCGCAGGAAACGGGGGCCGACAACGACGTCGGCGTCGAGGAAGACCACCCAGGCGGCCTCGGCCGCATCGGCACCGGCGTTGCGGACGGCCGCCCGGCCCCGTCCGGGGCCGGGTACCGAGCGCAGGGGCAACCGGTCGCGTGCGTCGGCCAGGATCCCGGCGAGTGCCGCGCGGCCGTCGGACTCGTTGTCGTCGACCACGATCACCTCGTGGGGCGGGGCGTCGGTCTGGGCCGCGAGACAGGCGAGCGTGACGCGCAGCCGCCTGTGGTCGCCCCGGGTGGGGACCACCACGGCCAGGGTGATCGGAGGGGATGGCACGGGCGGGGACATGCATCGGCCTTTCCGTCGACGGGCAATCGGCATCGCTCGGCAACGTTCCGGTGTGCTTCGGAGCGCGGGAGATCACGCGGGTGCGCTGGGGAAATCCGGCGTGAACGGGAGAAGAGGCGGGACGGCACCGGACCATCCGCGAATGGCCCCCTCGGAAGGCTCCACCGACGACGCCGGGGAAGTCAACCGGTCAGGACCTGATTTCGGAAAGACCGCCTGATCGGAAAAGTACGCGCGGACGCCGGTCCGATCATGCCGGGCGATTCGTTTTGGTCACAACGGGGCGGCTGTTGATCCGGTTCCGGGATGTCCGGGCGGAGCTCGCCACGCAGGTCTGTGGTGGAACAGAACCGAATGACGGAGCACGGGCCGATCGGTGCGCGTGGCCGTCTGATCCTCGATTTTCGGTCAAGGTTCCCCGGGCGGGGCCTTTCACATAATGACGGATTGCTTCAGTGTTACGGTCAAGTCCAATCACCCAGCGCCACAGCTGGAGGAAATTCCGTGCCTCCCTCACCGCTCGCCCTCGTCATCGGAATCGACGGGGGCACATTCGATCTCATCGACCCCCTGGTGGAGCGCGGGCTGCTCCCCCACATCGGACGTCTCCTGACCGCCTCGGCCAGCAGCAGGACCACCTGCACCTGGCCGGCTCACACCGCTCCCGGCTGGTCCACCTTCGTCAGTGCGGCGGACCCCGGCAACCATGGCATCTACCAGTTCTACGACACCCAGGACCCCGGATACGGCGCCCAAATCACCCAGGCCGGCGACCTGGGGCGGTCCTCGGCCTGGGACTGGCTGGCGGCACAGTCGTACACCCTCGGGCTGGTCAACATCCCGATGTCCCACCCGCCGGCCGACCTGCCCGGCTACCAGATCACCTGGCCGTTGGAGCGCACCCTGCGGCACTGCCGCCCCGACTCGCTGCTGCGCGAACTCGCCAAGGCCAGAGCGCACTTCCAGTCCGACCTCGCCACGATGTTCCACGGCGACATGGGCTATCTGGACCAGGCCGAGCGCAATGTCGAGGCCCGGATCCGGTCCGTCCGGCATCTGATGACCACCCGACCCACGGACGTCGTCATGGTCGTCCTCACCGAGGCCGACCGGGTGGGGCACCACTACTGGCACTACGAGGACGAGGCGCATCCCCGGCACGAGGGCGCCCCCGCGGACAGTGGCTGGGAACGGGCCCTCACCCGGGTCCACCGGGCGCTGGACAACGCCGTGGGCGAGCTGCTGGACATGGTGGACGAGGACACCGTGGTGACGCTCGTCTCCGACCACGGTCTGGGCCGCGGCCGGTACGCGTTCTCCGTGCACCAGGTACTGGAGGAGGCGGGCCTGCTCGCCACCGAGCCCGGCGACGGGCCCGCCGAGGCGACCGCGAGCTGGTTCGCGGACGGCGGGCGGCGGGTGGACTTCGCCCGGACGGCCGTCTACATGCCGGTCCCCGGCTCCTACGGCCTCAATCTCAACCTGAGGGCCCGGCAGACACGGGGTACGGTCGCCCCCGGGACCGGGACCGGGTCACGGCGGAGGTGACCGACCTGCTCGGCGGAGTGAAGGGCCCCACCGGGGAACCGGTGTTCCGGGCGGTCCTGCCCCGGCAGGAGGCGTACCCGGGCGGCAACGTCGAGCGCGCCCCCGACCTGCTGCTGGTCCCGGCGGACGAGTCCGTGCTTCCGGTCACCTCGCTGACCGGCACGCTGTGGACTCCCAGCGCCCAGACCGGACTCCACCGGCACGAGGGCATCTGGGCACAGCGCTCGCCGCGTGTCCGACCGGGCCGGCTACCCGGCACGATCCCGCTGGCCGACGCGATGCCGACGCTCCTGACGGACCTCGGGGCCGCCTGGCCGTCGGACGTGGACGGCCGCCCGCGCACCGAGGTGTTCACCGAGGACGTGCCCGTCCCCGGACCGCACCGGCGCCTGGTCCTGCCGGACGCCGTCGCGTCCGCGCCCGGACCGGCGGACCCGACCGAGGGCCCTGGCGAGGACGACTACACCAGCAGCCGACTGCGGGAGATGGGCTACCTGTGACCGATCACCGACACGAAGGGATCCGCGACATGGCGGCAGAGGAGACGAAGGTCCGGCTGCGCAAGGTGCTCGTCGAGTCGCTCGAACTGTCCATCGGGCCGTCCGAGGTCCCGGACAAGGGGCTCGTGCAGACGCTGGGACTGGATTCGATCAACACCATCGAGTTCCTGATCTGGGTCGAGAGCGAGTTCGGCGTGGAGATCGCCGACGAGGACCTCTCGATCAAGCTGATCGACGACCTCGACCTGCTCGCCGAGTACGTCAACAGCCGGATACCGAAGGGCGAGCCCGCCGGCGATCCGGCCTGAGCGCCCGGACCCCCGCCTCCTTGGAGAGCCGATGATTCAGGACGTCACCCTCGAAACGCGCAGCCCCCGCCGGAAGCCGGGAGAGTTCGAGCTCTCCCTGGACCCCCGCATCACCGATCCGGCCTCGTTCAAGGTCAGTTTCCTCATCCTGCTGGACGGCGACCTCGTGATGTCGCCGGAGCACCTGGGCGTCGCCTACATGGTCAGCGCCCTGCGGCACGTCGGCTTCTCCGCCGAGATCCGGGAGGTGGAGCACGGCGACGAGCACCACGCGGCGGTCGTCGACCATATGCGGGAGTACCAGCCGGATCTGGTGTGCTTCACGCTGATGAGCCTCAACATGACCAGCTGCGTCAATCTGTGCCGACAGCTGCGCGAGGCCCTGCCGGACACCCCGATCGCCTGCGGCGGCCCGGCCGGTACGTTCGCCGGCCGGGACGTGCTGCGTAACAACCCGTACGCGGACATCGTCGCCGTCGGCGAGGGCGAGCCCACCGTCCTCGACCTCGCCCAGCGGCTGTACCTGAAGGAGCCGCTGACCGACTGCCCCGGCGTCTGCTATCGGGACGAGGAGGGCGGCATCCGCCAGAATCCGGCCCGGCCCCTCATCCACGACCTGGAGGTACTGCCGTTCCCGGCCCGGGACCAGCTCAGCCAGCACGGGGACAAGCTGGAGTACATACGGGTCAGCACCAGTCGTGGCTGCGTCGCCAACTGCGCCTTCTGCTCGGCGCCCCATCTGAAGAACCGGGTGCAGGCCGGCAAGGCGTGGCGCGGGCGCGGGCCCGAGCAGATCGTCGAGGAGGTCGCGCAGATCGTCGAGCGGCACAACTTCCGCACCTTCGACTTCGTGGACTCCACCTTCGAGGACCCCGACGGCGGCCGGGTCGGCAAGAAGCGGGTCGCCGCCATCGCCCAGGGCATCCTGGACCGGGGCCTGGACATCTACTACAACGTCTGCATGCGGGCCGAGAACTGGCACGACACCCCGGAGGACCACGCACTGCTCGACCTGCTCACCGCCTCCGGTCTGGAGAAGGTGAACGTCGGCATCGAGGCGGGTACGGCCGAGGAGCTCCTGCTGTGGGAGAAGCGCGCCACCGTCGAGGACAACGTCACCATCATCCGCATGCTGCGCGAGCACGGCATCTACCTGGCGATGGGCTTCATCCCGTTCCATCCGTACACCACCGTGGACTCCCTGACGGCCAACGCCCGGTTCCTCCGGGACAACTCCGGGCACAACCTGCGCCGGATGACCGAGCGGCTGGAGATCTACCCGGGGACGGCGATCGTGAGCCGCCTGGACTCCGACGGCCTGCTCGACCACAGCTACCGCGACAGCCTCGACCCGTACGGCTACTCGTTCGCGGACGAGAAGGTCGGGATGCTGGCCAAGCACTTCGCCCGGCTCTACAACAACGAGGACTACCACCGGCGCGGGGTCATCACGGAGCAGTCCGCGGTCTTCGAGTTCGAGACGTACAACGTGGTCATGCAGACCTTCATCTCCCGGCTGCAGCGCCGCTTCCGGGAGCTGCCCGGCGTGGAAGAGGTGATGGAGGCGTTCAAGGAGTACGTGCACGCCGTCCGCCAGGAGATGGGGCAGTTCAACTACGCCTTCTTCATGGCGAACCTCGACGCGGTGCTGAACGACTCGCTGGACTCCGACAAGCAGGAGCGCCAGATCGTGGAGGTCGAGCAGTACTTCCGCGACCGCCTCGGCCAACTGCGCTCGGAGCAGCTGCGGGTGGGCAAGCGGCTCACCCGGCTCGGGGCCCGGGTGGCCGAGATCAGCTCCACGCTGCCGCCGGTACGTCCGGGCGGCCTCCCGCGCACGTACACCGGCGAGGGCACGGGCGCCACATGGTGAACGGCCCCGGAGGGGTCGAGGTCGCGGTCTGCAGCCTGAGCAGCCGGGAACTGGTGGAACCCCTCTCCAGGCTGCCCGGCGTGGCGCTGGCGGGCACGCTGATGACGGCCAACCTCGGGATCGAGGAGCTGGTGCGCACCCTCGCGCGCCGGCCCGCGATCCGGGGGTTGGTCGTCTGTGGCCGGGACTCGCCGCGCTTCCTCGCCGGGCAGAGCCTGCTCGCCCTGTTCCGGAACGGGGTCGACCCCGAGCTCCGGAGGATCGTCGGAGCAGCGGGCCACCTGCCGCTGCTCCGTTCCGTCCCGCTGCACGAGGTCGAGCGGCTGCGGTCCCGGCTGGAGGTCGTGGACGCGCGCGGGGAGGGTGACCCGCTGGCGCTCGGCGAGATCGTGCGGCAGCTCTGGGGGCGTATCCGCGCCGCACCACCACCGGCCCCGAGCGGCCGGGCCAGCGCGGACGGGGCGCACGGCCCCGAGCTGGGCTTTCGCCGGCTGCGGGCGGGCGGCAGGCGCGTCGGGCTCAGCCAGGTGCTGGAAGGCTTCGTGGTCATCAGCCTGGACCGGCGGGCCCGGCGCATCGTCCTGCGGCACTACGACAACGTTCTGACCCCCCGGCACGAGATGACCGGTGTCCGGGCGGAGTCCATGCTGCTGGGGCTGTTGCAGGCCGGGGTGATCACCGACGCGTCCCACGCCGGATACCTGGGCGGCGAGCTGACCAAGGCCGAGACCGCCCTGCGCCTCGGCCTTCCCTACGTGCAGGACATCCCGCTGCGCGCACCCGGCCGTCCCGGGGACGTCATGTCGCCGGCTCACGAGCGAGAGGAGAATCCGGCCGTGACCGACGAATCGACCGGCCTGCCGAGCATGACCGAATTCGTGACCGCCGTCGTGACGGGGCTCGGGCTGGAGGACACCGACCTCGCCCCGGACGTCCCCCTGGGCACCCAGGTCTCCGTGGAGTCCGTGCGCATGATCGAACTGGCCATCCTCCTGGAGGAGGAACTGGGCCTGGACCTCCCGCCCGACCTCGACCTCCGCACGTGCAGCCCGCAGGAGCTGTACGGGATCCTGACGGCGTGACGGGGGTCCGGCCGGAGAGCCGGACCCCCGTCACGCCGGCCAGACGCGCAGTTCCTCCTTGATGAGCCGGGCCGTGACCGGCAGGCCCCGGTCCGGGGCCCAGGCGTCCGGGCCGAGCAGACGGACGGTGAAGCCGTCCGGCGAGAGCCGCTGCCAGGCTTCCACGGCCCGCGGGTCCGGCTCGGCCGACAGCAGGGTGACCGGACACGGCAACGGGTCGCCGCCCGGCACCCCCGCGTCCCCGGCGAGGTGCGCCCGCCCCGAGCCGAACAGCACCCGGGCCGGTGGCGTCCCGGCCGCCCGCGCCGCCCGCACCGCGTCGACCACGGCGGCCGGCAGGGTCTCGTCCTCCGGGTCGCCGGCCGCCAGGGCGAGCAGCGCCCAGGGCAGGCCACCGGCCGTCCCGGACGGGGGCGGGAGCCGTTCTCCCGGGACGGCCGACAGCACCGCGGCCTCCGGCAGCAGCACCGGCCGCAGCACCGGTACGAGGGCGCCGCCCCGTTCCAGCACCACCAGCCGCAGCACCGGGCCAGGGCCGGGTGTCCGGAGGAACCGGCTGACGTCCATGGCCTCCGTGCTCATTCGAGACCGTCGGCGAGTCCGAGGGCGAAGTAGTTCTCGAAGCCCAGCAGCCGCCGCATCCGCTCGTCAGCGCGCTCGACGACCTCCGGCTTCAGTCCGGCGAAGAAGTTCTGCTGCTGCCGCACGTAGCCGCGGCAGTAGTAGTTCAGGATGCCGTGCCGGGGCCGGTCGGTGACGTTCGCGCCGGTCTGGTGCCACAGGCGCCCGTCGAAGATCATGACGCTGCCCGCCGGGGCGTGGACCGCGATCGTCCGCGCGTCCCCCTCGCCGCGGTCGTAGTCCGGCTGCCGGCAGAGCAGATGGCTGCCCGGGACCAGCCGGGTGGCACCGTTGTCCTCGGTGAAGTCGTCCAGCATCCACATGCTGTTGGCGACGAGCGCGTACGGCGGCCAGGGGGGCCGGGCGAACGTCTGGTCCGCGTGGATGTTCATGGACGCGCCGCCGGGGCCGGCGATGTTCGCGTGGGTGCTGGACAACAGGAAGTTGAAGCCCAGCACCTCCTCCATCAGCTCCAGGACCACGGGGTCCCGGACGCTGCGCTCGAATTCCTCGCCCTTGTTGAGCAGGCTGAAAACCCGTTGGTTCCCGCCGTCGTAGAGAAAGGCGCCGCCGTCTTCCCGTTCCTTTTTCGCCACATCGAGGAGGCGTTTTCTGAGTTGCGTGAACTCCGACTTGGAAACGGGGCATTCAAGGAGGCAGTAGCCGAATTCCTGAAGGTCTTGCGCAGCCTTGAGCTTATTGCTCGTCAGATTGGCAGACATGGACAGAATTTATCAGCGGGACGGCATTCACGGAAGGGACCCGGGCGGAATTCAGGACAGCAGGACCTCGGCGAGCCGGTCCACCTGCGTGATCCGTGCCGCGGTCGGATGGAAGACGACCTCGTCGAACCCCGCGGCGGCCAGCCGGTCCACCTGGTCCCGGATGTCCTCCGGAACGCGCGGGGTTTTCGCGACAAAGGATTCAGCTTCGTGCCCGAGCACCCCGAAGTACTGCCGGACGAATGCGGCGGCCTCCTCGGCCACGTCTTCACCGAGCCAGAACCGGGAGAGCGCGACGAGCCGGGGCCGTCCCGCGCGTCCCGCGCGGCCCCAAGCGGTGCGGACCTCCTCGGCCCAGGGCGCCACCCGCTCGGGCTCCAGACCTGGTGCCGTCCATCCGTCGGCCCAGCGCACCGTCCGTCGTACGGCGGCCCGGCTTACCCCGCCGACGAGCAATGCCGGTAGCGCACCCGGGAGTTCACCGGTGTCGCCCTTCGCGCGGAGCCGGGACAGTTCGGCGAGCTGGGAGTCGAACACAGCGGCCCGGCTCGCGAAGTCCCGTCCGGCCGCCTGGAAGTCGTCGGCGCGCACGCCGGGCCCGAGACCGAGCGTGAGCCGGTTCCCGGAGAGGGAGGCGACAGTGGCGGCCTCCTTGGCGAGCACCGCGGCGGTGGTCAGCGGGGCGACGAGGATGTTGGTGGACAGCCCGATACGCGAGGTGGCCCCGGCCGCCGCGGCCAGCACGGCGAGCGGTTCGTGGCCGGCGTAGCACAGCCGGTGGGTCGCGGCGACGGACGAGAAGCCGCACTCCTCGGCCCGGACCGCCCACTGGATCTGGAGTGCGCCGGTGGCGCCGGGGACGGTGTTGGGCAACGCGATGGCGATCTTCATGGGGTGCTCCGCGGGAGGGAAGCGGCCTGCAGCCGTTCGGAACCGAGCAGGTGGTAGGGGGTCGGGGCGAGGCCGGGCGGCCCGTCGGTGCTGTCGACGACGACCTGGCGGCGGCGGTACGCGTCGAGTTCGTTGGTCACCCGGTCCCAGGCGGTCTCGGCCGGGACGCTCTCCCCGGGCGGCAGGTCTACCTCGACCAGCCGGTAGTCGTTCACCCACACCCGCTCGGCCCGCAAGGCGTCGGCGACCGTACGGGCGTGTCCGGCGTCCGCCGACCAGACGCCGGCGCTCAGCCCGTACCGGGAGGCGTTGGCGATGCGGACGGCGTCGGCATCGTCGCGGGCGCGCAGCACGGACAGCACGGGGCCGAAGATCTCCTCCTGCGCCACGGTGTCCCCGGGTGATACGTCCGCGAGCACGGTCGGCAGGAAGTAGGCACCCGGGTCCAGCCCATCAGCCAGTTCCCCGGGCTCGGGCATCCGGCCGCCGCACACCAGCCGGGCGCCCTCGGCGAGGCCGCGTCCGGTGAAGTGCAGGGCGGTGCGGGCCTGGTTGCGGGAGACCAGCGGGCCGAGGTCGGTCTCCGGGTCCAGCGGGTTGCCGAGGCACAGGGCACCGGCCCGTTTCGCTACCCGGCCGAGGAACTCGTCATACACGTCGGTGTGCACCACGGCACGCGAACCGGCCATGCACACCTGGCCGTTGTGCAGGAAGCCGCCCCAGGTCACACCGGCGGCGGCCAGGTCGAGGTCGGCGTCGGCGAGCACCACGTTGGGTGACTTGCCGCCGAGGTCCAGCCGGGTGCCGACCCCACTCCCGGCGGCCCCGTCGCGCACGCGCTCCCCCACGGCGTCCGAACCGGTGAACGCCACCAGGTCGACGCCGGGGGCCCGTACCAGGCTGTCCCCTGTGGTGCCGCCGGGACCGGTGACGACGTTGACGACCCCCTGCGGCAGACCGCACTCGTGCATCAGCCGGACCAGTTCCAGGGTCGTGACCGAGGTGAACGACGCCGGTTTGACCACACAGGTGTTGCCCGCGGCGATGGCCGGGGCGATGCGCCAGGCGGCCAGCAGCAGCGGCAGGTTCCAGGGAACGATCGCGGCGACCACGCCCAGCGGGTGCCAGCGCAGGTAGTGCGGCGATCGGTCATCGGCGCTGCCGGGACGGCCGAGGCGCCCGGGCAGCCGCTCGGCCCACCAGGCGCTCCAGGCGAACGCCGCGCGGGCCCCCGGGACGTCGGCTCCGAGAGCCTTGCGCAGGGTGGTGCCGTTGTCGCGGACCTCCAGTTCGGCGAGGCGGCCGGACTCGGCGGTGATCCGGTCGGCGATCCGGCGGAGCACCAAGGCGCGTTCGCCGGGCGTCATGCGCGGCCAGGGGCCGTGGTCGAAAGCGCGGCGGGCCGCCGCCACCGCCGTCTCGACGTCCGCCGGACCGCACCGCGGCACGTCGGCGAGGTGCCGGCGAGTGGCCGGTTCGAACGTGCGGAAGACCGCGCCGTCCCGGGCCGGGGCGGGGGCACCGTCCACGTACCTCGGGAAGTGCTCTGCCATCTGTCTCCTCCTCCGTCTGATCGGTCCACGCGTCCCGTGCGGTCAGGGAGCGGCCGGGCGGCCTTCGAGCAGTTCGGCGACGCTCGTCCGCCGAACCTTCAGTGCGCCGGGACGGGTGTCCCGGGGCAGGGCGACAGCGGCCCGGTAGGGGGCGGGCACGCCGGCCGGCTCCCACACCCGCCACTCGCGCCCGTCCGGGCCGCGTACGGCCGCCGGACCGGGGTCCTCCAGGCACACGGGGGTCCGCATGCCCTCCCGCAGCCGCCCGCCCCATGCCTTGACGCAGGCTTCCTTGCGCACCCACAGCCGGAAGAACAGATCCCAGGCTTCCCGGCCGGCGCGCGCCTCGACGGCGGCGGCCTCGTCGGCGGGGAAGTACCGGGCGGCGATCCGCGCGGCGGCGACCCGCCGTACCCGTTCGACGTCGGTGCCGACCGGTCCGCCCCCGGTCACCGCGAGCAGGACGAGACCCGCTGTGTGCGAGAGGTTGAAGGCCAGACCCGAGGCCCGCGCGGCACCGGCCAGCTCGGGCTTGCCGTTCTCCTGTCGGGTGAACCGCAGTGCCCGGGGGGCCTCGCCGGTGAGATCGCCCAGGCACCGGCGCAGCACGGCCTGGCCGAGGGCGAACGCGTCCCTGTCCACCGGGGACCTGAGCTGTGCCATCCGCGCCCGCTCAGCCGCCGACAGCAGCAGCCGGGCGGTCCTCACCGCTCTGTCCGGGGCCCGGGCGGTGCGGACGCACCACAGCGACACGGGCGCGGCCTGCCCGGTCACAGGGTCGTGCCGAGCCGCACCGGGAGGGCGGCGACCCCGAGTGGCAGCAGCTCGGACGTGTGCGTCACGTCGCCGGGCTCCACCGCAAGGCCGACGCGGGGGTGGGCGGCAAGCAACCCGCCGATGCCGGCGGCGTGCTGGATCAGGACCAGGTCTGTGGCGGGGCACCGGTGGGGCCCGGCGCCGAAGGCGAGCGTGTGCGTCTCCGGCCGCTCGATGTCGAGTTCGTCGGGCAGGTCGAGCACGCGCGGATCCCGACAAGCGGCCGAGACGAGGGGCAGCACCGCCGCTCCGGCCGGGATGCGTACACCGGAGAGCTCAACGTCCTCGGTCGCCGTCCGCAGCAGGCCGTCGTTGCTGGACGGGTAGAACCGCAGCAGCTCGGCCACTGCGCCCGGGATCAGCTCCGGCCGCCGCACCAGCCGGTCCCGGATGCCGGGGGCGGCCAGCACGGCGTACAGGTGGCGGGCGAGTAGGTCGCGCACTCCGATGAAACCGGAGATGACCAGCCCGTGGAGCAGGAGGACCCGCTCCTGGTCGGTCAGTTTCCCGCCCTCGGCATCCGGTTCGTCAAGGCCCAGCAGCACACCCGCCACATCGTCGCCGTCGCCGTCACGCCCCCGACGCTCGTCGAGGAGGCCGGTGAACGCCGCCGCCAGACGGGTCCGGCTCGCATTCTGCTCCGGTCCGTCGGCGCCGCCGGACAGCAGCAGGGTCTGGACGTCACCGGTGATCTCCGGCCACCGGTCGCCGTCGAACCCCAGCAGCTCGCAGACGACCCGGCCGGCGAAGGGAGCGGTGTAGGAGGCCACCAGGTCGACGGGGCCCGGGCCGTCCCGGAGGGACTCGGCCAGGTGCCCGGCGATCTCTTCGACGCGCGGCCGCCACCGGGCCGCGCGCTCGGCGGAGAAGGCGGCGGCGACCGGGGTGCGGAAAGCGGTGTGCCGGGGCGGGTCGAGGTCCACGATCCCGGTGCCCTGACTCCGCCCGAAGCCGATCCCCGGCAGGGCCGCGGCCCCGGCCCGGCTGAACACGGAGTCGGTCAGGACCGTCCGTACGTCGGCGTCCCGGGTGACGAGCCAGATGGCGGTTCCGTCGGCGAGCTGGACCCGGGAGACCGGCTCCTGGTCGAGCAGCTGTGCGTACTGCGGCGGCACGGTGCCGCCGGGACCCGCGGGATAGGGGAAGACCTCGTCCGTCGCGCCGCTCATCGAACCGTCTCCAGCGGATAGCGGGGTGCCGCGCGCACCACGGTCGGTTCCACCGGTGTGAAGGGGAAGTCCTGGGCCAGCACCTGGTTGTCCAGCTGGTGCTCCACCACGATGGTGCCGGCGCCGTAGTCCTCCGCTATCTGCTCGACGTCCTCCGCCGTGACGAGCCCGTCCGGCCGGCCCAGCAGCTCGGCCACGCCACGGGCGGGCGCGAGTAGTTCGAGGGCGAAGCCGCGGGCCAGGTGCTGGCGGTGGGTGTGCGCGGCGACGATGAGGAAGTCGGGGTCGTTGTCGCAGATGAAGTGGCAGATGGCGCGGGCCTGGAGGAAGCGCCGGGGCCGCTCGGTGTAGCGCCGGCTGGAGACGAGCGTCGGCCCGTGCGCTGCCTCGCGGCGGCCGAAGGCGACCAGTCCCCGGTCGACGTACGGCGTCGGCTCGGTGACGTAGGCGAGCAGCGCGTCGGTCTCGAACCGCTCGGTATCGGCCACCCCGGACCAGGCGCGGACCCGGCGGGCGAGTTCGTAGCCGAGGTGCCAGGCGTTGTCGAGGCGCCCCGGGTGGAAGAACTTCTCGCGGACGTCGGCACACACCTCGCGGAGTTCGGCGACGGCGGGGTCGGCCGGGCGCCCGGCCGGTGCGGTGCCCGCCACCTCGCGGGCGCGTTCGAGCCAGGCGAGCTGGTCGGTCACGCGCTCGGGGCGCACGCCGTTGAGGAAGTCGAAGGCATGGAGCTCGGGCAGCTCGCGCACCACCCGCCGGATGCCGTCGACGTAGGGTCCCGCCTCCGTGTAGGGGTCCAGGCCGAGTCTGGCCGCGGCGCGGCAGAAGGCGGCCTCGTTTTCGGCGGTGCCGCGCAGCGCGGTCCACTCCTGCTGGAGCGGGGTGTCCCTGACGCCCCACTCGGTCAGCCGGGCGACCACGGCGTCGACCAGGCCGCGCAGGGTCTCGGCGAGCGCCTCGGAGCCGACGACGACGTTGCCGCGCGCGACGTGGCGGGGGCCGGGCCGGGGGTCGGGGCCGCCGTCCGGCATCCACACGATCCGGGTCTGCCGTCCCTCGGGTACGAACAGCGCGTCCGGCCAGCGGAATCCGTCGCAGGCGGCGCGCATGACGTGCCGTCGTGACCGCTGCCACCAGGAGCCGCGCTGGTCGCCGACGCCGTTCTTGTAGGCGAAGCGCAGCTGGGATATCTGGGTGCCGGGGCGGGCGTCGGCCGTCAGGGACCACCAGTTGAAGGCGATCCACTCGGCGAGCGGGTACAGCGAGCCGGTCGTGTAAGGCCGTACGGTGCCGGTGGCCGGGTCTTCCACGGTGGTCATCGGGGTCTGGTCGCCGACGCTCATCTCGACGTCGGCCCAGGTCACGGTCCGCTCGTCATGGGCGCCCGCGGGGGGATCCTGCCATTTCCAGACGAGCGAGAACTCGGGCAGCGCGCTCATGTGAGTCCCTCCGGCCATTCGCTCGGGTGCAGGGTGTAGCCGGTGTAGCGGCCCGGGTCCTGGCCCGCGAGCCGGAACTCCCGGACGACGTCACCGACGCGGTACCAGGCGTACCGCGGGAAGTCGCGCTCCCAGGGGCCGCCGAGCAGCCCCTCGGTGAGCGCGTCGCGCAGCAGTTCCTGCGGGGTGCGGTCGGTGGGCGCCGCAGGGGGGAGGGTGTCGGCCGAGTGCGGGTCCCACGCGACGTACGCCGCCCCGTCGGCCAGCGCCTCCCGGTCGACTCCGGCCGGGGGTTCGGTCACGGTCCTGCGGCGTTCGCGCCGTTCGGGTGGTCGTATGTCGCGCATGTTCGGACCTCCAGGGGAAGGAGACGAAACGGAGGGGACGACGGTCGGCCGGGCGGGCGAAGGTGCCTCGGACGGTCAGTCGGAGGCACCCAGCGGGCGTCCCGGCCAGCCGGCCGGGACGGCGCGGCCGTGGAGGGTGGCGAGGGTGGCCGGGATGTCGACCGGGGCGGCGGGGGTGTCGTCGGTGTACCCCGGGGCGAAGCCGGGGCCGAGGCCGGCCCAGTAGGACTCCCTGCGGTGCCAGCCGCTCTGCCAGGTCCGGTGAACGTGGCCGGCCCAATGAGGGTCGCCCAGCGGGAGGTAGCGCCAGTCGGCGGGTTCGAGGATCAGGTCGGGCGCCCCCGCGGTCGCCGTGCCGGGGTACACCTCCTCACGGGTCCGCACCGCGGCGAAGTACGGCCGCCCGGTCCGGGGGTTGACGGTGTCCAGCAACAGACCGCTGACCTCGTCGCGGACCCGCTCGTACTCGTCCTGGCCGACCGTGCCGTTCTTGTACCGGTCACGGACGTTGATGTTGATGCCGTGGGTGCCCTGGACGGCCTCGAACGCGCGGGTGCCGGACCAGTCGACGCGGCCTTCCGCACCGGTGGCGATGAGGCCGGCCTCGGCCAGGTGGTCGTTGATCGAGCAGTAGGCGCGCAGCGGCCCGAAGCCGATCTCGGAGAAGGCCAGCACGTCGGTGTGGTCGTCCGCGGCGGCGAGGGCGTCCTGGATCACCTGGTCGCAGGTGCGGTACGCGGCGAACACTGCGCTGTCATGGTCGTGTTCGGGGCCGTGGTCCAGTTCCTGCCAGTAGATGTGCGAGGTGCGATCGATGCTGGTCAGGTTGACGATGACGACGTCCGACTCGGGCAGCAGCGCGAGGGCGGCCTTGCCGCGCTGACGGTCGGCCTCAAGGAGTCGCGGCAGCAGCTGCTCGCGCGGCTGGCCGGTCCAGAAGATGGAGACGTCGTGCACGGGCCGGATGCCCTGCTTCGCCAGTCGGCGCTGCAGATCGCGCGGGTGACAGGCGTGCAGAGTCGCGTGCATCGGATAGCTGATCAGCGCGCCGTCCATCGGTTCGATCGGATGGGTGCCGAACAGCCCGATGGCGGCGAACCGAATCCCGGCGAACGCCTCGTGCTGCCAGAGCAGCGGATGGCGGCGGTCCCCGGAGCCGAGGACCCGCGGGGAGTATTCGGGGTCGTGGCAGCTCCAGTACGAGAAGAAACCGTGATCGGCGGCGTGCCTGCCGGTCAACACGCTGAGCAGCCCGGGTGGCTCGTAGGGGGTGCCCTCGGCGGAGAGGGGGCCGTGCGCCCCCTCGCGGCGCAGCCGGGCGAAGCCGGGGAGCGCGCCCGCCTCGCACCAGCGGTCCAGAAGGGCGGGAGCCGCGCCCTCCGTGATGATCACTATCGTTCGATGCTGCTTCGTCACCCAGTGCTCCCTCGTCCATCCGTACAGGGGATCGCCGCTTGCGAAGTGGGAACGGTGCCGGACCGTGGTTCGGGCGTCTGGCGGGCCTGGGGTGTGTCCGGCGGATCGAGGTCGTGCCGCACCGGCCAGATGCCGTGTCGCAGCTCTGCACGCTACATGCAGATTCGTGGGGCGTATGCCCCGCGGATGACGATGGCCGAAAGGGAATGCCTCTTACCAGCGCTTTCTGCCGCCGGTACCAGGGAGCGACCGGGTGGCGCGGGTACAGGGTGGCTCTCAACTGCTGCTCGATAATGTTGGTTTCAGTCAACTACCGATGGCGGGGCGGACGTCTCCTTGACAGTGCTCGCCGCCGGTTGACTACAGTGCGACTGTCCGTTTGCGTTCCCGTTTTCCCATGCGCCGCCGTTGCCGCGGCACGGTCTCGCAGCCATCCGCTGCTGTCCGCACGTAGCTCACACTCTTCACGGTCTCGGCCAGGTCTGTGCACGTGTCGCGGACCGGCGATGTCGAAATCCTTCTCGGCGCGAGGCGAACCGTTCGGCCACCGCCAAACCGTCCATGGCCGCTTCCCCGGCCGGGCCGCCTGCCCGTCGCATGTCCCGATCGATGTCCCTCACACCGGAAAGGACACGAAATGACCGTGTTAGGACTAGGTGGATCCGGGCATGACTGGGCCTCCTGCGCCACCGACGGCAGTCGGCTGGTCGCGGTGGACGAGGAACGCCTCATGCGCAGCAAGTACGGCCTGGGCACGGATCTGCTGGCGGGTGTCAGCCGACAGGCGTGCCTGGGGCAGCTGGGCTCCACCGCGGCCGAGGTGGAGCACGTGGTCGCCTGCGAGCTGGTGCCCCGGCCCTTCTACCACTCCTTCCGGCGGCGGGTGACGGTGATCAACCATCACCTGGCCCACGCCTACAGCGCGTTCGGCGCCTCCGGCATGTCCCAGGCCGCGGTACTGGTGTGCGACAACTCCGGCAGTCTCACCCTCGGTGCCAAGTCGGGGTCCGCTGCCCGGGAGGCGGAGACCATCAGCTCCTTCGTCGCGGACGCGCGGGGCATACGGCTGCTCGACCGGGTCAGCGGCGCGCACGTGGTCGACGCCGGCTCGGAGAGCGCCTACTACCAGCCCGGCGAGACCGACAACTCGCTCGGGCACCTGTACCGCACCGCGAGCCTCGCCATCGGACTCGCCTACACCGGGCCGAAGACCCGCTTCCCGGTCAGCGAGGACGGCAAGACCATGGGCCTCGCGCCGTACGGCGACGAACGGTTCGTGGACGACCTGGCGGAGCTGGTCACCCTGCTGCCCGGGGGCGGTGTCAGCATCTCCGCGAGCAAGGTCGCGCATCTGCTGGGACGGCTGGCGCAGGATGCCGGCTTCGACGTCAAGGCGGCCATCGCGCGCGCCGCCCAGGAGGTGCTGGAGCGGGCCCTGGTGCACTGCGCCCGCGCCCTGCACGCGCGGACCGGGCTGACCGATCTCTGCATCGCGGGCGGTGTCGGCCTCAACAGCGTCGCCAACGGCCGGATCCTGAAGGAGACCCCGTTCGAGCGGCTCTTCGTGGTGCCCGCCGCCGGGGACGACGGCATCAGTCTCGGCTGCGCCTACTACGGGCTGCACGAGCTGGAGGGCGTACCGATGGCGGAGCTGCCCGCCCTGGAGAACGCCTACCTGGGTCCCGAGTACCCGCGCTCGCGGGCCCGCGCGGCCGTCGCCGCATCGGGGCTGCCCGCCCGCACCCCCGAGGACCTGCCGGGGGAGGTCGCCGCGCTGCTGGCCGAGGGCCGGATCGTGGGCTGGTGGGACGGGCGCAGCGAGTTCGGTCCGCGGGCGCTCGGCCACCGCAGCATCTTCGCCGCCCCGTTCCCCGCCTCCGTGCGCGACCATCTCAATGAGAACGTCAAGTTCCGTGAGGGGTTCCGGCCGTACGCGCCGGTCATCCGCGCCGAGCGCAGTGACGAGTTCTTCGACCTCGGTCAGCCCTCGCCGTACATGCTGATCGTCACGCGGGTCACCCGTCCCGATGTCATCCCGGCGGCGGCCCATGTGGACGGCACGGCCCGGCACCAGACGCTGGAGGAGCGCCAGAACCCGGCGGTGCACCGGCTGCTGGGCGAGTTCGAGCGGCTGACCGGCTGCCCGGTGCTGCTCAACACCTCCTTCAACGTGGCCGGTCAGCCCATCGTGGAGACCCCGGAGGAGGCCGTCGATGCCTTCGCGGCCATGAACCTCGATCATCTCGTCGTCGGTGACCAGTTGGTGAGCAAGGTCTGAGGGGAGTGGCTGCGGTCATGACCGTACTGGTCGTCGGGGGCGGGCCCACTGGATTGGCGACCGCGCTCTTCCTGGCCCGCGCCGGGGTCGCGGTACTGCTCGTGGAACGCCGCCCCCACACCTCCACTCTTCCACGCGCCACCCACGTCAGCAGGCGGACCATGGAGCTGCTGCGGGAGGCCGGGCTCCAGGAGGCTATGGCGGCGGCCGGGTTCGAGGTCGTCGGCGGTGACGATCCGCGCGTGTTCACCGAACCGGACCGGGTGCTGCCCCGAACCGTCGTCGGCGTCCCCTCACTGTCCGCTCTCGACGCCGCCGAGGTGCTGGAGACCGGGGAGGAGGAACTCTCCGTACCCGGGCCGTGCCCGCCGTTCTGGTGCGGACAGCACCGCACGGAACCGCTCCTGCGCGAGGCCGCGGGGCGGGCGGGCGCGGACGTCCGCTTCGGGGAGGAATTGACCGGGCTGTCGGTGGGCCCCGAAGGTGTGGTGGCGCGCATCCGTCGCGCGGACGGCCGTTCGGTGACCGTGACCGCGCGGTACCTGGTCGCGGCGGACGGCGCGCACGGATGGATACCCGAGGCCGTCGGCATCGCGCGGGCCGGCCTGGGCACGATCGCCTGCCGCACCACCATCCTGTTCCGGGCCGACCTCACCCCGCTGCTGAAGGGTCGCCGGTTCTTCATGAGCATGATCGAGAACCCGGGGTTCTCCGGTGCGGTCATGCAGCTCGACGCGGACCACTGGTGGGCGGCGGCCGTGGAGAGCGAGGCCGTCGGCGGCCCCGGCCGGGAGCCCGACCCCGTGCGCTGCCTGGAGCTGGTACGGGCCGCGCTCGGGACCGACGACATCCCGGTGGAGCTGACGGCGACCTTCCACTGGCAGGCCCGGCACCGCATCGCGGAGCGCTATCGCGAGGGGCCCGTCTTCCTCGTCGGCGACGCCGCCCACCTGCATCCACCGGCCGGCGGCTACGGATCCAACGCGGGCATCCAGGACGCGCACAACCTGGCCTGGAAACTTGCCGCGGTGGTACACGGCTGGGCGGGTGCCGCGCTGCTCGACAGCTACGACGCCGAACGCCGCCCGGTGGGCGTCGCGACCGCCGAGCAGGCCCTGCTGCTCGACGGCGTCCCGGGTGAGCGGCTCGGCGCCGAGGCGCGCGATCCCCGCACCATCATCATGGGCTACCGCTACCGTTCGAGCGCGGTCATCGGCGCCGCCGGGCCCGGCAGCTCCTTTCCCGACACCTTCGAACTGTCCGGCGCGCCCGGCACGCGGCTGCCGCACCTGCCGCTCGCTCCCGGGCCGGACGGGGGTCCTGGGCAGGGCTCCGTCCTCGATCTGTGCGCACCGGGCGTCTTTGGCCCGCGGTTCCTGCTGCTCGGCGGCGACGAGGGCTGGTCCCGGACGGCAGCCGAGGTCGCCGGGGAGCTGGCGGTCCCGGTCACCGCCCGGGTCCTGCGTCCCCCGGTGCCCTTCGACCAGGTCTGCGGCACCGGCCCGGCCGGCGCCCTGCTGGTGCGGCCGGACGGGTTCGTGGCCTGGCGCTGCACCGCCGCCGAGCCCCTGACCGGTGCCCGGCGACACCACGTGCTGGCCACTGCCCTGCGGGAGATCCTCCGTCCGGTCGCCGCACGCACCGACACCCATCCCCTGACCTCGCGGAGTGGCCGATGAGACACCCGACCGCGTACTGCACCTGCTGGCCCGGTGCGACCGTGTGGCTCACCGGGCTGCCGAGCTCCGGCAAGTCGACCATCGCCAGGGCGCTGGTCCACCGGCTGGCGCCGCAGGGCCGCAGGGTGGAGGTCCTGGACGGCGACGAGAACCGGGCCCGGCTCACCGCGGACCTCGGGTTCAGCCGGGAGGACCGGATCGCCAACGTCCGGCGAATCGGCCTGGTCGCGGAGGTCCTGGCCCGCAACGGCATCCTCACCCTGGTCCCGGTGATCGCTCCCTACGCCGACGCCCGGGCGGCTGTCCGGGGGAACCACGAGCGGTCCGGCACCCCCTACCTGGAGATCCACGTCGCCACTCCGGTCGAGGTGTGCGCCGAGCGGGACGTGAAGGGGTTGTACGCACGTCAGGCCGCGGGCGACCTGGTCGGGCTGACCGGCGTCGACGACCCTTACGAGGCGCCGCGCGCACCCGATCTCGCCGTCCCGGCCCACCGGCAGCGACCGGAGGAGTCGGCCGCCCTGTTGTTCGACCTGCTCAGCGCACGGGGGCTCGCGTGAACCACACGGTCCAACTGGAGTCGGAGGCCGTCCACATCATCCGGGAGGCGGTCGGCGAGTGCGAGCGGCCGGTGCTGCTGTTCTCCGGCGGTAAGGACTCCGCCGTCGTCCTGCATCTCGCGCTGAAGGCATTCACCCCCGCGCCGCTGCCGTTCCCCCTGCTGCACGTGGACACCGGGCACAACTTCCCCGAGGTCATCGCCTACCGCGACCGGACGGTGGCCCGTCACGGACTGCGGCTGCACGTCGCCTCGGTACAGGAGCGCATCGACAGCGGGGAACTGAAAGAGCGGCCGGACGGCAGCCGGAACGCCCTGCAGAGCCCGTGCCTGCTGCGCGCCATCGGGGCCGGCCGTTTCCGCGCGGTGTTCGGCGGCGCCCGGCGAGACGAGGAGATGTCCCGGGCGAAGGAACGGGTGTTCAGCCTGCGTGACGAGTGGGGCGGCTGGGATCCCCGGCGGCAGCGCCCCGAGCTGTGGGAGCTGTACAACAGCCGGCACGGGCCGGGCGAGCACGTCCGGGTGTTCCCGTTGTCGAACTGGACGGAGCTCGACGTCTGGCAGTACATCGGCGCCGAGCGGATCGGACTGCCCGAGCTCTACTTCGCCCAGCACCGGGAGGTCTTCCGGCGCGACGGCATGTGGTTCAGCGCCGGAGACTGGGGCGGGCCCGGGGAGGGCGAACGCGTGGAGAAGCGGCGGGTGCGCTACCGCACGGTCGGTGACATGTCCTGCACCGGGGCCGTCGACTCCGATGCGACCACGGCGGCGGAGGTCGTCCGGGAGGTCGCGGCGTCCGCACTGACCGAACGTGGCGCCTCCCGTGCCGACGACAGGGCCTCCGAGGCCGCCATGGAGGACCGCAAGCGGGAGGGGTACTTCTAGCAGTGCCGATCACGACCCCCACGAATCCGCTCGCGGACGGACCACGACTCCCCACGGACACCACGTTGCTGCGGTTCGCCCTGCTGCTCGCCGACAGCGTCACCGTGGCGCGTGGCGACCTCATCGTGGCGGCGGGCCAGGCACCGCCGCTGACCCGTACGGTCGAGGCCACGGTCTGCCGTCTCCACGAACGGCCGCTGCGCCGGGGCGACCCGGTGCTGCTCAAGCACACCACCAGGACGGTGCGCGCCCTGGTGGTGGACGTCCCCTCCCGGCTCGGCCCCGGTCCGCTGGACGAGGAACCGGCACCGGACCGACTCGCCGTCGACGACATCGGCAGCATGGTGCTGAGCACGGCCGAACCACTCACTCTGGACGCCTACCGGAACTCCCGGCGCACTGGCTCGTTTCTGCTCATCGACCCCGGGGACGGAAGTACGCTCGCCGCCGGCATGGCGGGTCCCGGGCCGGTGCCCGGCACGGGTGCCCCCAGCGCTCTCACAGCGCCAGACGACCAGGAAGAGGAAGGCCAGTGAGCAAGTTGAACCCGGTGAACGGACCTGCACTGCCCCCGGGGGCGGTGCGGCGACTCGCGGAGGATGTCAGGGGCCCCGTGCTCCTGCCAGGCGATCCCGAGTACGCCGAGCACGTGGACGGCTTCGACCGTGCCGTGGAACACCGGCCCGCGCTGGTCGTCGCCGTCGCGAACGCGGACGACGTGGTGGCCTCGGTCCGTTTCGCGCGCGACCACGGACTGGGCGTCGCCGTCCAGGCCACCGGGCACGGCGCCTGCCTGCCCGCCGACGAACGCGCGATCTTCCTCGACTCCCGCGCGATGGACGGCGTGCGCGTGGACCCGGAGCGGCGCACCGCGCGGCTGGAGGCCGGCGTGCTGTGGCAGGACGTCATCCCGCTCGCCGCCGAGTACGGACTCGCCCCGTTGAACGGCTCGGCCCCCTTCGTCGGCGCCGTCTCCTACACCTTGGGCGGTGGCATCGGTGTCCTCTCCCGCCGCTACGGCTATGCCGCCGACCACGTCCGGCGCATCGAGGTGGTCACCGCCGACGGCGAACTGCGCGTCGCCGACGAGGAGGAGAACCCGGACCTGTTCTGGGCGCTGCGTGGCGGCAAGGGCAACTTCGGTGTGGTGACCGCGATCGAGGTCGAGCTGATGGAGGTGTCCCGCCTGTACGGCGGGGGCCTGTGGTTCCCGGCCGAGTCGGTGCGGGACGTGCTCCATCTGTACCGCACATGGGCCGCCAGGGTGCCGGAGGAGATGAGTTCCTCCTTCTTCATGCTGGACTGGCCGGACGTGGACGGCGTCCCCGATGAGCTGCGCGGCCGCTTCGCCCTGCACCTGCGCCTGTGCTACCTCGGCGCCCCGGAGGAGGGCGAGCGTCTGATCAGGCCACTGCGGGAGGTCGCCCCCACCCTGCTCGACACGGTCGCCGACATCCCGTACACGCGGGTGGGCAGCATCCACAACGATCCGCCCACGCCCGGCTCCTACTACATCAACAACTTCCAGCTCACCACGTTGGACGAGGGCACGGTCGAGGCGGTCCTGGCACTGGTCGGACCCGGCACGAAGAGCGCGGTGAGCCTGGAGGTCCGCCATCTCGGCGGTGCCCTGTCCCGCCCGCCGCGGGTGCCCAACGCGGTCGCGCACGGGCCCGCGCAGTTCCAGGTGTACTCGGCCGGAGTCCTCGGCATCGGCGAGGACGAGCTGGTGTACGAAGGACACGACCGGGTTCTGGCGACCCTCGCGCCGTGGTCGACCGGCACCCGGATGCTGAACTTCATGGCGGGCATCGCCCACACCGATCCCGCGGACGTGCGCGAGGCGTACACGGCCGAGGCGTACGACCGTCTCCTCAGCCTCAAGAAGACCTGGGACCCGGGCAACACGTTCCGGTTCAACCACAACATCCCGCCGGCGGCCTAGGCCATGCCCGGCGGATCGTGCCAGGCGTCGCGACCCCTGCCATGATCCGCCGGGCACGCCCCAGGGCCGCCAGACAGGACCCGGGGGGCCGCACACCGCCCCGCTCTGCTCAGCCGATCCCACCCGACGACGATTGCGGAGACCTCATGACCGAGCCCATCGAGACCGTGGACCAGAGCGCCAACCGGCAGATGATGGCAGTGCTCCAAGGGGCGTGGCGGGCGAGGGCCGTTCATGTCGCCGCCGAACTGGGCGTCCCCGACCTGCTGGCCGAGAGCGAGCTGACGGTGACCGAACTCGCCGAGCGCACCGGGGCACACGCTCCCACCCTGGGCCGGCTGCTGCGTGCCCTGAGCACGTTCGGGGTGTTCCGGCGGCTGCCGGACGGACGGACCTACGCCCAGACGCCGCTGTCGGCGGTGCTGCTGAGCGAGCCGCGCAATCCGGAGTCGGCCGACGCCCGCTTCATGGCGGCCAACTGGCACTGGGCGGCCTGGGGCGACCTGCTTCACACGGTACGCACCGGCGAGTCGTCCTTCGAGAAGGCCAACGGCACCTCGTTCTGGGAGCTGACGAAGAACGACCCGGACGCCAAGCAGCGGTTCAACGCGGCGATGAGCACGGTCTCGGAGGCCGAGAGCGCCGACATCGCGAGCGCCTACGACTTCTCGGCGTCGGGGCACGTGGTCGATGTCGCCGGTGGGCTCGGCAGCCTCCTGGCCGCGATCCTCACCGCGCACCCGACGGTCCGCGGCACGATCCTGGAGCGCCAGGAGATCGTGCCGCTGGCCGAGGAGCTCCTGGCCAAGGCGGGCGTCGACGGACGCTACGAGACCGTCGCCGGGGACTTCTTCGAGGCGATACCGGCCGGGGCGGACCTGTACACGATCAAGCGCGCGCTGCACGACTGGGACGACGACACCATCGTGCGCATACTGGGCCGGATCCGGGAGGCCATGCGCCCCGGCGTGCCGCTGTTGATCATCGAGAGCGTGGTGGACGAGGAATCCGACCAGGAGGCGCTGTTCCGGGGGCTGCTGCTGACGGTGCTGGTCGGTGGCCAGGACCGGCCGGAGTCGGACTACCGGGCCCTGGCCGAGCGGGCGGGCCTGCGGGTACGGCGGAGCATCCCGGTCGGCGGCGATCTGCGCATCCTGGAGACCGTCCGTACCTGAGCCCCCGCGGACACGGGAGCCCGGCGCGGCCCCTCCGGCCCGAACGGCCGAGGGGGTCAGTGCCGGGCTTCTTGCCGTGCGCTCCGCCGGGGGGTGGGACGGCGGCGCCGTGCGGTGTCGGCCAGCAGCCCCCGGACGGAGTGGTTGTCGGCCGGGTTGAGGTCGCTGCCGGGCGGCACGATCTCGTCGATCTGGTCGAGGACCTCGTCGTCCAGCACCTTCCCGGCGCCGGCCAGCAGGTCGGAGAGCTGGTCCGCGGTCCGCGGTCCGATGATCACCGAGGTGACGGCCGGGTGGGCCTGGACGAAGGCCAGGGCCAGGTGGGTCAGCGGCATCCCGGCTTCGGCGGCGAGCTCGCGGAGCCGGGCCACCACCCGGGCCTTGGCGGCGTTCGCGGGCACGCCGGGATCGAACCGCCGCGGTTCGAGCACCGCACGGCCCTTTCCGGGTGTGGCGTCGGCGTCCGAGAGCCAGCCGGCGCTCAGCGGTCCCCAGACCAGGACGCCCATGCCGTGCCGCTGCGCGGTCGGCAGCACGTGCATCTCCACGCTCCGGCTGAGGATGGAGTACGCGGGCTGCTCGGAGCGGAGGTGGACATGGCCCCGGCGCTCGGCGGTCCAGCGTGCTTCGACCAGCTGGTCGGCCGGGAAATTCGACGTGCCGATCGCCCGTACCTTCCCCGCCCTCACCAGGTCCGACAGGGCGGAGAGCATCTCGTCGATGTCGGTGTCGGGGTCGACCCCGTGCACCTGGTAGAGGTCGATGTGTTCGGTGCCGAGCCGCCGCAGGCTGTTCTCCACGGCCCGCATGATCCATCGCCGGGAGTTTCCGCGGTGGTTGGGGTCCGGCCCCATCGGCCCGTGGAACTTGGTGGCCAGGACCACGTCGTCGCGACGGCCTCTCAGCGCCTCGCCGACGATCTCCTCGGTGCCGCCCTCGCCGTAGATGTCGGCCGTGTCGACCAGGTTGACTCCGGCGTCCAGGGCCATTCCGATGACCTTCCGTGCCTCCTGTCGGTCCGGGTTGCCCCACGACCCGAACATCATGGAGCCCAGCGCCAGTTCACTGACCGATATCCCGGTCCCGCCGAGGATGCGCCGTTCCATACTGGTCCGCCCTCCGATCGTCCGACTGTCGTTCACGCCTGACGGCGTCAGTGCCGCCCTTCTCGGGGCATGCCGGCGAGGGTGCGGCGGACCTCGGCCTCCGGGACGTCCTGCACCAGCTCCACACCGTCCTTCCCGTCGAGGACGAAGCTCAGTCCCCGCGTCGCCTTCTTATCGAGCCGCAGGAGCGGGAGCAGGTCGGCGGCGTCCACCTCCGCGGGCAGCGCGCAGGGCAACCCGTAGGCACGCACGACCTCTTCGTGCTCCGCGACCCGGTCGGCGCCGATTCGCCCGAGGGCACCGGAGAGCCGCCCCGCGAAGACGGTGCCGATCGCCACGCACTCGCCGTGCCGCAGCCCGTAGTGCGTGGCCCGCTCCAGCGCGTGGCCCAGCGTGTGGCCGTAGTTCAGGATGTGTCGCAGGCCCTCGTCGTGTTCGTCGGCGGCCACTACCGAGGACTTGAGCCGTACGCCGGCGGCGATCTGCTCGGCGACCGGCAGCCCGCGCAGGTCTCCGGCCCCGATGAAGTGGGAGCGGGCGATCTCACCGTAGCCGTTGCGCCACTCGCGCTCGGGCAGGGTCCGCAGGTAGTCGGTGTCGCAGAGTACCGCTGCGGGCTGCCAGTAGGCACCGACGAGGTTCTTGCCCTGCGGCAGGTTCACCGCGGTCTTGCCTCCGACGCTCGCGTCGACTTGGGCGAGCAGAGTGGTGGGCAGATGGATCACGGGTACGCCTCGGTGGTAGAGCGCGGCCGCGAGACCGACGACGTCGGTGGTGGTGCCGCCGCCACAGGAGACGACCACGTCACCGCGGGTGAGCCCGAAGTCGGCGAACGCGCCGCACAGCCGTTCCACGGCGGCGAACGTCTTGTTGTCCTCTCCGTCCGCCAACGGCACCCGGAGCGCCAGAACCCCCGGGTCCGGTGTCTCGTCCGGCGGCCGGGCGGAGACCACGGCGGCCCGCCGCGCGCCGAGGTCCCGGACCAGTCCGGCGAGCAGGCCGCTGACACCCGGGCCGATGTGGACGGAGTAGGAGCGAGCTCCCAGCGCGACGGGGATGCGCCACACCGCCCCTGACTGCCGTGTACGCGTCATGCGTTGTTTATAACGCTTCCCGCCGATCCCACGCGAGAGGGCCTTGCGCGGCCTGGCCGAGAACGTCGCCCCGCCACGGGCGTCAGATGATGCCGGTGCGGCCGGCCGCCCAGTGCACCTGGGTCCGTACCGCGTAGCGGGGCCAGGCCCGTACGCCGCACAGATGACGCACCACGGCCCGGCAGGTCGTCGCCTCACCAGCGACGTAGGCGACTCCCGGCCCGGGTGGCAACTCCAGCCGCCGTACGGCCTCCAGCAGCACCCGCGACCCCACGGCGGAGGCGCGGCCCCGGTGTACCCAGGGAAGACCGCGCGGACCGTACGGGGCCGGGAACTCGCCATCGGGTCCGGCCGTCTCCAGTACCCCGCGGGCCGCCGCGCCGGCGGGCAGCGCGGCCAGCATGGTCAGCAGCGGGACGGCTCCGGTCTCCTCGCCGATGAAGACGTGGTGGCGGGCCCTGGGATCCAGCGTGATCCGGTTGCGCGGCATCCCTACTCGGGTCCGGTCCCCTGTCACCGCGGAACTTGCCCACCGGCTGCCGGGCCCGCCCGGCCGGTGCAGTGAGATCCGCAGCGTCAGCGTGGCGCGCGACGGGTTGTGCGCCCACACGGAGTACGTCCGAAGCAGGGGCACGCCGTCCACGTCCGGCACCTCAAGCGGCAGATGGGCGCCCGGTTTGCTGTGCAGGACCGCGAGCGTCGGGCCCGTGAGGGTCAGCTCCCGTATGCCCGGGACGACGTCGCGCACCTCGGAGACCCGCACGTCCAGCATCCGGGTGTCATGGAATCGCCGCCCCGGCCCGGCACCGCGCCGGGATCCGTCAGAGAAACTCAACCTGTCTCGCCTCTCCCTGGTTCCCCCGACTGGTCGGACTCGCCTCTGCCGATCACCATACCCGTGGCACACGGGGCCCGTTGCTCCCTTGGCCGCTCATGGCTATGGTTCCCGAAGCTCGGGGCACACGCGATCTGACCTGAAGATGTCGGAGGGTTCGGCGTGACGACGGAACACCAGCGCATCACTGGCCGTACCCGGCTGTTCGCCGTGATCGGAGACCCGGTCGAGCAGGTGCAGGCCCCCACGATGATGAATCCGCTGTTCGCCCGGCTCGGCATCGATGCGGTGCTGGTGCCGGTGCACGCGACACCGGCGGGACTCGCCTCCGTGGTCCGGGGGCTGCAGAGCAGCGGGAACGTCGACGGACTGCTCGTCACCGTGCCGCACAAGAGGGCCGCCCTGGACCTGGCCGACGAGGTGAGTGCCGCGGCGGCGCTCAGCGATGGCACGAACGCCATGCGCCGGACCCCGGACGGCCGATGGCTGGCCGACAACTTCGACGGCGAGGGCTTCGTCCGCGGATTGCGCTCCGCAGGGCACGAACCGGAGGGCCGGCACGTCTGGCTCCTGGGCGCGGGAGGGGCGGGCAGTGCCATCGCCGTCTCCCTGTTGTCGGCCGGTGCCGAAGTCACCGTCACCGACCGGGACGAGCACCGGGTACACACCCTTGTCGAACGGCTGTCACCGCACTTCCCCGGGCGCCTCCACAGCGCCGCGGGCCCCGTGGCGGCCGATCTCGCGGTGAACGCGACCCCGCTGGGCATGCGCCCCGAGGATCCCCTGCCCTTCGAGCCGGCCCTCCTGCCCGACAGCACGGTGGTGGTCGACATCGTGATGAAGCCCCGCCGCACCGCGCTCTTGCGAACTGCCGAGACGCGCGGCCTCAGGGTCCACTATGGTGCCGCGATGTTGGCCCAGCAGCTGGACCTGTACGTGGACTTCTTCAGCCTCGGCAGACGGCTTGCCTGACCCGAGCCCCGGCATCGAAGGCCAGACCACGAATCTGCCCACCAGCAGGACGCCGCCGGATTCAAGGAAAGGCGCCTCAGCCAGCTGGCGGACCATCATGCAGGATCGAGGTGTCAATTGCTCGGCCACAAAGGCCCGTACGTACACAATCAGCCTCTGCGGCCGAAATGAACCCGGCAGAGCCTCTACCAACCGGATCGCTTCACGAGGATCGCGTCACCCACATCAGTAGCATGAAGGCATGGCATCCTTACGTCGTGCGGCTAGGCAGGCCGTTGATCCGATAGCCCGGATATGTCGGTCCATAGCTGGGGCCAGCACTGGGAAACCACCCACTCCTGTGCAACAGTTCGCTGCCCGCCGCCCCGCTCTCCTGGCTCTTTGCTGCGCCGCGACGCCGAGCGGGCCAAGGACTCTTAAACGGCCGGCGGGTAGCGGGATGCGGTCAACTGCGTAAGGGCATGCGACAAATCCGGCGACGTCGGC
This sequence comes from Streptomyces fulvorobeus, assembly GCF_013167895.1. Taxonomy (GTDB): domain Bacteria; phylum Actinomycetota; class Actinomycetes; order Streptomycetales; family Streptomycetaceae; genus Streptomyces; species Streptomyces fulvorobeus. The sequence goes on along the minus strand of NZ_BLWC01000001.1, from coordinate 5,713,735 downwards.
GATCACCTCGGGGATACTGGCCGCCCATGGACAAGGTCGAAGTCGTCGTCGCCCATTCCGAACGTGCGACCCTGCGCGGCGGCGACGTGTTCCTGAAGGTGGACGCCGATCAGGAGCGTATCGACGTCGAGGTCGAGGCGATGTCCCTGGCGCCGGTCCCCACCCCGGAGGTCCTGTGGCGCATGCCGCCCGTGCTCGCGATCGCCGCGCTCCCGGGGACGACGCTTGGGCGCCTCGGTGAGCCGTCGGCGGCGTGGGCCGCGGCGGGCGCCGCCATCCGGAAGCTGCACAACGCGCCGCTGCCGCCCCGCCCCGGCCGCGCCGGCCGGAGCATCGTCGCGCTGGCGGCGGAACTCGACGACGAGTGCGAGCTGCTCGTGACGAACGGCCTTCTGCCCGCCGACCTGGTCACCCGTAACCGTCGGGTCGCCGAGGCCGCGCTCCGGCCGTGGACTCCGGCGTTCACACACGGCGACCTGCAGATCGCGCACGTCTTCATCGACGGTGACGAGGTCACCGGCATCATCGACTGGTCCGAGGCGGGCCAGGGTGATGCCCTGTACGACCTCGCCACCTTCACACTCGGGCACGAGGAGCACCTCGACGACGTCCTTGCCGGGTACGGCACAGACGTTGACCTCGACGTGATCCACGCGTGGTGGTCGTTGCGAAGCCTGCTGGCAGTTCGCTGGCTGTCCGAGCACGGCTTCGACCCGTTCGCGCCGGGCTGTGAGGTCGACGTGCTGAGATCCCGGATGTGAGGCTACGCGGGCCCGCCTGCTACGAATGCCTCGGGCGATCGCCCGCCCCCACTCGGCCTCGTGTTCATAGCCGCGGTCGGCGTACAGGTGCCTGGGGCGGCGCAGTGGCCGGCCGCGCTTGCCGCGGATCGGCGGGACGGCCTGGATCAGCGGGATCAGTTGGGATACGTCGTTCCGGTTGCCTCCGGTAGCGATCGCGGCGACCGGGATGCCGTGCACCTCGACGACAGATGGTGCTTGCAGCCGGCCTTACCCCGGTCCACCGGGGACGGACCGGGGGTCCCCCCCCTTCATCGCCCGCCGAAGGAGCGTTCCCGTTCCCGCTCGGCGGAGTCGTCGGCGAATGCGTTGCTCGCGCAGCCGCGGCACCGCACGCTTACGGAGACGCGGCTTCCGTCGTAGCGAAACCGTGACCATCGCCTCCGACCTGGGCTTTCGCACGAGCGGTCACACTCTCTACACACGGTGTATACACGGCACGTATACACCGTGTGTAGAGTCCTCTGCATGTCAATCGGTCACACCCTCCTGGGACTCCTGGAGTCCGGGCCGCGCCACGGCTACGACCTCAAGCGCGCCTTCGACGAGAAGTTCGGTCTCGACCGGCCGCTCCACTACGGCCAGGTCTATTCGACGATGTCCCGCCTGCTGAAGAACGGCCTCGTCGTCGTCGACGGCATCGAGGCCGGCGGCGGTCCCGAGCGCAAGCGGTACGCGATCACCGACGCCGGGATCACCGACGTACAGCGGTGGCTCGCCACGCCGGAGAAGCCCGAGCCGTACCTCCAGTCGACGCTGTACACGAAGGTCGTCCTCGCGCTGCTCACCCATCGCGACGCCGCCGACGTCCTCGACATCCAGCGTTCGGAGCACCTGCTCAGCATGCGCGTCCTCACCGACCGCAAGCGCAAGGGCGACCTCGCCGACCAGCTGATCTGCGACCACGCCCTGTTCCACCTGGAGGCCGACCTGCGCTGGCTGGAGCTCACCACGGCGCGCCTCGACAAGCTCCGTGAGGCGGTGGCCCGATGACTCCTCCCGCAGGTTCGCTGCTCTCGGCCGAGCAGCTCCGCAAGGCATACGGCCCGACCCTCGCCCTCGACGGCGCGGAGTTCTCGATCCATCCGGGCGAGGTCGTCGCCGTGATGGGGCCCTCCGGGTCGGGCAAGTCGACGCTGCTGCACTGCCTCGCCGGGATCGTCACGCCCGACTCGGGGACGATCATGTACGGCGGGCGGGAGCTGTCCGCCATGAGCGACGCCGAACGCAGTGCGCTCCGGCGCTCCGAGTTCGGTTTCGTGTTCCAGTTCGGGCAGCTGGTGCCGGAGCTGACGTGCGTCGAGAACGTCGCCTTGCCGCTACGGCTGAACGGCACCTCCCGCAAGGAGGCCGAGCGCGCCGCGCTGACCTGGATGGAGCGGCTGGAGGTCGACGACCTACGGAAGAAGCGGCCGGGGGAGGTCTCAGGCGGCCAGGGGCAGCGGGTCGCGGTGGCACGGTCGCTGGTCACGAACCCGCGCGTGCTCTTCGCCGACGAGCCGACCGGCGCCCTGGACTCCCTCAACGGCGAACGCGTGATGGAACTCCTCACGGACGCCGCCAGCTCCACCAACGCCGCCGTCGTGCTGGTCACGCACGAGGCACGGGTGGCCGCCTACTCCGACCGCGAGATCGTGGTGCGGGACGGCAGGTCCAGGGACATGGAGCGCGTCGTATGAGCCTGTCCACGGGAGAACGGCCGCGGACCTTGCCGACGGGCCCCGCCCCGGGCGGACGGAGCTGGACGCGGCGTGTGGCCGCGGACCTGGCCATGGGCGTCCGGTTCGCCTTCACCGGCGGGCGCGAGGGATGGACGCGGGCGGTGCTGACGGCGGTCGGCGTCGGGCTCGGCGTGGCGCTGCTTCTGCTGACGACGGCGTTGCCCAACGCGCTCGACGTACGCCACGAGCGGGAGGCCGCCCGCACCGACATCACCTTCATCGATGAGCGGCTGCCGAAGGCCGACGACACGCTCGTGGTCGCCAACGTCGGTTCGGACTTCCGCGACGACAGCATCCGGGGCCGGGCCCTGGAACCCGAGGGACCGCGGGCGCCGCTGCCTCCGGGGTGGAGCGGTTCCCGGCGAAGGGCGAGATGGTGCTCTCCCCCGCGCTGAAGGAGCTGCTGGAGTCGGACTCCGGCGCGCTCCTGCGCGAGCGGCTGCCGGACCGGATCGTCGGCACGATCGGGGAGAGCGGGCTGATCGGCTCGGCCGAACTCGCCTTCTACCAGGGCGCCGAAGGGCTCGCGCCGCACATCGACAGTGGCCGGATCGCCCGCATCGACGGGTACGGCACCCCGAACACGACCTCCGAGCGGTCAGATCCGGTGCTGCTCCTGCTGATCCTGGTCCTCTTCGTGGTGCTGCTGATGCCGGTCGCGGTCTTCATCGCGGCGGCGGTGCGGTTCGGCGGGGAGCGGCGGGACCGGCGGCTGGCGGCGCTGCGGCTGGTGGGCTCCGACAGCGGCATGACCCGGCGGATCGCCGCCGGTGAGGCGCTGGCGGGCGCGATGCTGGGGCTGGTCTTCGGCGCCGGGTTCTTCATGGTCGGGCGCCAGCTCGCGGGGACCGCCGAGGTGTTCCGCATCAGCGTGTTCCCGAGCTATCTCAACCCCTCGCCGCTGCTCGCCCTGCTGGTCGCGGTGGCCGTGCCGACGGCGGCGGTGCTGGTGACGCTGCTGGCACTGCGCGGAGTCGTCATCGAGCCGCTCGGTGTGGTGCGCTCGGGCCGGCCGCCCCGGCGCCGGCTGTGGTGGCGGCTGCTGCTGCCGCTCGCGGGGCTTGCCATGCTCTACCCGATGATCGGCAACGGACGGGAGAACGGAGACTTCAACCAGTACCTGGTGACCGGCGGTGTGGTGCTGCTCCTGGTCGGCGTGACCGCGCTGCTGCCGTGGATCGTGGAGACGGTCGTCGCCCGGCTCGGTGCCGGCGGCGTCGCCTGGCAGCTGGCCGTGCGCCGGCTGCAGATGAGCAGCGGCACGGCGGCCCGCATGGTCAACGGCATCGCGGTGGCCGTCGCCGGGGCGATCGCGCTGCAGATGCTGTTCGCGGGCGCCGAGGAGGAGTACACCAGGTCCACCGGGCAGGACGTAGCGTGGGCGCAGATGGAGGTGACCCTGCCGAACGCCGTGCCGCCGGCCCCGGCGGCCGAGAGGTTGCGGGACACCAAGGGAGTGAACGAGGTGTACGACTACTCCGAGGGCCATCTCGGTGACCGCGCCCGCGACCCGGAGGCCACCACGACCGTGACGGTGGGCGGCTGTACCGCGCTGCGGGAGATCGCCGATCTGCCCTCGTGCGCCGAGGGGGACGTGTTCGCCGTCCACGGCGCCGAGTGGGACTCGGGGGTCGACGTGGCGAAGCTGGCCGCCCCGGGACGGAAGCTGTACCTCGACCCGTCGTACGAGGGCACCCCGAAGAGCCTGGAGATCCCCTGGACGGTGCCGCAGGGCGTGAAGGCGGCGAAGCCGCGTCACGGTCTGCTGGCCGGGATCGACCGGGGCGGCATCCTGATCACGCCGAAGGCCGTGCCGGACACGCTCGCGCCGGCCCTGGAGGGGCACGCCTACCTCAGGCTGGACGAGTCGGTACCGGACGTCCACGACCGGGTGCGGAACACCGTGGCGGCCGTCGATCCGCTGGCGAACGCCGTGACGTGGGCGGAGACGGAGCGCAGCGGCCGGTTCGACGCCATCCGCACCGGTCTGTTCGTCGGGGCGGCGTGCGTGCTGGCGTTGATCGGCGCGAGCCTGCTGGTCTCGCAGCTGGAGCAGCTGCGAGAGCGGAGGAGGCTGCTGTCGGCCCTGGTGGCCTTCGGCACCCGGCGCCGCACGCTGAGCCTGTCGGTACTGTGGCAGACCGCTATCCCCGTCGCCCTGGGCCTGCTGCTGGCCTCGGTCGTGGGCCTGACGCTGGGCACGGTGCTCCTGAAGATGACGGGCACTCCGGTCCGCGTCGACTGGACCGGTGTCCTCGCCATGGCCGGCATCGGCGGCGCGGTCGTCCTGGCGGTGACCCTCCTCAGCCTGCCACCGCTGCTGCGGCTGATGCGGCCGGAGGGGCTGCGCACGGAGTAGCCCGGAGCTGCGGCCCCACGGGGCTCGACAGGTTCCCCCTCGGCGCGGTGATCAACAGAGGACCGGCCTTGTGGGGCGCCCAGATGCACGGCCAGCGTTACATCCCCATGCTGCTGGACCGTGTCGCCGCCGGGGAGCTGAGCACGTCCCATCTCGCGACGCACAGCGTCACCCTGAACGAGGCGCCCAGCGCGTACGACATGTTCAAGCACAAGTCCGACGGCTGCGTCCGCGCGGTCATCCGGCCCGAATAGTGACCCGAATGGTGAGGGGCCGGGACGGCGACGGAGGAGGGAAGTCGTTCCCACCCCCGTCGCCGTCGCGCGTGCCGTGGAGGGGGAGGGACGGAGTGCTCGGCCATATCGCCCGGCCCTGCACCCCCCAGGGATGATCGTGACGGCCCAACTCGACGGGACCCGCCCGGCTGAGACCGGTCGTCCGAAAGCGAGGGCTTCAGCCGCCGAGCTTGCCGACCGCGTCGTCCAGCGACGCGGCCATCAGGGTCATGGCCTGTGGGGCGGGGTGGGCGGTGCCCAGGCGGTCCACGAGCTCCGCCCTTGTGAGTACAACCGCCGCGCCCCGGAGGTCATCGCCGCGGCGGGTGGCCCGGTCGGCCACCCGGGCGCGGCCCTCCAGAAGGACCAGGGCGGAGTCGTCGTCGGCCGCGTCCAGCAACTCGCGGAGCAGAGCCTCGTCGATCATCACGTTCCGCCTTCCCGTTTTCTCCGCTTTCGATGGGCCTTCTCCTCCGTCTCACCGGCCATAGGCGTCCCTACGGGCCAGCGGCCCGACGTCGGAGTGCCGACCGGGGCGGACGGCGGCGTGGCGTTGTCCGGGTCCCGGACCGCCGCGTGCGGCGAGCGCGTCGGCGACGGCTCCCGTGGCGAAGGCGTAGACGGCCTTGTGCAGCACGTCGACGACGAGCTCCTTGCGAGGCCAGGTGGAAGGCGGGGCGACCGGTGACGGCTTGCTCAAGTTTCTCGCCGAGAGTCATCACGACACCGCCGACGGTGCCGGCGATCAGACCCCGCCACAGCCACCTGAGCGGCGCCGACTCACCGCGCCCGCGCCGGAAACGCGCCTGTCCGCCCATCCGCCCGACCGCCGGGGAGAGAGCCTCCCGGCACCCTGCTCACGCGACAGCCTGCGCGATCAAGGCGGACCACACCCCCGCGTGCAAGGCCCCTGCCGCCGGAAGCACCACTCCCCGTCGTCCTCTCCGGCAAACTCCTCGGCGCTGCCTGGGTCACCGCCTTCACCGCCCTGTTCCTCGTCATCACGGGCCTGGCATCCACCCTCGACATGCCCGACGTGCACTCCCTGCTCTGGCCCACGGGCTCCGGCTTCGTCGTCGGCCTGCTGTACGTCGCCGAAGGCGCCCAGCGCCGCAACCTGCTCCACTACACCCTCGGCACCTGGCTCGCCCTGACCTCCACCGCGGCACTCCTCTTCGGCATCCTCGCCGGCACAGACTGGCCGTCCTCGCGGCCCTGATGCTGGCCGCGTTCACCTTCAACACCACGGAGAACCTGCCGATCGGGCTGCTCGAACTCGTCTCGGCCGATGTGCAGGTGTCACTCTCGGCGGTGGGCTATCTGGTCACCGCCTACGGGCTGACCGTCGCCCTGGCCTCCCTGCCCCTCGCGCACGCCACCCCCTCGATGCCGCGCCGGCATGTGCTCACCGTGCTGCTGGCCGCGTTGGTCCTGTCCAGCCTGGTCTCGGCACTGGGTTCCGGTTGCTGGCTACGGCGCCGTCCCGCCGAATCCGGCCGGACGGCGGACAGCGGCCCCGTCGAGCGGCGCTGATACCGGCGCCTGATGACCCGTCCGTACGGTCCGCGCGGCGCCAGGGCCCGGGCCCAGCGGCCGGTGCCGACCACCGGTAGGGCTGCCGGGTGCTCCAGGAGCACCGAACCCCTCTTCATTTTGCTCGCACTTGCTCGAAACAGGCAGCTTGCGAGCAGATGTTGACATCACACGAGCGGTGCGACACCGTACTGAGCAGGCAGCCGCCGCCTACGCGGAATGCCGTTCACCGCTTCCGTGGAGAAGACCCGTGCCCCTCAGCCCGACCGATGCCATCACCGGCTCCGCGTACACCCGGCGGTCAGGGGTGGGCGCGTTCAACGTCGTTCAGATCGAGCACGCCCAGGCCATCGTCGCCGGGGCCGAGCGCGCCGGTCTGCCCGTCGTCCTCCAGATCAGCGAGAACACGGTCCGCTACCACGGCTCACTCGCCCCCATCGGCCTCGCCTCCCTCGCGCTGGCCAGGGCCGCGAGCGTACCGGTGGCGGTCCACCTCGACCACGCGGAATCAGCCGAGCTGGTCCACGAAGCGGTCGAACTCGGCTTCACCTCGGTCATGTTCGACGCCTCCAAGCTCCCGTACGAGCAGAATCTCGCCGCCACCCGGGACGTCACGGAGTACTGCCACCGTGCGCACGTCTGGGTCGAGGCCGAGCTGGGGGAGGTCGGGGGCAAGGACGGCGCTCACGCCCCCGGAGTTCGCACCGACCCCGAGGAGGCCCGGGCCTTCGTGGCGGCCACGGCCGTCGACGCCCTGGCCGTCGCCGTGGGCAGCTCGCACGCCATGCTCACCCGGGACGCCGTGCTCGACCTCGCGCTCATCGCACGGCTCCGGGCAGCCGTCCGGGTCCCCCTGGTGCTGCACGGCTCGTCGGGCGTCGGTGACAGCGGTCTCGTGCGAGCGGTGACAGCCGGAATGACGAAAGTGAACATTTCCACACATCTGAACAAGATCTTCACCCGCACCCTGCGCGACCAGCTGGACGCGGCGCCCGAGGTCGTCGATCCCCGCAGGTACCTCGGCCCCGCCCGGCACGCCGTGGAGTCCGAGGTGGCCAGGCTGCTGGGCGTGCTCGCGTCGCCGTCAGCGTCCGGGGCGCGTCCGTCCCCCGAATGCCCGGCGTATCAGGAGGCGTGAGCCCTTCACCGGCTGCTCACCCCTCCCCGTCCAGCGTGAACACCGACCGCGCCGTCCCTTGCCCCTGGGCCCGGTGCGCCGAAGTGTCCGCGCAGGGCGGCGAGCACAGCCGCGGGCCGCTCGACAGGTGCCAGACCCGCTCCGAGACGATCAGCCCACCGGTGAGGTGCAGGTTTCCGCACGCGGGCGGGGCGCACCCGCAGCCCGGTCACCAGCTCGGCCGCGTCCCGGGCCGCTCCCCCGGCCGGCAGCAGCAGGTCGCGTGAGGTCTCCCCCTCCGCGTGCCAGGCACCTGCGGGCCCTCCTCAGCGCCGTACGACTGCCGGACCCCGCGGCCTACTCCGCCTCGGCCTCAACCCGGGCCGCCTGCCCCTTGGCACGCCTGCCGACGACGGCGGCCGCGGCGAGCGCGCTTCCGGCGAAGGCCAGGGCGACCACCCACGGCCCGTCCAGGACGTGCCCTGTGACCTCGTCCAGCGAGTAGCGGCCGGGGCCGCTGAGCCCGATCGCGGCGGCGGTGAAGCCGAGGAAGGCCGGGTACTCGTACCCGCCGCCCTGCGCGAAGAAGCCCGCCGGCGCGTGTACGGCCACAGCGCCCGCCATCGCGCCGGCCGCAGCGGCTCCGGCCGCGGGTGTGGCGAGCCCGAGGGCGAGGAGAACCCCGCCGCCCGCCTCGCCCAGTCCGGCGGCGACCGCGCTGTGCCTGGGCGGCTGGAAGCCCATGGCCTCCATGGCGGCCGTGGTCCCTCGGATCCCACCGCCCCCGAACCAGCCGGCCAGCTTCTGCGAACCGTGGGCGGCGAGGACCGCTCCCGTACCGACGCGCAGGACGAGCAGGCCGAGGTCACGCCGGTTGAGGCAAACCATGGGTGTCTCCCGGGGATGGGGTGGCGAGCAGTACGCGTCCACTGTCCTCGGACCGGAGACTCCGGGTGCGATCGTGCTACGCCGTCCGGGCGCGGTGCCCGCCGCGAGTGCGACGTACGTCATTATGCAACTTGTTGCACAATGCGCCTCCCCTGGTCTACAACTGGCTCGACGACACTGCGCGAGGAGACGCCGGATGAACCCGTACCCCACCCTGCTGAGCCCTCTGGACCTGGGGTTCACCACCCTTCCCAACCGGGTGGTCATGGGATCGATGCATACCGGCCTGGAGGAGGCAGAGCGTGGCTTCGAACGCATGGCAGCCTTCTACGCGGCCCGTGCCCGTGGCGGGGTCGGCCTCATGGTGACCGGTGGCATCGCGCCCAGTGCGCGCGCCTGCTCGTTCCCCGGCGGCGCGAAGATGACGACCGAGGCCGAAGCCGATCAGCACCGCCAGGTGACCGACGCCGTGCACGCGGCCGGTGGCCGGATCGCGATGCAGATCCTCCACTTCGGGCGGTACGCCCACCACGCCGACCTGGTCGCGCCCAGCGCGCTCAAGGCTCCGATCAGCGGCTTCACCCCGCACGCACTGACCGACGACGAGGTGGAGGAGACCGTCGAGGACTTCGTCCGGGCCGCCGGGCTCGCGCGGCGCGCGGGGTACGACGGCGTCGAGATCATGGGCTCCGAGGGGTACCTGATCAACGAGTTCATCGTCGCCGCCACCAACCACCGCACCGACCGCTGGGGCGGCAGCTACGAGAACCGCATCCGGCTGCCGCTGGAGATCGTGCGCCGGGTCCGCGAGCGTGTCGGCACCGACTTCATCCTCATCTACCGGCTCTCGATGCTGGACCTGGTCCCCGGCGGCTCCACCCTGGAGGAGGTCGTCCAGCTGGCCCGCGAGGTGGAGGCGGCCGGCGCCACGATCATCAACACCGGGATCGGCTGGCACGAGGCGCGCATCCCCACCATCGCCACGTCGGTGCCGCGCGGCGCCTTCACCTGGGTGACCGAGAAGGTGCGCGGCGCCGTCTCCGTACCCCTGGTGACCAGCAACCGCGTCAACACCCCCGAGGTCGCCGAGGAGATCCTGGCCTCGGGCCGGGCCGACATGGTGTCCATGGCCCGGCCGTTCCTGGCGGACCCCGACTTCGTCGTCAAGGCGGCGGCGGACCGCGCCGACGCGATCAACACCTGCATCGGCTGCAACCAGGCGTGCCTGGACCACGTCTTCAGCCTCCAGATCACGTCGTGCCTGGTCAATCCGCGCGCCTGCCACGAGACCGAGCTGGTGCTCCTGCCGACCCGGACCCGCAAGCACGTCGCCGTCGTCGGCGCGGGTCCGGCCGGTCTGGCCTGTGCGGTCACGGCATCCGAGCGCGGGCACGCGGTGACGCTGTTCGACCTGGCCGAGGAGATCGGCGGCCAGCTCGACGTGGCGCGCCGCGTTCCCGGCAAGGAGGAGTTCGACGAGACGCTGCGCTACTTCCGTACGCGGCTCAGGGAGCAGGGCATCGAGGTCCGGCTCGGCACCCGGGCCACGGCGGAGATGCTCGGCGACTTCGACGAGGTCGTCATCGCGACCGGCGTGGAGCCCCGCACCCCCGCGATCCCGGGCGTGGACCACCCCAGCGTGGTCAGCTACCTCGACGTGCTCCGGGACGGGGCACCGGTCGGCGACCGCGTCGCGGTCATCGGCGCGGGCGGTATCGGTTTCGACGTCGCCGCGTTCCTCACGGACGGCGGTGACGCGGCCTCGCTGGACGCCGAGGTGTTCTCCCGGCAGTGGGGCATCGACACCTCGTACGCGGGCCGGGGCGGGCTCCGCGCTCCCGAGCGGCCGAAGCCGCCGCGCACCGTGCACCTGGTCCAGCGCAAGGCGAGCAAGGTCGGGGCCGGTCTCGGCAGGACCACGGGATGGATTCACCGCACCGAACTGCGCCACCGAGGCGTCACGATGATCGCGGGGGCCTCCTACGACCTCATCGACGACGAGGGCCTCCACCTGACCGTGGACGGCGAGCGGCACGTGCTGGCCGTCGACACCGTCGTCCTGTGCGCGGGCCAGGAACCGCGACGGGCGCTGTACGAGGAGATGGCCGCCGCCGGCCGGCCGGTGCACCTGATCGGCGGCGCCGACGTGGCGGCCGAACTGGACGCCAAGCGGGCGATCCGCCAGGGTACGGAGCTCGCCGCGACCCTGTGAACCGCCGGGACCGCCTCTCCTTAGGATGCACTCCATGTCACTCCCCCACGCGATCCTCACCGCCCTGCTGGAGAAGCCGTCGTCGGGGCTGGAGCTGACGCGCAGGTTCGACCGGTCGATCGGCTACTTCTGGTCGTCCACGCACCAGCAGATCTACCGCGAGCTGGGGAAGCTGGAGCGGTCCGGGCAGATCCGGGCCCTGCCGTCGGCTCAGCCGGCGCGTGGGCAGAAGAAGGAGTACGAGGTCCTGCCCGCGGGCCGCGAGGAACTGGCGGCCTGGATCGCGCTGCCCGAGGACCCCCGGCCGGTACGCGATCCGCTGCTGCTGCGCATGCGGGCGGCGGCGGTCGTCGGCGCGGAGGGGCTGGGTGCGGAGCTGCGCCGCCATCTCGCCCTGCACCGAAGCCAGTTGGAGGAGTACCTGCGTATCGAGGAGCGGGACTTCCCGCCCGAGCGGACCGCCGACGAGGACCGGCTGCGGCATATCGTCCTGCGCGGCGGGATCGACATGGAGACGTTCTGGATCGGCTGGCTGACCAGGGCCCTTGCCGACGAGCCGGTCCTCCGCGAAGGCCCCGCCGCACTGGACGAGCCCGCCCCTGCCGAGGGCTGAGACCAAGCGGAACTGCCTGTGCTCACCCCGCCCGCGAGGTCACCGCCTCGGCGCCACGCGGCTGCCGGTGACGTGCGCGGGGACTGCAGATGACCACCCGCGACGGCGCCGGGGCGGCCGGCGGGACGGTGTCCGCGGCGGCCGGCCCGGCCGCCTTCGCGGTGGCCCTGCTGAGCAGGATCACCCCGCCTACGGCAGCGGCGGTGCCGAACAGCGCGGACACCAGGCCGGCCACCCCGCCCTGGAGCCGCTCGCCCAGCAGCGCCGTCCCGACAGCGGCGGCGGCCACCGGGTTGGCCAGCGTGACGACGGCGAGCGGAGCGCCGAGGCCGCGCCTGAACGCGATCTGCGCCAGCAGCAGACCGCCCATCGCGAAGACCGAGATGAACAGGGCGACGGTCACCAGCCGCCAGCTGACCAGCGGGCCCGTGGTGTGGTCGGTGACGGCGACCGTGAGGGTCTGGGTGAGCGCGGAAGCGACTCCGGACGTGATGCCGGCCGCCGTCGCGTGCCGCAGGCCGGGCCGGGAGCCGGGCCTGCCGAGTACGGCGACGACCGCCATCGTCGCCCCTCCGACGCCGAGCGCCTCCGGCAGCGTCAGCGTCCGGTGCGCGGCGCCGCCACCGCCTGCGGCGAGCAGCAGCGCGCCGAGGCCGAGCAGGGTCAGGACCGTGCCGCGCCATTCGGTACGGGTGACCCGGCGCCCCGCCGAGCGCGCGCCGAGGGGGACCGCGGCGACGAGCGTGAGCGCGCCGAGGGGCTGGACCAGGGTCAGCGGACCGTACTTGAGCGCGACCACGTGCAGCAGCGCGCCTGCGGCGTTGAGACCGACCGCCGACCACCAGGCGCCCCGGCGCAGCATGCGCAGCACCCCGGTGGAAGGCTCGGTGCGTCCGGCGAGCCTCGCCTGCGCGACGGCGGCCAGCGCGTAGGCGGCGGCGGAGACGAGGGACAGCGCGACCGCGATGAGGGTGGCGTTCATCGCGGGCCTCCGGCCCGGGCGAGCGCCGTCGCGGCGCTCGGCACCGGGATGGCGGGCCACGGGTGGTGGACACGGGGCCGGGCGGTATGCGGCGGACGCAGCGCGGCGAAAGCGACGGCGAGCAGTGCCGATACGACGATGGCGTCCAGCCAGTAGTGGTTGGCGGTGCCCACGATGACGAGCAGCGTGGCCGCCGGGTGCAGCAGCCACAGCCAGCGCCACCGGGAGCGGGTCGCGACGATCAGGCCCACGGCGACCATGGCGGCCCAGCCGAAGTGCAGGGAGGGCATCGCGGCGAACTGGTTGGCCATGGAGTCCGTCGCGGGTGTGTCCCCGTACACCGTCGGGCCGTACACCTGACCGGTGTCGACGAGGGCGGCGGCGTCCAGCATGCGGGGCGGGGCGAGCGGGAAGAGCAGGTGGAGCGCGAGCGCGGCTCCGGTCAGCACCGCGAGGATGCGGCGCGACCAGACGTAGTGACGGGGGCGGCGCCGGTACAGCCACAGCAGGAACAGCAGCGTGGCCGGGAAGTGGACGGTCGCGTAGTACGTGTTCGCCGCGTGGACCAGGGTGTCGCCGCGCAGCAGGAGGGCCTGTACCGCCCCTTCGCCCGGCAGTCGCACGGCGCGCTCGAAGCTCCAGACGTGTCCGGCGTTGCGGAACGCCTCCTCGACGTGTCCGTTCGCGGCCTGTCGGCCGAGTTTGTAGACGAGGAAGAGTCCTGCGACGAGAAGGAGCTCACGGACGAGAGGTGGTCGGGCAGAACTGTCCGGCTCCCGTTGCGCAGGCTCGCTGCGGGCGTACATCACCCGGTGCCCCTTTGCTGACGAAGCGCTGTTTAGGCGGCGTGGTCCGGTCCACGCCTTATCGATACGCCAGTGTACCGATACGCGACCGTATCGGTACACCCACGTATCGGTAGACTGCGTACCGAAGGTCCTCGTCGCACCGCCGCTGAGAGGGAAAGCACATGTCGTCGCACGACCCCGCGCAGGATTCAGCAGCCACGTCCCGCCGGTCGAAGATCACTCCGGAGCGGGCGCAGGAGCTCTACGCGGCGGTGCTGGACCTGATCCGGGAAAGTGGTTACGAGGCGCTGACCATGGAGGGAGTCGCCGCCCGCACCCGCTGCGGCAAGTCGACGCTCTACCGGCAGTGGGGCACCAAGCCCGAGCTGGTGGTGGCCGCCCTGCACGGCACCAGGCGCATGCTGCTCCCGCCCATCGACACCGGCTCGCTCGCGGGCGACCTGCGGGAGGCGGCGCGTGCCATCGGCGCCGCCTCCGGGCACGACACCCCGCTGTCCCACGCGCTGAGCCACGCCGCCCTGCAGAGCCCCGAGCTCCTGTGCGCACTGCGGGAGGCGCTGATCCTGCCGCAGATCGCGGCGATCGAGGACATGGTCCGGCGCGGCCGTGAGCGTGGCGAGATCGCGCCCGACGCCCCGGCGGCCGAGTTCGTGGCCGCGCAGCTCCTGGGCGTCATGAGGGCGCGGCCCCTGCTGGAGATGGAGTACGCCGATGAGGCGTACCTCACCCGCTTCGTGGAGAGCTCGGTCCTGCCCGCGCTGGGCCTCGGCGCCCAGGCGGCCCCCTCCGGGGCCTGAAGAACGTGGCCGTCGCCCCAGCGGAGGACGACGGCCCGCCCGCGCCGCACCGTGGGGACGGGGGCGGCGCACCGTCCGGCCGGTGACCTCGCGAGGGGCCACCGGCCGGCCGCCTCTCCGGGCCGGCGCACGGCGGCCCCTCTCACCCGCCGGCCTCCTGACGGAGGAACGGGGAACGGTGACACTCGCCGTCACAGTGAACCGGTCCCCCCTTTTCGTCCGCTTGACGAATAACCTTTCCCCTCATTATCGTCTGAGTGACGACAACAAGGGAGCCGATACACATGGCCGACATCACCAGGCGCTTCGGCTGGCGCCACCTGCGCTCCGCGCCGACCGCCCACATCCGCCATCACAAGCGCGGCAAGCTCAGCCACGACGGCACGGGGCTCAGCTTCTGGTACCGCTCGCTGACCGCGGCGCTCTCCGAAATCCCCGTCGACGACCGCGAACTCGCCATGGCCTTCCACGCCCGCACCGCCGACTTCCAGGACGTCACCGTGCAGGCCACCGTGACGTACCGGATCAGCGACCCGGCCGGAGCGGCGGCGCGGCTGGACTTCTCCGTGGACCCGGACACCGGCGCCTGGCGCAGCGCGCCGCTCGAGCAGATCGGCACCCTGCTCACGGAGACCGCCCAGCAGCACACGCTCGACGTTCTGGCCCGCACGCCCCTCGCCGTCGCGCTCGTGGACGGCGTCGTCGCCGTACGGGAAAGGGTCGCCGCCGGGCTCGCCGCCGAACCCCGCCTGCCCGACACCGGCATCGACGTGGTGGCCGTGCGCGTGGTGGCCATCCGCCCGGAGGCGGAGGTCGAGCGCGCCCTGCGGACCCCCGCGCGCGAGCAGATCCAGCAGGAGGCCGACCGGGCCACCTACGAACGCCGGGCCGTCGCGGTCGAACGCGAACGGACCATCGCGGAGAACGAGCTCGCCAGCCAGATCGAACTGGCCCGCAGAGAAGAACAGTTGGTGGACCAGCGCGGCATCAACGCACGACGGGAGGCCGAGGAGAAGGCAGCGGCGGACGGAGTGCGCACGGAGGCCGAGGCCAGCCGCAAGGTGCGCCTCACCCGCGCGGAGGCGGAGGCGGCGCGCGACATCGGTGCGGCCCGCGCCGAGGCCCAGGCCGCCTGGCTGCGCGTCCACGCGGATGTCGACCCGGGGACCCTGCACGCGCTGGCCGCAACCCGGCTGGCGGAGAACCTGCCGCGCATCGACAGCCTGACCCTCTCCCCCGACCTCCTCACCGGGCTGCTCGCCAAGCTCGGCCGCCCCGAGACCGGGACGCGGCCGTGAGCCTCGCGCCGCGGGCCGTGCTGGTCCACCGCACCACGGAGTACGAGGAGTTGCTGGCCCGGCACGGCACCCACGGCCAGGCGGCCTTCCTCCTCGCCCGGCGCGGCCGGTCCATCGAGGAGGTGGCCCTGCGCCATCACCGCACCCGGCAGGCGCTCACCGAGGTGGCGGCGGCCGTCCCGCTCCAGTGGCGGCGCTCCCGGGTGGAGCGCCAGGACCTCGACCGCTTCCTCTTCGGCCCGGAGGACGTGGTGGTCGTGGTCGGCCAGGACGGGCTGGTCGCCAATGCCGCCAAGTACCTGTCGGGCCAGCCGGTGATCGGGATCGACACCGATCCCGGACGCAATCCGGGGGTTCTCGTACGACACCGCGCCCAGGACGCCCCGGCCCTGCTGCGTGCGGCGGCCGGGCCAGGCGCCCTGGTGGACGACCTCACCATGGTCGAGGCGGTGGCGGACGACACCCAGCGGCTGATCGCGCTGAACGAGATCTACCTCGGTCCGCCCGGCCACCAGACCGCCCGCTACCACTTGGCCGCCGACGGCGCCCCGCGCGCCGGGGAGGCCCAGGCGTCGTCGGGTGTCCTGGTCGGCACCGGCACGGGCGCGACGGGCTGGCTGCGCTCACTCTGGCTGGAGCGCGGCAGCACCCTGAGCCTGCCCGCCCCTCGGACCCCCGGCTGCTGTGGTTCGTACGCGAGGCGTGGCCGTCGCCCGCGACCGGCACGACCCTGGTGGCGGGTGAACTGGCGCGCGGCCAGGGCCTTGCGCTCACCGTCGAGTCGGACCGCCTGGTGGTGTTCGGCGACGGCATGGAGGCCGACGCCCTGGAACTGACCTGGGGCCAGACCGTCCGGCTCGGCGTCTGCGCCACGTCACTGCGGCTGGCCGTCTGACGCCACCGTCCCAGGCGTGGCGCTCGCCTGCGGACCATGCCGGGCATGGGCAACGTGCATGACAAGAACCACAGGCGCGGGCCATGACAAGGTCGGCGGCCTCCGCAGAACCCGTACGCGTGTGCCTTCGCAAGTGCCCCTCACATCAGCCCGGCGACAGCGGGAACGCGCCGGTCGCGGGCGCTTCACCAACGCAACGCAATCCCCCGATCGAGCGCCTTCCCCCGCATGAGTGATTCGAACGCAGGATTACGGTCGCCGCGCCTGAGACTCCACGGGCTACACGCCCTCACGCGAACATCCCTTCGACAAGTAGTCCCCACTCCTCCGTTACGCCCTTCTGATCAGCGGCGTTGTCCGGGCGCTCGTGTCCGACGACACCGTTCCAGGAGGAGCAGATGAGTTCTGTCCGTACCCGCCGTGCACGTTTGCGCGTTCATCGCACGTTCGAAGTGTTCCGTGCGGCCCTCGGCCTGTCCCCCGTGCCCGGCGTTGACGCGTCACCAGCGGCGCCGGGCGACACTCCCCCGCCTCCGTGCCCCGCCAGGAGGGCAGGGCCGGGGCTCCGCGCCCCTCCGCGCCGCCCGAGCTGGGCTACACCGGCCGGGCGCACTCCCGGGCGATGGAGGACACGTCGCTGGTGGACATGGCACGCCGCATCCCGGCGGCGCTCGGCGCCACCTTCCGGCTGGCCTGGTCGGTCGACCGGCGCATGGTCGCGACCGTGCTCGTCTGCCAGGTCCTCTCGGGCATCGGCACCGCCGTGATGCTCGCCGCCGTGGCGGACGCCATGGGGCCCCTGTTCGGCGCCACCCACCCGGCGGCGGGTCTGCGGGAGGCCGGCCCCTCGCTGCTGGTGGCGGGCGTCGCCCTCGGAGCGGGTTCGGGCGCGTGGATCGTGGCCGACTGGGCCACCCGCAGGCTGAACCCGCAGGTCGCTTCGGCCGCGGACCTCGCGATGGTGGACCTGCTCATGCGGGTCGAGCTCTCCGCGTACGACGAGGAGGGGTTCACCGACCGCAGCCAGGCGGCGGAGACCGGCGCCCTGCGGGCCGTCGACCTCGCCGAGGACGCCAAGAACATGACCAACGGCCTCGTGCAGCTCGTCTCGGCCGCCTCCGTGCTCACCGTGCTGCACCCGCTGCTCCTCGGCGTACTGCTGCTGTCCGTGGTGCCGCGCGGGATGGGCGGGGTGATCAGTGCCCGGATCGACTACCGGGTGTTCGACGCGTCCGTCTCGGCCCGCAACACCCGGGGCATGATGCGGTGGTTCCTCACGACGCCGACACTCGCCGATGAGCTGCGCGCCAACACCATGCGCCCCTACCTGCACTTCTGGTACCGCACGATGTGCGACCGCGTGGAGGGCAGAGCGCTCGCCGCGGCCCCGCTGCACCTGCGGGTCAACACCTTCGCCGCCTCGCTCAGTGGCGTGTTCACGGTCGGGATGTGGGGCTCGCTGGCCGCGCTCGTCGTGTCGGACCGGATGACACTCGCCCTCGCGGGCACCGCGATCGTCGCCTCCCAGACGGCGGGCCGCTCACTGAACTCGGTGATCCGCTACGGCGCGGCGATGTTCCACCACGCCCTCTACCTGGACGACTACCACCGCTTCCTCGGCCGGGCCGGGGAACTGACCACCCGCCGCGGCGGCGCGAAGCCCGAGGCCCCCGCCGAGATCCGGCTCACCGGGGCCGCCTTCAGCTATCCGGAGAAGCGCACGCCCGCCCTGCACCCGGTCTCCCTCACGCTGCGCCGGGGCGAGGTCGTGGCGCTCGTCGGTGAGAACGGGGCCGGCAAGTCGACGCTCGTACGCCTGCTGACCGGGCTGACGCTCCCCACCGCCGGTTCGGTGCACTGGGACGACACCGACCTGGCCACGGCGGACGCCGAATCGGTATGGCGACATGTCGGCCTCGTACCCCAGCAGAACGGCCACTGGCCGCTCGCCGCACGCGAGAACATCGACCTCGGCCAGCCCCGGACGCACGGCGACGACCTGGTGTGGCAGGCCGCCGAACAGGTCGGCATGGACGAGGTGATCCGGGAGCTGCCCGCCGGTCTGGACACGCTGCTCGCCCGCTCCCTGTGGGGCGGACACGAGCTGTCGGGGGGTCAGTGGCAACGGCTGGCGTGCGCCCGCGCGATGTACCGCAGCCCCGGCCTGCTGATCCTCGACGAGCCCACCAGCGAGATGGACGCACGGGGTGAGCACCGGATCTTCTCGGAGCTGCGCGGGATGGCACGGGACCGGATCACCCTGGTGGTCACCCACCGCCTGGACAATGTGAAAATGGCCGACCGGATCATCGTCCTCGACAAGGGCAGCATCCGGGAGGAAGGGACCTTCGGACAACTGACGGACGCGGGCGGCCTCTTCGCCGAGCTGTACGCGCTGTCGCAGGACCGCTGACGCCTCCGGGCGCCGCGTCCGCACATCGGCGCGGCGCCCCCGTTCCGTACGCGCAGGGAGCACACGGCATGACCACTGATTCCGACGACCGTCATACCCGCAACACCCGTCCGCCGGTGGCACAGGCCGCGCTCGGTGTGGGCGTCATCGTGCAGGACCAGGAGGGCCGCATCCTGCTGGGACGGCACCGGAGCGGTACGTGGGAACTGCCCGGCGGCAAGGTCGATCCCACGAACGAGTCCATCGCCGCCGCGGCCGTGAGGGAACTGCGCGAGGAGACCGGACTGGAGGTCGCCGAGCACGCGGTGACCGTATTCGCGATGGTGCACGACGTGGTGGGCGGCATCAACCGCATCTCGATGGGAGCCCAGGTCACCGTGGGGTCCGAAGTCCCCGAGGTGACCGAGCCCGAGCTCATCAGCGCATGGCGGTGGACCGGGCTCGACGAGATCCCGGAGCCGCTGTTCCACCCCTCGGCCCAGGTCCTGGCGGCCTGGCGGCCGGACCTCGCCATCGAGCACCCGGCGGCACACTGCCTGCCGATCGGCGCGGCGCCAGGAGCCGGCCGGCCGGGTACGCCGGTTCCGGGCACTCCGTGATACGGGGCAGCGGGGCCTGATGCATGAAGAGGGCACACACCGGGTGATCCGGGACCATCCACCTGCGGGGGATGGTCCCGGCTGACGTACTGGACGGAAACGATCAGGGCCGGTATCGAATTTCTCCGATACCGGCCCTGATCTACGACTCTCTTGAGTCGGGACGACAGGATTTGAACCTGCGACCCCTTGACCCCCAGTCAAGTGCGCTACCAAGCTGCGCCACGTCCCGATGCGTTTCCGCCCGGTCGTCCCGGGTGGCCGCGCATGGGAAACATTACCTCACTCCGAGGAGCGCAATGACGCCCGTGCCTGCTGGGCGCGGGCCGCGAGGCCCTCCGCTCCGCAGGCCGTCGCCATCTTCTGGGCCTTCGCCAGTTCCCGTGCGGAACCGATCGCGATCCCGTGGTCCAGCCGGGCCAGGACATGCTCGTACACCGATGTCGTCGGGGTCCTCTCCAGGTGGCGGACAGCTTCCGACAGCAGGTGCTCCGACTCCTCGGGAGGTGCGAAGAGGGCGACACAGCGCAGGGCCTCGCCGATCGCCGTGTCCGTTCCGAAGCGTTCGGCGTGGACGCGGGCACCGGCGGCGAGCCGGGCGCCGCGGGCCGGGTCCACGTCGACCAGCGCACGGGCGAGGTCGCAGGCCCATGGCGCCCAGACGACGTTGAAGCGCTCACGGGCCTCCAGCGCGACGCCCGCGGCTTCGAGTTCGGCGATGGCCTCCTCGGTACGGCCTTCGGCGAGAAGCAGCCGGCCGCGTACGCACGGGCCGTCGGGCAGCACCATGGCGCTGGGGTACGGCGCACCGAAGTCGTAGCGGTCGGCGACCAGCCGGGCCTCCGATATGCGGCCGCGGGCGAGCAGGGTGTCGATGAGCAGACAGGCCGCGTCCCAGTGGACGGGCAGTCCGCTGCCGACGCGGTCGGCGAGGCGCAGGCCCTCGCGCAGGAAGCCCTCCGCTTCGGCGAGGCGCCCGCGACGGCGGTGGACGAGCCCGAGGAGTGTGTGGGCGAAGGCGAGGTGCGCACCGCTCCAGCCGGAGATCTCGAAGGCGCGCACGGCCTCGCCGAACAGTTCCTCCGCCCGGTCGAGCTGGTCCGTGAACGCGTAGGTGATACCGACGAGGGTGGGGAGCTCGAAGCCCCATTCGGTGTCGGTCCAGCCGAGCCCGCGGGCGGGATGTCCGTTGACGAGTGCGCGTTCGCAGAGGTCGACGACGAGCTGGGCGTTCTCGCCGCGGAGCATGGCGTCGAAGGCGCGCAGGGTCAGCAGGGCCCGTTCGGCGTTGTCCCTGCCGGCCAGGTGGTCCGCGTTGCGGGAGAGCCTGCGTGAGCGGGCGGGACCGTCGTCCTCGACCGCCTGCATGCCCTCCCACAGGAAGTGCCCGGCCTGCAGTCGCATCAGCCCGGGTCCCGGGGCGGTGCGGGACGCCTCGGCGGCGAGGGAGATCGCCGCCTCCTTCAGCTGGTTGTTGTGGGCGAGCGCTGCCGCCAGCCGGAAGGTGGCGTCGATCCGCAGGTCGTCGCCGAGCCCCGGCATGTCGAGGGCCGCGCGGAGGTGCTGCACGGTGGTGGGCGGCGAACTGAGCAGGGTGGCGCAGCCCAGTTCGTACAGTACGGCCGCCTTGTCCTGCGGGCGCGGCGGTTCTTCCAACGCCCGTTCGAGACACCGTCTGGCCGCTTCCGGGGCGCCGACGGCAAGGTGCTGGCCCGCGGCCTCGCGGAGCTGCGCGACCAGTTCCTGATCGTCGTCCGGGTGGACTTCGAGCAGGTGGCGGGAGGCCGCGGCGGCGCCGAGACCGGCCCGGGTGATCGCCCAGGCGGCCCTGCCGTGGAAAGCGGTGCGGTTGGCCGGCGGGATCGAGCGGTACACGGCGGTGGCGATCAGCGGGTGGACGAACTCAAGGGGGTCGAAACCGCTGACGATACGGGCGTCGCGCAGCCGGGCGGTGCAGTCGGCGGCCTCCGCCGAGCTCATTCCGGCCAGGGTGGCGGCCACCTCCTGGGAGATGTCGGTACCGAGCACGGCGGCGGCCCAGGCGAACCGGTTGGCGTTGGTGCCCAGCCGTTCGAGCCGGGCGACGAGCCCACTGCCGCGCGCTGACGCGCCGAGTTCCCGCAGCATGCCGGCGGATTCCTCGACCGGCGGCAGCTCGCGGTCCTGCACCTTGGCGACGAGTTCGACTGCCTCGTACGGGTTGCCGCCGGTGACGGCCCACACCTCGCGGCAGAAGGGGTCGTCCGCGTGCTCACCGAGGGCCGCGCGGACCAGTTCGGCGGTGGCGTCCGGGGTGAGTGCGCGCAGGGCGACCCGGACGAGGCCCTTGTGGCCGGGTGGCTCGGTGTGGGCGGCGCTCAGGGCGGCGTTGCGTTCGGCCAGCTCCTGTGGGCGGTGGGCCTGGACGACCAGGACCGGCAGCTCGCTCAGGCGCGCGGTGAACGAGGCGAGCCAGGCGAGGGATTCACCGTCCGCCCAGTGCGCGTCGTCCACCATGAGCAGCAGCGGCCGGTGGCTGAGCCGCGAGGCGAGCCGGCCCACGACGAAGTCGAGGCCGTCCCGGACACCCTGCGGATCGGGCTGCGGGCCGGTCGGTTCGGCGAGGCCGAGCGCGGGAGCGGTGATCTCGTACCAGTCGCCGAACAGAACCCGCGTCTCGTCCTCGGGGAACTGGTCCAGTGCGGGCTGCAACAACTGGCGTACGACATGGAACGGTACGGAGGTGACGGTCTCACCGCCCCGGGCGGACCAGACGGTGCACCGGCCGGCCGCCATGGTCCGGACCTCGGCGAGCAGCGCGGTCTTGCCGATGCCCGCCTCGCCGCTGAAGACCAGTAACCCGCCGGACGCCTGGGCGCCGCACAGGGCGTCCACGGCTTGTGCGGCAGCGGCGAGTTCCGGTTCGCGCTCGTACAACGGCCGGGACGGCTTCATGCCCACCCTTCCCCTAGTCCGGCAGTGAAGACTGTCGAGACTAGTCGTGCGCGACGCCCCGCGGGCGGGGTTCCGATGAGTTCGCCGCAGGTGCGAGGCACAATCGGAGGGTGGACGAGACTCGCAGGGACCGTGATGCCGAAGGCAGGGCGCACAGTGCGCGCCCCCGGGACGGGCTGGGCCGCCCCCTGCCCTACGGGGCCCAGGGGGTGGAGCGCCAGCCCGAGGGCGTGGTGCGCACGCCCGGGGAGACGGTGCGCGAGGCTCAGCGGTTGCTGGACGCGGGAATGCCGTTCCACGCGCACGAGGTGTTCGAGGACGCCTGGAAGTCGGGCCCGGACGCGGAGCGCGAGCTGTGGCGCGGGCTGGCCCAGCTCGCCGTGGGCCTGACCCACTCCGCCCGGGGCAACGCGTCGGGCGGCGCGCGGCTGCTGCGGCGCGGAGCGGCCGCGGTCTCGGCCTACCGGGACGCGCGGCCGCACGGGATGGGCATCGGTCCGCTGATCACCTGGGCAGAGGAGCTGGCAGACCGGGTGGAGGCGGAGAGCCCGGGGGCGGTGGACGCGGCCGCGGAGGCGCCGCGGCTGCGGCCGTAGACCCGCCCGGTCGGCGTCTGTGGCCGAATCGGTGAACGATTACGATCCGTGGTCATGAGCACTTCTGACGGGGACCGGCACGAAGACCGGGACCGGGACACGGACACCGACGCGGACGCGGACGCGGACGCGGCGATACCTGAAGCGGACGTCAGGACACGGAGACTGACGCCGCGTCAGGCGCGTCGGCTGCGGATCGTCCTGTCCTCGGCGGGCATGGCGGTGATGGCCGTGGTCCTGGCCCTGCGCATCGCGAGCCGGTCATCGGTCCTGGTCGTCGGGGTGTACGGGCTGGCGCTCATCCTCTGCGGAATCGTGATCGAGCTGAGCAGGAACGGCCGTACCCGCCTGGCCAGCTGGCTCCTCGGCACCGGCCTCGTCGCGGCGGTGGGGGCGGACCGGCTGCTGATTCCCTGAGCACCGTTCTCTCGAGCACCGCCCGGGCCGTTCCGGTCGAGTAGCCGTGGACGCCTCGGGGCCAGGGCGGCCAGGACAGCCAGGACTCAGTCGCAGCCGGCGGTGGCGCGCGATGACCTCGCGGTCGTCCCTCGCTCCCGGCAGGACGGGGCACCCTCAGCTCAGCAGCAGGTGGAGCCCGCCCAGTACGGTGGCCCCGAGGACAAGCCGCTCGAAGAGCTTCTGGTCGATCCGGTCCACGCACCTGCGGCCGATCCAGGCACCGGGAACGACGAAGAGCACCAGGCAGGCGTCGACCAGCAACGAGTGCCGGTCGATGAGGCCGAGGCCCACACCGAACGGCACCTTGGACACGTTGACGATCAGGAAGAACGAAGCGGACGTGCCCAGGAATCCGAGCTTCCGGAATCCTGCGGAGAGCAGGTAGAGGGACATGACGGGGCCGCCCGCGTTGGCGACCATGGTCGTGAATCCGCCGAGCACCCCGTAGCTCCGGGCCCTGAACCGCGCGCCGCGCGGCGGCCCTCCGGTCTCCTCCTCCTCGGACGCCGCTGATCCGGTCTGCCCGGCAGCGGTGCGCCGGCGCCACAGGGTGACTCCCGACATGAGGAGCAGGATCGCGCCGATCGAGGTGCGTACCGCCCCGTCGTCGGCCCACAGCATGAACAGGGTTCCCGCCACGACACCCACGCCTACGGCGGGAAACAGCCGGAGCAGGGTCGGCCAGTGGGCATGGCGCCGGTAGACGGCCACGGCGAGCAGGTCACCGGCGATCAGGATCGGGAGCAGGACTCCGGTCGACTCCCGGGCCGGAAGCACGGCCGCGAAGACCGCGAGGCTGATCGTGTTGGCCCCGCTGACGGCCGTCTTTGAGAAACCGACGAGCGTGGTCGCCGCAGCGAGGGCGGCCAGTTGCCACAGGGTGAGAGTGTCCATGCCGGTTCAGAGATTAGACGCTCCCGCCGCCACTTTTGACACGCCCTTTGATCGTTTGACCGTCTGGATCTCCATATGAGCGATCTATTGACCGTTACCGATCACTCGATCAGGATGCGGATGTCCCGAGAAAGGCTGCGCCCTCGTATGACCCTCCCCTTCGCACTTCCCCCGGAAGACCGTGAGACGAGCCCGTACACCGGTTTCACCCGCGCGCACTGGGAAGCGACCGCTGACGGTCTGCTCGACGCGGCCTGGCGGTGGGCCACGCCCGGACGGGCCCTGCTCGACCTGCCGGGCCGGCCGTCCGCCTCCGGTGTCCGCTCCGACGGACTGGAGGGGTACGCGCGTACGTTCCTGGCGGCCGGCTTCCGGGTCGCCGGCGCGGAGGGCAAGGACCCGTACGGCTGGCTCGACCGGTACGCGGACGGGCTGGCCGCGGGTACGCGGACACCGGGGCGCGAGGATGCCGAGTCCTGGCCGCTGATCCTGGACCACCACGTGCGGGGCCAGCCGATGGTGGAGTCGGCGTCCGTCGCGACCGGGCTGCGACTCACCAGGCCATGGCTCTGGGACCGGCTGGACGCCGGGGTGCAGGACCGTGCGGAGCAATGGCTGCGCGGAGCGCTGCGGCACACGCCGTCCCCCAACAACTGGTACCTCTTCCCGCACGCGGTCGCCGGATTCCTGGAGTCGGTGGGACGCGCGGACGCGGAGACGGCCCGCGCGACGGACAGGGCGTACGAACTGATGGAGGGGTGGTACCGCGGGGACGGCTGGTACGCCGACGGGGACGGCCGCGCCTTCGACCACTACAACGGCTGGGCCCTGCACCTGTATCCGATGCTGCACGCGCTTCTGGCGGGCGACCCGGGCCTGTCGGCGCACTACGGCGGGCGGCTGCGCGAGCACCTCGGCGGGTTGTCACTGCTGTTCGGCTCGGACGGGGCGCCGGTCCACTTCGGCCGGTCGCTCACGTACCGCTTCGCGGCCGGTTCCGCCGTCGCGCTCGGCGCCCTCACCGGGCACACCCCGCTCACCCCCGGTGCGTCCCGCCGGCTGATCAGCGGGTCGCTGCGCTACTTCCTCGACCGGGGAGCCGTGGGCGGCGACGGGCTGCTGAGCCTGGGCTGGCACGGACCGCACGGGGCGACGCTCCAGAGGTACTCGGGTCCCGCGTCGCCGTACTGGGCGGCCAAGGGGTTCGTCTGCCTGCTGGCTCCGGCCGGTCATCCCCTGTGGACCGCGACCGAGGAGCCCGCGCCGAGCGAGGGCCCCGACAGGGTGCTCGCGCTGCCCGCTCCGGGCTTCCTCGTGCAGTCCACGCGCGCGGACGGCATCGTACGGCTCCACAACCACGGCAGCGATCATGTCAGGCCGCACGAGGGCGAGTCGGCCGCGCAGGACGACCCGCTGTACGGCCGCCAGGCGTACTCGACCGCCACCGGCCCCACGGCCAGGGGGAACCAGGCCGACAACCACCTGGCCGTGGTCGTCGCGGGCGAGCGCAGCCACCGCCGCCGCATCCGTCCACTGGGCGCGGGCGGGGGTGACGGCTGGGGGTGGGCGGCGTCCTGGCACCTGCCGGTGTTCGCCTCCGGTACGCCGATGGTGCCGGGGATGCGGGTGGAGAGCGTGACCGTGGTCCGGGGCCGTTACGAGCTCCGCGCCCACCGCGCCCTCGGTGTCCCGGCCGGGTCCCGGGTCGAGCAGACCGGGTGGGCGACCGGTCGCGACGACGCGCTGACGTCGGCCCTGCACGGCCTGCACGGCTGGGAGACACACGAGGAGGTACGGGCTCCGCAGGGCACGGCGTACACGAACTGGGCGGTGCTGCCGCGACTGGCCGCCGACGCGCGGGGCGACGTCGTCCTGCTGTCGCTCGCCTCGCTCACCGGGCAGAGCGCCCCGGACCCGCTCGGTCCGGCGGTGAGCGGGGTACGGGTCGACGGCGGCCGGATCGAGGTCGACTGGGCGGACGACGGGTCCACGACACGTATCGGCTTCGAGCCGTTGACGGTCGCGCATGGGGATCGCTGACGGTCGCGCATGGGGATCGGATGCTCGCGGGGTGCTTGTGCGGACCGGCCGTCCGCGTCACACGTCCGTGCGGACCACCACGACCAGGGTGCGCGGCCCGTGCACGCCCTCGACCCGCTCCAGTTCGATGTCGGAGGTGGCGGACGGTCCGCTGATCAGCGTGGTCGGCCGTTCAGGCACCAGCCGGGTGACCGCTTCCGGCACCCCGGCCTCGACCGTCGACAGGTCGACGACGCACACATGCAGATCGGGGACGAGGGAGAGCGCCCGCCTGCCCTGGCCGGGTGAACCGTCCAGGAAGATGGTGCCGGTCTCGGCGCAGCTGACGGCGGAGGCCGTGACCACACCGTCCAGCGCGTCGAGAGCCGGCGCGGGGATGTCGGCGGAGTCCTGCTGGACCTCTCCGTCGTAGCGGCTCAGCCATGTCTCGTCGAGCCCGTCCGGCACGCCGATCCGCCGGGCGCCGAGCTCCCGCAGGACGTCGGCGATGACGTCGGCGGTGCGATCGGCCGTGCAGGCGTGCACCTGGGCCTTGTAGTCGAGGAGCCGGTGGGTCAGCAGGGCGAGGCGTTCACCGTCGGGAAGCGTGCGTCCGGTGCGGTAGCCGCGCGGGATGGTGACCGGGGGCACGGGAGCCAGGGCGAGTGCGTCGCGGACCCGGCCGAGCACGGTCTCCCGTGCGCCGAGGGGGGAGTGTGTCACTTCTCGTCCTCCGGAACCGGGCCGGTGTACTCGTCGGCGGCGGCGCGCATCGTGGCGGCGCCTTCGTCGGATGCCAGCCAGGCGCGGAAGGTCTGCCGGGGCGGGGCGGGGGTGTCCCGGCTCGCGCTCCAGCCCCTGAACGGGGCCGGCAGGCGGGAGATCGTACCGCCGCGTCCTGCGACGGCGCGGCCGAGACCCGAAGCCCTCTGGGCGGCCGTGTAGAGCTTCGGCCGCTTCATCACCGCCGCCGCGGCCTTCATGGCGAGCTTCTCGGCCGTCGTACCCGACTCCTCGGTGTTCTGGTGGCGCAGCTCGACGAGCAGCGAGGGAATGTCGATCTTCACCGGGCAGGCGTCGAAGCAGGCGCCGCAGAGGGTGGAGGCGTACGGCAGGGAGCTGTTGGGGTCGTCGTCGGCCGCGTGCATCCCGGCGAGCTGCGGGGTGAGGACCGCGCCGATCGGTCCGGGGTAGGTCGAGCCGTACGCGTGCCCGCCAGTCCTCTCGTACACCGGACAGACGTTGAGACAGGCGGAACAGCGGATGCAGTTGAGCGCCTCGCGCCCGATCCTGTCGGCGAGTGCGGCGGTGCGTCCGTTGTCGAGCAGGACCAGATGGAAGTCCTGCGGTCCGTCGCCCGGTGTCACCCCGGTCCACATCGAGGTGTACGGGTTCATGCGCTCGCCGGTCGAGGAGCGCGGAAGCAACTGGAGGAAGACTTCGAGGTCCCCGAAGCGCGGCAGCACCTTCTCGATGCCCATGACGGTGATCAGGGTCTCGGGCAGGGTCAGGCACATCCGGCCGTTGCCCTCGGACTCCACCACGGACAGGGTGCCGGTCTCGGCGACGGCGAAGTTGGCGCCGGAGACGGCCACCTTCGTCGTCATGAACTTCTCGCGCAGGTAGGCGCGGGCGGCCGCGGCGAGGTGGGCGGGCACGTTGTCGAGCCCGGGTCGACGCCCGGGATACCGTCGAGGAAGATCCGCCGGATCTCGTCGCGGTTGCGGTGGATCGCGGGCACCAGGATGTGCGAGGGCCTGTCGTGGGCGAGCTGCACGATGAGCTCGGCCAGGTCGGTCTCGTGCGGGGTGATGCCGAGCGACTCCAGGTGTTCGTTGAGGCCGGTCTCCTGGGTGGCCATCGACTTGACCTTGATGACCTCGCGGCTTCCCGTCTCCTGGATCAGGCCGGCGACGATCCGGTTGGCCTCATCGCCGTCCCGCGCCCAGTGCACGGTGCCGCCGCGTTCGGTCACCTTCTGTTCGAGCTGCTCCAGGAGTTCGGGCAGCCGGTTCATGGCGTCGGTCTTGATGGCGGCGCCCGCCTCGCGCAGTTCCTCCCAGTCGGGGAGCTCACCGGTGACGTGGAGGCGCTTGGCCCGGATGGTGCGGGTCGCCCTGCCGAGGTTGCCGCGCAGTTGTTCGTCGCGCAGTTCGCCGCGGGCGGCCTCGGGGAACGTGCGCTCGCCGCGCAGGTTCCCCGTCCCGTACGGGGAACGGGGCGGGGTGGCCGGCATGCCGAGGAACGTGTTCATACGGCGGCCTCCGTCAGGACGTAGGGCGAGGGGCGGGTGGAGGCGAGGATCTGCGCGAGGTGCAGGGTCCGCGCGCCCGCCTTGATGCGGGAGAGCCCGCCGCCGATGTGCATCAGGCAGGAGGAGTCGCCCACGGTGCAGACATCCGCCCCGGTGGCGGTGA
The DNA here is from genome assembly GCF_013167895.1 of Streptomyces fulvorobeus. Classification (GTDB taxonomy): domain Bacteria; phylum Actinomycetota; class Actinomycetes; order Streptomycetales; family Streptomycetaceae; genus Streptomyces; species Streptomyces fulvorobeus. The sequence continues at coordinate 5,685,105 of NZ_BLWC01000001.1, read as the reverse complement.
TGTCGCGCATCTTGTCCTGGAGCATCGCGGTGGAGGTGTCGGCGTTCTTCACGGCGAAGGTGCCGCCGAAACCGCAGCAGGAGTCCGCTTCCGGGAGCTCGACGAGCTCGATGGAGTCGACGGCACGCAGCAGCCGCAGCGGCTTGTCGCCGACCCGGAGCATCCGCAGGGAGTGGCAGGTGGGGTGGTAGGTGACGCGGTACGGGAAATGGGCCCCGACCGAGGTGACGTCCAGGACGTCGACCAGGAACTCGGATAGTTCGTACGTCTTGGCCTTGACGGTCGCGACGCGGGCGCGCAGCGGGGCGTCACCGTACCGCTCGGCGATGATCTCGTGCTGGTGGCGGACCGAGCCCGCGCACGAAGCGGACGGTATGACCACCGCTTCGATGGCGGAGTCGCCGAACTGGTCGGCGAAGTTGCGGACCAGCGGGACGGGTTCGCGCTGGTAGCCGGTGTTGACGTGCATCTGGCCGCAACAGGTCTGCTCCGGCGGGAACACCACATCGTGCCCCAGGCGCGCGAGCAGGACCGCGGTGGACTTCACCGCATCGGGGAAGAGCGTGTCTCCCAGACAGGTGGCGAAGAGTCCGATGCGCATGGGGCCTCCCCGGTCGCCGTATGGTCGGACCATACTAGGTGCGGGCAGCGTTGGATGAAGGCGGGGACGGTGCGCGGGCGCCCTGCGGGCCGCCGGGCGCCAGGCGCTACTCGCTACTCGCTACTCGCCGGGATTCTCCTCGACGAGCGTGCCGTGCAGGCCGCGGATGTGCTGCTCGGCCAGGTCGGCCGCCTCCGCGCCCCGCCCCTCCCGTACCAGCCGCAGGAGCTCCTGGCGGTGGGCGTTGAGCGCGGTGGCCGTGGCGGCCCAGTCCTCGGCCCCTTCCAGCGCCCGCAGGATGAGCGGGCGCACCGACTCACGCACGGCGGAGGTGAGCGTGGAGGTCAGCGCGTTGCCGGAGCTGCGGGCGATCAGGACGTGGAAGCGGGTGTCCAGATCGTCGAACTCGGTTACGCCGGTGTCCGGCTCCCCATGCGCAGGACCAACTGCTCCGCCGCGTCGAGGTCTTCGGCCGGGGCATGCCGCGCGGCAGCCTCGAAGCTGGACCGCTCCAGTACGACGCGGACCTCCAGCATGTCGTGGAGGCTGTAGCTGCCCAGCGCGAAGTGCAGGCGCAGCAGCCGGCCGAGGGCGTCGTCCGGATTGCGCACGATCCGCGCCCCGGAGTCCGGGCCCCGGCCGGGCTGGGCCACCAGCACCCCGATGGTCTCCAGCACCCGCAGCGCCTCACGCAGCGCCGACCGGCTGACTCCGAGGACGGGCGCCAGCTCGCGCTCCGGCGGCAGCCGGTCCCCGCCTTGAGCTCTCCGGCGAAGACCCGCTCCTCGATGCTCCTGAGGACGAGTTCGTGGGTGCGCGACTGCCGTACGGGTTGCCACTCGACCGGCATCCGCTACTCCCTGATCCTGGCGATGGGCATGAGTTCGACCATGTCGCTCAGGGTATGTGGCAGGACCAAAGCCAACACGTCCCCCGGTTCATGTGATTCTCACGCTGCGCCTCTAAGGTGCACCCCGTGACCCAGATGACTCCGCCCGGCTGGCACCCAGATCCCGGGCACTCAGGAATCGGTCCCGCCCAGGAACGCTGGTGGGACGGGACCCGTTGGACGGATCAGCTCCGCGTGCCGCCCGCGACGGTGCGCCGCCGCCGGATGCGCGTCGGCGCCGGCATCACCGCCGGGGTGGTGCTGCTCGCCGCAGTCGGAGGCGGAGCGTTTCTGCTGGGGCAGGACTCCGGCGGCAGGACGGACGGTGCCACGGCCGGCCCCGCCCGACCGGCCCTTCGTCCGGCCCCTCCTCCGGAGCGCCTGGCGGGCCCGGTGCGCCCGAGGACGGCGAGGAGGGCGGTGGCCAGGCCCCGGACCAGAAGATGCCGCCGACCGAGGAGGGCTACGCCACGGACCTGGCGAGCGGGATCAGCCTTCCGGTCCCCAAGGGCTGGACCGGCTCGTCGGGCGTCGTCGGTGCCGGGCTGACGACGGGTGAGTACCCCTGCCCAGGTGACGCCGGGCAGAAGTGCGTGCGCGGCGGGGTGTTCTCGGCGCCGGCGGCCGCTCTCGACCTCAAGGCGGCCACCGCGGAGGAAGCGGCGAAGAAGGACATCGCGGTCAACGCGGCGGAGTCGTACGGCGAGGCGATCTACGAGGGGATCACCTCGCACCGGACGCTCAAGTCCGAGGCGGTCACCGTGGCCGGCCAGAAGGGTTATCTGGTGCGCTGGGAAGTGGTGACGAAGAAGGGCGACGACGGGTACGTGGAGTCGCTGGCCTTCCCCTCCCCCACCGCCAAGGGTCAACTGGTCGTCATCCGCTCCGGGTTCGACATCAACGACAAGGCGCCGAAGCTGTCCGTCCTGGAGGACATCAAGAAGGGCATCAAGGCCGCGTCGGGTGCCGGCGCGGGCTCGGTGGGCTCGGGCGGGAACGCGTAGCCGCGCCCGCACCCCACCACAGCCGGGAGGCCGTACCGGAGCGATCCGGTACGGCCTCCCGCGTCCGCCCAGGGATCAGACGACCGGTACGGGGAAGGTCGGGTACTCCACTCCGGAGACGTGCTGGACGACCCGGATGACCTGGCAGGAGTAGCCGAACTCGTTGTCGTACCAGAGGTAGAGGATCGCGTCGTCGCCCTCGACCTTGGTCGCCCCGGCGTCGACGATCGAGGCGTGGCGCGAACCGATGAAGTCGCTGGAGACCGCGTCGGGGGCGGTGGTGAAGTCGATCTGACGCTTGAGCGGCGAGGTCAGCGACACGTTGCGGAGGTAGCCGAGTACCTCCTCGCGGGTCGTCTCACGACCGAGCCGCAGGCTCAGGATCGCGATGGAGACGTCCGGGACCGGCACACGGATCGAGCTGCCGGTGATGCGCGCGTCGAGTTCGGGCAGCGCCTTGGCCACGGCGGCGGCGGCGCCCGTCTCGGTGATGACCATGTTGAGCGGCGCCGAACGGCCACGGCGGTCGGAGCTGTGGTAGTTGTCCAGCAGGTTCTGGTCGTTGGTGAAGGAGTGCACCGTCTCCACGTGGCCGCGGAGGACGCCGTACTCCTCCGCCATCGCCTTCAGCGGCGGGACGATCGCGTTGGTGGTACACGAAGCGCAGGACAGGATCTGCTCGTCCGGCTTGATCGTGTCGTGGTTGACGCCGTGGACGATGTTGGGAACGTCGCCCTTGCCCGGAGCGGTCAGGACGACCTTGTCGATCCCGGGGCGCAGGTGCTGCGACAGGCCCTCGCGGTCCCGCCACTTGCCGGTGTTGTCGATCAGGATGGCGTCCTTGACGCCGTACGCCCGGTAGTCGACCTCGGAGGGGTCGTTGGCGTAGATCACCTTGATCACGTTGCCGTTGGCGATGATCGTGCTGCTCGCCTCGTCGACGGTGATCGTGCCCTGGAACTGCCCGTGGATCGAGTCACGCCGCAGCAGCGAGGCGCGCTTGACGATGTCCTGCGCGCCGCCCCGGCGGACGACGATGGCTCGCAGTCGCAGACCGTTCCCGGAACCGGACTTCTCGATGAGGAGCCGGGCGACGAGACGGCCGATCCGGCCGAAGCCGTAGAGGACCACGTCGCGCCCCGCGCGGCGGTCGGCCTTGTTGGCGCCCGTGGCTCCGGCGACGGCCTCGGCGGTGAACTCCTCGACCGAGAGACCCCGCCCGTGGGCCTTGTACGTCACGGCGAGCATGCCGATGTCGATCTGGGAGGGGCCGAGATCGAGCGTGGTGAGGGCCTGGAGGAACGGCAGCGTCTCGGTGACCGAGAGCTCCTCGCCGTCGATCTGGCGGGCGAACCGGTGGGTCTTGAGGATGCTGACCACCGACTTGTTCACCAGGGAGCGGCTGTGGAGCAGGACGGTGACGTCCCGCTCCCGGTGCAGCTTCCCGATGACGGGGATCATCGACTCCGCGATCTCTTCGCGGATCTTCCAGTTGGTGAACGCGTCGTCATTGACAGTCACAGGTTTGTCTTTCGAGCTAGGCGGCGCTCATATGCTAACCCCATCACACTTTGATCACTCAGAGGGTGCCTTCTCGGCGACGGGACCGGCACCGGCACGGTCCCCGGACGCACGAAAGGCCGTCCTCTCATGGATGAGAGAACGGCCTCCGCCTGCGTACAGCACCGTCGGGACGACAGGATTTGAACCTGCGACCCCTTGACCCCCAGTCAAGTGCGCTACCAAGCTGCGCCACGTCCCGGTGCCCGTCTGACCTGGGGTTTCCCCGTAGCCGAACGTGCATGAGAACAATACCGCACTTGGGCCGGTGGTTACGAACACCTTGTGGACTTGACCTCAACCGAACTTGATGTCCGACGCTCGTCCCCATGACGAACACCTCTGCCGGGCCGGTGCCCGGCTACCGCGAGCTGGACCGGCTGATGCGCCTGATGACGGGCGACGAGAAACACGGGCCCGCCGCCACCTCCACGCTGGACGCGCTCTGGGTGCTGTACAGCCGGGTGCTGCGTGTCACGCCCCGCACCGTCGACGACCGGGGACGGGACCGGTTCCTGCTCTCCAAGGGCCACGGGCCGATGGCGTACTACGCCGTTCTGGCCGCGCACGGGTTCCTCGACGAGGCACTGCTGCCGGGCTTCGGTGCGTACGACTCGCCCCTCGGGCACCACCCCGACCGGCTGCTCGTGCCCGGGGCCGAGATCGGCAGCGGTTCCCTGGGGCACGGGCTGCCGCTCGCCGTGGGCAGCGTACTGGGGCTGCGGGCGCAGGGGCTCGCCGATCCCCGTGTCTGGGTGCTGACCGGGGACGCGGAGCTGGACGAGGGCAGCAACCACGAGGCGATCGCCTACGCCGGCCCGGCGGGACTTGAGCAGCTGCACACCCTCGTGATCGACAACGCCTCGGCCACCTACGGCCGCCCCGGTGGCATCGCCTCCCGGTTCGAGACCGCCGGATGGTCCGTGGGCATCGTTGACGGGCGGGACCACGAGGCGCTCCACACGGCCTTCACCACGCCGCATCCCGGCCGGCCCCGGGCCGTCGTGGCCACGGTCGCCCCCTGACAGCACGCCGCACAGGCACCGGACACGGAGAGAGGTACCCATGGACACCATGCGGGAACGCTTCATCGCCACCACCTCGCGGCTGCTCGACGAGGACCCCCGGCTCGCACTCGTCCTGGCCGAGATCAGCCGGGACGGCTTCGACCGGGCCCAGCGCGCCCACCCGGACCGGGTCGTCAACGTGGGCATCCGGGAGCAACTGCTGATCGGCGCGGGCGCCGGGATGGCGCTCACCGGGATGCGGCCGATCATGCACACGTTCGCGAGCTTCCTGGTGGAACGGCCCTTCGAGCAGGTGAAGCTGGACCTCGGCCATCAGGGGGTGGGAGGAGTCCTGGTCAGCGCCGGGGCGTCGTACGACTGGCCGGCCGGGGGCTTCACCCATATGTCGCCGGGCGACGTCGCGCTCCTCGACACCCTCGACGGCTGGACGGTGCACGTGCCGGGCCATCCCGACGAGGCAGAGGCCCTGCTGCGGCTCGCGGCCACCGGGGACGACCTGGTCTACGTGCGGCTCTCCCTCCAGTCGAACCGGGTCGCCCGGCCCGTGGGCGGCGGCGGGTTCGCGACGGTGCGCGAGGGCCGGGGCGGCGTCGTGATCGCGGTGGGCCCGATGCTCGACAACGTGCTCGCGGCGACCGAGGGCCTGGACGTCACGGTGCTGTACGCGACCACGGTGCGCCCCTTCGACGCGGCCGGGCTGCGCCGGGCCGTGGGCGCCGCCGAGGGCGCGGACGTGGTGCTCGTCGAGCCCTTTATGGCGGGCACGTCCACGGCGGCGGCCAACGACGCGCTGGCCGAACTCCCGCACCGGGTACTCGGCCTGGGCGTGAGCAGGGCGGAGCTCCGCCGGTACGGACGGATGGATGAGCACCTCATGGCGCACGGGCTGGACCCGAAGGGGCTGCGGGAGCGGATCGGCGGCTTCCTACGGCAGTGAGGAGCCATGGGACAGGAACGGCCGGAATCCGGCGGGTCGCCTCGGGCCGTCGGAGGCCGCCGGGGCCGTCCCGTGAGGGGGAGATGCCCGAGAGCTCATGTCAGCTGCGGCGGCGCTCCCTGCGGTCGATGTGTCCGACGAGCTCCTGGGCCAGGGACTTGATCGTGTCGAGCCCGGCCCGGCCCCACGGGCGGGGCACGGTGTCGACCGCGCAGACCGTGCCGAGGGCGATGCCGGTACGGTCGATCAGTGGCGCCCCGAGGTAGGAGCGAATCCCTATGTCGTCCACGACCGGGTTCCCCGCGAAGCGCGGGTAGTCGCAGACGTCCTCCAGCACCAGGGCCTTGCGGCGCACGAGCACGTGCGGGCAGTAGCCGTGATCACGGGCCATGTGACGCCCGCCGCGGCCGCTGCCCGCTGCCGCCGCACCCAGGTCGGAGCCGCTCTGCGTCCCGGCGGGGGTGTGCAGTCCCGCGAAGAACTGTCGGTTCTCGTCGATGAAGTTGACCATCGAGAAGGGCGTGGCGGTCACTTGGGCCACCCTGGCGGCGAAGGCGTCGAAGCTCTCGAACGAGGCGTCGGCCCGCTCCCCCAGATCCAGGCTGCGCAGCCGCTGGGCCCGTGCCACCCCGTCCGGGTCGACCGGGGTCAGCAGCAGCCGGCCGGTCGCGTAGCGGGTCATGGATGTGCTCCAAAACCGGCGACGGGTGCCGGTGACGCCAGGGCGTCGGTGGCGTTGATGAGGTGCTGCACCAGGGTGACCAGAGTGCCGGTGCCCGAGCTGGCGATCCGGGCGTCGCAGAGGACCACGGGCACCTCGGGCCCCAGGTCGAGTGCGGCCCGCACCTCGTCGGGTTCGTAGCGGTAGGCGCCGTCGAACTCGTTGACGGCCACGATGAATCCGATCCCGCGCCGTTCGAAGAAGTCGACGGCGGGGAAGCACTCCGCGAGCCGCCGGGTGTCGGCCATCACGACGGCCCCGAGCGCTCCCTTGGAGAGCTCGTCCCACATGAACCAGAACCGTTCCTGGCCGGGGGTGCCGAAGAGGTAGAGGACGTGGTGCTGGGAGAGCGTGAGGCGGCCGAAGTCCATGGCCACGGTGGTGGCCGTCTTGGACTCGACGCCTTCGAGGCTGTCGGTCGCCACACTGACCTGCGTCAGCAGTTCCTCCGTGCTGAGCGGTGCGATCTCGCTGACCGCGCCCACGAACGTCGTCTTGCCGACGCCGAACCCGCCCGCCACCAGGACCTTGAGGGCCACGGGAAAGAATTGAGGACTTCCGGTGCTGTCAGAGCTGTCGTCGTAGACCATCGAGCACTGCCTCCAGCAGGGATCGGTCGGTGGGCGTGTCATGGAAAGCGGGGGCGTGCGCGGTGACCGCTCCGCAGTCGACCAGGTCGGACAGGAGGACCTTGGTGACGACCGCGGGCAGTCGGAGGTGCGCGGCGATCTCGGCGACGGATGTGGGGCCGTCGCACAGCCCCAGGGCCACGGAGTGCTCGGGCCCCAGATGGATCTGGGGGGTGCTCCCGGTGGCCATCACCAGTGAGAGCAGGTCGAGTACGGTGGACGGCCGCGTACGGCCGTTGCTCACGGTGTACGGGCGGATGAGCCGGCCGGCCGCGTCGTCGAGCAGGGGCCCGTCCTGCGGGGCCGGCATCCTCACAGCCCCGGGGTGTACGGTGCCCCGGCCGCTTGCCGCACCGGGGTCATGAGATAGGACCGGACGCTCTTGATCAGCATGGCCATCTCGTAACCGAGCACGGCCGCGTCCGCCTCGCGCCCCGCCAGTACGGCGAGGCAGGTGCCGGCTCCGGCGGTGGAGACGAACAGCAGCGTCGAGTCGAGCTCCACGACCACCTGCCGCACGTCGCCGTTGTCACCGAAGCGTGCTCCGGCGCTGCGGCCGAGGGAGTACAGGCCGGCGGCGAGGGCCGCCATGTGGTCGGCGCTGTCGGGGTCCATGCCATGGACCGACTTCACCAGCCCGTCCGCCGACAGCAGGACCGCGCTGCGGGTATAGGGCACGCGCTGGACCAGCCCGCTCAACAGCCAGTCGAGATCGGCGATCTGACCGGACGGCATTTCGCTCGCCATGGTGCATCTACTCCTTGGGGGTGTTCTGTGCGGGGCTGACCGGTGCGGGCGCGTAGTCGGGGACGTACGGGTCGGCGTGGTGCCGGTCCGGCTCCGGAAGATCGGACAGGTGCGGGTCGGACAGGTGCGGGTCGAGCAGGTGCGGCTCGGGGCAGGCGGCTTCGCGGGACCGGGGGCGGCGGGGGTCCGGGAGCTGCGGGGCGGGGTACGCCTGCCGGAGCGGCTCGGGCCCGCGGCGCGGTCCGGGCCCGCGGACCGGGAGCGGCGCGGGGCCGGTGTCCCGCCGCTCGGGGGCCGGTACGACCACCGGGGTGCTCTCGTGGCTATCGCCTTGGGCGTCGCCGGGCCCCATGTCCTCGGCCGCCCGCGCCTCGGCGAGGTCGACTCCGCGCCGGAAGGCGGCGACGAGACCGGGGTCGTGCAGGGTGTGCTGGGCCTCGGTGCGGGGAACGGGGGCCTCGCGCAGTTGCGGGACGAGGTGTTCCTGGTTGCTGCGCCGGGGCAGCTGCGGACGCTCCTCGGCCGGGCGGTCGACGCGCTCGGCGGGCAGTGGCTGCGGCGGCGTGGGCGGATGGATCGTGGGCGGCTGCGGACACGCCGGCGGCGCCGTACCGGTGGTGTCGTCGGGGGGCGGCCGGTGTACGGCTCCGGGCGGCGGGGCCGGTGCGGCGGCGGGGTGCGTCGCGCCGCCCGCCTCACCGTCGACGCCCAGCAGGGCGTGCGGCAGGATCAGTACGGCTTGCGTGCCCCCGTAGATGTTGCTCTGGAGGCGTACCGCGATGCCGTGGCGACGGGCCAGGGCTGAGACGACGAAGAGGCCGATGCGGCCGTCCTGGAGCAGGTGGCCGACGTTGACCTGGTCGGGATCGGCGAGCAGCGCGTTCATGCGTTTCTGCTCGGTGCCCGGCATACCGAGGCCGCGGTCCTCGACCTCCAGGGCCAGGCCCGCGGTGACGTGCTGGGCGCGCAGCAGCACCTGGGTGTGCGGGGCGGAGAACACGGTGGCGTTCTCGACGAGTTCGGCCAGGAGGTGGATGACGTCGGCGACGGCGTGGCCGCGCAGCGTGCCGTCGATCGGCGGCACGAGCTTGACCCGCGGGTACTGCTCGACCTCGGCGATCGCCGAACGCAGCACCTCGGTCATGCTGACCGGATTGCTCCACTGCCGCCGGGACACGGCACCGCCGAGGACGGCGAGGTTCTCGGCATGCCTGCGGATACGGGTGGCCAGATGGTCGACGTGGAAGAGACCCTTGAGCAGGTCGGGGTCCTCGACCTCGTGTTCCAGCTCGTCCAGGATCTGGATCTCGCGGTGGACGAGGGACTGGAGGCGCCGGGCGAGGTTGACGAAGACCTCGACCTTCTGGTCGTTCCTCTCGCCGCTGAAGAGCCGCGACGCCTGTACGACGGCCGCGACGGCGCTGTCCTGCGAGCGGCTCATCTCCTGGGCGAGCAGGTCGAAGGCGTCGGCTCCCGGGTCGCCGGGCTTCGGGGGCGGCGGGCGGCCACCGGTTCCCCGTTGCGGAGCTGTTCCATCACCCGGCGCAGCTCGGCCTGGCCCTGGGCGCTGGAGCGCCGTAGTGCCTGGCAGCGGTCCAGGACCGCGGAGGCGACCCGGGCCGCGCCGAGGCACGCCGCGGCGACCGCCGCGACCGCCAGAGCGCCCGAACCGCCGAGTGCGGCCCAGAGACTCGCCGACGGCAGTTGGCCGGAGGCCCGGATGGTGAAGATGACCGCTGCGGCGCCGCTCAGCACGGCGGCGACCGTCGGCAGGAGCGCTGCCCTGAGCAGCTGGGGCCGTATGCGGGCGTCGGGCGGCGGCTGGACAGCGCGCGGCCTGGCCGTGGCCGAGTGGGCGGGGGCCCCCGGGCGGCCGTGCCGCCCACCCTCTCGGCGTTCCGGTCGCGCGTCGGGTGCGCGAAGTTGAGACATCATCGTCCTCGGTACGGGGGGCACCAGGAATCGGCGTTCGGTGGTGACACCTGCGGCAGTCGGTCGGGCTCGGGTCAACGGTCGGTCGGGCTCGGAGATGCGAGCCCACCGTTGATCGCCGAGCACACACGGTAGTCGTCAGCCGTGCATGTGCGGCGTGCACTTGTCGAACTTGCCCGCCAAGCGTCCCGCTCTGGTATGAGCTCTCGTACGCATGGACGAGAACACAGGATTGACCCCGCAGCGGGTGAACCGCTGCGGGGTCTGGTGACGGTGACGAGGTGAAGGGTGCTCGTGAAATACGCCGGGCCGGCACGGCGGTGCCTGCGCGGGCGCGGCCGAACCGCCCGGCGCCGTGGCGTGAGCCATCGGTTCCGGTCCGCCCGCCTCAGCCCGCGGGTGGACGGCGCCGGAACGTCAGCGGCCGCCCGCGAGGTCGAGGTCGCCGCGCGCGGTCGTCCCGGTGGCCTCCGCCTGCTCGGGGCCGCGCCAGGGACGGGCGAGCGGGGTGGACACGGCCCTCCACCAGGGGACGACGGGCAGCACACCGCCGGGCTCGAAGGACTCGCCCGGCCGGGGGAACGCGGCCGGCTGGCCCGCCTCCTCGGCGGCGTCCTTCGTCCATTCCGCCGGCTCGGCCCAGGCGTGCGGCGCGAGGTTGAAGGTGCCCCAGTGGATCGGCATCAGCACGCCGTGCGGGGTGTCTCCCTGAAGGTCGAGATGGGCCCGTACCCCCTGCGCGGGTGTCATGTGGATGTCCGGCCACGGGCCGGGCAGGGGCGTCACCGCCGTGTGCTCGCCGGACCAGTGCTGGGAGTAGGCACCGATCTGGATCATCGTCGCGTCGAAGGGGCCGTGCTCCGCGCCGATGTCCGCGAAGCCCGGGAAGTAGCCGGTGTCACCGCTGTGGTAGATCCGGTGCTCGGGGCCCGCGACCGCCCAGGACGCCCAGAGCGTGTGCTGCTGGTTGCGCAAGCCCCGGCCGCAGAAGTGGCGCGCCGGCGTGGCCGTGAGGCGGATGCCCGCCACCTCGGCGGTCTCGTTCCAGTCCAGCTCGCGCATCCGGTCAGGGGCGACGCCCCACCGCTCCAGATGGGCACCGACGCCGAGCGGGACCACGAAGACCGTGTCCGTGCCCGCCAGCTCGCGGATCGTCGGCAGGTCGAGGTGGTCGTAGTGGTCGTGGGAGATCACGACCACGTCGACGGGACCCAGTGCGGCCAGCGGCACCGGCACGGGATGCAGGCGCTTGGGACCGGCGAAGGCGAAGGGGGAGCAGCGCTCACCCCAGACGGGGTCGAAGAGCACCCGGCGGCCGTCGATCTCCGCCAGCACGCTGGAATGCCCCATCCAGGTGAGCCGGAGGCCGGTGACGGGCGGCTCGGCGAGGTCGGCGGCGGTGGTGGCGTGCACGGGCACGGCGCCTACCGGCGCCCTGAGGACCCGCTGCTCCTTGCGGAAGAAGCTCTTCGCGAACTCCGTCCTGGTGCCGGTCGGGGGCGTCCGGACGGCCGGCGGGTTCTGGAACACGCCGTCGGCGAAGTGGGGCGAGCGGAGAATGCGCTGCATACGGGCCCCGGCAGGGTCCGCCCCGAATGCCGCGGAGCGCATCGTGCGGAGTCTCGTACGGAGCGGGGGCTGCGGTTCGGCGCCGGTCACAACGTCTCCCGAAGGGTGGATGTCATCTCATTATGGGCGCGCCGCCGGTCGCGGCGATATCGGGGTGGTGAACGGAGTAATACGAACCGTTTGCGGCCCGCACTGCTCTACGGAAGCGCCTGACCGTACGCATGTTCTACATGCAGGGTCAGCAGCACCCGCTGCTCACTGACCATCGCCTGCCGGTACTCGTCCCAGTCGGGATGCTCCCCCGCGGCCTCCCGGTAGAACGCGACCAGCGCCTCCACCGTGGCGTCGTGGGGGTCGGCCGCGGGCGGGGTCAGCTCGGCGGTCGCGTCCACGACCGTCCAGGCCCAGCGGTCCTCACTGGTGACGTGGTAGCTCGCGCGCGGGTCCCTGCGGAGGTTGCGGGTCTTGGCCCGCCCCTCGGTGACCGAGACGCGGATCAGCCGCCCCACGGGGTCATAGGAGTGGTTGACGTTCGACAGCTGCGGCCTGCCGTCCCGCTTGAGCGTCGCCAGCACCCCGGACCCGCGCTCGCCGACGAGTCGCAGCAGCGCCTCGCGCCCTGTTCCCAGATCAGTCATACCGGCTCCAACGTGCGTGCGGGCCAAAGGATTCCGCGCGGGGCCTCCGGATGTCACATCCGGCGCCCCACCGTCCGTCCCAGGGGTGAACAGCGGCACGCACGCGCCGCCGGCCCGCACCACCACCCAGGGAGAAGAACCGTGAACGCTCGAATCTCACTCGACCCGCCCCGAAGCCTGCTCTACCGCGTCGCCTCCTGGTACTCGAAGCGTGAGTACGGAAAGGTCATCGACCCCGTACGGGCCACCGCACACCACAGGCAGGTGCTCCGGGCCGGTTCGCGCTTCGAGATGTCCATCGCCCGCTGGAAGGCGCTGGACCCCGACCTCAAGAACCTCGCGGTGATGGTGACCGCGGCGACGGTCGGGTGCGGCTGGTGCATGGACTTCGGGTACTGGGTGAACCACCGGCGCGGCATGGACGCCGCCAAGCTCCGGGACGTACCCGTGTGGCGCGGGAGCGAGGCGTTCACCCCGGTGGAGCGCGATGTCTTGGAGTACGCGGAGGCCATGACCGTCACCCCGCCGCAGGTCGAGGACGCGCTGGTGCTGCGCTTGCGCACGGCGCTCGGCGATGCCGCGCTGGTGGAACTGACCACCATGATCTCCGTGGAGAACATGCGCGCGCGGACCAATTCCGCGCTCGGTCTCACCAGCCAGGGGTTCAAGGACCACTGCGAGCTCCCTGGGGCCACCGGCCGCTGAATGGCACCCCCGGGACTTCCCGCCCCCCTTTGACAAGGACGGCCCTGCCTCCTGATACTGACTGGCCATTCAGTATCATCGCCTGTGGGGAGCCCCGGGGGCGCTGACCGAGGAGGCCGCCCCATGCCGGTGACGAACCCCCCGCAGCCGCTGTCCGCGCCGCTCCTCTCGCTGACCTGGACGGACCACGTCACCGGCCGTCAGGGGTATCTGGTCATCGACCGGCTGGTGCGCGGCGTCTCCAGCGGTGGGCTGCGGATGCGGCAGGGCTGCACCCTGGAGGAGGTGACCGGCCTGGCCCGCGGCATGACGATGAAGGAGGCCCTGCACTTCGACGCCGACGACGACCGGGCCCGGTACATCCCGCTCGGCGGCGCCAAGGGCGGGATCGACTGCGACCCGCGCGATCCGGACGCGTACGCCGTCCTGGTTCGCTATCTCCGCGCGGTGCGCCCGTACGTCGAGAGCGTCTGGACGACCGGCGAGGACCTCGGGCTCACGCAGGACCTGGTCGACCGGGCGGCGGTGGAGGCCGGGCTCGTCTCCTCGATCCAGGCCGTCTATCCGCTGCTCGGGGACGAGCCGGCCGCACGGCGGCGGCTGGCGGACGCCTTCGCCGTCACGGTGGACGGGATCGGCCTCGACGAACTGGTGGGCGGCTGCGGAGTGGCCGAGTCGGTTCTCGCGGCGCTGGACCTGGCGGGGGTGGCCCACCGCGGGGCGCGCGTCTCTCTCCAGGGACTCGGCACCATGGGCGGGGCGACCGCCCGGTTCCTGGCGCGAGCCGGGCTGGCGGTCGTCGCCGTCGCCGACATCAAGGGCACCATCGCCAATCCGGCCGGCCTGGACGTCGAAGCACTGCTGGCCGCGCGGGACGCCTACGGAACAGTGGACCGGTGCGCACTCCGCGAGGCGGACCGGGAGCTCGCGGCCGACGCCTGGCTGGCCGCCGACGCCGACATCCTGGTCCCGGCGGCCGTCTCGTACGCGATCGACGCCGCCAACCAGTCGCAGGTCAGCGCCCGGTGGATCGTCGAGGCGGCGAACATGCCCGTGCTGCCGGACGCGGAGCTGCTGCTCGCCGAACGCGGCGTCACGGTACTGCCCGACGTGGTCGTCAACTCCGCTACCAACGCCTGGTGGTGGTGGACGCTGTTCGGCGACATCGGCCCCGACGCCGAGGAGGCGTTCGCGCACACCCGCCGCTCGATGCGCGCGCTGGTCGAGCTGATGCTGGCCCGGGCGGAAGCCGACGGCTCGACCCCTCGGGAGGCGGCCCACGCCCTCGCCGCCGACCGGCTTCCGGTGATCGCGGAGCGGTTCGGCCGCTACCGGTGAGCTGGGTGAACGGGCCCCGTGCCGATGGCCGGGAACGGCCGGGGCAGCCGCCTGGCTCCCTTCCGCTTCGCCCCGCTCCCGGCCCTGGCGGCCGGTTCGTTAGGCTGGCCGCGTGGCGAGAGTGCGGTTGGGCGTGGCGGAGCGACGCGAGGAACTGCTGCGCGCTGCCGTCGAACAGATCGAGGTGCGGGGAGTCGCCGCGGTGCGGATCGCCGACGTGGCGTCCGTCCTCGGGGTGAGCAACGCGCTGGTGCTCTACCACTTCTCGACCAAGGAGAAGCTGGTCGCCGCCGCGTTCGCCTACGCGGCGGAGGCCGACCTCGCCCAGCTGCGCAAGCTGCTGACGCGCCGCACCAGCGCCGTACGGCGCTTGCGTGCGGCCGTGCGGTGGTACGCGCCGACAGGTCAGGCCAAGGGCTGGCGCCTGTGGATCGAGGGCTGGGCGGCTTCGCTGCGCGATCCCATGCTGCGCAATGTGGCCGGCGATCTCGACCAGCAGTGGAAGGCGGAGCTGGCCGAGGTCATCGAGGAGGGTGCCGCCGCCGGGGAGTTCCACTGCGACGACCCGATGTCCGTCGCCTGGCGGCTGACCGCCCTGCTCGACGGCCTGGCCGTCCAGATGATCTCGTACGGGGGTCCGCTCTCGCGGGCCACGATGCTCCAGTGGACCGACGAGGCGCTGGCCCGCGAACTGGGTCTGGAGCACGCCGCGCTCACCGCCTGAGACGGCGGTCCCGCCCCCGGCCCCTCCCCGGGTCAGGTCTGGCGGACCGGCGCGTACGCCTGGCCGTCCAGCCCGAAGGTCCAGGCGACGCCCTCCTTCGCCGTCCGGGTGCCGGGCGGCACCCGCAGCCAGTAGGTACGGCACGTGCCGTCCGGCTCCGGGGTGGAGTTGACCACCTCGACCATCACGACGTCCTCGTCGCCGTCCATGGCGATCCGCCAGAGAGTCCCCGTCTCGTCATGGTGCACGGGCTGCGCGCCGGACTCCGCGAGATAGCGGTCGTAGCCGTAGTACTCCAGCATCACCCGGCGCAGCTCCGCGTTCTCCTCGCCCCGTATCCGGTCGGGAGTGAGCGTCGCCAGTTCCGCCAGGAATTCTGCCGGGACCGGCATCCCCCGCCAGGCGTGGAGCGCGAATCCGTCGGGGTACGAGAGCGCCGGGCCCTCCCCGTGGTCGAGCCGCCCCGCCTCGTCGCGGTGGAGGACGGCAGGCCGCTCGCTGATCACCGCGACACGCTCGTAAGGCCACCACCAGCCGGCGTTCCTGGCGACCGCCGCGAGCCCGGTCAGCCTGTCGCCCCGGCCGTCGAAAGCGGCGAGCCAGGGAGCGTCGTGCTGCCCGAGGACCGCGTCGAGCAGCAGGAGCCGGACATCGGACTCGTCCTGCGGGCTCTCGGAGAGATCCGCGACCACGCCGGTCCTAATCCGCTCCGCCAGCGCCGCGGTGGTCTCCCAGAGCTGGGCCCCGGTGGCGGACCAGAGCGCCGACCAGCCCGCCGGGCCCAGCTCGTCGTAGATCCTGCGCCGTTCCTCCGCCCACGGCCGGGTGCGGACCTCGTCACGCACCGAACGGCCCGCGCCGACGAGCTTCTCCACCGCCTCGACGGCCGCCCTGGGCGAATCCGCCCAGACGATCGTCTCCGGTTCGTCGAGCCCCGCCCCGCGGTAGGCGAGCCGTACGCCCTCCTCGGCCGCCGGCCGGTCCGCCGCGCCCGTCGCCGCCGCCACGGCCCGCCATGAGTTCACATACCGCATCGATCGTCCCCGTCCCTGTTCGCTGATTTCTGACTTCCGCTCACCGGCCGCTGGTCCCGGGAGCGCGCCGAGCGGTGCGCTCCCGGGCGCCGGTCAGTCCGCGACGACGCGGACCGCACCTGGTGCGTACTCCCGCTGGCGCACGACGCGGAACCAGCCCCTGGGCAGCGGGATCACCGCGTGTTCCTCGTGCACCACACGCCCGCCCTCGGGCAGATGGAGCAGCATCGGGCCGAACACCCCGGCCTCCCGCATCAGTCGCCCGGGGCCCTGGACGGCGTGCGCGTGTCCTGTCACCTCGCCCAGCGCGAGCACCAGACGCCCCCGCCCGTCCCGTGGTTCTCCGGGCGCCCCCAACAGGTGGGCCGGCACCGCCGACTCCTCCAGCTCCACGATCAGCACATCGCCCTGCCGGTACACAGACGGCTCCCCTCCGGCCCGGCACCCACTGCGCCGATCCCGTGGAAAACGCTACGACGGGGGTCTGACAATCGGCGCGACAGCGGCCGCACCCGTCCCCGGCCGCGGGACTGTCAGTGGGCCTTGATACACCTTGCGGACATCAACGCCCCAGCGACAGGAGTTCAGGACCATGCCCGATGTCGACCACCTGCAAGAGTTGGCCGGCCTTCCCGCCGTCGATTTCCAGAGCGGGACTTCCGCGGTCCGGCCCACCGCCGGCGCCGCGGCCTGGCGCATCCGGGTCGATCCGTACGTGGACGAGGAGCGGACGTGGGAGGAGGAGTTCGCCGCCTTCCTCGACGAGGTCGATCCCGCCGGGGTCCGCGCCCTGATCATCGGGCAGTGGGGCGAGGCGTACGAGCGGGACTCCTCGTTTCCGATCGGTCTCGTCGTCGCGGCCGCCGGCCGGCTGACCTCGCTGGAGGCGGTCTTCGTCGGGGATCTGGTGCAGGAGGAGGCGGAGATCTCGTGGATCGAGCACGGGGACGTCACCCCGCTGCTCACCGCCTTCCCCCGTCTTCGCACTCTGGGGGTGCGCGGTGGATCGAGCCTGCGGCTCCCGCCGGTCCGGCACGAGAGTCTGCGTGAACTGGTCATCGAGTCCGGCGGCCTGCCCGTGGAGGTGGTCCGCGGGGTGCTGGAGAGTGAACTGCCGGCGCTGGAGCGGCTGGAGCTCTGGCTCGGCGTCTCGGCGTACGGAGGCGATGCGTCGGTGGCGGATCTCCAGCCCTTGCTGTCCGGCACCCGATTCCCGGCCCTGTCCCACCTCGGCCTGCGCAACAGCGAGTTGCAGAACGAGATAGCGGTGGCCGTCGCCTCGGCTCCGGTCGTCGCACAGCTGCGCACGCTCGATCTGTCCTCCGGCACGATGGGCGACGAGGGCGCTGCCGCACTCCTGGAGGGCCAGCCGCTCATCCACCTGGACGCGCTCGACCTCCACCACCACTTCCTGACCGAGCCGATGGAACGACGGGTCCGCACAGCGCTTGAGCCGCACGGGGTGCGGGTGGATCTGTCGGATCGCAACACGCCGTGGGACGACCAGGGTCCCGAAGGCCGCTACACGACCGTGGCGGAGTGAGCTGACGTGCGCAGCCGGGCGCCGCGCTTCGCGGTCGTCGCAATTCCTGGGAACCGCCGCGTGACCCTCTTCCAGGACGCCGTGCGCGCCGCCGGGCTGCCCGAGGCGCGGGTGGTGCCCTGGCGTGCGGTGCTGCGGGGCGAGGCGTTCTTCCTGCCGGGTGAGTCCGTACGGATCGACTCGCCGGGCGAGGACCCCGAGGTCGAACGGCTTCTGCGGGGCGTCGACGATCCGGCCGGGGTCGAGGGTTCCGCCCGGTGGTACGGGGCGTTCACCGGCGCCGTACGGGAGGTGGCCCGGGCGGCTGCCGCGGCGGGTGCGGTGCTCCTCGACGATCCCGGCGACCTCGCGGTGCTGTTCGACAAACGGCTGTGCCACGCCGCGCTGGGCGGCGCCGGAGTGCCCGTACCGGATTCGCCGACCTCCGGCGCCGGCGCACCCGCTGTACGGGGGTGGGCGGATGTGCGCACGCTGATGAGGGAGCACGGAATGCGGCGGGCCTTCGTGAAGCTCGCCCACGGTTCCTCCGCGTCGGGGGTGCTGGCGGTGGAGACCGCGGGCGCCGGCCGGGTGCGGGCGGTCACCTCCGTCGAGCGGGACGCGGCGGGGCGGCTCTTCAACTCGCTCCGGGTGCGCCGCTGCACGACGGAGGCCGAGGTCGCCGCCGTCGTCGACGCGCTCGCGCCGGACGGCCTGCACATCGAGCGGTGGCTGCCGAAGGCGTCGCAGCACGGCCGCGCCGCGGACCTGCGGGTCGTGGTGGTGGCAGGCCGGGCGACGCACGCGGTCGTGCGGACCAGCCGGTCGCCCATGACCAATCTTCATCTCGGCGGCAGGCGCGGCGACCTCGAAGCGGCCAGGGCCGCGACCGAGGCCGGGGGCGGCAGCTGGGCCGCCGCCCTGGCCGTGTGCGAGCGGGCGGCCGGCCGCTTCCCCGGCACCCTGTGCGTCGGCGTCGACCTGCTGCCCGCCATAGGCTGGCGCCGCTTCGCGGTGTGCGAGGTGAACGCGTTCGGTGATCTGCTGCCACGCCTGACCGGTCTGCCGGGCAGCGGCGCCGAGAACCTGGACACCTATGCGGCACAGGTCGCCGCCGTGACGAACCGGACAGGGGACCACCGTGCCGACTCCGCTCGCTGACCCCGCCCCGCACCGGCCGGGGGCGGAACCCGACATGTCCACGATCGTGGGCAGTCATGATCTGCTGCTCGTGACCCTGGACACCCTGCGCCACGACGTCGCGGCGGAGCTGGCGGCAGCCGGGCGCATCCCGCACCTGGCCCGCCATCTGCCCGGTGGTGTCTGGGAGAAGCGGCATGCGCCGGGGAGCTTCACCTACGCCTCGCACCAGGCGATGTTCGCCGGGTTCCTTCCGACCCCCGCTGCTCCGGGCCCTCATCCGCGCCTGTTCGCCGCCCGTTTCGCGGGCAGCGAGACCACGGCGGACGGCACCTTCGTCTTCGACACCCCCGATCTGGTCTCCGGGCTGGCCGCTGCCGGTTACCGGACGGTGTGCATCGGAGGTGTCGGTTTCTTCAACGGACAGGGCCCGCTCGGCTCCGTACTCCCGGGCCTGTTCCAGGAGAGCCACTGGGAGCCCGGCTTCGGTGTCGCCTCCCCCACCTCGTTCGAGGAGCAGGTGACCCGCGCCGAGCAGGTGGTGGCGGAACTCCCCGCCGGGCGACGGCTGTTCCTCTTCGTCAACGTGGCCGCCCTGCACCAGCCCAACTGGTTCCACCGGGACGGCGCCACACCGGGGGCTGGTGACTCCCGGGACACCCACGCGGCAGCGCTGGAGTACGTCGACCGTCACATCGGCCGGCTCTTCGCCGCGGCGAGCAGCCGGCGCCGGTGTT
This sequence comes from Streptomyces fulvorobeus, assembly GCF_013167895.1. Lineage (GTDB taxonomy): Bacteria > Actinomycetota > Actinomycetes > Streptomycetales > Streptomycetaceae > Streptomyces > Streptomyces fulvorobeus. The sequence continues at coordinate 5,665,650 of NZ_BLWC01000001.1, read as the reverse complement.
TCGCCATCGTCTGCTCGGACCACGGCACGGCCTACGGCGACGACGGGTACACCGGTCACCGGCTCGGCCACGAAGCCGTGTGGACCGTGCCCTACGCCCAATTCTTCCTTGACCCGAAGGCGCCCCGATGACCATCGCCACCCCCGCGGCCAGGCCGTACCAGCATTACGTCTACGCCTATCCGCACAAGACGGCGTACCGCCCGCTCGACGGACACCCCGCCGGGCGGCCCCTGCTGAGCGAGTTGTGGGCGGCGGAGCGGACGGACGCACTCTCCCTGTACATCCACATACCGTTCTGCGAGGTCCGCTGTGGTTTCTGTAACCTGTTCACACGGATCGGCGCGCCGGAGGAGTTGACCGCCCGCTACCTGGACGCGCTGGACCGGCAGGCCACGGCCGTCCGTGACGCGCTGGGCGACGAGCGGCCGGTCCGCCTCGCCGCGACGGCGTTCGGCGGCGGTACGCCCACCTTTCTGACCGCCGCCGAGCTGGAGCGGCTCTGCGACATAGCGGAGAAGCGGATGGGCGCGGATCTCCGGACGGTCCCGCTGTCGGTGGAGACCTCTCCCCCGACGGCCACCGCGGACCGGCTGGCCGTCCTCGCCGAGCGGGGAGCCACCCGGGTGAGCATCGGCGTGCAGAGCTTCATGGACGAGGAGGCCCGCGCCGCGGTCCGTCCGCAGCGCCGGGCCGAGGTGGAGGCGGCTCTCGGCCGCATCCGCGATACCCGCATCCCGGTCCTCAACATCGATCTGATCTACGGCATCGACGGCCAGACCGAGGACACCTGGCGCGCTTCGCTGGACGCCGCGCTGGCCTGGCGCCCCGAGGAGCTGTACCTCTACCCGCTGTACGTACGCCCCCTGACGGGGCTCGACCGTCTCGGCGCCGCGGCGCCGCCCGGGGCGGAGGCCACGGCCGAGGCCGCGTGGGACGAGCAGCGGCTGCGGCTCTACCGAGCGGGGCGCGACCAGCTTCTCGCCGAGGGCTACGAGCAGGTGTCGATGCGGATGTTCCGCCGTGCCGACGCCCCGCAGGAGGGCCCCGGCGACTACGCCTGCCAGACGGACGGGATGATCGGTCTCGGCTGTGGAGCCCGTTCGTACACCTCCGCACTGCACTACTCCTTCGACTACGCGGTGGAGACGCGTGAGGTCCGGGGCATCATCGACCGCTTCACGGCGACGGAGGACTTCACCCGCGCCGAGGTGGGGCGGTTCGTCGACGGCGACGAGGCGCGCAGGCGCCATCTGCTCCAGTCCCTTCTCCAGGCGGCGGGGATGGAGCGCGCGGGGTACCGCGCGCGGTTCGGCTCCGACCCGTACGAGGACTTCCCCCGTGAGCTGGACCGTTTCGCCGAGCGCGGCTGGCTCGCCGGGCCGGCGGACCACGGTCCGCTGCGCCTCTCCCCGGAAGGGCTGGCCCATTCGGACGCGCTGGGCCCCGAGCTGTTCTCCCCCGCCGTACGGGCCGCGATGGCCGCCTACGAGGTGAGGTGAAGCCCATGGACCTGACGATCCTCTACCGGGGCCCGCTGGCCTCCTGCGACTACGCCTGTCCGTACTGCCCCTTCGCCAAGCGGCGTGACACTCCCGGGCAGCTGCGCGCGGACCGCGCCGCCCTGGAGCGGTTCACCGCCTGGGCGGCGGCGCAGACGGGCGACCGGCTCTCGGTGCTCTTCACACCGTGGGGTGAAGGGCTGGTCCGGTCCTGGTACCGCCGGGCGCTGGTCGAGCTCTCGCGGCTGCCGCACATCGGGCGGGTCGCCGTCCAGACCAACCTCAGCTGCCGCACCGGCTGGCTGGCGGACGCCGACCGGGACAAGGTGGCGCTGTGGTGCACGTACCACCCGGGCCAGACCCCGTACGACAGGTTCCTGGGGAAGTGCCGTGACCTGGCGGAACTGGGCGTCCGGCACAGTGTCGGAATCGTGGGACTCGACGGTCACCTCGACGACGCGCGGCGGCTGCGGGCGGCGCTGCCCGAGGAGGTGTACCTCTGGGTCAACGCCGCCGAGGGTCACACCTACACGGACGAGGAGGCGGGCCGGTGGACGGCTCTGGACCCCCTGTTCCCGTACAGCCGCCGCCCTCACGAATCCGCCGGGCTGCCGTGCCGGACCGGTGAGTCGGTCATCTCCGTGGACGGCGACGGCACGGTGCGGCGGTGCCATTTCGTCCGCGCCGAGCTCGGCAACCTCTACGACGGGAGCTACCGCCGGGCTCTGGGCCCGCGCGGCTGTCCGCTCGCCGTCTGCGACTGCCACATCGGTTACGTGCACCTGGAGACACTGCCGCTGTACGACGTCTTCGCGGGCGGCGTACTGGAGCGGATACCCGCCAGGCGGCCGTCGCCGCGCTCTCCTTCCGTACCGGAGCGCTCCCTAGAGCGGCAGTAGGTCGGGGCGCTTGGCCGCGACGTGGTCGCCCGACGACTCACCGCGCAGCCGTCGCCCGATCCAGGGGACCAGGTACTCGCGGGCCCACTGGATGTCGTCGCGCCGGTGGTCGAACGGGCGGCGCAGGGCTTGCGGCGGCCATGCCTGGTCGGGATCGGCCGGCACGTCGATGCCGAGGACCTGGGCGGCGCGGAGTGCGACCCTGGTGTGGCCATCGGCCGACAGGTGCAGCCGGTCGAGGTCCCAGGCCCGGCGGTCCTGGACGGACCGCAGCGACCACAGGTCGAGGACCGGGCAGTCGTAGCGGTCGGCGATGGAGCGGACATGGGCGGTGTAGGTGGCGATCTTGCCCCGGAGGCGGCGCAGCACCGGCATGTGGCGGGGGTCGAAGCCGGTGGTGACCATGACGGTGCCGACCGCGCCGGACAGTTCCGCGACGGCGCGCTCGAAGCGCTCGGCCACGTCGTCGGGGTCGCTTCCCGGCCGCAGGATGTCGTTGCCGCCCGCGCAGAAGCTCACGAGGTCGGGGGCCATCTCCTTGGCTCGCGGGACCTGTTCCTCGACGATCTGGTCGAGGAGCCGTCCGCGCACGGCGAGATTGGCGTACCGGAAATTGGTGTGCCGTGACGGATCGGCGGCCGTCCCGGTTTCCCAGGCCGTGAGCTGATCAGCCAGCAGGACCGCGAATCGGTCCGCCCAGCCGATATAGCCTCCGCCGGGGCCGGGGTCACCGACGCCTTCGGTGAAGCTGTCACCGATCGCCGCGTACGACCCTATGACGCTCCTGACGCCTGGGACGCCCCGGATACCACGCTGATCGAGTCTCGAATCGTCTGCCACAAGCCCTTATCCTGCACCTGCGATTGTGACCTACGCGACCGTAATAAGGGGTTGACGGAGGGTGAGATAGACCACCCGGTCAGTTTTTGGTAAAGCCGGAATAAGTGGCGGGCCCGCCGTATCCGGTGAGGAAGCGAGGAAGGGCGGTGCGCCGCCGCGCACCGCCCTTCCTCACCATTCATCGCCTCAGCTCATCGCCTCAGAGGGAGACGCCGTGCTGACGCAGGTACGAGACCGGGTCGACGTCCGAGCCGTAGCCCGGGCCGGTGCGGACCTCGAAGTGCAGGTGCGGTCCGCTCGAGTTGCCGGTGGAGCCGGAGAGGCCGATCTGCTGGCCGCCGGTGACGGTCTCGCCGACCGACACGCTCAGCGAGGACTGGTGGGCGTACTGGGAGTACATGCCGTCCTCGTGCTTGATGACGACCTCGTTGCCGTAGGAACCGCTCCAGCCGGCCGACACCACGGTGCCGGGGCCGATGGCCCGGATGCTGGTGCCGGAGGCGGCCCGGAAGTCCGCACCGGTGTGGTAGCCGCTGGACCACATGGAACCGGAGGCACGGTACGGCGTGGTGACGGTGGCGTCGGCCAGGGGAGCGGCCCAGCCGGAGGTGGTGCCGGCCGAATCGGAGGAGGAGACCGAGTCCGCCGAGGTGTCCGCCTTGGGAGCGGCGGCCTCGGGCGCCGGCGCCTTCGAGGGGGCGGCCTTGGGGGCCGCGGCCTTCGGAGCGGCCTTGGGGGCGACGGCCTTCGAAGGCGCGGCCTTGGCGGAGCCGGACGCCTTGGCACCGAGCGTGAGTTCGGTGCCGGGGAAGATCAGGCTCGGGTTCTCGCCGACGACCTCGCGGTTGTCCTCGTACAGCTTCTCCCAGCCGCCCTTGATCTTCTGCTCGGCGGCGATCTTCGACAGGTAGTCGCCCTTGACCACGGAGTAGGTCTTCGGTGCGGCCTTGGAGACGGCGAGGGGCGCGGTGTGCGCCGCGGCGAGGGAGGCGGCCGCGGGCTTGGCGGCCGGTGCGGCCTGCTCCGCGGCCTGCGCCCCGGTGGCGCCGATCAGCGGAAGAGCGAGGACGGCGCCACCGGTCCCAGCGGCGAAGATGCCGCGGGCGATCGAGCCGGACTTCGTACGACGGTGCTTACCCTTTGCGGGCATGGGGGAATTCCTCTCCGGCGCCTACGAGGTGAGCTGTCGGGTTCGGGCTGGAGATGCCCGGTCGCGTCTGGTGCGACTTCACCCCGAGCCGGGCCGGATTCCTCCGGACCGGCGGCTTACCTGGGTCCCCCGCTCCTGCCACACGTGAGTGGATGCGGATTCCGGGCGGCGGCAGGATTAGGCGGTCCGTCCGGATTGACGGTGACCGTAAGCGAGTGAGGACGGCCATAACAAGCCGCGTCCCGAGCACCGGAATGCACGCTTCAATTCCGGTGCCGATTTCCGGTCACACTCCGTGGATTACGGATCTTGGCATTCCGGGCGGGGAGCGGACTGCCCACCGATCCGGCCGCCACACACCGTCACGGATATGATCCCGCTCACCAGGCGGTCACCATCTCCCCCATAAGCAGGGCATGTTCTGCTAAACGCACCAATTCGGACATGTGTCGGTCGCGGGGTACGACGGAGCCTCAGGGCCGCTCCTTGGCGACGGTGTCTCCCGGGCGGCGGCCCGCGGGGCGAACTGATTGCCTGAGGAATCGATGTCGTATCGTCACGACCGTGCCCTCGCCGGCGAGCAGCGTCGGCGCCAGACACTCCAGGAGCGACCGTGACCCAGCAGCTGCCGCAGGTCCCGCCGACCCACGCCGAGCTGACCGGTGTGCGCAACTTCCGTGACGTCGGCGGGCTGCCGACCACGGACGGCCGCCGGGTGCGCTTCGGACGGCTCTACCGCAGCGGTCACCTGGCGCACGCCACGGAGCAGGACAGGGCGTTCCTGGACGGGCTGGGGCTGCACACGGTCTTCGACTTCCGCAACGCGGCCGACCACAAGCTCGACGGCTACGACGTGGAGCTGACGGGCGTGCGCAACGTCAGCATCCCGCTCTCCGACCCGGCGGACGGCGCCGAGTTCTGGCGGCTGGTCCGCGACGGCAACATCGAGCAGCTGTGCTCGATCCTGGCGAACGGCAAGGGCGTGGAGCGCATGGTCGCCTCGTACCGCTCGATCATCAGGGACCGCACGGGTGAGCACAGCCGGGTCCTGCACGCCCTGGCCGAGGACAGCGTGCCCGCCCTGATGCACTGCGCGGCCGGCAAGGACCGGGCGGGGCTCTCCATAGCGGTGTCGCTGCTGGCCGTCGGCGTGGAGCGCGAGGCCATCGAGGCGGACTACCTGCTGTCGAACGACGCCCACCGCCGGTACAAGGTGAAGCGCAGCGACACCTCGGCCACCGGAATGTCCGATGAGGTCATGGAGCTGCTCGATCCCCTCTTCGGGGCGCGCCCCGAGTATCTGGCGGCGGCCTTCGACACCATCGCGGAGACCTGGGACACCACCGAGCGCTACCTCACGGAAGGGCTGGGGCTCTCCCCCCGGACCCGGGAGCGGCTGCGGGAGCGGCTCACCGAGGAGGCGTGACCCCGCTCCGGCGTCAGCCCTGGGATGCGTGCCTCCATGGGCCAGGATCCGCCCCGGAGGCGAAGCCGCGCCCGAGCAGGGGTCAGCGGTTGCCGACAGCCTGCTTCACCAGGGTCCTGCCGAAGTCCCACATCAGCCCGCCTCCGCTGTGCGCGTCGTCCATCACCGCCGTGAAGGCGCGCACGAACCGGTCCACCTCCGGCTCGCCGATGATCAGCGGCGGGATCAGTTTGATCACTTCCAGGTGGTCCCCGGAGACCTGCGTGAGAATCCGGTGCTTCTGGAGCAGGGGCACCACCACCATCTGCGCGAAGAGTCCCTTGCGGGCGGCCTGGAGCATGGTCCAGCGGCTGCGGAGCCTGAGAGAGGACGGCCGGCCGAACTCGATACCGATCATCAGCCCGCGTCCGCGCACCTCGTGCAGCAGCTCGTAGCGGTCGACGAGCGCGGCCAGCCGCTCACGCAGCAGATCTCCGGTCCGGCGGGCGTTCGCCACCGTCTCCTCGTCCTCCATCACGGCGAGGACGGCGAGACCGGCCGCCATCGCCTGCGCGTTGGAGCCGAAGCTCGCCGAGTGGACGAGGACCCGGTCCATGGACGAGTAGACGCGCTTGAAGATCCAGTCCTTGCCGAGCGTCGCCCCCACCGGCACGTAGCCGCCGGAGAGCGCCTTGGCGACACAGACCAGGTCGGGTTCGACGCCTTCCTCGTGCTGGTACGCGTAGAAGTCGCCGGTCCGCCCGAGCCCTGTCTGCACCTCGTCCACGATGAGCAGTGCCTTGTGCCGGTGCAGCAGCTCCTGCGCGGCTCGCAGGAAGCCGGGCGGTGCGGCGTGCACCCCCTTGCCCTGGACGGGCTCCACGACGAATGCCGCGACGTCGCCGCGCTCCAGCTCGCGCCGCAGCGCCGCCAGGTCGCCGAGTGCGATCGCGGTGTCCGGCAGCAGCGGGGCGAAGCCGTCCCGGAAGCCCGCCTCCCCGTTGACCGAGAGGGAGCCGGTGGTCAGCCCGTGGAAGGCGTGCGCGCAGTACAGGACTCTGGGCTTCCCGGTGGCGTAACGGGCGAATTTCAGGGCCGTCTCGACGGCCTCCGTACCACTGTTGCCGAAGAACACCCGGTCCAGGTGCGGGCTGTGCGCGAGCAGTTTCTCGGCCAGCAGGCCGGGGAGCGGCTGGCAGTCGAAGCGGGTGAGGTCGGCCAGGGAGGCGTCGAGGACGTCGTGCAGCGCCTTGCGCACGACGGGGTGGTGCCGGCCGAGACCCATCACCCCGAATCCGGCGAGCATGTCGAGGTAGTCGTTGCCCTCGGCGTCCCAGAAGTACGCGCCCTCGGCCCGCTGGTAGACCTTGTCGAAGCCGATCGTGCGCAGCATGCGCGGCAACTGGTGGTTGAGGTGCCTGGTGTGCAGCTCGTAGCGCTCCCCGCCCCGTGCGGCGAGGAGCCGCGCGAGGTCGAAGCCCTTGGGCCCGTCGTCCTTCATGCCCCGCTCTCCTTCGGTACCGGCTGCTGTGCCTTCACCCGCCGGGCGGCGAGGGCGGCGCTGATCCGTCCGGCGATCTCCACTTGGGCCCGAGGTGACCGCCTGTCCTGGACACCGCCTGGATCAAGAACGTCCCGGGGCCGACCGGCCCTACGGAGGTCATGCCGTCATCTGTTCCCGCCGATGGTCTCCCGTGCGGCGCGCAGCGACTCCTTCAGCGACCCCATGGTGGCGAGGACGGCGGTGGGCTCGTATCCGCAGTGCGCCATGCAGTTGGCGCAGCGCGGGTCCTTGCCCCGTCCGTAGGTGTCCCAGTCGGTGTCGTCCACGAGTTCCCGGTACGTCGGCACGTATCCGTCGCTCATCAGGTAGCAGGGCCGCTGCCAGCCGAAGAGCGAGTAGTTGGGGATCGCCCACGCCGTGCAGGGGAAGTCGGCCCTGCCTTCCAGGAAGTCCAGGAAGAGCGGCGAGTGGTTGAGCCGCCAGCGGGCCCTGTTGCCCCCCGCGAACGCCTTCTTGAAGAGCTCCCGGGTCTGCTCGACCCCGAGGAAGTGCTCCTGGTCGGGGGCCTTCTCGTAGGCGTAGGCGGGCGAGATCATCATCTCGTCGACCTTGAGGTCGTCGTTGAGGAAGTCGAGGACCTCGATGACGGTCTGCGGGGTGTCGGTGTTGAAGAAGGTCGAGTTCGTGGTGACCCGGAAGCCGCGGCGCTTGGCTTCCTTCATCGCCGCCACCGCCTCGTCGAAGACGCCTTCCTTGGCTACCGACTCGTCGTGCCGCTCGCGCAGCCCGTCGATGTGCACCGCGAACGCGAAGTAGGGCGAGGGGGTGAACTTGTCGAGCTTCTTACGCATCAGCATCGCGTTGGTGCAGAGGAAGACGTACTTTTTCCTCGCCACCAACTGCCGCACGATCTCGTCGATCTGAGGGTGCATCAGCGGCTCGCCGCCGGCGATGGACACCATCGGGGCACCGGCTTCGAGCACCGCGCCCACCGCCTGGGCCACCGGCATGCGCTGTTTGAGGACGCCCGCCGGATGCTGGATCTTCCCGCAGCCCTCGCACGCCAGATTGCAGGCGAACAGGGGTTCCAGCTCAACGATCAACGGAAATTTATCCCGCTTCCGAAGCTTTTGCTCGATGAGATACGTCGCGACCTTGATGGACTGACGGAGCGGCATGGCCATCTGGGCTCACCTCCTGGGGAGCAGCAAAGATCGGTGCCATTCATGGAAAGCCGGCAGCACGGCACGGAGAACACGGAAAGCCGATATTCCACCGCGCAGCGTGCCGATGCGGACGAGCTCGTGCTCCGGGGCGTCCACGACCACCCGTACGGCCGCAACCGGACGTGCCCCCGCCAGCAGGGCGGTACGCAGCGTGGCCGCTGACTCCATGTCCACCGCGATGGCACCGGTGGCGCTCAGCTCCGCGCGCTCGGGTCCGCGCACGACGTGGCCGGACCCGGTCAGCGGACCGGTGTGGACGGTTCGGCCCGGCACCGCCCTGGCGAGGGCTTCGGCGAGGACGTCCGTGCCGGTGCAGGCGGACCGGCCGCCGGCGTCCCGGGTCTCCTGTGCGACGACGAGGTCGCCGGGGCGCATCCCGGGGGCGAGACCCGCGCAGAAGCCGGAGGCGATGACCGCGGCGCCCTCGGTCCGCTCCAGGGCCAGGGCGCGCGTGACGGCCGCCTCGGCGGCCCTGGGGCCCATTCCCGTCCTGATGACGGTCACCGGCCCGGCGGCCCCGCCGCCCCTGCCGCTGCGCAGTGCGAGGTGCTCGATGGAGAGCGCGCAGGCGATCAGGAGCGGGTACGCGGGGCCTGGCGGCCCGGACGCAGGTCCCCCCATCAGGCCCCCTTGCGGAAGAGGGCGCGGTCGGCGAAGGGGTCGCCGTACACGTATCTGCCGAGCGCGGTGAGCGGGAAGACCTGCCGGTAGAGGTGGTAGTTGATGGAGAAGTCCCAGGGGAACCCGGTCCCGGTGAAGTACGGCTCGTCCCAGGAGCCGTCCGGCTGCTGCGCCCCGGCCAGCCAGGTCACACCCCGCCGCACCGCCCTGCTCTCACGCTCTCCGGCGGAGAGCAGCGCGAGGAGCGCCCAGGCCGTCTGGGACGCGGTCGAGGGGCCGTGCCCGATCCACTTCTCCTCCTGGTACGAGCGCAGATCCTCGCCCCAGCCCCCGTCGTCGTTCTGTACGGACTCCAGCCAGCTCACGGCGCGGCGGACCGAGGGGTGGTGGGCCGGGATTCCCGCGGCGACCAGCGCGGGTACCACGGACCCTGTCCCATAGATGTAGTTGACGCCCCAGCGCCCGAACCAGGCTCCGCTCGCCTCCTGTTCGGCGAGGAGCCACTCGACTCCCCGCCGGGTGCCGGGATGACGGGACATGCCTTCGAAGGCCAGCATCTCCACGACGTGCCCGGTGACGTCGGCGGACGGCGGGTCGACTACCTCGCCGAAGTCGCAGAACGGCAGCCGGTTGGGGAACGGGCTGGTGTTGTCCGCGTCGAAGGCGGCCCAGGCCCCGTTGCGCGACTGCATACCCAGATTCCAGCGCACACCCCGCTCGATGGCGGCCTCGACGCGCACCGGGTCGGGATGGCGGATCCTGCGCAGGGCGAGGACGACCTCCGCGGTGTCGTCGATATCGGGGTAGTTGTCGTTGTGGAACTCGAACGCCCAGCCACCCGGGGCCAGTCGGGGCCTGCGTACCGACCAGTCACCGGGCCGGACGATCTCCTCGCCGAGCATCCAGTCGGCGGCCTTCACCAGGGCGGGGTGGTCGGGGCTGAGTCCCGCGTCGGCGAGTGCGATCGTCGCCAGACAGGTGTCCCATACCGGGGACTGGCACGCCTCGACCATGCGGGCGCCGTCCTCGCGCCACACGGTGAACCGGTCGAGCGAGGCGAGCCCGGCCCGCATCACCGGATGGCCGAGGTCGTAGCCGAGCAGATGCAGGGCGATCACCGAGTACACGGCGGGCGGCTGGATGCCGCCCCAGCAGCCGTCGTTCTCCTGACGCTCGATGATCCACCGGGCCGCCAGGTTCATGGCGAAGCGCCGCAGCCCGCGTGGCGCGACCCTGTGGTACAGGTGCATCGCCTTGTCCAGCCGCTGGAAGATGCCGTCCCAGCTCATGGGAGGGGCCAGCGGCTTGGGCGGGTTCGGGCAGGCCGGGTCCGTGTGCAGCTCGTCCAGGGCGAAGGGCGCGGGGCGGACCGGCCGCGTGGCGGAGACGATGGTGAGCGGGACGATGGTCTGCCGCGCCCAGCAGCCGAAGTCGTAGATGTTGAGCGGCACCCACGGGGGAGGAACATCAACTCGGGCGGCAGCTCCGGCAGATCGTCCCACTTCCACCAGCCGAAGAGGGCGAGCCAGATCCTGGTGAAGACGCGGGCTCCGGCGATGCCGCCCTGTTCGCGGACCCAGCCCGCCGCCCGGACCATGTGCGGGTCCTGGGGCCGGTCTCCGGCCAGCCGCAGGGCCACGTACGCCTCGATGGTGGCGGAGAGGTCGCCCGGCCCTTCGTAGAAGGTCGCCCAGGTGCCGTCGCCGAGCTGTTCGCCCCGGATGAAACGGGCGGTCGCCTCGATCGTGGCGGGGTCCTGAATCCCGAGGAACTGCCGCAGCAGCAGATCCTCGGCGTCCATGGTGACGTTGGTGGCGAGGTCGCCCTTCCACCAGCCCTGCTCGTCCTGCCTGCCGAGGAGGTGCTCCACCGAGCGTTCCGCGGCCCGCCGCGCGGCGGCGAGGACATCGTCCGCGGCGGTGGTCGTGTCGGTCGGTTCGCCGGCCGGGGCTGCGCGGAGGTCCGCGGCTCCGGTGCTTCCGTCTGTCGTCGCTGTCATGGCTTCCCCTTCGTGCAGTTGGTCCTCTGCTGTGCTGGGGTATCCGTCGGCCGGCACCCGGTACGGGCGCCGGCCGGCGACTGCGAGTCATATGGAGCGGATGGTCGTCATCTCTTTCGCACGACCACGAAGTCGGCGAGCGCGGTGAGCTGCGCCCGTACCTGCGCGGGCATGTCGACACCGTGCAGCGCCTCGATGGCTACCGCGTGCTGCCGACGGGCTTCCTCCGCGGTCCACTCCCGGCCGCCCGCCTCCTCGATGAGTGCCGCGCGGGCGGCGAACTCCTCCTCGGAGAAGCTGGCGAACTCCGTGCTCTTCGCGTCGGCGGCGAGGAGCTCGCCGAGGCGCTCGGAGGCCGGTCCGCCCGCGGCGAGCGCGGCGACGACCGGCAGGGACTTCTTGCGCTGGCGCAGATCGCTCCAGGTCTGCTTGCCGGTGGCCACCGGGTCGCCCCAGATGCCGAGCAGGTCGTCGACGGCCTGGAAGGCGAGGCCGAGGTGGTAGCCGTACGCCTCCAGCGTGTCGGCGGTACGGTCGTCGGCCCCGCCGAGCACGGCGCCGATCGAGACGGAGCAGGCGAGCAGGGCGCCCGTCTTGTTGCCCTCCATCTCCAGGCACTCCTCGACGGTGACCCGCTCGCGGTGCTCGTAGGAGATGTCCTGGGCCTGGCCGTCGATCAGCTTGCGGGTGGCGGTGGTCAGCCGGCGGGCCGCCCGGCCCGCCTCGACGGTGCCGAGCTCCAGGAGGATCTCGTTGGCGAGCGCGAACAGCGCGTCACCGACCAGGATCGCCTGGGCCGGGCCGTGCACCTTCCACACCGTGTCCCGGTGGCGGCGCTGCTCGTCACCGTCCATCAGGTCGTCGTGCAGCAGCGAGAAGTTGTGCACGAGTTCGACGGCCACGGCGCCGGGCAGACCGGTCTCGGCCGGGGCTCCCGCCACCTCGGCGGAGAGCAGGGCGAGCGCGGGGCGCACCGCCTTGCCGCCGTCGCCGTCCGCGGGGCGGCCCTGGGCGTCGATCCAGCCGAAGTGGTAGGCGGCGACGGAGTCCATGGGCGGCGCGAGCCGGTCCACGGCGGCCCGCAGCACCGGCGCTGACATGGCCCTTCCGCGCTCCAGAAGCGCGGTGACGTCCGCGGTGTCCACCACGGTGTCGATAGCCGGATTCGCCGGGGTCACTGACTCTCCTCTTGTTCCGGTGGCACTGCTCATGCCGCCTCCTGCAGCGGATGTTCATGGCGGCGGCCCAGAGCGCCGAGGGCGGCGTCCGCGGCGCTGAAACCGCTGCGCACCGCGCCCTCCATCGTCGCGGGCCAGCCGGTTGCGGTCCATGCGCCGGCCAGCTGGAGGCCGGGTGCGCGGGTACGGGTGCCCGGCCGGAGCCGGCCGACGCCGGGTGCGGGGGCGAACGTCGCGGTACGTTCCCTGGTGACGAAGAAGTCGCGCACGCCCGCCCCGCGTGCGGCTGGAAGGAGCCGCTCCAGCTCGGGCAGGTAGCGCCGGCGCAGTTCGCCGACGGGCAGGTCGATCTCGTCCAGGGCCGCCGACTGGGACACCGCGAGGTACTGCCCCGCTCCCTGGAGCCCGGAGGACTCCGTGCGGTCGAAGACCCATTGCACCGGCGATCCGAGCGCGGCGAAGAACGGCCTGCGCAGCACCTTGCGGTCGTAGACCACGTGTACGTTCAGGATGGGCGCGGTGCCGATGTCCAGCAGCCGGTCCGGGTCGTGCAGTGCGCCTTCGGGCAGCAGGCCGTGGGTTTCGCCCTGAGGGACGGCGAGGACGACGGTGTCCGCCTCGATCCGCTCGCTGTCCGTCTCGACGGCCCAGCAATCGTCCTCGGTGCGGGACACGGAGCCGACCCGGGTGCGCAGTTCGGTCCGTACCCCGGCGGAGTCGAGCGCCTTGCGGGCCAGCGTGTCGTGGAGTTCGCCGAGCGGCACGGCCGCCCAGCCGATGTCGGCGGCGCCGGGCTCGGAGAGCAGCCCCGTCTTGAAGACCATGGCGGCCAGCGCCATGGAGGCGTTCGCCGCGGTCGCGTTGAGCGTGGCCACCCCGACGAGGTCCCACAGGGCCTCGATGGCGCGGGGCGACTGCCCGTGCCGGCCGAGCCAGGTCCCGAAGTCGATGCCGTCGAGCGCCGGGTCGGCCGGGTCGAGCCGGCCGAGCGCGAGCGCGGCCCGTCCGACGCCCGCCTTCTCGGCCAGGGAGAGGTGCGGGTAGCCGGCCAGTCCGGCCGCCAGGTGCAGGGGTACGGGGAGGCCGGTGCGGCGCAGCCTGCCCAGGCGCGGCCCCGCGGCGCGTCCCACATCGAGCACCGGTACGTCGAGGCGGTCCTGGAGCGGGGCGAGGCGGGCGCCGCCGATCCGGTCGAGGAACCAGCGGTAGCCGGTGCAGCAGCGCAGGTAGACGTGCTGGCCGTTGTCGACGCTGAGCTCTCCCCGACGGAAGGAGAAGGCGAGTCCGCCGAGCCGGGGCCGCCCCTCGAGCAGCGTCACACCGACGCCGGCGTCGGCGAGGCGCAGGGCCGCTGTCATGCCGGCGAGGCCGCCGCCGACGACGACCGCGCGGGAGGCGCGCGGGCTCTCCTCGCTCATGCGTCCCCCTCTCGCCGGTTCTTGGCCACCCGGATCGTCGCAGTCAGGGACGCGCCGGGCCACCGCAGGGTTGCCCGCGGTTCCGGGCCGCCGCCGCGCCGCGGGGTACGTCCGCCCAGGAGCATCAGGCGCGTCCCCTCGTCGTGAGGCGCGAGATGTGCCGCGCGTCGAGGCCGGAGAGGCCGCGCACCGCGACGTACGCCTTCTCGTGTCCCGGCAGGGAGACCCGGCCGCGCAGCACGGCCTCCGGGTCGCGCTCGATCCGGTCCAGGAGGCGGCGGTAGATCCCGGCCATCGCGGCCACGCACGCCCCGCTGCGGCGGTCGAGCATCGGCAGCAGCCGGTACCCCTCGGCGAACAGGGCGCGGGCGCGCCTGACCTCGAAGTGGACCAGCCCCGCGAAGTCGGAGCCTGGCGGCGGGTGGCCCGGTGGAATCCGGCGGAGCAGCCGAACTTCTCCAGGTCCTCGGCGGGCAGGTACGTCCTGCCGTTGGCGGCGTCCTCGCGGACGTCGCGCAGGATGTTGGTGAGCTGGAGAGCGAGGCCGAGGGTGTCGGCGTACTCGGCGGCACGGTCGGCGCCGGGTGCGCCCTGTTCCGTACCGAAGACGCCCAGGCTGAGCCGGCCGATGGCACCCGCGACACACCGGCAGTACGTCGCCAGAGCGTCCCAGGTCTCGTACGTCGCGCCGCGCACGTCCATCAGCACGCCGTCGATGAGCTCGTCGAGTCCGCCGAGCGGCAGGGGGAAGCGCCGGGCGGCGTCGGCGAGGGCGACGGCGACGGGATCGGTGTCGTCCTCGTCGACCGCACCGGCCCTGATCCGTTCGAGCAGTGCCCGGGTGCCTTCCAGCCGGGTCCACTTGGTCTCCGGTACCAGCTCGCCGTCGCCGATGTCGTCCACCCGACGGGAGAAGGCGTACAGCGCCGACATGGCCTGTCGCTTCTCGTACGGCAGCAGCCTGATGCCGTAGGCGAAGTTACGGGCCTGCTGCCCGGTGACGGCCTCGCAGTAACTGTATGCGGCCTGTACCGGTGCCGACATGTACGTCGTCTGTCCCTCCACGGTCGGGCTCACCCCTCTCTACGCGCTCTTCGCAAGACGACTCCCATTTCGCGCAGCAAGCTGGGCTTGGTGGGTCCGGGCGGTCCGGGCAGTACGTCGAACCCGGCGGCTCCGATCGCGGTGAGGGCGGCGTGCCCTCCGGCGACGAATCCGGCGAGCAGCAGCCTGAGTCTGCCGTGGACGCTGCCCACGAGTGGGGTGCCCTCGTTCAGCAGGTCGCGGGCGCGTTCGGCCTCGAAGGCGATGAGGCTGCGCACCGCCGCGCCGGCGGACGGCGCCGCCAGGTCGCTCTCGCCGACGTGGAAGCGGGCCATGTCCTCGGCCGGCAGGTAGATCCGGTCGCGTCCGAGGTCCTCGGCGACGTCCTGGAGGTGCTCGACGATCTGCAGGGCGGTGCAGACGGCGTCGGACAGGCGGTTGCGCTCGGGGCCGGCGGTGCCGGTGATCTGGAGGACGAGCCGGCCGACGGGGTTGGCGGAGAGCTCGCAGTAGGCGAGGAGCTCCCCGTAGGTCCCGTAGCGGCGGATCTTCTGGTCCTGCCGGTTCGCCTCGATGAGTCCGAGGAAGGGTTCCGGGGCGAGCGCGCAGCGCCGCACGGTGGGGCGCAGTGCGCGCAGGAGGGGGTGGCGCGGGCCGTCCCCCGTGGTGGCGAAGACGCGGTGCAGGTCGGCTTCGAAGGCATCGAGCATGGCGAGCCGGTCGTCGGTCCGGGCCGGTTCCAGGCCGAGGTGGCGGGCGTCGGCGCCGCCGGGAGCGAGGTCGCCGTCACCGATGTCGTCGACGAGGCGGGCGAAGCCGTAGACGGCCATCAGGTCGTCGCGCCAGGCCCGGGGCAGGAAGAAGGGGGCCACGGGGAAGTTCTCGTCCGCGGCCTTGCCGAGTGTGCCGGCCGCCGCCGCGTCGGGGTGGGCCCGAGGGGTGCGGGTCACCGCGTACCGCCCGGCGCGGGGACGGCGGGACCACGTCGGAGCTGGAGATCTTCCGTCATTGCCGTCACATCTCCCGTTCTACACTGCTGACCCAAAACAACCCTTTTCGGACACACCGCTCGCTCTTCCCAGTGCGGGGGAGCCGCAGGCCGCTCGCACCGGGCGTATCGCCCCACTTGCCACGAATCAGCACCGCTACAGCTTACGTTGTACAGCTCACAAGCCCCCCGCGGGGTGTTCCGCGCGTGGCGGCCGTGCCGGTGTTCCAGCCAACCTTCCCCGTCGGCGGGGAATTGGCGTCATCCGCCGGGAGGAGACCGGTGACCGGCGGTACCGCGGTCCGCGCGCGGGCCCCGCGCACCGCTGTGGCCTCCGCCCGGGCGTACTCGGGCGGAGGCCACAGGAACGGCGGACGGCTACTTGCTGGTCTCCCGCTCGTACGCCTTCAGCACCTCTTCGGTGGGCCCGTCCATCAGGAGCTCACCCTTCTCCAGCCACAGCACGCGGTCGCAGGTGTCCCTGATCGACTTGTTGTTGTGGCTGACGAGGAAGACGGTGCCCGCTTCCTTGCGCAGTTCACGGATGCGCTCCTCGGAGCGGATGCGGAACTTCCGGTCACCGGTGGCCAGCGCCTCGTCGATCATGAGGACGTCGTGGTTCTTGGCGGCGGCGATCGAGAACCGCAGCCTGGCGGCCATACCGGAGGAGTACGTCCGCATCGGCAGCGTGATGAAGTCGCCCTTCTCGTTGATCCCGGAGAACTCGACGATCTCGTGGTAGCGCGAGCGGATCTCCTCGCGGCTCATCCCCATCGCCAGACCGCCCAGAACGATGTTGCGCTCACCTGTCAGATCGCTCATCAGCGCCGCGTTCACGCCGAGCAGCGAGGGCTGGCCGTCGGTGTAGACCTTGCCGTGCTCCGTGGGGAGGAGCCCGGCGATGGCCCGGAGCAGCGTCGACTTCCCCGAGCCGTTCGTCCCGATGAGGCCGATGGCCTCGCCGCGGTACGCGGTGAAGGTGACCCCCCGTACGGCGTGGACCTTGCGGACGCCGCGCGACTCGCCCTTGCCGCGGCGCACGATCCGGCTCAGCGCCGCGGTGGCACTGCCCTTGCCCCCGGCCGCCCCGTTGACGCGGTACACGATGTGCACGTCGTCGGCGACGACGGTGGGAATCTTCTCCTGGATCTTGTCCTCAGCCACGGCCGTACCGTTCCTCTGCCTTCCAGAAGTACACGAAGCCCGCGACGCCCACGAAGAGCGCCCAGGCGAGCCCGACCGCCCAGACGTGCTGCGGCAGGTTCTCGGAGCCGTAACCGTCGATGAGCGCGAAGCGCACCAGGTCCATGTAGATGGCCGCCGGGTTGTACTGGAGCACGTCGGCGATCCACTGCGGCTTGTCCGCGAGCATCACCGGGATGGAGAACATGACGCCCGACGCGTACATCCAGGTCCGCATCACGAACGGCATCAGCTGGGCCAGGTCGGGCGTCTTGCTGCCGAGTCTGGCCATGGCGAGCGCCAGGCCCGTGTTGAAGAAGAACTGCAGGAAGAGCGCGGGCAGGACGAGCAGCCAGGAGAGCGTCGGATAACTGCCGAAGCCCACGGCCACGGCGATCAGCACGATCATCGAGAACATCAGCTGCTGGAGCTGCTGGAGCGAGAAGGAGATGGGGAGGGAGGCGCGGGGGAAGTGCAGCGCCCGGACAAGCCCGAGGTTCCCGGAGATGGAGCGGACCCCCGCCATGACCGAGCTCTGCGTGAAGGTGAACACGAAGACGCCGGTCACCAGGAAGGGGATGAAGACCTCCTGGCTCATCCCCTTCCTGGTCCCGAGGATCAGGCCGAAGATCAGGTAGTAGACCAGGGCGTTCAGCAGCGGTGTCGCCACCTGCCACAGCTGGCCGAGCTTGGCCTGGCTGTACTGCGCCGTCAGCTTCGCCCTGGAGAACGCCATGATGAAGTGGCGCCGGCCCCAGAGCTGGCGGATGTACTGGGTCAGCCCCGGCCGGGCGCCACTCACCGTCAGACCGTACTTGTCGGCCACCTGGGCCGCGCTGAGGCCCTCGTCGGCGGACGGCTGGGCGCTCAGCGCGACCGAGCCGTCATGGGTTGTGTCACTCACAAGTTGAAACTCTCGTCTTCAAGATGCGCAGCCAGTCGCGGGCGCGGCTCAGGCGGACAGGTCCCGGAAAGAAAAGTACGCCTCATGCTCTCAGAGGCGAACTTCTCAGATCACGGGAGGGCGGCCCAGTCTGGTCAGGCGCCACACCGTACGCCACTTCATCGGGCGCCGGGGTCCGCAGGGCGTCGCCCACCCTTCCCGGAAGCCGCCGAACCACGCCTTGAGCGCGGGACCGGACGGCCTGCGGACCAGGGTCAGCAGCAGCCAGACACCGACGTAGACGGGGACCAGGGGCGCGGGGAGGTTGCGGCGTGCCAGCCAGACCCTGTTGCGGGCCACCATACGGTGGTAGACCGCGTGCCGCGAGGGAGCGGTGGTCGGATGGTTGAGCACCATGTCCGCGCGGTAGTCGATCATCCAGCCGGCGTTCAGCGCGCGCCAGGCCAGATCGGTCTCCTCGTGGGCGTAGAAGAAGTCGTCCGGCAGCCCGCCGACCTCGGCGAGCACCTGGGTGCGTACGGCGTTGGCGCCGCCGAGGAAGGTCGTCACCCGCGACGAGCGCATCGGGTCCGACGCGCGGAGCCGGGGCACGTGCCTGCGCTGGGTGACGCCGGTCTCCGGGTCGGCGATCCGGAAGGTGATGATGCCCAGCCTGTCGTCGGCGGCGAACGCCTGCCGGCAGAGCTCGGCGGTGTCCGTGTTGGGGAGGAGCCCGTCGTCGTCCAGGAAGAGCAGCACGTCGACGTCGGCGCCGGAGGGACCGAACGCCTCGATCCCGACGTTGCGGCCCCCGGGGATGCCCAGGTTCTCCGGCAGTTCCACCGTGCGTACCCCCGCGGGGACGTCGGGCACGGGGGCGCCGTTGCCGACGACCACCACCTCGATCCGGTCGCCCTCCTGCGCCGCGACCGAGTCGAGCAGGGCACGCAGCTCGGCGGGCCGGTTACCCATCGTGATGACGACCGCGCCGAGTTTCATGCCCGCGCCCGCCCCGCCGCTCACTTCAGCCTGCTGGAAGCGAGCACGGACACCAGGTGGAGCAGCGTCTGCAGGAGCGCGATCCCCGCGAGGACGGCGACACCGAGCCGCGAGAAGAACAGGTCGTCCCTGATGCTGTCCGCGATCGCCGCGGCCAGGATCAGCAGGGACGCCTCGACCCCGAGGACCAGCCGGTGGAACTTGAGCGCGGCGGCGGCCTTGCGGGCCAGCGCCATCCCGGAGGAGCGCGGCTCGGAGGCGGACTCCTGCACCGGCGGCTTCCCGCCCTGGTGGCGGGCGACGCCGACGAGGTCGGTCTCGGCCTTGATCAGGATGGCGCCGAGTGCGGCCAGGGTGCCGAGGAAGGCCCACAGCCAGTCGATCCGCCCCTGGCCCCACAGGTCAGCGGCGCGCAGGCCGAAACCGACGAGGACCGCGGCGTCGCACAGGTAGGCGGCGACCCGGTCCAGGTAGACCCCGGCGAGGGAGTACTGCTTCTTCCAGCGGGCCACCTCGCCGTCCACGCAGTCGAGCAGCAGGTAGAGCTGGACCATCAGCACACCGAGCAGGGCGCCCGTGATGCCGGGGACGAGCAGCGCCGGGGCGGCGAGTGCGCCCGCGACGGTCATCACGTAGGTCAGCTGGTTGGGCGTGACCCTGGTGTTCACCAGATGCCGGTCGATGCGCAGGGAGACCTCGCGCATGTAGAGCCGGCCGGCCCAGTGCTCGCCGCTACGGCGGTCCTTCACACCCGGGGGGTGGACGACCGGTCGGAGCTCAGCTACCGATGGCTTTTGCATAGTCGGCGTATGCGTCCTTGATCTGTTCGGTGGAGAGGTTGAGGTGTTCCAGGATCGTGAAGCGTCCCGGCCGCGTCTGGGGTGCGTACTCGACGGCCTGCACGAACTCGGCGGCGCTGAAGCCGATCTCGCCCGGCAGGACGGGCAGCCCGTGCCTGCGCAGCGCGTCGGCGAAGAGACCGGACTGCTCCAAGGCCCCGCGCAGGTGCATCGCGAAGGCCGCGCCGAGGCCGACCTGCTCGCCGTGGCTCGCCGCGCGCTTCGGGAAGAGCAGGTCGAAGGCGTGGCTGATCTCGTGGCAGGCGCCGGACGAGGGGCGGGTGTCGCCGCTGATCGACATCGCGATCCCGGAGAGGACGAGCCCCTCGGCGAGGACGGTGAGGAACTCGTCGTCGCCGACGCCGCCGGGGTGGCGGAGCACGGCCTCACCCGCGGTACGGGCCATGGCCGCGGCCAGTCCGTCGACCGCTTCGCCGGTGACCTGGCGCGAGAGCTCCCAGTCGGCGATCGCGGAGATGTTGGAGATCGCGTCACCGATGCCGGACCGGACGAAGCGGGCGGGGGCCGCACGGATCACATCGAGGTCGATGACCATGGCGATGGGCGTGGGGACTCCGTAGGAGCCGCGTCCGTTGTCGTTGTCCAGCGTGGACACCGGGGAGCAGATGCCGTCGTGCGAGAGGTTCGTCGCGACGGCGACCATCGGCAGGCCGACCCGGGCCGCCGCGTACTTGGTCACGTCGAGGATCTTGCCGCCGCCGAGGCCGACCACGGCGTCGTACCGCTTGCCCTTGATGCCGTCCGCGAGCTTCACGG
This sequence comes from Streptomyces fulvorobeus, assembly GCF_013167895.1. Lineage (GTDB taxonomy): Bacteria > Actinomycetota > Actinomycetes > Streptomycetales > Streptomycetaceae > Streptomyces > Streptomyces fulvorobeus. Next base: position 5,645,197 of record NZ_BLWC01000001.1, on the reverse strand, counting down.
CGGAGTCGATGGTGCCGTCCGACACCACGTACCAGTCGGCGCCCGGCAGGAGGGGCGACAGCTTCTCCCGGAGTTTCTGTCCAGAGCCGTCGCTCACGGCGAAGGCGAGCTTGCCGGAGGAGGAGATCCGCTGGTCGGCGAGGAGACCGGCGAGGTCTCCGATCGCGCCCCGGCTGATGTCGACGACGACCGGGGACGGAATGAGCCGGGTCAGTACTGGCACGCGATCTCCCGGCCCCTCTTGAGGTCGTCGTGGTTGTCGATCTCGACCCACGTCACTTCCCCGATGGGGGCCACGTCGACGGTGAAGCCGCGGTTGACGAGCTCCTGGTAGCCGTCCTCGTAGTAGAGGTCCGGGTCGCGCTCGAACGTGGTCCTCAGCGCGTCGGCGAGCTCTTCGGCCGCCTCGGGCTCGATCAGCGTGACGCCGATGTACTCGCCGGTCGCGGTGGCCGGGTCCATCAGCTTGGTGATGCGGCGGACACCCTTGCCGCCCTCGGTGATGACCTTCATCTCCTCGTCGGCGAGGCTCTTCACCGTGTCGAGGGCGAGGATGATCTTCTGACCCTTGCCGCGGGCGTCCAGGAGGGTCTTCTCGACGGAGACCGGGTGCACGGTGTCGCCGTTCGCGAGGATGACGCCCTGCTTCAGGACCTCACGGGCGCACCACAGGGAGTAGGCGTTGTTCCACTCCTCGGCCTTGTCGTTGTCGATCAGGGTGAGCGTCACGCCGTACTTCGCCTCGAGCTCCGCCTTGCGGGCGTAGACGGCTTCCTTGCGGTAGCCGACCACGATCGCGACCTCGGTGAGTCCGACCTCGGCGAAGTTGGCGAGCGTGAGGTCGAGGACCGTCGTGTCACCGTCGACAGGGACGAGCGCCTTGGGCAGCGTGTCCGTGTAGGGGCGCAGACGTCGCCCTGCACCGGCTGCCAGTACGAGGCCGATCATGCGAGTTCTCCTTCGTCGTGTACGGCGGGGGCCGAGGAGGACACCCAGAAGCGGATGGACTCCACGAGCACCACCAGAGCCACGGCCACCGCGAGCGCGGTGAGAGCCGTGGTGAAATCCGAGGCGTGGGTCAGTACGGCGGCGCACACGGCCACCACGACGGTCCGGCCCTCGTGTCCACCGATCGTCCGCACCAGCCACCGGGGCGGCGCGCCGGTGCCGCCGCGGATGCGGTACACCGTGTCGTAGTGATGGTAGGCGACGGCTGAGACCAGCCCGAAGGCCGCGGGAAGGGCGTGCGGGACGTCGCTGCGGGCGGCCAGGACGAGCACCGTGCAGTACTCCGCGGCCCTGAACACCGGGGGTACGAGCCAGTCGAGCGCGCCCTTGAGGGGACGCGCGACGGCGGCGCCCGAGAGGACCGCGTAGAGCGCGGCGGCGGCCACGGTCAGCGGGCTTCCGTACGGCAGGAGGAGGGCCGCGGCGATGATCGCCGCAGCACCGGTGAGCGCCAGCAGCGGGGCGGTGAAACCGCCGCCGGGCCTCGGGACGACGGCGGCGGCCGCCCGTGCGAGCGGGCCCGAGTCCGCGAGGTCGGAGAGGGCCTGAGCGGCCCGGTCGGTGCGCCGCGCCTTGCGGGTCAGCGAGCGCAGGAGGCGGCCGGCGGTGGTGTAGCAGGCGGCGAGCGAGCAGCCGACGAGCAGGGCGTAGAAGACGACACGGGGGCTGGTCACGGCGGTCAGCACGGCGATCATGGCCCAGCGCTCGCCGATCGGCAGCACTATCATCCGCCGCAGCCAGACCGTCCAGCCGACGCTGTCGAGCCGGTCGGAGAGTGCCGCCGTGGGGCTCGTGTTGGAGACCGCGTCGTGGTTGGCCTCGTTGAATGAGAAGTCGACGATGTGGCGGCACGCCTGGAGGACCATCGCGCCGAGCGCGAGGACCCATACGTCGTCACCGCCCCGGGCCGCTCCGAGTGCGAGACCGGCGTAGTACGCGTACTCCTTGGCCCGGTCGAACGTGGCGTCCAGCCAGGCGCCCATCGTCGAGTACTGCAACGAGTAGCGGGCGAGCTGCCCGTCCGTGCAGTCCAGGACGAAGGAGAGGAGCAGCAGCACGCCTGCGGCGACGTAACCGCCGCGGGTGCCGGTCGCCGCGCTGCCCGCCGCGACCAGCGCGGTGATCAGTGAGGCGGTGGTGACCTGGTTGGGGGTGAGCCCGCGCCGGGCGCACCAGCGGGCGATGTAGCGGGAGTAGGGGCTGACCAGGAACGTGGTGACGAAACCGTCGTGGGCCTTCACCGCGTTGCGCAGCCGTACCGCCTCGTCGTCGACGGCGGCGACGGCCTCACGCGCGGCGGCGCGTGCCTGCGGACCGGTGGGGACGGCCGCGGTGAGCGAACCGAGCTCGGGCCGCTGCACCGGGGTGCCCCCGGTCTCCAGGGCCACCGCGAGGCGGCCCGGGACCGTGCGGTCCTCGGCGTCCGGGTCGGCGGGCGGGGGCCCCACGGGGCTTCCCGCGCCGACCGCGGCGACGGTCCTGTCCAGGGCGCGCACCAGCGCCGCCCGCGCCCCGGGCTGCGCGGTGAGCGCGCCGGGCAGGGCGGCGACGTCGAAGCGGGGATCGGTCAGCCCGAGCCGCAGGGCGTGCAGGTGGCCGACGAACCGGGGGTCGACCAGCGCGACGCGTCCGCCGGCGGGAACCGCGGCGAGCATCGCGGCGGCTTCGGTGGCGTCGTCGGCGGCCCGTACGTCAAAGCCCAGGGACCGCAGATCGTCCTCGAGCGACGATCCGGGTACCGGCGCACCGGTGAGGATGGCGGTCGACAGACGAACTCACTCCTTGGCGCTGGACGTGGACGGCGCGACCGTGCGGTCCGGAGGTGGGCCCGCGGCGCGTCGGCTGAGGCTATCGGATGAACGGAAGGCGGAGTTCACCGCCCGTTCAAGCCCTGTTCGGGGCGGTCGGGCACTATCCGGCGCCGTTCGCGGTCATCATCGTCGATCAACACCTCGGCCCACAAACCGCGGTGGGGGCAGCGCATAGGCTGACGCCCATGACGTGGCTGATCACAGGTGGAGCGGGTTACATCGGGGCGCATGTGGCGAAGGCCATGGCCTTCGCCGGGGAACGGGTCGTCGTGCTCGACGACATCTCCACGGGCATGCCGGGGCGGCTGCCCGAGGACATCCCCCTGGTGCGGGGTTCGGCATCGGACCGCGCGCTGCTGGACCGGGTGCTCGCCGAGCACGCGGTGACCGGTGTGGTGCACCTCGCGGCCAAGAAGCAGGTGGGCCAGTCCGTGGAGCAGCCGCTGCTGTACTACCGGGAGAACGTCACCGGGCTGACCGTCCTGCTCGAAGCCGTCGTCGCCGCCGGGGTGCGACGCTTCCTCTTCTCCTCGTCCGCCGCCGTCTACGGCGTACCCGACGTGGACCTCATCACCGAGGACACCCCGTGCGCTCCCATCAATCCCTACGGTGAGACGAAGCTCGCCGGCGAGTGGCTGGTGCGCGCGGCGGGGCGGGCGCACGGCCTGTCCACCGCCTGTCTGCGCTACTTCAACGTGGCGGGCGCGGCCCGGCCCGAGCTGGCGGACACGGGTGTCTACAACGTCGTCCCGATGTTCTTCGACCGGCTCACCCGCGGCGAGGCCCCCCGGATCTTCGGTGACGACTACCCGACGCCGGACGGCACCTGCGTCCGGGACTACATCCATGTCGCCGATCTCGCGGACGCGCACCTCGCGGTCGCCAGGAAGCTCGGCGGGGAGACGGCCGCCGGGGACCTGACGGTGAACGTGGGCCGGGGCGAGGGCGTCTCGGTGCGCGAGCTGGCGGATCTGGTGGGTGAGGTGACGGGCCGTCCGGTGGACGCCGTCATCGAGCCGCGCCGGGCCGGTGACGCGGCGAGGGCCGTCGCCTCGGCCGCCCGGATGTCGCGCGAGCTGGGGTGGAGCGCGCGGCTCGGGGTGCGGGAGATGGTGGAGTCCGCGTGGGAGGGCTGGTGCCTGCGCCATCCGGAGGCACGCCTCCGCTGACCGCGCGGCACGAGGGTGACGTGAGGTGCGGCAATGCTCTGACCTGCGAACGTTTCCGCAGGTCAGAGCATATGACAACGGTGTTCAGTGCCGTGTTGCCCGATACCCCCCACCCGTAGTTGACTGACCCCCGCAGGGCGGACCGCGCCGTCGTCGTTCCACCGGACCGGAGGGGTTTTCATGGGGGCTGGCCACGACCACGGGCACACGCGGGGAGGGCCGCCTCCTACGGCCACGGCGGCCGCCGCGTACAAGGGCCGGCTGCGGATCGCCCTCGGCATCACGCTCGGGGTCATGGTCATGGAGATCGTCGGTGGTCTGCTCTCCGACTCGCTGGCCCTGCTCGCGGACGCCGCCCACATGGCGACCGACGCGCTGGGGCTCGGCATGGCGCTCCTCGCCATCCACTTCGCCAACAGGCCGGCCGGGCTCAACCGGACCTTCGGCTTCGCCCGCGCCGAGATCCTCGCCGCGCTGGCCAACTGCCTGCTGCTGCTCGGCGTCGGCGGCTACCTGGTCTTCGAGGCGGTCGACCGCTTCATCACGCCCGCCGAGACCAAGGGCGGGCTCGCCATCGCCTTCGCCGCCGTGGGGATGGTCGCCAACCTGGTCTCCCTCTCCCTGCTGATGCGGGGGCAGAAGGACAGCGTCAACGTGCGGGGCGCCTATCTGGAGGTGATGGCGGACACGCTCGGCTCCGTGACCGTGCTGGTGTCGGCGGGCGTCATCCTGGCCACCGGCTGGCAGGCCGCCGACCCGATCGCCTCCCTGGTGATCGGCCTGATGATCGTCCCCCGTACGGTGAAACTGCTGCGGGAGACCCTGAACGTACTGCTGGAGGCGGCCCCCGAGGGCGTCGACATGGCTGAGGTCCGGGCGCACATCACCGCGCTCCCCGGGGTGCTGGACGTACACGATCTGCACGCCTGGACGATCACCTCGGGCATGCCGGTGCTCTCCGCGCACGTGGTGGTCCGCCAGGACGTGCTGGACTCGACAGGGCACGAGAAGCTCCTCCACGAGCTCCAGGGCTGCCTCGGCGACCACTTCGACGTGGAGCACTGCACCTTCCAGCTGGAGCCCGCCGGTCACGCGGAGCACGAGGCGAAGCTCTGCCTCTGAAGCGGGTGCCGCCTCGGGGCGGCCGGTGCTAGGGTTCCCCGGGTCCCGCGGGAATTCCCGCGGTGCGACGCCCGGTACGAAAGAGGAGCTGAGGACGATGACGGTCACTGCGACAGCTGCCCGGCGCAGCATGCGGTCCTTCCTCATCCACAGGGTTCTCGGCTAGCGCCGACTCGTCGTCGCCGCGTCGGCCGGAGCCCTCGTACCCAAGGGTTTCCCACGTTGACCGACCACTCCGACGCCTCCGCGCGTCACCAGGCGTTTTTCTCCCTGCACCACCGCCTTCCCCGGCAGAGCCCCGGCTCTGATGCCACCAGCCGGCGGCTGCTGGCCCTCACGGGTCCGCTGCCGGCCCGTCCGCGCGTCCTCGATCTGGGCTGCGGCCCCGGCCGGGCCGCCCTGCTGCTCGCGGCGGAGGCCGGCGCGGAGGTGACGGCCGTCGATCTGCACGAGCCGTTCCTCGACGAACTGCGCGAGGCCGCCGGGTCCCGGGGCCTCGGTGACCGCATCCGTACCGTCAGGGCCGACATGGCCGATCTCACCGGGCCCGGCTTCCCCGCCGGTTCGTTCGACCTGGTGTGGGCCGAGGGGTCCGCGTACCTCATCGGTTTCGACACCGCCCTGCGTGACTGGCGGCGGCTGCTCGCCCCCGGCTCGCTGGTGATCACCGAATGCGTCTGGACCACGGACTCGCCCTCCCCCGGCGCCCGCGCCTTCTGGGAGCGGCACGGCTCGCTGCGCCCGGTGGCCGCGAACACGGCGGCGGCGGTCGCTGCCGGGTACCAGGTGCGCGGGGTGCTGGTGCAGCCCGACAGCGACTGGGACGCCTACTACGTCCCGCTCGCCGAGCGGGTGGCCTCAGCGGATCCCTCGGCTCCCGGTATGGAGTGGGCACTCGCCGCCACCCGTGAGGAGCTGGCCGTACGGCGTGAGCACGGCGCGGAGTACGGCTACGCCGGCTACGTGCTGCGCCCGGCCGATCCGGGGTGACCGACCGGGCCGCGGACGGCGACCGGGCCGCCGTCCGCGCCGTGAACGCGGCGGGCCTCATGTTCCGGTTTCCGGCCTGAGGGCTGTCCCCCCGCCGCGCCCCGACGGCGCGGCGGGGGGACACCCCCGGAGCCGAAGTACGGACAAGCGGCTTTTGTACGGCAGACTTGACCGGACTCCAGGGGCCCGGCGCACGGGGCCGGGGACCAAAGCGAAGGATGGGTATGCCGACCACACCAGCCACCGCGGCGCACAGTTCGCCGAACGGCACCGCAGAAGCGATCATGCTCGAACTGGTCGACGAGAGCGGCACCACCATCGGCACCGCGGAGAAGCTCGCCGCCCATCAGGCACCCGGTCAGCTGCACCGGGCGTTCTCCGTGTTCCTCTTCGACGAGCAGGGCCGGCTGCTGCTCCAGCGCCGCGCGCTCGGCAAGTACCACTCCCCCGGCGTCTGGTCCAACACCTGCTGCGGCCACCCGTATCCGGGCGAGGCGCCCTTCGCCGCCGCCGCCCGGCGTACGTTCGAGGAGCTCGGGATCTCCCCCTCGCTGCTGGCCGAGGCGGGCACGGTCCGCTACAACCACCCGGACCCGGCGTCCGGACTGGTGGAGCAGGAGTTCAACCACCTCTTCGTGGGCATGGCCCAGGAGCGGCCGGCGCCGGATGCGGAGGAGGTCGGCGAGACGGCCTTCGTGACCGCGCGGGAGCTGGCCGAGCGGCATGCGCAGGCGCCGTTCTCGGCGTGGTTCATGACCGTGCTCGACGCCGCGCGGCCGGCGGTCAGAGAGCTGACGGGCCCGTCCGCCGGCTGGTGACGGCCTGTCGGTACGGGGCGGTCAGAGCTGCGTCCCGAACGGCAGCGCCGCCCAGATGATCTTCCCGCCGCCCGAGGTGTGCTCCACGTCGCAGGTGCCGCCCGCCTCCGCGGTGACCTCCCGCACCAGCAGCAGGCCCCGGCCGCCGGTCTGGGCGCAGTCGGTCTCCAGGGCGGTGGGACGGTAGGGGTGGTTGTCCTCGACGGAGATCCTGATCCAGTCGGCGCCGATGGCCACCTCGACCGCGAGTTCGGGCGAGAGCAGCGCCGCGTGCTTCACCGCGTTGGTGACCAGTTCCGAGACGATCAGCAGCAGGCCCTGGAGGATGTCGTCCTGGAGGGGCACGCCCTGGCGGTACACCAGATCCCGCACGGCATGCCGCGCCCGGGGCACCGAGACGTCGACCGCGGGGGCGGTGAAACGCCACACCCCCTCGTACACGGTGGGGGCCGGGACACTCCCTAGGCTGTCCATGATCGGGTACCCGCTCTCGGCTCGCACATCACTGACCGTCGGGTAAAGAGTGTTGGGAACCGCTTGGTCTGCACCGGGCCACTGACAACAAATAGTCACTTATCGGCGACATTTGCTCGGAGTGAGTATGACGGCGTCAACTGTCGGACCACTTCTGACGGTTTTCTGCTGTCTCGCCCCCGGAGGGCCCGTCGAGCTTCTCCCCGGGAGCCGCCCGGTCCGAAGCCGCCCCCGACGCCATCCGGTCCGAGACCATACCGACGATCTGCCGCCCGCCGATGCCGAACGCGATCAGACCGAGGCCGTCGAAGAGCAGGGCGAGCGAGAAGAAGCAGCCGAGCACGTAGAGGCTGCTGTGCGGCCAGTCGAAGAGCACCAGCAGGCCGAGCAGCAGACCGAACGCGCCCTGGAGCAGCGTCCAGCCGAACTGCGGGCCGCGCACGACGACACTGCCCACCAGGCGGAACACGCCGCCGGTGAGGAAGAGCAGCGCGGCGAACATCGTCAGCGCCTCGGCGCTTCCCTGCGGGTGACGGATCACCACGACCCCCGCCGCGATGTTCAGCGCGGCGACCACCACGCCGAGCCAGAAGAAGCTGGTACCCCGGGACTGGAGCGCGTGGAGCAGTCCTACCAGGCCGCCGAGCAGCAGCAGCCAGCCGAAGAGCAGCATCGAGGTCAGGGTGGCCACGCCCGTGTGGACGAGACCCACCAGACCCGCGAGTACGAGCAGAACGCCGAGCAGGACCAGCCAGCTGAAACTGCGGCTGAGCTTCCTGCCCTCGGCAGCGGGACCGGCCATCGACAGCTCCTCACCGTGCGTGTCGGCTTCGGCACCCCTTATCGATCATAGGATCGAACCGCCCGGATAGCATCCGGCGCATGGACCGTACGGATCAGCCCCGGCTGGAGCACGCCGTGGCGGACGGGATCGCCACCGTCGTCATCAGCAACCCCGCCAAGCGCAACGCCATGACCGCGGACATGTGGCGGGCCCTGCCCGTCCTGCTGGAGCGACTGGCCGCCGACCGCTCGGTGCGGGCGCTCGTGCTGACCGGTGCCGGTGACACCTTCTGCGCGGGCGCGGACATCTCCTCGCTCCGCGCCTCCCGCCCGGAGCCGGACGGCGGCCCGCAGACCCTCGCGGTGCGGGCCGAGGAGGCACTGGCTGCCTTCCCCCGGCCGACGCTCGCAGCCGTGCGCGGCTTCTGCGTGGGAGGCGGCGGCCAGCTGGCCGCCGCCTGCGACCTGCGGTTCGCCGAGGAGGGCGCCTTCTTCGGGATCACCCCGGCCAAGCTCGGCATCGTCTACCCCTCGTCGTCCACCAGGCGGCTGGTCGCGCTGGTGGGACCGGCGACGGCGAAGTTCCTGCTGTATTCCGGCGAGCTGATCGGTACGGAACGAGCACTGCGCACCGGGCTGGTGGACGAGGTGCTGCCGCCCGGCGCACTGGCCGGGCGGGTCGACTCCTTCGTACGCGTCCTGGCTTCCCGTTCGCAGCTGACACAGGCGGCGGCCAAGGAGTTCGCCTCGGGGCGCGAGGACCGGGACCCGTACTGGGCGGAGCAGGCACGCCGCAGCGGCGACACCGCCGAGGGGGTCGCCGCGTTCCTGGAGAGGCGGGCGCCCGTCTTCACCTGGACCACGGGGCCCGTGGACGGCGCGGCTACCGGATGACGAAGCGGCTCCCGTACGGAACTCTCCGACCGGGGCGGCCCGGTGATCCGCGGTCGTGGGGCGGCTGCGGACCTTGACGTCAGGCCCTGTGGATGCCGGCCGAGGCGCCCGCGGCCGTCGCGTACTGAGCCGTAACCGCGAGCCAGTCCCCCGCGGACCGCCCCGGCGCGGAGGGAGACGGGCCGCTCGGCCTGCGGAGCGTGCGCGCGGAGACCGTCGGTCAGCCTGGCATGCCCCCGCGCCGCCGGAAATCCTCCGCGTACGCCTTCCATCGCGTACCGACCAGTCGGTAACGTGCTGGACATGAGTACTCTCCCTCCGCGCGCCGGACGCCGCTGCCACAACGCCCTCAACCCGGTGCACTCCACCGTCTACTTCTCCCCGACCTGGGCAAGGAGATGGGCGCGCTGGGCATCGCCGACGCCGACGCCGCCTACTTCGCAGCACGCAGCGCCGCGCTGGGGGCAGTGGGAGCGGGCACCGTCAGCGCCACCTTCTACAACTTCAACCACGAGCTGGTGGCACGCCATCTGCCCGCCGTGTGGTCCGTCGCCTCACCGCAGGCGGTCCTGGACGCCCGCCTGCGGGCGGCCGACACGACGCTCCGCCGACTGCTCGGGGAGGAGACCATCGCATCCGCCGGGCTGGCCGAGGCCGCGCAGCTCGCGCTGCGCGCCACCGAGGGGTGCACCCGGCACGCCCGGCCGCTGTACGCCGCCCACGCCGATCTGCCGGTGCCGCAGGAGCCGCACCTGGCGTACTGGCACGCCGCCACCCTCCTGCGCGAGCACCGCGGCGACGCCCACCTCGCCGCACTCCTCGCCGCCGGACTGGACCCGGTCGAGGCCATGGTGAGCCACACCGCGACCGGCAAGGGCATGGCGCCGCGGTGGATCCTGGCCACCCGCGGCTGGCGCCGGGCCGACTGGGAGGCGGCGGCCGAGCGGCTGCGGGTACGCGGGCTGCTGGACGCCGAGGGCGAGCTGACCGAGGCGGGCGTGGCGCTGCGGGCCGGTCTGGAGGAGGCGACGGACGAGATGGACGCCGCGCCGTACGAGCACCTGGGCGCGGAGGGTGTCGAGCGGCTGACCGAGCTGGGGCGCGGGTACCTGTTCGCGGCGGCGTCCGCCGGAGCGTTCCCGGCGGACCTCACCGGTAAGGGCTGAGCGGAACGTTTAGAGGCTGGGGTCGGGGTCAGGCGCAGAGCACACAACCGCGACGAAGGAGAACATCATGCGCACGATCGCAGACCTCTTCCGCACCATCGGCTCCGCCGTCGCCACCGTGGTGACGCTCCCCTTCCGGCTGGTGGCCAAGGTCTTCGGCGGCGCCTCCCGCGGCGGCCGTACCCGTCGCGCCTGAGCGAACGGCCCGCCGCACGGCATCCGACGAGGGCGCGCGACAGGGCACCCGGCCACCCGGCACAATGCAGGCTCAGGGGATCACCCCCGCCGGGGACCACTGCGTGGGACCCGGCCAGCACAGCCGGTACCAGAAGGCGAGTCGGGAAAACCGTGACGACGTCCATCGAAGGCAGGATCGCCGAGGAGCTCGGCGTACGTGAGCGTCAGGTGAGGTCGGCCGTCGAGCTGCTCGACGGCGGGTCGACCGTGCCGTTCATCGCGCGCTACCGCAAGGAAGCGACCGAGATGCTCGACGACGCGCAGCTGCGCGCGCTCGAGGAGCGGTTGCGCTACCTGCGGGAGCTGGAGGACCGTCGCGCGGCGATCCTGGAATCCGTACGCGAGCAGGGCAGGCTCGACGAGGCGCTGGAGGCGCGGATCCGGGCCGCCGACACCAAGGCGCGGCTGGAGGACATCTACCTCCCGTTCAAGCCGAAGCGCCGGACCAAGGCGCAGATCGCCCGTGAGGCGGGGCTCGGCCCGCTGGCGGACGGGCTGCTCGGGGACCCGTCCGTCGATCCGCTGGTGGCCGCCGCGGCCTTCGCCGACCAGGACAGGGGCGTGGCGGACGCGGCGGCGGCGCTGGACGGCGCCCGCGCGATCCTCGCCGAACGGTTCTCGGAGGACGCGGACCTGACCGGTGAGCTGCGCGAGCGCATGTGGTCGCGCGGACGGCTCACGGCGAGGGTGCGGGAGGGCAAGGAGGAGGCCGGGGCGAAGTTCGCCGACTACTTCGACTTCGCGGAGCCGTTCACCGCGCTGCCCTCGCATCGGGTGCTGGCCATGCTGCGGGGCGAGAAGGAGGACGTGCTCGACCTCGTCCTGGAGCCCGAGGAGCCGGAGGCGGCGGAGCGTCCGGGCCCCTCGGCGTACGAGAACATGATCGCCCGGCGCTTCGGAGTCAACGACCGGGGACGCCCGGGCGACAAGTGGCTCGGCGACACCGTCCGCTGGGCCTGGCGCACCAGAATCCTGGTCCACCTCGGGATCGACCTGCGGATGCGGCTGCGTACGGCGGCGGAGGACGAGGCGGTACGCGTCTTCGCGTCGAACCTCCGCGATCTGCTGCTCGCCGCACCGGCCGGCACACGCGCGACGCTGGGGCTCGACCCCGGATTCCGTACGGGCGTCAAGGTCGCCGTCGTCGACGCGACCGGCAAGGTGGTGGCGACCGACGTCATCCACCCGCATGTTCCCGCCAACCGGTGGGACGAGTCGCTGGCCCGGCTGGAACGGCTGGCGAAGGAACACTCCGTCGACCTGATCGCGATCGGCAACGGCACGGCGTCCCGCGAGACCGATAAGCTCGCCGGTGAACTGTGCGAGAGACACCCTGAGTTGAAGCTCACCAAGGTGATGGTGTCGGAGGCCGGCGCCTCGGTGTACTCGGCGTCCGCCTTCGCCTCGCAGGAACTGCCGGACATGGACGTCTCCTTGCGCGGCGCGGTCTCCATCGCGCGGCGCCTCCAGGACCCGCTGGCCGAGCTGGTGAAGATCGACCCCAAGTCGATCGGGGTCGGCCAGTACCAGCACGACCTGTCCGAGGTGAAGCTGTCGCGCTCCCTGGACGCCGTCGTCGAGGACTGTGTGAACGGGGTCGGCGTCGACGTCAACACCGCCTCCGCGCCGCTGCTCTCACGGGTCTCCGGCATCGGCTCGGGCCTCGCCGAGAACATCGTCGCGCACCGCGACACCCATGGTCCGTTCCGTTCGCGGCGGGCGCTCAAGGACGTGGCACGGCTGGGTCCGAAGGCGTACGAGCAGTGCGCGGGCTTCCTGCGCATCCGGGACGGGGACGACCCGCTGGACGCGTCGAGTGTGCACCCCGAGGCGTACCCGGTGGTGCGGGCGATGGTGAAGACGGTCGGCAGCGGGGTGGCGACGCTGATCGGCAACGCGGACGTGCTGCGCACCCTGCGGGCGGACGACTTCGTGAACGAGAAGTTCGGTCTGCCCACGGTCACCGACATCCTGAAGGAGCTGGAGAAGCCGGGCCGCGACCCGCGTCCGGCGTTCAGGACGGCCACCTTCAAGGACGGCGTCGAGAAGATCGGCGATCTGGCATCCGGGATGGTGCTCGAGGGCGTCGTCACGAACGTGGCGGCGTTCGGGGCGTTCGTGGACGTCGGTGTGCACCAGGACGGTCTGGTGCACGTCTCCGCGATGTCCCGGACCTTCGTGAAGGACCCGCGGGACGTCGTGAAGCCGGGCGACGTCGTGAAGGTCAAGGTCATGGACGTCGACATTCCGCGCAAGCGGATCTCGCTGACGCTACGGCTGGACGACGAGGCGGCGCCGGCCGGGAAGACGGAGCAGCCGGGGCGGGACGGCGGCCGGGAGCGGGGTGGCCGGGGCGTTCAGGGTGAGCGGCCGCCCAGGCCGCGCCAGGGTGGCGAGCGCGGTGGGCGCGGTGGTCAGAGCGGCCAGGGCGGCCAGGGGCGTGACCGGCGCGGTGGTGGTGCGCAGGGCCCCGCTCAGGCGCCGGGGAACAGTGCGATGGCGGACGCGTTGCGGCGGGCGGGTCTGGCGGACCCGGGGCGGGGCGGCGGGAAGCGGTAGCGGGTGGGCGGGGTGGGGCGGTTGCCGCCGCGTGGGGCTTGCCGCCCCCGTCCCGTCCCTTTCCGCCCCCTGCCGAGCCGCTCCCCCTCCCCTTCGTCCTTGGTCCTCGATCTCCGGACGGGCTCGACGACCAGCCTGTCAGGTCAGATCTCCGTCACCTTGCCGTCGGCCACTTCCAGGCGGCGCGTCGTGCGGACCGACTCCAGCATCCGGCGGTCGTGCGTGACCAGCAGCAGCGTGCCCGTGTAGGAGTCCAGTGCCGACTCCAGCTGCTCGATCGCCGGCAGGTCCAGGTGGTTCGTCGGCTCGTCCAGGACCAGGAGGTTGACGCCCCTGCCCTGGAGCAGGGCGAGTGCCGCGCGGGTGCGCTCGCCCGGGGAGAGCGTCGTCGCGGGGCGGGTCACGTGGTCGGCGCGGAGGCCGAACTTGGCCAGCAGCGTGCGTACTTCGGCCGGCTCGGTGTCGGGAACGGCCGCGCAGAACGCGTCGAGCAGACTCTCCGGACCGTGGAACAGCTGGCGGGCCTGGTCGACCTCTCCGACCACCACCCCCGAGCCCAGCGTGGCATGCCCCGAGTCGAGCGGGAGCCTGCCGAGCAGAGCGGCGAGCAGGGTGGACTTGCCCGCGCCGTTGGCTCCGGTGATGGCGACCCGGTCCGCCCAGTCGATCTGGAGCGTGGCCGGGCCGAACGCGAAGTCGCCGCGTACCACCTCGGCGTCGCGGACGGAGGCGACGACCGAGCCGGAGCGCGGGGCGGAGGCGATCTCCATCCGCAGCTCCCACTCCTTGCGGGGCTCGTCGACGACGTCGAGGCGCTCGATCATGCGCTGCGTCTGGCGGGCCTTCGCGGCCTGCTTCTCACTCGACTCGCTGCGGAACTTGCGGCCGATCTTGTCGTTGTCGGTGGCCTTGCGGCGGGCGTTCTTGACGCCCTTGTCCATCCAGGAGCGCTGCGTCTGGGCGCGGTTCTCCAGGCTGGAGCGCTTGTCGGCGTACTCGTCGAACTCCTCGCGGGCGTGCCGCCTGGCACGGTCGCGCTCCTCCAGATAGGCCGCGTAGCCGCCGCCGTACATGTTGATCTCCTGCTGGGCCAGGTCCAGCTCCAGGACCTTGGTGACCGTGCGCATCAGGAACTCGCGGTCGTGGCTGATGACGACGGTCCCCACGCGCAGACCGGCCACGTACCGCTCAAGGCGTTCCAGTCCGTCCAGGTCCAGGTCGTTGGTGGGTTCGTCCAGCAGGAAGATGTCGTAACGGGACAGCAGCAGCGAGGCGAGTCCGGCGCGCGCGGCCTGGCCGCCGGAGAGCGCCGTCATCGGGAGGTCCAGGCTGATCGTCAGGCCGAGATCGGCGGCGACCTCCTCGGCCCTCTCGTCCAGGTCGGCGCCGCCGAGGGAGAGCCAGCGCTCCAGCGTCTCGGAGTACGCGTCGTCCGCGCCCGGCGCTCCGTCCACGAGTGCCTGGGTCGCGGTGTCCATCGCCTCCTGGGCTTCGGCGACCCCGGTACGGCGGGCGAGGAACGCCCGCACGGTCTCCCCGGGGCGCCTCTCGGGCTCCTGCGGGAGGTGCCCGACGTTGGCGGTGGGCGGGGAGAGGCGCAGCTCGCCCTCCTCCGGGCGGTCGAGCCCGGCGAGGAGGCGGAGCAGGGACGATTTACCGGCACCGTTGACTCCGACGAGACCGATCACGTCACCGGGCGCGACGACGAGGTCGAGCCCGGCGAAGAGAGTGCGGTCGCCGTGTCCGGCGGCGAGATCCTTGGCGACGAGAGTGGCAGTCATCAGGGTTCGATCCTAATCGGCGTCGGGGAGGGCCAGGGTCCGGCCGGCCCGACCGGAGCGCGGGGGCGTCCGCCGGTGTCCCGCCCACGGATACGGTCGGAACCGGAGCGGCAGGAAGGAGCCGGGGAGCTATGACGGACGTGATCGTGGTGGGCGGCGGGGTGATCGGGCTGACGACCGCGGTGGTACTCGCGGAGTCCGGCCGCCGGGTCCGGGTCTGGTCGCGCGAACCGGCGGCGGAGACGACGTCCGCGGTGGCCGGCGCCCTGTGGTGGCCGTACCGGATCGAGCCCGCAGGGCTGGTCGGCGACTGGGCGCTGACGACGCTGCGGGTGTACGAGGAGCTGGCCGCCGCCCCGGGGAGACCGGTGTACGGCTGGTCGCCGGCGTGCACGGGGGCGAGCGGTTCGCGGGGCTCGGGCCGTGGGCCCGGCAGCTCGGGGACGCGGCGGAGGAGGCGGCCGGGCTGCGGGTGACGCTGCCGCTCCTGGACATGCCCGTGCACCTGCGCTGGCTGGAGCGGCGCCTGGCGGCGGCCGGGGGCACGGTCGAGCGCCGGACGGTGACGGGCTTCGGCCAGGCGGCGGCCGAGGCACCCGCCGTCGTGAACTGCACCGGTCTGGGTGCGCGCGAACTGGTTCCGGACGCCGGGATGCGGCCGGTGCGGGGTCAGCTGACCGTGGTGGAGAACCCGGGGATCGACGAGTGGTTCACGCGGGCGGACCCGGCGTCGAGCACCACGACGTACTTCTTCCCGCAGCCGGGCGGTCTCGTGCTCGGCGGCACGGCGGATGTCGACGACCGGCGTACGGAGCCCGACCCCCGTACCGCGCAGGAGATCGTGGCGCGCTGCGCCCGCGTCAGACCGGAGATCGCCGGCGCCCGGATCATCGGGCACCGGGTGGGTCTGCGTCCGGCCCGGGACGGCGGGGTACGGGTCGAGGCCGGGCCGCTGCCGGGCGGCGGGCGCCTCGTGCACAACTACGGGCACGGGGGCGCCGGGGTCACGGTCGCCTGGGGCTGCGCGCGGGAGGCGGCCCGGCTGGTGGGCTGAACCACCGCGGAGGCGGCGTGCCGGGCTGCCTCCGCGTCAGGCGCCGGGTTCGGGGCCGGTCCCCGCCGTGCCGGTGCTGTCGGCCGTGCCGGACGCGGTGGTCCTCGTCGTGCGTTCCGTGACGATCTGGCTGGTGCCGGGGCCGATCCGGATCTCGAAGTCGCCGTCGTACTTGGCGTGGCCCTCGATGACCGCCGACTCGACGGCTTCGACACCGAACTCCTGCCGGACGATCAGCGGGTCCTGCCGCAGGTCCCGCAGCAGGGAGACGCACATGCCGACCATGACGAGGGTGAAGGGGGCGGCGACCAGGATGGTGAGGTTCTGGAGCCCGGCGAGCGCGTCGCCCTTGCCGTTGCCGATGAGCAGCATGATGGCGGCCACGGCGCCGGTCACGACGCCCCAGAAGACCACGACCCAGGTGGCGGGTTCGAGGACGCCCTTCTGGGAGAGGGTGCCCATCACGATGGAGGCCGCGTCGGCGCCGGAGACGAAGAAGATCCCGACCAGGACCATCACCAGGACGCTCATCACCGTGGCGACCGGGAACTCCTGGAGGACGCCGAAGAGCTGGGCCTCGGGGGTGTCGGCGTCACCGAGCCTGCCGGCCTCCTGGAGCCTGATCGCCGAACCGCCGAAGACCGCGAACCAGACCAGGCTGACGGTGCTGGGCACGAGGATCACTCCGCCCACGAACTGGCGGATGGTCCGGCCGCGGCTGATCCTGGCGATGAACATGCCGACGAAGGGCGTCCAGGAGATCCACCAGGCCCAGTAGAAGACCGTCCAGCTCGCGAGCCAGTCGGCCACGTCCCCCTTGCCGGTGGCCTCGGTGCGGCCGGCGAGCTGGGCGAGATCACCGAGGTAGGCGCCGATCGACGTGGGCAGCAGGTCGAGCACGATGATCGTGGGACCGGCGACGAAGACGAAGAGGACGAGGATCAGCGCGAGCACCATGTTGATGTTGGACAGCCACTGGATGCCCCGCTCGACGCCGGAGACCGCCGAGGCGACGAAGGCGACGGTCAGCACGCCGATGATCGCGACGAGCAGCCCGGTGCCCGTCTTCTCCATCCAGTCCAGTTCCTCGAATCCGCTGCCGATCTGGAGCGTGCCGAGCCCCAGCGAGGCGGCGGAGCCGAAGAGCGTGGCGAAGATGGCGAGGATGTCGATGACGCGGCCCCAGGCACCGTGGGCGCGCCGCTCGCCGATGAGCGGCTCGAAGACCGCGCTGATCGTCTGCCGCCTGCGCCGCCGGTAGGTGCTGTACGCGATGGCCAGGCCGACCACCGCGTAGATCGCCCAGGGGTGCAGGGTCCAGTGGAAGAGCGTGGTGGCCATCGCCGTCTGCATCGCGTCGGCGTCGTCGAAGGGGCGGGTGCCGGGCGGCGGATTCACGAAGTGGGCGAGCGGCTCGCTCACTCCGTAGAACATCAGGCCGATGCCCATCCCGGCGCTGAACATCATCGCGACCCAGGAGACGGTCCGGAACTCCGGTTTCTCGCCCTCCTGTCCGAGGGAGATCCGCCCGTACCGGCTGACCGCTAGCCACAGGGCGAAGACGACGAAGCCGGAGGCCGCGAGCATGAAGGCCCAGCCGCCGTTGTGGATCAGCCCGTTGAGCAGGGTGCTGGAGACGCTCTCCAGCGAATCGGTGGCCGTGGCGCCCCAGACCACGAAGGCGAGGGTGAACACCGCTGTGACACCGAAGACCACCCGGTCGGTCGTGGGACTCCGGCCGTGGCGCGGTTCGGCGGGGAGGTCGGCCGTGACCGGCAGTTCCCCCGCGCCTCCGTTCTCTGATCGTCCTGTGACACGGATGGCACCTTTCACGGAGTCCGAAAATCGCTCTCCGTAGGCAGTACCACACAGGTCGGGCATCTTCCGGGATCAACAAGCCGTGACGGCTTGACCGTTTGTGAGGTGATAGGTCGCCCGCTCGTCGAGGAGGAGCGGGATGAGACTGCGGGCCGACTGCCTCAGCGGTACGTACGCTCCGTCACCGTCGGGGCGGGAGGTGACCCCGTGGAGGGCCAGCTCGTCCCCCACGTCGGCGTACTGGGCGGCGCTGAGCCGGTAGCCGCAGGGCGGGTCCTGGAGGATCTCCGCCGGCTCGGCCGGGTCGTTGTCCGCGCCCCCCAGGCGGACCGGGCCCCGGTCGGCGTACCCCGCGAGACGGGAGGCGGTGGTGGCCGCCTCGATCCGGCCGCGCCGCTGGTCGTCGAAGGCGAACAGGCCGTCGAGCGCCGCCTGCTGCGACTCGACCCTGCGCCGGTGGTTGAGTGCCGGGTCGGCCTGCTCGGCGGCGGAGAGCGCGTCGACGCGGGACTCGATGAGCAGGCCCACCGCGTGCTTGATGCCCGAGGCGTTGCGCAGGATGCGCTCCTGCCCGTCGCCCGCGGTCTGCTTGACGGGGTCCCCGGTGGCCGGGTCGGTCCAGATTCCGTAGACGCCGCTGCTGTAGCCCGCCTCCTCGGCCGCCGCCCTGACGTACCGGTCGGACAGCGTCCTTGAGGCGTCGTGCACCCCGTCGTGGACGTTGAGGTTGCGGGGCCAGAGGACGAAGAGGTCCTTGTCGTAGTACGGCGGGGTCGCCCCGTACTCGTGCAGGTCGTAGATCACGTCGGGTCGTCGGTCGCGGACGATCCCGGCCACGGCACGGCCCTCGGCGGTCCGGAGCGCGATGTGGTCGCGGTTGACGTCGACACCGTCCGCGTTGCCGCGGGTGTTCGCCGCCCGTCCGTCCGGATTGGCCGTGGGCAGGACCAGTACGCGGGTACGGGAGAGGAAGGTGGTGGTCGCCCGGTCGCGGGCGGAGGCGAGATCCCGGACGGTCGAGAGGCACGCCTCGCGTCCGGCGGGTTCGTCGCCGTGCTGACTGCAGATCAGCAGGACCGTGTGGGCCGTGGGGCGGGAGGCGCCGATGCGGACCAGTTGGAGGGGACGGCCCTGCCCCGTCGTGCCGATACGCTCGACGGCCACGCGGTCGCTCGCCCGGTCGACCGCGGCGAGGAACTCCTGCTCCTCGGGCTGGCCGGTCCAGCGGGCTCCGCCGCTCGTCTCGAAGCCGGTCCGGGGCCAGGGGTGCGCGGCTTCGGCGGGGACGGTCGCGAACGGCACGGCGAGCGCGGCCGCGGCCAGGGCCAGGCCGCGCAGAGCGCCGAGGCGACCGCTCCTGGGTCGGGTGGTGCCGCGGAGTGCGCGGTCGGTGCGAGGGGTCATCTGCGGCTGCCTCCCGGGATGCGGTGGGCGGGCACCACGGCGCCCGCCCTCGTATCAGCGTGTGCGGAAGGTACCCCGGTCAACTCCCGTGCGACAGGGGGCGATGGCCCGGCGCGTCAGCGGGGCGCGCAGCCGCTCCGGCAGCACGGGTTCCACCAGGCCCAGGACACCGCAGAAGTGACGCGGCGTCCGCTCCTGGCCCGGGGTCCACTCAAGCCCGATCGCCGCACGGGCGTCCGGCGGCATGAGCCCCACGGTGACGAAGCGGCGGGACCGGGTCAGGGGCGGAAGCAGCACCGGCCACAACGGATGTCACCGGTCAGGCTCCACAGCACTCCGCCGGGCGGGGGTGGCGTGGGGGCACCGGCGTCCCCCGGCGCGTCGGCTGCTGCGCTGTCCATGCGAGGGCTCCTCGCGGTCGGCGGGCGCCGCGGTCCCCGTGACCGGTCCGGAGGCGATCCCGTACGCGGTCACGGGTGGTCCGGTGTGCCGGGGGCCGTCCCCCAGTCCGTCAGCCGGCCAGGAGCGGCACCAGGCAGCGGCGCGCGAGGAGCCTGAGCTGCTCGTCGTCGTCGGTCGCGAAGCAGCCCGCCGGGTTGAGCAGGAAGGAGACGATGATCCGCACGGCAAGTTCGGCGGCGGGCCCGGTATCGGTCTCCGGTCCTCCCCGCACGGGGTCGGCGTGGCGCAGCCGGTCCGCCAGATAGCCCCGCAACGCCTGCACGGCCGGCGCGTCCTCGGCGGTGAGGAGGGGCATCACGGCTTCCGGTTCGGTCCGCAGCAGTCCGGCGACGAGCGGGTGGGCGCGGACGTGCTCCAGGACGGCGACGAAGCCCTCCACGAGCCGCTGCTCCCGGGTGGGGAGCGCGGAGACCACCTCGTCCACGTCCACGACGAAGCGGCGGTACTCGCGCAGCAGACAGGCCGCCAGCAGTTCGTCCCTGCCGCCGATCCGGCGCAGGACGGTGAGCCGGGAGACCCTGGCCCGTACGGCGATCCGGTCGACCGTGGTGCGCCGGACGCCGTGCGTCATGAACTGCTCACGTGCCGCGTCGAGGATCTGCTCGCTCAGCGCGTCGGACGGGGGCGTCTCCGTGAGCGCACGGGTGAGCAGTTCCTCGTTCGGACTCCGTCGCGCCATGGACCCCTCCCCCGCTCCGCCACGCTCCCTCAACGATAGCCAGGTCGACACATGGATATGGAGACAATCGGGCACCAGCTGGCGTACGCCGGGGGCGTCAGGCGCGGTCGTTCATCGGGCGGGCTTTCACCACACTGGTGAGACAGCAATACTGTTGAACCTATGGGTACGCGGATCATGCGCTACCCGGCAGTACGAGCGTGAGCAGCGAGGAGCAGCCATGGCGACCGGGACCGAGGAGCCGACGCTCACCGTGGACGAGCTCGCGGCGCGCGCCGGGGTCACTGTCCGTACCGTGCGTTTCTACAGCACCCGCGGGCTGCTTCCGCCGCCGGTGATCGGGCCACGCCGGGTCGGGCACTACGGGCGTGAGCACCTCGCCCGGCTGGCTCTGATCGAGGAGCTCCAGCACCAGGGCATGACCCTGGCCGCGATCGAGCGGTATCTGGAGCAGTTGCCGCCCGACATGAGCGCGCGGGACCTCGCGATCCACCGGGCGCTCGTGGCGTCCTGGGCCCCGGACAAGGCTGAGGACATGACACGGGCCGAGCTGGAGCGCCGCGCGGGGCGGACGCTCACGGAACCGGATCTCGGTCTGCTGACGGCGATGGCCGTGCTGGGACCGCCCGAGGCGGGCGGGGAGGGGTATCGCGTCGATCCGGGACTGCTCCGGCTCGGGGTGGAACTCCTGGACGTCCCGATCGCGCACGAGACGATCCTCGCCGCGCGCACGGTCCTGCTGGAGCACACCCGGTCAGCGGCACAGGAGTTGACGCGGCTGTTCCGGGACGAGGTGTGGAGCCCGTACCGGGAGCGGGAGTCCGATCCGGAGCACGTCGCGGCGATGAAGTCGCTGTCGGCCCATATGCAGCCCATGGTGGTGCAGGCACTCGTGACCGCGTTCCAGCGTTCGCTGAAGGAGGAGCTGCGGGCCGCGTTCACGGCGAGGTAACGCCGGGAGAGCGCGGCCCGCGCGGAGCGGGTCTCTCAGTCGTGGAAGGTCTCGCCCTTCTCGGCCTTCTCCACGAGCAGGGCGGGCGGCAGGAAGCGGTCGCCGTACTTCGCGGCCAGTTCCCGGGCGCGCGCCACGAAGCCGGGCAGGCCGCCCTCGTACCCGTTGATGTACTGGAGCACGCCACCGGTCCAGGGCGGGAAGCCGATGCCCATGACGGAGCCGATGTTGGCGTCGGCGACCGTGAGCAGAACCTCCTCCTCCAGGCAGCGGACGCTGTCCAGCGCCTCGGAGAAGAGCATCCGCTCCTGCATGTCGGTGAAGGGGACGTCCGTGCCGGGCTTGGTGAAGTGCTCGCGCAGACCGGGCCAGAGGCGGGTGCGCCTGCCCTCCTCGTCGTACTCGTAGAAGCCGGCGCCGCCGCTGCGCCCCGGGCGCCCGAACTCGTCGACCATCCGGTCGATCACGGCGTCCGAGGGGTGCCCGGCCCAGGTGCCGCCCGCCGCCTCGACGGCCCGCCTCGTCTCGTCGCGGATCTTGCGGGGCAGGGTCAGGGTCAGCTCGTCCATCAGGGAGAGCACCTTGGCCGGGTAGCCGCACTGCGCCGCGGCCTGCTCGACCGAGGCCGGCTCGACTCCCTCACCGATCATGGCGACGCCCTCGTTGATGAACTGGCCGATGACGCGCGAGGTGAAGAAGCCGCGCGAGTCGTTGACGACGATCGGCGTCTTCCTGATCCGGCGCACCAGGTCGAAGGCACGGGCCAGGGCCGCGTCACCGGTCCGCTCGCCCTTGATGATCTCGACGAGGGGCATCTTGTCGACGGGCGAGAAGAAGTGCAGCCCGATGAAGTCCACCGGCCGGGACACACCTTCGGCGAGGACGGTGATGGGCAGCGTGGAGGTGTTGGAACAGAGCAGCGCGTCCGGCTCGATGATCCCCTGGATCTCCTGGAACACCTTGTGCTTGAGCGTGGTGTCCTCGAAGACGGCCTCGATCACCGCGTCGCAGCCCGCCAGGTCGGCCGGGTCGCCGGTCGGGGTGATCCGGGCCAGCAGCTCGTCCCGCTCCGCCTCGGTCGTACGGCCCCGGGCGAGCGCCTTGGCGAGGAGCTTCTCGCTGTACGCCTTGCCCTTGGCGGCGGCCTCGGTGCTGACGTCCTTGAGTACGACGTCGATACCGGCGCGCGCGCAGGAGTAGGCGATGCCCGCGCCCATCATCCCGGCGCCGAGCACGGCGACCTTGCGGACCGGGCGCTCCTCGACGCCCTTGGGGCGGCTGGCACCGGAGTTGACGGCCTGGAGGTCGAAGAAGAACGCCTGGATCATGTTCTTCGCGACCTGGCCGGTGACCAGTTCGGTGAAGTAGCGGGCCTCGATGGTCTGCGCGGTCTCGAAGTCGACCTGCGCGCCCTCGACGGCGGCGGCGAGGATGTTGCGCGGCGCGGGCATGGGCGCGCCCGCGAGCTGCTTCCTCAGGCTGGAGGGGAAGGCCGGCAGGTTGGCGGCGAACCTCGGGTTGGCCGGGGTGCCGCCGGGGATCTTGTACCCCTTGACGTCCCACGGCTGCCGCGACTCGGGATGGGCGTCGATGAACGCGCGCGCCTTGGCGAGCATCTCCTGGGGGGTGGACGCGAGTTGGTGGACCAGCTCGTTCTCCAGGGCGCGCGGCGGGGTGTACTGGGTGCCCTGGAGCAGGACCTTGAGCAGCGCGTCGGCGATGCCCATCAGCCGTACGGTGCGGGTGACGCCGCCGCCCGCGGGCAGCAGGCCGAGGGTGACCTCGGGCAGGCCGATGCGGGAGCCCGGCGCGTCCAGCGCGATGCGGTGGTGGCTGGCGAGCGCGATCTCGTAACCACCGCCGAGTGCCGCGCCGTTGATGGCGGCGACGACGGGCTTGCCGAGGGTTTCGATGCGGCGCAGGGAGCGCTTGACGGCGGTACCCGCGTCGAAGGCGTGCTGGGCGTTCTCAGGGCCGAGCTTGATCATGTCCTTGAGGTCGCCGCCCGCGAAGAAGGTCTTCTTCGCGGAGGTGTAGATGATGCCCCGGATGGAGTCCTTCTCGGCCTCGGCGCGGTCGGCGATGACCGCGATGGAGTCCCTGAACGCCTGGTTCATGGTGTTGGCGGACTGGTCGGGGTCGTCGAGTACGAGGGTGACGACGCCGGTCTCGTCCTGTTCCCAGCGGATGGTCGTGCTCTCGGTCATTGGCTTGTCTTCTCCGTAAGCAGGGGTGGCCTGGGACGCTCAGAGACGCTCGATGACGGTGGCGACGCCCATGCCGCCCCCGACGCAGAGGGTGATGAGTCCGTACCGCTTGTCGCGCCGCTCCAGTTCGTCGACGAGCGTGCCGAGGATCATCGCGCCGGTGGCGCCCAGCGGATGGCCCAGGGCGATGGCGCCGCCGTTGACGTTGACCTTGTCCAGGGAGAGACCCATGTCCTCGACGAAACGCAGGACCACACCCGCGAAGGCTTCGTTGATCTCCACCAGGTCGATGTCGTCGATGGTGAGCCCGGCCTTGGCGAGTGCCTTACGGGTCGCGGGCGCCGGTCCGGTGAGCATGATGGTGGGCTCGGAACCGGAGACCGCGGCGGAGACGATCCGGGCGCGCGGGGTGAGGCCGTAGCGCTCGCCGGCCTCCTGGGAGCCGATGGTGACCAGGGCGGCGCCGTCGACGATGCCGGAGGAGTTGCCCGCGTGGTGCACGTGGTCGATCTTCTCGACCCAGTGGTACTTCTGGAGCGCGACGGCGTCGAAGCCGCCCGTCTCGCCGATCACGGCGAAGGACGGCTTGAGGGAGGCGAGCGAGTCGGCGGTGGTGCCGGGCCGCATGTGCTCGTCGTGGTCGAGGACGACGAGCCCGTTGCGGTCCCTGACCGGGACGACGGACCGCGCGAAGCGCCCGTCCTTCCACGCCTCGGCCGCACGCTCCTGCGAGAGCGCCGCGTACTCGTCGACATCCCGGCGGGAGAAACCGCCGATCGTCGCGATCAGGTCGGCGCCGATCCCCTGCGGGGCGAAACCCGTCTCGTAGTTGGTCATCGGATCCATCGCCCACGCGCCGCCGTCACTGCCCATCGGCACACGCGACATCGACTCCACGCCACCCGCCAGGACCAGGTCCTCCCAGCCGGAGCGCACCTTGGCCGCCGCCAGGTTGACCGCTTCCAGGCCGGAGGCGCAGAAGCGGTTCTCCTGCACGCCGGCGACGGAGTCGGGGAGCCCGGCGGCGATGGCGGCGATGCGGGCGATGTCGGAGCCCTGGTCCCCGAGCGGGCTGACCACCCCGAGGACGATGTCGTCGATGGCCGCCGGGTCGAGATCCGGGAAGCGGCGGAGTGTTTCGTGGATGAGTCCGACGACCAGGTCGATCGGCTTGGTGCCGTGCAGGGCGCCATTGGCCTTGCCACGGCCCCGCGGGGTGCGGATCGCGTCGTAGACGAACGCTTGGGTACTCAAGACAGCAGCCTTTCGAGGGTGGGTGCGCGGCGAGGTCAGGCGAGGATCGAGCGGCCGATGATCTCCTTCATGATCTCGGTGGTGCCGCCGTAGATGGTCTGGATACGGCCGTCCAGGAACGCCCGGGCCACCGGGAACTCGGCCATGTAGCCGTACCCGCCGTGCAGTTGCAGACAGCGGTCGGCGACACGCTTCTGCAGCTCGGTGGCCCACCACTTGGCCATCGAGGCGTGTACGGCATCGAGCACACCGTCCGAGTGGTCCACGACGCAGCGGTCGACGAAGGTCCGGGTCACCGCGCACTCCGTGGCCATCTCGGCGATCTCGAACCGGATGTGCTGGAGCTTGGAGAGCGGCCGGCCGAACGCATCGCGCTCCTTGACGTACCGGGTGGTGATCTCCAGGAGGTGCTCGGCCCCGGCGATCGCGGCGACCGCGATGCCCATCCGCTCCTGGGCGAGGTTGGTCATGAGGTGGAGGAAGGCGCCGTCCCGCTCTCCCAGGAGGTTCTCCTTGGGGACCCGGACGTCGTCGAAGAACAGTTCGGCGGTGTCCTGGGCCTTCTGGCCGATCTTGTCCAGGTTGCGGCCCTGTTCGAAGCCCTCGGCTCCGCGCTCGACGACGATCAGGGACAGTCCCTTCGCACCGCCCTCCGGCGTGGTCTTCGCGACGACCACCACCAGGTCGGCGAGGATGCCGTTGGAGATGAACGTCTTCGAGCCGTTGAGCAGCCAGTGGTCGCCCCTGTCCTCGGCGGTGGTACGGATGCCCTGGAGGTCGGAGCCCGCGCCCGGTTCGGTCATCGCGATGGCCGTGATGGTCTCGCCGGTGCAGAAACCGGGCAGCCAGCGGCGCTTCTGCTCCTCGGTGCCGACTCCGGTGAGATAGGGGCCGATGATGTCGTTGTGCAGCCCGAGGGCGAGGCCGGGGGCGCCCGCCCGGGTGAACTCCTCGGCGAGGACGGCGCTGTAGCGGAAGTCGGCGTTGCCGCCGCCGCCGTACTCCTCGGGGACGGCGAGGCCGAGGAGTCCCTGCCGTCCGGCCGCAAGCCATGCCTCGCGCGAGACGATGCCGTCCTTCTCCCACTGCTCGTAGTGCGGGAGGACTTCCTTGCTGAGGAAGGTACGCACGGTATCGCGGAACGCGTCGTGTTCTCCGGTGAAGATCTGCCGCTGCACAGAGGCCCCCTAGAGCCGGTTGTCGTCGGTGGAGCTGGTGCGGATGCCCGGTACGTCCCAGTCGTCGGCCACCTCGTCGGTGTCGGCGCCCGGTACGGCGGGCCCGCGGCGCACCGAGACCGGGGTGGCGGAGAAGCGGGGGGCGGGCGCGGGCTGGGTGAGACCGCCGTGCTCGACGAAGGTGGCGCGGGCGGTGAGGTGCGGATGGTGCGGGGCCTCGCGGAGCGACAGGACGGGGGCGACGCAGGCGTCCGAGCCGTCGAAGACCTCGGTCCACTCCGTACGCGTACGGGTCAGGAAGCGTCCGGCGACGGCGGCGCGCAGGTCGCTCCAGCGGGTGAGGTCGGTGCGGTCCGGCGCGTCGTCCGCGAGGCCCAGGAGCGCGCTGAACTCCTCGTAGAACCGCTGCTCCAGCGGTCCCACGGCCATGTACTGCCCGTCCGCGGTCTCGTAGGTGCCGTAGAAGGGGCAGCCGCCGTCCAGCAGGTTCGCGCCGCGCCGGTCCTGCCAGCTGCCGTCCGCCAGCATCCCGTGGATCATCGTGGCGAGGTGGGCGGCGCCGTCGACGATCGCCGCGTCCACGACCTGGCCCGCGCCGCCCGGCGTCCTCGCGTGCTGGAGGGCGGCGAGGACTCCGACGACCAGGTAGAGCGAGCCGCCCGCGTAGTCGCCGACCAGGTTGGCGGGGACGGTCGGGGGCTCGCCCGGCCTGCCGAACATGGAGAGGGTGCCGGTGACCGCGATGTACGCGACGTCGTGCCCGGCGCGCGGGGCGAGCGGGCCGTCCTGGCCCCAGCCGGTCATCCGTCCGTAGACGAGCCGGGGATTGCGCGCCAGACAGGCGTCCGGCCCCACTCCGAGGCGCTCCGCGACGCCGGGGCGGTAGCCCTCGATCAGGATGTCGGCGCGCTCGGCGAGGTCCAGCACCCTGGCCGGTCCGTCCGCCGACTTGAGGTCGAGGACCACCGAGCGCTTGTTGCGGTTGGTGAGGTCCAGGGCGGGGTCGATGCCGAGGCCCGCACCGCCCGGCCGGTCGACCCGGACGACATCGGCGCCGAGGTCGGCCAGGAGCATGGCGGCGAAGGGGCCGGGGCCGATGCCGGCCAGCTCGACCACACGTACCCCGGTCAGCGGGCCCTGCGGAACGCTCTCTGCCCTTGCCACCAAGCCCCCAGAGGTATGACACAACCGATGTAACATCAATGATGCTAAGAATCCGCGGCCTCCCGCACAACCCTTTCGGCCGAGCAAGCGCTTAGCTCTCTGCGTGGATGGTCCCGCACTCCGGCCTCCGGGGCGCGCCACCACGTCGGCCTCCGCTAGCCTCTGCCTGCCGCATCGGCACCGGACCCGCGGAGGCACTCGTGAACAGGCAGAGCGGGGCGACTCGCCCCTATGACGTCGTCCTCTTCGGAGCCACCGGCTTCGTGGGGGCGCTGACGGCCCGGTACCTGGCCGCGCACGCCCCCGCCACGTGCCGCTGGGCGCTGGCCGGACGGGACCGGAGGAAGCTGGAACAGCTGCGTGCCCGCCTCGCGGCCACCGACCCGGGCTGCGCGGATCTGCCCCTGCTGCACGCGGACGCCGGCGACGCGGCGTCGCTGCGCGAGCTGGCCGAGTCCACGCACGTGGTGGCCACGACGGTGGGGCCGTACGTCTGGTACGGGCAGGAACTCGTGGCGGCCTGCGCGGAGGCCGGGACGGACTGTGCCGACCTGACAGGTGAGGCGGAGTTCGTCGACCGCGTGTATCTGAGACACGACGCGCGGGCCCGCGAGACGGGAGCGCGGATCGTGCACGCGTGCGGGTTCGACTCCGTACCGCACGACCTCGGGGTGTACTTCACCGTCCAGCAGCTGCCGGCCGGGGTGCCGCTCACGGTCGACGGATTCGTGCGCAGCAGCGCGGCCTTCTCCGGGGGTACGTTCGCCTCGGCCCTGACCGCGATGGGCCGCGGCCCGCATCTGCTGCGGGCCGCGAAGGAGCGACGGCTGCACGAGCCCCGCCTGGTCGGCCGCCGGGCCCGGGCCCCGCTGGGGGCCCCGCACTTCAGCGGGGAGACCGGCACCTGGGCGCTGCCGCTGCCGACCCTGGACCCCCAGGTCGTGGCCCGTTCGGCGCGGGCCCTTGAGCGCTACGGACCCGACTTCCGCTACCGGCACTTCGCCTCCGTGAAGCGTCTGCCGATGGCCGTCGGCGGAACCGCGGCGATCGGGGCGCTGCTGGCCGCCGCGCAGCTCCCCGCCGCCAGGCAGTGGCTGATGGGACGTCACGAACCGGGGCAGGGTCCCGGCGAGGAGCGCAGGAACCGGAGCTGGTTCACGGTGCGTTTCGTCGGCGAGGGCGGCGGACGCCGGGTCTTCACGGAGGTGGCCGGGGGTGATCCCGGCTACGACGAGACGGCGAAGATGCTGGCCGAGTCGGCGCTCTGCCTCGCCCTGGACGACCTTCCGGCGACCTCGGGGCAGGTCACCACCGCGGTGGCGATGGGTGACGCGCTGCTGGCGCGGCTGAGGGCCGCCGGGATGGGCTTCCGGGTGGCCGCGGTCCGCTGAACCCGGCAGGTCACAGGAGCCAGGAGGCCAGGGTGTAGAGCATCGCCCCGGCCCATACGAGCCCCGCGACGCCACCGAGGAGCATGCCCACCGCGACACGGCGCTGAGCATGCCGAACAGGGACGACTCGGACACTCGTACGGTGTGTGTTCATGTGTTCCACCCTGCCGATCGCGGGCGGCGGGCGCCATCCGTACGGATACTCAGGCCGTCGCCTCACGCAGGACCTGGCGGCAGAGCGCGTCGGCCCTGCGGGTGGTCTCCGGCTGCCGGAAGGAGCGGGCCAGCCGCAGGGTGTGGGCGCAGGCGTTGTCCAGGCTCACCCGGTGCCCCACCGAGACGAACACCGGCTTGGTGCCCCCCTGGGTGCGCAGGGCCCGGCCCACCTCCTCCTCGCCGTCCAGGAGCGGTGAGGAGTCGCCGCGGCCGGGCCCCGGCGCCTCGTAGTGGAAGGTGAACGGGTTCTTCCCGACACCGATGACCGGCAGCCCGGTGAGTACGCCCAGATGGCTGGCGAGGCCGAACCGGCGCGGATGCGCCAGCCCGTAACCGTCGCAGACGACGAGTCCGGGATCGGCGGACAGGGACTCCAGCGCCTCCAGCACGGTGGGCATCTCGCGGAAGGCCAGGAGCCCGGGGACGTAGGGGAAGGTGACACGGCCGACCGCTGTGGCCTCGTCCAGCACGTCGAGCGTCTCGGCGTCCAGGACGACGGCCGCGGCGACGACGACGTCCCGCTCGTCGTCGTAGGCGACGTCGACACCGGTGACCCGGCCGGTGCCGGGCGGCGGGCCGGGCTCGTCGAGCACCACACGGTCGCGCAGGGTGTCCTGGATGGCACGGGCTTCGGCCTCGTCGGCGGGCATGCGGAAGGTAGTCATAGTGGGTCCCAGCTTAGGTAGCCTGGCGATCATGTTCGTACTCGAGTTGACCTACACGGCCCCCGTCGAGCGGGTGGACGCGCTGATGCGGGAGCACATCACCTGGCTGGACGCGCAGTACGCCGCCGGGGTGTTCCTCGCCTCGGGCCGCAAGAACCCGCGCGACGGGGGCGTGATCCTGGCCGTGGGGGACGACCGCGAGCGGATCGAGGGGATCGCGGCGGCCGACCCCTTCGCGGCCGAGGGCGTGTGCGTCTACCGGATCACGGAGTTCCTCGCGACGAAGACCTCACCGGAGCTGGCTCCGTACCGGCAGTAGCCCGCCCTGGGCGGGACGGCGCCGGGGAGCGCCCCTCAGCCGCCCGGGCGGCCCCGGACGGCCACCCGCCCCTCCTCCCCTCCACCGTGTCGTACGGACCGTGGTCGGCCCTGCGCCAGGTCCGGCCGGCGTCGTCCAGGGTGAGATCCGTGCCGCCCGGACCGACAGCCGGTGCGCCGGACCTGCTGTGCGGCCGGTGCTGTCAGGGCGAAGGCAACCGGCGTACCGCGCAACCCCCTTGTCATCAGTCGAATCTTCTTCCCCCTGCTCCTCATGGCGCTGGAAGGCAACCCACGGGCGGCGGACCGTCCAGCGTGGGCCGCCCGGAAGTGGGCAGATGCGGGGTGGGGTGTGTGATGGCCGGGCGGTGACGCAGCTCACGCCGTACTCCAGTGCACGAAACGAGGAGTTCCGTCGTCTACTCCCATGCCGGGAGCCGTTCGCCGCGCGCGAGAGGGAGCAGGTCATGTCGAGCGTTATCGAGCAGTCCGTCCAGGCCCGCATGGTCGCATCCGCTCCGCGGATGGAAACGCTGCCCGCCACCTTGCAGTACGACCGGAGGGACCCGTTCGCCGTACGGATGGCGTTCCCCGCCCCCGCGACGCTGGAGGGGACGGAGGTGGCCTGGGAGTTCTCCCGGGAACTGCTCACGACGGGCATGGACGCCCCCGCCGGTGTCGGCGACGTACGGGTGCGGCCCTTCGGCTACGACCGCACGGTGCTGGAGTTCCACGCCGTCGAGGGGGTCGCGATGGTGCACGTGCGGACCGCGGAACTGCGCCGGTTCCTCGAGCGTGCGCAGGAGCTGGTACCGGTCGGCGACGAGCACCGGTTCCTGGACCTCGACCGGAGTCTGACGGATCTGCTGGGCGGGCCCTGCTGACCCCCCGGCCGTCCGGTGGGAGCCTCCGGTCGACGTCTGCCCGGGTTTCGAACCCCTCGGGATGGACAGGCGGCCCTGTAAGAAGGTAGAAGGCTGCGTGACCTGTCTCTCCTGGCGCCCCTACGACCTGCATACATAACGGGGCGTAGTCGGCGCCGCCGGGGCCGGGCTTGGCCGGGGCCTTACCCGCGCTTTAACCTACGGTCACGTAACCTACGAAGCCGTAGGTAATTCTCCCGTCCCCCAGGAGCCCCCCGTGACGATCACCTCTCCCCACATCGGCAGTTCGAAGGCGTGGACCGACGCCCAGCTGCTGTACGCACTGGAAGAGGTGGTGGAGAAGGAACTCAACCGCCATCTCAAGGTAGCCAAGGACTGGATGCCGCACGAGTACGTGCCGTTCTCGGACGGGCGCAACTTCCCCGGCATCTTCGAGGACGGCCAGGCGTGGGAGGCCGAGCAGTCCAAGGTCACCGACATCGGCAAGATCGCCCTCGTCGTCAACCTGCTGACCGAGGACAACCTCCCCAGTTACCACCACGAGATCGCCTCCCTCTTCGGCCGCGACGGCGCCTGGGGCACCTGGGTGCACCGCTGGACGGCCGAGGAGGGCCGGCACGGCATCGTGATGCGCGACTACCTGCTCACCTCGCGCGCCGTCGACCCGGACAAGCTGGAGCAGTTCCGGATGGTGCACATGGCGGAGGGCTTCGAGTCCGACAACCGCCACTCGATGCTGCACTCCGTCGCGTACGTCGCCTTCCAGGAGCTCGCCACCCGCGTCTCGCACCGCAACACCGGCCACCAGTCCGGTGACCCGGTCTGCGACCGGATGCTGGCGCGCATTGCGACCGACGAGAACCTGCACATGGTCTTCTACCGGAATCTGCTGGGCGCCGCCTTCGAGCTCGCCCCCGACCTGACGATGCAGTCCGTGCGCGACGTCGTGGTCAACTTCCGGATGCCCGGACACGGGATGCCCGGCTTCGAGCGGGCCGCCGCGCAGATGGCGATCGGCGAGATCTACAACATGCGCATCCACCACGACGACGTCCTCCAGCCGGTGCTGCGCTACCTCAAGGTGCTGGAGATCGACGGGCTCGGCCCGGAGGGACTCAAGGCGCAGGAGGAGCTCGGTCTGTACATGAGCGGCCTCGACAGCGAGGCGTCGAAGTTCGACGAGAAGCTGGCCGCCCGCAAGGCGAGGATGGTCGCACGCGGCAAGGCGTGAGCCGGCAGTGAGGCTGGGGGCGCCGGGCCGTGCCCGGCGCCCCCAGCCGTACGGGGGTGGGCTGACCCCTGCGGTTCACGGACCGTACCCTGTGGCGGGTGAAGCCAGTGACGCGTCTTTTCCTCTTCGGCGCACCGATCGCCATCGCCGCATCCATCGTGTTCGGCGGCAGCGGCGACCCGGTGCTGCCCACGGCTCTGCCGCAGGCGTCGGAGCCCGCACCGGCCACGCCTGCCGGGGGCGCTGCCCGTGCGGCGGCCGGGCAGGAGGCGGAGGACGCGGAGATCGCCGCTCTGCCCGCCGGACTGGCGGAGCCGCGGATGAAGGAGATCGCCTCGCGGCTGGTGGCCAGCGCGGAGAGCTCCACCCTGGACTGGCGCGGTCAGTACGGCAGCATCGAGGACGTCGGCGACGGCACCGGTTACACGGCGGGCATCATCGGCTTCTGTTCCGGGACGAACGACATGCTCCAGCTCGTCGAGTCCTTCACCGAGGAGCATCCGGACAATCCGCTCGCCCCCTTCCTTCCCGCGCTGCGCGCGGTGGACGGCACCGATTCGCACGAGGGGCTGGACCCCGGTTTCCCCGCCGCGTGGAAGAAGGCGGCCGAGGACAAGGCGTTCCGGGACGCCCAGGAGCGCTTCCGGGACGAGCTCTACTTCGAGCCGGCGGTCCGGCTGGCCAAGCTGGACGGGCTCGGCACACTGGGGCAGTTCGTCTACTACGACGCGATGGTCCTGCACGGCCCCGGCATCGAGGCGACGGGCTTCTACGGCATCCGCGACACGGCGATGGCGGCGGCCGACACGGCGGCCGAGGGCGGCGAGGAGACCGCCTACCTCCACGCCTTCCTGGACGCGGGCAGGTCGGTGATCCAGGCACGGAAGACCCAGCGGGACACGTCACGGATCGACACCGCGCAGCGGGTGTTCCTGCGCGAGGGCAATCTGGAGCTGCGGCCGCCCCTGGTGTGGCAGACGTACGGCGAGACCTACCGCATCGCGTCCTGACCGCGTTCCGTCCCGCACGGCAGGGCCGCGTGGCTCCCGTCCGGGCTGCGCGGCGTCCCATGGTCAGCCCTGGTCGGGTGTTCCTCTGCGCATCCGGTCCCGCTCCTTCTCCGACAGCCCGCCCCAGACGCCGAACCGCTCGTCGTTGGCGAGTGCGTACTCCAGGCAGGCGACCCGGCCCTCGCAGGCGTTGCACAACTGCTTGGCCTCGCGCGTCGAGCTGCCCGGGGCCGGGAAGAAGAACTCCGGTCCCGCCTGGGCGCAGAGTGCCGTCTCCCGCCAGGCGGGTGCTTCCTCGGTCATCGTGTTCGTCAGCATGACGCCCACAGTGCCCGGGTCCGATAAACAACCGATCAACGGCCCGTCAACGGGGCGCACCGGGGGCGGACTCATCTGTCCGGCATCACCGGTGCGGGCCGGATCACGGCGAACGCCGCGCCGAACGGGTCGGCGAGATGCGCGATCCTGCCCACGCCCTCGATCTCCTGGGGCGCCACCGTGACACCGCCGCCCAGCCGTTCGGCCCGCGCCGACGCCGCGTCGCAGTCCTCCACCGTGAAGTACGGCAGCCAGTGCGGGCCCCGGTCCGCTCCGGCCGGGACATCGCCCAGGCGTACCAGTCCGCCGAAGGAGGACTCCGGACCGCCGCCCGCCGGTCTCACCGTGGTGTACGAGCCGCTGGGGAAGGTCACCTCGTCGGCCTCCCAGCCGAAGAGGGTCTGGAAGAAGGCGGCGGCCATCGGCACGTCCGGGGTGTGCAGCTCCGACCAGACCAGGGAACCCGGCTCCTGGATGACACCCAGGCCGGGATTGGTCCCCGGCTGCCAGACACCGAAGTACGCCCCTCGTTGTCCGTGAAGCCGGCCATCCGTCCGAACTCGCGGACGTCCATCGGTTCGAAGAGGACGCTGCCCCCGGCCCGCGTCACGGTCGTGGCGGTGGCGTACGCGTCGGGCGACTGGAAGTAGACCGACCAGGAGGGCTTCGCCCGCTCCTCGGGCACCGTCATCACGCCCGCGGCCGCGTTGCCGTCCAGCGAGTACATCCCGTACTCACCGGTCTCGGGGCCACCGGGCACCAGCTCCCAGCCGAAGAGCCCGCGGTAGAAGGCGGTGGCCCCGTCGAGGTCGGGTGTGCCCAGATCGATCCAGTTGGGGACTCCGGTGGCGAAGCTGGGGTTGCGCATGGTGTGCCCCTTCAGCGAGTCCGGCCGTCTTGCTCGTCTCGTGGCGCGTGGCGGGGGAAAACTCCCCGCACGACCGAGTCTGGCACCGGGCACCGGCCACCGCAGTCCGGCCGCCCGGCCACCGCAGTCCGGCCGCCCGGCGGCAGGGGCCGGCCGCCGGCCCGGTGCGGCGGAGGCGCGGGGGCCGGGCCGGGGCTCAGTGCTGGTGCGCCTTCCCCGCGCCGGTGTCCGCCTCTTCCCCGGTGGCCTTCCCGGCGGCGGTCTTCCCGGCACCGGCGACGTGGTGCGGTTCGTAGCCCGGGACCGTGCCGTCCGTCTTGGCGACCAGCAGCAGTCCGGCCATGCCCATGTCGGAGTGGCTCTGGACGTGGCAGTGGTACATCCAGGCCCCGGCGCCCACCTGTTCGCCCGCGATGATCTGGAAGCCGAAGGAGTCGGCGGGCCCGCAGATCTTCGTGTCGATCACCCGGCTCGGATCGTCGGGCCCGGTGAGGAGCCCGGTCCTGTTGTCCGCCCACCGGTGCCCGTGGATGTGGAAGGTGTGGTAGTACTCGCCGTGGGTGATCATGACGACTTCGATCCGGTCGCCCACCGTGGCCTCGAAGTTCGGGCTCTGGTGCGCCGGCTTGTTGTTGATCGTCAGGTCGTTGAAGACGATCGTGAACGTCTTGTCCGGCAGGATGTCGCCCCGGCGCCGGACGACCAGGGGCCCGTACAGGCCCTTGCGGATGCCGCCCGTGCCGTGGTCGGTGCCGACGACGTGGTCGTGGTAGTGCCAGTACCCGGCGCTGCCCGCCCGCCAGGTGCCGTCCTGGCGCCGGCCCGGGGCGTGGGTGCGCCAGGTGTAGGTGCGGGTGCCGCCCGGTTCCACGTGGCTGCGGTTCGTCCGGGTGCCGTCGCTGGCGATGTCGTAGTCGACACCGTGGACGTGCAGGCTCGCGTCGACGTCGGTGGTGTTCTCGAACTCGATGTGCAGGGTGTCGCCCTCGTTCAG
This sequence comes from Streptomyces fulvorobeus, assembly GCF_013167895.1. Taxonomy (GTDB): domain Bacteria; phylum Actinomycetota; class Actinomycetes; order Streptomycetales; family Streptomycetaceae; genus Streptomyces; species Streptomyces fulvorobeus. The sequence continues at coordinate 5,610,318 of NZ_BLWC01000001.1, read as the reverse complement.
TTCGATGAGCGGCCCCGGCACCGTCGCCCTGCCCTTCTCGAAGCCGTACCCGAGTGAGCCGTCCGGCATCTTCTCGGCGTACATCTTCAGCCGGCGCACCTCGCCTCCCGCCGGGGCCGTCCTGGGCGGCGTCTCCGCCGAGCTGGCCTCGGCCGCACCGAGCGACAACGATGTCACCCCCGTCGCCGCGACGGCTGCGCCGCCCGCCAGCACGCGCCGGTTGAAGGTCCTTCGGTCCATGTCGAACTCCCCACTGCGAAAGGGCATCTGACGGGCTCTCGGAGACACTGGGGCAGAGGTGCCCCCTGGACGGCCCATACGGTAGCCGTGGACCCTTCGTTTATCCACACCCAGGACAAAGTTCGTGCTATTCCTGCCGTGGCTCTTGGCGAGGCACGAAAAGAGGTCTAGCTTCATGCGCTGTTGCAGTGACCAAAGAGGGGTGGGTGACCACATGCAGCGCACACCACATCACCGGTCCACATCACGACGAGGCATCGCGGCGGCCGTGGCGGCCGGCGCACTGACCGCTTCCCTGCTCGGCGGCGGGGCCGCCAGCGCCGGGCCCTATCCGCATCCGGCGGACCGTGCGACAACGTTGTCTCTCCCGTCGCCGCCCGGCGGCGCCAACGTCAGGGTGCTGGTCTTCCACGCCTCGGCGGGCGAGGAGGCTCCGACGGTCGACGCGGGCATCGCGGCGATCGAGAAGATCGGGCTGAGCGGTCCGACCGCGGGCCGCTTCCGCACCGTCGCCACCGACGACGCCGGGGTCTTCACCGACGAACGGCAGCTCGGCCGGTACAACGCGGTCGTCTTCCTGACCCGCGGTGACGTCCTGGACCCGGAGCAGGAGGCGGGTCTTGAGTCGTACATGGAGGCGGGCGGCGGCTTCCTCGGCATCCACGACGCCGCGCGCACGGAGCCGTACTCGGACTGGTTCACCGGTCTGGTCGGGGCACGGCCTGCCGCCGGCGGTCCGGCCACCGCCCAGCGCGCGACCGTCGAGGTCGGCGACCGGCAGCACCCGGCGACCAAGAACCTCCCGCTGGAGTGGAAGCGCCCCGACAAGTGGCTGAACTGGACGAAGAACCCGTCCGGTGAGGTCCACACCGTGGCCCGCGTCCGCGAGAGCACCTACAAGCCGGGCGCGAGCGCCAACGGCTGGGACCACCCGGTCTCCTGGTGCCGCGACTACGACGGCGGGCGTTCCTTCTACACGGGCATGGGCGGCACCGTCGACAGCTTCGCCGAGACGGACTTCCGCGAGCACCTGCGCGGCGCGCTCGCCTGGACCACCCGCGTCTCCCAGGCGGACTGCACGGCCACGATCAACGGCAACTACCGGGCGGAACGGGTCACCCAGCCCAACCAGCCCGGGAAGAACGACCAGATCGGTGAGCCGCACGGGCTGGTCACGGCGCCCGACGGCCGGGTCTTCTACATCGGCCGCGGCGGCGCGGACAGCAGCCGGCCTGTCGTCATCGACTGGAACGACCCGGACATCGGCAAGGGCCAGGGCGAGATCCACGTCTACGACCCGAAGACCGGGAAGGTCACCCTCGCGGGAGCACTGACCGTCTTCGGCAACAAGGGCGGCGGCGACGAGACGGTCAAGGTCGAGGAAGGGCTCCTCGGGATCGAGCTCGACCCGGAGTTCGCGGAGAACGGCTGGGTGTACCTGCACTACACCCCGCACGCGAAGATCGACCGCGACAGGCGGATGGCGGTACGCCAGGTCTCCCGCTTCACCTTCGATGCGGCCACGAGCAAGCTCGACCTGGCCTCCGAGAAGGTGCTGCTCCACTGGCCGGTCCAGATCCACAGCTGCTGCCACGCGGGCGGCGGCATGGCCTGGGACTCGAAGGGCAACCTCTACATCGCGACGGGTGACAACAACTCCTCGGGTTCCAGCGGTGGTTACTCCGGAAACAACCCGGCGCCGAACTACAAGGGCGTGTCGTACGCGGACGCCCGGCGCACCTCGGGGAACACGAACAACCTCAACGGGAAGATCCTGCGCATCCACCCCGAGGCCGACGGCACGTACACCCTGCCCGAAGGCAACCTCTTCACCGGCGAGGAGCCGGACGAGGGCGGCGGGAAGACCCGCGGGGAGATCTATGTGATGGGAGTGCGCAACCCGGCCAGGATCTCCGTCGACCCGGCGACCGACACCCTGTACGCGGGCTGGGTCGGCCCCGACGCGGGCGCGCCCAGCACCACGTGGGGACCCGCCAAGTACGACACCTTCGCCGCGATCACCAAGGCGGGCAACCACGGCTGGCCGTACTGCATGGGCAACAAGCAGCCCTACCGGGACCGCGGCCTGCCCGACCCGTCCGTACCGCTCGGCTGGTACGACTGCGACGCGCCCCGCAACGAGTCGCCGAACAACGACGGCCTGGTGAAGCTGCCGCCCGTCACGTCCAACACCATCTGGTACTCCCCGCAGGGCGGCGGCATCGACTACCCGCGCGACGCCAACGGCATCCCGAGCTACAAGCCGGAGGAGCAGAAGCAGCTCCTGCCGTGGCTCAAGGGCGGCGGCCAGGCCACCATGAACGGCCCGGTGTACCGGTACGACGCGGCGAGCACCAGCACCGACAAGTGGCCGGCGTACTGGGACGGCAAGTGGTTCGTCGGTGACTTCTACGACGGCGACCAGCCCCGGCACGCGGTGCTCACCGACCCGAGGACGGTCGGCCAGGGCGGTCTGCCCACGCACGCCGAGTCGCTGAAGAAGATCATCCCGGTGGGTGCCGCCGGCATCCGCAACCTGATGGACTGGAAGTTCGCCCCGGACGGTTCGCTCTACGTCCTGGACTACGGGCGGGGCTTCTTCACCTCGGACTCCAAGTCCGCGCTGTGGCGCGTGACGTACAAGGGCGGGGGGCCGACCCCGGCCGCCGCCGATCTGGCCAGGAAGGCGGAAGTCCAGTGACCCACCGTCCCCTCTTCACACGGTCCCGTCACCGGCCCGCCCGGCTGTGGCCGGCTCTGCTGGCCGCGTTCCTGCTGGTCCTCGGGCTCACCTCGACGGCTGCGTACGGCCGGGAGGACGACCGGGAGGCGGCCGCGGCGGACCAGGTGCTCACCTGGACCGCGGGCAACCCCATCGACCGCTATCTGTCCGCGCCCATGACGGCCGTGGCCGGCGCGGCGACCATCGTGTTCGAGAACAGCGCGGCGACCGGCAACACCACGGGCATGCCGCACACGCTGACGTTCAGCGTCTCGGACGTGGAGTTCAACAACGACGTCCAGCTGAACATCCTCGCCAACCCGAGCGACAGCGAGGGCGGCAGGCACACCGCGCAGGTCACGCTCAGCCCCGGCCGGTACTTCTACCACTGCACCATTCCCGGTCACGGGGCGATGCAGGGCATCCTCACCGTGACCGAGGGCGGCGGTGAGGACACCACGGCGCCGGAGACCTCGGCGAAGGTGGACGGTGACAGGAACGCCGATGGCGCGTACATCGGGCAGGCCGCCGTCAGCGTGGCGGCGACCGACGCCGGTTCGGGCGTCAACACCATCGAGTACGCGATCGGCGCGGACGGCGCCTGGCAGCCGTACACCGTGCCCGTCGTGGTGAACCAGGTCGGTGCGCACACGGTCCGCTACCGGGCCACCGACAAGGCGGGCAACACGGCGGCGGAGAAGGCCGTCGACTTCACCGTGGCCGCGCCGCCCACCGACGACGCGACGCCGCCGGAGACCTCGGCGACCGTATCGGGCGAGAAGGACGCCCAGGGGGCGTACCTGGGGATGGCCACCGTCACCGTGACGGCGTCCGACACCGGGTCCGGCGTCAACACCATCGAGTACGCGACCGGGGCGGACGGTGCCTGGCAGCCGTACACCGCGCCGGTGATGGTGCACGAGGCCGGCACGCACAAGGTCCGCTACCGGGCCACCGACAAGGCGGGCAACGCGGCAGCGGAGAAGGCCGTCGACTTCACCGTCGTCGAGCCGCCCACCGAGGACGCGACCCCGCCGGAGACGACGGTGGCGCTGACGGGCGAGAAGAACTCGGACGGCGCCTTCATCACCAGCGCGAAGGCGACGGTCACCGCGACCGACGCCGGCTCCGGTGTGGACCGGATCGAGTACTCCCTGGACGGCGGCCCGTACCTGGCCTACACCGCTCCGGTACTCGTCGACAGGACCGGCTCGCACACCTTCGCCCACCGGGCGACGGACAAGGCGGGCAACACCTCCGTGGCGAAACAGGTGTCGTTCACGGTCGCCGAGGGCGGCGGGGTCCCGGCGCCGCACTGCCCGGAGTTCGACGAGCGGCTGACGGTCATCGTGGGCACGGTCGACAGCGGTGTCCCCAACCGGGTCACCGGCAACCGGTGCACAATCAACGAGCTGATCGAGGACGAGAAGGACTGGTCCTCGCACGCGCTGTTCCTCAAGCACGTGGACACGGTCCTGGACAGGCTCCTGTCCGCCGGGGTGATCGACGCCCGCGAGCACCGCACGATCTACCGGGCGGCGAAGCAGTCCGGCATCGGCAGGCCGGGCCAGGTCGACGGCTACCAGAAGCTGTTCGACGGCACGGCCGCGTCGCTGGCCAGGTGGGAGCAGGTGGGCGGCGGCAGGTTCGGACTCAACGCGGACGGCACCATCACCAGCTCGACCACGGTCCCCGGCATGGGCATGCTGTGGTTCCCGGGCCGGCAGTACGGGGACTTCTCGCTCAAGCTCCAGTGGCGGGACGACGCCCCGGGTACGGGCAACGCCAACAGCGGGGTGTTCGTGCGCTTCCCGTACGTCCACGACAACCCGGAGGAGCCGCGTCCGGAGTGGGTCGCCATCAAGTACGGCCATGAGGTGCAGATCAACGACCGGCCGGACGGCGACATGTACAAGACGGGCTCGATCTACGGGTTCGACCGGGTGGGTCTCGGCGGCGCCGGGGTCACTCCCAAGGGCACCTGGAACGACTACGAGATCCGGGTGGTGGACCAGCACTACTCGGTCTACCGCAACGGTGTCCTGATCAACGAGTTCGAGAACTCCGGTGGCCGCCTCTTCGAGCCGCCGCGGAGCGACGACCCGGGCACCGACGGCCGGCGTTTCGCCTCGGGTTATGTCGGTCTCCAGGTGCACGGCACCACGGACGTGGTCTCCTACCGCGACATCCGTATCAAGGAGCTGTGAGCCGCGACCCCGCGTCAGGAGGCCGCGGCCGCGTGCCCGTGCACGCGGTCGCGGCCTCCCGGGTGCCGGTGGCGCCATACCCAGAAGACCGTGCAGGAGACCAGGGCCCAGCCGCCCAGTACCAGGTACGGGAAGACGAACTGGTGCCCCTGGTAGTAGACGGCCGTGTGCTGGGCGCTGACGGACGCGCCCGGCGGAAGCCAGTGGCCGATGTGCCCGAGGGCCGACGGCAGGAGCGGCCAGGAGACGGCGCCGCCTGAGGACGGGTTGCCGAGCAGCACCATGAGGCCCCAGGTGGGGAGCATCGCCCACCGCCCTATGATGGTGTTGAACATGGTGAAGACCATGCCGGACGCGAACATCGTGAGCGCCAGGATCAGCCAGGACTCGACGAACGGCAGGTGCAGCGCGCCCAGCAGCCGGTCCACGACGGCGGCGATGGCGAAGCCGCCGAGCAGGGCGTAGCCGAGGGTGAAGGCGATCCGTTCCAGGGGGGCGAGCCCGCGGGCGTGGACGCTCAGCTGGATGGCTCCGACGAAGCCGATGATGACGGCGGCGAGCGAGATGTAGAAGAGGGCGAGACCCCGGGGGTCGCCCTTCTGGAGCGGTTTGACGTCGGTGACCGTCACCGGGACGCCCACCGCGTCGCTCACCTTCACCGCGGACTCGGCGAGCAGCTGCGCGACGGAGGCGCCGGACGCTCCGGCGACGTCGAGCGCCACCCCGGCGCCCTCCCGGCGCAGGATCGTGAAGACCCTCTGGTCCTCCATCGCCTGGCGGGCCTTGGCCATGGTGGCGTACGGGCGCAGACGCAGGGAGGCGTCGAGCGCCTTTTCCATCCCGGCGACGAACGTCCTGGTGCGCGGTTCATCGGCGGGCCCGACCAGCGCGGCCGGGACGGCGCGGGGCGTCGGGTTCGCCATGGTGTAGGTGTAGGAGCCGGCGAAGAGCCCGGCGGCCGCGGCGAGGATGAACAGCAGGACGGCCGCCGGCAGGAAGGGCGACTTCTTGAACGCCTCCCACTTCTCGCCGCGCGTCGGCGGCCGGCCGTGCGCGCCGTGCTCGCGCCGCCCGCTCACGCCTCGTCGCCCTCCTTGTCGTGCCGGGCGCGGCTGGGCTGGACGCGTTTCGGTTCGCCCGGCATCTTGGGGTACTCCGGCGGGTAGGGCATGTCGCCCAGGCTCCGGTCCCGCTCGTCGCGCGCGGCGAGTTCCAGCACCTCCTCCAGGCCGAAGGCGTGGTCCTCCATCTCGGCGTGCAGGTCGCCCACCTCCGCGTACCGCGTGGGCATGGTCCTGATGTCGAAGTCGCGCGGTTCGACGTCGTCGAGCTCATCCCAGCGCAGCGGCGCGGAGACCGGGGCGTGCGGGAACGGGCGTACGGAGTAGGCGGAGGCGATCGTCCGGTCGCGGGCCGTCTGGTTGTAGTCCACGAAGATGCGTTCGCCGCGCTCCTCCTTCCACCAGGCGGTGGTCACCTGGTCCGGCATGCGCCGTGCGAGGTCCCGGCCGATGGCGATGGTGGCGCGGCGGACCTCGGTGAAGGTCCAGCGGGGTTCGATCGGTACGAAGACGTGGATGCCGCGCCCGCCGGAGGTCTTGGGCCAGCCGCGCAGGCCGTGTTCGTCCAGGACGGCGCGCAGTTCGTGGGCGGCGGTGACCGCGTCGGCGTACTCCGTGCCGGGCTGCGGGTCGAGGTCGATGCGCAGTTCGTCCGGGTGGTCGGTGTCCGTGCTCCGTACCGGCCAGGGGTGGAAGGTGAGGGTGCCGAGGTTGGCCGCCCACAGGACGGCGGCGGGCTCGGTGGGGCAGATCTCGTCGGCGAACCGCCCGCTGGGGAAGGAGATCCGCGCGGTCGGAATCCAGTCGGGGAGGTTCTTCGGCGCCCGCTTCTGGTAGAAGAACTCGCCGCCGACCCCGTCCACGAAGCGCTGGAGCGTGGTCGGCCGGTCCCGCAGCGCACGGGTGATTCCGCCCCCGACCGCGAGGAAGTACTCGGCCACGTCCCGCTTCGTATAGCCCTTCTCCGGAAAGTAGACCTTGTCGGGGTTGGACAGTCGTACCGGCCGTCCGTCTGCGTCCAGCTCCACCGCTGCTCCCATGTCGGCCACCGTAGGCCGGGCCCACCGCTGCCGCACATCGGGAGACGTCAAGGGAGGAATGGGTGACAATCGGGCGCATGGACCTGCCGGTGATGCCGCCCGTGAAACCGATGCTCGCCAAGTCCGTCTCCGCGATCCCGCCCGGAATGCACTACGAGGCGAAGTGGGACGGGTTCCGGGCCATCGTGCACCGGGACGGTGACGAGGTGGTGATCGGCAGCCGGACCGGCAAGCCGCTCACCCGCTACTTCCCCGAGCTGGTCGTGGCGCTGCGGGACAATCTGCCGGCCCGCTGCGTGATCGACGGGGAGATCGTCGTCATCCACGACGGGCGGCTCGACTTCGACCGGCTCAGCGAGCGCATCCATCCGGCCGAATCCCGGGTGCGGATGCTGGCGGAGCGGACCCCGGCCGCTTTCGTCGCCTTCGACGTCCTCGCGGCGAACGACGTGTCCCTGCTCGACACCCCGCTGACGGACCGGCGGGCGGTGCTCGGGGCGGCGCTCTCCGGTGCCTCGCCGCCGGTGCATCTCGCTCCCGCCACGACGGACCTGGCGACCGCCCGGGAGTGGTTCGAGCATTTCGAGGGCGCGGGGCTCGACGGCGTCGTCGCCAAACCGCTCGACCTGCCCTACCGGTCCGACATCCGCGCCATGTACAAGATCAAGCACGAGCGGACCGCCGACTGTGTGGTGGCGGGTTACCGCTTCCACAAGAGCGGCCCGGTCGTCGGCTCGCTCCTGCTGGGCCTGTACGACTCCGACGGCGTCCTCCAGCACGTCGGCGCGTGCGCCGCCTTCTCGATGCGGCGGCGCGCGGAACTGGTGGAGGAGCTGGAGCCGCTGCGCGGCGCCGGAGGTCATCCGTGGGCCGCGTGGGCGGACGCCGCCGCGCACGAGGCGGCCCGGCTGCCGGGCACACCGAGCCGCTGGTCGGGAAAGAAGGACCAGTCGTGGGTGGCGCTGCGTCCCGAGCGGGTGGTGGAGGTCGCCTACGACCACATGGAGGGCGACCGGTTCCGGCACACCACCCAGTTCCGCCGGTGGCGGCCGGACCGCACCCCCGCCGGCTGCACGTACGCGCAGCTGGAGGAGGTGGTGCGGTACGACCTGTCCGAGGTGCTGTCAGGCGGCTGAGGCGGCCGTGCCCGCACAGGGGTCCGGTGCCGGCGTCTCCGTCCCGGGGGCGGTGCTGTCGGTGGGATCAGTGGGATCAGTGGGATCGGGGGACGGCGAGTCCGAGGGGCAGGGGGGAGCGGTGGTACCGGGGTCGGGGGACGGCGACGGTGGCGGTGTGGTCGGTGACGGCGTGACCGGTGGCGTGACCGGGTCCGCGGGTGAGGGGCCGGGGCCCGGCGATCCGGTCTCCGTCGGGTCGGGTCCGGGGCCGGTCGGGCCCGGCTCTGTCGGGGCGGGACCCGGCCGCGGAGGTCTGCCGGGCACGGAAGGGGTGGGCCGGGGCGGCGGGGTGGTCGGCTGCGGGCCGACGACGATGCCGCCGCCTGCTCCGCCGGGGCCGTCCGGGCCTCCGCCTGAGGGCTTCGCCGGGCTGCCGGGGCCGCCCACCGGGACCTTGGGCACCACGGGGCCGCCCGGGCCGGGGCTCTGCGGCACACGGCCCTCGCCGTCGGCGACCGGGTGGGTGCCCTGGCGGTAGTAGGCCAGCCAGGACAGGACCGTACGCAGATAGGTGTCCGAGTGGTTGTAGCTGAGGATCGCCCGGTCCAGATCGCCCGGCTCGTTCAGGTTCCGCGTCCCGGCGCAGAGGTAGTGCCCCGCCGCGAGCGAGGCGTCGTAGATGTTGTCGGGGTCCCGGCGCCCGTCACGGTTGCCGTCCTTCCCCCAGCGGGCCCAGGTGGAGGGGATGAACTGCATGGGCCCTACAGCCCGGTCGTACCGCGTGTCGCCGTCGTAGGCGCCGTCGTCCGTGTCCCTGATGTCGGCGAATCCCACGCCGTTGAGCACCGGGCCGAGGATGCTGCCGAGTGTGGTGCCCGCGGAGTCGACCCGTCCTCCGCTCGCCTGGCCGGACTCCACCTTGCCGATCGCGGCGAGCAGTTGCCACGGCAGGTTGCAGCCGGGATCACTGCGCCCCAGTGCGTCCTCCGCCGCGCGGTAGGCGGCGAGGACCGTCGCGGGAATACCCGCCTCGGCCCGTGCCCGGACATCCACAGGTCCGGTGCCGCCCGGCGCCGGACCCGCCACCGCCGCGGGTGGCTGCGGTGTCCTCAGCGGTGGCAGCTCGGTGTGGTACGCGTCGTCGTCGGGAGCCTCGGTCCAGACCACGCCGTCCTGGGCCGCGGTCCTCTTCCCGTTCAGCGGCTGCCCCGGGAACCCCGGTGCCTGGGACGCGGTGAGCGCGGCCATCGCCGCGAAGGCGGTGGCCGTGCTGGTGAGTCCTCGGAGCATGGTGCCGTTGATCCTCATGCGTGCTCTCCTCTCCGCCGGATCACTTGGTGCGCCGGATCACTTGGTGAACGTGTCGATGGCGGAGATCCGCCAGCTGTCCCCCGGCGCACGGCGTCCACGGTGAACATGGCCGCCGCGTAGGTGGTCTCGTCCGCCTTGCCCGTACGGGTGTTGCTCTGGTCGGCGAAGACCAGCAGCCGGGCGCGGTCGCCGTCGAGCCGTTCCACGCCGCTCTCCGTGACGGTCGTGGTGAGGACGAGCCTCTGCTTCGGCGCCTGCGCCCGTACCTCGGCGAGCATCTCCTCGTGCTGGCCGACCGCTCTGCCCACCAGGTACGTTCTCGCGGCCTTCCGCGAGGTGGCGGGCGAGGCGTAGTTGTACGAGAAGACGGCACCGACCGCCTCGGTGATCTGGCCCTTCACCTCGCTGGTCCGGCCGATGTCGGTGAGCGCGGTGTTCTGCCGGGACGGGTCGTCGCGCAGCCGGTCGGCAGAGGTGGACGACCAGGCGGCGAAGGCGCCGAGCAGTACCGTGGCGGCGCACAGGACCGCGGGAAGCCGGACCGGCAGCGCGGGCGGGCGCCGCTTCGGCCGGGGCTCGGGTGGCGCGTCGTCCTCGGCGGTGTCCGGCGCCTCGTCCTGGGCGGTGTCCGCTTCCTCCGCCGGCCCCGCTTCGGGCCCGGCGTCGTGCGGGGCCTCGGGCGGACCGGGGATCGGCGCGGGTGCCGTGGTGGTGCGTGCGGCGGCGGTGGCCAGGCGGCGGCGCCGGTTGACGAGGTGACGGGTCGTCGACATGTCCGGGGTCCTCTCTCGGTGGCGGGGCGGGGGTCGGATGCGTCAGCCGGCCGTGTTGCCTACGGGCGCCTGGCCGAGTGCGCTGAGCTTCCACCCCCCGGACGTCCGGGTGAGCTGCCCGAGCATCCGGCTCTCCTTCACCGCGGGCTCACCCTTCGGCGCGGTCACGGTGACCCGCAGCGCCACCATCACCGCCGCCCTGCCCGCCCGGTCGTCGAGTTCGGTCACCGCGCCGGACAGGACGGTGGCCGAGCTGACCGTCTTCGCCGACTCGATCTGCTTCACGAACGCGTCCCGCCCTTCGACCAGTTGGCGGCGCAGATCACCTGTGGTGGAGTCCTCCCAGCTGTCCAGGCCCTCCTCCACCTTCCGGTGATCGAGGGTGTTCATGTTCTGCACGGCCTGCTCACCCGCGGCCAGCGCGTCGTCGCGGACCTGCGCGTACGCCGCGGAGTCGTCGTGGGCCGCCTCGTACCAGGACAGCCCCCCCCAGCCCGCCGCTCCTGCCGCCGCGACCGTCAGCGCGACCGCCGCCACCAGCAGCGGATCGCGCGTCGTCCCTACCCGTGCCATCGTTGTCCCTCCCCTGCCTGCGGATCTGGTCCGTTCCGATGCGCTCGCCGAGCGCCTGTGCGGGATCGCGGCCCGCTACCGGGAGGTGATCTCCACGATGTACCAGCGCCCGCCCCGGTGTTCGGCCGAGACGGAGAGCTGCGCCGCCGCTGTGCTGGGCGCCTTCCCCCGGCGTTCGTAGACCTGGTCGAGGAAGACCAGCAGATGGGCGCCGCGCCCCGTCAGCCGCGTCACTCCGGCCCGTACGACCTGGCTCGTGAGCGTCAGCCTCTGATCGGCCGCCTGCTTCTCGACCTGGCCGAACAGAGCCGCGTACTGCACGAGCGCCTTCCCCGCGAGAACCTCCTTCGCCGACGCCTTGGTGGCCGCTGTGGCCTGAGGGCTGTACGAGAACACCCTGCCGAGCGCGTTGCTCACCTCCCCCACGACTTCGGCCGTCGCCTCCGGGTCCGTCAGCGCACGGTTCGAGGTCGCGGCCGTATCCCTCAGCTGCCTGCCCTCCGCGAAGAGCAGACAGCCGGCGACGAGCAGGGCGGCCGCCGACGCCGCACCGGCGATCCGGGGCCACCGCCGGGAGGTCTCCCGCGTGGGTCCGGTGTCCGCCGTGTCATCGGCCGGGGCGGCGGGCCGCACGGGGTCCTTCGCCTCGCTGTCCTGCGTGTCCTTCGCGGTGCTCACTGTCGTCGTCCCCGCCCTCTCGTTCATGCGCCGCCGCCGACCGGGAGCGTGGTCAGCGCCTTGACCTTCCAGCCGTCCCCGGTCCTGGCGAGGCCCGCCTCGAAGCGTTTGCGCTGGGTGCCGCCCTTGCCGGTGCGCGGGCTGACCCGCACGTCGACGGTCGCGATCAACACCGCTGTTCCGGCCCGCTCGTCGAGCGCGGTGAGCGCCGCGTCGGTGACCCTGCCGCGGGCCGTGGCCCCGGACTTCGTCAGCTCGCGCGCGTCCTTGCCCCGGGTCCGCTCCAGCTGCTCGTGGAGCGGACCGGTGGAGGAGTCCAGCCAGGCCGCCAGCGCGGACTTCACACTCCCCGGGTCGCCGCCGTCCAGGGTGTTCAGCCGGGCGAGAGCGCGCCTGCCGTCGGCCAGCGCGGCGTCGCGGGCCTTGGCGTACGCGAGCTGGTCGTCGCCCCTGGCCTGGGCATAGGGCCAGCCGCCGAGTGCGCAGACCAGTACGGCGGCGAGCAGTGCGGCCCAGCCCGCGGGGCTCCTCGTACGCCGGGTCACCGGCCGCCTCCGAGTCCCAGGAGGCCGGCCATGCCCTCGGCGTACGGCCCGGTCGCGCCCGGCTCGACCGGCTCGGGCACGGGCCCTCCCCGGGGGGCGTTCGCACTGCCCCGGACGTTGATGCCGGTGCCGGGCGACGAGACGCAGCGGGCCCTGGTGTTGACCGGGGCGGACGGTGTGGTGTCGAGGCCGTTGCGGTAGGTCGTACCGCCGTATCCGGCGGTACAGGGCAGCGGCTCGAAGAAGGTGACCGACATGCCGAACCTGGCGCCCTCGTCGTCGACCGCGCTGGCACCGGCCGCCGCGACGGCGGGCAGTTTCACGAGCAGTTCCTCCAGTCCGCGCTGGCGGGTGACGGCCACTTCGGAGGTGGTGAGGAGGTTGGCGACGACCACCCGAAGCCCGGTTCGAGATCGCGCAGCAGGGCGCTGATCTGTCCGGCGGCGTCGGGCGCGGCGGCGATCAGCCTGCGCAGATCGGTGTCCGAACCCTTGAGTTCGGCGGCCAGCTCCCTGGCTCCCGAGGCGAAGCCCTTGAGCGCCTCGCCCTCCTCCGCCTGGGTGCGCAGGACGGTCTCGCCGTCCGTCATCAGCTTCGAGGTGACGGGCAGCGCGTCGTCCGCCGCCTGGACGAACTCGCTTCCGGTGTCCAGGAGGACCTGGAGGTCGTCGCCGCGTCCGTCGAACGCCGCGCCGAACTCGTCGACGACCGTGCGCAGATGCTCCAGGTCGACGGAGCTCGCCAGGTCGTCGACGCTGGTGAGGACGTCGGTGGGAGGTGCCGGGATGGTGGTGTCCGCCTGGTCGATGACCGAGCCGTTCCCGAGGAACGGGCCGTCCCCGCGGGTGGGCCGCAGGTCGATGTACTGCTCGCCGACTGCCGAGAGGTTGGCGACGACGGCCCGCAGGCTGTCCGGGATGGGCGGTGCGTCGTCCTCGATCCGCAGCTCCGCCTCGACACCGTCGTCGGTGAGCTCGATCGGGCCGACGCGGCCCACGGAGACGCCTCGGTAGGTGACGTCGGAGTGGGTGAACAGGCCGCCGGTGTGCGGGAGCTGGACGGTGACGGTGTAGTAGCCGCGCAGTCCGACGTAGTGGCCGAGGTCCGCGTACCGCACGCCCAGGTAGCCGAGCACGAGAACGGCGATGACCAGGAAGGCGATGTTCTTCAACCGGATACCGGGAGTGATCACCGCGTGCTCCCCTGCGAGGTCGCGGGGACGGACGGGAGCGGCAGTGGCGGCGCGGCGGCGGACGGGGGGCCGGGTGTCCCTGCCCCGGACTCCTCGGGCGGGGGGCCGGCCGGGGTGAGCGCCGGGATGATCTGTGTGCCGGGCACCGCCGTGACGTCGAGGTAGACGTTGAGGTAGTCGCCCTTCACCCCGCGCAGCACCTCGTCGGTGAACGGATAGGTGAAGAGCACCTGGAGGGAGTCAGGCAGGTCCTGGCCCGAGTCGGCGAGGGCCTTGAGGGTGGGGGCGATGGCCTTGAGGTCGGCGACCATGTCGGCCTTGCTCCTGTTGATCGTGTCGACGGCGACGGTGGAGAGCGTGTCGAGCGAGCGCAGCATGGTGAGGAGGGAACCGCGCTGCCTCTCCAGGACCTTCAGGCCGGGGCTCAGCCCGGTGAGGACCGTCCCGACGTCCTGTCTGCGGGTGGCGAGGGTGGCCGCGAGACGGTTGACCCCGTCCAGCGCCGCGGTGATGTCCTCCTTGTGGGCGTCCAGGTTGGTGACGAGGGTGTCGACGCGGCCGAGCATCGAGCGGATCTGCGGTTCCCGCCCGGCGAGTGCCTTGTTCAGTTCGGTGGTGATGGTCCTGAGCTGGTTGATGCCGCCGCCGTTGAGGAGCATCGACAGCGCGCCGAGGACCTCTTCCACCTCGGGGTTCCGGTTGGTGCGGGTGAGGGGGATGCGGCCGCCGTCGGCGAGCGTGCCCGGGCGGTCCCGGTGGCCGGCGGTGAGAGCTGGACGAACTTCTCGCCGAGGAGGCTGGACTGTTCCAGATGGGCGTACGCGTTCCCGGGCAGCTCGACCGTTCCGTTGACCCGCATGGTGACCTTCGCGGTCCAGCTGCCCGGGGTGAGCGAGATCCTGGTGACGCGGCCGACCGCGACGTCGTTGACCTTCACCGAGGACTGCGGGGCGAGGCTGAGTACGTCCCCGAACTCCGCGGTGATCTCGTACGGGTGGTCGCCGAGGTCGGCGCCGCCCGGCAGCGCCACCTGGTCGATACCGGTGAACACCGGTACGTCGACGGTGGTCACCACCAGGGCGACCGCCACACCCGCGGCGAGGAGGGCGGCTGCTCCGGCCGTGCGGGGCCCGGGCCGGCGAAGGGCAGGGCTCATCGGTTCGCCCCCTTCTGCGTCGTGGTCTTCCCGGGGGTGCCGTAGACGGTGCCGATCTCGGGGAGCGGCAGCACGGGCAGGTCCTCGCGGCGGCCGGGGTCCACGGGCTGGAGGCCGCTGAGGCCGGCCTGGCCGGCCAGGGGGCCGCCCATGGAGAGCTCGTTGAGGTTGGTCCGGCCGTTGAGGGTGCGGTTGGCCGGGTCGTAGGCGTTCAGTGCGTTGCCGGCCGCCAGGGGCAGGGTGTCCATGGCCTCGGCGAGCGAGGCCCGCTGCTCGACCAGGGAACGGGTGAGCGGTACCAGGGCGTCCACGTTCTTCTTCAGGGCGCCACGGTTCTCCTGGATGAAGGTCTTGACCTGTCCGAGCGCGGTGGAGAGCTCCCTGAGCGCGGCGCTGAGGTTCTTCTTGTCGTCGGCGAGGAAGCCGGTGACGGAGTTGAGCTGCCGCTCGGCGGCGCGCACCTGGCCGTCGTTGTCCTTCAGCATGGTGGTGAACGTCTGGAGGGAGGCGAGCGTGTCGAAGAGGTCGCCGCTGCTCCGGTCCAGGGTCTTCGTCGCCTTGCCGAACTGCTCGATGGAGTCCCCGATGGCTTTTCCGTTGCCGTCCAGGTTCTTCGCCCCCGTGGCGAGGAGCCCGGCGAGCGCTCCGTCCGCGTTGGCGCCGTCCGGGCCGAGCGCGGTGGCGAGTTCGGTGATGGACGCGTACAGCTGGTCGACCTCGACGGGGGTGGCGTTGTTCGCGGCGGGCAGTACCGCGTTGTCCGCGAGCCGCGCTCCCCCGTCGTACGCGGGTGCCAGCTGGACGTACCGGTCGGCGACGAGGCTCGGGGCGACGACCACGGCGTGCGCGCCCTTGGGTACCTTGACGCCCTCGTCGAGCCGCAGGGTGACCCTGACCTCCTCGCCCCGCGGCGTGACCGATTCGACGGTGCCGACCTTCACACCGAGGATGCGCAGGTCCGAGCCGGCGTACACACCGGTGGCCCGGTCGAAGTAGGCGGTGATGGTCGTCTTCCCACGGTCGTCCAGGGCCATCACCCCGGTGGCGGCCACGACGGCGACGACCGTGAGTCCGGCGCCGACGGAGACGAGGCGCGTGAGTCCCATGTCAGCGGCCGCCTTGCTTCGGAGGCATGCATCCGGGTACCTCGGGCTCCTGGGGCGGCAGGTAGTTCCTGGGGACGACTCCGCAGACGTAGTTGTCGAACCACCGGCCGCTGCCGAGGGTGTTGCCGATGAGCCGGTTGTACGAGCCGGTCAGCGAGAGCACCTTGTCCAGGCTCCTGCGGTTCTTCACCAGGACGGCCGTGACCCGCCCGAGGGAGTCCAGGGTGGGCTTGAGCTGCTTGTTGTTGTCCTCCACGACACCGGTGAGCTGGGTGCCCAGGTCACGGGTCCCGGTGAGCAGGAGGTGGATGGAGTCGCGGCGTGCCTGGATCTCGGCGAGCAGCAGGTTGCCGTCCTTCAGGAGGGTCTCGAAGCTGCTCTTCTTGTCGGCGAGGGTCCTGGTGAGCTGTTTGCTGCCCTTGAGGAGCCTGACGAGCTGGGCGTCCCGCTCGGAGACCGTGCGGGACAGCGCGGAGAGCCCTTCGGCAGCGCCGCGTACGTCGGGTGGCGAGTCCTTGAAGGTGGCGGAGATCGTCTCGAAGCTCCTGGCGAGCTGGGCGGTGTCGATCTCGCCGATGGTCTCGCCGAGTCCGTCGAACGCCTGGGTGACGTCGTAGGGGGCGGTGGTGCGGCTCACCGTGATGCGGGAGTCCGGGTCCTGGGGGGCGTCGCCCAGCGGGTCGACGGCGAGGTACTTGTCGCCGAGGAGGGTCTTGATCGCGATGCCGACGGTGGAGGAGTCACCGATCCAGGCGTCCTCCACCGTGAAGTCGACCTTCACCTTGTTGCCGTCGAGCGAGACGCCGGTGACCTCGCCGGCCTTGACGCCGGCGATCCGTACCTCGTCCCCGTCGGCGAGTCCCGCCGATTCGGTGAAGTCCGCGCTGTAGGCGGTGCCGCCGCCGATGAAGGGCAGCGAGTCGGCGCGGTAGGCGCCGAGTCCGACGAGGGCGAGGACGAGGAGTCCGGCGATGCCCACGGCGACGGGGTCGCGTTCCCCTACGGGCTTCATTCTCATGCCAGGCACCTCGGTTGGGTGATCTCGATGCCGGTGGGCGGCGCGCTGCCGTCCTCCGCGGTGACTCCGCGGACCTTCGCCTCGCAGAGGTAGAGGTTGAGCCACGAGCCGTAGGAGGTGAGGCGGCCGATCGCCGCCATCTTGGCGGGGGTCTTCCGGAGGAAGTTCTCGATCTGCGGGGTTCCCTTGACCAACTGGTCCGACAGGCGCCCGAGTTGCCGGATGTCCTCTTTGAGCGGCGCCCGGCCGTCGTCGAGCAGGCCGGCGGTAACCGTGGTGAGCGCGCCCATGGCCGTGACCGCTTCGCCCAGGGGCTCGCGGTCCCCGGCGAAGCCTGTGACGAGCTTCTCCAGGGTGATGACCAGGTCGTCGAAGCCGGCCTCGCGGTCGTTGACCGTCTTCAGGACCGTGTTGAGGTTCTTGATGACCTGCCCGATCACCTCGTCCTTGGCCGCCACGGTGCTGGTGAGCGAGCCGACGTGCTGGAGGATGCTGTCCACGGTGCCGCCTTCGCCCTGGAGCACCTGGACGATGGACCCGGCGAGCTGGTTGACGTCCGGCGGGGACAGACCTTCGAACAGCGGCTGGAAGCCGTTGAAGAGCTGGGTGAGGTCCAGGGCCGGAGTCGTCCGGGAGAGCGGGATGGTCGATCCGGCGGTGAAGCTCTCCCCGACCGGCCCCACTCCCTGGTCGAGGTCGACGTAGCGCTGGCCGACCATGTTCAGGTACTTGATCGAGGCGGTCACCGACGCGGGGAGCTCGCGCCCCTCGCGTACGGCGAGAGCGACCTCCGCGAGGCGCTTGTCGGCCACCTCGATGGACTCGACCTGGCCCACTTCGACTCCGGCGATGCGGACGCTGTCACCGACGACCAGTCCTGTGGCGTCCGTGAACCTGGCCTTGTACGTGGTGGTGTCCCCGACGCCCGTGTTGGCGATGGACAGGGCGAGTACGGCGGTGGCCATGACGGTCACCACGACGAAGACGACCGATTTCGCGAGCGGTCCCGCGAGGGAGCGGCGTTTCACCTGAGCTTCACCTCCGCACCGCGGAAGGCCGGACCGATGAGCACGCTGCTCCAGTCGGGCAGGGTCCGCGGCTGGACTTTCAGTGCGG
This sequence comes from Streptomyces fulvorobeus, assembly GCF_013167895.1. Lineage (GTDB taxonomy): Bacteria > Actinomycetota > Actinomycetes > Streptomycetales > Streptomycetaceae > Streptomyces > Streptomyces fulvorobeus. The sequence continues at coordinate 5,592,462 of NZ_BLWC01000001.1, read as the reverse complement.
GAGCGACCAGCTCGTTGACGAGCCGGGACTCCTGCGGTGAGTTGGGCATGCCGAGAGAGGTCGCGGGGGCCTGCTCGTCACCGGTGGCCGGGGAGCCGCCGGTGACCTCGCCGACCGTGTGCGCCGTGCGGGCGTCGGCGGTGGGCACGCTCCGGCCGACGTAGGGAACCGAGTAGCAGCGCGGCCCGCCGGTCGCGTCGTAGACCGGGGTGTCCTTGCCCGGTACGTACTTCCCCTTGGACGGCACGGACTTGACCGTGACGTGGAGTCCCGGCCTGCCGGTGCCCTTGCCGAGCGCCTTGTCCATGGCCGGGATGAATCCGGCGATGGTCCGCAGTGTGCAGGGGAACGCGTCCGAGTACCGCGCGAGGAGTTCCAGTGTGGGACGGCCGGACGCGGAGAGCCGGATGAGGTTGTCCTTGTTCCTGCGCAGGAAGGCGGTGACGTCCTGCGCGGAGGCGGTCGTGGCCCCGTACAGGTCCGCGAGTTCCGCCTGCTGTCCGGCGAGGGTGGAGCTGGTGGTGGTGAAGTCGGTCAGCGCGTCCAGGACGTCGGGCGCGGCGTCCCCGTACACCCTGCTCACCTTGACGAGCTCCCGGATGTCGGTGTTGAGCGTGGGGAGTTGGGGATTGAACTTCGCCAGGTGCCCGTCGAGCGTGACCAGGGTGTCGCCCAGCTTGTCGCCGCGCCCTGAGAGTGCCTGGGAGACGGCGTTCAGCGTGGCGGACAGTTTCTCCGGCTTCACCGCGGTCAGCATCGGCAGGACGCTGTCGAGGACCTGTTCCAGCTCGATGGCGTTACTGGAGCGGTCCTGCGGGATGACGGCGCCGGCGCGCAGCGCCTGGCTGGACGGGACGGGCGGCGGAACGAGCGCCACGAACCGTTCGCCGAAGAGGGTGGTCGGCAGCATCTGGGCGGTGACGTCGTCGGGGACCTGCCCGAGCTTGCCGGGCTCGATGTCCAGGGTGAGCCTGGCGCCGCCGCCGTCGACGGCTATGTCACGGACGTGGCCGATGACGACACCGCGCAGCTTCACATCGGCGTTGTCGTGCATCTCGTTGCCGACCGGCCCGGTGAGCACGGTGACGGTGGCGCTGTCGGTGAAGTCCTTCTCGTAGACCGAGACGGAGACCCACACGAGCACGGCCGGCACGAGCAGGAAGGTGGCTCCGGCGAGTCTGCGGCGGACCGTACGGAGGCTCAGAGCACTCATCAGCCGGCCACCTTCACCGTCGTCGTCGCGCCCCAGATGGCGAGCGAGAGGAAGAAGTCGGTGACGCTGATCAGCACGATCGCGTTGCGCACCGACCGGCCCACGGCCACTCCCACTCCGGCGGGGCCGCCTGTGGCGTGGAAGCCGTAGTAGCAGTGGGCGAGGATCACCAGGACGCTGAAGATCAGCACTTTGAGCACCGAGAGCAGCACGTCGTCCGGGGAGAGGAAGAGATTGAAGTAGTGGTCGTACGTGCCCGCGGACTGGCCGTTGAAGAGGACGGTGATGTAGCGGGAGGCGACGTACGAGGAGAGCAGCCCGATCGCGTACAGCGGGATGATAGCCACCACACCCGCGATGATCCGGGTGGTGACGAGGTAGGGCATGGAGCGCACCCCCATCGCTTCGAGTGCGTCGACCTCCTCGTTGATCCGCATCGCGCCGAGCTGGGCGGTGAAGCCCGCGCCGACCGTCGCGGAGAGGGCGAGTCCGGCCACCAGGGGCGCGATCTCGCGGGTGTTGAAGTACGCGGAGATGAAGCCGGTGAAGGCGGATGTGCCGATCTGGTTGAGTGCCGCGTATCCCTGGAGGCCGACGACGGTGCCGGTGAACAGGGTCATCGCGATCATCACGCCGACGGTGCCGCCGATGACCCCGAGGCCGCCGCTGCCGAAGGCCACTTCGGCCAGCAGCCGCTGGACCTCTTTGCGGTAGCGGCGCAGCGTCCGCGGAATCCAGACCAGCGCCCTCACGTAGAAGGTGAGGTGGTCGCCGGACCTGTCGAGCCAGCCGAGCATCGTCATCGGTCAGCTCCCCTTCGCGGGGACGATCTGGAGGTAGATCGCCGTGAGGACCATGTTCACGAAGAACAGGAGCATGAAGGTGATGACGACGGACTGGTTGACCGCGTCCCCCACCCCCTTGGGCCCGCCGCGCGGGTTGAGTCCGCGGTAGGCGGCGACGATGCCGGCGATGAACCCGAAGATCAGCGCCTTGAACTCGCTGATGTACAGGTCGGGCAGTTGGGCGAGGGCGGAGAAGCTGGCGAGGTACGCGCCCGGTGTGCCGTCCTGCATGATCACGTTGAAGAAGTAGCCGCCCAGGGTGCCGACGACCGAGACCAGGCCGTTGAGCAGGACGGCGACGAGCATCGTGGCCAGGACGCGCGGCACGACGAGGCGCTGGACCGGCGAGACGCCCATGACCTCCATCGCGTCCAGCTCCTCCCGGATCTTCCGTGAGCCGAGGTCGGCGCAGATGGCCGATCCGCCGGCCCCGGCGATCAGCAGGGCCACGATGAGCGGGCTGGCCTGCTGGATCACGGCGAGGACGCTGGCGCCGCCGGTGAAGGACTGGGCCCCGAGCTGCTCGGTGAGCGAGCCGACCTGGAGGGCGATGACCGCGCCGAAGGGGATGGAGACGAGGGCGGCGGGCAGGATGGTGACACTGGCGATGAACCAGAACTGCTCGATGAACTCGCGCAGCTGGAACGGCCTGCGGAAGATCGCGCGGGTCACGGCCGCCGCCAGGACGAACAGCTTCCCGGTCTCGCGCAGCGGGGCGAGCAGCCGCGAGGCGGAGGCCGGACGCGGCGGGTCCGGCACGTGGCCGGGGGACGGCTCGGGCGGCCGCACCGGCGGTGGAACGGTCATGGGCGCGCACCCCCGGCGGTCGGGGTGTAGCTGTTCAGGATGGCCGTACGGGCGGCCTGGGGCAGCTGCCCCATCATGGCGGCGACCCGCTCGCGGCGGCGGAGCGCGGCCTGCCGCACGGGCATCCCGGGCGAGGGCTCCAGCTGCGGGACGACCGTACGGGGCCCCGCACCGGCTCCGCCCCCGTTCACCTGCTCCGCGGCGAGCGTGGCGGCGTCCTTCTCCTCCGACATCCCGATGGGGCCTTCGCGGCGCCCGGCGAGGAACTGGGCGACGACCGGCACCTCGCTGGTGAGCAGTACCTCACGCGGGCCGAAGGTGACGAGGTTGCGGCAGAACAGCATCCCCATGTTGTCCGGGACGGTGGCCGCGATGTCCAGGTTGTGGGTGACGATGAGCATCGTCGCGTCGATCTGCGCGTTGAGGTCGATGAGCAGCTGGGAGAGATAGGCGGTACGGACCGGGTCGAGTCCGGAGTCCGGCTCGTCGCAGAGGATGATCTGCGGGTCCAGGACGAGCGCGCGGGCCAGGCCGGCGCGTTTGCGCATGCCGCCGGATATCTCGCCCGGCAGTTTCCCCTCGGCACCCAGCAGTCCGACGATGTCGATCCGCTCCATGACGATGCGCCGGATCTCGGATTCCTTCTTACGGGTGTGTTCACGCAAGGGGAAAGCGATGTTGTCGAAGAGCGACATGGAGCCGAAGAGAGCGCCGTCCTGGAACATGAGACCGAAAAGCTTCCGGGTCTCCATGATCTCCCGCTCGGGGCTGTTGACCATATCCACGCCGTTGATGAGGACGCGGCCCTGCTCCGGCTTCAGGAGGCCGATGATGGACTTGAGGAAGACGGTCTTTCCGGTACCGGATGGCCCGAGCATCACGCTCACCTCGCCGGCCGGGAGGGTGAGGCTGACGTTCTGCCAGATGTTCTGCCTGCCGAAGGACTTGGTCAGGCCGTCGACGACTACTTCGATTCCCATCGGCCCTCCCTCCAAGTGGTGATGAACGTGGTCATCTGTCGGCGCTCCGGCTCTGAGAAATCCGATGGCGGCTCGTCACACGTGCACCGGTTGTCACCGAATGACAAGTCCGCAGGGCGGCTCTGTCGGGACGTGCGTGATTTCTCCGGTGCGGCGGGTGGAAACCCTGCGGCCCGAGGGGACGGAGCCGCAGGATCTCCCGGGACAATCCCGGCCAGGGGCGCGACCAGGACTCGGCGTGCGTCGAACGAGCAGGTGCGGATGGGTTTCCGAGTTGCTCATGCGGGACGCTACGGGTGAGTAACCTCAGTCCGCAATAGCAGTTCACGAACTTTCTCGGACGCGGTCGCGCGACCCTGTTTTCTTGTTTCCGAGTGAGTAATCGGCGCGCGAAACCTATCCGATAGTGAGGGCTTCGCGGGTGGCCCGACAAAGCCCGGAAAGGCCGTCCCGGCACGCCGGAGCCCGCTCCGACCAGGGGGATTGAGGCCGGAGCGGGCTCGGTAACGCGGTGGTGGCGGCACGCACGAAGTGACAAGGAGCGAGGAGCGCCACCACTCTTTTCCCAGCGGCTAGTTCACCGCGGAGTGCCAGTTGTCGGAGAGCACTCTGCCCGCCTCGGGGGTCACCAGACCGGGAGCGGTGAGGCCGGCCGTGTAGGTCCTGGCGTCGTTGAGGACGAGCTTGCTCGACCCGGACGCGGCGGGCAGGCCGACCTTGAGGTCGATCGCCCAGCTGAGCAGCCCGGCCAGACCGCACCCGCTGGCCTTCGGCACGGAGAACGTGCTGTCTCCCTGGGCGGCCCCCGTCAGGGCGAACCCGATCATCGATCCCTCGTCCTGGTTGGCGGTGCCGTCACCGTCGAACCTGTTGACAGCCAGGGTCGGGGTGCTCAGGTTCCCGGGGCGCAGGACGACCGGAGCGCTGTTGGTGCCGATGTAGCAGTTGGACCCGAGGAGCGGGTTCTCCAGGTGGATTCTGACGGGCAGCCGCACGATGGGGCCTGAGGTGATCCCCGCGACCAGGCTGAACTCGGTCGGCGCCCCGGCCGATACGACCGTGGCGGTCACCTTGTTCAGCGTGGCGTCGGTTATCTGCCCGCAGACGGCGGAGACGACCGGGATGTTGCTGGGGCACATGAGCCCGAGCAGACCGCCGGGGATCGTCGTCCGCCCGCTGACGAGGGAGCCGGCCGCGGGCGGAACGACCGTGTACGTGCCTTCGGCCGGGTGCTGGACGACGCCGAACTGCAGGTTGGTGGCCCCGGTCGTCGCCGTGGTGTTGCCGAGCTTGATCGAACCGTTGGGCGACACGGAGGCCACGCACAGCGGCACATCGGTGTCGCCGTCCGCCGCGAGCATGGCGGGGGCGTCCACCGGACAGCGGTCGAAGGGCGCCCATCCGCCGTTGAGCTGGGCGGCGGCTGTGGCGGCACCGGCGGGGGTCGCCGCCAGGGGCATGACCAGGGCGGCGGAGGCGGCGACGGCGGAGGCGCCCTTGATCCAGGTCTTCGGGGCAGGTCTCATCGGTCCCTCAATTCGGTAGCGACTCTCGGATTTGCGGCTGAGTTACGGCTGAGTTGCGGGGCTCGGTGCGATGGTGGGTACGGCCGCGTGGGTCAGCGGGTCGGTACGGGCACGTCCACCGGTTCGTAGCCGGACGTGCAGAAAGCGGCGGAGCCGGAGCCCTGCGCGGCCGCGCAGGGAGCACCCTGGACCTGCTTGACCAGGCCGGGCGCCCCGGACAGCGAAGCGGTGAAGAGGTTGTCGAGGTCCTCGTCGACACCGCATCCGCTGAAGGGCGGAAGCGATACCGACCCCGTCAGTTGGCCGCCCGTCGCCAGGGTGTATCCCTCAAGGATTCCCGCGGAGCTGCGCGTCCCCAGGCCCTTCACGGTGAGCGTGAACGGCCTGCTCGTACGGCAGTCGTCGCCGACGTCCAGCGGGACGCCGTTCACCTCGACGTCACGCAGTCTGAGCATGAGTTCCATCGTGATCGTGGTGACGCTTCGGCTGGAGAAGTCGGCGAGGCTGATGGCCAGATCGGACTTGATGTTGGGAATCCTCGTGCCGTCAGGCCGCGTTCCCTCCGGAATCTGCGTCATTTCCAGCGTCGCCGTGGTCGGCATGAAGCCGAAGGTCAGGAACGTCCCCTGCGAGGGCGGAAGTTGAGGCTTCCCCTGGTACCGGAGGTCGACGGTCGAGTCCTGGTAGAGATGCATGAAGCCCGGATCGGTGAAGTCCAGCCAGGACGGACCCTGGGAGATCTGCGCACAGGCCAGGGGGAACCTGCTCGCGCCGTCGAGCTTCGCCACATTGGCGTAGCCGGTCACGTACGCGACCATGTTGAGCTGGTCGTCGGGGTCTCCGGCACACGGCGGCGCGTCGGCGGCCCCCGACTCCTGCACCCTCGTACCGACCTCGGGGGCGTCCGGCGCGGGCTCTTCCCCTTCCCGCCCCCCTTCCTCGTCCTCGCCGGGCCATTCGGCGGAAGGGGAAGGTGAGGGTGGGGGCGACGTGGTCCCACCGGCGACGTCCACCGCCGCCAGGGCCGGGTCCTGGCCCGCGTCGAGGACGCAGACCAGGTCGGTGGTGGCCGGCTCGGTCGGGGCACCCTCGGCCGTCCTGGTCGTGAGCACTGCGGTCAGACCGGCCGCCTTGAGCGAGAGGTCCCCCGGCGCCCCGGGGGCGACGTAGGGAACGGCCCCGGATGTACGCAGTACCAGTTCTCCCTCGGAGGGAACCGGCGCGGGGTCGGCAGTCCTGCCGATCCACTCCGCCCTGGCCTCCTGCCCCTTCTGCGCGACATCGACCGACAGCGTCATCTCGGCGCTCACGGTCGCCGCCGGGTCGGCGGATGCCGCGAACGCGCCCTCGGGGAGCGTCACGTCCATCACCACGTCCTCGGGCTGTACCGCCTGCCCGGGCAGCGCCGACTCGGGGATCTTCGCGGTGATCCCCACCTTCACCGGCTGCTCGCCCCGCGGGAAGTCACAGGTGTACGCCAGCTCCGTGTCGATCTCCTGGACACCGGATGCCGCCTGCGCGCCGGGGATCATCCCTCCGAGCAGCGCCACGGTGGCCAACGCTGCGCCCCGCGCCGTTTGCCGCCGGGCTCCTGTCATGCGACTTCCCCTCACTGACGAAGCCCCCCTTCGAAAGGACCGGCGTGCGGCCGGACCGGCGGGTGTTCGATGGCCGGAAGGACCGGGCGCGGTCGCACGGCGGACGGACCCGCCGTGCGACCGCTGGTCACCCTGGAGCCGGTGCGGAACCGGGTCAGGGGGTGTACACGATGGTCGGCTTGACCGTGCCGCCGGCCGGTGTGACAGCCAGGTAACTGGCGGTGTACGTCGGGTTGTTACCCACCGCGGCGATGCCGGCGCAGCCCGCGCTGGCGGTCGTGACCGTCAGCTTGCGCGTGCTGTTGTTGCTGACCGCGAGCCGGCCGGTGGAGTTGGTGTACGTGGCGGCGACCTGGCCCTCCACGGTGAAGGTGCAGGTGAGGACCGTCAGCGACGCCTTCACGCCGTTGATGTATCCGTTCGTGACACCGGCGCTGTAGGTGTTCGCCATCAGCTTCCACGAAGTGGAGGTGTTGGCTGTGGGCGACACGGGGCCGAAGGGGCTGGTGCACCCGCTCCAGGTCAGCGGAGCGATGGCGCCGACCTGCACGTTCGTGCTGCCGGCCGCGGACGCCATGGTGCCGGCCGCCGCGGACGAGGTACACGTCATCGGAATGCCGTTGAGGTTGAGCGTGACCGTGTCGGCGGTGGCCGAGAACGACGCGGGCGAGGTGGGACCGACGGTCCACGTCGGGGCGGCGATGCCGGCGAGGGCGGTGGGTGAGGCGAGGGCGACGGCCGCGGTGGCGGCGCCGGCCGCCATGGCGAACTTCTTGAGGGTGTTGCGCACAGTAGTTCCTCCGATTCGACAATGCGGGTGGGGTGCACTGTTGCGGGGATCGCACGAGAGCCCGCACCAGGGGCGGGACGTGCGGCTATGAACCGTGTTGCGTGGGCCGTGCTGCTCATTCGAGCCACATACACTCTGTGACAGGCCGTGACGTTACTCGCGGGAAACTTCGAGCACAATCCTGCTCGTCGAAATTGCTCGGGCCCGGTTCTTTTCTCGTCCTCGACTTACTAATTCGCCGGGCGCCCTTGTCACTTGATGCGCAATAAAAGTGGCGGCCGGGCCCGGACCGGCTCCGGGCCGCGCGCCGGGCGGGGAAACCCGCGGCGGCCGTACGTAAGGGGCGCGGTCGGGCCACGGCGCGACGGCGGACTCCCGCGCTCAGCCCACTCCGGCAGAGCGTGCGGCCGAAAACATTGTCCGGAAGTGAGCAATCCCGCCTCACCTGCGCGGGAGCCCCGTCACCGGTCCGACGTGCGTGGCCCATGCACTTCGATCTTGTGCAACCGGTGGGCATGCTCGTTGGCTTGGTCTATCTTCATCGCGAACTTGGTACGCACCTGTCGGTCCGTGGGAGTGCTTTCCCCCACCGCCTCACCCCCACCGGGCGCCGGAGAGCAAGGGGACACGTCATGCCGAGAGTCATTTCGCCGTCGGACACGGGGGATCCACTGGGGCCACTCCCCCAGGAGTTCGCCGCGATCATGCGACCTGAGCTTCCCAGCCTGATAAAAGAGATCGGCGTCGAGGTCACCCGCGCCTATCCGGAGTACGCGCGTCTGCTCAACGGACCCAACGGTCAGGCGATAAGAGTCGGTGTGGAGCAGAGCCTCGCCTCTTTCGTCGACCTGGTCGCGGAACCGTCCACGTCGACGACCGTCCGGGACGACATGTGCCGCCGCTTCGGCCGTTTCGAGGCGTATGAGGGCCGCACCATGGAAACGCTCCAGGGCGCCTACAGACTGGGTGCCCGAGTGGCTTTACGGCGGGCGAAGAAAGTCGGCCGCAGTTTCAAGTTCTCGCCCATGCTCATGCTGAGTTTCGCCGACGCGGTGTTCGCGTACATCGACGAACTGGAAGCGCTTTCCCGTGAGGGCTTCCAGGAAGTGCACGCGCATTCCGGCGAGCAGAGCGAGGCGATGCGCCGCCGCCTGCTCCACCTGGTACTCACCGGCAGCCCCGTCCCCCGTACCGCCATCGCCGAACTCTGCGAACAGACGGGGTGGACCCTGCCCGACCAGGTCACCCTGGTCGCCCTCCGCGCCCCCGCCGGCCTCGACCGGCTGAGCGCGGACCGCGACCTCCTGACCGATCTCGGCGACCCGCAGCCGCACCTGCTGATCCCGGGCCCGTTCGACGACGCCCGAAGACTCATGCTCGGACAGTCCCTTCCCACCACGCGGGCCGCGATCGGCCTGACGGTTCCCACCGCCCTCGCCTCGGACTCGATCCGCTGGGCGCGCCGGGTGCTCGAACTCGTCGACTCGGGTGTGATCGACGACGCGCCCCTCCTTCACTGCGAGGACCACCTCATCACCCTCTGGCTGCTCTCGGACCCGGCCCTTCTGGACCAGCTCGCCCGGCGCGAACTCGCGCCCGTCGCCGGAATCAGCGCCACACGGCGGGAGAGACTGGTCGAGACGCTCCGCATCTGGCTCGACACCCGGGGCACCGCCGCCCAGATGGGCGAACTCCTGGAGGTGCACCCCCAGACGGTCCGCTACCGCATGCGCAATCTGGAGTCCATCTTCGGTGAGCAACTGGTCGACCCCGAAAGCAGGTTCGCCACCGAGGCGGTACTGCGCGCGATGCGGTTGCGCGCCCGCGGCGTGGAGTCGGCTCCCTGAGGGCTGTCGGACAGTACGGGAGCAGGGGAACTCCGGGCGAGGACGGCTCGTTTCGCGCTTGGAACTCGAACGAGACCGAGTGGATACCCGTATCACCGGTTCGTGAGGTAAGCGCGTACGGCCCACCCCCGCTCCATGGAGGCTCCGGAACCAATGACACGCAACCACCCCCTGCCGTCCCGGCGTTCCGTCCTCGGCGGCGCCGCCCTCACCGCGCTCGCCACGGCGACCGGCGCGGGCGCGGCGGGCGCCGCCCCCTCGCACCGCCCGGCGCGTGGCCCACCGAGTTCCCTCTCCCCGACGGTTTCCTGCCCGAGGGGATCACCATCGGCGCACAGCCGTTCGCGTACATGGGCTCCCGCGCCGACGGGGCCGTCCACCGCACGGACCTGCGCACCGGCAGGGGCCGGATCATCCACCAAGGCACGGCCGGCAGCGCCTCCATCGGCCTGAAGCTGGACCGCGACGGACTGCTGTACGTCGCCGGAGGCGGCGGGGGCACCGCGCGCACCGTGGACGCCCGCACCGGCTCCCTGGTCACCGTCCACCAGCTGACCGCGCCGACGGGCCACTTCATCAACGACGTCGTCCTCCTCGGCGAACGGGCCTGGTTCACCGACTCGCGCGCGGCCGTGCTCCACGGGGTGCCGCGCGGGCGCGGGCGCGGCCGGGGGGTGCGGAGCCTGCCGCTCACCGGTGACTGGGTGCAGACGCCCGGCGTCAACAACGCCAACGGCATCGTCAGCGCCCCGGACGGCCGGGGACTGATCGTGGTCAGCAGCACGCCCGGCGAGCTCTACCGCGTGAGCCCGGCCACCGGGCACGCCACGAGGATCGCCCTGAGCGGTGCGGAGACCGTCGTCAACGGCGACGGCCTGGTCCGCGTCGGCCGCACCCTGTACGTCGTGCAGAACCGGCTGAACCTCATCAGCGTGTTCGAGCTCGACGCCGGGGCCCGGACCGCCCGGCTGCGCCGGACGATCACCGACCCACGGTTCGACGTCCCCACCACCGCGGCGCGCTTCGGCGGCCGTCTCTACCTGGTCAACGCCCGCTTCACCTCACCCCAGACCCCCGAGACGGCCTTCAGTGGCGTCGCTGTCGCCCTCTGACGCGCCGCGCTCCCGCGGACACCGGCGGCGGGGCGGCGGGGGCGGGGGCGGGCGGTACCGGCCGAGGCGCGCGTGCCGGCCGGAGCACCCCCTGCACTCCAAGTCAACTTACCCACGGGTAAGGCGAAATAGGCGGTCAGTCCCAGACGGTTGCGACACGGAGACGTTCTCGCCGAGAAACCTGGAACCGCGTCCCGTACACCAGGAGGAGTCGGCCGCCCACCCGGTGGCCGCGCCGCACCGCCTCCTGGCCGACCATCCGAGAGGGAAACCCACATGACCGCCTCGCACCTACTCGTCCCCGTGCCGATCCCCGACCGGGTCGCGGCGCTGATCGGTGCCTGCACTCCGCCGCACATCCTCCAGGCGGAGTTCGACGCCGAGTGCGCCGCCCGGGAGGTCCGCAGGTTCCGCGGGCCACGCCTGGGCGTCGAGGACCAGGGGACCGCGAGCAGGCCCTCTCGGAGCTGGCGCGGGCCAACAAAGTCCTCGCCGCGCACCACCCCCGTCTGATGGTGGGCGCCGATTCCACCTGGTGACCGCCGTACCGGGCTTCTCCCCCGGGCTGGACAATGGCGCGGAGGCGGCACCCGCCCGCCCGTACCTCCCAGGAGAACGCCTTGTCCACAGCACCCGCCGCCCGCCGTCCCGCCGTCCTCTACGTCACCGACTACAGCTACGAGGCGCGCGGCCGGCGCTACAGCGACGAGGACGTCTTCCTGAGCCGGCGGATGCGGGAGGAGTTCGACGTCGAGGTCTGCCACCCCCGGGACGCCGCGGCGATGCTGGACGGCTTCGACGCGGTGGTCATCCGCAACAGCGGCCCGGTGATGTACTACCAGGAGGCGTACGACGCGTTCCGCGCCCGGGCGCGCGAGCTGGGGACCGCCGTCTACAACCCCTTGGACGGCCGCGGGGACATGGCCGGCAAGCAGTATCTCGTCGAGATGAGCCGCGCCGGCCTGCCGGTGATCCCGACCGTGGACCGGGCCGCTGATCTGGGGCTGCTTCCACGAGCGGCGGAGTACGCCGTGAAGCCGAAGGCCGGGGCGGACTCCGTCGGACTGCGCTTCACCACCGATCCCGTGCTGCCCGAGGGCTCGGACGGCACGTTCCTCGTGCAGCCGAGGATCGACTTCCGGTACGAGGTGTCCTTCTACTTCATCGACGACGACTTCCAGTACGCCCTGTACGCGCCGGACACCGAACGGCGCTGGGTGCTGGAGCCGTACGGACCGGGCCCCGCGGACCTGGAGTTCGCCCGGACCTTCATCCGGTGGAACAGCCTGGCGCACGGCATCCAGCGGGTCGACGCCTGCCGTACCCTGGAGGGCGGGCTGCTGCTCGTCGAGCTGGAGGACCTCAATCCGTATCTCTCGCTCGACCGGGTCTCCGAGGAGGTCAGGGAGGCGTTCGTGGCGCGGATGAAGACCTCCGTGCGCGGGGTGCTGGCCTGACCCGTCCGGTCCCTCCCCGCATGCGACCCCAGGGGGCGGGGGTGAGGGTGCAAGCGTGACCACTGCCAGCGAGACCGCCCCCGCCGCGCAGGGTGCCGCCGCGCCGCCCCCCGTGCTCGACCGTCGCCGCCGCAACGTCATCTTCGCGACCATCGTGCTGGGCATGCTGCTGGCCGCGCTGGACCAGACGATCGTGGGAACCGCGCTGCCCACGATCGTCTCGGATCTCGGGGGCGCCTCCCACATGTCGTGGGTGGTCACCGCGTACCTGCTGGCCGAGACCGTGGCGACGGTCCTGGTCGGCAAGTTCGGTGACCTGTTCGGGCGCAAGCTGGTCTTCCAGGTCTCGGCGGTCGTCTTCATCACCGGTTCGTTCCTGTGCGGCCTCGCTTCGGACATGCTGCTGCTGATCATCTGGCGGGGCATGCAGGGCATCGGCGCGGGCGGTCTCATGGTCACGTCGATGGCGCTGATCGCCGATGTGATCCCGTTGCGCGAGCGGGGCAAGTACCAGGGCGCGATCGGCGCGGTCTTCGGCATCTCCACGGTCATCGGGCCGCTGCTCGGCGGGCTCTTCACCGACCACCTGACCTGGCGCTGGGCGTTCTACGTGAACGTGCCGATCGCGATCGTCGTGGTCATCGCGGCCGCCCGCAACATCCCTTCCGTGAAGGCGGCCGGACGGCCCGTGATCGACTACACGGGCATCGCGCTCGTCGCGGCCGGTGCCAGCGCGCTGATCCTGGCGACGAGCTGGGGCGGCAACGAGTACGCCTGGGGGTCACCGGTCATCATCGGTCTGTTCCTGGGCGGCATCCTCGCGCTCACGCTGTTCTGCCTGGTGGAGGCGCGGGCCGAGGAGCCGATGCTGCCGATGCGGCTCTTCCGCAATCCGGTGTTCACGGTCTGCTCGATCCTCAGTTTCATCGTGGGCTTCGCGATGCTGGGCTCCATGATCTTCCTGCCGACGTACCTGCAGTACGTGGACGGGGACTCGGCCACGCTCTCGGGGGTGCGCACCCTGCCGTTGGTCGTCGGGCTGCTGATCGCCTCCGTCTTCAGCGGCAACGTGGTGAGCAAGACGGGCCGGTACCGGATGTTCCCCGTCGTGGGTTCACTGGTCATGGCACTGGGGCTCTATCTGCTCTCCCGCATGGGCCCGGCCAGCGGGGTCGGGCTGGAGTCCTTCTACATGCTGGTGCTGGGTCTCGGCATCGGTCTGGCCATGCAGGTGCTGACGATCGCGGTACAGAACACGGTCGACTACGCGGACCTGGGCACCGCGACCTCGGGCGTGACGTTCTTCCGTACGCTGGGCAGCGCCTTCGGCACGGCGGTGTTCGGCACGATCTACGCGAACGCCCTGCGGCCGAACCTGTCCGAAGGGGTGGCGCGGGCGGCGCGGGCAGGAGGTGATCCCGTCGTCCTGGCGACGGCCTCGCAGAACCCGCAGGCCGTGCACGCCCTGCCGGCCGAGCAGTCCGCGCCCCTGGCGCAGGCGTACGCCGACACCCTGCAGACGGTGTTCCTGTGGACCGTCCCCGTCGCCCTGACCGGCTTCGTCGTCGCCCTCTTCCTGAAGCAGGTGAAGCTCCGGGACTCCGCGCGGGCCGGCTCGACGGACATGGGCGAGGGTTTCGCCCAGCCCGGTGCCGGGGACTCGGGGAGGCTGCTGGAGTTCGCCGTGGCCGGCATCCTGCGGGACGCCGGTCCCGACACGGCGAGACGGATCGTCGCCGGCTCGGACACCCGGCTCGACATGGCGGGGGCCTGGGCGGTCATGCAGGTGGACCTCTTCACGAGAATGGTCGGGCACGCGGGCCTCGGCCTGATGGCGGCCAGGCACCGCATCCCGCCCGAGGTGCTGGTGCCGGTCTTCGACCGGATGGTCGAGGAGGGCTACCTCACCGGGGACGGCCGGCTCTTCGCCCACACGGCGGCCGGCCGGCGGGAGGCCGAGACGATCTCGGGTGCCTGGGGGAACTGGCTCAACGAACGGCTCGCCGAGGACGGCGCCCGCCCCGACGACCGTCAGCTGCGGGCGGCCGTCGACGTGATCGCCAAGCGTCTGCTGGCCGAGGACCTGGCCCATGAGCTGTCACCCGCGGCTCCGGTACGGGGGCGACGCGGGTGGGCGCCCGCACCTGACCCGCTCAGACGTGGTCCCACGAGCGGGGGCGGTCCCGCGCCTCCCATTCGGGGCGGAGCAGGGACAGCAGCGAGATGTCGTGGCGGCGCCCCCGGTGCAGGCAGGCGGACCGGCGTACGCCCTCGTGGACGAAGCCCGCTCCGGCGAGGACGCGCAGCGCCGGGGCGTTGCCGGTGTGGGTGTGCGCCTCGACTCGCTGGAGGGGCAGTTCGCCGAAGGCCAGGTCCATCAGGGCGTCCAGGGCGTCGGCGCCGTGGCCCTCGCCCCGGTGTTCGGGGGCCAGCACCAGGTACGCCTGAGCCGACCCCTCGGCGAGCTGCTGATCGATGAGGGCGGCATGCCCGACGGGGGTGCCGTCCGGGAGGAGGACGAGGAAGTCGTCGCGGCTGCTGTCGTCGTGATGCCGCTCGATACGCTCGCGGAGCTCGTACAGCGAAGCGGGCCAGACGCCGGTCTCATGCGCGGTCACCGGATCGAAGCGCCAGCGCTGGATGAGTTCGGCGTCGTCGGTCTCGACGGGGGTGAACCTGATGGTGCGTCCGCGCCAGCAGGGCTCCCGTACGGTGTCCGGCTCAGCCGTGTCCTCGCTCATGCGCGGATCGTACGGCCCTGTGGGGAGCCGGGCACAGCGGTTTTCACTCGACGAAGACGGCGGTGGCGTAGACCCAGTGGCTCTCGTGCCGGACGAAGCGGCTCCGCTCGTGGAGGGAGTCGGGACGGCCGTCGTCCGTGTAGTGGGCGCGGAACGTGACCGTGCCCGTGGTGTGGAACGGGCTGCCCTCCGTGACCGCCAGGATCTCCAGGCCCGTCCAGCGCAGGCCGGGGTCGAAGTCGACGGTGGGTGGACGGGTGTCCGGATGCCAGGTGCGGAGCAGGTACGCCGCGTCCTGGACGACGAAGGCCGTGTACCGCGAGCGCATCAGCGCCTCGCAGGTGGCGGCGGCGGCGCCGGCGTGCAGGCGTCCGCAGCACTCCGCGTACGTCGCGGGCAGGCCGCACGGGCACGGGGCGTCCGCCATGGTCCGCGGTGCGGGCGCGGCGGTGCCGGTGGAGCGGCGCGGGCGGGAGGTGCGTCGTGACATGCCTCCATTGTGACCCGCGGGATGGCGCGGTGCGGCGGCGGTCGTGCGGCGGGCGGGGCCCGTGCCGGGGTCCCGGGTCACGTCGGAGCGACGACCGGGCACGCGCCCGGTCAGGGCTTGCGGGCGACGCCCGCGTATCCGGGGATCGGTTCGCCACCGGGGACGTGGATGACCTCGCCGAGCTCCGGGTGCCAGTCGGCGGAGAGCGAGACGCCCGGCTACGCGGGCGCAGCGTCATCCCACGGGACCTGTACCGGGCGCGGGCCTGGGCCGCGCCCTGCGGGCTGAAGTCCCCGGTGGTGTGCGAGAGCACCGGATAGCTGCCGGAGGGGAGCTGCTCCACGGGCTGGACGACCAGTTCGGCGGCGCCGTCCTCGTCGTCCACGAAGTGCAGCAGCGCGAGCAATGACAGCGCGATCGGCTCGCCGAAGTCGAGTATCCTGCCGGCCTCTTCGAGGATCGTCGCGGGTTGGCGCGCGTCGGCCTGGATGTACTCGATGGCACCCTGGGGTGTGGAGCGCAGCAGGGCCGCCGCGTGCGCGAGCACGATCGGGTTCGTTGTCGCAGCAGACGATGTGCGCGTCCGGGGCGGCCTGCTGGGCGATCTGGTGGAGGTTGGGTGCGTCAGGTGAGGAGGAAGTCCGCCTGGCCCGCCTTGGCCCCCTGGATGAAGGCGGCGATCTCGCCGTTGGAGTAGATGAGGGCGGGGCCTTCGGGGTCCGCGGACTGGCGTACGGCGACTCTGCCGTCCGCCAGCTTCATGGCCTCGACGCAGTTGCCACCGTTCCCGCCGCTCCAGGGCTTGCACCAGCCTTCGGAGCCGAGGTCGGCGGCCGGCATGCCGTTGTAGATGTCGCTCATTCACAGCTCCTTGCGGAAGTCCCGGAGGAGTTCCTTCGTGCGTTGTGCAGTCGCGGCCTGAGCCGCCATGCGGTCCATGACTTCGAGGTAGGAGGCCACCTCGGGGCGCGCGTCGAAGTAGACGGCACCGGTCAGGTACTCGCTGTAGACCATGTCGGGCAGTTCGGGGACGGCGAAGCGGAACAGGACGAACGGTCCGTAGGTGCCCGGGTGGTGGCCGGTCGCGAACTCCGCTATCTGGAGCGTCACATGAGGCAGCTCGGTGGCTTCGAGCAGCCGGTCCAGCTGCGCCCGCATCGCCGCGGCGCTTCCCACCGGGCGGCGCAGGACGGTCTCGTCCATGACGACCCACAGCTTGGGAGCGTCCTCCCTGGTGAGCAGCGACTGCCGCGCCATCCGAAGGTCCACGTGGCGTTCGATCTCCTCCGGCCTGGTCCGGCCGACGGCTCCCGTACGCATGACGGAACGCGCGTACTCCTCGGTCTGCAGGAGGCCGGGGACGAAGTGCGGCTCGTACATGCGCAGGAGGCTCGCGGCGCCCTCCAGGCTCACGTACATGCTGAACCAGTCGGGCAGCACGTCGTGGAACCGCTGCCACCAGCCGGGCTTGTTGGCCTCCTCGGCGAGTTCGACGAAGGCGTCGGCCTCGTCCTCGTCGATCCCGTACGCCCTCAGCAGGAGCTGTACGTAGGGGATCTTGAGCCCGACCTCGGCCGTCTCCATCCTGCGTATGGTCGCGGGCGCCACCCTGAGCACCTTGGCGGCCTGGTCGCGGCTCAGGCCCGCCCGCTCCCGCAGATCCTGCAGGCGCTTGCCGAGGACGACCTGGCCCACGGTCGGGGCGGACCGCGGTTCGCTCACTTGAGACCTCCCCATGCGCTGTTGCGAGCAGTGTGTCATGGGGGGTGGCGTCAAGGACACAGCCACTCTGCAATTTTCAGAGTGCCCCTTGCCAAGTGTTCGCGACAGAGGGAGAGTTGGGTGGTGAACCAGTTCGCACGGTCACGCCCGCCTCTTCTGACAAGGGTGCGAAGCGTGACGCGTCCCCCACTGTGAGGAATCGGTCGTGGCACCTGGCAGTGCGCTCATCCCCCGGCTCGTCGACCTCAGCCCTGGGACGGAGGCGCTCCGTTACTGCTTCGCCCTGCCGGCCCAGCCGGAGTCGGCAGCAGGCGCGAGACGGCTGACGCGCGTCCGCCTGGACGCGTGGCGCCTCGGTGGCGACGCCTGCGAGGCCGCACTGCTCATCGTCTCCGAACTGGTCACCAACGCCGTCGTCCACACCGCGAGCTCCCGCGTCGTCTGCGAGCTGCGACGGCTCGACCGGATGCTGCGCATAGCCGTGCAGGACCAGGGCCACCAGCCTGGCGGCCCGCGGCTGTGCCGTACCTCCGACGACGAACACGGGCGCGGGCTGCTCCTCGTGGACGCGATGAGCAGCGCGTGGGGGTCCCATGACGCCACGGACGCGTCGGGCCGCATCGTCTGGGCGGAACTGCCGCACGGCGCGGAGCAGCCATGCTGAGGAACGCCCTGTACCAGTTGCGCGGAGCGCGCCGCTCCAGGGCGCCCGAGCAGGGGGGCGGCGGAGGCCGGGTGAGGCTGTCGCTGCCGCCCGCGCTCTCCGCCAGTCTCGGCTGCGACGCGGTGGGCGTCCCGGCCCGGTACGGCTTCCGGCTGATGTCGCACCTGCCGCGCACCGGGTGCGTGTTCGCCGATGCCGACCGTTTCTGGTGGATCGTGCCCGCCGGTTCGGATCTGGACCTGGACTGGCCCGAGCAGGTCGCGTACGCCGCCGGGGCCCTCGTGCCCTCGGCACGGCCCCGGCTCATCCACACGCCGGACAGCCGGACGCCCTACACCCCGCCCATTCCGCTCTTCCTCATGGTGTGCCAGGTGATGGGCGTGGCCCCGACCTGGGCACCGGCGGGGCGGCCGAGGGCCGTGCCCGCCACCTGAGCCCGGGCGGCCCCGGGCTCAGGAAGCGCTCCGCGTTCACGGCCGGTCGAGATACGCGAGGCCCGGGTGGACCTTGGTGTACCCGTCGAGAAGGCGGCGGGCGACGGTGACCGAGTCGACGAGCGGGTGCAGGGCGAACGCCTTGACCGCCGCCGCCCGGGAGCCGCTCCCCGCCGCGTCGAGCACGGCGCGTTCCACGGCCTTGACCGCCGTGACCAGTCCCACCGCGTGGTACGGCAGCGGCTCGACGGCCACGGGACGCGCCCCGTCGGAGTCGACCAGGCACGGCACCTCGATCACCGCGTCGGCGTCCAGCACCGACAGGGTCGTGCGATTGCGGACGTTCAGGATCAGGGAGGTCCGCTCATCGCGGGCGACGGCCCGCATCAGGGCGAGGGCGACCTGTTCGTACCCGCCGGACCCCAGATCGCTCTCCTCGCGTTCACCGGCCCCGGAGACCTCACGGTTCTCCGCCATGTACGTGGCCTCGCGCTCCGCTCGTGTCCGGTCCCAGGTGGTCAGCGGTGGGGCGGCGGGGTCCTTCATCCGGGCGTAGAAGCCCTCCTGCTGCTCCTGGAGGAACGCGCCGCGGGTCTGCTCGGCCTCCTGGTAGGCGCGTACCGCTTCCCGGTTGAAGTAGTAGTAGTGCAGATACTCGTTGGGGACCGCCCCGAGCGACCGCAGCCAGTCGGCGCCGAAGAGCCTGCCCTCCTCGAAGGAGCCGAGCAGCTGGGGATCGGCGAGCAGGCGGGGGAGTTCGTCGCGGCCGTCGACGTACAGCCCGCGCAGCCAGCCGAGGTGGTTGAGACCCACGTAGTCGATCCGGGCCCTGTCCGGATCGACGCCGAGGACTCTCGCGACGCGGCGGCCGAGTCCCACCGGCGAGTCGCAGATCCCGATGACCCGGTCGCCGAGGTGGCGGGACATGGCCTCGGTGACCAGTCCCGCCGGGTTGGTGAAGTTGATGACCCAGGCTCCGGGCGCGAGCCGGGCGACGCGGCGGGCGATGTCCACCGCGACGGGCACGGTCCGCAGTCCGTACGCGATGCCGCCGGCACCGACCGTCTCCTGGCCCAGTACGCCTTCGTCGAGCGCCACCCGCTCGTCGGCCGCCCGGCCCGCCAGGCCGCCGACGCGGATGGCGGAGAAGACGAAGTCCGCCCCGCGCAGCGCCTCGTCCAGATCGGTGGTGGCGACGACCGCGGGGGCGTCACCGGCCCCCTCGGCCTGCTCACCGAGGACGCGTGCGACGGCACCGAGCCGGTCCGCGTCCGTGTCGTACAGCGTCACACGCGTCACGCGGCCCTCGGCGTGATCGCCGAGCAGCGCCCGGTACACCAGAGGCACCCGGAATCCGCCACCGCCAAGAATCGTCAGCTTCACGCTGCTCGATGGTACGGAAGCCGACGCCCGCCCGGAGCCGCACGGGCGTCGGCGACGCGTCAGTACCCGCTCCACCAGCGCGAGAGCGCCTGCCACAGCCTGGCCGGTGCGCCAGGCACGCGCTGCCGGGGAATGGCGGGTGCCCGGTCCGGTACCGCCGGCACCGCCGGTTCCTGCGGGACGGCGTCGGGGGCGGGGGCGGGCGGCGGGACGGTGGTGGTGCGGGCCGGCGCGGGGGCGGGCCCGGCCGGGGAGGAGACCTCCCAGTCGTCGCGCGACCGGGGCCGGCTCATCAGTGTCAGCGGGTCGGCGTCGATCTCGTGCTGCGGGGCCGGTTCGAACTTCACGGGCAGCTCCACCAGGTGCCGGGACATGATGTTCCCGATCCAGCGGAGCTCGCTCTCCTGGACGCCGAGCTCCAGATCGGGCAGGCGCATGAGCAGGGCGTCGACCCCGACGTCCGCGATGGCACGCCCGATGTCCTGGCCCGGGCACTCGTGCGGGCCGCCGCTGAAGGCCAGGTGGGCCCGGTTGCCCTCCATGTCGGCGCTGAGGTCGGGCCGTACGGCCGGGTCGGTGTTGGCGGGGGCGATACCGACCAGCAGGGCGTCACCCGCCTTGATCTGCTGGCCGCCCAGCTCGGTGTCGCCCACGGCCCAGCGGCCGAACACGGCGGTGAACGGCGGCTCGTCCCAGAGGGTCTGCTCCACCGCTTCGGGGACCGTCATGTGGCCTCCGCTGAGCCGGGCCCGGAAACGGGGATCGGTCAGGACCATGCGCAGCACGTTGGCGATGAGGTTGGCGGTCGACTCGTACGCGGCGATGAGGATCAGCCGCAGGTGCTCGGTGACCTCGATGTCGGTCAGCGAGGCGGGGTGCTCCAACAGCCAGGACGCCAGGTCGGGGGCGGGGGCGGCGCGGCGGCGTTCGACGAGCCCGCTGAGCGCGCTGACGACGTGGGCGTTGCTCGCGACGGCGGTCTCGGTGCCGCGGGTCATGTCGCGGGCGGCCTGCACGAGACGGTCGTCGTACTCCTCGGGCATGCCGAAGATCGCGCACATCACCATCATCGGGAGGTGGTCGGCGAACTGGCTGACGACGTCGGCGGTGCCCTTGAGGCAGAAGTCGTTGACGAGCCGGTTACTGAAGCGGTTGACGTGGCGCCGCACACCGCGGGTGTCGATGCGCGCCATGCTGTCGGTCACGGCACCGCGCAGGCGCTCGTGGTTCGCGCCGTCGGCGAAGACGCAGACGGGCTGCCAGGTGAAGATCGGCGCGAGGGGTGGTCGGGGGCGACGCTGCCGTCCTGGAGGGCGCGCCAGCGGCGGGAGTCCCGGGAGAACTGCGAGGGCGTACGGGTCATGTGCAGGTTCTCGCTGTGTCCGAGTACCAGCCAGGCGGGCACGTCCCCGTGCAGCAGCACGGGGGCCACCGTGCCGTGCTCGGCGCGCAGTTTGTCGTACAGGCCCGCCGGGTCGTTCTCCGCCTCCGGTCCGTAGAACCGGCGCAGTCCGCCGGGGGCGAGCCCGTGCGCGGGGCACTCGGAGGGCGGAACCGGCCCCGGGGCCGTTCCGGGTTCGTGGTGGAAGGGCGTGGTCACAATCGCTCCAGAGTTCGGGCCGCCCGGTGTCCGGGCGAAGGGCGCGGGTATCGCCGCGCGGATGGTGAGGAGACGGCGGCCGGTGTGCGGCCACGCGTGCGGCCGCACGGACCGAAGTGCGCGCGCGGTGGCGTACGCGGGCGCGCACATCCGTCAGGCGAGGGGGACGGCGAGGCTGTGCAGATACTGCATCAGGGTCAGCAGCACGTCCCGGCTGGAGACCCGCTGCCGGGCATCGCAGTCGATCATCGGGACCTCGTCCGGCAGGTCGAGTGCGGTCCGCAGCGCCTGGACCGGGTGATGCGGTGCGTCGGGGAAGGTGTTGACGGCGACGACGAACGGGACACCGCGCTCCTCCAGCCGGCCGATCACGTCGAAGCTGACCTCCAGCCGCCGGGTGTCGATCAGGACGACCGCCCCGAGAGCTCCTTCGAACAGCCCGTTCCACAGGAACCAGAAGCGTTCCTGGCCCGGGGTGCCGAAGAGGTAGAGGATCAGCTCCTCGCTGAGGCTGATCCGGCCGAAGTCCATGGCGACGGTGGTGGAGGTCTTGCTCTCCACCCCGGCGTTGTCGTCCACGCCCACACCGGCCTGGGTCATGGTCTCTTCGGTCGTCAGGGGCCGGATCTCGCTCACCGAGCCGACCAGCGTGGTCTTGCCGACCCCGAAGCCGCCGACGATCACCACCTTCACCGCGGCCGTGGCCGTGGTGGGCAGGACGTCCTCGCTCCGGGGGCCCGTGATCGTGTCAGAGCTTCTGAAGTCCATGCATCACCGCTTCGAGAAGGGATCGGTCCGGGAGTGTGGCGCGGACGACGGGCGCGCGCGATTCGATCTGTTCGCTCGCCAGCAGTTCGGTCAGGAGCGAGGTCACGACACTGAAGGGCAGGCTCAGATAGGCCGAGATCTCGGCGACGGACAGCGGCGCCCTGCAGAGCCGCAGGATCGCGGCCTGCTCGGGCTGGACCGTCGGCGAGGGTTCCGCCTGGGAGACCACCATCGTGACGAGGTCGAGCGCCGCACGCTCCCCGTCGGGATCGCCGGTGATGACGTACAGCCGTTCCGGATCTCTCCGCGCCGGGTCGGCTTTCCGGCGTTCTCGTCGGGGAGCACTCATCCGGCCTGCCCGTCATGTCGGGGCGGGGTCGAGAGGTGGGCGCCGATCCGGACGACCATGTCGCGCATGCGTGCTCCCACCAGGCCGGCGTCGACCGTCTCGTCCGCGAGGACCGCGAGGTAGGAGCCGGCTCCGGCGGCCATCAGATAGAAGAACCCACCGTCGACCTCGATGACGACCAGGCGCATCATGCCGTCGCTGTAGGGGATCTCGGAGGCCACGGCGGCGGCCAGGCTCTGCAGGCCGGCGCAGGCCGCCGCGAGGCGGTCGGCCACGTCGGGGTCGCCGCCGTGACGGGCGATACGCAGCCCGTCCGACGAGAGCACCACGATCTGGTGGATGCTGGGCACGTCGTCGGCCAGTTCCTTGAGCATCCAGTCCATGTTCCCGCGCTGCTGGATCACTTCAAGTCTCCCTTGTCCCACACGCCATCGGCGTCCTCGTCGTTCTTCGGTTCCTGGGGCACACCGTTGACGGCCTGGGTGAACGCCTCCAGCCAGAGCCCGGGCGGCGGCGGTTCGCCGTTGCCCCGGCCTGTGTCGTGCCCGTTCTGCGCTCCCGCGGCGGGGACGGCGGGCTGCTGTGCCGCCTGCCGTGGGAGGTTGTGCGATCCGAGGGGGGCGCGGCCGCGGCTGCGGCGCTGCGGCAGTCCGCCCTCGGTCCACTCGGTCACCACCGGGGCCTCGTCCTCCAGGGCCGATGCCGGGACCGCCGGGGTGGCCGGCTTCTCCGTGTACCCGGGCATGCCCGCGGCGACCGAGGGAGGCAGTTCCGTGGAGACGGGCTTGGGCCTGCGCTTGCCGGGCGGCGGCACGACGTGCTGGAGCTGCGACATGTCGAGCGAGCTCTGGGGCCGCGAGGTGGCGCCGATGCCGTGGGCGATGCCGGGCGCGGCTCCCGTGGTGAGCATCTCGCGCGGCACGATGACGACGGCCCGTACCCCACCGTAGGCGGACTGCCGCAGGGAGACCTGGAGCTGGTACATCCGGGAGATCCGGCCGACGACGGCCATGCCGAGGCGCGGGGACTCCCCGAGGTCGTTCATGTTGATGCCGGCCTGGGCCTGGGCGAGCATGTTCTCGGCCCGGGCGCGGGCCTCCTCGCTGAGGCTGACGCCGCCGTCCTCGATCTCGATGGCGATGCCGGTCTGGACCTCGACCGCGGTGACGTGCACACGGGTCTGCGGCGGCGAGTAGCGCGTCGCGTTGTCCAGGAGTTCGGCGCAGGCGTGAATGAGGGGTTCGACCGAGGTGCCGACGATGGCGACCTTGGCGATCGAGTGCAGCTCGACGCGCTGGTATTCGAGGATGCGGGACATCGCACCGCGCAACACGCTGAACAGCGGGACCGGCTTGGGCCACTGGCGGCTGGGGCGGGCGCCGCCGAGCACCGCGATGGAGTCGGCGAGCCGCCCGATCAGCGCGGTGCCGTGGTCGATGCGGAGCAGGTCGTCGAAGACCTCGGGGTTGCGCCCGTGGTGGTCCTCCATCTCCCGCAGCTCACTGGCCTGCCGGTGGACGATGGCCTGGACGCGCCGGGCGACACTGACGAACGCGCGCTGCGCGGAGTCGCGCATCGCCTCTTCGTTGTCGATGATGTCGAGGATCTGGAAGACCAGGCCGCGCAGGGCCTTGGGGAGATTGCGGTACGAGTCGTCGGCGTCGACGATGTCGCGCATCACCTCTTCGGGCGAGTTGCCGATGCGCAGCCGGCGGATCGCGGCCGGCAGCAGCTCCTTGGCCATCCGCACGGTGTCCGTGTCATACGCGGCGATGCGGGCTTCCAGGTAGGCGATGCGCTGCTCGTAGTGCGCACGCTGGGCGCTCAGGGCGCGGTGGCGGCGGCGGTTGTGTACGACGGTGAGCGCGCAGACCACGAATGTGGCGATCGCACCGCACCAGACGACTGGTATCCGCGCGGGCTCGGTCACCAGCGCCGTACCGGCGGCGGTGGCGCCGGCCATCAGCACGAGGGGCGTCAACAGGGCACGGGTTACGCGCACTTCTCGGTCAGTCGGTGGTGATTCAACACGAACCATCTAAACCCTCTGGCGGTTGATTCGGGAGTATTCGGAAGTTCTGTGGATCCGCGCACCTGTGGTGACAGTCGTGAACAAGTGCTCGAATTCATATCAACTCGTCTTCGATGCGCGTGAGCTTAGCCAGATCAGAACACCGCATCGGCATATTCACCCAACCCCCTGCGCGAGCGACCCAGCAGTAATACACTCGCCAGTTTTGCACTCACGGGCATCGGGCATGCGCGGGGAGTAATCACGGCGGAGGAGGCGCGGGCCCCGGGCCCCGGCGCCCCGTTGCGCGGGAAGCCGAAACGCCCGGCACGCGGGCGGAGTTGGCGGTTCGTCGGGCATGTCCCGCAAAGGACCACACACCAGACGGAACAAAGAAGATCTATTCGATTTATGAGCGAATTCTCTGCCCCTCGTGGCGGGGCATAGGCACAGGTGATCGAACTGGATCGAGAAAAGCAGCTTCCTGACCAAGGGACTGATTCACCGGAAAGAAGCCACCGCGGCGGCACGGAGCCGCACCGATGACGGACGCGCGGGTGTGCGCGTTCACCCCGCGTGCGGTCCGCTCAGCCGCGCAGATCCTCCGTCGCATCCGCCGCCCTGGCAGCAGTTCCATGGAGACCTGCTGCTCGTCGGTGGAGCGGGCCGAGGAAGACCTGGCGCATGCGGGATGGACGGCGCCGGTCCTCCGGCCGTCCGCCCCGGTGAGCAGCAGCGGAGGTGCACCGTGGCGGTCCGGATACCGGCCCGCAGGTACGTTCGAGTGCGTGGTCGCCGGGGCACACTATCCGCGAACCTGCGACCCCATATTCCTTGAATCTTCACACACCATTACGATGGCGGCGATGACCAGGCTGAGCGAACGGACGGACCGGCGGCGGAGCGGCGCCCGCGCGCCCGCCGCCGTGGTCCGGACCCTGGTGCTCCTGGCGATGGTGTTCTGCTGCTCGCCCGCGACCGCGGTGGCCGTCGCGCCGCCGCCCGGCGCCCGGCCCGCGGCTCCGGCCCGGGCCATGACCCCGACGCCGGAGACCCTGGCGTCGCTCGTGATGGCGCACGCGCCGGACAGCCGGGGCATGGGCATCTCCTGCCATGGCACCGCGGACCACTCGTCGGCCGTCGTCCTGCCCGGCCCGCCCACGCTCGCGGCCCTTCCCACCGCTCTCGCGGCGGCCCCGGCCGTCCCGCTCACCGGAGCGGCCACGATCCGCGGCCCCTCGAACGACGGCGTGGGCGGCGTCGACCGTCTACGACTGCAGATCCAACGGATTTAGAGGGCCGGAAAGGCCCCGGAGGCACCTGCCTCCCCTCATCCCTTCCCCCGCGCAGCGCGCACGCCCGCGCCTGCGTCCCGTTGCACACCCGAGGACCTGCCATGGCTTCCGCCAAGAACAAGAACCCGAACACCCCCGCCACCGCCCGCCGGGCCAAGCTCGACGAGGCCCGCCGCAAGGAGCGGGCCCGCGAGCGGCGTGTCCGCGCCATCACCATCAGCGCCTCCGTCGCCGTCGTCGCCGCCCTGGTCGCCGGGGGCGCGTATCTGATGTCCGTCGCCGACGACAAGGACAAGGCCGAGGAGCAGGCCAAGACCTCCCCGGTCACGGGCGAACGGACCTGGGACAAGCTGAAGCAGAACCACGTCAGCGAGAAGGTCGACTACCCGATGAACCCGCCCGTCGGCGGCGACCACAACCAGGTCTGGATGAACTGCGACGCCGACGTCTACACCGCGGAGATACCGAAGGAGAACGCGGTCCACTCCCTGGAGCACGGCGCGGTCTGGGTCACGTACAACGACAAGGCCAAGGACGCCGACGTCAAGGCGCTCGGCAATCGCGTCTCGTCCACCCCGTACTCCCTGATGAGCCCCGTGGCTGACCAGAAGGACCCGCTGATCCTCAGCGCCTGGGGCAAGCAGGTCACGGTCAAGAGCGCCACGGACCCCCGGGTCGCGCAGTTCTTCACCAAGTACGTCCAGGGTCCGCAGACGCCCGAGCCGGGCGCCGCCTGCTCGGGCGGACTGGACAAGTGACCTCCGCCGTACGTCTCCCCCGCCCGCTGGTCCTGGCGGGCGCCGTGGTGTTCCTGCTCGCACTGGGGCTGGTGGTGCTCACGATCGGGCAGCCGTCCTCGGCGGCCCCGTCGCCGGCGGGCACCTCATCGTCGGCCGCGCCCGCGGAGGACTCGGCCGACGTGGGGTTCGCCCGTGACATGTCGATCCACCACCAGCAGGCGGTGGAGATGTCCTTCATCGTTCGGGACCGCACGGACGACGAGGACGTACGCCGGCTCGCGTACGACATCATCAACACCCAGGCCAACCAGCGCGGCATGATGCTCGGCTGGCTGGAGACGTGGGGCAGGCCGAAGAGTTCCGAGCGGCCGCCGATGGAGTGGATGGGGCACGCCGTCACGCCCACCGGCGACGGCTCGCTGATGCCGGGGATGGCGACCGACGCGGAACTGGACGAGCTGCGCGGGGCCAAGGGCCCGGCGGCCGAGATCCTCTACCTGCGGCTGATGACCGTCCACCACCGGGCGGGCGCCGAGATGGCGCGGGCGGCGGCCGGTTCGGCGGTCACGAAGGAGATCGGGAACCTGGCGGCGGGCATGGTCCGCGGCCAGCGGTCGGAGATCGGGCTCATGGCGGACATGCTCACGCGGCGCGGCGCGACCGTCTGAGGAGCGCCAGACCGCGGGGGTGCCCCGCCCACCCGGTACGCCGGGCGGGCGGGGCGGCCCTCCGCACCGTTCGGCGGCCTGGGGCGGCCTGCCGCGGGATAGGGTCGACGACTATATGAAGAGCAACCTCGCGCCCCTGGGGCCCAAGGCGGACAAGGACACCGTGCGACGCCACAACCTGAGCCTCGTGCTGCGGGCCGTCCGGGACGAGGGCGAGGCCGGGGAGGCGACGAGGGCCGGAGTGGCCGGGCGGGTGGGGCTGACCCGGGCCGCCGTGTCCTCGCTGGTCGAGCAGCTCATCGACAGCGGTTTCCTCACCGAGTCGGGCAAGACGTTCAGCGGGCAGGCCGGGCGTCCCGGCACCGCCCTGAAGGTGGCGCGCACGGGCCCGGCCGGCCTCGGCGTCGAGATCAACATCGACTACGTCTCGGTGTGCGTCGTGGACCTCGCGGGTACGGGGCGGGTCCGCCAGACCGAGCACCTCGACAACCGCGGCGCACCGCCCGGTGAGGTCCTGGCCAGGGCGGCGGGCATCGCCGCCCGCACCCTGGAATCGGCGGCCGAGCAGGAGCTGCGTCCGGTCGGGGCCGCGCTCGCGCTGCCGGGCCTGGTGTCCGGTGGTTCGGTGCGCCAGGCGCCCAACCTCGGGTGGAACCAGGTGCCGGCCGAGGAGCTGTTCGCCGGCGCGCTCGCCGGGCTGCGGCCCGGCCGGTCCGTGCTGCCGGTGAGCTCGGAGAACGAGGCCAATCTCGCGGCACTGGCCGAGCTGTGGTTCGGCGGCCTGGACAAGGCGCGCAGTTTTCTCTACCTGACGGGTGAGATCGGGGTCGGCGGGGCCCTGGTGCTCGACGGTGAACTGCTGCGTGGGGCCCACGGTTTCGCCGGGGAGATCGGCCATGTGGTGGTGGACCCGGCGGGTCCGCAGTGCCGTTGCGGTTCCCGGGGCTGCCTGGAGCAGTACGCGGGTCAGGCCGCGCTGCTGCGGGCGGCGGGCATCGACGAGGGCGCGACCGGTCCGGTGGCCGAGCTGGAGCGGCGTGCGCGGGCGGGCGACGCGCGGGCGGTGGGGGCGGTGGCGGAGGCCGGTCGCATGCTCGGCAGGGTGCTGTCGGGCGCGGTGAACCTGATCGACCCGGAGGCGGTGGTGCTCGGTGGCATCTACCGCGGCCTGATGCCGTGGCTCGCGCCCCCGGCCGACGAGGAACTGACCGACCGGGTGGTCTCCGGCCTCTGGTCCGCCGGGAGCGGGCGGCTGCGCGCCTCCTCCGTCGCGGGGGACGCGGCGCGTGGCGCGGCGGCCCTGGTCATGCAGGATGTGCTGGCCGACCCCGTGGCGTACGCCGGGCGGAACGAGCCGGAGGTGGCGCGATGAACGGAAGCTGGGGACCCGCCGACGCCGGCGTGCTGACCCTGCCTTCGGGCCTGCTGGTGCGGGGGCGGGGGCTGCGCCGTCCGCTGCCCGCCGGGACCGCGCCCACGTTCGGGGTGTATCTGCTGGGCAAGGAGCCGGAGCCCGTCGCCTGGGAGTCGCGGTGGGTGCGCTGGCCCGACTTCCGGCTCCCCGCGGACCGGGCGCGGGCCCGGGAGGTGTTCGGCGAGGCGCTGGCGCGGGCGGCGGCTGACCGGGTGGAGGTCGCCTGCGGCGGAGGCATCGGGCGTACGGGGACGGCTCTGGCGTGCCTGGCGGTGCTGGACGGCGTCCCGGCGGACCGGGCCGTGGAGTTCGTGCGCCGGGGCTACCACCACCGTGCTGTGGAGACCCCGTGGCAGCATCGGTTCGTACGGCGCTTCGGCGCCCTCGTCTGAACGCGGAGAGCGAGGGGCGCGGCCCCGGGCGGGCGCGGCGGGGAAGCCGCCGCTTCGCCGCCGCGCCCGCCGCGCCCGCCCGGGGCCGCGCCCGGGCCGGGTGCGGCCCCGGGTCAGCGCACCCCGAGCAGGTGGTCCATCGCCAGCTGGTCCAGTACCTCGAACGCCATCCCGCGCTCGGCGGCCGTCGTGATGTCGAACTCCTCGTACGCCGAACGGTCGGCGAGCAGTCCCGCGACCCCGTCCTCGGCGGTGGGCAGGGCCAGCTCGTCCAGACGGGAGGCGCGCAGCGCCTCCTGCACGGCCGGGTCGGCGCGGAAGGCGGCGGCCCGCTCCTTGAGGATCAGGTAGTTGCGCATGCAGCCCTCGGCCGAGGCCCACACCCCCGTGTAGTCCTCGGTCCGCGGCGGCTTGAAGTCGAAGTGGCGCGGCCCTTCGTAGCCACCGCGCTCCAACAGGTCGACCAGCCAGAACGCCTGGCGCAGGTCACCGGCGCCGAAGCGCAGGTCCTGGTCGTACTTGATGCCGGACTGGCCGTTGAGGTCGATGTGGAAGAGCTTCCCGGCCCACATCGCCTGGGCGATGCCGTGCGGGAAGTTGAGCCCGGCCATCTGCTCGTGCCCGGTCTCCGGGTTGACGCCGACGAGCTCCGGGCGCTCCAGGCGCTCGATGAAGGCGAGGGCGTGGCCGATGGTCGGCAGGAGGATGTCGCCGCGCGGCTCGTTCGGCTTGGGCTCGATGGCGAAGCGCAGGTCGTAGCCCTGCTCGGTGACGTAGTCGCCCAGCAGGTCGAACGCCTCCTTCATCCGGTCGAGCGCGACCCGGACGTCCTTCGCGGCGCCGGACTCGGAGCCCTCGCGGCCGCCCCACGCCACGTAGGTGGTGGCGCCGAGCTCGACCGCGAGATCGATGTTGCGGAGGGTCTTGCGGAGCGCGAACCGGCGTACGTCCCGGTCGTTGGCGGTGAAGGCCCCGTCCTTGAAGACCGGGTGGGTGAAGAGGTTCGTCGTGGCCATCGGCACCACGAGTCCGCCGGCGTCCAGCGCCTGCCGGAACCGCTTGACGAGCCCCTCCCGCTCGGCGTCCGTGGAGCCGAACGGGATCAGGTCGTCGTCGTGGAAGGTGACTCCGTACGCGCCGAGCTCGGCGAGCCGCCGCACGGACTCGACCGGGTCGAGCGCCGCGCGGGTGGCGTCACCGAACGGGTCGCGCCCCTGCCAGCCCACCGTCCACAGACCGAAGCTGAACTTGTCCTCCGGTGTGGGCGTGAAGCGTTCCGTCATCGTCTGGCCGCCTTCGAGTGCTGTCGGGTCCGGTGCCGAGCACTGCGGACCCTATTTGTTCACTGTCATGACTAATCATGCACGGGGCACCCCTGTGACGTAACCCCCCACCCCCGGAAAACCCGATTCACCCCTGGTCGGGCCCGCGACGATCACGTAATTTGTTTTCGGCACGGTCAAATACCGGCGTGCGCCGTTCCGCGCACCCGGTGCCAGCACCGTTTCGCAGGACCCGGCACTGTTTCCCAGGCGAGAAGAGGTAGCCCATGCCGCCGCGCAGCGTCGTCATCGGCGTGGACAGCTCCACCCAGTCCACCAAGGCGGCGGTGACCGACGCCGTGACCGGCGAGCTGCTCGCCGTCGGCCGCGCCCCGCACACGGTCACCGGGGAGGGCGGGGCCCGCGAGAGCGACCCCGAGACCTGGTGGCAGGCCCTGTCCCTGGCGGTGGCCGCGGGGATCGAGGAGTCCGGGGTCAGCGCGTCCGCCGTCACCGGTATCGCCGTCGCCGGGCAGCAGCACGGCCTCGTCGTGCTCGACCGCGCCGGCCGGCCCCTGCGTCCGGCGATGCTGTGGAACGACACCCGGTCCGCCCCGCAGGCCACCGCGCTCACCGCGGCGCTGGGCGGCCCCGACGCCTGGACCGCGCGCACCGGCTCCGTACCGGTCGCCTCCCTCACCGCGACGAAGTGGCAGTGGCTTCGCGAGAACGACCCCGGCGCGGCCGCGGCCGCCGCCGCCGTCCGCCTGCCCCACGACTTCCTGACCGAACGGCTCACCGGCACCGCGTTCACCGACCCCGGCGACGCCTCGGGCACCGGCTGGTACTCCACGGCGACCGGCGGCTACGACCCCGAACTGCTCGCCCTCCTCGGCCTGGACGGGGCCCTGCTGCCTGAGGTGGCCGCCACCGGGGCGACCCGGACCGGTTCCCTGACCGCCGCCGCAGCGGCAGCCATCGGCCTGCCGGCCGGGATCGCCGTCGCCGCGGGCACCGGCGACAACATGAGCGCCGCCGTGGGCCTCGGTCTTGGCGGGGCCGGTCTGCTGGACCATCCGGTGCTCAGCCTGGGCACCTCCGGGACGGTGTTCGCCGCGTCCCGCACCCGGCCCGTGTCGGCGGCCCTCTCCGGCTTCGCCGCGGCGGACGGTACGTACCTTCCGCTGGCCTGCACCCTCAACTGCACGCTCGCCGTCGACAGGGTGGCCGCCCTGCTGGGCCTGCACCGCGAGGACACGGCACCCGGCGGCGAGGCCGTCCTGCTGCCGTACCTGGACGGCGAGCGCACCCCCGATCTGCCGCTGGCGTCCGGCCTGCTCACCGGGTTGCGGCACGACACCACCCCGCAGCAACTACTGGGCGCCGCCTACGAGGGCGCGGCCTTCACCGTGCTGCGCGCCCTGGACGAGCTGCTGCGGGCGTGCGGGCTCGACCCGGCCGATCCCGCCGTCGCCGCCCGCCCGCTGCGGCTGATCGGCGGCGGGGCCGGGGGCCGCACCTGGGTGGAGACCGTGCGCCGCCTCTCCGGTCGGCCCCTGGTCGTGCCGGCCGGTGGTGAACTGGTCGCCCGCGGCGCGGCGGCGCTCGCCGCCTCGGCGGCGGGCGGCGGCGACCCCGTGGCCGTGGCGGCCTCCTGGAACAACCCGGCGGACGACCGTCAACTCCCGCCTGTGGAAAGGGACGTGGATACCTGGGAGCGGGTGGGCACGGCGCTGGAGCGGGCCGCGGGGCCGATGTTCGGAGGATGAGACCGGGCGGTGAACCGGCTCGGGTTCACCGCGCGGTCGCCGGTCCCGGGTGGCAGGCCGCCACCGCCCCGAGGGGGCTCATCGCCCGTCTTCGGGCCCTTCGCCGTGGTGCCCCGTCACGTGGCGCAGGCCGCCGAGCAGGTGGGTGCGGAAGTCCGGATCGCGGAACATGTCGCCGGTGTGGCCGAGCGCCGTGTAGAAGACGGCGGCGCCTCCGTGTTCGTGGGTCCAGACGAGGGGGTGGTCGGCGCCCATGCTACCGCCCGTGTAGCTGGACTCGTCGGCGCCGGCGAGGACGCGCACGGAGCCCCGCGGGCTGGCGCGGAAGTCGTACCACTCGTCGGTGAGTTCCCAGGTGGCGCCCAGGTGGCCGGTAGCGGGGTGGTCGTGGTCCTCGACCCGCACGGTACCGGGCTGGAGCTCGGGGTGGCGGGCGAACCTGGCCCCCAGGAGCGCGCCGTAGAACGGCCAGTCGTACTCCGTGCAGGCCGCCGCGTGCACCCCCATGAAGCCGCCGCCCGCGGCACAGTGCGCCCGCAGTCCGGCGCGTCCGGCGGGGTCAGGACGTCGCCGCTGGTGGAGAGGAACACCACGGCGGCGTACGGGCCGAGCCCGTCCTCGAAGACGCGAGGGTCCTCGGTGGCGTGCACGGTGATGCCGTGCTCCGCGCCGAGCTCCTGGAACGCGGCGACACCGTCGGGGATCGAGTCGTGCCGATAGTCGGTGGTCCGGGTGTAGACCAGCACTGCGGGGAGGCTGCGGGAGGGCATACGTACTCCGGGGGAGGTGGGCGGTCTGCGGCCTTCCATGATGTGCCGTGCGGGGTCCTCGGCGCGTACGGGCACCGGGAAAGGGGGTTGCACTCGCCCACGGGCGCGCATTGGCTTGTCCCATGCAGCAACCGCTCCCTCCGCCACGGCAGCCGTCCGCGCTCGACCACCGCTACCGGGGCGAGCATCCGATCCGCACACTGGGCTATCTGCTGCGGCCCGACCGGCGGCGCCTGGCCGTCGGCGTGGCCGCCTTCGTCGTCAAGCACAGCCCTGTCTGGCTGCTCCCGCTGATCACGGCGAACATCATCGACGTGGTCGTCCAGCACCGCCCCGAGCGGGAGTTGTGGCTGAACGCGGGAGCGCTCCTCGTCATCCTCGTACTCAACTACCCCATGCACCTGCTGTACGTCCGCTGTCTGTACGGCAGCACGCGGCGCATGGGCACAGCGCTCCGTGACGCGCTCTGCCGCCGCCTCCAGCAGCTCTCCATCGGCTATCACACCCGGACCAGCGCGGGCGTGCTCCAGGCCAAGGTGGTCCGGGACGTGGAGACCGTGGAGCAGATGACGCAGCAGGCGTCCGACATGGGACTGGCAGCCGTCATCACGCTCATCGGCGGGCTCAGCGTCATCGCGTTCCGCGTGCCCTCCTTCCTCCCCGTCTTCCTGGTGGTCGTCCCGGCCGCCGCCCTCCTCGTCATGAAGCTGCGCTCCCGGCTGCGCAGCCACAACGAGTCCTTCCGCCAGGAGGTGGAACAGTTCTCCGCCCGGGTGAGCGAGATGACCAGCCTCATCCCCATCACCCGGGCGCACGGCCTGGAGCATGCCGCGCTCGGGCGGGTCGACGGCTCGCTGCGTCAGGTGTTCCTGGCCGGAGTGCGGCTCGACCTGCTCAACGGGCGGTTCGGGGCACTCGCCTGGATTCTGCTGAACTCGCTCGGCGTGGCCTGTCTGGCGGGCTCGGCGCTCGTCGCGTACCACGGCTGGCTCCCGATCACCGCGGGTGACGTCGTCATGCTGAGCGCCTTCTTCACCACGCTCACCGGCTCGATGTCCACCCTGCTGAGCCTGGCCCCCGTCATCAGCAAGGGGCTGGAGTCGGTCCGCTCGGCCGGCGAGGTGCTTGAGGCGCCGGATCTGGAGAACAACGCGGGCAAGGACCTCGTCGAGCGCGTCGAGGGGCGGATCGACTTCGAGGGGGTCGGCTTCGCGTACGAGGGGGCGGGCGGCGCCGCGGTCGAGGACTTCACGCTCTCCGCGCGCCCCGGTGAGACGGTCGCCCTCGTCGGCGCCTCGGGAGCGGGCAAGTCGACGGTCCTGAACCTCCTCATCGGCTTCATCCGCCCCACCACGGGGCGGATCGTCCTCGACGGCACGGACATGGCGACACTGGATCTGCGCAGCTACCGGCAGTTCCTCTCGGTCGTGCCGCAGGAGTCGATCCTGTTCGAGGGCAGTATCCGGGACAACGTCACCTACGGGATGGGGGACGCGGACGAGCGGACCGTCCGGGACGCCCTGCGGGACGCCAACGCCCTGGAGTTCGTGGAGAGTCTGCCCGACGGCATCCACACGGTGGTCGGTGAGCGCGGGGCGAGGCTGTCGGGCGGGCAGAAGCAGCGGCTCGCCATCGCCCGCGCCCTGATCCGCAACCCCCGGGTGCTGATCCTGGACGAGGCGACCTCCGCCCTGGACACCCGCTCGGAGGCGCAGGTCCAAGAGGCCCTGGCGCGGCTGGTGCACGGCCGCACGGTGTTCGTGGTCGCCCACCGGCTCTCCACGATCCGGGCGGCCGACCGGATCGTGGCCATGGAGCACGGGCGGATCGCCGAGATCGGCACGCACGAGGAACTGGTGGGACGGGGCGGGGTGTACGCGGGGCTCCAGTCGAAGCAGTCGGCGTAGGGCCGCGCCCGATCCGCGCGCCGGGCACGGTCACACCCGCCGGCTCAGCCGCTCCGCACGGCTGATGACGGTTCCGGCCATGCCGTACGTACCCCCTGCCGGAGCGCTCCCCCGTCGTGTTTCGATGAGGGCCGGGTCACCGCGTGCCGGCTTCGGTGCGCCACCAGGGAGCGGAGTCCTTTTCATGTCCAGGGACAGGGATACGGATACGGGTACGGGCGGGGACAGCGGCACGGCTGCTGTCGCCGGGCCGCGCGTCCACACCCTCGTACCGGGTCCCTCAGGGTGGCCGCTCCTGGGGAATCTGCCCCGGTTCGCGAAGGACCCCCTCGCCTTCTTCGAGCAGCTGCGCGGTCACGGGGACATGGTGAGCTGGCGCTTCGGCCGTAACCCCTGCGTGTTCCTCTCCGACCCGGCCTGCATAGGCGAGCTGCTCACCGAGACGGAACGCACCTTCGCCCAGCCCGCGTTGGGGATCGCGTTCCGTACGGTGATGGGCAACGGCGTGGTGGTGGCGTGGGGGGCGGACTGGCGGCGCAAGCGTTCGCTGGTCCAGCCGTCCGTGCGGCCCAGGCAGGTGAAGTCGTACGCCTCGACGATGGCCGCGTGCGCGGTGGAGCTGGCCGACACCTGGGCGGACGGTGCGCGCGTGGACGTCAGACGGGAGATGGCGGCGCTGACACAGCGGATCGCGGTCCGCACGATCTTCGGTGTGGACACCCCGGCCGACGCGGACGCGATGGGCCGGGCGATGGACGTCGCGCAGCAGGAGATCGGCAAGGAGTTCAGCGGTATCGGTGCGGTCCTCCCCGACTGGGTGCCGACACCGGGCCGGCGCCGGATCAGGAAGGCCGCCGCCGTCATCGACGCCGAGGTGGCCCGGGTCGTGGCCCGCCACCGCGACGGTGACGGGGAGCGCCCCGATCTGCTGAGCCGGCTGCTCACCGCGGTCGACGAGACCGGCGCGCACCTCACCGACGAGGAGATCCGCGACGAGACGGTCACCCTCTACATCGGCGGTCACGAGACGACCAGTTCGACGCTGGTGTGGGCCTGGTACCTGCTCTCCCGCAGCCCGCGGGCGCGCGCGGCCCTCACGGAGGAGCTGGACCGGGTGCTGGGTGAGCGCGAACCCGGCTTCGACGACTACGCGCGGCTGACCCGGACCCAGTCGGTGGTGAAGGAGACACTGCGCCTGTACCCGACGATCTGGCTGGTCACCGGGGTGGCCGGGGAAGGCGCGCGGATCGGCGGTGTACCGATGCCCGAGGGCACCCGGGTGTGGACCAGCCAGTGGTCCACCCAGCGCGACCCGCGCTGGTTCCCGGATCCCGAGACGTTCCGGCCCGAGCGCTGGGACCCCGTGGACGGCGACGAGATCGCGGAGTACGCGTGGTTCCCGTTCGGGGGCGGCCCCAGGGTGTGCCTCGGTACGCGGTTCGCGATGGTGGAGGCCGTCCTGGTCCTGGCGGTGCTGGCGCGCCGGTTCGATCTGGACGTGGACCCGGGCGACATCGGCCACGTACCGTCGCTGACGCTCCAGCCGGACCGGGATGTGACGGCGACGGTGCGAGCGCGCTGAGGACGCGGCGAGGGGCCCGTACCCGCCGGTCGGAGGGTACGGGCCCGTGGGAGTCACGCAGGCGTCCCCTTCAGGACAGCGTGTCCTAGAAGACGCTGAGGCCGTACAGGCTCAGCGGCCGGGTGACCGGCTCGAAGAACGTGGTGCCGCCGGAGGTGCAGTTGCCGCTGCCGCCGGAGAGCAGGCCGTACGCGGTGTTGCCCGCGAAGAGCGGGCCGCCGCTGTCGCCGGGCTGGGCGCAGGCGTTGGTCTGGATCGTGTTGTAGACCAGTTGGCCGTTGCCGTAGTTGACGGTGGCGTTCAGGCCGGTGACGGAACCGGTGCGGTAGCCGGTGGTGCTGCCGGAGCGCTCGATGCGCTGGCCGACGGTGGGGCTGCCGGCGTTGATGATGTCGCGGTAGGTGCCGTTGTACAGGTACACGCGGCCGTCGGCGGCGGCGGGGTTGGAGTGCTGGATGACCCCGTGGTCGTAGTTCGGGAAGACGGTCTGTCCCGGCACCGCCGTACCGATGCTCCAGCTGGGCCGGCCGGTGGTGCAGTGGCCCGCGGTGAGCGCGAAGTACTGACGCGCCGAGTTGACGACGTTGAAGCCGAGGGAGCAGCGGACGCCGGACGAGGTGATGGCCTCACCACCGGCGATCAGGCGGCTGAACTTGCCTGGCGTGCGCTTGATCTCCAGTCTCCCGGTCTGGTCGCCGGCCGCCTTCTTTATTCTGTTGATCTCCGCCGCCGACACCGTGCTGTCGGCTGTGACGACGACCTTGCCCGACGCCTTGTCGGTGAACCAGGCCGTGCCACCGACGTCGGCACTGAGCACGGCGTCGCCGGCCTGTGCGAGTTGGGCGACGGTGGCCTTGGTGTCCGCGGGTGCCGGAGATGCCGTGGCGGTGGGGACCACGAGCGCGGACACGGTCGCGAGGCTGGCGACGACGGTGGCGGCGCGGACTTTCCGGGTGACAGAGCCCGAAGACAGAAACGTCTTGACCTTCATGCGTCCTCCGATGACAGGTCCTGGGCCCGTTCGGTGTCCGGGCCCCAGGTCACGTCGGCGGCGGTCCCCTGCGGCGTGTGGGACGCCTCGGGACCGCCACAACGATGGTTGAAGCTTGGATGTAGCCATCCCCCGCCAACAAGTTCGCCTTTCGGACACTCTGGTGAAGGGCCGCGGCACGGGACGCGGTTGGCAGGATGGCGCTCTTGTCAGCCCTGGCGCGGAATGCGGCGGCCGGACGAGGACATGACGATCTCTCAGCTTCGCCGGGCTCCTGCCGTGCTGATCGTGCTGACGGCCCACGTGTCACGCACCAGAGGGAAACGCGCCACCCGTGACAGCGCCGGGGCATGCACGGTGACCCTTCATGGAGAACAAAGGTTTCGCTGTTCAGAGTCGCGCCGATATCGAGGGGGCGCGTCCGGGCGGTGAGCGCGTCCGGGAACGTGGCTGATTCGT
This sequence comes from Streptomyces fulvorobeus, assembly GCF_013167895.1. Classification (GTDB taxonomy): domain Bacteria; phylum Actinomycetota; class Actinomycetes; order Streptomycetales; family Streptomycetaceae; genus Streptomyces; species Streptomyces fulvorobeus. The sequence continues at coordinate 5,554,876 of NZ_BLWC01000001.1, read as the reverse complement.
GAAGATTCAGTGGATCATTCCGGAATATCTTGTGGCGTATCAGGGAAGGCCGGGCCGACTGTGCGCTCGTCCTCCGCGTCCGGCTCCGGGACGGCCGCAGGACCGGAGCGCCTTCAGGGCGTCCCGGCCGGAAACGCCCCCCGGCGGCAGTCGCCCGGCCACGGCCGTATGGGCCACATTGCCCGGCTTACCGCAGCGTTGCCGGTGTCCGGTTCGACGCCTTCGCGGGCGCTCCGGTACGAACGCGCTCCTCACGGACTCGCATCCGGGCAGGGCGAATCCCCTCGGCCTGACCGGGACAGCGCCCTAGTCACTGAGCCACTTCTTCCACACCTGCGGGTTCTTGCCGATCCAGCGCCCGGCCGCCTCCTGCGGAGTGAGATTCTCCGAAGCGATCATCCTGGACACCTCGTTCTGCGCGTCCTCGGTCCAGTTGAACTTCTTCAGGAAGTCCGCCGCCTCGCCGCCGCGCTGGGAGAAGTCGGCGTTGAGGTACTTCTGAAGGGGAGTCCTCGGGTAGGCGCAGTCGATGTCCTCCGGGGCCTTGGCTCCGCACGCCTCGGTGTACTCGGGCAGCTTCACCTCGACCATCGGCACCTCGTTGAACAGCCACTGGGGCTGGTACCAGTAGCTCAGGAAGGGCTTCTTCTCCTTGGCGAACTGCTGGATCTGGGTGATCTGGGCGGCCTCGGAGCCCGCGAAGACCACCTTGTAGTCCAGGTCCAGGTTCTTCACCAGGGCGGTGTCGTTGGTGACGTAGGACGGTGAACCGTCCATGAGCTGGCCCTTGTCCCCGCTCTCCGGGGTGCGCAGTTCGTCGGCGTGGTCGTCGAGGTTCCGCCAGTCCGTGACATCGGGGTGCTCGTCCGCCCAGTACTTCGGTACGTACCAGCCGATGTGGCCGGTGACGCCCAGGTCGCCGGCGGAGACGATGGTCTTCTTCTCCTCGACGTACAGCTTCTCCTGGTCGGGGTGGCCCCAGTCCTCCAGGATCGCGTCGACCCTTCCCTGGCTCAACGCGTCCCAGGCGGGGATCTCGTCGGTCTGGACGAGGTCGACGCGGTAGCCGAGTTCGTCCTCCAGCAGCTTCCGGGCGACGGCCACGTTGGCCTGCGCGCCGACCCAGGACTGTACGGACAGGGTGACGGTCCTGATGCCGGCCGGGGCGGCGAACGGCGAGGTCTGCCGCGTCATGTCCGCCGCGCCGCAGCCGGTGACGGCGAGCAGGACCACGGCCGACGAAGCGGCAGCGAGCACCCGGGGACGGGTGCGGATCGGCGTACGCGCCATGTCAGCTCTCCTTCCGCGCGGTGCGCGTGGTGGGCTGGGTGACCCGGTCCAGCATCAGCCCCAGACAGACGATGGCGGCGCCCGCGACGAGGCCGGTGGCCAGGTCGCCCTGGGCGAGGCCGAGCACGACGAGGTATCCGAGCCCGCCGGAGCCGACGAGCGCGCCGATGATGACCACGGCGAGGACCAGGACGACTCCCTGGTTGACGGCGAGGAGCAGCGCGGGCCTGGCCAGGGGCAGCTGGACCTGGCGCAGCTGCTGACCCCGGGTGGCGCCCAGCGAGCGGGCGCACTCCATGGCGGCGGGGTCGACGCCCCGGAGTCCCTGGGTGGTGATGCGGATGACGGCCGGGAGCGCGTACACGACCGCGGCTGCCGCGGCGGGGGCGCGGCCGACACCGAAGAGGGCGACGACCGGGATGAGGTAGACGAACTGCGGCATGGTCTGGAAGACGTCGAGGACCGGGCGCAGCAGGCGTTCGAACCGTTCGCTCCGGGCGGCGCCGACCGCGGTGGCGAAGCCGATGACCAGGGTGACGGCCACGGCGGCGACGACCTGGCTCAGGGTGTCCATGGAGGGTTCCCAGACGCCGAGGACGCCGATGGCGGCCAGGGCGAGTACGGCGGTGAGCGCCGTGCGCCAGGTGCCGATGGTCCAGGCGAGAGCGGCGACGATCAGCAGCACCGACCACCAGGGCAGTCCCTGCAACCCGCTGCGCAGCGGGTTGAGTATCCAGTTGGTGAAGTGGGCGGCCCAGTCGGCGGTGCCGCCGATGACCGGTACCCCGGTGTAGAGGTGGTCGACCATCCACTCCTTGGCGGTGTTGACCGGTCCCGCGACGGCCACGATCGCGCCCTCGGGCCAGATCCGGCCGCCCGTGAACCGTCCCACGACGACGACGGCCGCCACGATCACGGCGGCCAGGCCCCAGCCGCGTGCTCCGCGCAGGACGGCGGGGCCGGTGGGCTCCGCTCCGACGCGCCGGCCCGCGGCCTCGGTCGTACGGTCCAGGACGACGGCGAGCAGCACGATCGGGATGCCCGCGGCGAGTGCGGCACCGACGTCGACGGAGGACAGTGCCTGGTAGACGCGGTCACCCAGGCCGCCGGCGCCGATCACGGAGGCGATGACGGCCATCGACAGGGCCATCATGATCGTCTGGTTGAGGCCGAGCAGCAGCTCCTTGCGGGCGAGCGGCAGCCTGGCCGTGAGCAGCCGCTGCCTGCCGGTCGCACCGAGCGAGCTGACGGCCTCCATGACGCCCGGGTCGGCGCCGCGCAGTCCGAGTGCGGTGAGCCGTGCCATCGGCGGAGCCGCGTAGACGACGGTCGCGAGGACCGCGCCGGGCACCCCGATGCCGAAGACCAGTGCGACGGGCAGCAGGTAGGCGAAGGCGGGGAGCACCTGCATGGTGTCCAGTACGGGGCGCAGTGCGCGGAACGTACGGTCCGAGAGTCCGGCCGCGAGGCCGAGGAGCACGCCGAGCGCCACGGACGCGAGGACGGCGACGACCATCAGGGCGAGCGTCTGCATGGTCGGCACCCACATGCCGAGCAGACCGCATACGACGAAGGAGACCGCGGCGGTGAGGGCGAGCCGCGAGCCGGCGGCCCGCCAGGCCATGACGGCGGCGACCGCGGTGACGCCGGCCCAGCCGAGGGCGAGCAGCAGCAGGTAGACACCGCGCACGGAGAGCACGACGGCGTTGCTGAGGTGGCCGAGGAAGTACAGGAACAGGGGGTGGCTGTCGCGGTTGGCGATGATCCAGTCGTTGACCTCGCCGAGGGGGGCCGTCAGATCGACGGTCAGCGCGCCGGGCCAGGGCGCGCCGGACCAGCGGGCGTGCACCACCGGTACCGCGACGGCGGCGATCAGGGCGAGCGCCAGCAGCTTCACGGCGGTGGGCCGGCGGAGCAGCGTCAGGAGCGGACGGCGGCCCGGCGGCCCCGCGACGCCGGGGGTGGCGGCGTGGGCGGTGGCCATCAGGCGGCCACCTCGCGGGGGTTGGCGGCCTGTGTCCCGGCGACGACCCCGAGCAGGCAGGCGTGGTCGACGACTCCGACGAGCCTGCCGTTGTCCATGACGCGGGCCGCCGGGCCGCCGGAGCGGGCGACGGCTTCGATGGCCTCGGAGACGGTGGCGTCGGGGCGGACCGCGGGACCTCGCTCACCCTCGCCCGCGGCCGGCGGCCGCATCGCGCCGGCGACGGTGAGGACCTGTTCGCGCGGGACGTCGCGGACGAATGCGCGTACGTAGTCGTCGGCGGGCGATCCGACGATCTCCTCGGGGGTGCCGAGCTGGACGATGCCGCCGTCACGCATGAGCGCGATACGGGTGCCCAGGCGCAGCGCCTCGCTGAGGTCGTGGGTGACGAAGACCATGGTCCGGCCCTCCTCGCGGTGCAGCCGGACGACCTCGTCCTGCATCTCCCGGCGGGTCAGGGGGTCGAGAGCGCTGAAGGGTTCGTCGAAGAGCAGTACGGACGGGTCGACGGCGAGTGCGCGGGCCAGGCCGACGCGTTGCTGCTGACCGCCGGAGAGCTGGGAGGGTCGGCGGCCCTCAAGGCCGGCGAGCCCGACCTTCTCCACCAGCCCGGCCGCCCTGCGCCGCCGCTCGGCCCTGCCCAGGCCCTGGATCTCCAGGCCGTAGGCGACGTTGTCCAGGACGGTGCGGTGCGGCAGCAGTCCGAAGTGCTGGAAGACCATGGCCGCGCGGTGGCGGCGGAGCTCACGCAGGCGTGTGCGGTCCATGGCGAGCACGTCCTCGCCGTCGATGGCCAGGGTGCCGCTGGTGGGCTCGATCAGGCGGGTCAGGCAGCGTACGAGGGTGGACTTGCCGGAGCCCGACAGGCCCATGACGACGAAGACCTCACCCTTGCGCACGTCGAAGGAGACGTCCCGTACGGCGGCGGTGCAGCCGGTGCGTTCGCGCAGTTCGGCCGGGGAGAGCTCGGCGTGTTCACCGCCGGGGACGCGGTCGGCCTTGGGGCCGAAGACCTTCCAGAGGTTCCCCACGGCGAAGACGGGGGTATCGGTCGCGGTCATCGGACATCGCCTCCAGTGGCCGGACCGAGCAGTTCCGCGCATTTCTCGCCGACCATGAGGACGCCGATCATCGGATTGACGGCGGGCATCGTGGGGAAGACGGAGGCGTCGGCGATCCGGAGGGATTCCAGCCCTCGCACGCGCAGTTGGGGATCGACGACGGCCGCCGGGTCGTCGGCCGCACCCATCCGGCAGGTGCCCGCCGGATGGTAGACGGTGTGCGCGACCTTGCGGGCGTAGGCGCTGATGTCCTCGTCGGAGGTGATCTCCGGCCCGGGGCACACCTCGCGCTTGAGCCAGTGCGCGAGCGGTTCGGTCTTCGCTATCTCGCGGGCGAGCTTGATCCCGTCGACCAGTGTGCGGCCGTCGTAGTCGTCCTCGTCGGTGAAGTAGCGGAAGTCCAGGGCCGGTTTGACCTCGGGGTCGGCGCTGGTGAGGAAGAGGCGGCCCCGGCTGCGCGGCTTGGGGATGTTGGGCGTCATCGACACACCGTGTTCGGGGCGCTCGTAGCCGAGGCGTTCCGGGTGGTCGGTGAAGGGGATCTGGTAGAAGTGGAACATCAGGTCCGGGCCCGGTGAGCGGGGGTCGCGCCGGACGAAGAGGCCCGCGTCGGAGTCCATCGCGGAGTTCTCCGGGATGGGGCCCTCGGTCTCCCAGACGATGACGGACTCCGGGTGGTCGAGCAGGTTCTCGCCGACGCCCGGCAGGTCGTGGACGACCGGGATGCCGAGCGCCTCCAGGTCCCGCTTCGGACCGATGCCGGAGTGCATCAGCAGCCGGGGGGTGTCCACCGCGCCCGCGCAGACGATCACTTCGCGGGTGGCCCGCAGCAGGAGCTCCTCGCCCTCCTGGGTGCGCACGCGCACCCCGGTGGCGCGGTTGCCGTCGAACTCCAGCCGGTGGGCCCAGGTCTCCAGCATGATCGAGAGGTTGGGGCGGTCGCCGGCCTCGATGTGCGGGTGGAGGTAGGCGACGGAGGCGGAGGAGCGCTTGTTGTCCTGCGGGTGGTAGGCGAGGTCGAAGAAGCCGACGCCCTCGTGGAACGGCTTCCTGTTGAAGCCCTCGACGCGCGGGACTCCGGCGGCGGCCTGTGCGGCGTCGACGAAGTCACGGGCGATGGCGTTCCTGTCCTTCTCGTCCACCGGCACGATGTGGTTGCGCAGCCGGGCGAAGTAGGGGTCCATGGCCGCCGCGTCCCAGCCGTCGGCGCCCGCATCGGCCCACTCGTCCCAGTCGCCGGGCAGCGGCTTGAAGCTGATCAGCGTGTTGTGCGAGGAGCAGCCGCCGAGCACCCGGGCGCGGCTGTGGCGGATGTGGGAGTTGCCGCGCGGCTGTTCGGTCGTCGGGTAGTCGTAGTCCAGCTCGCCGCCGAGCAGTCCGAGCCAGCGCCGCAGGGTCAGCACGTCGTCGCGGCCGACGTCGGTGGGACCGCCCTCGATCACGGTGACGGTGACACCGGGGTTCTCCGTGAGCCGGGAGGCGATGACCGAGCCGGCCGTACCGCCTCCGACGATCAGGTAGTCGACCGGTCCGGGCTCGGCCGTGCGGGGGGTCGGGGGCATCGGTCACTGCTCCTTCTGCAAGGTTCGTGCGTGTACGGGCTGCCGCGAACAGGGGATCGGCGGATCGCTCAGCCGGCGAACCAGCGCTGGGGGCGCGGGTTGAGGTTCTGGTAGATGTGCTTGGACTCGCGGTACTCGGCGAGTCCGGTGGGACCGAGTTCGCGGCCTGTCCCCGACTTGCCGAACCCGCCCCACTCGGCCTGCGGGAGGTACGGGTGGTAGTCGTTGATCCAGACGGTGCCGTGCCGCAGCCGTCCCGCGACCCGGCGGGCGCGGCCCGCGTCGGTGGTCCAGACGGCGCCCGCCAGGCCGTAGTCGGTGTCGTTGGCCAGGGTGACGGCCTCTTCCTCGGTACGGAAGGTCTCGACGGTGAGGATCGGGCCGAAGGTCTCCTCGCGGACCACCTTCATCCCGCGGTGGCAGCCGTCCAGGACGGTCGGCCGGTAGAAGTAGCCGCTCGCGGGCCGTACCGGGGAGGGTTCGGGGCGGGCGCCGCCGGAGCGGACGACCGCGCCCTCCTCGCGCGCGGAGGCGACGTACGCCTCGACCTTGGCGAGCTGCTGGGCGGAGACGAGCGGTCCGCATTCGACGCCGTCCTCGGTTCCGCGGCCGAGCCTGATGGCGTCGGCGCGGCGGGCCAGCTCGGTGACGAAGCGTTCGCGGACGGACTCCTCGATGATGAGCCGGGCCCCGGCGGAGCAGACCTGCCCGCTGTGGAAGAACGCGGCGTTCAGCGCCTGGTCCACGGCGGTGTCGAAGCCGGCCTCGGTGGCGCAGGCGTCGGCGAAGACGACGTTGGGGTTCTTGCCGCCGAGCTCCAGGGCGACCTTCTTGACGGTGGGGGCGGCGGCCTGCGCCACCTTCGTACCGCTGGCGAGTCCGCCGGTGAAGGAGACCAGGTCGACGTCGGGGTGTTCGGAGAGCCGGGCGCCCACCGGGTCGCCGGCACCGGTGACGAGGTTGGCCGTGCCGTCCGGCAGCCCGGCCTCGGACAGCAGCCGGATCAGGTGGACGGTGGACAGCGGGGTGACCTCGCTGGGCTTGAGCACGAAGGTGTTGCCCGCGGCGAGGGCGGGGGCGATCTTCCAGCTGGCCTGGAGGAGGGGGTAGTTCCACGGGGCGATCAGCGCGCAGACGCCCACCGGCTCGTGCACGACGATGCTGTGGACGTCGGGGTCGCCCGCGTCGACGACCCGGCCGCCGCTCTCGTTCATCACGAGGTCGGCGAAGTAGCGGAAGGCGTTGGTCACGTCGTCGACGTCCACGCGCCCCTCTTCGAGGGTCTTGCCGGTGTCGCGGCTCTCGACGAGGGCGATCTCCTCGCGGTCGCGCTGGAGGAGGTCCGCGACGCGGCGCAGCAGCCCGGCGCGGTCGGCGACCGCGCGGTGGGGCCAGGGGCCGTCGTCGAAGGCGCGGCGCGCGGCGGCGACCGCCCGGTCCGTGTCCTCGGTGCCGCCCTCGGCGACGAGGGCGAGGACGGTGGCGTCGGCGGGGTCGATGATCTCGCGGGTCGCCCCTGAGGCGGCGGCCTGCCACCTGCCGTCGATGTGGATGGTGTCGAGCGCCGCCATGTCCTGTGTCTGCCTTCCCTGCCGAGATGCTTCCCGCCGGATCGGCCGGGGAGCGCGTGCGCGGGCGGCCACGATCCGGGCGCACCAGCGGCCTGGGCCCCTCCCCGGTCCGGCGCTATGTATGCCAAGAATCTCACTCTGCGTGATGTGACTCACTCCGCGCTCCTCCCTCGCCCGGGAAACGCCACGGCCCGCCGGGCGTCCCTGGTCGGGGAGGCCGGCGGGCCGTGGCGGTGGCCGGACGCGCGAGCGGGCAGGCGGCTCCCGGTCCGGGCCCGTACCGGGCTCAGGCGGCCACGGTGACCGTCCCCTTCCCCGCCCCCGTCGCCCCGGAGCCCTCCACCCGCACGTGGTACGCCCGGTCCGTGCCCTGCGCCGTGACCCGCACGGTGCCGTCCTCGTGTACGACGTGGAAGGCGGCGGCCGGAGCACCCGACAGATCCGGTACGCGTACGGTCCGCCCGGCGCCGGGCAGGTCACCGAACACCCGCAGGGTCAGTCCGTCCAGCCAGTCCCCGTCCGGCCGCTGGTCGTCGGCGCCCCAGGGCAGTACGGCCCCGGGGCGCACCAGCAGGGGCAGGCTGTCGAAGCCGTGCGTCTCGTGGTGCCACGCGGGGCCGGTGATCCGCTCGCCGGTCAGCAGTGAGGTCCAGGTGCCCTCGGGGACGTAGAACTCCACCTCGCCGTCGCCGGAGAAGACCGGGGCGACGAGCAGGTCCGGGCCGAGCATGTACTGGCGGTCCAGCGTGCGGGTGGCCGGGTCCTGCGGGAACTCCACCAGCATGGGGCGCATCATCGGGACGCCCGTGCGGTGCGCCTCGGCGGCCACCCCGTACAGGTAGGGCATCAGCCGGTGTTTGAGGAGGGTGAACCGGCGTGCCACGTCCACCGCTTCCTCCCCGAAGGCCCACGGCACCCGGTAGGACACGTTGCCGTGGAGCCGGCTGTGCGAGGACAGCAGCCCGAAGGCGAGCCACCGCTTGAAGACCTCCGGGTCCGGGGTGCCCTCGAAGCCGCCGATGTCGTGGCTCCAGAAGCCGAACCCGGACAGGCTCAGGGACAGGCCGCCGCGCAGCGACTCGGCCATCGCGGTGAACGAGGCGAAGCAGTCGCCGCCCCAGTGCACCGGGAACTGCTGGCCGCCCGCCGTCGCCGAGCGGGCGAAGAGCACCGCCTCGCCGCGCCCGCGCTCCTTCTCCAGGAGCTCGAATACGGTGCGGTTGTAGATCTGTGCGTAGTAGTTGTGCATCCGCTCCGGGTCGGAGCCGTCGTGCCAGACGACATCGGTGGGCACGCGCTCGCCGAAGTCCGTCTTGAAGCAGTCCACGCCCTGGTCGAGCAGGGCCCTCAGCTTGCTGCCGTACCACTCGCGCGCGGCCGGGTCGGTGAAGTCGACGAGCGCCATGCCGGGCTGCCACAGGTCCCACTGCCAGACGTCGCCGTTCGGTCTGCGCACCAGATAACCGTGTTCGGCGCCCTCCGCGAAGAGCACGGACTTCTGCGCGATGTACGGGTTGATCCACATGCTGATCCGCAGTCCGCGCTCCTTGAGCCGGGCCAGCATGCCTTCCGGGTCGGGGAACACGTCCGGGTCCCAGAGGAAGTCCGACCACTGGTACTCGCGCATCCAGAAGCAGTCGAAGTGGAACACGGTCAGCGGGATGCCGCGCTCGGCCATCCCCTCGACGAAGGACGTGACGGTCTTCTCGTCGTAAGAGGTGCAGAACGAGGTGGTCAGCCACAGGCCGAAGGACCAGGCGGGCGGCAGCGCGGGACGGCCGGTCAGCGCGGTGTAGCGGGCCAGCACCTCCTTGGGTGTGGGCCCGGCGACCACGTAGAACTCCAGCGACTGGTCCTCGACGCTGAACTGCACCTGTCCCACGGACTCGGAGCCGATCTCGAAGGCGACCTTGCCCGGATGGTTGACGAAGACGCCGTAGCCGCGCGAGGAGAGGTAGAACGGGATGTTCTTGTACGCCTGCTCACTGCTGGTTCCGCCGTCCGCCTGCCAGATGTCGACGCTCTGGCCGTTCTTGACGTACGGCGTGAAGCGCTCGCCGAGGCCGTAGACGTTCTCGCCCACCGCGAGAGCGAGCTGGGTGATCATGTGGTGTGCGCCGTCAGGAGTGGTGGCGAAGGCGGTGCCCTTGGCGTCCACACCGGTGAGGCGTCGCCCCCCGGCGTCCAGGAAGGACATCCCCCATGGTCCGTCGCCGTCCATGCGCAGGGTCAGCGGACCGCTGGTCAGCTCGGTGACCGGGCCGTCCCTGTGGACCCGGGCCGGTGAAGCGGGGCCTGGGCCGGACAGCAGGGCGAAGTCGGGCCCGCGTCTCGCCCTTCCGGCGTGGTGGGTGGTACGCACGCCGATGATCCCCTCGGCGGGCGAGAAGCACTCGACGGTGATCAGCGGGGTGTTGAGGGTGTCGCCGCGCTCGGTGACGTGTTTGACGGCCGCGTAGGCGGTGAAGCGGTCGTCCTCCGCGCGCAGATCACGGATCTCGGTCGCGTAGCAGGCGCGGACGCCCTCCCGCATGAGCCAGAAGCCGTCGGTGAACTTCATGAGGACTCCTTGGCGGAGACGAAGGCGAGGTGGGCGAGGCGTACGCCGCCGCGCAGTGCGACCCGTACGTCGTGGACTCCGCGGACGGTGAGCTCCGCGTCATGGCCGCGGATGTCGTACGGTCCCCCGCCGCCCGGAAGGGTGACGTCCGCCGACGCCCCCTCCACCGTCACCTCGACGGACCCCCGTCCGGCCGCCGACACCGTGACGGCCCGCACTCCGTCCCCGAAGTCGCAGCGGCTGAAGAGGAGTTCGCCGCCGGACTCGCACGAAGGGGTCACCGCGTCCCCGGCCGTCTTCGAGCGGTCGACGATCCGCGTGCCCCGCTGCTCGTCGTAGTCGGCCGCGTCGAGCCCGCGCCGCAGGACGGGCCGGGGGCCGGACGGTTCGCCCGCCACGCTCACCTGGGTCCGCACCCGGATGTCCGCGCTGGAGGCACCCGCGAGCAGTTCGTACGTGCCGGGCTCGACGGTCCAGCGGCCGTGGGCCACGTCCCAGTGGCCCAGTTCCGCCACCGGAACCGGGAACTCGACGCGCTCCCCCGCGCCCGCCGCGAGGTGCGCCCTGCGATGGCCGACCAGCTTGCGCAGCGGCAGGCCGGCCTCAGCTCCGACCTGCCGCACGTACAGCTGGACGACCTCGTCACCGTCGCGGGGACCGGTGTTGGTGAGCGTGAGCGACACCCGGACCAGGTCCTCGTCGCGTACGGCGCTCAGAGCCGCGTAGGTGAAGTCGGTGTACGTGAGGCCGTGGCCGAACGGGTAGAGCGGGGTCCCGCGGAAGTAGAGGTACGTCTGCCGGGAGCCGATGATGTCGTAGTCCAGCAGGTCCGGCAGGTCGGCGTCGGCGGCGTACCAGGTCTGCGGGAGCCGGCCGGCCGGGGAGACGTCGCCGGAGAGGACGCGCGCGAGGGCGGTGCCCGCGGCCTGACCGCCGTGGGCGGTCCACAGCAGGGCGGGCAGGGTGGCCGCCGCCTCGGTGACCGCGTACGGATAGGACGAGGTCAGCACCAGGACGGTACGGGGGTTCGCGGCGTGCGCCGCACGCCACAGCCGCTCCTGCTGGGGCGGCAGGCCGAGCGTGGTGCGGTCCTCGGTCTCACGCCCGTTGATGTGGGGGTCGTTCCCGGCGACGACGACCACGGTGTCCGCGGCGGCGGCGGCGCGTGCCACGGCGTCCTCGCCGCGCTCGGCCACCTCGACCTGGAAGACCGCGGCGGGGGCGGCGGGGGTTTTCTCGCCTGGGGCGGCAACCTTTACCCCGCCGGCGGCGACAGACACGTACCCACCCGTCCCTATGTGCAGAAGGCGGTGCGCGCCGTCGTGTCCCTCCACCGGTTCCAGGCGGAACGTCTCCTGGACGACCCAGCCTCCCGGCGCGTCGGCGGAGGCGCGTACGTAGCCGTCGTCCGCGACCGACAGGTAGCGGCCGCCCCCGGTGCGCAGGGTGAGGACGCCGCCGCCCCAGTCGACCAGGGCCAGTTCGGTGGCGCGCTCCCCGCAGGTCAGCGGCGGCAGATCGGTGCGGCCCGCGAGCAGCGCCGGGTCGAGGGCGCCCCCGGCGCCGGGCGCCGGGTCGGTGTCGGTGTCGGTGTCGGTGTCGGGGACCTGGAGCCATCCCTCGGCGCACCTGAACCGGACCCGGTCGGCGCCCTCGGCGAAGACGACGTTCCCGGCGCCGTACCGTTCCCGCAGTCCGTCGAGCGGGGTCGAGCGGTGCAGGAGTGTGCCGCTGTACCAGTCGAGCTTGCAGGCGTCCGCGAGGAGTCCGACGACGGCGACGGTCCGGCCGGCCTCCGGTGCCAGGGGCAGCAGCCCGTCGTTCTTGAGCAGGACGACGGCCTGCTCGGCTGCCTCCTGTGCGAGGGCGCGGTGCCCGGCCGTGTCGAAGTCGGCGGCGCCCGCGTACGGGTCGAGCCCGGGGTCGAACTCGCCGAGCGAGAGCCGCAGGGTGAGCAGTCTGCGTACCGCCGTGTCGATGTCGTTCTCGTCGATGAGGCCCTTGGCGAGCGCGTCGCGGACGCGCCCGGTCATGACGGCGGAGTCCTGGCCGTGGTCGGTGAAGCTGTCGACGCCGGCCTTCAGGGCGGCGGCGGTCGCCTCCTCGTGCGTGTCGTAGTAGTGCTCGGAGTCGACCAGGTTGGAGGGCGCCCCGGCGTCCGAGCAGACGACGAGGGACTGCTCGGTCCAGCGGCGGAGCTGCTGGTCCAGGAGGGGCGAGAGGTGGTTGGGGCGGCCGTTGACCAGGTTGTACGCCGGCATGACACCGGCTACGGCGCCGGCCCGCACGGCGTCGCGGAAGGCCCGCAGGTCGTACTCGTGCAGCACGCGCGGGCGGACCGAGGAGGAGGTGGTGTCACGGTCGGTCTCGTTGTTGTGCGCGAGCCAGTGCTTGAGGACCGGGGCCGTGCGCCAGTAGAGGGGGTCGTCACCACGCAGCCCCCGGGTGTACGCGACGGCGATGGCGGAGGTCAGTGCCGGGTCCTCGGCGTACCCCTCCTCGCCCCGGCCCCACAGCGGATGGCGCAGCAGATTCACGGTGGGGGCCCAGACGTTGAGCCCGACCCGGTCGTCGCCGGCCCGTTTGGCGCGGACCTCGTTGCCCACGGCCTCTCCGATCCGGCGCACGAGTGCGTCGTTCCAGGTGGCGCCGAGCCCGACAGCCTGCGGGAAGACCGTCGCGGTGCCCATCCAGGCGACTCCGTGGAGTGCTTCCTGTCCGGTGCGGAAGGCCCCGAGTCCCAGCCGCTCCACCGGGGGCGCGAACTGGTGGAGCATCGCGATGCGTTCCTCCAGCGTCAGCCGTCGCAGCAGGTCGTCGGCGCGCCGGGCGAAGGGCAGCCGCGGGTCGCGGAAGGGCAGCGAATGGTCCGTCACGTGCGGGTCCCCTTGGAGAGGTGGGAGGTCTGAGCGCTCCGTCGAGGCGCAGCCCGAGAAGATCTTTCGAAGCGCTTCGATGCTCCGTGCCGAACCCTGCGAGTGTCAAGGGTGCGGCAGCGCTCAGCCGCGCCCTGACGCTCTGCCAGGCCCCGCCTGGCGCCCACGGCACCCGGGAAACGGAACGGGGGCAGCCGCGGCGAATTGGGGATCGGACTCTTGTGCGGCCGGATGGCTTCACTTAACCTCGCTGCAACATCGAAGCGCTTCGACAGGTTTCGGGACCGGCCGGTTCGTCCGGCTCAGTCAGTAACGCCCCACCTCAGACACAGGAGCCGACCGGCGCTCATCCGCCGTGTGTCCTGGTGCGCCTCGAAGGGTTGACGCAATGACGCCGAATTCCTCCTCTTCCCCGAGCCGGAGAAGCTTCCTCGCTTCCACCGCGGTCGTCGTGGCCGCCGTGGGAGGCGGAGTACCTCTGCTCACCGCCTGCGGCGGCTCGGGCGACGAGAAGAACGAGGGCACCACGACCGGCAGGAAGCTCAAGGGCCTGCTGCCGGCGTACGTCCCCTCCGAGGCCGTCACCCCGGACATCCCCGCCAGGAACGGCTCCGCCATCGGCTTCACCACCGCCAGGCCCGCCGGCCAGCTGGCCGTGTCGGTGCCCGAGAAGCTGGGCAAGGGCGGCGAGGTCAGCATCATGGCCCCGCTGTGGGGCACCTCGCCCGGCACCGGCAACGCGTACTGGACCGCGATGGACGAGGCGGCCGGGGTCAAGGTCAAGTGGCAGAACCAGGACGGCAACGTCTACGGCCAGAAGCTCGGCGCCGTCCTCGCCTCCAGCAACGTCCCCGACGCCGTGGTCGTGCCCAGCTGGGAGCTGAACGGCAAGATCCCGAGCGCGATCACCAACAAGTTCGCCGACCTCGGGCCCTACCTGGCGGGCGACAAGGTCAAGGCGTACCCGAACCTCGCGGCCATCCCGACCGGCGCCTGGCAGCGGGCGGTCTTCGGCGGCAAGCTGCGCGGCCTGCCCTTCCCGGCGGAGTCCACACCCAACATCGCGCCGTTCTACCGGCCCGACGTCTTCGAGGAGCGCGGCTACCAGGTCCCGGCCACCACCCAGGAGTTCTACGACCTGTGCAAGGAGATGAACGCCCCCAGGAGCAAGGTGTGGGCCTGCGGTGACATGACGTGGTCGGCGTTCGCCTTCTTCGGAGTGCTGGCCGAGAAGCCGCACTACTGGAAGCTCGTGGACGGCAAGCTCGTCAACCGCTACGAGACCGACGAGTACCTCGAAGCGCTGGAGTGGTCGCGCTCGCTGTACTCCGCCGGCTTCGTCCATCCCGACGTCAAGGCCGAGCGGGGCGACCAGAAGAACCTGTTCTCCTCCGGCAGGCTCATGATGTACAACGCCGACATCTCCGACTGGTACGGCGCGACGGCCGTCCAGCGGCTGGCCGACCCGAAGTTCACCATGGCGGCGATGGACATCTTCGCCCACGACGGCGGCGAGCCCACCCTCTACGCGGCCCCGCCCTCCAACATCTGGTGCTTCGTCAGCGAGAAGGCCGACAAGAGGAAGATCGAGGAGATCCTCGCCCTCGCCAACTTCACGGCGGCCCCGTACGGCTCCAGGGAGCAGCGCCTGAAGGCGTACGGCGTCGAGGGCGTCCACCACACCGTCAAGGACGGTGTGATCGCCAAGACCGAGGACGGCAACAACCAGGTCTTCGCCACCTACGAGTACATCGCGGGCCCGGCCGCCTTCCGCGCCTTCCCCGACCACCCGGACGTCGCCAAGGGCATGGTCGAGTGGCAGCAGCGCCAGGGCGCGCACACCCGGAAGCCGCTCTTCTACGGCATGCAGGTCCAGGAACCGGCCCGGTACGCGGAGCTCAACGCCCAGTTCGAGGATCTGGAGAAGGACATCGTCCGGGGCCGCAAGAAGGTCTCCGACATGCAGCAGAACGTCTCCGACTGGCGTACGCGCGGTGGCGACAAGCTCCGCGACTGGTACAAGAAGCTGCTCGACGAGACCGGCGACTCGGCCTCCTGACATGGTCGACACCGAATCCCGCGCCGAGCCGCAGGCGCGTCACCCGGCCACGGGGAGGAAGCGCCCCGAGCCCGCGAAACCCGCGGGCGGGATCACGCTGCGGCACCGGTTGCGGCGTGACCGCACGCTGATCCTGATGACGCTCCCGGCCATCGTCCTCCTGCTCGTCTTCGCGTACGTCCCGCTCGCCGGGAACGTCGTCGCCTTCCAGGAGTACGACCCGTACATCGCCGACAACGCCTTCCAGGCCATCCTCCAGAGCCCCTGGGTCGGCCTCGACCAGTTCCGGCAGATGATGGACGACCGCCTGTTCTGGGCGGCGCTGCGCAACACGCTCGCGATCTTCCTGATCCAGCTGACGCTGTTCTTCCCGGTCCCGGTCCTGCTCGCCCTGTTCATCAACAGCTTCGTCCGGCCGCGTGTCCGCGCCGTGGCGCAGGCGATCCTCTACCTTCCGCACTTCTTCTCCTGGGTGCTCGTCGTCACCGTCTTCCAGCAGATGTTCGGTGGCGCCGGCCTCATCTCGCAGACCCTGCGGGACCACGGCCACGACGGCATCGACCTGATGACCGACCCCGGTCTGTTCAAGTTCCTGATCACCTTCGAGATGATCTGGAAGGACGCCGGCTGGGGCGTCATCGTCTTCCTCGCGGCCCTCGCATCCGTCAGTCCCGACCTGTACGAGGCGTCCGCGATGGACGGGGCGAACCGGTGGCGCCGGATCTGGCACATCACGCTGCCCGCCCTGCGCCCCGTCGTCGCCCTGCTGCTGGTCCTCCAGGTCGGCAACGCGCTGACCGTCGGGTTCGAGCAGATCCTGCTGCAGAGGACCGCCGTGGGCCCCGGCGCCTCGGAGGTGCTGGACACCTACGTCTGGAACGTCGGCATCACCAACGGCGGTTTCAGCTACGCGGCGGCCGTCGGCATCGTCAAGGGAATCGTCGGCCTGCTGCTCGTGCTCGCGGCCAACAAGGTCGCCCATCTCATGGGCGAGCAGGGGGTGTACAGGAAGTGAGCCTGACTACGGAGAAACTGAGCGGACGTCAGCGGGGCCCCGCGGTACGGGGCAGGCTGCGGCCGGTGTGGGAGGAGGAGCCGGCCAGGGCCGGACTCGCGGCCAAGGGCGTCGTCCTGGTCGTGGTCTGCCTCGCGGTGCTCTTCCCCTCTGGGTGGTGGTCGTCACCAGCCTCTCATCGGTGGAGACCATCACCGGGACGGGCGGACTCGTGGTGATCCCCCGGGACATCACCTTCGTCGCGTACCAGGAACTCCTCGGCGGCGGCCAGGTGACCCGGGCCACCCTCGTCAGCCTGGGTGTGACGGTGGTCGGCACGCTGTTCAGCATGACGGTGTCGGTCATGTGCGCCTACGGGCTCTCCCGCAGCGGATCGGTCCTCCACCGGCCGTTCCTGATCGTCCTGCTCGCCACCATGTTCTTCGGCGCCGGTCTCATCCCCACCTACCTGGTGGTGCAGGGCCTCGGCCTCACCGACTCCTACCTGTCGCTGATCCTGCCCAGCGCCCTGAACGTCTTCAACATCCTGGTCCTGCGCGCCTTCTTCATGAGCACCGCGCAGGAGCTCATCGAGAGCGCCAGGATCGACGGGGCCGGCGACTTCCGCATCCTGTGGCAGATCGTCATGCCGCTCTCCCGGGCCGTCATCGCGGTGATCACGCTGTTCTACGCGGTCGGCTACTGGAGCGCCTGGTTCAACGCCTCGATCTACCTCAGCGATCCCGACATGCTCCCCCTGCAGAACATCATGAACCAGCTGGTCCTCAAGCAGGAGAGGCCCGTGGGGCTCGCCCAGGCCATCAACACCGGAGGACTCTCCCCGCTCGCCGTCCAGATGGCCGTGATGGTGCTGGCCCTGCTGCCCGTGGCGGTCCTCTCGCCGTTCGTCCAGAAACACTTCAAGAAGGGCATGCTCACCGGGGCGGTCAAGGGCTGAGCCCGCGAGCCGCACCCTCCTCTCCCGCACAGTGCGACCCCACCACTCCCCCACCGGAAGGTGTTCGTCATGCGCGACTCGTCCCTCCCCACGCCCCGCCGCCGTACCGTGCTCGCCGGAGCGGCCGTCGCGGCCGCGGCCGCCACCCTGCCGGTCGCGGCTCCCGCCGGGGCCGCGTCCCGCCGAGGACGGGCCACCACCCAGGCGTACCGCTGGCGGACCGCCGCGATCGGCGGCACCGGTTTCGTGACCGGCGTCCTCTTCCACCCGGCCGTGGCGGGCCTGGCGTACGCCCGCACCGACATCGGCGGTGCCTACCGGTGGGACTCGGCCCAGGCACGGTGGACCGCCCTCACCGACCACCTCGGCTGGGACGACTGGAACCTGCTGGGCGTCGAGGCCCTGGCCGTCGACCCCGCCTTCCCCGACCGGCTCTACCTGGCACTCGGTACGTACTCCCAGTCCTGGGCGAGCCCGGGCGCGGTGCTCCGGTCGAACGACCGGGGCGTGACCTGGGCCCGCGCGGACCTGACCGTACGGCTCGGGGCGAACGAGGACGGCCGGGGCGCGGGCGAACGGCTGCTCGTCGACCCGCGCGACAGCGAGACGCTCTGGCTCGGCACCCGCCACGACGGTCTGCTGCGCTCCACCGACCGCGGTGCCACCTGGTCCCCGGCGGCCTTCCCCGCCACTCCTTCGGCCAACGGCCAGGGCGTCACGCTGCTCGTGGCGGCGGGCCGGACGGTGTACGCGGGATGGGGTGACGGCGGCACCGCCCTGTACCGCACGGACGGTTCGGGCGGCTGGCAGGCGGTGCCCGGCCAGCCGTCGGCCGGGGCGGCCGCCACGAAGGTGCCGATCCGTGCCGCGTACGACGCGGGCACGCGGGCGCTGTACGTGACCTACGCGGACGGCCCCGGCCCGAACAACCAGTCCAACGGCTCCGTCCACCGCCTCGACACGGTGACGGGCGTCTGGTCCGACGTGTCCCCCGTGGCGCCCTCCGGGGGCGACGCCTTCGGGTACGGCGGTGTCACCGTCGACGCGCGCCGCCCCGGCACGGTCGTGGTGTCGACCAACAACCGCTGGGGGCCCGTGGACACCCTCTTCCGTTCCACGGACGGCGGCGCGAGCTGGACCTCGCTCAAGGACTCCGCGGTCCTCGACGTCTCCGAGACCCCGTATCTGCGCTGGGGCGCGACCCAGGCGAAGTTCGGCTGGTGGATACAGGCCCTCGCCGTCGACCCCTTCGACTCCCAGCACATCGTGTACGGCACGGGCGCCACGATCTTCGGGACGCGCGACCTGGTGCACTGGGCGCCGGAGATCCGGGGTCTGGAGGAGTCAGCGGTGCGGCAGCTGATCGCACCCCCTTCCGGAGGCGCCCAACTGCTCAGCGGGCTCGGGGACATCGGCGTGATGTACCACGAGTCGCTCACCGCTTCCCCGTCGCGCGGCATGGCGTCCAACCCGGTCTTCGGCTCGGCCACCGGGCTGGCGCTGGCCACGCTCAAGCCCTCGTACGTCGTACGGGCCGGCTGGCCCTCCGGGGGCGCCGCCGGGGCGTACTCGAACGACGGCGGCGCGAGCTGGCGGCCCTTCGCCTCCCAGCCGTCCATCGCCGCGTCGGCGCCTGGACCGATCGCCGTGAGCGCGGACGGCAGGACGCTCCTGTGGTCCTTCATCCACTGGGACGGCACGAAGTACGCCGCCCAGCGCTCGACCGACGGCGGTGCCACCTGGGCCGAGGTGCCCACCTTCCCCAAGGGCGGTACACCGGTCGCCGACCCCCTCGACCCCAGCCGCTTCTACGTGTACGACACCGACACGGGTGCGGTGTTCGTGTCGAGGGACGCGGGCGCCCGCTTCACCAGGGGGGCCGCTCAGCTGCCGGCGGGCGACGTGCAGTTCCGGATCGCGGCGGCTCCCGGCCGCAGCGGTGACCTGTGGCTGTCGGCGAAGGACAACGGACTTCTCCGCTCGACGGACGGGGGCCTGCGCTTCACCGCGGTGGCGGGCTGCCAGGCATCGCACGCCCTCGGCTTCGGCAAGGCGGCGACCCGGTGGGGCAGGGCCTCCTACCCGGCGATCTACCAGACCGGCCGGGTCTCCGCCACGTACGACGGTGTGGCGGTGCTGCGCTCCGACGACGCGGGAGCGACCTGGACCAGGATCAACGACCAGGCCCACCAGTGGGGCTGGACCGGCGAGGTCATCACCGGCGACCCCCGCGTGTACGGCCGTGTCTACCTGGGCACCAACGGCCGCGGCATCCAGTACGCGGACCCGCAGTGAGAGACGAGACGTCCATGCCGTCCCTGCGCGACGCCACCCGGGGCCGCGTGCTCTTCGGCGGCGACTACAACCCCGAGCAGTGGCCCGAGGAGGTGTGGGCCGAGGACGCCAGGCTCATGCGGGAGGCCGGCGTCAACTCCGTCACCGTGGGCGTCTTCTCCTGGTCCATGATCGAACCCAGACCTGGCGCGCGGGAGTTCGGCTGGCTCGACCGGCTGATGGATCTGATGCACGCGCACGGCATCGGAGTCGTACTGGCCACGCCGACCTCGTCACCGCCGCCGTGGATGGGCGCCCGGCACCCGGAGACGCTGCCGCGCGCCGAGGACGGCTCGGTTATCTGGTACGGGTCCCGGCAGCACTTCTGCGCCAGCTCACCCGTCTACCGGCAGTACGCCGCCGCACTCACCGAGGACCTGGCGGCGCGGTACGCGGACCACCCGGCGCTCACCGTGTGGCACATCAACAACGAGTACTGCACGCACTGCTGGTGCGATGCCACCGCTGAGCACTTCCGTCGCTGGCTCACCGGCCGTCACACCACGGTGTCGGCCCTCAACGAAGCCTGGGGCACCGCTTTCTGGAGCCAGCGCTACGACTCCTGGGCGGAGATCCTGCCACCCCGCAAGGCGCAGTACCTGCACAACCCGGCGCACCTGCTGGACTTCAGGCGTTTCACGTCCGACGCCCTGATGGAGTGCTACCTCGCCGAACGGGACATCGTCACCCGGCACACCCCGCACATCCCGGTCACCACCAACTTCATGCCGTTCTGGTCGGGTCAGGACGCGTGGGCGTGGGCGGCCGAGGAGGACGTCGTCTCGGTCGACGTCTACCCCGATCCACGGGACCCGCGGGGCGGCCAGTACAACGCCATGATCGCGGACATGACGCGTTCGCAGGCCGGCGGCCCGTGGATGGTGATGGAGCAGGCCGCGGGCCCGGTCAACTGGCGCGGGGTCAACCATCCCAAGCCCGCCGGGCTCAACCGGCTCTGGTCGATGCAGTCGGTGGCCCGGGGCGCCGACGCCATCTGCTACTTCCAGTGGCGGCAGTCGCGGCAGGGCGCCGAGACGTTCCATTCGGGGATGCTCAGCCACGCGGGCGAGCAGGGCCGTACCTTCGGCGAGATCAAGCGGCTCGGGGCGGAGCTCGGCCTGATCGGCCCGGAGGTGAGCGCCGCCGCCGTGGCGGGCGACGACATCGCGATCCTGCACGACTGGGACGCGTGGTGGGCCGGCGAGCGGGAGGGCCGGCCGTCCTCGCTCCTCTCCTACCCGGAGGTCGTCCGGTCCTGGCACCGCGGCCTCTGGGAGAGCGGGTTCACGACCGGGTTCGCCCGCCCGGAGGGCGACCTGAGCGGGTACCGCATGGTGGTCGTGCCCCACCTCTATCTGCTCACGGACGCGGCGATCGGCAACCTGGTCGCCTACGCGCGCGGTGGGGGCACCCTGGTCTGCGGCTTCTTCACCGGCATCGCCGACGAGGACGGCCGGATCAGGCCGGGTGGCATGGACGTCCGGCTGCGGGAGCTGTTCGGCATCCGTACGGTCCACGAGTGGTGGCCGCTCGACGCGGGCGCCACGGTGGAGTGCGACGGCTTCGACGGCGGGCTCTGGTCCGAGGAGCTGGAGCCGGACAACAGCGCCGAGACGGTCTCCGCCTATCGCGGCGGGGAGCTCGACGGTCTGCCGGCGGTGCTGCGCAAGGGCACCGCCTGGTACGTGTCGACGCTGCCCGCCCCGCACGCCCTTCGTGAGCTGCTGGGCAGGGCGGCGGCCGGGGCGGGCGCCCGCCCCGTACTGGCGGACCTGCCGGCCGGCGTGGAGGCGGTCCGCCGGGGTGACGTGCTCTTCCTGCTGCACCACGGCCGGGGCCGGGTGAGCGTCACACTGCCGGGCCCGCACCTCGATCTGCTGACCGGCACGAAGACGGACGGCAGCGTCGAGCTGGACCGCTACGGTGTCGCCGCACTCAGGAGCACCGCGGCGGCATGACCGGCGGCACGGTGTACCGGCTCCCGCTCATGCCCGGGCGGGGGCCGGTCCCGTGCTGGCTCTGACGGTCAGCTCGGGCGCCAGCAGCTCGACTTCGCCGGTACCGCGGCCCGCGAGTTCGGCCACGACCTGCTCGACCGCCCGGCGGCCCATCTCCTGCGCCGGTATGGCGACCGAGGTGAGCCGCACCGATGCCTGGGCCGCCACCTGGTCGGGGCAGATCGCGACGACGGAGACGTCCTCCGGCACGGCCCGGCCCTGCTGTCGCAACAGGTTGAGCAGCGGCTCGACGGCTGCCTCGTTCTGCACGACGAAGCCCGTGGTGCCCGGCCGCTCGTCGAAGATCCGGGCCAGTGTGCCGGCCGTCGCCGCGTACCCGCCCTCGCAGGGCCGGTGGAGCACCCGGACGCCTGTTTCACGGGCCTTGGCCCGCACCCCGTCGACGGTGCGCTCGGCGAAGCCGGTGTGCCGCTCGTAGACGGCGGCGGCCTCCCCGATCACGGCGATCTCGCGGTGTCCGAACCCGGCGAGGTGTTCCACGCACAGCGCACCGGTCGCCTCGAAGTCGAGGTCCACACAGGTCAGTCCGGAGGGGTCGGCGGGCAGCCCGATGAGTACGGCGGCCCGCCCGGCCTCCCTGAGCAGGGGCAGCCGCTCGTCCTGGAGCTCGACGTCCATCAGGATCATGGCGTCCGCCAGGGAGCTCCCGGCGATCCGCCGTACGGCCGCGGGGCCCTCCTCCCCGGTGAGCAGGAGGACGTCGTACCCGTGGGTCCGGGCCGTGGTGGCGACCGCGATGGCGATCTCCATCATCACCGGCACGTACATGTCGGTGCGCAGCGGCACCATCAGCGCGATGATGTTGGACCGGCTGCTGGCGAGGGCCCGGGCGCCCGCGTTGGGGTGGTAGCCGAGCCGCTGGATGCTCTTCTCCACCCGCTCGCGCGTGGAGGCCGAGATGGACCGCTTCCCGCTGAGGACGTAGCTCACCGTGCTCGCGGAGACTCCGGCGTGCTGGGCTACCTCGGCAAGCGTGACCATTCAGCTCTCCATTGCGGGGTGACTGCTGACGGAGCGTTCGAAGCGCTTCGACACGCCGTCTTCGAGTCTCTGTGACGGATCTGACATGCGCGGATACACCGGAGCCTAGATCGCTCTGTACCAGCTGTCCAGGAACTTGTCGAAGCGCTTCGATCAGGCCGCGTGACGCTACCCCCGCCGGATGGCCGCCGAAAGGAACCGGTGGGCCGGGGAGCGGGTGGCCGCCGCCGGCAATGCCCGGGTTCCCGGTCGCGGATCTCCGGGTTCCCGGTCACCATTCTCCACGTGTTCCCGGTGACGGCCGCCCGCGGGGCGTGCTCAGCCCACCGGCCCCGCGCCCTCCAGCAGGACGGGGAAGGACTCCATGTCGTTCTGCGTCATCACCGGCAGCCTGCGGATCTCGTCGTCCGCCACCGCGAGCCGCAGCCCCGGGAAGCGCCCGAACAGCGCCGGGAGCGCGATGGCCGCCTCCACCCGGGACAGCCCGGCCCCGGGACAGATGTGCGGGCCGTGCCCGAACGTCATGTGCCGGACGGGCGCGGGGCGGGTGAGGTCGAAGGCATCGGCGTCAGCGCCGTGCTGCACGGTGTCGCGGCCGATGGACCGGTAGGAGATGACCACGCCCTCCCCCTCGGCGATCACGTCGTCGCCCACCTGGATGTCCTGCGTCGCGAAGCGCATCAGCAGGTGCGTCGTAGGGGTGTCCCAGCGCAGGGTCTCCTCGATCACCTGCTCCCAGGAGAACTCACCGGCCAGGACCCCGCGCAACTGGTCGGGGTGGGCGAGCAGGGCCCGCACGGCGTTCAGGATCAGCCCGATCGTCGTCTCGTGCCCGGCCGCCACCATCGCCTTGAGGTTGCCCACCACCTCTTCCTCCGTGAGCGGTTCCCCGCCTTCGTCGGCGAGGACGAGCGCGCTGGTGAGATCGTCCGTGGGCCGGGCGGCCTTCTCCCGGACCAGGCTCGTGTAGAAGACGTCCAGCTCGGCGAGGAGGGCAAGCCGTTCCTCGTGCGGAGTGAGCATCGAGAAGAACGCCTTGTACCGCTGGGCCAGCATGGCGTGCTGGGACTCGTCCACGCCCATCAGCAGTCCGACGACCCGCATGGGCAGCGGCTGGGCGAACACGCTCTTGAGGTCGACGACCTCCCCGCCCCGGCCGCGCGCGGCGAGGTCGTCGAGCAGCTCGCCGGTGAACCGCTCGATGTCCGGGCGTATCTCCTCAAGCCGCCGCGGAGTGAGCGCCTGGGAGGTCTTGGTCCGCAGCCTCCGGTGCTCCGCCCCGTCCACGGTGAACATGGAGCGTCCCGCGTCGACCATGCCGATGAGCGGCCAGGAGCGCGTCACCTCTCCGCTCCGCCAGAGCCCCCAGGCGGCGAGGTCCTTCACCAGCCGGGGGTCCAGGAGCAGGCGGCGCGCCTCGGCGTGCCGGGTGACGGCCCAGGCCGGCACGCCGAGCAGCTCGATCCGCGCCAGCGGCCCCGCGTCGCGCAGCCGTTCGGTCTCCCCGTCGAGGTCCCGCACCAGGGGATCGATGACGACGGCGGCGTGGGGGCACTTCACGACGAGTCTCCTGTCGGACGCACGGGGGTGAAGCGGACGGGGAGCGAGTTCATTCCGCGCAGGAAGGCGGAGGGCCGCCGTACGAGATCCCGCGCGTCGACGGCGAGTGCGAGGTCGGGCAGCCGGTCGAGAAGCACCTCGATGCCGGTACGGGCGATGATCTCGGCGATCTCCTGCGCGGGAAACGGGCAGCGGTACTCGCCGTGGCTGAAGGCGAGGTGCGCGCTGTTGGCGCCCTGCCCCGCCCGGCTCCCCGTGGCGGACAGGTGCTGACGCATGTGCGGGTCGGTGTTGGCCGCTCCCAGCCCGAGCAGCAGCATGTCCCCCGCCCGGATGTCCTGTCCGCCGAGCCGGGTGTCCCTGGCCGCCCAGCGCCCGGCGAGTATCTGGTTGGGGCAGTCCTCCCACAGCACCTCGTTCATGGCCTCGGCGACGCTGCGCCGGCCGCCCGCGAGGGCCTCGGCGAACACGTCGTCGGTGAGCATCAGCCGCAGGGAGTTGCCGATCCAGTCGGCGGTGGGGAGGTGCCCGGCGGCCGTGACGGCCATCAGGTCGAGTACGTACTCCTCGTCGGTGAACGCCTCGGGGTGGGCCAGCATCCGGGACGTCACGTCGTTGCCGGGTGCCGCCCGGCGGGCGGAGAGCAGCCGGCTCATGTGTTCCCCGAACCGTGCGTAAGCCTCCTGCGCCCCGGACCCGCCGTCGGCCAGCTCCTTCAGCACCTGGGCGATCTCCGGCCCCTCGTCGTCCGGGAAGCCGAGGAGGCGGGCGAGTACGAGCACGGGGAGGGGTACGGCGAAGTCGGCGATCAGGTCGGCGGTCCCGCGCCGGCACACCCCGTCGATCAGGCGGTCCGACAACTGCTCGCAGTGCGCGCGCAGTTCGTGCGGTTCCACTCCTTCGAGCGCGGGCCCCACCATCTCGGCGTGCCGCCGGTGCTCGGCGCCGGCGGTGAAGTAGATGGACGGCATGGGCCGCCCGACCATCGGCAGGAGCGGCCAGTCCTCGGGCAGGCTGTCCCACTGGTTCCACAGCCCGACGTCCCGGGGGAACAACGCGCCGTCGCCGGTGACCTGGTGGAGCTCCCGGTATCCGATGACCAGCCAGGCCGGGACGCCCCCGGCCAGCTCCACGGGCACGACCGGCCCGCGCTCGCGGCGCATGGCCTGGTAGAGAGCCTGCGGTTCGGCCTGGAACCCGGGCCCGCCGAGGGGGACCGCGGCCGGTCCCGGACCCACGGGGCAGCCGGCGCCGGTGCGGGCCTCCGTCGTGGGTTCGGGTGACGGCACGGCGGAAGAGGGGTGCGTCATCGTCCTGACTCCTGTGGCGGAAGCTTCACGCGTTGCGATCGTACGATCAACGCGGCACCACTATAGGGAGGTTGCGGCGGCCACGGCCTCCCCTCGCCGTCACAGCCCTCCCCGCACCCCCTCGGGCGGCACCGGCTCATGAGCCCGGCCAGCCGGGCACGGCCCCGCAGAGGGGGAGCCGCTGACACCACCGCCACAGGGACGTACACCACGGCTTCACGGTCGCCAGGCCCCCGCTGGGCGGCCTGCCCCGTGCCTAGCCCTCCGGCCGCACGGCGCCCGGGTTCAGGACCCGGGCGAGGAACGCCTTGGTCCGTGGGTGTTCCGGCCGGGTCAGCACCTCCTGCGGGGTGCCCTCCTCCACCACGCGGCCGTCGTCCATGAAGACCACCCGGTCGGCCACGTCACGGGCGAAGCCCATCTCGTGGGTGACGACCATCATCGTCATGCCCTCGTCCGCCAGGGTGCGCATCACTCCCAGGACGTCGCCTACCAGCTCGGGGTCGAGCGCGCTCGTCGGCTCGTCGAAGAGCATCAGGCCGGGTCCCATCGACAGGGCCCGTGCGATGGCCACCCGCTGCTGCTGGCCGCCGGACAGCTGGGAGGGGAAGCTGTCCTCGCGGTCCGCCAGGCCGACCTTCACGAGGTTCTCCCGGGCGATGCGGCCCGCCTTCTCCCGGTCGCGCCCGAGAACCCTGCGCTGGGCGATCGTCAGGTTCTCCAACACGCTCAGGTGGGGGAAGAGGTTGAACTGCTGGAAGACCATGCCGATCCGGCGGCGCATCGCGTCCAGATCGATGTCCGGATCGCTCATGTCGACACCACCGACGGTGACCGTGCCGCCGGTGGGTTCCTCCAGCAGGTTGACACAGCGGAGCAGGGTCGACTTCCCCGACCCCGAGGGGCCGACCACGCAGACGACCTCTCCGGCCGCGACCGTGAAGTCGATCCCGCGCAGCACTTCGACATCGCCGAACGACTTGCGCAGTCCGCGGATCTCGATCGCCGGAGTACCCGCCGTCATCTCAGCCCTCCCCACCTCGTGTTCACCGTTCCTGTGCATGACGGGCCTCAAGACGCCGTACGAGGTAGCCGAGCGGGATCGTGACCAGGAGGTAGCACAGGCCCGCCACGAAGATGGGCGTCGTGTTGGCCGTCGTGCTCGCCAGGTCCCGGCCGAACTTGGTGAGTTCACGCTGCTGCAACGTGACTCCCAGGAAGAGCACGAGCGAGGAGTCCTTGAAGAGCAGGACCATCTCGTTGGTGAGCGGCGGCACGATGATCCGGAATGCCTGGGGGATCACGATCGACCGCATCGCGGTGGCGTGCGACATGCCGAGCGTCCGCGCGGCCTCCAACTGGCCGCGCGGTACGGCCTGGATACCCGCCCGGATGGTCTCGGCCATGTACGCGGCGGAGACCAGCCCCAGGGCGCAGGCGACCTGCCCGTACGTCTCCCCGGGAAAGACGATTCCCGGGAAGGCGAGGGGGACGCCCACCCCGACGAAGATGAAGATCAGCAGGGCGGGCAGGCCACGGAAGAACTCGATGTACGCCATCGCCAGCCAGCGGTAGGGCGCGACGGACGACAGCCGCATCAGGGCGACGACGAGTCCCAGCACGAGTCCGACGCCGAAACCGGTCAGCGTGTACACCACGGTGTTCAGCAGCGCGACGGTGATGAGTTCGGGGAAGAGCTGCCGGGCGACCGACAGGTCCAGGAACTGCTCCCGCAACTGCTGCCAGTCGGCCAGCGCGCCCACGACCACCACGGCGACCGCGAAGACGGCGTACTGCACTCCCTGGGAGATCCGGCGCCGGCGGCGCGGCGACATCCGGGGCCGCTCAGCCGCCTTCTCCGGGTCCCCGCCGGTGATCAGGGTGGTCACGGGGCGTCGGCACCCTTCGGCATCGGCCCGATCCACTGCTCGTACAGCTTCTTGTACGTGCCGTCGGACTTCGCGTCCCCGATGGCCTGGTCGATCATCGCGAGGAGCTTGGGATCGCCGCCCTTGCGGACCGCGAAGCCGTACTGCTCGCCGGTGTCGAGATTGCCCACTATCTCGAACTTGGCCGCGGTGGCGGGGTTCTTGAGCCAGTTCTGCGCGACGGGGTAGTCCTGCACGATGATGTCGACCTGACCGGTGCGCAGTCCGTTGAGCTCGGCGTCGGAGCTCTCGAAGGACTGGGGGTCGGCGCCGTGCTTGCGGGCGAAGTCCTCGCCGGTGGTGGAGGACTGGGAACCGAACTTGAGCTTCTGCTCGGTGATCTCCTCGATCGTCGCCGCCTTGACGCCCTTGCGGGCCACCAGGGCCTGCGTGGCGTCGAAGTACGGGGCGGAGAACTCCAGATGGGCCTTGCGCTCCTCGGTGATCGTCATACCGGCGGCGGCCACATCACAGACTCCGGCGTTGAGGTCGGCCCCGGTCTTGATCGTCTCGAACGACTTGTCCACGACGACCTGCTTCACGCCCAGGTCCTTGGCCACCAGATCGATCATCGAGACGTCGAACCCCACCACCTCCCCGTCCTTCTCGGACTGGAAGGGCGCGTACGGCAGATGTGTACACGTGGTGATCTGACCGGACTTGACCAGCTTGGCGCCCTTGACGGTCGCGCCACTGTCACTGCTGCCGCACGCGCTGAGCGCAAGGGCGAGCGCGGCGGCCGCGCAGACCGCGGCGATCCGGCGGGAAGGCGGACGGGACGGAATCATGGCGGTTCCCCTTGCACACGAAGGACGGACTCGCGGACGAACGCGCGGACCGGCGGAGATCCACGATCAAAGTCCGCACAGAATGTCGGAGCGCCGGGCGAAAGTCCACCCTGCGCAGCCCGTCGGGGATCTGGTCCCGCCGCACACGTCCGAGCGGCGCGCTTCCGGAACCAGGGACAACCCCCAGACGGCCCTGGGGGTAGCCCCCCAGCGAAGTCGGGGACAGACCCGGTCGCTCGGTGGACGACGCGTCCGTAGGTTCTGGAGTGGAATCGAAGCACCGTTTCCCCTGACCTCCGGAGGACCCCCCGTGACCGCCCCCTCATACCCGCCGAAGCGCACTGTCCGCCCGGTTCTCGCGGCATTCACGCGCTTCGTCGTCTGCGGTGGTGGCGTCGGGCTAGCCTCCGGCGGGGTGCTGGTCCTGCTCGACGACCGGATGCCGATGGCCCTGGCCAACGTGCTGGTCACCGTCGTGTCGACGTTGCTCGCGACGGAGTTGCACAGCCGGGTGACCTTCCGGAGCGGGCCCGGCCGATGGGGAGTCCACCTGCGGTCCGGGCTGACGGCGGCCGTGAGCTACGCCTTCACCACCGGGGCCCTGCTGTGCCTGTACGCCGTGCGGCCGGAACCCTTGGCCCTGGTCGAGCAGGCCGTCTACCTGTCGGCCTCGGCCCTGGCGGGGGTCGGGCGGTTCGCGGTCCTGCGGATCGTCGTCTTCGCCGAGCGGGCCGCGACCGCGGACATCTCCCTGGGGAAGGCGTCCGTGGCGATGGCCGCCTGACGCCGTACGGGCCCTGGACGGTGCGGGCGACCGGGACCAGCGGTGAGCCGGCAGGCTCGGGGCGCGTGACGTACGAGGTGCGCGGGCCGTTCCACCGCTGACAGCGGCAGGCGGGGCGGCTGCCGGACGGCCTCGCCTCCCTGGCCTGGTACGTCCGTCGTGTCAGCGGCGCCGTCTACTGTTCTGGGCGGGGCGTCGGATGTACGCCGTCCAGCGACGGCGTCCTGCGTACGGCGTCGGAGCACCGTGGGAGCAGGGAGCGAGCAGTGGCAGAGACACACCGGGTCCCGGCCGACCTGTTCCGGTTCACCATGGGCGACAGGGCGCCGTTGTACTCGGCGATCCTGCGGGCCTTCGGCGATGCCGACGAGCGTCTGGTGACGGCGCTGGGGCTGGACGAGGTGCGGGAGCAGGTGCGGGGCGTCGGATGGTTCGGCGCGCTGACGGACGACGACCTCACCGGCGCGCTGAAGCAGCTCCGGGAGTGGGAGCTGCTGGACGTCATCCTGAACCAGGCGGAGGACTACCGCACCGCCGAGGAGTACGAGCGGCGCACCCTGCGGTACTCGCTGACGCGGCGCGGGCAAGCGGCCCTCGCGGGCGTGCGGCACGCCCTCTCGGTCCTCGAATCGACCGGAGCCCTCCAGACGGCCGTGCTCGACGCGATCGCGGACCGGCTGGCGGAGCTCGACCGGCTGGCGCAGGACACGACCACCGGCGACCGCCGGATATTCGCCACGCTGCTGGAGCTCGAGGGGCACTTGGACGCGCTCACGGGCAACACCAAGCAGTTCAACGGTGAGCTCCAGCGACTGCTGCGGAGCGAGGGGGCCGAGCTGTCCACCTTCCACGAGGTGAAGGGGTCCACGGTCGCCTACCTCCAGGATTTCCTCACCGGCCTCGACCAGCGGGCCCACGCGGTCGCGGCGGCCGTGGCGCGGGTCGAGGAGCACGGGCCGCGGTCCCTGTGGGAGCGGGCGCTGCGCGGGGCCGAGCTCCCGCCGACCGGTGGTGACGATCCCGCGCCCGCCTGGCTGGCACGCCGACAGGCCCGCTGGGACGGCTTGCGCGCCTGGTTCCTGCCCGCCGACGGTTCGCCCCCGCGCGTGGAGCATCTGCACCACGTGGCGCGCCGCGCGATCGTCACCCTGCTCCAGGCGCTGGACCGGATCACCGAGTCGCGGCGCGGGTCGGCCGGTGCCGTACAGGATTTCCGCGAGCTGGCCCGGTGGTTCGCCGCCGCACCCGGCGAGGACGATCTGCACCGGCTGTGGGCGGCCGCCTTCGGGCTCGGGCCGGCGCGTCACGCGCATCTCGCCCACACCGACCCCGAGCTCGTCGCCGCCACGGAGAGCTGGCACGACGCACCGCCCGTGGAGGTCTCCGCCCTCCTGCGCACGAGTGGCCGTACGGAGAGGTTCACCCGCACCGGGCGGGTGCGGGACGTGGCCGCGCTCAGGGCGGAGCGGGCCGGGCGGGCACGGGCGGAGCGGGCCGAGCTGGAGGCCGCGTGGAGTCTGCTGCGTACCGAATCCCCGGTGCGGCTCTCCCGGTTCGGGGGTCTCGACCACGAGGTCTTCGAGCGTCTGCTCGATCTGCTCGGCCGGGCGCTGGCGGTGCGGCCCGACACGACGGGGGCGCGGCGGGCGGTCACCGGGGACGGGCGGGTCGAGGTCGTGCTGCGGCCACCGGCGGGTCCCGGCGGAGCACCCGCGGTCCTGCGGACCGCGCGCGGCACACTGACCTGCCCGGACTACGTCATCGAGGTCCACAGTGCGGGAGCTTCCGGCCCGGCCCGCGCCGGGGACCGGGAGGTGACGGCCGGATGAGCAACTCCGCCAACCAACTGGTGGTGGCCGAGCGGGAGGAGATGTCCCGCTGCATCCGCACGCTGCTGGTGCGGCCGCTGCTCACCGAGCGCTCCGACCCGGCCGTGTTCGATCTGGTGCGCCGTCGCCGGGACCCGCTGACGCACTGGTTCGACTATCACTGCGGCTGGACGCTGGCCGTCGAGCCGCGCCTCGGGTACGCCCGGCTGCTCAAGGTCGGCGGGGACGCCGACGCGTCCCGGCCTGCCAGGCGGACGCACGCGGGCGGGGCGCCCTTCGACCGGCGGCGGTACGTCCTGCTGTGTCTCACCGCCGCCGAGCTGCTCTCCGTCCCGGTCACCACGATCGGTCTGCTGGCCGACCAGGTCGTACGGGCGGCGTCGGCGGACGAAGCCCTGCCCGCCTTCGACACGGCGCAGCGCTCGGAGCGCGTCGCGTTCGTCGACGTCCTGCGGCTGCTGGAGTCGTACGGCGCGTTGCGGACCGTGGACGGGACGACGGACAGCTTCGCCGACTCGGCCGAGGCGAAAGTGCTCTACCGGGTGGAGGCGAGCGTGCTGATGCGGCTGCCGGCCGCCCCGTGCGGGCCGTCCAGACTCGCGGTGCCCGCCACCGGCGTACCGGCCGGCTTCGATGCCCTGCTGGCCGGGCTGGTGCGGGAGCGGCGGTACGGGCTGCCGGGCACCGGGGAGACGGCGGACGACGACGGGGTGGACACACCGCTCTCCCCGGTCCAGCGCGATCTGTGGCTGCGGCATTCGGTGCTGCGGCGCCTCTTCGACCAGCCGGTGGTGCACCGGGACGAGCTGTCCGATGGTGAGCTCGGCTATCTGGCCTCACCGACCGGGCGGCAGACTGTGCGGCGAGCCGCCGAGCAGGCCGGTTTCGTACTGGAGGAGCGGGCCGAAGGGGTTCTGCTGGTCGATCCGGACGCCATCGCGACGGACAGCCGGTTCCCCGACGACGCGAACCACGCCAAGGTCGCCGCTCTGCTCCTTCTCGACGTCCTGAACGCCACACCGGCCGGCTGCGCACCCGAGCAGCTGGCCTTCGAGGCGGACCGGCTCCTGGACCGGTTCCCGCGCTGGGGCAAGGCGTACCGGACGGAGGGCGGTGCGGCGGCGCTCGCCGAGGACGCCGTCCGGGTCCTGGCCGATTTCCGGCTCGTACGGCACGAGGGCGGCCGGGTCGTGCCCAGACCCGCGGCCGCCCGCTACCGCGTCACCAGCGCCACTCTCAAGGAAGAACACTCCGCATGACGGTCACCCCGCTCCCCCTCGGCGCCTCCGGGTCCCCCGCCGCCAGTCCCGGCCCCGGCGAGCGCTGGCAGCCGACCAGAGCCGGTGTGCTCAACGTCTGGCGCTACTACGACGAGGTGTTCACCTTCCACCGCGGACGCCTGCTGCTGCGCGGGCCGAACGGCACGGGCAAGTCGAAGGCACTGGAAGTCCTGCTGCCGTTCCTCTTCGACGCGAGTCTGCGCCCGCACCGGCTGTCCACCTTCGGCGGCTCGGAACGCACCATGCACTGGAACCTCATGGGCGAGGGCGCCACCGGGCTCACCCGGGTGGGATACGTGTGGCTGGAGTTCCGGACGGCGCGGGGTGAGGGCGGCGCCGAGGAGTTCCTCACCATCGGTGCGCGCCTGCAGGCCGGCGAGCGGACCACGACCGTCACGACGGACTTCTTCACCAGCCGTCGGCGCGTCGGTGTTCCCGGCGGCCTCTCCCTGGTCAACGAGTCGGGTCAGCCACTCACCAGGGCGTCGCTCGCGGCGGAGCTGGCCGGCCACGGTGACGTGTACGCCTCGGCGGCCGACTACCGGGACGCCGTGCGCCGGACCCTCTTCCCCGGTCTCAGCGAGCAGCGCTACGGCGCTCTGATCACGGCGCTGCTCCAGCTGCGCACCCCGAAGCTGTCCCAGCGCCTCGACCCCTCGCTGCTGTCGGAACTGCTGTCGCGTGCCCTGCCCCCGCTCGACCAGGGGGAGATCTCCGAACTGGCCGACGGGTTCGAGCGGCTGGACCGGCGCCGCGAGCATCTGGCCCGGCTGGAGGACGAGGTGCGGGCCGCGCAGGCGCTGGGTGCCCGTCAGCGCTCGTACGCCCAGCGGGTGCTGCGCGCCGGGGCCGCGGCCCTGATCTCGGCGACCACCGACTTGGACAACCGCACTCGCGCGGCGGCGGAGCGCGAGGAGGAGCTGCGCGCCGCCGTGGCGGAGCGGGGCAGGACCGAGGAGCGGCAGCGCGGGACGGAGGCGTCGGTCACCGAACTGAGCGCCCGGATCGAGGCGCTGACGGAGTCCGACGCCTACCGGGAGGGGCGGGAGCTGGACGGCCTCCGTCAGCGCGCCGCGCAGGCGCACCGGGAAGCCGAGGCGCGGCACCTGGCGGCCGGTGCCGCCCGGACCACCGCGGACGAGGACGAGGCCCGGCTCGCCGGGGCGCTCGATGCGGTGGAGGCGCAGGCGGAGCGGGTCCGGGCCGCCGAAAGCGACTCCCGGCAGCTCGCTGGGCGGGCCGGCATGTCCGCCGCGTGCACGGAGGTGAGCGGTGCGCTGGAGGCGGGCGACGCCGACCGGGCCAGGCAGATCCTGCACGGGGCGGTGCGGGGGCGGCGGGGCCAGACCGAGGACGTACGAGAAGCTCTCGACGCCCTGCGTACCGCCCTCACCGCACGTACGGCGGCCGAGGAGCGTGCGGAGACCTCCCGGACGGCACTCGCCGCGGCGGCCGAACGGCGTACGGAGGCCGCTGCCGGATATCAGCGGGCGGTCGCGGCGCAGGAGGAGCGGCTGCGCGGCTGGGCCCGCCGGTGCGGGGAGCTGTCCTTCGACGAGGCCGCGCTGGACGAGCTGGCCGGCCGGGCCGGCGGTGAGGCCGGGGTACTGGCGCTGGTGGACGCCGCGACGCGGACGGCCGACCACGCCCTGACCACGGCGGAGGCCGCGGTCACCGCCCGTCTCACCACGGCCGGGGCGGAGCGCGAGGCGCTGGCGGCGGAGGCCGAGCGGCTGCGGCACACCGCCGACCTGGCGCCACCGCGACCGGTGTTCCGTACCGCCGACCGTGCGCGGCTGTCCGGCGCGCCCCTGTGGAAGCTGGTGGCCTTCCACGACACGGTGCCCGCGGCCACGCGCAACGCGGTCGAGGCCGCCCTGGAGGCCAGCGGTCTGCTGGACGCCTGGGTCGCGCCGTACGGGGGCGCGGTCGCGCTGGGCCACGACGCGTTCGCCGAGGCCGAGTGGGCCGTTCCCGCCCCGGGCCGCCAGCTCGGCGAGGTGCTGGGGCCGGAGCCGGGCGCGCCCGTCCCGGCCGAGCGCATCGGCCAGTTGCTGGCCGGTATCGCGTACGGAGACACGCTGCCCCCGCGCACGGTGCCGCGGTGGGCGCGGACGGCACCTGGCGGCTCGCCAGTGCGACGGGAAGCTGGGCCAAGTCCGACGTCGCTTACATCGGGGCGTCGGCGCGCGCCAGGTCCCGGGAGCGCCGCGTCGCCGCGCTGGCCGAGGCGATCAGCGCCCTGGACCACACCCTGGCCGCTCTGACGGTCGAGCTGTCGGCGGTCGCCGCCCGCCGGGAGACGCTGGAGGCCGACCGGCGGTGCCGCCCCGGTCACCGTGCCGTCGCCGAGGCCGAACGCGAGCTGGACCGCGCCCAGTCGGTCACCGAGGCCCGGGAGGACGCGGTCCGGGACGCGGTCACCGCGCTCACCAGGTGCGAGTCCGCCGCCAGGGTGGCGCGGGACGGACTCGACCACGTGGCGTCCCAGCACGGGCTGCCGTCCGACGCCCAGGCGTTGCGCGCGGTGCGGGAGACGGTCCAGGCCCTCCAGGACTCCGGCAGTCAGTGGCTCATCGCCCAGGTCCAGCTGGTCTCGGAGCGGCGTACGGCCGCGGAGCTGCGCTCCCGGGCGGAGCGTTCCGGACTGGCGGCGCGGGAGCTGGACGCGGAGGCGGGCCGCGCGGCATCGGCGGCACGGGGGCTGACCGCGCAGTTGGAGGAGATCGAGCACACCGTCGGCGCCGCCTACGAGGAGACGCTTACCCGGATCGACGGGATGCGGACGGCGCGCCGGGCCCAGCAGTCCGCACTGCGCGAGCACACCGCTTCGCTGCTCACGATCGAGGGGCGGATCGGAGCACGGACCAGTGAGCGGTCCGCGGCGGCGGCCCGCCGTGACGCCGCGGTGGCCGCGCGCGACGCCGCCGCGGAGCGCTTCAGGTATCTGCTGCGGCTGGGGTTCCCCGCCGACGCGGGCGCCGGGGCTGAGGTGCTGGCGGGAGAGGGGACCAAGGCAACGCTGGAGACCGCGCGTTCCCTGGGTGCGCTGTGGCCGTCCGTCCCGTACGAGCCGAAGCACGTCGCGGACGCGCTGGGGCGGCTCGGGAGACCGTCCAGGCGAGCCGCCAGGCACTCGGCTCGCGGGCCGGCCTCGCGATGGAGACGCACGACGACGTGCAGGTGCTCTCCGCCGCCATGGACGGTGTACGCATGGGTGCCTCGGGTCTGCTCGCCGCTCTGGCCGCCGAGCGCGACCGCGGCCGGGAGGAGATCACCGGTGACGAGCGGGAGTTGTTCGACCGCACGCTGACCGGCGACACCAGGCGGCATCTCGCGGCCCGTATCCGGCAGGCCGACGAGCTGGTCGACGCGATGAACGCCCGGCTGGAGCGGGTGCGTACGGCGTCCCGGGTGGCCGTACGCCTGGTGTGGCAGGTCGATCCGGGGCTCCCGCCCGGCACCAGGGCCGCCCGCGACATGCTGCTGAAGGACCCGGGGCGGATGTCGGACGCGGACCGGGAGGCGCTGCACCGCTTCTTCCGCGAGCGGATCGAGGAGGCCAAGGGGTCCGGCACCGCGAGGAACTGGGAGGAGCAGCTGACCCGGGTCCTGGACTACACGGCGTGGCACCGGTTCGTGGTGAAGCTCGACCGGGCCAACGGCCAGGGCTGGCAGTTGCTCACGAAGAAGCTGCACGGTGCGCTGTCGGGCGGGGAGAAGGCCATCGCCCTGCACCTGCCCCTGTTCGCCGCGGTGGCCGCGCACTACCAGGCGGTGCCGGGAGCACCCCGGCTGATCCTGCTGGACGAGGTCTTCGTCGGGGTCGACTCCGCCAACCGGGGCCAGGTCTTCGAGTTGCTGTGCTCGCTCGACCTCGACCTCATGCTCACCTCGGACCACGAGTGGTGCACGTACCGGGAGCTCGACGGCATCGCCGTGCACCAGCTGATCACCGGGGGCGGTGGCCCGGGTGACGACGCGGTGACCACGGCGCGCTTCGTGTGGGACGGCGCGGACCTGATGGCGCAGGACGAGCCGGTGACCCCGCCGCCTGCCGCACCCGTACCGCTGCCACGGGACGGGCAGAGGTGAGGCACCCGTTGAATCGTCCCGGGCCGGCCCCGCTGCTGCGGGCGCTCCACGCATGTCTCTCCCCCGCGCTCCCGTCCGTGGATGGCGGATAACGAGCCATGCGCCCCACCACGAAGACCCCGCGGAGACGGGCGGAAGAGCCGCGGCGCATTGCATCACTGCGTCAGGGCCCGACCGAGGTGTTCAGTGGAGGAGACGGCATGCTAAACGGGGATGTACGGGGCACGACGAGCAGAGGGCGGTGGAGTCGGTTATGGGCCTGGAGTGTGCCCGTCGCCGTGGCGGTCACCGCCTCCGCACTGATGACGGCTCCGACGGCGACGGCCGCCGGAGCCCCGGCTTCGACGAAGGCGGCGGCCGCGCAGCCGGCGCCGTGTCCGCTCCTGCCGTGTGAGGGCTCCGAGCCCGGGAGCGTCACGGCATGGCACACGGGTGGTGCGCCGAAGCTGCTCAAGGAGGTCGTCCTCGCCTCCGGCTCGCGGCTGAGGATGTACACGGGTAAGCCTGCCTGGGACACGTCCGCGACGGTCTACTCCTGGGCCGAGGTGACCCTCACCGGGACGACGCAGGGACGCGGCTGGCTGCGGACCGAGGAGAACCTCGGCGACGGCATCAACACCAGGTCGACGATGGAGCACCCCCGCTCGTACCGCGACACGACCGGCACCACCGGCATGTTCCTGTTCAACACGACCCGGTACGGGGTCGCTTACGCCAACGCCGCGTGTGTCACGGACGGCAGGCAGACAGGGTGCGTCAACGACACCGTGTCCACAGTGGTGCCCAACGGCCCCTGCGCGGGCTGGTGTTCCGACGCGAATCCGACCACGATCCCCGCATCGGACTGGTCGTCCGTGTACCGCTCCGAGTACGAACGGGTGGCGCTTCCCTCCGGAGCCTCCGTCCAGATGGTCGACGGGCGTCTGAAGCAAGGGAGCTATCTCGGCTGGGCCGAGGGCCAGCTGACCGGCTCCGGCGGAAGGTTCTGGCTGGAGGCGTGGCAGGGCGCCGGTCGCTGGGGTGAGGTCTACACCGAGTTCACGCCGCAAGGCGCCTCGCGCACCACCTCCGGCTCGACCCACGCGTACTCGTGGCTGCCCCAGCTGCGGGCCTGCGTGAGCGACAGCAGCGGCACCGCGTGCACCCAGGACCCGGATGCCACGACGACCGCCCCGACCCAGGCACCCTGCGCCACGCTTCCCTGCACGGGCGTCGACTCGTCGACCGTCACGGAGTGGATGCCGAACTACGAACCGCGCCTGGTCGAGGACGCCAGCGTCTACCAGGGCGGCCGGCTGAAGATCTGGCAGGGCCGTCCCGCCTGGGACCCCCACCACATGTACTACTGGGGCGAGGCCGAGCTTCCCACCGGCCGCACGGGCGTCTTCGCCACCCTGATGACCCACAGCGACTCCGGCGTCGACTCCCGCGTCCAGCGGCCGGTGCCGATCCCCGGCACCCGGCTCACGGCGACGGGCCGGACGAAGATGGCCGCCCTCGACCCGCTGTCCGGCAAGGAGATCGCGGGACTGGTCGTGGACGGCAAGACGTGGGCGTTCGCCACCCACCAGGACGACAACCTCTACACGAACGACAGGGAGGGCGCGATGGGCCCCTGCGCCCCCGGCGAGATCTGCGAGGGCGTCGCGCCCTCGACGGTCACGAAGTGGGCATCGGTCGCCACGGACTGGTCCACGGCCCGGCTCCCCGGCGGACAGCAGGTCACGCTCAGCGGCTCGCGTCCGTCCTGGTCGGTCTCCGACTACTACGCCTGGGCCCACACGACGGCCACGGGTACGACGGTGTGGCTGGAGGACAGGGCGCCCGGC
Organism: Streptomyces fulvorobeus; assembly: GCF_013167895.1. GTDB lineage: Bacteria > Actinomycetota > Actinomycetes > Streptomycetales > Streptomycetaceae > Streptomyces > Streptomyces fulvorobeus. The sequence goes on along the minus strand of NZ_BLWC01000001.1, from coordinate 5,517,225 downwards.
GGGACGTACACGAAGGTCGCGGCCGAGAAGGTGATGAAGGCGACGACCGGGCAGTCGGTACGGGCCTGCATCAGCGACGGCACCACCACGGTCTGCACCAAGCCGCTGCTGTAGGCGGACGCCCGGCACACCGGGCACGCCGGAAACGACAGATCCCCACGGTTCGCGAGGAACCGTGGGGATCTGGCTGGTGTCCGAGGGGGGACTTGAACCCCCACGCCCGATAAAGGGCACTAGCACCTCAAGCTAGCGCGTCTGCCATTCCGCCACCCGGACAAGGTGTCTGTCGTGCGCGGTGGGTTTCCCCGCGGCGACAAAGAAAACAATACCAGGGGTTTGGATCGCCTCTCACCTGCGTTTTCGGTGGTCAGTGGCGCGGTGCCGGGGTGGGCGGGCTGGTGCTCGGCGTGAGGTCGCTACGCGCGCACGGTCCGTCGTCCGCCGCGCACGCGGAGTGCTCCCGGCTGCCTCCGTGGGCGTGCGTGACCGCGCCCGCCGGCGGCCCCGGGGAGTCTCGGCGCCCCGGGGCCTGTGCACGCGGCGGCCGGGCGGCTACTCGCCGCACCTCTCCCGCAGGGAGTGCAGGTGCTGACTGGACTTGCGGGCGAACGCCAGGGAGTCGGCGGGGTTGTCGTGCTCGGCCTGCCAGTGGTGGTAGGTACGGCCGCGGGGGGTGCGCGCGGTGACACGGCTGAGGAAGGTCTTGTAGTCGATGTCGCCGTCGCCGACGTCCGTCATGCGGTAACCGTCGCGTGCCGTGTCATCCCGGATGCCGTCCTTGACGTGGAAGAGCGGAAAGCGGTCGGGCTGCCTGAGTACGTACTCGACCGGGTCGAAGGGGGCCGGTGTGCCGTCCGCCCTCTTCCCGAAACGGAACTGGGCGGCGTAGGCCCAGTAGATGTCCATCTCCAGGTACACCAGGTCCGGGTCGGTCTCGGCGAGCAGGACGTCGTAGAGGCGGACGTCCGGCTGGTCGGTCGCGAAGGAGAACTCCTCGGCGTGGTTGTGCTGGTAGAACTTCATCCCGCGCTTGCGCGCGGCGGCACCGTAGGTGTTGAAGTCCTCGGCGGCGCGCTTCCAGCCGTCGACGGTCGAGCCGTAGCGCCAGGGGCCCGAGGCGGTGCCGATGTGCTTGAGCCCGAGGGCCTCGGCGTCGTCCAGGACCTTGGTGAGGTTCTGGGCGAAGGTGTAGGCGCCGGGGTTGTTGTCGTCGTGGTAGCCGACATGGCTGCCTATGGGGTTCAGTCCGTGGTCCCGGGCGAGCCGCTTCAGCTGGGCGAGGGTGAGGGGGCCGGCCGAGCCCTGGGTGTATCCGGCGAACTCGATCTCGTCGTAGCCGTACTTCTCCAGTTCCGCGAAGACCGGTGCGAAACCGAGCGTGGAGACCTTGTCGCGGAGGCTGTAGAGCTGGATTCCGAGACGGCCGGGCGGCAGGACGGGACGGCCCCTGCCGTGCGCCTCGGCGGTCCCGGTGCCCAGCAGGGTCGCCGCGGTGGCTCCGGCGACGACGCCGAGGACGTTGCGGCGGCTGAGCCTGCGCGCGAGTCCGGCGTCCTTGGGGGTTCGGCTCATGATCAGGTAACTCCCTTGGTGAGTGAGCGGACAGCTCAGTGCAGTCCGGCGAGCCGGAGCAGCAGGGACTTCACTTCGGTGGCCTCGACGCGGCCGGTGAACGCGTGGGGGGTGGAGCAGAGGATGAGCGGACCTTCTTCGTCGCTCGTGGGCAGGCGGCCGTGGCTGCCGCGGATGGGTGCGGGGTCGAGGGGGACGACGGCCATGCGGTAGCGCATGCCGAGCTTCTTGCGTGCGAGGGCACCTGCGGCCTTGACCCGGACGAAGGGGTCCTGGGGGTCCATGAAGAGCTCGACGGGGTCGTAGCCCGGCTTGCGGTGGATCTCCACCAGCTGGGCGAAGTCGGGGGCGAGGTCGTCCTCCAGCCAGTAGTAGTACGTGAACCAGGCGTCCGGCTCCGCGACGGCAACCAGTTCGCCGGAGCGGGGGTGGTCGAGGTGGTGGGCCTTCTTGCCCTCGTCGTCGAGGAGCTGCTCGATGCCGGGCAGCCCCGCGAGTGCCTCCCGGGTGGCTTCGAGGTCCTCGGGGCGGCGTACGTAGATGTGCGCGATCTGGTGGTCGGCGACCGCGAAGGCCCGGGAGGCCATCGGGTCCAGGTACTCCATGCCGTCCTGGGTGTGGACCTCCAGCAGGCCGGCGCGGCGCAGGGCGCGGTTGATGTCGACGGGCCGGTCCACGCGCGTGATCCCGTACTCGGAGAGCGCGACGACGGTGCGCCCCTGGCGGCGGGCGTCTTCGAGCAGCGGTGCCACGGCCCGGTCGAGTTCGGTCGCCGCCCGGTGGGAGCGCGGGTCGTCGGGGCCGTAGCGCTGGAGGTCGTAGTCGAGGTGCGGCAGGTAGCTGAGGGCCAGGTCGGGGGCGCGGGTGGCGAGGATGTGCCGGGTCGCGTCGATGATCCACCGTGAGGAGACGAGGTCGGCGCCGGGGCCCCAGAAGTGGAAGAGGGGGAAGGTGCCGAGCTTCTCGGTGAGCTCGTCGTGCAGGGCGGGCGGCCGGGTGTAGCAGTCGGGTTCCTTGCGGCCGTCGGCGTAGTACACGGGGCGCGGGGTGACCGTGAAGTCGGTGTCGGCGCCCATGGCGTACCACCAGCAGATGTTGGCGACGGTGTAGCCGGGGTGGGCGCGGCGGGCCGCGTCCCACAGTTTGTCGCCCGCGACGAGCCCGTTGTGCTGGCGCCACAGGAAGACCTCGCCCAGCTCGCGGAAGTACCAGCCGTTGGCGACGATCCCGTGTTCGGCGGGGGTCGTGCCGGTGAGGAAGGTCGACTGGGCGGCGCAGGTGACGGCGGGCAGCACGGTGCTGAGCGGTGCCTGCGCCCCGCGGGCCGCCATGGCCTTGAGGTGGGGCATGTGGTCGAGGAGCTGCGGGGTGAGTCCCACGACGTCGAGGACGAGGAGGGGGGTCGGGGCGGAGGTGAGGCCCGCTTCGGTCGCTGCTTCGGGTGAGGTCACGGGAGCTCCTTGAGCCCGAGGTCGACCAGGAGATCGCGGGCGAGGGTGAGTTCGGCGGCGATGCCGTCGGCGAGCTGGGTGCGGGTCCGTGGGCGCAGCTCGGCGGGCAGCGCCTGCCAGGTGTACGTCTCGACCTCCAGGTGCCGGGTCAGGGCCACCGGACCGCCGACGAGCCGGTTCAGCGTGGACCTGAGCACCGGGAGCGTGGAGGTGAGCGGGGGCGCCGGGGGTGCGTGCAGCGGCACGTGGAAGTGGGAGCGCCAGGGGGCGCTGTCGGGCAGCGCGTGGCCGTCGAGTGCCTCGTGGAGGTCGTCGGTGCCGCGCAGCCCCGCGGCGCTGTTCATCCGGGTCTGGTGCAGGAAACGCGGTTCGGCGAAGTCGGCGAGCGCGGCGCGGACGTCGGGCAGGTGGGGTTCTTCGGCGTGCAGGGCCGCTGAGAGCTGGGCCTTGGCGACGAAGACGCCGGCCGCGGCGAGGGCGTCGAGCGCGGTGTCCGGGTCCTCGAACGACGTGGCGAGGTGGCAGGTGTCGACGCAGATGCCGATGCGGTCGTGGCCGATCGCGGTGAGCGGGGCGATCGCGTCGGAGGTCGTCTCCACGGTGCAGCCCGGTTCGGGTTCGAGGCCGATCCGGATGGACTTCCCGGTCAGTTCGGCGAGGGCGTCGAGGCGCTGGGCGAGGGTGGTGAGGGCTGCCCGCGCGGTGCGGGCCGCGCCGGGGTCGCCGTCGTACGGGGTGCGCCAGGCGATCGGCAGGGTGGAGATGCTGCCCTCGGTGACGTCGTCGGGGAGCAGTGCGGCGAGCAGTCTGGCCAGGTCCGTGGTGTGGGAGAGGCGCTCGGGCTCGGTCCAGTCCGGCCGGTAGACGCGGTACTTGACCTTCTCGGCGCCGAATCCCTCGTACGGGAACCCGTTGAGTGTGACGACCTCGAGGCCCCGGCGCTCCAGTTCCGCGCGCAGGGAGCGCAGGGCCGCCGGGTCGTTGACCAGGGTGCGGGCGGCGTCCTTGGCGAGCCACAGGCCGATGCCCAGCCGGTCGCGGCCGAGACGTCTGCGTACCGGTTCGCAGTGGTCGCGCAGTTGCGCCCGCACCCCGTCGAGGGTCTCGGCCGGGTGCACGTTGGTGCAGTAGGAGAGGTGGACGGTGGAGCCGTCGGGGTGACGGAAGCGCATCGTCTCACTCCCCGCCGCGCAGGATGGAGTTCCCCTCGTGCTGGGGGTCGGGGGCGGCGACGTCGAGCTGGAGCCGGCCGCTCTGCCCGTAGAAGGCGACGGGGTTGCGCCAGAGGACCTGGTCGACGTCGTCCTCCGTGAAGCCGGCCTTCAGCATCGCGTCGCCGACCTTGCGGGTCTTCAGCGGGTCGCTCTGACCCCAGTCGGCGGCCGAGTTGACCAGCATCTTCTCGGTGCCGTACGTCCGCAGGATCGTCACCATGCGGTCCTCGTCCATCTTGGTGTCGGGGTAGATGGAGAAACCGGCCCAGCAACCACTGTCGATGGCGTGTTCCACGGTCGTCTCGTTGAGGTGGTCGAGCAGGACCCGCTCAGGGGGCAGGTGGGATTCGCGGACGACGTCGACGGTGCGGTGCAGACCGGCGAGTTTGTCGCGGTGGGGAGTGTGGACGAGGGCCGGCAGGCCGTGGTCCGCGGCGAGCTGGAGCTGTGTGGCCAGGGCGATGTCCTCCGCCGGGGTCATCGAGTCGTAGCCGATCTCACCGACGGCGACGACTGAGTCCTTGACCAGGTAGCGGGGCAGGGCGTCCAGGACGGGGAAGCAGCGGGGGTCGTTCGCCTCCTTGGGGTTGAGGGCGAGCGTGCAGTGGTGGGCTATGCCGTACTGGGAGGCGCGGAAGGGCTCCCAGCCGAGCAGCGCGTCGAAGTAGTCGAAGAAGCTGGCGGGCGAGGTGCGGGGCTGGCCGAGCCAGAAGGAGGGTTCGACGAGCGCGCGGACCCCCGCGTCGTACATCGCCCGGTAGTCGTCCGTGGTGCGGGAGGTCATATGGATGTGGGGGTCGAAGATGCGCATCAGGACTCCTGGGACGGGACCGTGGTGGCGGGAGCGGTGCAGCTGAGTACGTACGCGAGATCGGCGGGGACGTCCCGCCCCGCCGCCGTGCGCTCGGCCGCGAAGTCGCCCAGCATCCGGGCGAGTTCGAGATCGCCGAGCGCCCTGCGGGCCAGTGCGTCGACGCAGTCCACGGGGACGCCGGTGAAGAGGCACTTGAGAACGGCGTGGCGCCACTGGTGCGCGTCGAGGTGTGCCGCGGCGTACGGGCCGACGGCCGCCGCGACGAGCCGTGTGTCGTTGGTACGCAGGGCGTCCTCGACGAGCGGCAGGGCGGCGGAGCCGATGTCCAGCCGGTGCAGGGTGCGCAGCACGGCACGCCGTTCGGCGGCGGTGCCCTGGTCGTAGAGCCTGGTCAGGGCGGGCAGCCCGGCCCGGGCCGCCAGCAGCAGCAGGGCGCGTACGGAGTCGGCGTGGTCGAGCCCGCAGTACCGGCCGGCTGCCGCGTACCGCAGTTCCCACGGCGGCGCGGCGATGAGCGCTCCGGGCCCGGCGGCCGGAGGGCCGGTTTCCTGCCGGGCCGCGTGCGCGGCGGTGTGTTCGGCCGCGTGCTCGGCCTCGGCGAGGGCTTCGTCGAGCCAGGCGCGGGCGGCTCCGCCGAGCTGCGCGTCGAGCTCTTCGCGGGCCAGCAGCGGGGTCATCGGCATGGCGTTGCTCCCTGTCGCGGATTCAGCGGCTCGATGGACTGTGCTTGTGCAGGAACTCGATCGAGGTGCGGGCGAGCTCCGGACCCGCGTGCGAGTGGCGGGGCAGCTCGACGACGGTGAGGCCGCCGTAGTCCGCGGCGGCGAGCTCTTCGAGGACGGGCGGGAAATCGATCTCGCCGTCACCGAAGGGCAGGTGTTCGTGCACCCCGCGGCGCATGTCCTCGATCTGTACGTGGCGCAGCCAGGGCGCGGCGTCCTTGACGCAGTCGACGGGCGAGGCGGGCTCCAGGCACTGGCAGTGGCCGATGTCGAGGGTGAGGCCGAGAGGTTGTGGGTCACCGAGGAGGGCACGGAGGTGGTGGAAGTCGGCGATGGTGGCCAGGAGATGGCCGGGTTCGGGCTCGATGGCGATCGGGACGCCGGTACGGGTCGCGGCGTCGATGACGGGGGTGAGCGCGTCGGCCAGCCGCTCCCAGGCGACGGTGTCCCCGGTTCCGTCCCCGGTCTCCGGGGGGATGATGCCGCTGAAGCAGTGCACGGCGTGCGCGCCGAGGTCGGCGGCGACGTCGACGGCCCGGACGAGCAGTGCGGTGCGGGCCGCCCTGGCCTCGGGGTCCGGGTCGAGCAGCGAGGGGCCGTGTTTGCGGCGCGGGTCCAGGACGTAGCGGGCGCCGGTCTCGACGGTCACGCCGAGCCCGAGGTCGCCGAGGCGCCGCGCCACCTGGCGGGTGCGGGCGGCCAGGTCGGGGGCGAGGGGGTCGAGGTGCATGTGGTCGAGGGTCAGCCCGACGCCCTCGTAGCCGAGGTCGGCGAGGAGCCCGAGGGCGTCGTCGAGCCGGAGGTCGGTCAGCCCGTTGGTGCCGTAACCGAAGTGGAGCGTCATGTGGGGCTCACCTTCCGTGCGAGCGCGCGCGCCAGGGGCACGAGCCCCATGAGGACCAGCCCGGTGACGGGCGCCCCGGCGCGGGCGGCGAGAGCGGCCTGGAGCGGGATCATGGCGCGGATGCCACCGCCGACGGCGCGCTGGGTGAGGGGTGGGGAGGGGTTGAGGGCGGCGTACAGCTGGGGGCGCGCGGCGGTACGGAGATAGGCGCCCGCGAAGGCGGTGAGGAGCAGGCGGGCCGCGGTGCCGGCGGGGCGCCCCGGGGGCCGGACGAGCGGTGAGTCCCCGCCCGGACGGGAATCGCCGGGGTGCCGGGGGGTGTTCGCGACGGTGGCCCCGAGCGCCAGGGTCGCGGCGAGCGCGCCGAGCGGTGCGACGGTGGAGCCGCCCTGCGCCTCGTGCCGGGAGACGACGGTGACGGCGTAGGTGTGCGCGCCGAGGATCGCGGCGGCCGGGAAGGCGGCGCGGAGTGCCGGCGGGGGCGGGACCGGCGTGGCCCGCGCGGGAACCGCCGCCGCTGCTGGTGCCTTGGCGGGCGCCGGTGCGTGGGCCGCTCGGGGTGATACCTGCGCCGGCGCAGGGGGCCTCGCGACTGTCACCTTCGCGGTCGCCGTCGCTCCCAGGAGCAGGTCGAGGGAGCGGGCCGTCGCCATGGCCGCCGGGCCCGCCGGGGTGTGCTTCAGATACAGGTCGTAGGACCACACCGTGGCCGCGAGGCCCGAGGCCACCGCAAGTGAGGGCCGGCCGGCTCGTGCGGCCAGGGCCAGGCCGGCCGCCGTCAGGGCGCCCGCCACGGCGAGGGCCGCGCCGGGGGCGACGCGGCCCGAGGGGATCGGGCGGTGGGGGCGGTCCACGGCGTCCTCCTCGCGGTCCGCCCAGTCGTTGAGCGCCATCCCCGCCTCGTACAGGCAGAGGGAGGCGGCGACAGCCAGTGCGGTGCCCCGGTCGGGCCGGCGCCCCAGGGCGGCGGCCCCGGCCAGGGCGTCGCCGGGGACGCTGAAGAGGGCCGACACCCGCAGCAGTTCCGCCCACGCGCCCGCCCGGTCGCGCACCCCGGCCAGGCGGGGCCCGGTCCCGGGCGCGGCGCCACCGCCCCGGCCGCCCATTGTGCCGCGCCTGTCCGGTGCGGGCGCGGTCCCGCCAGCGCCGGAGAGGCCGTCCGTGGCCGCGACGGTGCCCGGTTCGGAGCCGGACGGCACAGAACCGGCAGGCGCAGAACCGGACGGCACACAACCTGACCGCCCGGAACCGGACCTCCAGGCGCGAGCACCGCGCAGAGCACCGGCCGCCGCTGTCACCGCCAGGGCGGCCGTCAGGGCCGGCAGCGCGCCTGCCGCGCCGCCCCACCGGCTTGGCCTCATCGCTCGCCCCGCAGCCGCTCACCGAAGGCCAGCAGCGCCGCGTACTGCTCGGACAGCCCGGCCGGGCCGCCGTCCGGGTCCTTGAAGTAGAAGCCCAGCTCGGGGAGCGGGCCCGCGATGCCCCTCTCGTGGGCGCGCGCCAGCAGCCGGGCGAGGTCCAGGACGAGGGGGGCGGCCAGCGCCGAGTCGCAGCCCTGCCAGATCGTCTGGAGGATCATGCGCGAGCCGAGGAAGCCGTCGAAGGCGATGTGGTCCCACGCCGTCTTCCAGTCGCCCATCGCCGGTACGTCGTCGATGTGCACCTCGCCCTCGGGGCGGTGCCCAGGGTGTCGGCGAGCACCCGTTCCTTGCCCGCGTTCTTGGCCGCGGCGGCCGCCGGGTCGGCCAGCGCCGCTCCGTCACCGCCACCCAGGAGGTTGGTGCCCGACCAGGCCCGTACGGGCAGGGCGCGCTGTACGAACATCGGGGCGAGCACGGAACGCAGCAGCGTCTGGCCCGTCTTGCCGTCGCGCCCCGCGTGGGGAAGTCCGCAGGAGTCGACGGCGTCCTGGAGGGCCGGGGTGCGCAGGCCCGTGGACGGGGTGAAGTTGACGTACGGGCAGCCGGCCCGGAGCGCGGCGGCCGCGTAGAGGGAGCTGGCGGGGAGGCGGTCGTCGCCGTCCTGGGGAAGGGGCTCCGTGGAGGCGACGTTGATCACGACCGTGCGCGCCAGTCCGTGGCGGCCGGCGAAGTCGGTGAGGTCCGCCGCGAACGCGGTGATGAGCTGTTCGTCGGTACGCGTGTCGCCGGGAAGGGGGCCGCCGGTCCGTATCTCCGCGTCGGCCGCGGTGAGTTCGGCGCGTACCGCGGACGGCAGGCCGTACGGCAGGACTTCCCCGGCGGCGAGGGCCTCGGCACGTTTGGGCAGGGGGCAGTCGACGGTGTCGTGGCCGCCGAACACCAGGGAGTGCAGCGGGGGCAGCCCACTGGCGGCGAAGGGGGATGTCTCGGTGACCATGCCGGTCGCCGGGTGGAGTCCTGCTGCGATGGCGGCGCACCCCGCGGTGGCGGTGGTGGCGACGGAGCCGCGTGCTCCGATGAACCAGACTCCGGTGCGGACGGCTTGTGCGGTCACGGACTGCCTCCCTGGCTGTGGCTCTTGGGGCTGTGGTGAGCGGCGGGCGGGGGCTGGGACTCTCCCCCGCCCGCCGCCGGTCGGGGCCGCCCTACGTCGAGGGCAGCTGCTTCAGCTTGATGTCACGGAAGGACACCTGGTCCTGGGCTCCGTGGTTCTGGAGGCCGATGTGGCCGTTCCTGAGACTGCGGACCGGGTCGGTGTTGGTGAAGTCGTTGATCTTCACGCCGTTGAGGAAGACCCGCAGGCGTTCGCCCTGGACCCGGATCTCGTAGCTGTTCCACTCCCCCGGAGCCTTGAGCACCCGGTCACGGGCGGCGAGGTCGGCGGATGTGAAGCCGTAGACGGCACCCGTGGTGCGGTCGGCCGCGTCGGTGGCGTCGATCTGGATCTCGTAGCCGTTGTTCACGGCGGACCAGGGGTCGTCGGAGGCCGGGAAGCCCACGAAGATCCCGGAGTTGTCGTCGCCCGCCATCTTCCAGTCGAGCTTCAGGGAGTACGACTCCAGCTCCTCGGCCTGGTACCAGAGCATCCCCATACCGCCCTCGGTGCGCAGCTCGCCGTCGACGACGTCGAACGTCCCGGGGCCCGCCTGCTTCCAGCCGTCGAGCGTCTTCCCGTTGAAGATCGTCCGGTAGCCGGTGTCGGGCTTGCAGTCGGCCGTGGCCTGACCGGTCGTGTAGCGCATTGCGCCGAGCAGGTGCTTGCGGAAGTCCGGTTCGGCGTACGACTCCTTGGTGTGGCCGAGGCCGGTGTAGAAGGAACGGCCGCCCTGGTAGGTCTGGCACCAGGAGATCGGGTGGTCGCCCTTCATCGTGCCGCCGGTGTAGCTGGACTCGTCCAGTGTGGCGAGTACCTGGGCCTTGTCCCGGGGGTTGGTGCGGTAGTTGTACCACTCGTCGGTGCGGTCCCAGGTCTCGTCCAGATGGGCCGTCGCCGGGTGGTCGTGGTTCTCGACCCGTACGGTGGCGGGCTGGATCTGCGGGTGCGAGGTGAAGTACGCGCCGACGAGTCCGCCGTAGAACTCCCAGTCGTACTCGGTGTCGGCGGCGGCGTGGACGCCCATGTATCCGCCCCGCCGGCCACATAGTCCTCGAACGCCTTCTGCTGGACGCTGTCGAGGACGTCTCCGGTCGTGGAGAGGAAGACGACGGAGTCGTACCGTGCCAGGTTGGCCGCGGTGAACTGGCCGGGCGCCTCGGTCGCGTCCACGGTGATGCCGCTCTCGGCGCCGATCTCCTTCAGCGCGGTGATGCCGGCCGGGATGGAGTCGTGGCGGAAGCCGCCGGTCTTCGAGAAGACGAGGACCCGCTTGGCGTCCGGCTGGCGGGGGCCGAGGAGAGCTGGAAGTCGTCGATGTCGTAGAGCGCTCCGCTGCCGCCCCTGAAGACCAGGAAGAGCTGCGTGGTCCGCTTCGGGGCCTTGCGCAGGGAGACGTCGACGTCCTGGAAGGTGTCCCAGCCGCCCGTGACGGGGACGGTGGTGGAGCCCAGCAGGGTGCCGGTGGGTGAACCGGTCCGTACTTCCAGCGAGCCGCCCGCTCCGGCGGAGGAGATCCGGGCGGTGAGCTCGGTGGCGCCGGTGAGCAGGTACGGCGTGAAGGAGATCCAGTCACCGTCGTGGATGTCGCCGACGGTCTTGCCGCCGTGCGCGCTCGCCTTGTCCTGCGGTGCGACACCGGACTGGGCGCTGTAGTGCTCGGCCTGGCGGTGGCGCGGCTGGAGCTGCGCCTGGTCGCTGCCGGTGAGCGCGGCCTGGCCGCCGCCTCCGCCGTCGGTGTACGAGGCGTCGACGACTCCGAAGATGTTGGCGTTGGGGTCGTGCCCGCCGTCCGCCTCGGTCTTGATGACGCCGGAGCAGCCGTTGACCGTGGTGACGGGGTGGCCGTGGCTGTCGTGGCCGAGGATGAAGCGGACCGCGACCCGGGAGCAGTCGACCGTGCCGTCCTCGGGGTCGGTGACGGTGACCTTGAACGGGATCTCGTCACCGAAGGTGAACAGCTGCCCCTCGGCCGGGAGTTCTAGTCTCACGGTCGGAGCGGTGTTGCCCACGGTCACGTGCACGCTCGCCGAACCGGTGCGTCCGCTGAGGTCCTTGACGGTGACGGTCGCGGTGTACGTGCCGTTCTTCCGGTAGGTGTGGGTGGGGTTGGCGGCCGTCGACGTGCCGCCGTCGCCGAACTCCCAGGCGTAGGTGAGGGTGTCGCCGTCCGCGTCCGTCGTACCGGCCGAGGAGAAGGCGACTCTGAGCGGCGCGGTGCCGGAGGTCTTGTTCGAGCTCGCCTCGGCGACGGGTGAGCGGCCGCCGGTGGCGTTCTCGATGCGGTAGAGCCCGGCGTTCTCGTCGCCGCCGAACCAGGCGGTGCCGTAGTCCAGGACGTACAGCGCCCCGTCCGGCCCGAAAGCCATGTCCATGACCTGGGTGCCGGTCCACGGGACCGGGCTGATCGACTGGACCGTGCCGTCGCTGTCGTGCTCGATGCGCTTGATCCAGCGCCTGCCGAACTCTCCGGCGAAGAAGTCCCCGTCGTACGCCTCGGGGAACTTCACCGGCGAGTCGAGCTCCGGGTCGTAGTGGTAGACGGGCCCGCCCATCGGGGACTCGGAGCCGCTGCCGAACTCGGGCAGCGAGTCACCGTCGTACGGAATCCAGGCGGTCTCCGCCGGTGGCAGGTCGACCAGGCCGGTGTTGTGCCGCGAGGTGTTCTTCGGTGCCGCGCAGTCGAAGGCGGCGCCGGACGTCCTGGTGGCGAAGTCGTAGTCGACGTACGGCTCGTTGTCACCTGTGCAGAACGGCCAGCCGAAGTTGCCGGGCTTCGTCACGCGGGCGAACTCGACCTGTCCGGCCGGTCCGCGCTTCGGGTCGGCGGCGCCCGCGTCGGGGCCGTAGTCACCGACGTAGAGGACGCCGGTGGCTTTGTCGACGGAGAAGCGGAACGGGTTGCGGAAGCCCATCGCGTAGATCTCGGGCCGCGTCCTGTCGGTACCGGGCGCGAAGAGGTTGCCCTCGGGCACGGTGTACGAGCCGTCTTCGGCGACCTTGATCCGGAGGATCTTGCCGCGCAGGTCATTGGTGTTGCCGGAGGTGCGCCGGGCGTCGTACGCCGGGTTGCGGCCCGGGCTCTCGTCGATGGGTGTGAAGCCGTCCGAGGAGAAGGGGTTGGAGTCGTCACCGGTCGAGAGGTAGAGGTTGCCCTGTGCGTCGAAGTCGATGTCGCCGCCGACGTGGCAGCAGATCCCGCGGGTGGCGGGGATGTCGAGGATCTTCTTCTCGCTGCTGTTGTCGAGGGTGCCGTCCGCGTTCAGCACGAAGCGCGAGAGCCGGTTCACTCCGTCGAACTCGGCGAACTCCGCGGCCGTCCCGTTGGCCGGGGCGTCGCCCGCGGGGGTGTCCATCGGGGGCGCGTAGTAGAGGTAGATAGCCCGGTTCTCGCTGAAGTCCGGGTCGATACCGACGCCCTGAAGCCCTTCCTCGTCGTGCGAGTAGACGGGGATGGTGCCCGCGATCCGGGTGTTGCCCGCGCTGTCGGTGATGCGCAGCTCGCCACTGCGTGAGGTGTGCAGGACACTGCGGTCGGGGAGGACGGCCAGCGACATGGGCTCACCGGTCTCGGCGCCGCCCTTGGCGAGGGTGACCTGCTGGAACTCCTCGGCGGCGACTACGGCGTTCGCGGTACGTGGTCCTGCCAAGGCGCCGGGGGCGGCTCCGATGGCGAGCGTCGTCGCGGTCAGCAGACCACCGGTCAGCAGGGCGAGGGACTTACGGAATCCGGTGTGCTGTCGGCCTCGACTGCGGTTTCGGTTTCTGTGCACGAATGTCCTCCGAAGAGTGCCGGTCGTACGGGCGGGTGGTGCCGTGGCCGTGCGGCGCGGGGACTGCCGCGCACGTCAGCGGGGCCGGTTTCCCGGCTCCGCCGACGCCAGTCGTGTGGTGTACACCAAGGGGACGGTAGACCTGTTCGTCCCCCACGGAAAGCCCTTGCGCGGCAAGTGGATCGAACTTTTTCCCGCGTCAGGACAAAGCGGATTCGCCTCGGTCGGACCCGCCCCCGGTCCGTTCAGTCCGCGCTGCCGAACGCCGCGTCGAACGAGGAGGCCGGCGGATCGAAATCGAACCGCTTCAGTGAGGTCAGCGCTTCCGGTGCGCCCGTCAGCCGGTCCATCCCCGCGTCCTCCCACTCGACGGAGATCGGCCCCTCGTACCCGATGGACCGCAGCATCCGGAACACGTCCTCCCACGGCACGTCACCGTGGCCCGCCGAGACGAAGTCCCAGCCGCGCCGGGGATCGCCCCACGGCAGGTGGGAGCCGAGCCTGCCGTTGCGCCCGTCGAGGCGCTTGCGCGCCTCCTTGCAGTCCACGTGGTAGATCCGGTCCCGGAAGTCGTACAGGAAACCGACCGGATCGAGGTCCTGCCACACGAAGTGGCTCGGGTCGAAGTTCAGCCCGAAGGCCGGCCGGTGGTCAACCGCCTCCAGTGCGCGTTGCGTTGTCCAGTAGTCGTACGCGATCTCACTGGGATGCACCTCGTGGGCGAAGCGCACCCCCTCCGCGTCGAAGACGTCGAGGATCGGGTTCCAGCGCTCCGCGAAGTCCTGGTAGCCGCGCTCGATCATGTGCGGCGGTACCGGCGGGAACATCGCGACCAGGTGCCAGATGGACGACCCGGTGAAGCCGATGACGGTCCGCACCCCGAAGGCCGCTGCCGCGCGCGCGGTGTCCTTCATCTCCTCGGCGGCCCGGCGCCGCACACCCTCGGGCTCGCCGTCACCCCAGATCCTGGCGGGCAGGATCGCCTGGTGGCGCTCGTCGATCGGGTTGTCGCAGACGGCCTGCCCGACCAGGTGGTTGGAGATCGCGTAACAGGTGAGCCCGTACTTTTCGAGCAGCCGGTGCCGCCCGTCCAGGTAGCCGGGATCGGCGAGCGCCTTGTCGACCTCGAAGTGGTCGCCCCAGCAGGCCAGTTCGAGACCGTCGTAACCGAAGTCCCTGGCGTGCCGGCAGACCTCCTCCAGCGGCAGGTCGGCCCACTGGCCGGTGAAGAGCGTGAAGGGACGGGGCATGCGCGGGACCTCCTAGTACGGGACCGGGGTGTAGACGGAGTTCTTCTCTGCGCTCTCCTCGACGGCGGCGAGCACCCGCTGTACCTGGAGCCCGTCGGCGAAGGACGGCATGGGCGCCGACCCCGAGGCGATCGTGCGCACGACGTCCGCCGCCTGGTGGACGAAGGTGTGCTCGTAGCCCAGGCCGTGGCCAGGCGGCCACCACGCCTCCAGATAGGGGTGCTCGGGCTCGGTGACGAGGATGCGCCGGAATCCCGCGCTGACCGCGGGTTCGGTGTGGTCGTGGAAGGAGAGTTCGTTCAGCCGCTCCAGATCGAAGGCGAGCGAACCGAGCTCCCCGTTGATCTCCAGGCGCAGCGAGTTCTTGCGGCCCGCCGCCATCCGGGTCGCCTCGAAGGAGGCCAGCGCGCCGGAGGCGAGCCGGCCGGTGAACAGTGCCGCGTCGTCCACGGTGACCGCCCCGCGTGCCGTACTGTCCCCGGCCCCCGAGAGCCCGCCCCCGGGCCCGGACAGGACGGGCCGGCTCCGTACGAACGTCTCACTGACCGCCGACACCCCGACCAGCGGTTCCCCCGTCAGGTACTGGGCGAGGTCCACGATGTGGGCCCCAGGTCCCCAGGGCGCCCGACCCGGCCTGCTCGCGTTTGAGCCGCCAGGTCAGGGGCGACTCGGGGTCGACGAGCCAGTCCTGGAGGTAGGCGGCCCTGACGTGCCGCAGGGCGCCGAGCCGGCCCTCGGCGATCAGTGTGCGGGCGTAGGTGATCGCGGGCACCTTGCGGTAGTTGAAGCCCACGATCGCCACCTGCCCTCGTGCGGCGGCCCGTTCCGCCGCCGCCACCATGGCCTCCGCCTCGGCGACCGTGTTGGCGAGCGGCTTCTCGCACATCACGTGCTTGCCCGCCTCCAGGGCGGCGATGGCGATCTCCGCGTGGCTGTCGCCCGGAGTGCAGATGTCCACGAGCTGCACGTCGTCCCGGGCGATCAGGGCACGCCAGTCGGTCTCGGCCGCCGCCCAGCCGTGCCGGGCCGCGGCCGCGTCGACCGCGGCCCGGTCACGGCCGCAGATCGCGGCGAGAGCGGGCCGCATCGGCAGGTCGAAGACGTGTCCCGCGGTGCGCCACCCCTGTGAGTGGGCGGCCCCCATGAACGCGTATCCGACCATGCCGACTCCGAGCGTCGCCGTGTCCGGCGCCTGTCTCGGCGGCGCCGCGGCCTCCTGCTCCGTCTCTTCCCTAAGGGACATCCGGGCTTCCTCCTCGTCGGTCGTTCGGTGGGCACGGCAGGAGGGGCGGTCAGCTCCCTCCTACGGCCGGATCAGCTGAAGCCCGTCGGCAGGTACTGGTCGATGTTCTCCTTGGTGACCACGGCCGAGTAGAGCGTGATCGAGGTCGGGATCTCCATCTCGGAGAGGCCCCCGACGCCCTTGCTCTGCCCCAGGGCGCGCGCCAGGTCGATGGCGGACGCGGCCATGGTGGGCGGATACAGGACGGTGGCCTTGAGCACGCTGTTGTCGGCCTTGATGGCGTCCATCGCCGACTTGGCCCCGGCCCCGCCGACCATGACGAACTCGTCGCGGCCCGCCTGCTGGATGGCGCGCAGCGCGCCGACGCCCTGGTCGTCGTCGTGGTTCCACAGGGCGTCGATCTTCTTCTGCGCCTGGAGGAGCTGCGCCATCTTCGCCTGACCCGACTCGACGGTGAAGTCGGCCGCCTGACGGGCCACCAGCTTGATGTTGGAGTAGTTCTTCAGGGCGTCGGCGAAGCCCTGGCTGCGCTGCTTGGTGAGCTCCAGGCTGTCGATGCCGGCCAGTTCGACGACCTTGGCGTCCGACTTCCCCTTGAGCTGTTCGCCGATGTAGTGGCCGGCGTTCAGTCCCATGCCGTAGTTGTCCCCGCCGACCCAGCAGCGGTACGCCTGCGGTGAGGCGAAGACACGGTCGAGGTTGATGACGGGGATGCCCGCCCGCATCGCTTCGAGGCCCACCTGGGTGAGTGCCTTGCCGTCCGCGGGAAGGATGACGAGGATGTCGACCTTCTTGTTGATGAGGGTCTTGACCTGGCCGATCTGGACGGCCGTGTCGTTGGACCCCTCGGTGATCTCCAAGGTGACCTCGGAGTACTTCTCCGCCCGGGACTTGGCGTTGACGTTGATCGCGTTGAGCCAGCCGTGGTCGGCCTGGGGGCCCGCGAAGCCGATGGTGACGGGCTTGCCCGGCTTGTCGTCGGCGGCGGGCTGGGCGTTCGGGGCGGCCGAGTCGCCGGTGGACTTGGGCTCGTTGCTGGTGCAGGCGGTGAGGAAGGCGCCCGCGGAGACGGCTGCGGTGCCGAAGAGCAGTCCTCTGCGGCTTGTTTCTGGCATGGCTGTCAAACCCTTCATCCGGTGCGGTGCGTGCGGAACAGCGGGTGGTGGTGGGGAGGACCGCTGGATCAGGTCTCTCCGTTGCGCAGCGTGCGGCGCTGGACCAGGACGGCGGCGACGATGATCGCGCCCTTGGCGATCTGCTGGACATCGCTCTGCAAATTGTTGAGCGCGAAGATGTTGGTGATCGTGGTGAAGACGAGGACGCCGAGCACGGAGCCGACGATCGTGCCGCGCCCGCCGCTCAGGAGGGTGCCGCCGATGATGGCCGCCGCGATGGCGTCGAGCTCGTAGAGGTTGCCGTTGGTGTTCTGGCCCGATCCGGACAGGATGATCAGCATGAAGGCGGCGATGCCGCAGCAGAGTCCGGAGAGCAGGTAGAGGTAGAGCCGCTGGCGGCGGACGTCGATGCCGGCCAGCCGGGCCGCTTCCGCGTTCCCGCCGACCGCGACCGTACGCCGTCCGAAGGTCGTCCGGTTCAGGATCAGCCAGCCGACGACGGTGACCGCGGCGAAGACCAGGACCAGCGGCGGAATCCCCAGGATGTAGGAGTCGGGCAGGCCGAGGTCGAGGACGGACTGCACGGTGACGATCTGGGTCTTGCCGTCGGTGATCTGGAGGGCCAGACCGCGGGCCGACGCCAGCATGGCCAGTGTCGCGATGAACGGGACCATCCCGCCGTACGCGATGAGGAGCCCGTTGACCAGTCCTGCCGCGAGGCCGACGACCACGGCGGTGAAGAGGACGCCCGCGAAGCCGTACTCCTGGGTGGCCAGTGTCGTCGCCCAGACGGAGGCGAGCGCCACCATCGCGCCGACCGACAGATCGATGCCGCCGCTGGTGATGACGAAGGTCATGCCGACGGTGACGACTCCGATGACGGACGCCTGCGTCAGGATCAGCTGGAGGTTCCCGGTGTCCAGGAAGGCTTCCGGCTCGGTGATACCACCGACGGCGATCAGTACGGCGAGTACGCCGAGCAGTGACAGGTTGCGGACGTCGGCGCGCAGACCGAACGCGCGCGGACCTCCCTGCTTCTTCGAGGGCGGGGCGGTGGCCGGGCCGGTCAGGACCCCCTTGTCCGGCCCGTTGTGCTGCGCCGACGAGACGGGCTGCGTCATGTCGCGGGGCTCCCTTCCATCACGAGATCGAGTACGCGGTGCTCGTCGAGCTCCTGGGCGTCGGCCGCGTGCACGACGCGCCCTTCGCGGAGCACCAGCACCCGGTCGGCGAGGCCCAGCACTTCGGGTACCTCGCTGGAGACGAGCAGTACGGCGAGGCCGTCGTCGGCCAGCCGGCGGATCACGGCGTACAGCTCGGCGCGGGCGCCGACGTCGACGCCGCGGGTGGGTTCGTCCAGGAGCAGGACCCGGCAGCCGCGCAGCAGCCAGCGGGCCAGGACCGCTTTCTGCTGGTTGCCGCCGGAAAGGGTGCGGACGGCCGCGTCCGGGTTGTCGGGCCGCAGCGAGAGCTCCCGGGTGGCGGCCCTGGCGGCGGTCCGTTCGGCGCCCCGGTCGAGCCAGCCGGCCCGGGCGAACCGGGAGAGGGAGGAGACGGAGACGTTGCGGGTGACCGATTCGGTCAGCAGGAGCGCCTGCGCCTTGCGTTCCTCGGGTGCCAGCCCGATGCCGGCGGTGACGGCGGCCCGGACGCTGCCGGGGCGCAGCGGCTTTCCGTCGACGGTGACGCGGCCCGTGGTGGGCTTGCGCGCGCCGAAGACCGTCTCCAGGATCTCGGAGCGCCCTGAGCCCACCAGTCCGGCGAGACCGACGATCTCGCCGGGCCGGAGTTCGAGGTCGATCGGTTCGAACTCGCCCTTGCGGGAGAGCCCTTCGACGGTGAGCACGGGCTGCGCCGTGGCGCGGGCGGCCGGGGCCGCGGTCCGCGGGGGGAACACGTACTCGACGTTGCGGCCGGTCATCAAGGCGACGACGTCGCGCGTGGGGGTGGTCTTGGCGGGAAGTCCCACGGCGACGGCCCTGCCGTCCTTGAGGACGGTCACCCGGTCACCGATCCGGCGGATCTCCTCCAGCCGGTGGGAGATGTAGACGACGGCGACGCCTTCGGCGGTGAGCCCGTCGACGGTGCGGAAGAGGTTGTCGACCTCGTCCGGGTCCAGGGCGGCCGAGGGTTCGTCCATCACGATGAGCTGTACGTCGTGGGAGAGCGCCCGTGCCATGGAGACGATCTGCTGCTGGGCGGCGGAGAGGTCACCGACCAGGCGGGCGGGGTCGATCTCCGGGTGGCCGAGCCGCTTGAGGAGTTCGCCGGCAGCCGTACGGGCCTGGCGGGTGCGGACGACGAAACCCGCGGTGGTCGGTTCGTGGCCGAGGAAGACGTTCTCGGCGACCGACAGGCCCTCGACCAGGTCGAGTTCCTGGTAGATGGTGGCGATCCCGAGGCTCATCGCGGCGATGGGCGACTTGAGGGCGACGGGTGCGCCGCGCCAGGTGATCTCACCGCCGTCGGGCTGGTGGGCCCCGGCCAGCACCTTGATGAGGGTGGACTTTCCGGCGCCGTTCTGCCCGAGGAGGCAGTGGACTTCGCCGGCCAGCACTTCCAGGTCCACGCCGTCCAGGGCGCGCACCCCGGGGAAGGACTTGGTGATGCCGGACATGGTGAGCAGGGGGCCTTCCGGCGCTGTTGCCGGTGGTGGTGCCATGACAAATCCCCTCGGTGCGGGACCGGTGAGCGGGCAGGGCGAAGTACGCGGGGTACGGGACGTGCGTGACGTGTTCTCGTGCGGAGGTGCTGTCGTGCCGACCGGCCGAGGATCAGGCCGGCGAGAAGAGGTGGTCGCTGATGAGCCGGGCGGCGCCGATCACTCCGGCAGCCGGTCCCAGCTCCCCCAGGACGATGGGGAGGTTGCCGGTGGCCAGCGGCAGGGACTGCCGGTAGACCTGGGTGCGGACACTGGCGAGGAGGTTGTGCCCGAGGCCGGTGACACCGCCGCCGATCACCACAAGGCCCGGGTTGAAGAAGCTGACGAGTCCGGCGATGACCTGGCCGACCCTGTTTCCGCCCTCGCGGATCAGGTCGAGGGCGGCGGCGTCACCGGCCGCCGCGGCTGCGGCGACGTCGACGGCGTTGAGCTTCCCGGCCGCCTCCAGCCGGGCCGCGAGCTCCGCCGACTGCCCGGAGCGCGCGGCGTCCTCCGCGTCGCGGGCGAGCGCCGCACCGCTGAAGTGGGCCTCCAGGCACCCCCGGTTGCCGCAGGCGCAGGCCCGGCCGTCCGGTTCCACCTGGATGTGGCCGATGTCCCCCGCGCTGCCCGTCGTACCGCGGTAGACCTCGCCGCCGACGACGATGCCGCAGCCGATACCGGTGCCGATCTTGACGCA
Source organism: Streptomyces fulvorobeus (assembly GCF_013167895.1). Taxonomy (GTDB): domain Bacteria; phylum Actinomycetota; class Actinomycetes; order Streptomycetales; family Streptomycetaceae; genus Streptomyces; species Streptomyces fulvorobeus. The sequence continues at coordinate 5,497,372 of NZ_BLWC01000001.1, read as the reverse complement.
GAGGAAGTCGCCCACGGAGCGCGCGACGCCCGCGTGCTGTTCCCCCATCGCCATGAGGTTCACGTCGTTGTCGACCATGACGGGGCAGCCCAGCTCCTGGCTGAGCGCCTCGCGGACCGGGAACCCGTCCCAGCCAGGCATGATGGGCGGCGCGACCGGGATGCCCTCGGGGAAGCGGACGGGCCCCGGTACGCCGATGCCCGCGCCGTCGAAGCCCTCGGCGAGCCCGGAGGCCCGGAGCTTGGCCGCCATCGTCAGCACCTGCTCGAAGACGGCGACCGGGCCCTCGCGTACGTCCATGGGGTGGTTGAGGTGCCCGAGGACCTCCAGCTCGGCGTTGGTGACGGCCACGTCGATGGAGGTGGCGCCGATGTCGACGCCGAGGAAGCGCAGTGCCGGGGCGAGCCGGATGTTGTGGGAGCGCCGCCCGCCGCGCGAGGCGGCGAGTCCGTCCGCCACGACGAGGCCGGTCTCCAGCAGCCGGTCCACCTCGACGGCGAGCTTGGAGCGCGAGAGGTCGACCTCGTCCCCGAGCTGGGCGCGGGAGTTGGGACCGCCGTCGCGCAACAGCCGTAGCAGCCGCGCCTGATGCGCGTTCGCGGGCCGAGCCGTCATACGTCTCACACGTCCCTCCCCGCCACATCGGACAGTCCGTCGGGCTTTGGAGGGGAACGTAGCAGCGCTTTCCCGGAGTGGGAAGAAGTTGCGCAGGAATCAGCTCCAACTTTCTCCACACGCAGGACAAAGAAGGGTTGAAGTCGTACGGACACGCCGATGGGGCACCGTTGATCCCGGTGCCCCATCGGTCTTGACGCGTCTCTTCTATGCCTCTTCCCGCGCACGGTCGCCGCCGACCCGGCCTGCCACCTCGTCGTCGGCCACGGTCCGCTCACCCTGGCGCACAGTTCTTCGTGCGCCTCGACGCGCCCACAGACCGCCTACGGCGGTGGGCGGGTCAGGGGCAGCGGATCACTTGGCCGGCGTACGAGAGATTGCCGCCGAAGCCGAAGAGCAGCACCGGGGCGCCGCTCTCGATCTCCCCGCGCTCCACCAGCTTGGACAGCGCCATGGGGATGGAGGCGGCGGAGGTGTTGCCCGAATCCACGACATCCCGGGCGATGATCGCGTTGACGGCGCCGATCTTCTTCGCGACCGGTTCGATGATCCGCAGATTGGCCTGGTGCAGGACCACCGCGGCGAGCTCCTCCGGTGCGATTCCCGCCTTCTCGCACACCTTGCGGGCGATCGGCGGGAGCTGCGTGGTGGCCCAGCGGTAGACGGACTGCCCTTCCTGCGCGAAGCGCGGGGGCGTGCCCTCGATGCGTACGGCGTTGCCCATCTCGGGCACCGAACCCCAGAGCACGGGGCCGATTCCCGGCCGCTCGTCGGTACCGGGGTCCGCGACGACGACCGCCGCGCCCGCGCCGTCACCGAGCAGGACACAGGTGGTGCGGTCGGTCCAGTCGGCGATGTCGGCCATCTTGTCCGCGCCGATGACGAGGACCCGCGTCGCCGCCTCGGCCCTGATCGCGTGGTCCGCCGTCGCCAGCGCGTGCGTGAAGCCGGAGCAGACCACGTTGATGTCCATCACCGCGGGTGAGCCCATGCCCAGTCGCGCCGCGACCCGGGCGGACATGCTCGGCGAGCGGTCGATGGCCGTGGAGGTGGCCACGAGGACCATGTCGATGTCGGAGGGCTGGAGGCCCGCCGCGGCCAGTGCCTTGGCTCCCGCGTGTGCGGCCATCTCGTCCACCGGCTCGTCGGGACCCCCTACGTGCCGGGTCTTGATGCCGACCCGGCTGGTGATCCACTCGTCACTGGTGTCGACCATGGCGGCCAGATCGTCATTGGTCAGCACCTTGGCGGGCTGGTAGTGGCCGAGCGCCACGACACGTGAGCCGGTCATGTACGGGTTCCCCTCGTTTTACGTATAGCAGGAACCATCCAGTCTTGGTCGCTACTGCCCGGTATGAGGGCACGTAACCCCACAGGATTCCGGGCCCGGGGTTGGAGCCTTGACAACAGCTCCGGCAACAGCTCTGACCCCTTTGAGGCCCATTGTAGACAATATGGTGTCGGCGACCCGTCGTGCTGCTCGCCGCCGTCGGCGAACCGGCGGCGCAGGGGCGCAGGACAATGGGATCGTCGAGGTCACTTCGCCGTACGACGACCCGGTGCCCCCGGCGACCTCGGCGTCAAGGGCCGCTTCGGCCACCGACACGTACAGAATCGGGTTCTGCCGCCATGGGACGGGTTACCGAGCGCCGCCGCACCCTCCGCATCCGGGACGGAGCGGTCACCACCCGCCCGGACACCCTGGTCGCCGAGGAGCCCCTGGAGATCCGGCTGAACGGCAGGCCGCTCGCCATCACGATGCGCACCCCCGGCGACGACTTCGCGCTGGCGGCCGGCTTCCTGGTGAGCGAGGGCGTGCTCGGTGAGGGCTCCGAGGTGCAGTCGATCGTGTACTGCGCCGGGGCCACCGCCGGCGGAGTCAACACGTACAACGTGGTCGACGTGAAGCTCGCGCCGGGCGTCGTGGTCCCCGACATCACGCTCGAACGCAACGTCTACACCACGTCGTCGTGCGGCCTGTGCGGCAAGGCGAGCCTGGACGCCGTCCGCACCACGACCCGTCATCCCGTCGCCGACACTCCCCCGGTCCGGGTGACACCCGGGCTGCTCTCCGGCCTCCCCGACCGGTTGCGCGAGGCGCAGCGGGTGTTCGACCGGACCGGAGGGCTGCACGCGGCGGCGCTGTTCTCGGAGGCGGGCGAGCTGCTCGACATCCGGGAGGACGTCGGCCGGCACAACGCGGTCGACAAGCTCGTCGGCCGGGCCCTCACCGACGACCGGCTGCCCCTGTCACGGGCGATCCTGCTGGTCTCGGGGCGGGCGTCCTTCGAGCTCGCGCAGAAGGCGGTGATGGCCGGCATCCCGATGCTCGCCGCCGTCTCGGCACCGTCGTCGCTCGCCGTGGACCTGGCCGTGGAGACCGGGCTGACCCTGGTCGGTTTCCTGCGGGGTCCGTCCATGAACGTGTACGCGGGTGAGCACCGCATCGCCCTCAAGGCGCCGGCCGGCGAGGGCTGAGGCGTCCCCGCCCGGCGCCAGGGCCTCCCTGCGCACCCTCAGCGCCTTCGAACCGCATCCGTGCAGCGGCAAACCCGCCCGCCCACCGGGGTGATACGGGGTGATACGGCGCGTGGAGCCCCGTAGCTTTATATGCGCGCAGAACAGGAGTGATCGCGGTGTACGGATTCGGTGGAGGTTCCGACGCAGGCCCCGTACGCCGTGACCGGAACTCTGCCCGCACCTTGCCCATCTGGCCGGATTTCTACGCTTGACCTGTGCGCTTGCCACGTTTTGAGGAGGCTTGACCGTCTCCCGCGACGGCGCCCGGTGGGGTAGCGTCGCGGCGCTGTGCGGAGGCCACGAGGAGCGGTTCATTGCGCGAATTCACTGTCCCACCCATGGCGGCCGCCCCCCACGTAGGCGGACTCGCCGATGCCGTGTTCGACAACGCCGAGGATGACCCGCATCGGGTCGCGCTGGGGCGCAAGGGGGCGGACGGTCACTGGCGTGATATCACCGCCGCGCACTTCCGCGACGAGGTGCTGGCCCTGGCCAAGGGGCTGATCGCGCACGGCGTCCGCTTCGGCGACCGCATCGCCCTGATGTCCCGTACGCGCTACGAGTGGACGCTCTTCGACTTCGCGGTGTGGGCCGTAGGGGCCCAGTCGGTGCCCGTCTATCCCACCTCCTCCGCCGAGCAGGTCCTCTGGATGCTCCACGACGCCGAGGTCACCGCCGTCATGGTCGAGCACGAGGACCACGCGATGACCATCGGCTCGGTCGTCGACCGACTGCCCCTGCTGAAGCGGCTGTGGCAGCTGGACGCCGACGCGGTGGGCGAGCTGGTCGCCGCGGGCACGCAGATCGACGACGACGTGGTGCACCGGCACCGCCGTGCGGTGACCCCCGGGTCGGTGGCGACGGTCCTCTACACCTCGGGCACCACGGGCCGCCCCAAGGGCTGCGTGATCACGCACGCCAACTTCATGTTCGAGTCCGACACCATGGTCGGCCGGTGGGAGCCGGTGTTCCACTCCAAGCCGGGCGACGAGGCGGCGACCCTGCTCTTCCTGCCGCTGGCCCACGTCTTCGGCAGGATGGTGGAGATCGCCGCGATCCGGGGCCGCGTGAAGTTCGGCCATCAGCCGGAGCTCTCGGCGCGCGCCCTGATGCCGGACCTGGTCTCGTTCCGGCCGACGTTCATCCTGGCGGTCCCCTACATCTTCGAGAAGGTCTTCAGCGGCGCCCGGCGCAAGGCCGAGGCGGAGGGGCGGCTCGCAGCGTTCGACAAGGCCGTCGAGATCGCGGTGAAGTACGCGGAGGCCATGGAGGACCGGGCCTTCGGCACCGGACCCGGCCCCTCGGCGGGGCTGCGGATGCAGCACCAGTTCTTCGAGAAGATCGTCTACAAGAAGGTCCGCGACGCGATGGGCGGCCGGGTACGGCACGCGATGTCGGGCGGTTCGGGGATGGACCGCAGGCTCGGCCTGTTCTTCGCCGGGGCCGGCGTCCTCGTCTACGAGGGCTACGGCCTCACCGAGTCCACAGCGGCGGCGACCGCGAACCCCCCGGAGCGCATCCGGTACGGCACGGTCGGGCAGCCGATCCCCGGCACGACCGTGCACGTCGCCGATGACGGCGAGGTGTGGCTGCACGGCGCGAACATCTTCTCGGGCTACCTGGGCGACCCGGCGGCCACCGAGGCGGCACTACGGGACGGCTGGCTGGCCACCGGGGACCTCGGCGCGCTCGACAAGGACGGCTATCTGACGATCACCGGGCGGAAGAAGGAGATCCTGGTGACCTCGGGCGGCAAGAGCGTCTCGCCCATCCCCTGGAGGAGCGGGTGCGGGCCCATCCGCTGGTGGCGCAGTGCATCGTCGTCGGCAACGACCGTCCGTACATCGCGGCGCTGGTCACCGTGGACCGGGAGTCCGTGGACCACTGGCTCACCGCGCAGGGCCGGTCGCCGCTGAGCCCGAGCGAACTGGTGCGCGACCCCGATCTGGAGATGGAGGTGCGCCGGGCGGTCGTGGCCGCCAACACGGCGGTGTCGCAGTCCGAGTCGATCCGTACGTTCCGTATCCTGGCGCACCCGTTCAGCGAGGAGCGGGGGCTGCTCACCCCGTCGCTGAAGCTGAAGCGCAAGGCGATCGAGAAGGCGTACGCGGCCGAGGTCGACGCGCTCTACCACTAGAGGGTGCGCTTCGGGAATATGTAAGCTTCCCTGACCATTATCCCTTGAAGACCCAACCGACGACGTAAGGATCGATCGCTCGTGAGCCAGGTTCCCTCCCTCACCCTCAACAACGGCGTCGACATGCCGCAGCTCGGTTTCGGTGTCTGGCAGGTGCCGGACAGCGATGCGGAGAAAGCGGTGGCCACGGCCATCGAGTCCGGGTACCGGAGCATCGACACCGCCGCGATCTACGGCAACGAGGCCGGCACCGGCAAGGCCGTCGCCGCCTCCGGTGTCCCCCGTGACGAGCTGTTCATCACCACCAAGCTGTGGAACAGCGAGCAGGGCTACGACAAGACGCTGCGCGCGTTCGACGAGTCGCTCGACAAGCTGGGCCTCGACCACGTCGACCTGTACCTGATCCACTGGCCGCTGCCGGCCAAGGACACCTACGTGGACACGTACAAGGCCCTGGAGAAGATCTACGCGGACGGCCGCGCCAGGGCCATCGGCGTGTCGAACTTCCTGCCCGCGCACCTGGAACGCCTGATCGCCGAGACCTCCGTGGTGCCCGCGGTCAACCAGATCGAACTGCACCCGCAGCTCCAGCAGGCCGAGCTGCGGGCCCTGCACGCCCAGCACGGCATCGTCACCGAGGCATGGTCGCCGCTGGGCCAGGGCAAGGGCCTCCTGGAGATCCCGACCGTCGTCGCGATCGCCCGGAAGCACGACCGGACGCCCGCGCAGGTGGTGCTGCGCTGGCACATCCAGACGGGCAACGTGGCGATCCCCAAGTCCGTGACGCCGTCGCGGATCGTGGAGAACCTGGACGTGTTCGGATTTGAGCTGGACCCCGACGACCTGGCGGCACTCGGCGTCCTGGACGAGGGCAAGCGCCTGGGCGCGGACCCGGCGGAGTTCCACTACGGCGCCTGATCCGCCCGTAGAAGCTGATCCGACGCCGCCACCTGCCCGCACGGGCCGGTGGCGGCGTCGTGCGCCGGTGCGGACACTGAGCCCGGCGTCGGGGCCTACTGCCGCCCCGCCACGTGAACCGTCCTGGCCGAGAGCACGAACACGTCGTCGCGCCGGTACAGACCGGCCGGGTCCGCCGGGTCGAGCAACCGGTCCAGTACGGCGACGTCCTCGGCCGCCAGCCGATCGGCGAGCACCTCGCGCTGGCGTGCGAAGGTCTCCACGACGTGCTCCCGCGCGGGCGCGGGGAGCGGGGCCGGGAGGTCCAGCAGGAAGCTGCGGGTGCCCCGCGGTTCCAGTCCGGCCGCGCCGAACAGGGCGCTCCAGTCCTCGGTCTCCCGCTTGGCGTCCGGCAGGGCCGCCCGCATCTCCGCGAACCAGTCGGCCGAGGCCGCGTCGATACGGGCTTCGAGCCCGGCCCTGCCGATGCCGATGTCACGCGGCAGCTGGCGCGGGGGAAGCCCGCCCTCCACGAGGGCGACGGCGCCGCCGGGGCGCAGCAGTCCCGCGAAGCCCGCGAGGACAGCACGCTGGTCGCCCAGGTGGTGCAGGGAGTTGCCCGCCCAGATCAGGTCGGCCTCGCCCAGCCGACTCAGGCCGTCCGGGAGTTCGGCGTGCAGGGTTCGGACCCGGTCGCCCAGGCCGTGCCGCTCCGCGCGGGCCCGGGCGCGTTCCAGGAGGGCCGGGGTGCCGTCCACGGCGACGACCTCGGCTTCGGGGAACACCTCGGCGAGCAGGCAGGTGATGACGCCGGGGCCGCTGCCGATGTCCAGGACCCTGCGGACCCGCGGAGCGGTGGGCAGACCGGCGACCCAGCGGGCCGCTTCGCCGTACTGGCCGAGGCCGAGCTCGCCGTTCCTCTCCAGCATGGGCCCCATCACGTCCCAGTCGAACTCGCCCGCGTCGCCGCCGTGGCCATGAGCGGCGTGGCCGTGCCCCTGGGAATGTCCCTGGCTGCTGTGGTGTCCGTGCTCGGTGTGTCTGGTCATGGCGCCAGCCTGCATGGGAACCGGGCCCGCGGCGAGATTTCTTGGTGGTTCCGCAAACCATGTTCCCCTGCCGCGCCCCGCGCGACGGCGTGAGGCGCGCCCCGGGCCGGGAGCCGAGGGATTTCGGCGCGTACGGACGGGAGGCGGCCGGGGACGGCGCCCGGCGGGTGTGACAGCCGCCCGGCCCGCCGGTCAGGCGCGGCGGAAGGCCAGCAGCCGGTACGCCGGGTCGGGTCGGGGCCGGTCCGGTTCCGGAAGGCCGGTGAGCCGCATCGCGAGCCGTTCCGCCGCGTTCCCCGGCAGGGCGAGCCGTGAGGCGAACTTTCCCTGGCGTACGGCCCTGGCGGTGGTGAGCGGGGACCGGCCCTGCCCGTGGCCGGTGAAGCGGGCCTCCCCCACCCGTTCCAGCCCGCACCGCTCACCGTGGCCCGCGACGGTCTCCGCGGCGTCGGTCGGGTGCGAGGTGCGGTACGGGGCGAAGAGCTCGTCGATGTCGCTCCCCACGTCGTGGCCCGCGTCCTTGTCCACGGTGGTGACGAGGACCCCGCCGGGTCTCAGGACCCGCGCGGCTTCCGCCACCACGTCCCGTACGGCGTCGGCGGAGCTCAGCAGGTGCAGCAGCCAGATCGCGGTGATCGCGTCGACCGACGCGTCGGCCAGCGGCAGCCGCCGGGCGTCGGCGAGGGTCACCGTGTCGATCCGCTGGTGCGCCATCCGCGCCATTCCCGGCGAGTCGTCGGCGCCGATCACCCGGAGCCCGGGGCGGCCCAGCGCTATGCGCTCGCTCACGAGACCCGTACCGCAGCCGATGTCCAGCAGGGTGCGGGTGGTGGGCGGGATCAGGCCGAGGACGGCACTGGCCGCGGCCTCGGCGCGGGGCACTCCGCCGCGCGTGGTGTCGTAGACCGCTGCCTCGATGTTGTAGTCCAGCACATGAACGACTCTAGGACACCGGACTGACATCGCCCGGCAGGAAAGAGGCGCGCGTATTGCCGCCGCGTCGCCGGGGCCCATAACGTGCGTTTATGGAGCTGGAGTTACGCCATCTGCGGACCGTACGTGCCATCGCCGACACCGGAAGTCTCACCAAGGCCGCCGCCTCCCTCGGACTGGCGCAGCCCGCGCTCAGCGCCCAGCTGCGGCGGATCGAGAAGGCGCTCGGTGGTCCCCTGTTCGACCGGGACCACACAGGCGCACGGCCCACCCCGCTCGGTGAACTGGTGCTCGAACGGGCCAGGGTGGTGCTGCCGGCCGTGAGCGAACTCCAGGAGGAGGCCGTGCGGTTCGCCCACGCCCGGGGGACGATCGAGCGCTTCCGGCTCGGCGGGACGCACGGTCCGCTGCTCGGCGGGCTCGTCGACCGGCTGGCCGCCGCCCATCCCACGGCGCCGGTGTCCACGTACACCAGCTGGTCGGTGGCGGAGCTCGCCTCGCTGCTGATCGGGGGGCGGCTGGACTTCGCGCTGATCGGCACGTGCGGCGAGAGCCCGCCGCCCGAGCCCGACCGGCTCAGCTGGCGGGTGGTGGGCGTCGACCCGGTGTTCGTGATGCTCCCGGAGAGTCACCCCCTCGCGGGCCGGCCGGAGCTGGAGCTGTCCGCGCTGGCCGGGGAGTGCTGGGCGGACGTCCCCGGCGACGGCTGTTTCGCGGACTGCTTCGCCACCGCGTGCGCACGGGCCGGTTTCACCCCGGCGTCCGTGTACGAGACGGAAACCGCCTCCGTCGTCCATCTCGTGCAGGTGGGACGGGCGGTCGGACTGTGCCGGGCGACGTTCCCGCCGACACCGGGCCTGGTGACCCGGCCGATCACCGGTTCACCCCTGAGCTGGCGTCATCTGCTCGGCTGGCATCCGCGTTCACCGGACGCCGATCGCGCGGCCGGTGGGGTGAGCGGGCACGCCGGGGCGGCGTACGCGCAGGCGGTGGCACGCAGCGACAGCTACCCGGGGTGGCTCGCCGGACATCCCCGGTTCGGTGCCGCGTCCTGATCCGCGCCCTCCGGGGGCACAGGGCGCGGCAACGCCTTCACCGGGCGCCGTGCGAGGGAGCGACGGCCTCCACCCGTGCCGCCAGGGCCAGGTCCTTCTCCGTGACGGCGCCGCCCGCGGAGTGGGTGTGCACGGACAGCCCCACGGTGTCGTAACCGAGCGTGAGGTCCGAGTGATGGTCGAGCTCCTCCTGGATCTGCGCGACGTGCAGGGTCAGGGCAGCGGCGGCGAAGTGCGAGGGAAGGCGGTAGCCGCGGACGATCCTGCCCCCTTCGAACGTCCAGCCGGGCAGATCACCCAGCCGGGTCTCGATCTCCTCCTGCGACAGCGGCTCATCGGCCATGACACGGCTCCCTACGGTGACGGGCGGATCAACAGTGCCCGTGACGTTACGGTCCGCGCGCGACAGCTGCCGCGCGCAACGCGGCGACGGGCCCGGCCCCGGCTCCGTCACCGAGCGGGCCGCGGCGCATCCGCTGAGCTGTCAGCCGAGGGCGCCGGGCACCGCTTCGTCGGCGGACGGCCGGGACACCTGGGAGGACGGGGCGGACACGGCGTCCGGGGACAGCGGTACCTGGGGTCCCGACGCCTCGCGCAGCCAGCACGCCAGGACCCGGTGCACGGCCTCGGCGCCCCTCAGCACTCCCCTGGTCCCCGCGGCTTCGAGCGGATCGGTCAGCCCGGCGGGCCAGAGCAGGAACGGCCGCGACTGCTCCCCGCCCAGCCCTCCGTGCGAGCCGATCTGCTCCTCGAAGGCGTGCACGTTCCCCGTGCAGGGCTCGTACATCGAGTTGATCATGACGTCGGCGACGTGCGGGAAGGTGTCGGTACGCCGCACCGCGTCCGCCGCACCGGTACCGAACACCGCGAGCGGCCCTTCCCCGTCCACCAGCTCCGACACCGGGATCTCGTGACCGCCCCCCAGCACCACGGACCCGTGTTCCTCACTCCGTACGAGCAGGAAGCCGACCCCGGATGGCCGGCGAGCGTCCCCAACAGCGCGGGGTGGCGGAGGTCGATCTGTTCGCGCGAGGCGCGTCCCTCGATGTCCGGGAAGGACAGCAGCCCGAGGTTGCCCGAAGCGAGCACGACCGGGTCGGACGGCTTCGCGGGGTGCTCGGCCTCCCCGGCGACCGGCCTGTGCAGGGCCGTCCTGACCGCGTCACGGGCCTCCGAGCCGCTCCTCGAGCGCTGCGCCCGGCGCGGCACCGGCAGTCCGCACCCCGCCCGCACCAGGTCCTTCAGGGTCAGCCCGTACTTTCCGGCGAACGTCTCGCCGGGGCTCTGGCCGTGGTCGGAGAGCAGCACGATCCGGTAGGTGCGCGGGGCCTGTTCGGCGACCTTCGCGATGAGGGCGAGGGAGCGGTCGAGCCGTTCGAGCACCTTCCGCGCGTCGCGGCTGTGCGGACCCGAGTGGTGTGCGACCTCGTCGTAGGCGACGAGGTCGGCGTAGACGGCGGTGCGTCCGGCGAACATGTCGCCGATCACCGCGGCGACCACCACGTCACGTTCGACGACGGTGGCGAAGGCCCTGATGAAGGGGTAGAGACCGCCGCGCTTGATCCGGGGCGTCTCCTTCCGCAGCCGTGCGCGGGTCGACTGGCCGATCTCGCGGCCGACCTCGGCGACGAAGGAGAGCGCGGTCCGCACGGCGTTGGCGGGGTCGGAGAAGTACGCGAAGTACCCGGCGCGCGAGCGCCTCCCCTTACCGCGCCTGGCAGCCATCGACAGCACGAGGGCGAGCTGGTCGGCTCCGCCGCCGAAGAGGTTGCCGCGGCTCGCTCCGTCGACGGTGAGCAGACCCCCGTCGCGGGTACGGGCGATGGCGCGGCGCTGGAGTTCGAGCGCGCTCGCCGGCCTGCTGGAGACCATGACGGTGCCGGTCTCCTTCTCGTACCACCTGAACGCGGGTACGTCGTGGTTGCTGCCGTGCAGGATGGCCAGCTGGCTGGCGCCCGTCTGGCTCGACCAGTCCGTGTGCCACGGCATCAGCCGGTGGCCCGTCTCACCGGCCAGCCAGCGGCCGACGGTCGGCATCAGCCCGTCGGCCGCCGCGTTCCTCAGCACGTCGTGGCCGACCCCGTCGAGCTGGATGAAGACCGTGCCCGGCGGGCCGCCCCGGCCGCCGTCCGCGGTGCCCTGCGTGCCCCGGCGGCGCCTGCGCCGGTCGGCGAGCCGGGAGAACCGGCGCCGGTAGGCGTCGTCGTCGCGGACGGCGAGTGCGGTGGAGGTCGCGGAGGCCACGGCCGACATCACCGCGGCGACGACGACCGCCGTCTCCGGGTCGGCGGCGCCGCGCCCGTCCGGGATGAGGCGCAGCGCGATCAGCAGGAGCGAACCGTTGAGGAAGAAGACCAGGGCGCCGAGGACCAGTGCCGGCACGACGAGGAGCGCGCGTACGAGCACGGGCCAGACCAGCGCGGAGAGCAGACCGAACGCTCCCGCGCCCCAGGCGGCGGTGAACGCCGTCTTGGTGACGCTGTCGCCGATGTCAGCCTGCAGCTGGAACTCCGGCAGGAGGCCGGCGAGCGCGAGCATCGTCAGGCTGGACACCGCCCAGACGGCCAGCACCCGCATCAGGGCTCTGCCCGTCGTACGCCATCGCGCGTCTCTCACGCCGTCCACCTCAGGTCAGGGCCCGGCGTGTCGTCACGGGGCCCGCGACCAGCTTTTCACAGCGGGCCCGGCGGGCCCCGGGACGGGCGGCCCGAGCCGTCGCGTGCCCGGCCACCCCCTAGGCTCAAGGGATACGAGCGAGGAGGGGAGGCGTACCGGTGGAGATCACTTGGTGGGGTCATGCCACGTGCACGATCGAGGACTCGGGGGTGCGGGTGCTGACCGATCCCCTCTTCGCACGGCGCTTCGCGCATCTGCGCCGCCGCCGCGGTGCGGTGCCCCCGCCCGAGGCGGCCTCCGCCGAGCTGGTGCTCGTCTCGCATCTGCACTCCGACCACCTGCACCTTCCGTCGCTGGCGCGGCTGGCCCCGGGCAGCCGGCTGCTCGTGCCCACCGGGGCGGTCCGTGCCGTGCCGGGGCTGCGGACGCTGCGCAGGACGCGGGGTCTGCACATCACCGAGGTCGACGCGGGGGACGAGGTGAAGGCGGGCCGCCTGCGGGTGCGGGCGGTGCCCGCCCGGCACGACGGGCGCCGGCTGCCCGTCGGCCCGCACCGCTCGCCGGCGCTCGGGTACGTGGTCGAGGGCGAGGCGCGTACGTACTTCGCCGGGGACACCGGCCTCTTCGACGGCATGGCCGAGGTGGTCGGCCCGGTCGACGTGGCGCTGCTGCCGGTCGGCGGCTGGGGCCCCGGGCTGGGGCACAACCACCTGGACGCGGCCCGCGCCGCCGAGGCGCTGACCCGGCTCGGGCCGCGCTCGGCCGTCCCGGTCCACTACGGCACGTACTGGCCGATCGGAATGGACGGCGTCCGGCCGCACGAGTTCCACGCGCCGGGCGAGGAGTTCGTGCGGCAGGCCGCGCGGCTCGCCCCCGGGGTGGCGGTGCACCGGCTGGAGCACGGTGAGTGTGTGCGGCCGGAGACCGCGTGGTGATCGCCGAGGTGGTGCGGCAGCTGCCGGACGAGTCGGCGCAGCATGTCGTCGGCTATCCGTCGCTGTTTCTTCTGGTGGCACTGGGCTCCCTGGTACCGGTGGTGCCGACGGGGGCGCTGGTGAGTACGGCGGCGGTGGTGGCGTTCCACCAGGCGTCCCCGTTCGCGCTGCTCGTGGTCTTCGGGATCGCGTCGGCCGCCGCCTTCCTCGGCGACATCTGCCTCTACTGGCTGGGGCAGCGCGGGGTGCGCTCCAGGAACGGCTCGAAGTGGCTGCGGGCCCTCACCGACAGGGCGGCTCCGGAACGGCTGGCCCAGGCGCAGGAGAAGCTGGACGAACACGGCGGGACGCTACTGGTGCTCTCCCGGCTGGTCCCGGCGGGCCGGATTCCCGTGATGCTGGCGTGTCTGCTCGGCCGGATGCCGCTGCGCACGTTCGCCCGCGGGGACGTCCCGGCGTGTCTGGCCTGGGCGGCGACGTACCAGCTGATCGGGATCGTGGGCGGGTCCCTCTTCCCCGAGCCGTGGCAGGGCGTGGTCGCCGCGGTGGTCCTGACCCTCCTGATCAGTGCGGCACCCGCGGCGTGGCGGAGGGTGCGGACGTGGTTCGGGCGTGGGACCGGCGACGCCGCGGGTCAGTGAGCGACCACCCGCGAGCCACCGATCGGCACGTCCCAGAGCCGGTCCCGCGGGTGCCCGGCCCGCTGCCACTCGGTGCGGAGCCGGCGGAGCGGTTCGAGGACCGGTTCGGCCGAGAGCAGGAACGTCGCCCAGTGCATCGGCGCCATCGCCGCGGCCCCGAGGTCCTCGTACGCGCGCACGGCGTCCTCCGGGTCGGTGTGCACGTCGCGGAGCCACCAGCGCGGTTCGTACGCCCCGATCGGCAGCATGGCCAGATCCAGGCCCGGGTAGCGGCGGCCGATCTCCTTGAACCAGTGCCCGTAGCCGGTGTCCCCCGCGAAGTAGATCCGCTGCCCCGTGCGCCGGTCCCCGAGCACCCAGCCGCCCCAGAGGGTCCGGCAGGTGTCCGTGAGGGTCCGCCTGGACCAGTGGTGCGAGGGCACGAAGTCGAACCGGACCCCGGCCAGCTCCGCCGACTCCCACCAGTCCAGCTCGGTGACGCACGTGAAGCGGCGGCGCCTGCACCAGCGGCCGAGACCCGCGGGTACGAACAGCGGGGTCTGCCGGGGCAGCCTGCGCAGGGTGGGGGCGTCGAGGTGGTCGTAGTGGTTGTGGCTGATGACGACCGCGTCCACGGGCGGAAGATCCTCCCAGCGGACCCCTACGGGGGTGATCCTCGCCGGGGTCCCGAGCAGGCGGCGGGACCACACCGGGTCGGTGAGGACCGTGAGCCCTCCGACGCGCACGATCCAGCTGGCGTGCCCGGCCCAGGTCACCGCGCTCGTACCGCTGTCCGCCACGGGCAGCGGAGCGGGGGCGAACGGCAGCCGGTGGACTCCCCGCAGCCCTTCGGCGCTGGGCCGCATGGCACGTTCCCGGGCCAGCCGCGTCATGCCCGCGATGCCGGGCAGGGGCGTGGTGAGGCGGTCGGCGAAGGTACGGGGCCAGACACGGACCTCGCCCAGCGGGCGCAGCGCGGCCGCGCCGGCCGGCGCGGTGGTCCGGGCCCTGCCCGTGGGTCGCTGCGTCTGTTCCGTCATCGCGCGGCTCCTTCACCGGAGTTCGTCGAGGGCGCTCGCGAACATGGTCAGCGCCTCGGCGACGTGCGGCAATTTCAAGGGCTCCGCAGCGGTGAGGGACGCCGTCTCCTCCTGCGGGGTCGACCCGAGCAGCGGCCCCGTGCCCAGCCGCGCCCGCAGCGCGCCCAGTTCGTCCCCGAACCTGTGCCCGCCGGGCGTCGGGGCGCCGAGGCGGTCGGTCAGGTACTCCTCCAGCTCCATGGAGTCCGTCACCCCCCGCGCCGCCAGCCGCGAGCGGAGCGGGCCGAGGTCCGCGTACAGGTGACGGCCCGCCTGCGGGGGCCTGGCCAGGGCGCCTGCCGTGAGCACGGCGCGGTGCACGGCGGTGGCGACGACCGCGTGGACGTCGGCGGCCTGCCGCATCCTGAGGGTGACGGCCTGCGGCTCGCGCAGCGCGTGGGCGGCGGCCGGGGCGACGGGTCCGGCGACGAGGGCGCCGAGCGCGGTGAGGACGTCGAGCGTGCGGGCCCGGCACGCGGCGGCCCGCGCGGTGGCCGGGAACCGGGCGACCGCGACCGGCCAGCCGGCCGGGGTCAGGGCGCCGGCCAGGTCACTGAGCACGGTGACGTCGTCGGGGCACATCTCGGCCGGGCTGAGCAGGACCGTGTCGTGCGGCCGGTGCAGCGTGTCGCGCCAGGTCTCGTCGCTGACGATGTGCAGCCCTTCGGCGACCGCCGCCTCGCACGCCTCGCGGACGAGCTCGGGCGGGGCGACGGTGGCCGTCGGGTCGTCCACCACGGACAGCAGCAGGAGCCGGGGGGTGCCGCCCTCGGCGCGCACCCTGCGGACGGTTTCGAGCAGGGCGTACGGATCAGGGACGCCGCCGCACTCCGCGGGGGTCGGCACGTGGTAGGCGGGCCTGCCGAGAAGGCGTGCCTGCGGCGTCCAGGAGGCGGGGCAGGGGCGCGGCATGAGGACGTCGCCGCCGTGCGCCGCGATCAGCGCCAGCAGCAGGGGCTGGGCGCCGGGCGCGGCGGCGACGGCGTCCGGCTCGGTGTGCAGACCTCGGCGCGCCCAGTAGGCACCGGCCGCCTCGCGCAGGACGCGGCCTCCGCCGGGCGGCTCGGGGTGGGTACGGCCGGCGGCGGCGGCGAGCACGGCGGCGAGCTCCGGCAGCACGGGGAGGCCGGGGTCGGGGGCGGGGGGACCGTACCGGACGGGGCCGTGGTCCTCCCGCCGGTCGTGCGCGCTCCGCTGCATCGGGCCTCCTCCGCCGCCGGTCCCTGTATCGCCCTCACGGCCCTTTATACGGAGGTTTCCTTCCAGCCGCCCGCGCACGCGTCGCCTGCCGGTGGCGCGGCTGTGCGCGTCCGTGTCCAGGTGAGCGGGGCGGTGGCCGAGCGAGGCTACCTGCGGGCGGGCGGTCAGAGGCGCCGGCAGCCGGACCGGCAGGCGATCGAGGACGGAGACCTCAGCCCGCGAACGCCGTGCCCGGCAGCCCGAGCCCCACGTCCGGGAGGACCAGCAACGACCCGGAGAGCGGATGCGGCGCCGCCAGCCCCGTGCGGGCCGTCGACACATACAGGTCACGCAGCCCGGGCCCGCCGAACGCGCAGGCGGTCGGCCGGCGCACCGGCAGGGCGTACGTCCGGTCCAGCCGCCCGTCGGGCGCGTACCGCCGGACCGCCGCCCCGTCCCAGAGGGCGACCCACACACCCCCCTCGGCGTCGACGGTCAGACCGTCCGGCACACCGGCCCCCGCCTCGATCCGGGCGAACGGGCGCCGGCGCACGGCCCGCTCCCCGAGGAAGTCCAGGACGTCGACGCGTCCCGTGGCCGAGTCGATGTAGTACATGAGCTGCCCGTCCGGGCTCCACCCCGTGCCGTTGCTGCACGCGACGACGCCCAGCGCGTCCCTCGCCGTGCCGTCCCCCGTGACCCGCCGCAGCTCTCCGCCGACCTCGTCCTCGTCGTAGCGCATGGTGCCCGCCCACAGCGCCCCGTCCGGCGCCACGGCCGCGTCGTTGCCCCGCCGCCCCGGTACGGGGTCGTGGACCAGCCAGGAGAAGGCACCCGCGGTGTCGTACAGCCCGATGCCGTCGCGCAGGTTCACCACGAGCCCGCCACCGGCGCGCGGCTTGGCCGCCCCCACGTGCTGCCCGGTCGCCATGACCGTGCGCCGGCCGGTGCCGGGGTCGTACGTGTGGACACGCGAGCCGAGTATGTCGACCCAGATCAGCCGGCCTGCCGCCGCGTCCCAGGTGGGTCCTTCGCCGAGCTCCGCCTGCTCGCGTACCGCTGTCTCGACGGTGTACGTCACGCCTCCCCCTTGTGGTGCCCGAGCCGCGCGGACAGCGCGTCGGCGCCCTTCGCCGCAAGCCGGGCCAGCTCCGCCTCGCGCTCCTCGCTCCAGCGGATCATCGGGACGGAGATGGAGAGCGCGGCGACGACACCGCCCGCCCGGTTGCGTACCGGGGCGGCCACGCAGCTCACGTCCGGGTTGGACTCGCGGTGCTCCACCGCGATGCCGCGCCTGCGGACGACGGCGAGCGCGGTGCGCAGCTCCGCGGCGTCGGTGAGGCTGTTCTCCGTCATCGCGACGAGTTCGCGGCCGTCGAGCCGGGCGTCGAGTTCGGCCTCGGGCAGCGCCGCGAGCAGAAGCTTGCCCACGGACGTGCAGTGCGCCGGCAGCTTGCGGCCGGCCGCCGAGACCATCCGGACGGCGTGCGTGGAGTCCACCTTGGCGATGTAGATGACCTCGGTGTCCTCCAGGATGGCCACGTGGACCGTCTCCCCGCAGCTCTCGGCGACCTCGCGGGCCACCTGCTGCCCCTCGGCGGCGAGGTCGAGCTGTTCGGCGTACCGGCTGCCGAGCTGGTACGTACGGACTCCGAGCCGGTAGCGGCCGGGCTGCTCCGGGACCGTCACCAGGTAGGAGCGGGCGGCGAGGGTGGTGAGCAGCTCGTGGACGGTGGTGCGCGGCAGCTGAAGCCTGCGTGTGACTTCGGGGGCCGAGAGGTTTCCGTCCCCCTGCAGGAAGAGTTCGAGTACATCCAGCGCCCGGGTCACCGCTGGGACGAGTCGTCCCATGTTCTCCCACCCCTTTCGTTTGTTCGACACTCCGGCCAATGACCGGAATCACGAACGCAGGCTAACGTCAGCCGACTTGCCGGGGCAACGGCGAGGACCGGGGGCGGCGCCGGGATCATGGGTGGTGCGCAGGGGTTCGTAGGAGTTCGCGGTGTTTCGCGCATCCGGTATCACCCTGTGCGCGCCTCTTGATTCGATACGGCCTGACAGGGTATTGGCTGTGCCATGCCGTCATCGAGAACCATCTCACCCCTTCGCTCGCCCGTCCGCCTGGCGGCCTGGCTACGGCAGTGCGATCTCACCCTGTTCGAGAGCGTGGCCGGCCGGCACTGGCCGGGCGCGGAGCCACTGCTGCCGCGGCTGAGCCGCAGTGCGAACCACGGGGTGCTGTGGTTCGGGGCCGCGGCCTGCATCGCGACGTTCGGCGGCAGCGCGCGGGCCCGCCGCGCCGCGCTGCGCGGAGTCGCCTCGCTGGCCGTCGCCTCGGCCACGATCAACACCGTGGGCAAGGGTGCCGTACGCAGGGAACGGCCGGTGCTCGACGCGGTTCCGGTGATACGGAGGCTGAAACAGCAGCCGTTCACCACGTCGTTCCCGTCCGGGCACGCGGCCTCCGCCGCCGCTTTCGCCACCGGTGTGGCCCTGGAGTCGAAGCGCTGGGGGGCGGTGGTCGCGCCTGTCGCGGCGGCGGTCATCGCCTCGCGGGTCTACACGGGGGTGCACTATCCGAGCGATGTGCTGGCCGGTGCGGCGCTCGGCGCCGGGGCCGCGTTCGCACTGCGCGGGGTCGTACCGACCCGGGGGCAGCTGCCCGCGCCCGGCAGACCACCGACTGAGGCACCTGTGCTGCCGACCGGACAGGGTCTGGTGCTCGTGGTCAACCGGGAGTCGGGGTCGGCGACGGCCGCCTCCGCTCTGATCAGGGACGCGCTGCCTCTGGCCGAACTGGTGGAGTGCGCGTCGGCCGATCTGTCCGGGGCCCTGGAGGACGCCGCCGAGCGGTGCGTGGCACTGGGGGTCTGCGGCGGTGACGGGACGATCAACCGGGCCGCCGCGGTCGCCGCGGCGCACGGGCTGCCGCTGGCGGTGTTCCCCGGGGGAACACTGAACCACTTCGCGTACGACCTGGGCATCGAGACGGTGCGGGACACCGCCGTCGCGCTCGCTTCGGGCAGCGCGGTCAGGGTGGACCTGGGGCGCATCCGGCCCGGGCCCGAGGGACCGGACGGACCCGACGGCTGTTTCGTCAACGCGTTCAGCCTCGGCGTCTACCCGGAGCTCGTACGGACCCGGGAGCACTGGGCGCCGCGCATCGGAGGCTGGCCGGCGGGCGTCCTCGCGGCGTTCGAGGCGCTGCGCGGCAAGAGCCCGCTGGAAGCGGAACTCCAGGGCCGCAGGCGGCGATTGTGGCTGGTGTTCGTCGGCAACGGCATGTTCCAGCGGATGGGCCCGATGCCGGGCCGCCGGCACAACCTGGCGGACGGCCTGCTGGACGTACGGGTGGTGCACGGTGGCCGCACTCCGGGGCTCCGGCTCCTGGCGGCGGCGGTCGCCGGACCGCTGACCCGGTCGCCCGTCCACGCGGCGGTCCGCAGGCGGCGCGTCCGGCTCTCCGGTCTCGCGCCGGGCACGCCGTACGCGTACGACGGTGAAGTGGCCCGGTCCGGGACGGAGTTGATGATCGACAAGTTGCCGGAGGCGCTCACGGTCTACTGCCCGATGACCGCCGCCTGACCACATGGCGAGATGGGGATCTCATTATTCGACATGGCGACGTACCGTCTTCCCACCTGCTGTCGCAGGCGTTTCGGAGAGAGGACGTGCGGTCATGTCGAAGGAGCCGGCCGTGTACACCCACGGCCACCACGAGTCCGTGCTGCGCTCGCACCGCTGGCGGACCGCGCTCAACTCGGCCTCCTACCTGATCGGTGAACTCCGCCCGGGTATGGCGGTGCTGGACGTCGGATGCGGCCCGGGCACCATCACGGCGGATCTGGCCGCCCTGGTCGCGCCCGGCCAGGTGACCGCGGTCGACACGGCGGACGACATCCTCGGGCAGGCCGCCGAGGTGGCCGCCGAACGCGGCCTGCACAACATCGAGTTCAGGTCGGCCGATGTGCACGCCCTGGACTTCCCCGACGACTTCTTCGACGTCGTGCACGCCCACCAGGTCCTCCAGCACGTCGGCGATCCCGTCCGGGCACTGAGCGAGATGCGGCGGGTGTGCAGGCCCGGAGGCGTCGTGGCGGCGCGGGACAGCGACTACGCCGCGATGACCTGGTTCCCCGAGGTCGAGGGCCTGGCGCAGTGGCAGGAGCTGTACGGGCGGGTGGCCCGGGGCAACGGCGGCGAGCCCGACGCGGGACGGCGACTGCTCTCCTGGGCCCGGAAGGCCGGCTTCACCGACATCACCCCGACCGCCGCCGCCTGGTGCTTCGCCACCCCGGAGAGCCGCGCCTGGTGGAGCGGCCTGTGGGCCGACCGTACGACGGACTCGGTGTACGCGAAGCTGACGGTGGGGGGCGGCCACGCGAGCGCCGGACAGCTGACGGCGATCGCCGCCGCGTGGCGCACCTGGGGCGAGCAGGGCGACGGGTGGTTCATGGTGCCCCACGGCGAGATCCTCTGCCGGGCCTGAGGGCCCGGCCGCGCGGGAATCGATCACATCAGGCGGGGCGGCCAACTACCCTCGTGGGCATGGAAATCCTCGGAACCACGCTGCGAGTCTGCGTCGACGACCTGGACGCGGCGGCGGCCTTCTACGAGGGCCTCACGGGCGCCCCTGCGCTGCGCTTCGAGCGTGGCGGGGTCTCGGTGGCCGCGATCGGCTGCTTTCTCCTGATGAGCGGCCCGGAGTCGGAGCTGGAGGTGCTGCGCAAGGTCTCGGCGACGATCGCGGTCAAGGACGTCGACGCGGCCCACGCGGCCCTGACCCGGGCCGGCGCCCGGATCGTCGCCGGCCCGGTGCCGACCCCCGCCGGACGCAACCTGATCGCACTGCACCCCGACGGCTCGGTCTTCGAGTACGTGGACCGCAATCCGGTCGCCTGACGGCCTCAGCCGAAGGCCCCGTTCACCCGGATGGATCATGTGACTCCTGGGAACGGCAGCGGGCGCTCAGCGCTGAGTGACAACGGCTTGTGACATCGAATTCTCCGGAAAGCTCGTTCATGAGAATGGCTTTACCGCGTCAACCCCTGAGTACATCGCGCTGGATCTGGTGAGCGACAGCGCGGCGCACCGACGCTGATGCGGTGGCGGTGACCTTCGAGGGAAGGTCAAGACCGCGGCTGATCTCGTCATACGCGGCCTGGTGCCCCCGGACAGCTCTGCCCGGCGCAGTCTCAGGTCCTCCTCGACGAGACGCCGCAGCTCGTCGATATTCCGGGGCGTGAAACGCTTCTTGCCCCGGGTGAGCGCGTTGACGTAGCGGGTACAGTGCGCGGCTTCGTCGAGAGTCTCAGAGATCTCCTCAGCGAGGCCCCACAGCCGGCCTTCAAGCCAGGGGATGTCGCGCTGATCGAGGGACACCTCCATCGGGGTCCGCAGCTCATCGGTCCTGTGCTTCGCCATCTGTTTGGAGACGGCGGGCTGGCTCATGTCGGTGAGCTGCGCGATGCGTTCCTGCGTCCAGCCGAAGCCTGCGAACACCTTGATCATTTCGGCGCGCAGCTTGCGCATCTCCTCGCCCGCACGGATGACCTCGTTCATGCCGGCGAGTATCCGCTCGGCTTGTTCCTCGGTCAGTACCTCGGGGATCCGTTGCGTGCTCTCTCCGTCTGCCACCACCCGGTTATACACCAGAGCACGTCTTTCATAACCTGGTTGTACTACCAGGTTATGGCTGACAGGATCCGTCTCATGCCCACCTTCCCCGCGCCTGACGGCACCCAGCTCTCATACCGCGTGATCAGTGAGGGCGACCCAGTCGTCTGCATCCCGGGAGGCCCTACCGACTCCGTCTACCTCGGCGACCTCGGCGGCCTGTCCGCATACCGCCAGCTGATCGTCCTGGACCTTCGCGGCACCGGCCGGTCCGCGAGTCCCCAGGACACCTCCTCCTACCGCTGCGATCGCCTGGTCGACGATGTCGAGGCGCTGCGCGGGCACCTCGGCCTTCCGCGGATGGATCTGCTCGGCCACTCCGCCGGCACGAACATCGCGACGCAGTACGCGGCTCGGCACCCGGAGAAGGTCAGCAAGCTCGCCCTCATCGGTCCCAGTCCCCGAGCTGTCGACGTAGCGATCACGGGAGGGACTCGGCGCGAGCTCGCGCAGCTCCGGATGAACGAGCCGTGGTTCCCGGCAGCGTTCGCCGCCCTGCAAGCGATCACTGAGGGCACGGGCAGCGACTGGGAAGCCATCGCGCCCTTCTTCTGGGGCCGGTGGGACGCCACGGCGCAGAAGCACCACGCAGCCAGCCGGCCGAGCAACCAGGAAGCTGTCACTCTCTTTGCGGCCGAGGGCGCCTTCACCCCGAAGAGCACGCGTGCGGCACTCGCCTCCTGCGAGGCTCCCGTTCTGCTGCTCACCGGAGAGTTCGATATGAACAGCCCGCCTGTGGCCGCGGCCGAGTTCGCGGAAGCGTTCCCTGATGCCACGCTCGCGGTGCAGCCGGGAGCAGGCCACTATCCGTGGCTCGACGACGCCGACTGGTTCGTGACGACCATGACGGCATTCCTCCGCAGATGAGGTGCCTCGAGTTCGACTCCCGCTCACGACCACGCCGTTTCCTGGCTCGCCTCCGAAGCCGGAACCGGGGCAGCCGGAGCCGTCGCCGGCCAGGGCGGCGCTCAGACCTCACCCATCCAGGCGGAGACCATCGCGACCGGCGGCGAGGGTGGCGACGGCGGGAGCGGCGGCGGCGCCGGCGGGAGCGCCCGCGCTCCTGCCAAGACCACCGCCGAGCCCGCCACTTCCCCATGGATCTCCGAGTACACGTACCACTCCGGCACCCAGCTCACGCGGCGCGGCGACAAGGGGCGGGGTGTCGACGGCCAGGTGGGTCCCCATACCTGGGGAGCACTGCGCGGTTCGACATGACCTCGCTTCGCGGCACGACGACAACGGCCGTCGGCCGAGCCCATCGGGTCACAGCAGGCAGTAGCCGCTCTGCGACGGCCCCACGGCGTTCACCTGGCCGACCCCGGTTTGCGTCCGGCCGGGTCCGAGCGGGTAGCTCAGGCTGCCGATCACGCAGTACGTCACGCTCGTGGCGTTGGTGACTTCCGCGACCGTGAGCGCGGGAGAGAACTTGGCCGTGTCTCCTTCCTTCACCAGCACGGGCTGGCCACTGCCGAACTGGGGCAGGAGACATACGTACCCCCTGGGGCAGGCGACGGCCGCCGCGCCCGCCTCGGCCGCGGCGGCGCTCCCGACAGCAGCCGTACCGAGTGTTACGGCCAACACCGCGCAGACGGCGGCGAATCGTTGTGTTCTGCTCCGCATGACTGGACCTCCACGGACCGGTTGAGAGAGCTGACAGGCGGGCTCATCCTTGCAGCGGAGGGAGGGACTCTGTACCCGGATATGCGCCATTCCGCCGCGCGCCGGGGTTCGGTGCGCACTCGCGCGACGACGTGAGGTCAACGGGAGGCCCGGGTTGCGGCCCGCAGGACGGACGCTCCCGCCGGTGTGAGGGTGTGCAGCACGGTCGGGCCGTTCCGGATGGTGGTGATGAGGCCCGCGTCGCGCAACGCGGTGGCGTGTCTGCTGGCGGAGGACGCCGAGACGCCTGCGGCACGGGCGATCTCGCCGGTCGTGGCGCCGGCGGACGCGGCGTACAGAGCGATCGCCCGGGCGCGCCCGAGCAGGGTGGTCAGGGACTGTCCGGGAGCCCCGGCGCCCACGGAGTTGTCCGTGGCGTATCCGGCGTCCGGCTCGTGGAGCAGTGAGTACCAGAGCACGGGCGGCAGTTCCGGGTCGGCGAAGGCGACCGGCTCAGCCCAGTTGAAGTACGAAGGGACGAGCGTGAGCCCACGGCCGTTCAGATACAGGTCCCGGTCCTCGGTCTGCCTGGGGTAGATCACCTCCAGGACGGGAGGACGCCAGCGCAGCATGGGCCCGAGTCCCGAGAGCATGCCCTCGACTCCGCCGGCCAGGAAACCACGGGCGCGCGCCGCCCGCTCGGCCTCGATCCGGGCCTGCGCCTGCTCCTCGTGAGGGGCGACAACCGTCTCGTAGTACGCGCGCACCATCACCACCAGCTCCTTGCGCGCTTCCAGCCGGGCCAGCTGCCCGCCCCACGAAGGCGCTCCGACGGTCCGGTTGAGGAGGGCCATCTCCTTCAGGACCCGTTGCGGAGATGTGGCCAGAATCAACTCCAGTCCCGCATCCAAGTCACCCACGGCACCGGCCGGAGTCAGAAAGTCCGGAAAATACGCGGCCCTTGGATACAAGGGCAGGAAGACACTCCGCAGGACACGCTCCAGCCCTTTCTCCCGCAGCTGATGCCGTGTCGTGCGATACCACCCGACGTACGCCCACCGCCCCTTACGCGACTGCAGTCGGTGGAGACTCGCGGCGACTTCCCAGAGCGGATCGAGAGCGGCGGCGAGCCTGGTTCTGGCCAGGTCCGCGTCACGGAAATGAATGCGGAGCATGTCGTTCTCCCTCGTTGAGCACGGCTTTTGCTCTACAGCGCAACAGCATTGGTTCAACACGGTCAGCTGGGCGATCGTAGGTCGCGGAAATCAATACGCGATAAACGGGGGTGCAACGGGCATGAGGCGCATGTTCAGTTCGGCCTGCGCGAGTGTCGTGATCGTCGCCGCCACCACCGCCGGCTGCACCGGGGCGGCGACGGCCGATCCGGCCGGAGCCGACCGTCCACACAACGCCGCCGAAGCAGGGCGCCAGGGCCGCGAGTTGACCGACCGCGAGGAGATCCTCGTACGGCGTGCCGAGCAACTGCTCGTGAAGGAGTGCATGGAGAAGGCGGGCTTCACGTACTGGGTGGGGGCGCTGCCGACGGTCGACGACCTGAGCGGCAACGGTTCCTTTCTGACCGACGTCGGCTGGGCGAAGAGAAACGGTTACGGAAGCCGGCTTCATGCGAAGGCCCAGAACATCCAGCGCGACGACCCGAACAGCGCGTACGCCAAGACGCTCTCGCAGGAGCAGGGCGTCCGGTACAGCGACGCGCTCCTTGGCTCGCCGTCGAGCGGGATGCTGACGGCCGAGCTGCCCGCCGGCGGCGCCGTCCAGACACCACGAGACAGCTGCCTGGCCGACGCCAAGGGCCGGCTGTACGGGGACTTCGAAACCTGGTTCCGAGCCGAGAAGACGGCCACGAACCTGACGCCCCTGTACGCGGCGGACCTCGTCAAGGACCAGCGTTTCACGGGCGCGGTCAAGGAGTGGTCGGCGTGCATGCGGGCGGCGGGCCACGACTACGCCGACCCGTCGCAAGCCCGCGAGAAGTTGCCGGAGCTCACCGAGGGCCTGAGCGAGGAGAAGGGGTACGCCGTCGAGGTCGACCTGGCGGTCGCCGAGGCCACCTGCGCCAACAAGACCCCTTTGACCAGGAGGGCACGCGCGCTCGAAACCGAGTACCGGAGAAAGCAACTCCCGCATCACGGCGACCACATCGCCATCTACCAGCGCATGAGCCTCGACGCACTCGCCCGGGCGGAGGCGATCACCGGCTCGACGGCCTGACCCGCACTCACCGCCCCGGGCCCAGGCATCCAGACTTCCGCGGCGCCACCGCCGCGGAACCGCAACACCGCACCCACACACAAGGAGTGATCCACCATGCGCAAGATACTGGCCACGGCCGCAACCCTCGGCCTCGCGGGCCTCGGAGCCATCGTCCCGGCAACGAGCGCGCACGCCTCCACCGCCTGCAACAACGCGTGGAACGCCACCGCCGCCGGCAACTTCGTCGCGTACAACGGCACCAACTGCGGCGGCGACCGCCTCGGCATCACGGAGGGCCAGGACCAGGACTGGGGCAACAGCACCGGCTCCTTCCAGGGCAGCGACACCAACCAGGCGACGTCCCTCATCCACAAGGGCACGACCACCATGCGCGTCCAGCTCTTCAACGGAACGGGGGATGACTGGGCGGGCGGCCACACCTGCCTCACCCAGGGCGAGAAGTACATGGACACTCTCGACAATCAGTACTTCACCAGCGGCGTCGAGGTGAACAACCAGATCAGCTCCCACCGGTGGATCTGGAGCGGGTGCGGCGCGACCCTCAACTCCTGACCCGGCCACCCACCCGCACGGCTGACCCGTGTGCCCACCCCGTGGCCCGCCGCCTCCCGGCGGGCCACGGGCAGCATGCGAGACAAGGAGAGACCATGCGCAAAATCCCCGCCGCGTTCGCGACGCTCGCCCTCGCGGCTCTCGGCATCATCGTCCCGGCGACCGGCGCTCGGGCTTCGGCCGCGTGCGACAACGCGTGGAACAGCACGGCGCCGGGCTACTTGCACATCTACGCGAACACCGACTGCACCGGGCTCCTCGCCAGGACCACGACCGACGACTCGGACTGGGGTGACGCCTCCGGGCCCGTCCGGGGCGTCGACCTCGGTGAGGCGGGGGCCGTGCTCCACAAGGGGTCCTACGGCATGGCCGTCAAGCTCTACCAGGGTCGCAACCACACCGGTGACCACGCGTGCCTGACTCGTTCGGAACCCGTGAGCGACGCGTCGGAGCCGAAGTTCCCCGACGGCCGTTCCGTGAGCTCCGTCCGCTCCCACCGGTGGGTGTGGGCATCGGAGTGCGCCATCTGAACCCTTCGGTACGGCTCGGCCCGTGCCCCCGTCCCCGTGACGCAGGCGGCTCAAACTGCGGGATGGGCCACGGGCCGAGCTTCCGCATGCCTCAGCCCAAGTTCCCGAGGAAAACAGTGATCACCAGAAATGGCGTCCGTCACCATGGAGAGGCGGTCCACCTGGGCCCAGTACATTCCCCTTGTTCCAGAGCGCGACAACGGCGGCGTGTTCATCGGGGAAAGGAGATCGTTCTCCTCGGGCTCGGAGACGACCTGCCGAAGAAATACAGCGGGAATTTTCTCGGATCACTGGTATGAAGCCGAGGGCATCCTGTCCTACTTCCTGGTCCGTCCCCACGGAATCATTTACGAGGGCCGGGGCCGCCGGAGGGGCGAGGCCAACGGCGGCCGCCTCATCATCGTCGGCGGTCGCGAACTCGGCCGGAACACCGCCTTCCACTCGATCCAGGGAATGCTGGGCACCCAGGACGAGCCGAAGGCCGCGATGCCGACATCGACAGCTCGTCTCCACCTGCGGTACGCATTCCCGTCCGCGGGGCCGGGGAGCTGATCCTTCCGCACAGCGCCCACGGCTGTCCCAGCGGCGGAACCCGACCCGGTCCCAGCGCGCGCCCCACGAGTCCCTGACCACGGCCGACCACGAGGCGCGTCCAAGCACGGACGCGGCGGGCGCCCGCACCTTGTCCGAGGAAGTGAGGGGTCCGGCCGGAAGCGCTCATCCGATGTCTTGCCGCCGGAGCTCAGCCCTCTGGTTTCTCCTTGTCGTACTGGCGCCGCACTCATAGGGTTCACCGCATGAGTCATCCGATCTCTGGCCGCGAGTCCTCACCTACGCATACCGCCGCCGGGCACACCCTCTGGTACGGCGTTCCCGCGACCGACTGGGAGCGTGAGGCGTTGCCGCTCGGCAACGGGGCCCTGGGCGTCATGGTGTTCGGCGGGGTGGCCCGCGAGCGGCTCCAGCTCAACGAGAAGTCGCTCTGGACCGGCGGCCCCGGGAGCAAGGAGGGATACGCCCACGGGAACTGGCCCGCGCCCCGGCCCGACGCGCTCGCCGAGGTGCGGCGGATCATCGACGAGGAGGGGGCGATGGACCCCGGCGAGGTGGCCCGGCGGCTCGGTAATCCGGCGTACGCGGACACGGACGGGATTCCCGGCTTCGGCAACTACCAGGACTTCGGCGAACTCGTTTTCGACGTGCCGGACGCTCCGGCCTCCCCCGCCGGTTACCGGCGCGGCCTCGACATCGCGCAGGCACTCGCCACGGTCTCCTACGGGGACGCGCGCGACGGCGGCGAGCGGAGACAGGAGCCGCGGCAGGGTGGCGGCGTCCGCACCCGCTTCAGCCGTGAGTACTTCGCCAGCCACCCCGCCCAGGTGGTCGCCGGCCGGCTCGCCGCCGACCGACCCGGCCAGGTGTCGTTCACGCTGGGCTTCGCCGCGGCGCGGAAGGGGGCCTCGGTGACGGCCCGGGGCGGACGGCTGCTGATCCGCGGCGTGCTCGACGACAACGGCCTGGTGTACGAGGGCCAGGTGCGGGTCCTCCACCACGGCGGCACCCTGACCTACGATGACGGCCGGATCACCGTGACCGGCGCGGACAGCGCGACGTTCGTCTTCTCCGCCGGGACCGACTACGCCGACAGCTGTCCCCGGTACCGCGGCGAGGACCCCCACGCACGCGTGACGGCCACCGTGGACAGGGCGGCGGCGCAGCCCTACGAGGAGCTGCGCGCCGCCCATGTCGAGGACCACCGCGCCCTGTTCGACCGGGTGCGGCTCGATCTGGGCGGGCGGATGCCTGACATCCCCACCGACCGGCTGCTCCACGCGTACGCGGGCGGCGAATCCCCCGGCTCCGCCGGCCCCGCGGACCGTACCGGCCCCGCCGACCTGGCGCTGGAGTCCCTCTACTTCGGCTACGGCCGGTATCTGCTGATCGCCTCCTCACGCCCGGGCTCGCTCCCCGCCAACCTCCAGGGCGTCTGGAACAACTCCAACACCCCTCCCTGGAGCGGGGACTACCACACCAACATCAACATCCAGATGAACTACTGGCCGGCCGAACCGACGAACCTCGCGGAGACCGCCGAGCCCTACCAGCGGTTCGTCGAGCGACTGCGCGAGCCGGGGCGCGGGACCGCCGCGACGATGTTCGGTACCGAGGGCTGGGTGGTCCACCAGAACACCAACCCCTTCGGCTTCACGGGGGTGCACGACTGGCCCACCTCCTTCTGGATGCCGGAGGCGAACGGCTGGCTGGTGCAACAGCTCTACGAGCACTACCTGTTCCACCTGGACGCGGAGTTCCTGCGCGTGCACGCCTATCCCGCGATGGAGGAGGCGGCCCGCTTCTGGCTGGCGAACCTGCACACCGATCCGCGCGACGGGACACGGGTGGTATCGCCCAGTTACTCGCCCGAGCAGGGCGCGTTCACCGCGAGCGCGTCGATCTCCCAGCAGATCGTGTCGGACCTGCTGACGAACACCCTGGAGGCCGCCGAAGTCCTGGGCGGGGACGAGGCGTTCCGTACGGAGCTGAGGGCGGCGCTCGGCGCACTGGACCCGGGTCTGCGGATCGGCTCCTGGGGCCAGCTCCAGGAGTGGAAGGCCGATCTCGACGACCCGGCCGACACCCACCGACACGCCTCGCACCTCTTCGCCCTGCATCCCGGCCGCCGGATCGAGCGCGGCTCGGCCCACGCGGAGGCGGCCCGCGTCTCGCTTGCGGCGCGCGGCGACGGCGGAACCGGCTGGTCCAAGGCGTGGAAGATCAACTTCTGGGCCCGGCTGGGGGACGGCGACCATGCGGCGAAGATGCTCGCCGAACAGCTCAGGTCCAGCACCCTGCCCAATCTCTGGGACACCCATCCGCCGTTCCAGATCGACGGCAACTTCGGTGCCACGGCCGGGATCGCGGAGATGCTCCTGCAGAGTCACAGCCGCGGCGGATTCGTGGACGTCCTGCCCGCGCTGCCCGCGCGGTGGGCGGAGCAGGGTTCGTACGAAGGGCTGCGCGCCCGGGGGACTTCACCGTGGGCGTGGACTGGCGGCACGGCGCGGCGACGGAGATCCGGATCGTGTCCGGCAGCGGGATGACGGCGAAGGTGCGGAGCCCGCTGTTCGACGGGCCGTTCCGCGTCCGGCGGGCGGACGGGCGGCCCGGCGGTCACACGGCGCGGGACGGTGTGCTGGTCCTGCCGACGGAGGCGGGCGGGGAGTACCGGATCACCGCGCGGACCGGGTGATCCCGTCCCCTTGCGGTGTCACTCCCGCGCGGCGGGCGGTGGCACGAACTCGCACCACACCG
This sequence comes from Streptomyces fulvorobeus, assembly GCF_013167895.1. Taxonomy (GTDB): domain Bacteria; phylum Actinomycetota; class Actinomycetes; order Streptomycetales; family Streptomycetaceae; genus Streptomyces; species Streptomyces fulvorobeus. Next base: position 5,467,830 of record NZ_BLWC01000001.1, on the reverse strand, counting down.
CCTTTCCCTCACCCCTGGGCTCCACACCCCAGCGGTCGGCGACCGCCTCGATCATCATCATCCCCCGCCCGGAGGTCGCCGCCTCGCCCGGTGTGCGGCGGTGGGGCCGGACGCTGGAGCGGTCGTTGACCCACAGCCGGATGCGCCGGTCCGGCTCCAGCAGTACCTCCAGGGTGACGACAGCGCCGCCCTCCGTGTGCAGGAGGACGTTGCCGAGCAGCTCACCCGCCGCCACCTCCACATCGTCGGCGAGCGTGCCGAGACCCCAGTGTTCGAGGCTGTGCCGCAGCACAGCGCGGGCCTCGGCCAGCCCTTCGGGATCGGCCTGGTGGACGTACTGGTGGATGCGCGGGGCCTGCGCCGTCCCCAGGTCCGGGGATCTGCGCAGGACGAGCAGGGCGATGTCGTCGCCCGACTTCGCCCGCCCCCACAGCCCTTCCGTCACGTGGTCGGCGAGGGCCTCCGCCGCGGCGGGCCCGGTGCGCACGGCCTCGGCCAGGGCGTCGAGTCCCACCTCGATGTCGAGGCCCGGTGTCTCCACGAGCCCGTCGGTGCACAGGAGGAGGGTCTCGCCGGGCACCAGGTCGAGACGGGTCTCGGGGTACTCGTCGTCACCGAACACCGTCGCGAGCCCCAGCGGGAGCCCGCCGCGCAGCCGGGGCCAGCCGATCCGGCCGTCGGTGTGCCGGACCATCGGCCCCAGGTGCCCGGCCCGGACCGCCTTCACGGCTCCCGATGCGAGGTCGACCTGCGCGTACGTACAGGTGGCGAAGCGCTCGGTGTCGAGCTCCGCCAGGAAGCGTGAGGCGCGGGCCAGCACGGTGGACGGGGTGTGGCCCTCGGCCGCGTACGCGCGCAGCGCTATCCGGAGCTGTCCCATGATGGCCGCGGCGTGGGTGTCGTGCCCCTGGACGTCTCCCACGACGAGTCCGATGCGCCCTCTGGGCAGCACGATCACGTCGTACCAGTCACCGCCCACGTCCCGGCCGCTCCACGCGGTCCGGTAGCGCACCGCGATCTCGGCGCCGTCCACGTCGGGGATGTGGCGCGGCAGCATCGAGGACTGGAGGTCGGTCGCGAACTTGCGCTCCTCGTCGAAGAGGATGGCCCGCTGGAGTGACTGCGCGACGATACCCGCGAGGCCGACGCACAGAGTGCGGTCCTCGGCGGAGAACTCGGTGCGCTCGCGGAAGAAGAGTCCCAGCCCGCCGATGGAGCGCGCCTGGGCCACCAGCGGCAGGAAGGCCGCCGCGTCGAGGCGGCGGCGCCTGATGTAGGGGCCCAGGCGCGGGAAACGGTCGGCGAGCTGGGGCAGCGAGGCCACGAAGCGCGGCTGCTGGGTGAGGACGGCCTCGGCGAGCGGCAGCGAGTGGTCGACGTCGTCGAGCGTGAGTTCGCTGAGGATGGACATCGGTTCGCCCGCGAGGCCGATGAGTTTGAGGTCGCTGCCCTCGACCAGCCCCAGGACGAGTCCGTCGGCGCCGAAGCGCTCCATTCCCCCGGCGCCGGTGAGTGCGGCGGTGACGTCCTCGACGGTCACCGCCTGGGACAGGGCGTCGGTGGTGCCCTGGACCATGGCGGTCATGCGCTGCCTGCCCGCTTCGAGCGGGCTGACCACGCTGAACTCGGCGAGGTCCGATAGGGCGTTCCGTACGATGCCGAGTATCCGGAACGGCACGCCCCGCTCGTCGCGGACGATGTGGCCGCGCACGTGGGTCCACTGGCGGAGGCCGTCACGGCGCCGGATCTGGAAGTAGCCGCCGTAGGACGACTGCCCGGCGTCCACGGCCTTGCCGAGCGCGGTCTCCAGCCGGGCGCACTCCTCGGGGGGCACGCGCCGGACCAGCGAATCGGCCATGCCGTCGAACTCGTCCGGGCGCAGGTCGAAGACGGCCAGCCCGCCCTCGTCGAGCACGAGCGTGGACCGTTCGAGATCCCAGTCGAACGTGCCCATGCGGTTGAGGGCCAGCCGTTTCTCCGCACCGATATCCGGTCGATCACGTGCTGCCATGCGTACGCTCCGCAGGGGCCGGTATCACCGTGGCTGCTCCTGTGCTGTCCTGAGCATAACTTCGCGGGAAGTTCCGCGCGCGGCCGCAGACAGGGGCCTCATGGCGTCCGCGGTCCCTTCCTGCGGCGGCGCGACGCGCGCGGCCTCGTCTGACCGCCCCGGCCGCGCGATACCTCCATACGGGTGACAGACCGGCGCGCGGGGCCGGTCAGCCCGCCGGGACCACCGGAAGTTCCAGCAACCCCGTGTCCTCGGGGGCGCTCGTGACGGTCACAGGCTTGACACCCCGGTTGCCGAAGTACGCCGTGTCGCTCGCCGCGATCACGAACTCCAGCCGGTGCCCCGCCCCGTACCGGTGCACGGTGCCCGGCAGTTCGACCGTGAAGGGGCGGGTGACGTCGGGGACCCGGACCGGGGCCGCCAGGCGGTTCACCAGTTCCCTGCTGCCGTCCGGCGCCACGTCGTAGACCTTGGCGAACAGGACCAGCTTGTCGGAGGCGTCGCCGCTGTGCTGCACGCGCTCCGTCGTCGGCGAGACCACCCTCAGGGTGGCCTTCGGGGCGCCGACGACGTCGAGGGGCGCGGTCAGGGGTGCGCTGGTCCAGCCGAGATAAGTGCCCTCGGTGTCGTACGGGGCGCGGTCGGACAGTCCGGTCAGGCCGGCGAGCGAACTCTCGGAGTGACTGGTGGGCACCAGGCGGTTGCTGTACCGGCGACTGCCCCAGGCGACCTCGGAGCGGGCGTCGACCAGTGTGCCGTCGCCGGAGAGGTACATCGTCCGGGAGAGGGCGGGCACGGCGTCCGCCGTGCCGTAACCGCTCCGCCAGCTCCGGTGGTAGGCGAAGGCCGGACCGGTGCCGGTGTTCTTCTTCCGGAGGTAGCGGTCGAACCGGGCGAGCACGCGCCGGCCGACGTAGCTGGTCTCCAGATTCCCTTCCGTCAGGTCCAGTTCGCCGGGCCCCTGGCCACCGCTGTGGCCCCAGGACTGCCAGATCATCTTCGTGGTGGTGCCCTGCGCCTTGAGGGTCCTGTACGTGGCGGTGGCCTCGTTCAGGTTGAACAGAGTGTCGGCCTGTCCCTGCACGAGGAGGGTCGGCGCTTTGACCCGGCCGAGGTAGGAGGCTGGGGAGACACCGCGCAGGTAGGCGAGCATCGCCTCCGTCCCGGCCTTCGGGTAGCGCCCGGAGTTCAGCAGCCTGATGGTGTCGCACGCCTTCGGCGCGAAGTGGAGGCAGGTGAGGTCGCTGAACCTGGACGGGTCGAGGCTCGCGCCGAGCAGCGTCTGCCCCTCCCCCATCAGGTAGAAGCCGTTGGTCCACTGCCACTTGAAGACACCGGGGGTGCCGGAGGAGGCGCCCTGGCGCGCACCGGTGTTGTTGGGGGCGAGCGCGTATCCCAGGTCGTTCCAGGTGATGAGCGGGACGAGGGCGTCGACCCGGCGGTCGACGGCCGCGGTCGCGAGCTGCACCGCCCCGCCGTACGAACCGCCGATCATGCCGACGCGCGGATCGCCGGCCCCGTCCTGGGTGACGTAGTCGGCCTCGGTCCCGTCGTCGGCCGCGCGGGACCCGGCCAGGAAGTCGAGGAGCCCGGCGGCCGCCTCTCCGTCGACGGCGGGGTCGTCGAGGGTGATGAGACAGCCCGACCTGCCGAAACCGAGTCCGGAGTAGACGAGACCGACGTACCCCCTCGCGGCGAACGCCTTGCCGATGGTGTCCGTGGACCCGTCGGACTTGCTGCCGCCGAAGCCGTTGGTGGCGAGGACGGCGGGGGCGGGATGTGCGGCGTCCACGCCCGTGGGGCGGTAGAGGTCGGCGTCGACGGTGCACGACCGGTCGCCCGCGCGGACGGTGAACTTCAGCGGGGTGACGGTGTACGGCTCCGCTTCGGCCCGGGCCGGGTTGGTGAGGACGAGGGGCACAGCCAGCGCCGCCCCCGCCGCGAGGGCGAACGGTCCGCGGAACCGGGAGACAGCACCTGACACCAAGACCTCCACGACGAAAGCCCCTACCGGCCCCGGTAAGTACCGGGGCCGCGCTCATGCTGTGACATCGCCGTAGCCGTGTCGACGCCGGGACCAGGCTTCCCCGCATCGTCCCCACTTCCGCACGCGCCGACGGAATTCACCCGTCCGGGGAGACCGCCCGAGGCAGTCAGACGAGTGCGGGCACCTCGGCGGTGAGCGTGCACCGGCCGCCGTCCGCCGGAGCGTCCAGCACGGCCGGCACACCGAGCGGAACGGTCAGCGCCGACCGGCTGTGGCCGAAGCCCAGTTCCTCGACCACCGGTACGCCCAAGCCGCCGAGCCGGTCGGCGAGTACGGCACGCACCTGCTCGTACGGCCCGCAGTCCACCCAGGAACCGCACGCCACTCCGGTGATCCCGTCGAGGGCTCCGGCACGCAGGAGCTGAGTGAGGATGCGGTCGATCCGGTACGGGTCCTCGCCCACGTCCTCGATCACCAGCAGCCCGCCGCCGGCCGCCCGCCGGGCGTGCGGAGCGCCCAGGCCGGTGGCGAGCAGGCTGACGCAGCCTCCGTACGTGACGCCCCGGGAACGGCCCGGGACCAGTGCGGCCGCCGAGTCCAGCCCCAGGGTGCGGACCGACTCCGGCTCGAAGAGGGTGGCGCGCAGGTGCTCCTGGGTCGGGAGGTCCTTGAGGAAGGTGTCGGTCGCCACCATCGGGCCGTGCAGGGTGGAGAGCCCCGTACGCACCGCGAACGCCTCGTGGAGCGCGGTGATGTCGCTGTAGCCGACGAACACCTTGGGTCCGGCCGCCCGCATGGCGCTCCAGTCCAGCAGGTCGACCATGCGGTGGGCCCCGTATCCCCCGCGGGCGCACAGTACGGCGGCCACGGACGGGTCGCACCAGGCGTCCTGGAGGTCCCGGGCGCGGTCCTCGTCCGTACCGGCCAGGTAGTCCAGCTCCGGGTGGGCGTCCAGGACGTGGGGAGCCACGACCGGCTCCAGCTCCCAGCTCCGCAGCAGGTCGAGCCCGGCGCCGAGCCGCTCGGCGGGCACGGGTCCGCTGGGGGCCACGACGGCGACCCGGGCACCGGGCCGCAGCCGGGCGGGCCGGGTGAGGGGCGTGAGCGTCACGTGTGCAGCTCCAGTCGTGGTACGTCAGTGCGGTCGATGCCGAATGTCTGGGCGTACAGGGAGAGTTCGGCCTCAAGCGCCCGGATCAGGGTGTCCGCGCGCCGGAACCCATGGCTCTCCCCCTCGAAGGCGAGATACGCGTGCGGGACGGCCCGGCCCTCCAGTTCGGCCAGGAACCGTACGCACTGCACGGGCGGGCAGATCACGTCGTCGAGGCCCTGGAGCAGCAGGAACGGGACGGTGAGCCGGTCGGTGCGGTGGATCGGCGACCGCTCGCGGTAGCGCTCGGGGACTTCGGCGAACGGACCGACGAGCGATTCCAGGTACTGCGACTCGAAGTCATGGGTCTCGTCGGTGGCCCAGCCCGCCAGGTCGAGAATGGGGTACAGGATCGTCCCGCAGGCGTAGACGTCGGTGCCGGTCAGGGAGGCGGCCGTGGTCCAGCCGCCGGCGCTGCCGCCGCGCACGGCGAGCCGGTCGCGGTCGGCCGCCCCCTCGGCGGCCAGTGCCTCGGCGACGGCGGCGCAGTCCTCGACGTCCACGACGCCCCACTGTTCGCGGAGCCGCTCGCGGTAGACGCGCCCGTAGCCGGTGGAACCGCCGTAGTTGACCTCGGCGACTCCGATGCCCCGGGACGTGAAGTAGGCGATCTCCAGGTCGAGTACGAGCGGGGCGTGCCCGGTGGGCCCGCCGTGCGCCCAGATCACGTAGGGCGGCTTCTCGTCCTCGGGACCGGTGTGGCCGGGGTGGTGCGGCGGGTGGACGTGGGCGTGGATCTCGCGGCCGTCGGGTCCCGTGAAGACGCGTTCGCACGGCTGGGAGTAGTACGCGGGGTCGACGGCGTCCCGGTGGTGCGCCCCGATGATCCGGGTGTGGCCGTCGGCGGTGTCCAGCTCGACCACCTGGTAGGCGGTACGGGGACCGGCGGCGATGCCGATGACCCGGGTGTCCTGCACCGCGAGCGTCTCGGCCCAGGCGGTCCAGGGGCCCGCCACGTCGGCGAGTTCGCCGGTCTCCGGGTCGAGCACACCGAGCCGGGTGGTGCCCTTGCCGTGGATGACGGCGATCAGCCCGTTGTCCAGGAGCCGGAACCAGCGCAGTCCGATCCGCCACATGGGGCCGCCGAACTCCTCGTTCCGGCCGCCGCACAGCCTGCTGCTCGGCGGGGCGGAGCCCGCCGGGGCATCAGGGCGGATGCGCTGGAGCTCCCACCAGCCGCCGGCGTCGGAGACGAACAGCAGCGAGCCGTCCCGGTCCCACTCGACCTGGCAGACGGACTCGTCGACGTCGCCGACGAGCGGGCGGACCCCGCTGAAGGTGTCCTTGTCGGTGATGTCGGCGACCATCACCACCGTGCCGTCCCACGGCATCCGGGGGTGGTCCCAGGCGATCCAGGCGGCCCGCCGCCCGTCGTACGAGACCTTCGGCCCGGTGACGAACCGGTGCCGGTCGTCGGAGAGCTCCCGTACGGCGTCGCGGTCGTCGGCCGCCGAGCCGTCCAGGGGTACCGCCACGATCGCCCGGCGCACATCGGTGGGCGCCTCGCCCGTGAACTCCTCCATGACGCACCAGACCTCGCCCTGCACGCCGCTCCCCGTGCGGACCGGGCGGAGCTGCGGGTCGGCCCAGCGCAGCCCGTCCCCGACCTCGGAGACGGGGGTGAGCGGCCAGGGATCGCGGGTCCCGTCCGGTTCGTACGCGTACAGCCGCTGGTCGTCGAAGTGCACGAAGACGATGAGCGGGCCGCCTTCGGAGCGCTCGGCCCCGGCCCAGGGCTGTCCGCCGTACTCGATGACGCGGCTCCGGGCGTTCCACGGGGCGGGCAGCGCCGTCGTGGTGGTGCCGTCCGCGCGGCGGCGCACCAGGGCGCGGCGGCCGTCTTCGGCCGGGCGCGGCTCCGTCCACCACACCTCGTCGCCGACGGTGCCGACGAACTCGGGGCGGCCGTCGTGCGAGGCGGCGAGTGCCGCGTCGATCGGTGAGGGCCAGCTTCCGTAGGGCGCTGTGGTGACCATGTGGTTCCCCCGTGTCGGGTCAGGCGGTGCGAAGGTAGTGGTCCAGGACGCGGACGCCGAAGTGCAGGGCGTCGACGGGTACGCGCTCGTCGACGCCGTGGAACATGGCCTGGTAGTCGAAGCCGACGGGCAGCTTCAGTGGCGAGAAGCCGTAGCCGGTGATGCCCAGGCGGGAGAACTGCTTGGCGTCCGTGCCGCCGGACATGCAGTAGGGCACGACGTGGCCGTCCGGGTCGAAGCGTTCGACGGCGGCGCGCAGCTTGGCGTACGTGGGTGAGTCGACCGGGGCCTGGAGCGGGATCTCGCGGTGGTGGAACTCCCAGGAGACACCGGGTCCAGTCAGCCGGTCCAGGGTCTCCTGGAACTCGTCCTCGCCGCCTGGCAGCATCCGGCCGTCGATGAAGGCGGTGGCGCGGCCCGGGATGACGTTGACCTTGTATCCGGCGTCCAGCATCGTCGGGTTGCTGCTGTTGCGCACGGTGGGCTCGACGAGCGCGGCGGCCGGGCCCAGCTTGCCCAGCAGTTCGTCGACGTCGAAGCCGGGGGCCTCGGTGTCGACGGGGATGCCGTGCAGGGCGGCGATCTCGGTGAGGGCGGCCCGGACGGTCGGGGTGAGCCGCACCGGCCACGGGTGCGAGCCGATCCGGGCGACGGCCGCGGCCAGGGTGGTGACGGCGTTGGCCCGGTTGACCTTGGAACCGTGTCCCGCCTTGCCCTCGGCGGTCAGCTTGAGCCAGCCGGTCCCGCGTTCGCCCGCGGCGATCGGGTAGAGGGACAGACCGTGCCCCGCGTGGAAGGTGAAGGCCCCGGACTCGCTGATGCCCTCGGTGCAGCCGTCGAAGAGGCCGGGGTGCCGGTCGACGAGGAAGCCGGAGCCGTCGTCCGCGCTGGCCTCCTCGTCGGCGGTGTACGCGATGACGATGTCGCGGCGGGGGCGGACGCCGGCGCGTGCCCAGGCGCGTACGACGGAGAGGACCATCGCGTCCATGTTCTTCATGTCGACGGCCCCGCGGCCCCAGACGACGCCGTCGCGGACCTCCCCGGAGAAGGGGTGCACGCTCCAGTCGGCGCTTTCGGCCGGTACGACGTCGAGGTGCCCGTGGACGAGGAGGGCGTCGGCTGACGGGTCCGTGCCCTCGATCCTGGCGACCACGTTGGTGCGCCCGGGCGTGCGCTCCAGGAGCGCGGGCTCCAGCCCGGCGGCCGCGAGCCGCTCGGCCACGTACTCCGCCGCCGGGCGCTCCCGGCAGCCGCCGTCACCCCGGTTGGTGGTGTCGATCCGGATCAGCTCGGAGGTGAACGTCACCGATTCGTCGAGTGCCTGCTGGTCCACGGGACCGAGCGGGCGGGTGGCCTCAGCCATATTGTTCCTCCACGGCGGACGACACGATGGTCGTCACCGCCTTGAACGTGCGAATACCTTCGTACATCGTGCCGCTCGTGTAGGCGACCCGCCGCTCGCCGCTGGGCGCGACGCCGGGTACGACGGTGGCGGCGGCGGCCAGATGCTCGGCGTCGAACTCCAGCTCCACCGTGAAGGAGCCGCCCGTCACGGGTGGCCGGCGCACGGCGAGTGCGGCTGCCTCCCTGGCCGCGGCCCTGATGTCGGCGGCGGTACGGGTGGGGGTGCGGCACACCGCCGCGTACCGCGACACGTAGTCCTTCACCGCGACCGTGCGGGCGGCGGGCGCGTATCCCCCGGCGTCGGCGCAGGTCAGGTCGTCCCCGGTGACGAGGACGACGGGCACCCCGTACTCGGCGGCGACATGGGCGTTGAGCAGCCCCTCGCTCGCGCGGACCCCGTTGAGCCACACCCCGGTGATGGAGTTGGCGAGGTAGGTGTGGGCGAGCACGCCCTCCGTACCGGCTCCGGTGTGGTAGCCGACGAAGGCGACGGCGTCCACGTCCCCGTGCTGGATGCCCTCGACCATGGAGAGGGACTTGTGCTTGCCGGTGAGCATCTGCACCCGCTCGTCGAGCCGCTCAAGGAGCAGGTTGCGCATGCTCCAGTGGGCCTCGTTGACGAGCACCTCGTCGGCGCCGCCGTCGTAGAAGCCGAGGGCGGCCGCGTTCACGTCGGAGGTGAACATGGGGCGGCACCGCTCCCACTGCGGGGTTCCGGGCAGCACGTCGGCGGGCCACGTCACTCCCGTGGCGCCCTCCATGTCCGCGCTGATGAGGATCTTCATCGGCGCAACGTTACGCGTCGCCGGGGAGCCGGGCCAGAACCACAGGAAGGTTTAATGGTTCAGTCCTGTGATCGTCTGCCCGGGCGGTGTGCCGGAGCGCGGCCGGGCGGCCACAGGGGAGCACGGCGCCGCTCGGGGCTGACTGGTCGCCGCGCGGAGATGACGGCCGTCGGCCCGCTCAGGCGCCGCGCCGGACGTGCGGGGGCGGCGGGGAAGCCGCCAGCGCCTGTTCCGTCCAGATGACCTTGCCGTCGTCGGTGTAGCGGGTGCCCCACCGGTCGGCGAACTGCGCGACGAGGAAGAGGCCGCGGCCTCCCTCGTCCGTGGTGGCCGCCTGGCGCAGATGGGGTGCGGTGCTGCTGTGGTCGGATACCTCGCAGATCAGCGCGCGGTCACGGATCAGCCGTACCCGGATGGGGCCGGCCGCGTGGCGGATGGCGTTGGTGACCAGTTCGCTCAGGATCAGCTCGGTGATGAAGGACTCCTCGGTCAGTCCCCACTCGGCGAGCTTGCGGGACACGTCGGCCCGTACGGCGGAGACCGCCGAGGGATCGGACCGGACGTCCCAGTCGGCCATGTCCGCCGCGTCGAGCCGGTGCGTGCGGCCGATGAGCAGCGCGATGTCGTCGCGGGCCGGGTCGCTCACCAGCGTACGGACGACGGCCTCGCAGGTCTGCTCGGGCGGGTCGGCCGCGTGGTCGGCGAGGGTGCGGCGCAGGAGCTCCAGACCTTCGTCGATGTCACGGCGGCGGTCCTCGACGAGGCCGTCCGTGTAGAGCACCAGTTCGCTGCCCTCGGGAGGATGACGTCGAGGGTCTCGAAGGGCAGGCCGCCGAGGCCGAGCGGCGGGCCGCCGGGTACGTCGGCGAGCTCGGCGGTGCCGTCGCGGTGGACGATCACCGGCTGGAGGTGTCCGGCCCTGGCCATGGTGCAGCGCCCCGAGGCGGGGTCGTAGATCGCGTAGAGGCAGGTGGCCCCGGTGACCGCCGCCTCGGTCGGGTCGAACGCCTCGCCCTGGTCGATGCGGGCGACCAGTTCGTCCAGGTGCCAGAGGATCTCGCCGGGCGGGACGTCCAGCGTGGAGAAGTTGTGGACGGCCGTGCGCAGCCGTCCCATGGTGGCGGCGGCGTGGAGTCCGTGGCCCACGACGTCGCCCACGACGAGCGCGACCCGTGCGCCCGGCAGCGGGATGATGTCGAACCAGTCGCCGCCGACGCCGCCTCGCCCGGCGTGGGCGGGCAGGTAGCGGTAGGCGACGTCGAGGGCGTTCTGTTCGGGGAGACCGTGCGGGAGCAGGCTGCGCTGGAGGGTCACGGCCATGGTGTGCTCGCGCGAGTAGCGGCGGGCGTTGTCGATGCTCACCGCGGCGCGGGCGACCAGTTCCTCGGCGAGGGAGAGGTCCTCCTCGTCGAAGGGGGCGGGGTTGGCCGAGCGCCAGAACATGGCCACGCCGAGGATGGCGCCGCGGGCCCGCAGGGGTACCGCGATCTTGGAGTGGACGCCGTTGTCGACGAGCCTGCGGGCCCGTACGGGGTTCTGCTCCTGCCACCCGGCGAAGTCGGCCAGATCCGTTTCGAGGACCGCCTCCCCCCGGCCCAGTCCGGAGCCCATGGGCGTGCTCGGTACGAAGCGGAGGGTGGAGCCGACCGGGTGCAGGCCCATGTCCTCCAGGCCGGCGCTGAGGGCCGTGCGCCGCATCTCGGTGCCCTCGCGGATGGCGGCCGGTTCCTCGCCCTGGAGCACGGACTCGACGACGTCGACGGTGGCGAGGTCGGCGAATCTGGTGGCGGCGAAGCCCGCCAGTTCCTCGCAGGTGCGCACCACGTCGAGGGTGGTGCCGATCTCGGCCCCGGCCTCGTAGAGCAGGTTGAGCCGCCCCCGTGCCACGTCGGCCCGGCCCGTCAGGGCGCGGAGTTCGGTGGTGTCGCGCAGGGTCGTCACACTGCCCGGCGGGCCGCCGTTGCGGTCCGTGGACCGCTGGTTGACGGCGAGCAGGCGCTCGCCGACCGGGTGCAGTTCGTCGGTCACGGTACGGCCCGAGTCGAGCAGCTCCGTGGTGACCGGGTCGAGGCCCAGTTCCGGGACCGTGCGCCCTTCCACGTCCGGCGGCAGGGCCAGCAGCCTGCGCGCCTCGTCGTTGGCGAGCAGGAGACGGCCGTCGCCGCCGACGATGACCACGCCCTCCCGTACGGCGTGCAGGACGGCGTCGTGGTGCTCGTACATGCGGGTCATCTCGGTGGGTCCGAGACCGTGTGTCTGGCGGCGCAGGCGCCTGCTGACGAGCGCGGTGCCGCCGGTGGCCAGGAGCAGGATTCCGGCGGCGGAGCCGAACAGCAGGGGGAACTGGCCCTCCGCGGCGCCGCTCACGCGTTCGAGGGTGACGCCCGCGGAGACCAGGCCCACGACGGTGCCGTCAGGGCCGACGACGGGCACCACGGCCTGTACGAGCGGCCCGATGGTTCCGGTGATCCGCTCGACGACGACGCCTCCGCGCAGGGCGGGCCCGACGTTGCCGACGAACTTCCTGCCGATGCGGTCGGGCAGCGGGTGGGTGTAGCGGATGCTGTCGGTGCCCATCACGACTATGAAGTCGACCCCGGAGCGCTCGCGAGCCCGCTCGGCTCGCGGCTGGAGCAGAGCGGTCGGGTCGGGGCTCTTCAGTGCGGCGGCGGTGCCCGGAGCACTGGCGAAGGTCTCGGCCACCGCGACCGACCGGTTGCGGGCCTCGGTCTCGCTGTCGGCACGGGACTGGAGCACGAGCGCGGCCACGGCTGCGGCGACCAGCAGCACCACGATCGCCACTTGCAGGAGGAAGACCTGACCGGCGACGGTCCGCATCCTGAGAACCGAGCGCGGGCGGCCGTAGCGGGCGGCCATGCCCCATCTTTACACGCTCCGCATCCGCCGGGCGAGCCGCCCGCCCGCGCAGGGGACACGCAGGCATTCCCGCGGTGGCGTGCCCCGGCGGAAACCGCGCGCCGGCCGGGCGTCGCGGACACCGGGCGTGTCGCCGGGTCCGCGACCGCCGCGACCGCGCCGGGACGGCCGGATGGCACACTGGCCGCCCCGCCTGCCGCCTGAAGGAGCCCCCGCAGTGCCGATCGCCCGCAAACTACGCCACGCGGTACGCCGCACTCTCGGCCCCCGGGTGGATCTCAGCCACCCGGCGCGTTCGCCGCTGGGCAGCTCGGTCGTCAACTGCGTGCTGTACGAGGACGGTGTCCGGCATCCGGCCGCGTGCCCGGCGCGGGAGGCGCTGCACCGGGTCCGCCGCTCCGGCCGGGGCTTCGTCTGGCTGGGGCTGCACGAGCCGTCCACCGATGAGTTCGCCGGGATCGCCGAACTGTTCGGGCTGCATCCGCTGGCCGTGGAGGACGCGGTGACGGCTCATCAGCGGCCGAAGGTGGAGCGGTACGAGGAGATGCTGTTCGCCGTCTTCAAGCCCTGCGGTTACGTCGAGCACGAGCAGCTCACCGCCACCAGCGAGGTGGTGGAGACGGGCGAGATCATGGTCTTCACGGGGACGGACTTCGTGATCACGGTGCGGCACGGCCGCCATGGTTCGCTCGGCCCGCTCAGAGAGGCGCTGGAGGCGGACCCGGACCAGCTGGCCAAGGGGCCCGCCGCCGTGCTGCACGCGATAGCCGACCAGGTGGTCGACAACTACCTGCTGGTCGCCGAGGCGGTGCAGCACGACATCGACGTGGTGGAGACCGCGGTCTTCAGCGCGGAGGCGGGCCGGGGCGACGCGGGCCGGATCTACCAGCTCAAGCGCGAACTGCTGGAGTTCAAGCGGGCGGTGGCGCCGCTGAGCCGGCCGCTCGAGCACCTGGCGACCCGGCCGCTCGCACCGGCGGGACCGGAGTTCCAGCCCTACTTCCGGGATGTCGCGGAGCATCTGGCCCGTACCACGGAGCAGATCACCTCCTGTGACGCCCTGCTCGACTCGGTGCTCCAGGCCCACCTGGCGCAGGTGACCGTCGCCCAGAACGAGGACATGCGCAAGATCACGGCGTGGGCCGCCATCATCGCCGTACCCACCATGGTGTGCGGGGTGTACGGCATGAACTTCGAGCACATGCCGGAGCTGCGGTGGACCTACGGGTATCCGTTCGTCCTCGGGCTCATGGCCACCGCCTGCTTCGTCATCCACCGCGGCTTCCGCCGCAACGGCTGGCTCTGACGGGAGACGTCAGCCCGCCGCGAGGATCTCCTCGATCCGGGCCAGCTCCTCGTCGGCGAAGTCCAGGTTCGCCACGGCGCCGACGCTGCTCTCCAGCTGGGCGACGCTGCTCGCGCCGACCACGGCGGAGGTGACCCGGCCGCCGCGCAGCACCCAGGCCAGGGCCAGCTGCGCCAGGGTCTGGCCGCGCTCCTTCGCCACCTGGTCCAGGGCGCCCAGCCGGCGCACCAGCTCAGGGGTGACGGCGTCCGGGGTGAGGAAGGGGCTGTCGCCCGCCGCCCGCGAACCCTCCGGGATTCCGCGCAGGTAGCGGTCGGAGAGGATGCCCTGCTCCAGCGGCGAGTAGGCGATCGAGCCGGTGCCCAGCTCGTCCAGCGCGCTCAGCAGCCCTTCCTCGGGGCGGCGGTCCAGCATCGAGTAGCGCGGCTGGTGGATGAGCAGCGGGGTGCCGAGCTCGCGCAGGATGCGGGCCGCCTCGCGGGTCTGCTCGGGCGAGTAGTTGGAGATGCCCGCGTACAGCGCCTTGCCCTGGCGCACCGCGGTGTCGAGGGCGCCCATCGTCTCTTCGAGCGGGGTCTCGGGGTCGGGCCGGTGGGAGTAGAAGATGTCGACGTAGTCGAGGCCGAGCCGGGTGAGGCTCTGGTCCAGCGAGGCGCGCAGGTACTTGCGCGAGCCCCACTCCCCGTACGGCCCCTCCCACATGCCGTAGCCCGCCTTGGTCGAGATGACGATCTCGTCCCGCAGGTGGGCGAAGTCCGTCTTCAGGGCGCGGCCCATGGTGACCTCGGCGGAGCCGGGGGGCGGCCCGTAGTTGTTGGCGAGGTCGAAGTGGGTGATGCCGAGGTCGAAGGCCCTGCGCAGGATGCGCCCCTGGTCCTCCGGATTCCGGTCGCCGCCGAAGTTGTGCCACAGCCCGAGGGAGAGCGCGGGGAGCAGCAGTCCGCTGCGCCCGGTGCGCCGGTAGGGCATGGCGGAGTAGCGGTCGGCCGACGGGAGGTACATACGCGGGCTCCAGGGGAGAGGTTCCGGGTGCGCGCCGGGCTCGGCGCGCGCCACCAGGCTGGCGCAGAACGATCCAGCAGTCCAACAGGAGATTGCGGTCGCATTCATCGCTTACATTTCTCAATCATGGAACTGCGTCAGCTGGAGCACTTCGTCGCCGTCGCCGAGGAGCAGCACTTCACCCGGGCCGCCGAGCGCCTCGCCGTGTCCCAGTCGGGGCTGTCGGCATCCGTGCGCGCTCTCGAGCACGAGCTGCGGACCCCGCTGTTCAGCCGGACGACGCGTTCGGTGCGGCTCACCGAGGCGGGGCGGGCACTCCTGGTGGAGGCGGAACGCACGCTGGCGGGGGCACAAGCGGCGAAGGACGCCGTCGACGCCGTACGGGGGCTGCTGCGCGGCACGCTGACCGTGGGGGTCGAGCAGTGTGTGGCGGGGGTGAGCCCCGCGCGGCTGCTGGCGGCCTTCCACCGGGCCCATCCGCACATGGAGATCCGGCTGCGGCAGGAGGGCACGACGAGCCTGCTGGACGGGGTGGCGGACGGGCGGCTCGACATCGCCTTCGCCGCGACGGTCAGTCCCCTGGAGTGGCGCGGTGAGCTGGTGCCGCTGGCCAGGGAGCCGATGGTCGTCCTGTGTGCTCCGGGCCACCGTTTCGCGCGGGAGGCGGCGGTGGCGTGGACGGAGCTGGCCGGTGAGTCGTTCATCGACTTCCATCCGGACTGGGGTCCTCGGCGTGCGGCGGACGAGGCGTTCGCGGCGGCGGGGGTGCGGCGCACGGTGGCCCTTGAGGTGAACGACGTGCACAGCCTCCTTGAACTGGTGCACGAGAGGCTGGGCATCGCGGTGGTTCCGCAGCACTTCGCCCGCAAGCCGGAGGCCCGGCGGCTGGTGGCCGTGGAGCCGGGCCCGCACCGGCCGGTGTACGAGAGTGTCGTGGTGCTCCCGCCCGCTGTGGTGATGAGTCCCGGGGCACGGGCCCTGATGACGCTGGTGGGAACGGACGGCCGCCGCTGACACCCCCGCTCAGCCCTCGTGGCCGAGCTGGAGGTCGCGTTCGGTGGGACCGCCGCCCGCCATCCGCAGGACCGTCGCCACCGGCGGGTACCCGGCGGCGATCACCGTGTACTCGCCGGCGGACAGGTCGACGAACCGGAAGGTCCCCTCGGGGCCGGTGGTGAGGGAATCGACCACGTTGCCCGCCGCGTCGAGCAGGGTGACCCGGGCGTCCTCGACGGGCCGTCCGCCGTTGGCGCGCACGGTGCCGCGCAGGACCGAGCCGCCCGCCAGCTCGATGTCCTGCCGGGTCTCGCGGGCCGCCCGCACGCTGACCGGGAGGGCGGCGGGGCGGAAGGCCGGGGCGCCGGCGGCGAGGGTGTACTCGCCCGCCACCAGCTCCGTGATCACATAGCCGCCCTCCCGGTCCGTGCGGGCGGTGGCCACGACCTCCCCGCGTACGTCGGTGAGGGTCACCGCGGCGTCGCGCACCGGGGTTCCGTCCGCCGTCAGGACCGTACCGGCGAGCCTCCCCGCGCCGCCCAGGACCACGTCGAGCTCCACGGGCCGGTCGCCCACGGTGACGCTGACCGCCTGCGGCTGGTGTCCGCCCGCCGCGGCGATCAGGACGTACGCACCGGGTCCCGGCACGCTCAGCGCGTACCGCCCGTCGTCCCCGCTCGCGCCCCGCCCTGCCTGCTGCCCGTGGCCGTCGACGAGGGTGAGGGCGGCACGCGGGACCTTGGTGCCGTCAGGGTGCCGCACGAGGCCGCCGACCGGCACAGCGGAGGCGGGACCGACCGTCACGGTCACCGAGTCGGTGCGGGCGGCGGGAACGGCCACCGGGACGGCTGCCGTGTCAGGGGTGGGGTGGGACACCAGCGGTTTCTCCTTGAGGAAGAAGGCGAGGACCAGGCCGAGCAGGAGGACCGGCACCAGGTACAGGAAGATGTGTGGCATCGCGTCGACGTACGCCTGGATGTAGGCGTCGCGCAGCGCGGGTTCCATGGCGTGGACCAGCTGCGGGGTGATCGACTCCGGGTCGGGGAGTCCGGTGCCGGACGGGAGCCGTACGTCGAGGGCGTCCGAGAGCCGTCCGGCGAAGAGCGTTCCGAAGATCGCGGCACCGATGCTGCCCCCGATCTGGCGGAAGTAGTTGTGGGCGCTGGTCGCCGTGCCGAGGTCGGCGGGGCGCACGGAGTTCTGCACCGCGAGCACCAGCACGGACATCACCAGGCCGATGCCCAGACCGAGCACCGCCTGCCAGACGCCGTACTCGAAGCGGGACGTGCCGGCTTCGAGCCGGGAGAGCAGCCACATCCCGACGGCGGAGATCCCGCATCCGAGCAGGGGGTAGATCCGGTAGCGGCCGGTGCGTGAGATCAGGTGCCCGGAGACGACCGACGCGCCGACGATGCCGGCCATCATCGGCAGCATCAGCAGCCCCGACTCGGTGGCGGAGGCCCCGTCGACCATCTGGAGGTACGTCGGCAGATAGCTGGCGGCGCCGAAGAGCGCGACACCGATGACCGCGCCGACGAGACCCGTGACGTTGAAGACCGAGTCGCGGAACAGGTGCAGCGGGATGACCGGTTCGGGCGCGCGGTGTTCCACGGCGAGGAAGAGCAGAGTCGTTCCGGCAGCTCCGGCGGCGAGCCCCAGCACGGTGCGCGAACCCCAGGCGTACTCGGTGCCGCCCCAACTGGTGAGCAGCACCAGGCAGGTGGAGGCGGCGGCCAGCAGCAGCGCGCCGAGGACGTCGAGGCGCGGGCGCACGGAGGGCTTGGGGAGCTTGAGTACGACGGCGATGACGACGAAGGTCACCAGGCCGAACGGGACGTTGATGTAGAAGCACCAGCGCCAGGACGCGTGGTCGGTGAAGAAGCCGCCGAGCAGCGGGCCCGCCACGGACGCGAGGCCGAAGACCGCGCCGAGCATCCCCATGTAGCGGGCGCGCTCCCGGGGCGGGACGATGTCCGCGATGATCGCCTGGACGCCGATCATGAGTCCGCCGCCGCCGATTCCCTGGACCGCGCGGAACGCGATCAGCTCCTCCATGGTGCGGGACCAGCCGGCGAGTGCGGAGCCGGCCACGAACACGACGATCGCGAACTGGAAGACGCCCTTGCGGCCGAAGAGGTCGCCGAGCTTCCCGTAGATCGGCAGACCGATCGTGGAGGCGAGCAGATAGGCGGTGACCGCCCAGGACATCTTGTCCAGGCCGTGCAGCTCACCGACGATCTTGGGGAGTGCGGTGGCGACGATCATCTGGTCGAGTGCCGCGAGCAGCAGGGTGAGCATGAGGCCCAGGAAGACCATGCGGACCCGGACCGGGCTGGTCTCCGGGGACGCTACGGCGGGTGCGGCGGGGTCCCCGTCCGGCGGCGGCGGGGGTGGCACGGTCCGCGTCCCGGCTCCCCCCGAGCCACTCGGTCCGTCCTTCACCGGAGTGATCGCACCCGCCACCAAACGCTCCCCTCGTCACACCTGCGCCGCCCATTTCTCGCACCACGCGGCAGGGAGGGGCAAACGCGACCGGGAGTACGACCGGCGCGTTCGGAGGGCTTATGCGCCGGTCGGAGGCGCTACGGCGCACAACCGGCCGTCCCGGAGAACCACCCGTTCCGGTGAGGCCGGCCGACAGCGCCCGGAGGTTACTTCTCGACCTCGGCGGCGAGGTTCTGGAGCAGTTCGTCGTAGATGCGGCCGAGTCCCTTGGGCGCGAAGGTCCGCTCGAAGAATCCGCCGACGCCGCCGGCGCCGTCCCAGACGGTCGAGACGACGACACGGGAGGTGCCCTCGCCGGCCGGAGTGACGGTCCAGGTGGTGACCATCGAGGAGTTGCGGTCCTTCTCGACCAGCTGCCCGTCGGTCGGTTCGGTGACGTCCAGCAGGCAGTCGCGGACGCGCTTGCTCGTCGCCTGGAGCTTCCAGTGCACGAGGGTGCCCTCACCGTCGCCGCCCTCGCGCACCTCGTACTCACTGAAGTGACCGGTCATCACCTTGCCCCGGACCTCCTTGTAGTCCGCCAGTGCGTCGAACACCGCCTCCGCGCCCGCCGCGATGATCCGTTCCGTCGTTGCCTCGACCTGCGCCACAGCTGTTCCTCCACCACTCGACCATTCGGGGTGTGCTGAGCCAACCACCTCGGACACGCCCCTCAAAATCGGCCCCCGTCCCGATCGGACCCCGCTCCGCCCTCCAGCGGAATCGGTCGCGCACGATCAAGGGAACAAGTGTTCTATTCTTGGGGCAGTGCTACCAAGGAGGCGTCCATGCGCTGGGACAATTTGGCCGAGAACACCACAGAGGCCGGGAACAGCGCGCTCTTCGCCGCGGACGCGGTGACCACGCGCACGTTCGACACACCCGAATTCCGGGGCATCACCTTCCACGAGGTACGGGCCCGCTCCATCGTGAACCGGGTGCCGGGGGCGAGCCGGATGCCGTTCGAGTGGACCGTGAATCCGTACCGGGGCTGTTCCCACGCCTGCGTGTACTGCTTCGCCCGCAAGACCCACAGCTATCTGGACCTCGACACGGGGCTCGGCTTCGACTCCCAGATCGTCGTCAAGATCAACGCCGTCGAACTGCTCAGCCGCCATCTCGCCTCGCCCCGCTGGCACGGCGCGCACATCGCGATGGGCACGAACGTCGACTGCTACCAGCGCGCCGAGGGCCGCTACCGGCTGATGCCCGGCATCATCACGGCCCTGCGCGACCAGGCGAACCCCTTCTCCATCCTGACCAAGGGCACACTGATCCTGCGCGACCTGGAACTGCTGAAGCAGTCGGCCGAGGTCACCGAGGTCGGCGTCTCGGTATCGGTCGGCTTCGTCGACGCCGAGCTGTGGCGGACGGTGGAACCGGGAACCCCTTCCCCCGAGCGCCGCCTCGACGTCATCCGCGCCCTCACGGACAACGGGATCGGCTGCGGTGTCCTCATGGCACCGGTCATCCCGTTCCTCGGCGACAGCCCGGAGCAGCTGCGCGCCACGGTCCGCGCGATCGCCGCCTCCGGCGCGACCTCGGTGACCCCGCTCGTCCTGCATCTGCGGCCCGGCGCCCGGGAGTGGTTCATGCGGTGGCTCGGCCGGCACCATCCGCATCTCGTGCGGCGGTACGAGCGGATGTACGGGGAAGGGGCGTACGCGCCCACCTGGTACCAGCGCCGGATCACCCGCCGGGTCCATGAGCTGGCCGCCGAGTACGGCATCGGGCCCGCGCACCGGGGAGAGGCCCGCCGGATCTCCGCGCCACAGGCGGCCGTGCCGGCTCCGGACCCGGAAGGCGGACCGGGGACGGGGCCCACCCAGTTGACCCTGCTCTGACACCACGGCCCGGGTCAGCGCACGGGGCCTGCGTTTCACCCCGGCCACGCGTGTCCCACTCTCCAAATGGGTCAACTCTCGGCAGAACGTGTCCTTCCGGACCCGAATACGGGCAGCATGCGGCGGGGGC
The DNA here is from genome assembly GCF_013167895.1 of Streptomyces fulvorobeus. Lineage (GTDB taxonomy): Bacteria > Actinomycetota > Actinomycetes > Streptomycetales > Streptomycetaceae > Streptomyces > Streptomyces fulvorobeus. The sequence continues at coordinate 5,447,878 of NZ_BLWC01000001.1, read as the reverse complement.
AGCGGCACCCTCGGCCGCGCTCCCTCCATCCCGGGAGGCCCGTATGACGAAACGTGCAGCAATTCTGGTCGCCGTCGGCGCGGCGGTGGCAGGTCTGGTGACCGCCGTGCCGTCCGCCGCGAGCGCCGGCGCGGAGACGAGCGCGCCGGGCGCCCCGCGGCTCAAGTGGACCGACTGCGCGACCTCGTCGTATCCGACGATGCAGTGCGCGAAGGTCCGTTCCCCGCTCGACCACGACCGGCCGTCCGGCCGTCAGGTCAGCCTGGCGCTGTCCCGCATCCCGCACACGGCGGCGACCTCACAGGGCCCGCTCCTGGTCAATCCGGGCGGCCCCGGTGGCAGCGGGCTCTCGATGGCCGGGTTCGTGGCGTCCGCGCTGCCGGCCAAGCTCGCCGCGCAGTACGACGTGATCGGCTTCGACCCGCGCGGGGTGGGGAAGAGCAGCCCGGCGCTCAACTGCCGTCCCAAGCACTTCGATCCGGTGCGTCCGGACTCCGTTCCGCGTTCGTACCAGGACGAGCGGGCCCTGCGGGCACGGGCCGCGGCCTTCGCCGACGCGTGCGGCGAGAAGCACGGGGACCTGCTGCCGTACATGGACACGGTCAGCGCCGCCAGGGACCTCGACGTGATCCGCGCGGCCCTGGGCGCGCGGCGGATCAGCTACTTCGGCTACTCCTACGGCACCTATCTCGGCGCCGTGTACGCGAAGCTGTTCCCCGAGCGCGTCCGGCGCCTGGTGCTCGACTCGGTCGTCGACCCCACGGGCGTCTGGTACGACGACAACCTCCGTCAGGACTACGCGTTCGACTCCCGCCACAAGGCGTTCGCCGCCTGGGTGGCGAAGCACCACACCACCTACCGGCTCGGCAAGGACCCGGCGAAGGTCGAGGCCGCCTGGTACGCCATGCGCGAGGCCGTCAGGAAGCGGCCCGTGGACGGCACGGTGGGCGGAAGCGAGCTGGAGGACACCTTCATGCCCGGCGGCTACTACAACGGCTACTGGCCGTATCTGGCCGAAGCGTTCGCCGCGTACGTCCGGGACAGGGACGAGGACGCGCTCGTCACGGCGTACGAGAACTTCGGCGCCACCGGCGCGGGCGCCGGCAACAGCTACTCGGTCTACACGGCCGTGCAGTGCCGGGACGCCGGATGGCCGCGGGACTGGAACACCTGGCGCGCCGATACGGCGACGGTGCACGCCAAGGCCCCGTTCATGGCGTGGAACAACACCTGGTACAACGCGCCGTGCGCCTCGTGGCCGGTGGAGCCGCTGAACCCGGTGCGGGTCGGCAACCACCGGATTCCGCCCGCCCTGCTGTTCCAGGCCACCGACGACGCGGCCACCCCGTTCGAGGGCGCGGTCTCCATGCACCGGGAGCTGAGGGGCTCCGCTCTCGTCGTCGAGCAGGGCGGCGGGAACCACGGCGTCACCCTGAGCGGGAGCACCTGCCTGGACGCGTATCTGGTGGACTACCTCAAGGACGGCACGGTCCCGCGCGGCAGGGGCGGCCGGGTGGACGCGGTCTGCGAGGCGCTCGCCGACCCGAAGCCGCTGCCCGCGGAGAAGGCCCTGCGGAACACGGACGGTGCCGTCGACGGCTCCGGGGGCAAGGTGCTGCACGGGCTCCTCGGCTTCCGCGGCTGACCGCCCGGGACTCCGGCCGGCCGGCGGTTCACCGGCCGGCCGGCAGCCGGCCGAGGGCTACGGCCGCCGCGCCGCCGAGCCGGGGATGGGGCAGGGCCGCTTCCAGGACCGGGCGGGCCGCCCGGTCACCCAGCCGGCCCAGCCCCTCCACGCAGGCCAGGGCCACCCGCCAGTGCGGTTCGTCCGGGGTCAGCAGCCGTTCCAGGGTGCTGACCAGGGCGGGCACCGACTCCGGGGCCCGCAGGTCGGTCAGCAGCCGTACGGGGTGCACCGCGTACGCGGTGCGCAGGGTGTTGGTGGCCAGCGCGGCGGCGGCCCTGGGGGTGCGCGGATCGCCGAGCCGCAGCAGGGCGTGGGCGGCGGAGACACAGCGTGGCGGATCGCGGTGGTTGAGGAGGAGGACCAGCGCCTCGAAGGCCCTGCGGTCGCCCGAACAGCCGAGCCGGAAGGCGGCGAGCTCCCGTGCCCACAGCGGGCGGCCCCGTTCCACGAGGACCCCGGCCAGTTCCTCGTCGTCCTCGGTGGTCACGAGCCGGTCGTACGACGCCGACTCCCCCGCCTCGTCCCGCAGCCGGTCCTTGAGTGACCGGAACTCCTCGTCCATGACGCTCAGCGTATCGGCGGTCACCGACCGTGCGGACCGGCTCGGGAAGCCCAGGGCCGGAAAGTGTGGTCCAGCGCACAACCGGCCAGGGCTGGCGCGCTCATTACCCGCCGGTTACTCTCAGCTGAGCGGGGCACAACCCCGCAGCTCCGGCGGCCTGGTGACGCAGCCGCCCGGAGTGCCTGTCGGTTCGGCAGCTCTGTGAGACGCGACTCGGGACGGAGTCCGTCGCCCTTCCCGGTTCCGGGCCCGCCTGTGGCGCCCCGGCCCCGCGCACCACGACACGCAGCTCACGCACGCCCCGCGCCCGGCTCTCCTCGCCCCGCGCGCTCCGTGCTTCCTCCTCAGTCGTCACTCACCCTGGAGTCCCGTGATGGACATCCCGCTCAGCACCATCGCCGTCGTCGGTCTCGGCACCATGGGAACCGGCATCGCCGAGGTCCTGGCCCGTGCGGGCCGCGAGGTCATCGGCATCGACATCAGTGACGAGGCCGCCCGCCGGGCCGTCGCCTCCCTGGCAGCCTCCACCGCCCGCGCCGTGCGGCGCGGGCGGATCACCGAGGAGGAGCGGACCGACGTCCTCGCCCGGTTCCGTACCTTCTCCGACCTCCGGGCCGCCGCCGCGGCCGAGCTGGTCATCGAGGTGGTGCCCGAGTCGTACGAGATCAAGCAGCAGGTCTTCCGCGACCTCGACGCGGTCGTCCCGCCCACCGCGATCCTGGCGACGGGCACCAACGCCCTGTCGGTGACCCGGCTGGCCGCGGAGTCGCAGTACCCCGAGCGGGTGCTGGGCCTGCACTTCTTCAATCCGGCGCCCGCGATGAAGCTGGTCGAGGTGGTCTCGTCGGTGCTCACGGCGCCGCCGGCCGTCGAGAGCGTCACCCGGCTGGCCAGGGAGCTCGGCAAGGAGCCCGTCGCGGTCGGTGACCGGCCGGGGTTCGTCGCGGACGGCCTGCTGTTCGGCTATCTCAACCAGGCCGCAGCGATGTACGAGGCGCGCTACGCCTCCCGTGAGGACATCGACGCGGCCATGAGACTCGGCTGCGGGCTCCCGATGGGCCCGCTGGCCCTGCTCGACCTGATCGGCGTCGACACCGCGCGTACGGTCCTGGAGGCCATGTACTCCGCGTCGCACGACCGGCTGCACGCCCCCGCCCCGATCCTCAAGCAGCTCAGCGAGGCGGGTCTGACCGGCCGCAAGACGGGCCGCGGCTTCTACACGTACGACACCCCGGGCGGCCAGACGGTGGTTGCGGACGCGCTGACGCCCCGGGAGAGCACGGGGACGGCTACCGGGCGCGCGGTGCGCTCGGTCGGTGTCGCGGGCTCCGGCACGATGGCATCGGGAATCGCCGAGGTCTTCGCGAAGGCCGGTTACGACGTGGTCCTGGCCGCGCGCGGCCAGGAGAAGGCGGAGACCGCCACGGCCCGGATAGCGAAGTCCCTGGAGCGCTCGGTCGCCAAGGGCCGGCTGACGGCCGAGGCCCGGGACGAGACCCTGGCGCGCATCACCGCCGCCGGGTCGCTGGACGCCTTCGCCGACGTCGACCTCGCGGTGGAGGCGGTCGCCGAGGACCTGGCGGTGAAGCAGCAGCTCTTCGCCACCCTGGACAAGGTCTGCCGGCCGGGGGCGGTGCTTGCCACCACGACCTCGTCGCTGCCCGTCATCGCGATCGCGCGGGCGACCGCGCGGCCCGAGGACGTGATCGGGATGCACTTCTTCAACCCGGCGCCCGCCATGAAGCTGGTCGAGGTGGTCCGCACGGTGCTGACGGCGGACGACGTCCACGCCACCGTCCGCGAGGTCTGCGCGAAGGTGCGCAAGCACCCGGTGGACTGCGGGGACCGGGCGGGCTTCATCGTGAACGCGCTGCTGTTCCCCTACCTCAACAACGCGATCAAGATGGTCGAGGAGCACTACGCGACCCTCGACGACATCGACGCCGCGATGAGGCTGGGCGGCGGCTACCCGATGGGGCCGTTCGAACTCCTGGACGTCGTCGGGCTCGATGTCTCACTGGCCATCGAGAAGGTGCTGCACAGCGAGTTCCGGGACCCGGGCCTCGCCCCGGCGCCCCTGCTGGAGCATCTGGTGGCCGCGGGCTGCCTCGGCCGCAAGACGGGCCGCGGCTTCCGCGAGTACGCCCGCCGCTGACCTCACAGGCGGACTGGGCGGGTCGCCGGACCGTTCCGGCGGCCCGCCCCCATGGGAGCGGCCCGCCGCGCCCATGCAGTACGTTCACACCATGTCCCAGCCCGCCAAGCCCCCGCGTACCTCAGCCGCGCCCGACGCCCCGGAGACCGCCGCGGGTACCCGCGCCGCCGCCCAACGGCTCAAGATGCGCCGCGAACTGGCGGCCGCCGCGATGGAACTCTTCGCCACCAAGGGGTACGAGGCGACGACCGTCGACGAGATCGCGGGTGCCGCGGGCGTCGCCCGGCGGACGTTCTTCCGGCACTTCCGCTCCAAGGAAGAGGCGATCTTCCCGGACCACGACGACACCCTCGTTCGGGCCGAGGCCGTCCTCAACGCGGCCCCGGCGCACGAGCACCCCCTCGACACCGTCTGCCGGGGCATCAAGGAAGTCATGCGGATGTACGCGGCCAAGCCCGCGGTCTCCGTGGCGCGCTACAAGCTGACCCGTGAGGTGCCCACACTGCGGGAGGCGGAGATCGCGTCGGTGGCCCGCTACGAGCGGCTGTTCACCCGCTATCTCCTGGGCCACTTCGACGAGCGGGACCACCACGTCGGCAACGACGACCCGTTGCTGGCGGAGGTCGCCGCGTCGGCCGTCGTGACCGCGCACAACCACGTGTTGCGCCGCTGGCTGCGGGCGGGCGGCCAGGGTGATGTGGAGGCGCAGCTCGACCACGCCTTCGCGATCGTCCGGGACACCTTCGGGTCGGGGATCGGGGCGGGCCGCACCGCGACGGCCGAACAGCCGAGGACCCCGGCCGCCACGGCGGCCGCGGAGGGCGAGGTACTGGTCGCGGTGGCGCGCACGGACGCGCCGCTCGACGAGGTGATGCGCACGATCCAGCAGGCGCTGAAGGACCGCTGAGAGCTGAGGGTCAGCGTCCGCCGTAGGCGTCGTCCACCGGGAGCGCCGCTTCCCAGGGCGGTGCCGCGTCGCCGTCGCTCCAAGCCCTGAGGGCCTCGTGGTCCACGCAGAGGATGCCGCACGTGTCCGCGTAGCCAAGGGCCGGGTCGGTGTACTCGCCGGTCGTCACGACGATCGCGACGTCGGCCTCGTGCACGGCGTAGCAGGTGCCTCCGAACCGCTGCACGTCCTGGGAGCCGACCTTGTTCTCGGAGCCGTACCGCTTGCACTGGATGACGACGCGCCGCCCGTCGCGGGCCGTCGCGACGACGTCGGCCCCGAGGTCCCCCGCTCCGCCGACGACCTCGACGTCCCGGCAGCCGTCGCGCTCGCAGAGTCCGGCGATGGCTTCCTCGAACTCGTACGGGTCCAGCGCCGCGTACTCCACCGGTTCCGGTGCGGTGGCCTCCTGCGGCGGACGCAGGGCCGCGGCCGCCTCCGCCAGCCCGGTGTCCACCAGGTCGTAGGTGACCTCGGTGACCGCCGCGGTGGTCCTGAGCGCCGCCCTCCGGCTGCGGCGGTGGCGCAGTACCGCGACCGCCCCCGTCACCAGGAGGACCACCACCACCGCGGCGACGGCCGGGTGCCTCCCGGCGCTCTGCCAGGCGGCTCGCAGGGCGGTGCCGCCTCCCCAGAGCAGCAGGGCGACGAGCGTGAAGCCCACGGCCGTGCGGCGGATGCTGAACGCGGGCCGGCCGTGCGGCGCGACCCCTGTGCGGGCGGCTATCGCCATCTTCGGTACCTCTTCCCCTCGACGCGTGTCGTCCAAGATCACTCGCTCTGCCACCTGCCCCGGCGCGCGGCATCGACGCGGGGGCCGGGGGCACGGAAACCCCGTTGCGCGCCGGAGGGGCGCGTGGTCGGGTGACCGGATGCGACCCACTCCACTGCTGACCCTCTTCGACCACGAGATGCGCGAGAACGCCCGCCCGGACGGTCCCGGGGTACGGGTCGAGCGGGCGGGTGACGTCGTACGCCAGGTCGGTGCGGCCGACGACTGGAACGGGGTCGTGTGGTCCTCCCCCGTCCTCGGCCCGGCGCGGGCGGACGCGGCGATCGCGGAGCAGATCGCGTACTTCACCTCGCTCCGCCATGGCGAGTTCGAGTGGAAGCTGTACGCCCACGACCGGCCCGCAGACCTGCCGGACCGGCTGCGGGCCGCCGGTTTCGTACCAGAACCGCCGGAGACCCTGCTGGTCGCCCCGGTGGCGGGCCTGCCGACCGCCGTCGTGCTGCCGGAGGGCGTCGAGCTGCGGACGGTGACCGACGCGGCCGGGGTGGCGCTGATGGGCCGGGCCCATGAGATGGCGTTCGGCACGGACTGGTCGCGGCTCGGCCACCAGGTGCTGGCCCGGCTCCGGGAGGACCCGGACAGCTTCGTGGGGGTGGTGGCGATGGCGGGCGACGAGCCGGTGAGTTCGGCCCGGATGGAGCTCTGCCCGGGGACGGGGTTCGCGGGGCTGTGGGGCGGCGGGACGGTGGCGCCCTGGCGCGGCAAGGGGATCTACCGCGCGCTCATCGCGCACCGGGCCCGGATCGCCGCCGGGCGGGGGTACCGCCATCTCATGGTCGACGCCACGGACCAGTCGGCCCCGATCCTGCGCCGGCTGGGTTTCTCGGAGCTGAGTACGACGACGCCGTACGTGTACCGCCCCGCGCGCTGACCGCTCGTCGGCAGGACAGACCAGGCCGTAACGCCCATGGTATTGCTCATGCGTGCCCTGCGGATGACAAGTGAGAGAAATTGTTGGCACTGGGTGCCTTGTCACGTGTCACGGAGTGCCATACGTTGAAGGTGTCCGGGCGGCCGGCGTGCCGGGACCTCACGTACGCCGGCTGTCCCCGCGGACCACGTGTCCGTGCGCCCGGACGCCTGCGTCACAGGCACATCCTCTGCTCCACAGAGCAGGCCGAAGCCCCACCCGCCGAACCGACGGCACACCTCCACACCGCACCGCACCCACTTCGATTCCAGGGACCGCCGAGCGATCCCTCGACGCCGCTCCGCCGGAGGCACACCGTGAAGGAAATCCTGGACGCGATCCAGTCGCAGGACAGCACAGCCGCGGACTTCGCGGCCCTGTCCGTCCCCGAGTCGTACCGCGCGGTGACCGTGCACAAGGACGACGCCGAGATGTTCGCCGGAGTCGCCGGCCGCGACAAGGACCCCCGGAAGTCCCTGCACCTCGACGAGGTGCCGGTGCCCGAGCTCGGCCCGGGCGAGGCACTGGTGGCGGTCATGGCCAGCTCGGTCAACTACAACTCCGTGTGGACCTCGATCTTCGAGCCCGTCTCGACCTTCGGCTTCCTGGAGCGGTACGGCAAGCTCAGCGACCTCAGCAAGCGCCACGACCTCCCGTACCACGTCATCGGCTCGGACCTGGCGGGCGTCGTGCTGCGCACCGGCCCTGGCGTGAACGCCTGGCGCCCGGGTGACGAGGTCGTCGCGCACTGCCTCTCGGTCGAGCTGGAGTCCTCCGACGGCCACAACGACACGATGCTCGACCCCGAGCAGCGCATCTGGGGGTTCGAGACCAACTTCGGCGGGCTCGCGGAGATCGCACTCGTCAAGTCCAACCAGCTGATGCCGAAGCCGCGGCACCTCAGCTGGGAGGAGGCCGCCGCCCCCGGGCTGGTCAACTCCACCGCCTACCGCCAGCTCGTCTCGCGCAACGGCGCCGGTATGAAGCAGGGCGACAACGTGCTGATCTGGGGCGCGAGCGGTGGACTCGGCTCGTACGCCACGCAGTTCGCGCTGGCCGGCGGCGCCAACCCGATCTGCGTCGTCTCCAGCGACCAGAAGGCGGACATCTGCCGGAAGATGGGCGCGGACGCGATCATCGACCGCAACGCCGAGGACTACAGGTTCTGGAAGGACGAGCACCACCAGGACCCCCGCGAGTGGAAGCGGTTCGGCAAGCGCATCCGGGAGCTGACCGGCGGCGAGGACGTGGACATCGTCTTCGAGCACCCGGGCCGCGAGACGTTCGGCGCGAGTGTGTACGTGACCCGCAAGGGCGGCACGATCGTCACCTGCGCCTCGACCTCCGGCTACAACCACGAGTACGACAACCGCTACCTGTGGATGTCGCTGAAGAGGATCGTGGGCTCGCACTTCGCCAACTACCGCGAGGCGTGGGAGGCCAACCGCCTGGTCGCCAAGGGCAAGATCCACCCGACGCTCTCCAAGGTCTACTCCCTGGAGGACACCGGCCAGGCCGCGTACGACGTGCACCGCAACCTCCACCAGGGCAAGGTCGGCGTGCTCGCCCTGGCGCCCCGCGAGGGGCTCGGCGTGCACGACCAGGAGATGCGCGAGCAGCACATCGAGGCCATCAACCGATTCCGGGATGTCTGAGATGAGCGGCCGTCGGAAGGACCGCCCGTGGCTCATGCGGACGTACGCGGGCCACTCGACGGCCGAGGCGTCCAACGAGCTCTACCGGCGCAACCTCGCCAAGGGCCAGACGGGCCTGTCGGTCGCCTTCGACCTGCCGACGCAGACGGGGTACGACCCCGACCACGTGCTCGCCCGCGGCGAGGTGGGCCGGGTCGGCGTGCCCGTCTCGCACCTCGGCGACATGCGCCGGCTGTTCCAGGACATCCCCCTGGAGCAGATGAACACCTCCATGACGATCAACGCCACCGCGATGTGGCTGCTGGCGCTCTACCAGGTGGTCGCCGAGGAGCAGGGGGCCGACCCGGGCAAGCTCCAGGGCACGACACAGAACGACATCGTCAAGGAGTACCTCTCGCGCGGGACGCACGTGTTCCCGCCGGTCCCCTCCCTGCGGCTGACGACCGACATGATCACGTACACGGTCGGCCGCATCCCGAAGTGGAACCCGATCAACATCTGCAGCTACCACCTCCAGGAGGCGGGAGCCACGCCGGTCCAGGAGATCGCGTACGCCATGTCGACGGCCGTCGCGGTCCTCGACGCGGTCCGCGACTCCGGACAGGTGCCTCCGGAGAAGTTCGGCGACGTGGTCGCCCGGATCTCCTTCTTCGTGAACGCGGGAGTCCGCTTCATCGAGGAGATGTGCAAGATGCGGGCGTTCGGCCGCATCTGGGACCAGGTGACGCGCGAGCGGTACGGAATCCAGGACGCCAGGCAGCGGCGCTTCCGTTACGGGGTACAGGTCAACTCGCTGGGGCTGACCGAGGCGCAGCCGGAGAACAACGTCCAGCGGATCGTGCTGGAGATGCTGGCCGTCACCCTGTCCAAGGACGCCCGCGCCCGCGCCGTCCAGCTGCCCGCCTGGAACGAGGCGCTGGGGCTCCCCCGGCCCTGGGACCAGCAGTGGTCCCTGCGCATCCAGCAGGTCCTCGCGCACGAGAGCGATCTGCTGGAGTACGAGGACATCTTCGCCGGATCGCACGTCATCGAGGCCACGGTGGAGTCCCTGGTCACCGAGTCGCTCGCCGAGATGGACCGCATCGAGGCGATGGGCGGCGCCATGGCCGCCGTCGAGTCCGGCTACCTCAAGTCCGAGCTGGTCTCCTCGCACGCCGCACGGCGGGCCAGGATCGAGAGCGGCGAGGAGAAGATCGTCGGCGTCAACATCTACGGGACGACGGAGCCCAGCCCGCTCACGGCCGACCTGGACGCCGCCGTCATGACGGTCGATCCGGAGAACGAGGCCGGGGTCGTCGCCGCGCTCCACGAGTGGCGCGCCAACCGCGACGAGGCACGGGCCGCCGAGGCGCTCGCCGCGCTGAAGAAGGCCGCGGCCGGCACCGAGAACCTGATGGAGGCGACCGTGGCGTGCGCCCGTGCGGGCGTCACGACCGGCGAGTGGTCCTGGGCCCTGCGCGATGTCTTCGGCGAGTTCCGTGCCCCGACCGGTGTCTCCTCGGCCCCGGTCGCGGTGTCGGCCGACGCGGGTACGCCGCTCGCCGCGGTCCGCGAGAAGGCCGCCCGTACCGCCGAGGACCTGGGCACCGGCCGGCTGCGCCTGCTGGTCGGCAAGCCGGGGCTGGACGGGCACTCCAACGGCGCCGAGCAGATCGCCGTGCGGGCCAGGGACGCCGGATTCGAGGTGGTCTACCAGGGCATCAGGCTGACGCCCGAGCAGATCGTCTCCGCGGCCGTCGCCGAGGACGTGCACTGCGTGGGTCTCTCGATCCTGTCCGGTTCGCACGCCGAGCTGGTGCCGGACGTGCTGCACCGGCTGCGCGAGGCCGGCGCGACGGACATCCCGGTGATCGCGGGCGGCATCATCCCGCCCGCCGACGCGGCCGCCCTGATCGGAGCCGGCGTCGCCGCCGTCTTCACCCCGAAGGACTTCGGCATCACGGAGATCATCGGCCGTATCGTCGACGAGATCCGCAAAGCGAACAAGCTCGATCCTCTGGAGGTCCCCGCATGACCACGCCCGTGAACCGTCTGCGTCCGCGCCGCTCCTGCCTGGCCGTGCCCGGCTCGAACCCGCGGTTCCTGGAGAAGGCCCAGGGCCTCCCGGCCGACCAGGTCTTCCTGGACCTGGAGGACGCCGTCGCGCCGCTCGCCAAGGAGGGCGCCCGCGGGCACATCGTCGACGCGCTGAACAACGGCGACTGGACGGGCAAGACCCGGGTCGTGCGGGTCAACGACTGGACCACGCACTGGACGTACCGCGATGTCATCGCCGTCGTCGAGGGCGCGGGCCCCAACCTCGACTGCATCATGCTGCCCAAGGTCCAGGACGCCCAGCAGGTCGTCGCGCTGGACCTGCTGCTGACGCAGATCGAGAAGACGATGGGCTTCGAGGTCGGGAAGATCGGCATCGAGGCGCAGATCGAGAACGCCAGGGGCCTGGTGAACATCGACGACATCGCCGGCGCGTCGCCGCGTCTGGAGACCCTGATCTTCGGCCCGGCCGACTTCATGGCCTCGATCAACATGAAGACACTGGTCGTCGGCCAGCAGCCGCCCGGCTACGGCGCGGACGCGTACCACTACATCCTGATGCGCATCCTGATGGCGGCCCGTACGCACGACCTCCAGGCGATCGACGGCCCCTTCCTCCAGATCCGTGACGTGGACGCGTACCGCGAGGTCGCGGGCCGGGCGGCGGCGCTGGGGTTCGACGGCAAGTGGGTGCTGCACCCCGGTCAGGTCGACGCGGCCAACGAGGTGTTCTCGCCCGCGCAGGAGGACTACGACCACGCCGAGCTGATCCTCGACGCCTATGACTGGTGCACATCCGAGGAGGGCGGCAAGAAGGGCTCGGCGATGCTCGGCGACGAGATGATCGACGAGGCCAGCCGCAAGATGGCGCTGGTCATCGCGGGCAAGGGCCGTGCCGCGGGAATGCGGCGCACCTCCAAGTTCGAAGCACCGGGGCCTGATCATGCAGTTCGGACGCACTTTCGAGGAGTTCGAAGTCGGTGCCGTCTACAAGCACTGGCCCGGGAAGACGGTCACGGAATACGACGACCACCTCTTCTGTCTGCTGACCATGAATCACCACCCGCTCCACCTGGACAGCAACTACGCCGAGAAGACGACCGACTTCGGCAGGAACGTCGTCGTCGGGAACTACGTCTACTCGCTGCTGCTCGGCATGTCGGTGCCGGACGTGTCGGGCAAGGCGATCGCGAACCTGGAGGTGGAGTCGCTCAAGCACATCGCGCCGACCTTCCACGGGGACACGGTCTACGGCGAGACGACGGTCCTGGACAAGACGCCGTCGAAGTCCCGGAGCGACCGCGGGATCGTGTACGTCGAGACCAGGGGCTACAAGCAGGACGGCACCGTCGTCTGCGTCTTCCGCCGCAAGGTCATGGTCCCCACCGAGACGTACACCAAGGAGCGCGGCGGAGAGCAGCCCGGCCGCCCCGTCCCCTCCAACTGACCGCGTGAAGCCACAGGAGAAGCAGTCATGACGCGACTCGCCCAGACCGCCGGTCTGACCGACATCCAGCAGGAAATCCTCTCGACCGTGCGGGATTTCGTCGACAAGGAGATCATTCCGGTCGCGACCGGGCTGGAGCACCGCGACGAGTACCCGACGGAGATCGTCGAGGGTCTCAAGGAACTCGGCCTGTTCGGGCTGATGATCCCCGAGGAGTACGGGGGCCTGGGTGAGTCGCTTCTCACATACGCGCTGTGCGTGGAGGAGATCGCGCGCGGCTGGATGAGCGTCTCGGGAATCATCAACACGCATTTCATCGTGGCGTACATGCTCAAGCAGCACGGAACCCAGGAGCAGAAGGACACGTTCCTTCCGCGCATGGCGCTGGGCGAGGTCCGGGGCGCGTTCTCGATGTCCGAGCCGGCGCTCGGCTCGGACGTCTCCGCGATCACCTCCAAGGGCGTACGGGACGGCGACGAGTACGTCCTCGACGGCCAGAAGATGTGGCTGACGAACGGCGGCACCGCCAACCTGGTCGCGGTCCTGTGCCGCAGTGACGAAGGCCACCCCGAGGGCACGGCCCCGCACAAGTCGATGACGGCCTTCCTCGTGGAGAAGGAGCCGGGCTTCGGCGAGGTCCGGCCGGGCCTGACCATCCCGGGGAAGATCGACAAGATGGGCTACAAGGGCGTCGATACGACCGAACTCATCATGGACGGCCTACGTATTCCGGCCAATCGTGTACTCGGCGGCGCCACCGGCCGGGGCTTCTACCAGATGATGGACGGCGTGGAGGTCGGCCGGGTCAATGTGGCCGCACGTGGCTGTGGGGTGGCACAGCGTGCTTTTGAGCTGGGTGTTTCGTACGCCCAGCAGCGCCAGACGTTCGGAAAGCCGATCGCCCAGCACCAGGCCATCCAGTTCAAACTGGCCGAAATGGCCACCAAGGTCGAAGCCGCTCATGCGATGATGGTGAATGCGGCACGTAAAAAGGACTCCGGGGAACGAAACGACCTGGAGGCAGGGATGGCGAAGTACCTCGCCTCCGAGTACTGCAAGGAAGTCGTCGAGGACGCCTTCCGTATCCATGGCGGTTACGGCTTCTCCAAGGAGTACGAGATCGAGCGCCTCTACCGGGAGGCGCCGATGCTGCTGATCGGCGAAGGTACCGCCGAGATCCAGAAAATGATCATCGGGCGCCGACTCCTGGAGGAGTACCGGTTGCAGGGCTGATGTCCCTTTCGGGGTGATTTTGCCGCGAAGAACATCACACCCTGTGATCCTGGGCCGGTGCCCGTGGGCGGTTCGACTCGACTGCTGGCTTGCCCAGTTGTGGCCCGCAACCGATAGCATCGCCGGAAAAGCCGCCGTCCCCCGTTGCCTGCGCGGCATCATCCGCTACGAAGGTCATCCATGCCCGACAGCCATACCTCCGCATCACGCGGCGGCGTCCGCATCGCCCGCGGAGCTTCGCCGTGGCTCCTGCCGACCCTCGCCACCGCGGCTCTCAGCCTCTCCCGGGCGCGCACGTCCGGGCGCTGGGCCGCAGTGGCCGTGCCCACCACCGCGCTCGCGGCGGGCATGCTCTGGTTCTTCCGCGACCCCGAGCGCGAGATCACCGAGGGCCGGGTCATCTCCCCGGCCGACGGCGTGGTGCAGAGCATCATGCCGTGGAAGGACGGGCGCACCCGCGTCGCGATCTTCATGAGCCCGCTGAACGTGCACGTCAACCGCGCACCGCTGGCGGGCACGGTGACATCCGTCGAGCACATCCCGGGCGGGTTCGTTCCGGCGTTCAACAAGGAGAGCGAGAACAACGAGCGCGTTGTCTGGCACTTCGACACCGAGCTCGGTGACATCGAGATGGTGCAGATCGCGGGAGCGGTCGCCCGTCGTATCGTTCCGTACCTCCCGCAGGGCACGAAGGTCGAGCAGGGCGAACGTATCGGCCTGATCCGCTTCGGCTCGCGTGTGGACATCTACCTTCCGGAAGGTATCGATGTCGCGGTCGAGGTCGGCCAGGCCACCACCGCGGGGGTGACTCGAATTGACCGTGATTGATCCTGATGCCCAAGCCGACTGGGTTCCCGAGGCGGCCGATGAGGACGACGTCGAGGACATGCCTCTGTCGATGAGGCTGTCGATAGCGGACACCCTCACGCTGGGTAACGCCACGTGCGGATTCATGGCGGTGTACTTCACCACCACAGGCATCCTCATCCCGCACCTCACGGGCAGCAACGAGAGCGGCATGGCGCGGAACTCCGCCGCCACCGCCGTGATCCTCATGCTGCTGGCGGCGATCTTCGACCTCTGCGACGGGCTGGTGGCGCGCAAGCTGCGCTCCTCGCCGATGGGCGCGGAGCTGGACAACCTCTCCGACCTGATCAGCTTCGGACTCGCTCCGGCGTACTTCGTGCTGGTCTACGGCATGGTCGCGGACGACGCCCAGCAGCGGGTTTCGGCGCTGGCGGCGATCGTGGTGCTGCTGGCGGTGGTCCTGCGGCTGGCGAGATTCTCCTGCGTGACCCTGAAGGACGGCATGTTCCAGGGCATGCCGAGCCCCTTCGGGGCGCTCACGGTCGTCTCGATCGTGCTCCTGGAGCTGCCCTTCGTGCCAACGCTGCTCGCCATCGTCGGCGTGGCGTGGCTGATGGTCAGCCGGGTCGAGTACCCCAAGCCGCGGGGCGTGCTCGCGGTGGCGATGCTCGGCTGGATCGTGGCCGCGATGGGACTCCTCGCCGCTTGGGCCTTCGACGCCCCGGGCGGTCAGCTGCTCCTCCAGACGGGCTGCGCGCTGCAGGTCGTGATGGGCGCGGTGATCCCGCTGTTCGCGACGGCACGCCGGGTGAACACCTTCCGTGGCAACCGGCGCGAGGCGCGCGCGGCTCAGCTGCCGTAGCTCCTGACGCGGCTCACGCACGACGACGCATACAGAGGGGCCCGGACACCTCCCCAGGTGTCCGGGCCCCTCTGCGTGCCGTGTGCGGGGTGCGCGGGTGGCAGGTGTGCAGGCGCCCGGGCGGCCTCCAGGGCCGCTGGGGCGGGGCAGGGCGGGGGCGGGGCCTCCCGGGCCGTGGAGCGGCCCCTCGCGCCGCTCCACGGCCCGGGAGGCCGCGCGGCGGGCGGGAACGGCTGAACGGGCCCGGCCGGTGGGCCGGGCCCGTTCAGGGGCCGCGCGGTCAGCGCTTCAGCGCCTCGGGTCCGTTCCCGGCTACTTCACCGTGAACGATTCGGCGGCCGGGGCCGCCGCCGCCGGGCGGACCACCTTCAGCCCGCCGGGGGCCGCGGCGTCCGGCTTCATGATGGCGCTCTGGCGCGTGGAGGGCGCCGCCGGGTCCGAGAAGTCGTGCGTGATCCCGAAGCCGTGGTCGTACGCGGTGAGGGTGAGCAGCGCCTTGTCGACGCCCTCGCGGGTGAGTTCCTTGGCCTCGCACGCCTTCTTCAGCGCCTCGCCGTAGACGGACGCCGCCGAGTATCCCGCGACGACGCCGTTGTCGAGGCCGTCCTTGGGGTACTGGGCCGCGTACTCCTTGGCGAGCTTCGCCGGGCCGGCGGCCGGGTCGCCGATCGGCAGGGTGGAGGAGGCGATGTAGTAGTCCTTGAGCAGGGCCGGGCCCGCCTGGGTCTTGAGGAGCTGCGGGGCGAACGCCGAGTTGTTGCCGATGACCGGGACGTCGAAGCCGGTGGCCGCCGCCACACCGACCAGGGAGGCCGCCTGGCGCGGGCCGGCGCTGATGACGACGGCCTTGACGCCCGCCTGCTTGAGCGCGGAGACCTGGGCCGTCATGTCGTTGTCCGTCGGCTTGATCTTCTGCTCGACGATGGTGAGGCCCGCCTGCTCGGCCGCGTACTCCGAGCCGGTCAGGGCGTTCTCGCCGTAGTCGCCCTCGAAGTAGACGTGACCGACCTTGTCGCCTTCGGCGATGCGCTTCTCGGCGAGCAGGTAGTCGATCATGTTGATCGTCTCGACGTCGTAGGTGGCGCCGATGACGCGGACGTACTCGGAGCCGAGCAGGTTCGCCGACCACGCCTGCGGCAGGACGAGGCCCTTGTCCTGCGTGTCGATGCGCTGCTCGACTGCCGCGACGAACGGGGAACCGATGAACTGGGTGAAGCCCAGCACGTCGGGTTCCAGTTCGGTGTAGGCGGCGATGGCCTTCTGCGGGTCGTAACCGTGGTCGCGGACCGTCAGCGCGACCTTGCGGTCACAGATGCCGCCCGCGGCGTTGGTCTGCTTCGCCCACAGCTGCTGGGCCTGGGTGACGCTCTTGCCGAGCGAGGCGTAGACGCCCGTCATGTCGGTCAGGGCGCCGAGCGTGATGGTCGAGGCGCTGACTCCCTCGCCGGTCTTCACTCCGCTCTTGTCCTGCTTGTCGCCGCTGTTGTCCGCGGCCTTTCCGCTGCAACCCACGAGCGTGAGGGTGAGGGCCGCGCATACGGCCGGGATCACTCGCAGTTTCATTTCTTCTCCCCTGGTTTCTTCAGACGCGTCAGGCCGCCGGGCAGGAACAGGACCACCGCGACCACCGCGGCGCCGTACAGGTAGCGCGATGCCTCACCCGGTGCGAGACCGCCCGTACCCGGGGCGGAGACCAGGGGGAGGGAGTCGCTGTAGTGGGTGAGCACCTGCGGCATCAGCGAGACGAAGGCGGCGCCGACGACGGCTCCCGCGACGCTGCCGAGCCCGCCGATGACGATCATGGCGAGGTACTCGAGGGACAGGATCATGCCGAAGTACTCCGGCACGGTCCGCTGGAAGACCAGCGCGAGCAGGACGCCCGCGAGACCCGCGTACATCGAGGAGAGGACGAAGACACCGGCCCGGTAGCGGGCCACCGGTACGCCCATCACTCCCGCGGCGATCCGGTGGTCACGGATCGCGTTGAGCGCCCGCCCCGGCCTGCCGCGCAGCACCCCGCGGGCGAAGAGCCCGCTGAGGAGGAGTGCGAGCAGCGCCACGTACCAGAGTTTCTCGGAGGACTGGAAGGGGACGGCAGCGACGAGGACCTCGGTGTCGTCGAAGGTGAACCCGAAGACCGAGAGCGGCGGCACCGGGCGGCCGTTGAAGCCGCCGGTGAGGGAGCCCGCGTTGAACAGCACGTGCTGGCCGATGAAGATCAGGGCGAGCGTGGCGATGCCGAGGTAGGCGCCCCGCAGCCGGCCGGCGATGGGGCTGAAGACTCCGCCGGCCACGCCCGCGAGGAGCACGGCGAGGATCGCCGCGAGCCAGGTGGGCAGGCCGAGGCCGGTGAGCGCGTGTCCGTTCTCGGTGCTGCTCTCCCCCGCCAGAACGCAGTAGCTGTACGCCCCCACGGCGAGGAAGAAGGCGTGTCCCATGGAGAGCTGGCCGGTGGCGCCGGTGAGCAGGTTGATGCCGATGGCGCCGATCGCGGCGGCCATCGCGAAGAGTCCCGCCTGGAGCCAGAAGCGGTCCAGGTAGAACGGGAACGCGAGGAGCAGGACAGAGCCGACGAGCCAGAGGTACGTACGGGGCCGGCGCAGCCGTTCGAGGGCGCCGGCCGGCGCGGGCGTCTTCTCCGGCGGGGTCCCGGGGGCCGCCGTGGCGGTTTCGACGGTGTCAGACACGGGCGAGCTCCTTCGTGCCGAAGAGTCCCGCCGGCCGGACGAGCAGGACGATCACCATCACCAGGTAGGGCGCGAGGTCCCCGATGCCGCGTCCCAGGAAGGACAGGTCGCTCTGGTAGCCGGTGGCCAGTGATTCGGTGACGCCGACGATGAGTCCGCCGGCCAGCGCGCCCGTCGTCGAGTCCAGGCCGCCGAGGATCGCGGCGGGGAACGCCTTGAGCGCGGCGAGCGAGGTGGCGCGTTCGAGTCCCGGCGTCGGGAACACCGTCAGGAAGAGCGCGGCGACGGCGGCGAGGGCTCCCGCGACCGCCCAGGCGGAGAGGGAGACCCGGCCGAGCTTGATGCCCATGAGCGCCGCGGTCTGCGGGTTCTCGGCCGCGGCCCGCATGGACACGCCCCAGGAGGTGAACCGGAACGCCAGCAGGAACACCGTGATGAGGAGTCCCGCGACGAGGAACGCGGCGATGCGCGTCTCGGCGAGCGTGACGCCGCCGATGGTGACGACGTCATCGCCCCACGGGTCGCCGAGCGCCATGACGTCGGTGCCCATGCGCCGGGTGAGTTCGGTGACGAGGATGATGTCCACGCCGATGGTGACGATGGCCAGGACGCTGTGGTCGCTGCCCCGGTAGCGGCGCATGACGAAGAACTCGACTCCGGCGCCGACGACCGCGGCGCCCGCGATGCCGACGCCGAGCGCCGGCCAGAAGCCGATGTCGTCGTGGAGCACGGCGGTGACGTACCCGCCGGCCAGCAGCAGGGAGGCGTGCGCGAAGTTGACGACCTCGGTGGCCTTGAAGATGACGACGAAGCCGAGCGCGATCAGCGCGTAGACCGAGCCGATGGACAGGCCGCCGAGGAGGAGTTCGATGAAGGTGGTCATTCCTGTGCCCCCAAGTAGGCCCGGACGACGGCCGGGTCGTTCTGGACCTCGGCCGGTGTGCCGCCCGCGATCCTGCGTCCGAAGTCGAGTACGGTCACCGCGTCCGCGAGCCGCATCACCACCCCCATGTCGTGCTCGACCAGCACGATGGAGATGCCGAGGCTGTCGCGTACACCGGCGACCACGGCCGCCACGCGCCGCCGTTCGTCGGCGGTCATTCCGGCGACGGGCTCGTCCAGGAGCAGGACCTGCGGTTCCATGCACAGGGCGCGGCCGAGCTCGACGAGCTTCTGCTTCCCGTACGGGAGGGCGCCCGCCGGGTGGTCCAGCTCCTTCTCCAGACCGATGAACTCGGCGATCTCCCGCACCCGTTGGAGGTGGCGCCTGGCCTCGCGCGCGGCCGAGGGCAGCCACAGTCCGGTGGACACGAACCCCGAGCGCGTGAGGCGGTGCCTGCCGAGCAGCATGCTCTCGGCGACCGTGGCGTGCGGCGGCAGCGCGAGATTCTGGAAGGTGCGGGCCACACCGAGTGCGGCGATCCGGTGCGGGGCCCGGCCGGTCAGTTCGGTGTCGCCGAGGTGCACGGTGCCGGAGGTCGCCCGGTAGACGCCGGAGAGCACGTTGAAGCAGGTCGACTTGCCTGCCCCGTTGGGGCCGATGACGGCGTGGACGCTGCCCGGTTCGACGGTGAACGAGACGGCGTCGAGGGCGGTGAGCCCGGCGAACCGTACGGTCACGTCCCGGACGGCGAGCGCGGCCGGTGCCGTCGTGGGCGCGGTGGTGGCGGGTGCGGTCCTCACGCGGACCACCTGCTCAGGGTGCGGGGGGCCCGGCCGGCCCGGTCCGCGTCCTCGGCCGCCGTCTCGTCGACGACGCCCAGGTAGCGGCGGCGTACCTCGTCGGAGGCGGCGAGTTCACCGGCCGGCCCTTCGAGTGCGACCTCGCCGACGTCCAGGACGTACGCCGTCGTGGCGAGCCGCAGGGCGATGGAGGCGTTCTGTTCGACGAGCATCACCGAGGTACCGGCCGCGTTGATCTCCTGCACGGTCTCGGCGATCTTCTGCGCCATCAGCGGCGCGAGGCCGAGTGACGGTTCGTCGAGCAGCAGCAGCCGGGGACCGGCCATCAGCGCCCGTCCCATGGCCAGCATCTGCTGCTCGCCGCCGGACAGCAGTCCGGCCCGCTGGTGCGCGCGCTGGGCGAGCACCGGGAACAGTTCGTGTACGCGGGTCAGCGCGGCCGCCACGGCTTTGCGCCCGCCGCGGGCTCCGAGCGCGCCCGCCCGCAGGTTGTCGGCCACCGTCATCCGGGCGAACACCTGCCGCCCCTCCGGCACCTGGACCACTCCCGCTGCCACCACCTGGGCGGGCCCCAGCCCCTCAAGGGCCTGGCCGTCGAAGCGGATGGTGCCAGTGCCCGTCCCGCGGTGGAAGCCGAGGGTCCGCGATACGGCCCGCAGCAGCGTGGTCTTGCCGGCGCCGTTGCCACCGAGTACGGCGGTGATCGCGCCGGCCGGCACGTCGACGGAGACGTCGCGCAGGGCCCGTACCGGGCCGTAGCCCACGGACAGTGCGCGGATCTCTAGCGTTGCCATGCGTCCTCCTCCTTCCGCCTTGTCGTTCTTGCTCGTCGTCTTGTCTTTGTCTCGTCTTGCTCTTGTCGTGTGGTGCGTCGCGCTGTCATGCGTGTGGTGCCACAGACCAGCACCGGGCGGGCCGTGCGTCCACGCCGTTCGGCCCAGACGATGCGGGTGACCAGCGAGCGAAGGGCGCGGTTGTGCACGCGCACAGAGGGGCGCCGTGCGCTGGTGCCCCGCCCCGGCCGGTGGCATCCTCACCAGCCATGAGCGGCCGCAGAGCCCGACGTGTCCGCGGAACGGGGAGCAGACCATGCAGCGGCGCAGTGACGAGCGGGTCCGGGCACTGCTCGACGCGCTGCTGGAGGGCCGGGTGTCGCCTGGCCTCGCGGAGCGGGTGGCCGGAGGGCTGGGGCTGCCGGAGCGCGGGCGGTACGCGGTGGCGGTGCTGCGCCGCGCCGGTCGTCACGAGCCGGTGCGGGCGGCCCTGGACGTGGGCGGCATGCGGTTCTGGTGGCGGACGCGGGCGGAGCGCGAGATAGCCGTGGTCGCTCTGGGTGACCGGGGTCCGGCCGAGCTGGCCGAGGTGCTCACGGCCCGGTGCTGCGGGCCCGGCGGGATCAGTCCGGTGGTGGAAGGGCTGGCCGAACTGGACCGGGCCCGGCGGCTGGCCGAGGCGGCGCTGCTGACGTGCGTGGCGGGCTCGACGCGGATCGTGCGTCTGGAGGAGCGGCTGACGACGGCGCTGCTGGTGAGTCAGCCGGAGCTCTCGGCCCGGCTGGTCACGGAGGTGTTCGGGCCGCTGCTGACGCTGGAACCGGCGGAGCGGGCCCTGCTCGTGGAGACGCTGGACGCGTGGCTGGAGTGCGGTGGGTCGGCGGGGCGGGCGGCGGGGCGGCTGTTCTGCCACCGGAACACGGTGTTCAACCGCTTGCGGCGGTTGGAGGCGCTCACCTCACGGTCGTTGTCGCGCCCGCGCGAGCTGATCGAGATGACGCTGGCGCTGGACGCGTTCCGCCTGACGGCGGCGGGCAGCCCGGCCGGACGGGCTTGACCGGCCACTTCAAGCCCGTCCGGCGATTGAGGAGCGGGGGTGCGGGGGCGGAGCCCGTGCCGTGGGGCTCCGCCCCCGCTCCTCGTCTCGTCTCGTCTCGTCAGGTCAGTTCAGGTCAGGTCAGGTCAGGTCAGGAAGTCGTGGCCGATCGACTCCGCCACCCGTTCCAGCAATGGTCCCGCCTGCGCCATGCACACCTCCGGGTCCGGTTCCAGCTCCGTCAGGGCGTAGGCGCGGCGGATGCCCGCCCGGCCCAGGGCCTCCGGGGGGAGTGCGAGGCGTCCGCACACGGCGACCACCTCCACGCCCGCCGCGCGCGCCGCCGCCGCGACACCCGCCGGGGCCTTGCCGTGCAGGGTCTGCTCGTCGAGCGAGCCCTCCCCCGTGATGACGAGCGTGGCCCGCGCCAGCGCGGGCGCGAAGCCGAGGACGTCGAGCATGACCTCGATGCCGGGCCGGAAGCGGGCCCCGAGCGCCACCAGGGCGCCGTACCCGATGCCACCCGCTGCCCCCGCGCCGGGCAGCGCCGCGTGCTCGGGGCCGAGGACCGACGCGTAGTGGGCGAGGGCCGCGTCGAGGTGCGCGATGTCGTCCTCGGTCGCTCCCTTCTGCCGCCCGTACACCTCGGGTGCGCCCTTGGGCCCGGTCAGCGGGTTGTCCACGTCGCTGGCCAGGATCAGGTCGATCTCCGCGAGGCGCGGGTCGAGCCCGGAGAGATCGGCCTCGGCCAGCTCCGCCAGGGCGCCGCCGCCGGGACCGAGGGGCTTGCCGTCCGCGTCGAGGAAGCGCGCGCCCAGCGCGGCGAGCATGCCCGCGCCGCCGTCCGTGGTCGCGCTGCCGCCGACCCCGAACACGATGGTGCGGGCGCCCGCGTCGAGCGCGGCCTGCAGCAGTTCGCCGGAGCCGTACGTCGTCGCCGTCAGCGGGGCGAACACCCCGTCCGGGAGCTGCTGGAGGCCGGACGCCTCCGCCATCTCCACCACCGCGGTGGTCCCGCGCAGCGCGTACGCCGCCGTGACCGCCTCCCCGAGGGGCCCGGTCACCCGCGCCTCCCTGCGCTCGAATCCGGCGGCCACGGCCGCCGCCACCGTGCCGTCGCCCCCGTCCGCGACGGGCAGGGTCTCGACCCGCACGTCCGGGACGGCGCGCCGCAGCCCGGCCGTCACCCGCTCCGCGACCTGTACGGCCGTGAGCGAGCCTTTGAACTTGTCCGCCGCGACGAGCACGCGGGCGGTCTTGATCACTGCTCCGTCCGTCACCTTGCATCCCTTGCTTTCGAACAGGCAGTCGCGCCGCCCCGACCCTATCCGCACCACCCCTGATCTGCCCATGGCTGTCCAGCGACCGGGTTCCGCGCCGCACTACGCTGCCCCGGTGACCACCACTGACTACGCCACGTACATCGCGGGCCTCCCCCGCGTCCTGGCCGCCGCCGCCTCCCTGTTCCGCGACGACCGCGGACGCGTCCTCCTCGTGGAGCCCAACTACCGGGCGGGCTGGGCCCTGCCGGGCGGCACGGTGGAGTCGGACACGGGCGAGAGTCCGCGGCAGGCCGCGCGCCGCGAGACGGCGGAGGAGATCGGCCTGGACCTGGAGCCCGGGCGGCTGCTGGCCGTCGACTGGGCACGCGGCAGTGCGCGCCCGCCGATCGCCGCGTACCTCTACGACGGGGGCGTACTGACGGAGGCGCAGCTCGCGACGGTCCGGCTCCAGGAGGAGGAGCTCCTGTCCTGGGCACTCGTCGAGCCCGCGGAGACCGGCCGCCGCCTGCCCGGCCCGCTCGGCCTGCGGGTGGCGGCGGCCCTGGCGGTGCTGGACTCCGGGGCGGGCACGGTGGAGCTGGAGGACGGCAGGCCCGTCACCGGCTGAAGCGGGGTCTCAGCGGCCGGGGCGCTCCAGCTCCGCCTGTACGCGGCGCGACGGCTGGAACACGTACAGGTCGAGGATGTCGGGCGCGTCCGCCAGGCCGGGACCGCCCCCGGCGACCCACGTGGCGATGTCGGCCACCGCGTCAGGATCGTTGACCAGCCCGAGCCAGACCGGCCGGCCGCCCGCTCTGCGGCCCTCGGACGAGGGTTGTACGACGATGACGTTGCCGTGCTCGCAGGCGTCCAGGCACTCCACGGCACGCACCGTTGCGGCCCCGCCCGCCGTCTCCTTGAGCCGGCGCAGCTGTCCGGCGTGGTCGACGCCGGGGATCTTCTCCGTTCCGCAGCAGCAGCCCCGGCAGACGCTGACGGTGGGGCGGGGCGTGCCCGGTTCGGGGGCGGCCTTGCGGGAGCGGCGGCTCATGGGGGAACACTTCCGGTCGAGGCGCGGACGATCACGGTGGGACTGTACCGAGCCGTCCCCCGTGTCGAACAGCTGATCCCCACTGCCGGCCGGATCGGGTATCGTTGACGGCTGCGAAGGGGAGTAGCCCCGCAAACCGGTCGTCGACACGCTGGAGCCCCCGGGTTCCCGGTGGCCGGGCTCGTAGACCGTTACGGGTGGGCGAGACCTTCGGTCAGGTATGACGCGCCCGCGCTCCGCGGGCGCCGACGTCATGCCGGGCCGAGTGGTCCTCCGGAAGCCCGAGTGGCGCTTCGTGAAGATCCGGGGCCCGGTTCCCACAGAAAGCCACCCGGCATGCATCTCGACCCCCTGGCGATCCTCACCGCCTTCGGGCTGATCTTCCTCGCGGAGCTCCCCGACAAGACGATGTTCGCTTCGCTGGCCATGGGCACGCGTATGCGCCCGCTCCACGTCTGGTTCGGCACGTCCTCCGCGTTCCTCGTGCACGTCGCCATCGCCGTCGGCGCGGGCGGGCTGATCGGTCTGCTGCCCGACTGGACGGTCGAGCTGGTCTCGGCCCTGCTCTTCGCCTTCGGCGCGTTCATGCTGCTGCGCGGCGGGGGCGGCGACGGGGACGAGGACACCGGCGGCAAAACCGTGACCGGCTTCTGGCCGGTCTGGTCGACGGCCTTCATGGCGGTCTTCATCAGCGAGTGGGGCGACCTCACCCAGATCACCACCGCCAACCTCGCGGCGGGCAACGGCCCCTGGCCGACAGCGGTCGGAGCGGCCGCCGCGTTGATGTCCGTCTCGGCGCTGGCGCTCCTGGCGGGTCGTTTCATCGCCAGGCGGGTGCCGCTGAGGACGGTGCAGCGGATCGGCGGGATCTGCATGCTGGGGCTCGCGGTCTGGTCGGCCGTGGAGATCTTCACCGGCTGAGCACCGGCTGAGCGGCACCCCGGGAGGCTTCTCCCAGGGGCCCCGGGCAGGGATCAGAAGAGGGCCGGTGTGTCGGCCCCCCTTCCGCTCTCGAAGGCCAGCAGCCGCTGCTTGCGGTCGAGTCCGCCGCCGTATCCGGTGAGGCCGCCGGACGCTCCGATGACCCGGTGGCACGGGACGATGATGCCGATGGGGTTCTTGCCGTTGGCGAGGCCAACGGCGCGGGAGGCGCTGGGGTTGCCGAGGAGGTCGGCCAGCTCTCCGTACGAGCGGGTCTCGCCGTACGGGATACGGTTCAGCTCGGCCCAGACGGCGCGCTGGAACGGGGTGCCGGCCAGCGTCATCGGGAGGTCGAAGGTGCGCAGCTCGCCCGCGAAGTAGGCGTCCAGCTGCTCGGTGACCGGCCCGAAGGGCCGGGGGTCGGGTGTGCCGAAGCTCTCCTGCGGCGGACGGTGGCGCTGGCCGACCATGTAGAGGCCGGCCAGGACTCCGTCCGTGGCGACGAGGGTGAGCGGCCCGTAGGGGCTGTCGACGACCGTGTGCTGTCTGGTCGCGAAGTGTGTCGCTGTCATGGGGGTGTCCTTACCCGGGCAGGTGGTTGATCGGATGGTCGTCGACGGTCCAGAGGTACTGCACGGCGTACGCCCGCCAGGGGCGCCAGCGGGCCGCGCGTGCGGTGAGCGCGGCGGGGGTCGCGGGAAGACCGAGCTGTGCGGCCGCCCGTCTGATCCCGAGGTCGGTGGGGAGGAAGGCGTCCGGGTCGCCGAGCGCCCGCATGGCGATCACCTCGACCGTCCACGGCCCGAAGCCGGGGAGCGCGGCCAGCTCGGCGCGGGCCCGTTCCCAGTCGGTGTCCATGCCCAGCCGCAGGGTGCCGTCGGCGAGGGCTGCCACGAGGGTGGTGAGCGTCCTGCGCCGGGTGCGCGGCAGGGCCAGCGCCTCCGGGTCGAGCCCGGCCAGCGCCTGTGGGGTGGGGAAGAGGTGGGTCAGTCCGCCCTCGGGGTCGTGGACGGGGGTGCCGTGGGCGGTGACGAGCCGGGCGGCGTGGGTGCGGGCGGCGGCCGTCGACACCTGCTGGCCGAGAACCGCCCGTACCGCGAACTCCGCGCCGTCGACGGTACGCGGAACCCGGCGTCCTGGGGCCTTGTCGACGAGGGGGGCGAGCAGCGGATCGGCGCGCAGCTGGGCGTCGACGGCGACCGGGTCGGCGTCCAGGTCGAGCAGCCACCGGCAGCGGCTGATGGCCCGGGTGAGGTCGCGCGGGTCGGTGAGCAGGAGCCGGCAGGTGATGTGGTCGGGGCCGGGTGCGAGGGAGACGATGCCGTGTCCGTGCGGGAGGGTCAGCGTGCGGCGGTAGGCGCCGTCGCGCCACTCCTCGACGCCGGGTACCGCGGTCGCGGCGAGGTGGCCGAAGAGGTTGCTGGGGTTGAGCGGGGCGCGGTACGGGAGGCGCAGCGCGATGACGCCGGGTGTCGTGGCAGGCCCGCTCCCCGGGCGGCGCGGGTCCGCAGTTCGCCGGGGGCGAGCGCGAAGACCTCGCGGACGGTGTCGTTGAAGGTGCGGACAGAGGCGAACCCGGCGGCGAACGCCACGTCCGCCATGGGGAGTCCGGTGGTCTCGATGAGCAGCCGGGCCGTCTGGGCGCGCTGTGAACGGGCCAGGGCCAGGGGCCCCGCACCGAGCTCGGCGAGCAGTTGGCGCTCGATCTGCCGGGCGGAGTAGCCGAGGCGGGCGGCGAGTCCGGTCACACCCTCCCGGTCGACGACCCCGTCCGCGATGAGGCGCATGGCGCGGGCGACGGAGTCGGCGCGGGCGTTCCACTGCGGGGAGCCGGGACTGGTGTCGGGACGGCACCGCTTGCAGGCGCGGAATCCGGCCTGCTGGCAGGCGGCGGCACTGGGCAGGAAGGTCATGTTCTCGACCTTGGGCGGCACGACGGGGCAGCTGGGGCGGCAGTAGATCCGGGTGGTCACGACCGCCGTGAAGAACCATCCGTCGAAGCGGGCGTCCTTCGACTGGACGGCCCGCACGCAGCGCTCGGTGTCGGTGTGCATGGTCCAAGGATGGAGCACACGGGGACCCTGGGGCTGGCGGAAATCCGACATCAGCCTTCGCCTGCCAGGGCCCCCCGGATCGGCCGGCACCGGACGGGGGCGGAGGCCGGGGTTCAGCTGTTCCGCAGTCGCCGCCAGACCGCCTTCGCCGCGTGGTGCCCCGACATGCCGTGCACGCCCGGCCCGGGCGGGGTGGCCGATGAACAGAGGAAGACCGCCGGGTGCGCGGTGGCGTACGGCACGCGGGCCAGTTTGGGGCGGATCAGCGTCTGGAGACCGGAGAAGGCACCGCAGGCGATGTCACCGCCCACGTAGTTGGCGTTGCGGGCGGCGAGTTCGGGGGTCCCGCGACGGCTCGGGCGAGGACCAGGTCGCGGAAACCGGGCGCGAAGCGTTCGAGCTGCCGCTCGATGACCTCGGTGGCGTCCCCCTTCCAGCCCGCGGGCACATGCCCGTACACCCAGAAGACGTGGCGGCCCTCCGGTGCCCGGGACGGGTCGACGAGGGAGGGCTGAGCGGTGATCAGGAAGGGGACATCGGGGTCACGGCCGCCGACCGCGGCGCGCAGGGCGCTGTCGATCTCTCCCTCGGTGGGTCCGATGTGGACGGTGCCGGCCCGCCTGGCGTCCTTCGCGGTCCAGGGGACCGGGCCGGACAGCGCGTAATCGATCTTGAAGGTGGAGGCCCCGTACCGGTAGCCGCGGTACGCGCTGCCGAGGCCCGCGATCCG
Organism: Streptomyces fulvorobeus; assembly: GCF_013167895.1. Classification (GTDB taxonomy): domain Bacteria; phylum Actinomycetota; class Actinomycetes; order Streptomycetales; family Streptomycetaceae; genus Streptomyces; species Streptomyces fulvorobeus. The sequence continues at coordinate 5,420,590 of NZ_BLWC01000001.1, read as the reverse complement.
GGCGAGGGCGGTCGGCGAGGTGTCGAAGACGTAGGCACGGGCGGGCGGCAGCTCGTCCAGGCGCCTGACCTCGGTGCCGGTGCGGATGGTGCCGCCCAGCTCCCGCAGGTAGGAGGCGAGTGCGTCGGAGATGGCCTGGGAGCCGCCGTACGGCACGGGCCAGCCGTTCTCGTGGGCGGCGAGCGCGAAGACGAGGGCGATGGCGCCGGTGGCGAATCCGCTGGTGGGAGCGATGGAGTGGGCGGCGAGCCCGGCGATGAGACCCCGCGCCCTGGGGCCGTGGAACCGGCGGGCGATCCAGCCGGCGGGCTGGAGGCCGACCAGCCCGAAGCGTGCGAGCCGGTACGGGTCCCGGGGCAGCCCGTCCCAGGGGGTGCGCAGGAAGTCGGCGGCCAGGGTGTCCCAGTGCCCGATGTGCGGTGCGACCAGACGGCGGTAGGCCCCCGCGTCCCGCGCTCCCAGTGACATCGCGCTCTCGCCCACCGACCGGGTGAGCACGGCGGCGGAGCCGTCCGGGAAGGGGTGGGCGAGCGACAGCTCGGGCTGGAGCCATCGCAGCCCGTGGCGGTCCAGCGGCATGGCCCGGAAGGCGGGTGACCCTATGCCGAGCGGATGCACGGCCGAGCACGGGTCGTGGCGGAAGCCCGGGAGGGTGAGCTCTTCCGTCCGGGCCCCGCCACCGATCGTGTCCCGGGCCTCGAACACCTCCACCGAGAAGCCCCTGCGGGCCAACTCGACCGCGGCGGTGAGTCCGTTCGGCCCCGCCCCCACGACGACTGCATCGAGCATCGACGGCACCTTGGGACTCCTTGTCAGCCGGGGGCCAGGGCACCCAGGATATTCCGGGCCGCCGGCACCAGGGGCGCGGGGCCTGGTCAGGCCCCGGTGCGCAGGGCCGCGAGAACGCGGTCCCTGGTGGTCTCGTCGCGGGCCGCCGTGAAGGGCAGGTCGTTGCCGCCGGTGATACGGAACGTGGCGCCGGAGAGCGTGGACTGCGCGCCGCCCGCCTCGGTGACCAGGAGCAGGCCCGCCGCGTGGTCCCAGGCGAACTCCCAGTTGAACGCGATCGCGTCCTGGGCGCCGCAGGCGACGGCGAGGTATTCCAGGCCCGCCGACCCGCAGGGCCGGGCGTCGATGCCTGCGGTGCGCAGCCCCAGCAGGGCGCGCTTCTGGGCGTCAGAAGTGAAGTCGGGGTGGGACATCGCCACCTTCAGGACGGCGCCGGGCGCGGGCGAGCCGGCGTGCAGCGGCTTCCCGTTCAGGGTGGCGCCACGGCCGCGTACCGCGATCGCCATCTCGTCGAGCGCGGCGGCGTACGTCCAGGAGGCGAGGACCTCACCGTGGTGGGCGAGGGCCACCAGGGTGCAGAAGCCCGGTTCGCCGCGGACGAACTGCCGGGTGCCGTCGACCGGGTCGACGATCCACACGGGTGCTTCGCCGCCGAGCTCGTCGTACACGCGTGGGTCGGTGTGGACGGCCTCCTCGCCGACGACGACGGAGCCGGGGAGCAGCCGGGTGAGGGAGTCGGTGAGGTGCTCCTCGGCGCGGCGGTCGGCAGTGGTGACCAGGTCGTGCGGGCCGCTCTTCTCGATGATCTCGTGGGAGGCGAGCTGCTGGTAGCGCGGCATGATCTCGGCGGCGGCCGCTGCGCGTACCGCCGCCTCGACCTGGGTCAGGTGTCCGGCGTTCCCGGCGTTCCCGGCGTTCTCAGCGTTCTCGGTGAGGAAGTCATCGATCATGTCTCCAGCTAAGCACGGCCGGCCGGCGTTGCCTCGGCCGGGCGGTCAGCGGCCGACCGCGTACCCCTGCATGCCGCGCGGGTTGGCGGCCGCCGACAGCACTCCGGTCCGCGGGCCGCGGGCGACGGCGCACAGGCGCCCCTCGGACCACGGCTCGCCGATCGTGACGTCGTGCCCGCGGCGGCGCAGCTCCGCGATGACGGCGGGGTCCATGCCCTCCTCGACGGTGACGCTGCCGGGGCGCATGCCTCGTGGGAAGAAGGAGCCGGGGAAGCTGTCGTTGTGCCAGTTCGGGGCGTCGACGGCGCCCTGGAGGTCGAGGCCGCCGCGGACCTCGGCGCGCAGGGCGACAGCCAGGAAGAAGTGCACCTGCCACTGGTCCTGCTGGTCGCCGCCGGGTGTGCCGAACGCCATGACGGGGACGCCGTCGCGCAGGGCGAGGGACGGGGTCAGGGTGGTGCGGGGGCGGCGGCCCGGGGTGAGGGTGTTCGGCAGGCCCTCGTCGAGCCAGGCCATCTGGAGGCGGGTGCCGAGCGGGAAGCCCAGCTCTGGCACGACCGGGTTGGACTGGAGCCAGCCGCCGCTGGGGGTGGCGGAGACCATGTTGCCCCAGCGGTCCACGACGTCGAGGTGGCAGGTGTCGCCGCGTGTCGCGCCGTCGGCGCGGACGGCCGGTTCCCCGGCGCCGTCCCTGGCGAAGGTCGGCTCACCCGCGCCGGCCGCCGGGACGCCCAGGGCGTCGGAGCCCGCCTCGCCGGAGGCGACGGCGCGGGCGTGCCCGCTGAGGACGGGGACACGACCGCCGGGGCTTCCTGGGCGCAGCTCGTAGGAGGCCGTGGCGGTGACGAGTGCGCGGCGGGCCGTGTTGTACGGCTCGGAGAGCAGGGCGTCCAGGGGGACGTCGGCGGCGTCGCCGTACCACGCCTCCCGGTCGGCCATGGCGAGCTTGCAGCCCTCGATGAGCAGGTGCACGTAGTCGGCCGAGCCGTAGGCGGGCAGCTCGGCGGGGAGCAGGGCGAGCTGCTGGAGGAAGGCGGGGCCCTGGCTCCAGCCGCCGGCCTTGGCGAGCGTCCAGCCGTTCCAGTCGTACGTGACGGGGGCCTCGTAGGAGGCGGACCAGCCGGCCAGGTCGGCGGCGGTGAGGGTGCCGGTGTGGCGCTCGCCGCTGGTGTCCGTGGTGGGGACGGCGGCCTGGCGGACCAGGGCCTCGGCGATGAAGCCCTCGCGCCAGACGGACCGGGCGGCGTCGATCTGTGCGACCCGGTCATCGCCGCCGGTCTCGCGGGCCTCGGCTATGAGGCGTCGCCAGGTGGCCGCGAGGGCGGGGTTGCGGAAGAGCTCGCCCGGCTGGGGCGCGGCACCGCCCGGGAGGTAGACCTCGGCGGAGGAGGGCCACTGGGTCTCGAAGAGTTCACGGACGGTCTCGACGGTCCGGCCGACCCGCTCCACGGGTGCGTGGCCGTCCTCGGCGTACCCGATGGCGTACCGCAGGACCTGCTCGACGCTCTTCGTTCCGTGGTCGCGCAGCAGCAGCATCCAGGCGTCGAACGCGCCGGGGACCGCGGCGGCGAGCGGGCCCGTGCCGGGGACGAGGCCGAGCCCGAGGGAGCGGTAGTGGGCGGCGGTCGCGCCCGCCGGGGCGGGGCCCTGGCCGCACACCACCTCCACCTCGCCGTCCTTCGGCGCCAGGATGATCGGGACCTCGCCGGCCGGGCCGTTGAGGTGCGGCTCGACGACGTGCAGGACGAAGCCGGCGGCCACGGCCGCGTCGAAGGCGTTCCCGCCGTCCTCCAGGACGGCCATGGCGGACTGCGAGGCGAGCCAGTGGGTGGAGGACACCATGCCGAAGGTGCCCTGAAGGGTCGGTCGGGTCGTGAACACAGGGCCTCGCACCTCGCTGTTGTCTACGCGTACCGGCCGGGATGACGGGCACTCGGGAAGGATGCCGGGGAGTATCCGGGGAGCTCGCGCCGGGGTCTCCCCCGTCGAGTTCTCAGAAGGCTGTCGACCGCCCTGCTCCACTTCTGCCCTGCCTCCGGCACCAAGTGGCCGAGGGTGAGTCCCGCATTCCCCTCCGCCTGCCACGAGACTCCTCCCGCGCGGGTCGAGACGGCGTCATGGGGTGGCAGGGACAGCAAGCGGCCTTCACCGCCGCCAACCGGGCGATGAAGGCCGCTGTCACGCAGGGAGACGGCTCAGCCGGCTGTGCGGCGGGCGAAGGCACGGGACTTCTCTCGCCGGTCGGGCGCGAAGGCGTCGACGGAGCCCGCTCCTTCACGGCCGGTCCCGGCGTTCCACCCCTCGATCTTCCGGGCGACTCCCTTGATCTTGGGGTGGCCGGGCTTCAGAGCGATCTCGAAGTGGGACTCCTTGGGCGTCGCGAAGTCGCCTCCCCACGCGACCGCCCCGTCGAGCTCCACGAGGATGTCGCGGATCACCACGAGCTCCTGCTCGTAGAAGTTGCCCTTGGAGCCGAGTGGATAGACCGGCCGCCTGATCTCGATCGCCGTACCCGACAGGTGGTTCGACTCGTAGGACTCCCGCACCTTCCTGGAGGTGCGGTGGCCGCGCACGTCGTCCGCCCGGAGCTCGTCGATCTCGTAGTGGAAGCGGCGCGCCACGTGCAGCAGGATCGTGGCCGCGTCGCCACCGGCCAGGCGGACGGAACGTCCGCTGCCCTCGATGCCGTACGACGCCGCCTCGGCGAGGATCTCCCAGCCGTTGGCGGACCGGCTCCCGGTCCACGTCCTGGCCGGGGCGTCCGCCGCCAGGGCGGGTGTCGCGCCCAGCGACCCGATGGCTGCGGCGCCGGCCAGGCCGGCGGTGGCGCCTATGATGTGACGCCTGGTCAATTCGGTCACTGCGTATCCTTCTTGGTGCGTTGTCGATGACGAAGGGCCGGCCTCGCGGAGTACACCAGGGAGGCGACGGCCAGTGTGGGGAGTGCGACCAGGGCCGGATTCACCCAGACCGGGACCAGGTCGTGGTCGGCGTTGCAGGCGTCGCGCAGCGGGAACCACCGGGTCTGCTCCTCGAAGTGCTCCCTGATGTACGCCCTGTCGTAGTTCTGCCCGACGGCGTGGCACGACTCCTCGGGGTCCAGCGATGTCCCGGCCATGGAGCCCACCAGGTAGGTGGTCCCGGTCGCCACGAGGAGCAGCACCGCCGTCCCGGCGAACCAGCCGGCGCTCTGCCGCCACCTTCCGGTGGCCAGCGACCGGCCCCAGAACCACAGCCCGGGGCCGGCCAGGAGCAGGAGAAGCAGCGCGAGGAGGATGAGACCCATGTGCTAACTCCGCGCGCTCTTCCCGTCCCTGGCGGCGGCCCGCTGGGTGGCCTGCTCGCGGTAGGTCTTGAGGTTCTGCCGGTACGTGGCGATCCGGCTGTTCTCCAGGCCGATCAGGGAGAGCTGACGGTCGGAGAAGCCCCGGCAGAAGGAGTTGAACTTGTCCCCGCCGCCGGGCAGCAGGACGTAGTCGCCCGGCAGTGCGGCGCCGGCGCCGGTGATCAGCTTGAGCAGGGCCAGGTCGATCTTGGCCTCGTCCCCGCCGAGCAGGATGTCCCGGCACGCCTCGTAGGCGTTGGTGGCGCTCTGGAAACGCCGGTCGAAGTGGTCGCGGAAGCGGGTGAGACCGCCTCCGTTGTTGTAGTGGTTCGTCACCCAGGTGACGATGTTGCCGCCGCCGGCGACGTACTTCGCCAGCAGGTATCCGTCGACGTCCTCGACCATGTCGGTGAAGCCGAAGCTGGAAACGGTGCCGGGAATGGCCAGCTTGGCCTGGCTGAAGGTGAGCGGGGAGGCGTACTCCTGCTCCGAGTTCCGCCAGTCCGCCCAGAAGGTCATGATGTCGCCACCCCAGCCGGCCACGTCCCCGCCGGTGGCGGAGCCCTTGGAGCTCGGGTCGGGGTTCTCCAGGAAGCCGTTGGCCGTGGCCATCAGGTGGGTGGCGTCCAGGCTGTAGCCGGTGATGGAGTCGGTGAACGACTCGCTCACCGACATGCCCCGGGTGTTGCAGTACTCGACGAAGTCACCGTCGTAGGCGTTGGCCAGCCACCACCAGGCGATGCCGTTGTACTTCTCGTGCCGGATGTACTCCATCACCAGGCGGCTGGCGTTCGTGGTGACGTTGTTCTCGGACTTGTACGCGACGGCATGGTTGTAGAGCCGGGAGACGTAGGCGATGAAGCCGTCGGCCGGTCCGGACGAGCCGTCCACGGCCCGCACGCCCGGCTCGCTGTTGGTGCGCCAGACGTCCCGGTCCAGGTCGAAGGTGTCCGAGCCGTTGGTGACCTTGAATTCCTTGATCTGGTTGATCGCCCAGTTCGCCGGCAGCGGATAGCCGAGGTTGCCGGAGAAACCCCAGGACATGCCGGAGACGAACGAGAAGCGGGCGCTGGTCCTCTGCGTGACGTTGATGCAGACGTTGCGGGAGCCGTAGACCCCGTGGAAGTACTTCTTGCCCTGGTTGGCGAGACCCGCCACCACCCCGTTGAAGTAGGGGACGATGGCTTGGTCGATCTCCCACTGCTGGGCGTCGTAGTCCACCGCGAAGTAGAGCGTGGTGCCCCGGTTGAACTTGTAACTGGTCGCCAGCGCGTGAGCGTTCAGGGCGTGCTGGTAACCCTGGCTGTAGGTGAAGTCGGCCAGCCTCCGCGCGTTGTCCTGGTAGATGGGGAAGACCCGCAGCCCCGCGTTGAAGATGATCTGGAGTTCGCCGGGCTTGATCTCCTTGTCGAGGGTGGACCCCGGCGGGTCGTACAGATACCGGCCGACGAGCCGGTAGCCGTTGTCGTACAGCCAGCGGGCGCGGGAGGCGGTGATCTCGAAGCGGGTGTCGGACCCGGTGGCCGTGCGGTCGGCGTTTCCCATGGAGACCAGCAGCTGCGCCCAGGTGTCGAAGTCGCCCACCCCGGACCTGTACAGCTGGGAGAACTCCTGGAAGATCTCGACGTACTCCTTCGTCTTGGAGTCGAAGGTGCTCTTGAAGGTGGTGCGCACCTCGGTGTCGTCGAGCCCTCGCATGACCACCGGCTCGTTGAAGACACAGGCGGCCGTGAACAGCTCCACGAACACCCCGGTGCTGCCCTCGCGCATCGGGCGCTGGCGCAGGCCCTCCTGGGTGGTGGGACCGAAGTTCCCGTTGGGGGCGCTGATCCCGAGCTCGTACTGGATGGCGATCACCAGGGACTTCTGTACGTCCCGTGAGTAGATGCCGTCGCAGGGGCCGATCGAGTAGGCGGACCGGTTCCAGTAGCGGCCGTTGAGCCACTGCTGGATGCTACGGATCTTGTCGGTGCCGCCGGCGACGACGACATAGGCGTCCATGTTGAGGATGCACTTGAAGATCCTCGGGGTGACGATGCCACCGGCGGTGCCCGAACCGGCGTCCGGCAGGCCCATGTCGACGCGCATCGCGTCCACCGCCTCGGTGGTGACCGCCCCGAACTCGCCGTACCCGTTGGCACCCCAGTAGCCCTTGCAGAACAGGCCGTGCTGGATGATCCGGACGATGTTCGCGTTCTTGTTCCAGCCGAACCCGATGTTGCCGAGCGCCTCCAGCCGTGCCAGCGTCGTCGGCCCGAAGCCGGCGACGACCGGGGAGATCCCCAGCTCGTGCTGGAGGCCCATCACCAGGGAGTACATGGTGGACCAGCCCGTCCGGCCGTCCTCCGGACAGCGCACGTAACCGCTCACGCCGCCGTAGGTGGCATTCACCCACCGCTGTGCTTCCTGGACTTTGTCGTCTGCCATGGGTGGCCCTTCGCTTGGAGTAGGCATCAGCCATGGCCTGCACCGCTCCGGATATCGGTCAGTGAGGGGCGATGTCGGCAACCGACCCTATAAGCACCCTCTCTTCGCATTCTCTCCGCCGGAATTGGCGTCGGGTGAGGTGGGTGACGTACCCCGGCGCGGCACGGGGGAAGTCGGCTTGATCGATGCGCGGACCGGTCTCCGGTACGAGCACCGCCTAATGTCGCCGATGCCGGGCGGGCACTCCTGGCTTCCGGGCCCGAGCCGTCCCGCCGGTCCGCGCGGCAAACCGGACACCACCTGCCCGCTTGTCCGCTCCTCCCGGGGGTAGCAGCGGAGCACTGGACGAAGAGAGGAGTTCGTGGTGTCCGAAGCTCGTGACGTGGTGGCCGTGATTCTTGAGGACCATCGCACCATGGAAGAACTGCTGCGGCGGATGAGGAGTGTCGAGGCGGACCGGGAGACGGCTCTCAGCGAGTTCGCCGCGCTCCTGATCGCCCACGGAGAGGCCGAGGAGGCCGAGGTCTACCCCGCGCTCAAGCGGTTCGCCAACGTGGACAACGAGGAAGTGGAGCACGGGGAGGAGGAGCACCACGAGGGCAACGAGGCGCTCCTGGCCCTGATGGAGGTGGAGGAGGTCGGCTCCGACGAGTGGGACGAGAAGCTGGAAGAGCTCGTATCGGCCGTGACCCACCACCTCGACGAGGAGGAGCGCACGATCCTCAACGGAGCCCGGGAGAGCGTGCCGGACCAGCGCCGCACCGAACTCGGCGCGGTCTTCCTCCGGGACCGGGCGAAGCACCTGAAGGCCGACTGCGGGAGCATCGAGAACGTCCGTGCGGTCGTCCGGGAGCAGTGAACCGCACAGCGGTACGCGGGCACCCGTCCGGCCGGACCGGACGGGTGCCGCCGGCCGGCGCCCCGGCCCCCGAATCCGGTTGAGCGCGGTGCGCGAGGCGTGTGACCACTGCCGGGGTCGCGAACGCCGATCACCTCGTACGTGACGGGGAGGCCGGCGGCGATGGCGCTCGGAGGAGTGGTGAAGCTGCTGGCGGGACCGACGAGCCGCCATGCCGCGCGAGCGCGGATGAGATCATGATCCGGTGTCCATAAATTTGCGTCGCACCGCCGCTGTCATCGTCCTGTTCGCCGGGCTCGCCCTCGGTTTCTGGGTCGTGTTCGGTTCGCCCCACGACTGGGTGGAAGGCATGCGGCTGGTCAAGTTCGCCCTGGGGCTGACGTCCATCTGCATGATCACCGCCAGCGCCTGGCTGATGTTCCCCCGCTCCCCCGACGATGACGACGAGGACGACACGTCGGCGGCTCCGATGACGGGCCCGCTGGACGCCCTGTAGCCGCGGGGGCGCTTACGCCACCGGCACCGCTCGCGGCAGGTCACAGGCGGTCGGCGGGAAGCGCCGCCGCCCGGTTCCAGGCCGTGTCGCGCAGCAGGCGCAGACCGTTGAGGCCGACGATGACCGTGGAGCCTTCGTGGCCGAGTACGCCCAGGGGCAGCGGCAGGTGGCCCGCCAGGTCCCAGATGACCAGGCCGGAGATGAACACGCCCGCGATGACGAGATTCTGTACCACCAGGCGGCGGGCGGCGCGGGAGAGGGCCATGACCGCCGGGACGGTGGCCAGTTCGTCGCGGACGATGACGGCGTCGGCGGTCTCCAGGGCCAGATCGGAGCCGGCGCGGCCCATCGCGATGCCCACGTGTGCGGCGGCCAGGGCCGGGGCGTCGTTGACGCCGTCGCCGATGACCAGCACCTTGCGACCGGCCGCCTCCTGCTCCCGTACGGCGCCGGCCTTGTCCTCGGGCAGCAGAGCGGCGCGGACGTCGGTGATGCCGACGTCGGTGGCGAGGCGGGCCGCGGCGCGCGGGTTGTCGCCGGTCAGCAGCATCGGCGTACGGCCGGTCAGGGCCGTCAGGGCCCTCACGGTCGCCGCCGCGTCCGGGCGGAGCCGGTCGGCGACGGCCAGGACCCCTACCGGGATTCCGTCGCGCTGGACGAGCACGGCGGTGCGCCCGTCGCTCTCCAGCTCGGCCGTCAGCGCGGCGGCGGCCCGGGCCTGGGCGGTGGTGACGGAGTGCTGGGCGCCGGCCAGGAGGCGGGGCGGGGAGCCGACCGCCACCGTACGGCCCTGGACCCTGGCCGTCACGCCCGTCCCGGGGGCCGAGCTGAACTCCCCGGCGGCCGGAACGTACAGGGAGCGCTCCCGGGCGGCTTCGACGACGGCGCGCGCCAACGGGTGTTCGCTGGAGTGCTCGGCGGCTGCGGCCAGGGCGAGCAGACCGTCCTCGTCGAGGCCGCTGCCGTCCAGCGGCCGGACCGCGGTGACGCGCGGGGTGCCCTCGGTCAGGGTGCCGGTCTTGTCGAGGGCGACCGCGTCGGCCTGGCCCAGGCGCTCCATGACGACGGCGGACTTCACGAGGACACCGTGGCGGCCCGCGTTGGCGATCGCGGACAGCAAGGGCGGCATCGTGGCCAGCACGACCGCGCACGGCGAGGCGACGATCATGAAGGTCATCGCCCGCAGCAGCGCGCTCGTCAGGTCGGCGCCGAAGGCCATCGGGACGAGGAAGACGGCGAGGGTGGCGACCACCATGCCGAGGGAGTAGCGCTGTTCGACCTTCTCGATGAAGAGCTGGGTGGGCGCCTTCGTCTCGGACGCCTCGGCCACCATGGCCACGATCCGGGCGATCACGGAGTCGGCGGCGTCCCGCTCGACGGTGACGCGCAGGGCTCCTGTGCCGTTGAGGGTGCCGGCGAAGACCTCGTCCCCGGCCTCCTTGGTGACGGGCAGGGGCTCACCGGTGATGGTGGCCTGGTCGACCTCGCCCACCCCCTCCACCACCCGGCCGTCGGCGCCGACGCGCTCCCCCGGGCGGATCAGGATCGTGTCGCCGACCCGGAGGTCCGCGGTGGCGACCGTCTCCTCGCCTTCCGGGGTCAGCCGGGTGGCGGTGGCAGGGGCGAGGTCGAGCAGACCGCGCACGGCGTCCTGCGTACGTGCGGTGGCGAGCGCTTCCAGCGCGCCGGACGTCGCGAAGATGACGATCAGGAGGGCGCCGTCCATCACCTGGCCGATGGAGGCCGCCCCGATCGCGGCGACGATCATCAGCAGATCGACGTCGAGTGTCTTCTCCCGCAGGGCGCGGAGCCCTTCCAGGGCCGGTTCCCAGCCGCCCGTGACGTAGGCGAGTGCGTACAGCGGCCCCCAGATCCAGGCGGGGGCGCCGGTCAGCTGTAGGGGCAGCGCGGCCAGGAACAGGGCCAGGGCGGCGCCTGCCCAGCGGGCCTCCGCGAGCGCGAGGACCCGGGTACGGCGGCGTGGTGGAGCCGTGGAACCGGCGGGCGCCGTCCGTTCCGGACGCTGGAGCAGGACATGGGGCATGACAAATCAACCCTTCACGGGCAGGTGGCCGACGATGAGCTCACCATACAGGAACATCTGAACAGGTCTTCATGTGTCATCGGTAGGATGGCCTCATGGGTCATGGAGCCGACGACACGAACGCCGCCACCACACGCGAACGCCTGGACGCCGTGGGGACCGCCGATGTCGCCGCGACCCTCCAGGCCCTCGCCACCCCGTCCAGGCTGCGTATCCTCGCCCGCCTCCAGGAGGGCCCGTGCGCGGTCGGTGATCTGGCGCAGGCGGTCGACATGGAGCCCTCCGCCTGCTCCCACCAGCTGCGGCTGCTGCGCAACCTCGGCCTGGTCACGGGCGAGCGCCGGGGCCGGTCGATCGTCTACGCCCTCTACGACCACCACGTCGCCCAGCTTCTCGACCAGGCCCTTTTCCACGTCGAGCACCTGCGCCTGGGTCTTCAGGACGCGCCCGTGGCGGTTGAGGCCGACTGACCGGGCCCACGCCCGCACGGTCACGAACAGACGTTCTCTTGCCCTCGGCGCCGCCCTTTCCCGTATGGGGACCGGTCCAGGTATGTAGTCTTCGGCCCTCATCAGCACCAATGAGGGGGGAACCTCACGTGCGTAAGCACCTTGCCGTCGCCACTGTCATATCCACCGGCATCCTGGCCACGCTCGCCGCCGCTCCGGCTCAGGCGGCCGAGTACGACTCGGCCCTGAAGATCCGCGCGGCCCAGTACGACGCGCCGGGCCGCGACTCCAACAGCTGCTCCTCGGGCAACACCCGCGCGGAGTACCTGACGCTCAAGAACTACTCGTCCAGGACGACCGTCAACCTCAGGGGATACGCGGTCAAGGACGCCGCCGGCAACAAGTTCGCGTTCACCGCGAACCACTACCTCCAGCCCGGTGACTCCATCAAGCTGCGGGGCGGGAACGGCACCGACTCCGACGCCGGCAACGTCGTCTACCGCGACAACTGCAACTTCATGTGGAACAACGACCGGGACACGATCTACCTCTACAAGCCCTCCGGCGCCCGCTCGGACGTGCACGCGTACTCCAGGTCGGCGAACGACCGGGACGGCAACGGGTACATCTCCTTCCACAGCTGAGGCCGCACGCGGCTGACCTCCTTCGTACGGGAGGAGGGACCGGTCCGCGCGGCGTGCGCGCCCGCCAGGGCCGCCGTCTCCCGCACCACCATCAGCCGCCCGCGGGCGGCTGATGACGCGGGCCCGCCCCGGCCGGGCAGGGAGCCGGCCGGGGCGGAGCGCTGTGCGGGAGTTCCCGCCGGGTCAGGCGAGCGTGGCGACGGCCTGGTTGAACGTGGCCGAAGGACGCATCACGGCGGCGGCCTTGGCCGGGTCGGGCTGGTAGTAGCCACCGATGTCGACCGGCGAGCCCTGCACCGCGATCAGCTCGTCGACGATGGTCCGCTCCTGCTCGGCCAGTGTCTTGGCGAGGGGCGCGAACGCCTCGGCGAGCTTGGCGTCGTCGGACTGCGCGGCCAGCTCCTGGGCCCAGTAGAGCGCCAGGTAGAAGTGGCTGCCGCGGTTGTCGATGCCGCCGAGCTTGCGGCTCGGCGACTTGTCCTCGTTGAGGAAGGTGCCGGTCGCGCGGTCCAGCGTGTCGGCGAGGACCTGGGCGCGCGCGTTGCCCGTGCTCGTCGCCAGGAACTCGAAGCTGGCCGCGAGGGCGAAGAACTCGCCCAGGCTGTCCCAGCGCAGGTAGTTCTCCTTGACGAGCTGCTGGACGTGCTTCGGGGCGGAGCCGCCGGCGCCCGTCTCGAAGAGACCGCCGCCGTTCATGAGCGGGACGACGGAGAGCATCTTCGCGCTCGTGCCCAGTTCGAGGATGGGGAAGAGGTCGGTGAGGTAGTCACGGAGCACGTTGCCGGTGACGGAGATGGTGTCCTCGCCGCGGCGGATGCGCTCCAGGGAGAAGGCTGTGGCCTTGACCGGCGCCATGATCTCGATCCGGAGACCGTCCGTGTCGTGGTCAGCCAGGTACGTCCTGACCTTCTCGATGAGCTTCGCGTCGTGGGCGCGGTCCTCGTCGAGCCAGAAGACGGCCGGGTTGCCGGTGGCGCGGGCGCGGGTCACGGCGAGCTTGACCCAGTCCTGGATCGGCAGGTCCTTGGCCTGGCACATCCGGAAGATGTCCCCGGCGCCCACGGCCTGCTCCAGCACGGCGTTGCCCTCGGCGTCGACGACGCGCACGGTGCCCGTGGCGGGGACCTCGAAGGTCTTGTCGTGGCTGCCGTACTCCTCGGCCTTCTGCGCCATGAGGCCGACGTTGGACACCGAACCCATGGTCGACGGGTCGAAGGCGCCGTTGGCGCGGCAGTCGTCGATCACGACCTGGTAGACGTTCGCGTAGCTGCTGTCCGGCAGGACGGCGAGGGTGTCGGCCTCCTTGCCGTCCGGGCCCCACATGTGACCGGAGGTGCGGATCATGGCGGGCATGGAGGCGTCGACGATGACGTCACTGGGGACGTGCAGGTTGGTGATTCCCTTGTCGGAGTCGACCATCGCCAGGGCGGGGCCCTCGGCGAGCTCGGCCTCGAAGGACGCCTTGATCTCGTCGCCCAGGTGGGGCACGGAGTCTAGGCCCTTGAGGATGCCGCCGAGGCCGTCGTTCGGGGACAGGCCGGCCGCGGTCAGCACCTCGCCGTACTTGGCGAACGTCTTCGGGAAGAACGCGCGGACCACGTGGCCGAAGATGATCGGGTCGGAGACCTTCATCATCGTGGCCTTGAGGTGCACCGAGAAGAGGATGCCCTCGGCCTTGGCGCGGGCGATCTGCGCGGTGAAGAACTCGCGCAGCGCCGCCTGCCGCATCACGGCGGCGTCGATGATCTCGCCCGCGAGGACGGGTACCGACTCGCGCAGGACGGTGGTGGTGCCGTCGTCACCCACGAGCTCGATGCGCAGGCTGCCCGGCTCGGTGACGACGACCGACTTCTCGGTGGACCGGAAGTCGTCGGCGCCCATGGTGGCGACGTTCGTCTTCGAGTCGGCCGTCCAGGCGCCCATGCGGTGCGGGTGCGCCTTGGCGTAGTTCTTGACCGACGCGGGGGCGCGGCGGTCGGAGTTGCCCTCGCGCAGGACGGGGTTGACCGCGCTGCCCTTGATCTTGTCGTAGCGCGCGCGGACGTCCCTGTCCTCGTCGCTCTTCACGTCGTCCGGGTAGTCCGGAAGCGCGTAGCCCTGCGCCTGCAGCTCGGCGATCGCGGCCTTCAGCTGAGGGATCGAGGCCGAGATGTTCGGCAGCTTGATGATGTTGGCGCCGGGAGTCCTGGCCAGCTCGCCGAGCTCGGCGAGTGCGTCATCGATACGCCGGCCGGCTTCGAGGTGCTCCGGGAAGCTGGCGATGATCCGGCCCGCCAGGGAGATGTCGCGGCTCTCGACCGTGACACCGGCCGTCGAGGCGTACGCCTCGACGATGGGCAGGAACGAGTAGGTCGCCAGGGCAGGGGCCTCGTCGGTGTGCGTATAGATGATGGTCGAGTCAGTCACCGGGTGCTCCGCTCCACGTCTGCAACATTGCTTGACATCAAGATATCTCGTGGCGGGTCCCCTCTCCACAGGGCCCCGCCCCCGATCTTGTGCACAGCCGTCACCTGCGTCGGGGCGTGGGGGTCAGTTTCCCGGCAGGTGCCTCAGCTGTCTGAAGGCCCGGTCGTAGTAGACGAGTGGCTCCCCCCGGCCGGGCAGGACGTGCCGGACGGCGCCGACGAGGATCATGTGGTCGCCCGCGGGGTGGCGGGCGTGCACCGCGCAGTCCAGGGTCACCAGCGTGTCCGCCACCGCGGGGAGCAGGCGCGGGGTGGTGACGGTGTCCTCCGCGCGGAACTTGTCCCCGCCGGAGCGGGCGAACCGGGTGGCCAGCGCGCTCTGGTCCTCGCGCAGGAGACTCACGGCGAAGCCCCGGCACTCGGAGAACACCTGGTAGGAGCTCGACGTCTCCGCGAGGCAGACGAGCACGAGCGGCGGGTCCATGGATACGGAGCAGAACGAGGTGGCGGTGAATCCGCGCGGCTCCCCCTCGGCGTCCTCGGTCGTGACGACGACGACGCCTCCGGCGAGCTGCGCCATGGCCGCCCGGAACGCCTCGCCGACGGGCGGGGCCTTTGGGAGGGCGGCGGTGCGGTGGTCGGTGCGGTTCACGGCAGGACCACCACCTGCGCGGCGTAGTTGAGTCCGGCGCCGAAGCCGACGAGCAGCGCCGTGTCCCCGGTCGACGCCTGCTGGGAGGCGAGCATCGCATCCAGTGCCAGCGGGATGGAGGCCGCCGAGGTGTTGCCGCTGTGCGCCACGTCGCGGGCGACCGCGGTGGCGCCGGTCAGACCCAGCCGCTCGGACAGCAGGTCGATCATGCGGAGGTTGGCCTGGTGCGGCACGAAGACGTCGAGCGCCGCGGGCGTCGTGCCCGCCTCGTCGAGGGCCCGCGCGGCGGCCGGGGCCACCTCGTCCATGGCCCAGCGGAAGACCCGGCGCCCGTCCATCCGCATCCACGGCCGTTCCGCCTGCCCGGCACCGGTCACGGCGCCCGCCCCGGCCCAGGGGGCCGTCATCCGGAGCGCTTCGGCGTGGGCGCCGTCCGCCCGCCGTACGACCGGGCCGATCCCCGGCGCCGGGGCGTCGCCGACGACCACGGCGCCCGCCCCGTCGGCGAAGAGGAAGGAGATGGTCCGGTCCGTGGGCTCCACGATGTCGGTCATGCGCTCGGCGCCGATGACCAGGACCCGCCGCGCGCTGCCGGCCCGGACCGCGTCGGAGGCCATGGCGAGGGCGTGGCAGAAGCCGGCGCAGGCGGCGGAGAGATCGACGGCAGCGGCGCCCCGCGCACCGAGCTCGTGCGCCACGCGGACGGAGAGCGGCGGGGTCTGCACCAGGTTGGACATGCTCGCCACCAGGACCAGGTCGATCTCGCCCGGCACCGTCCCGGCCTGGGCCAGGGCTTTCTCGGCCGCCGCGGTGGCCATCATCGGCAAGGTCTCGTCCGGGCCCGCGAACCGTCGCTCGACGATGCCGCTACGGGTCTCGATCCACTCCTCGGTGGAGTCGATCAGCCGGCAGATCTCCGCGTTGCCGACCACCCGGTGTGGCCGGTAGCCGCCGATGCCGAGCAGCGCGCTGTGGCGAGTCCCGGCCGTTCTGACGGTCCATGTCATAGCCGTCTCCCTCCCTGTCGGCTGCGGCGTCCTGATCCGGACGCTTGCCTCACCCAGGGTCGGTGCGGGCGGTGGAGAAGTCCTCGAACCCGGCTCAGGGCAGGGCGTGAGAAGGGTGCGGCGCGGCCCCGGGGGCGGACCCCGAGCGCATGCGGGACGATAGTTCCGCAAAACGCCGATCACCGGAACGCCCCTGATTAGTAGGCGTGTTCGACGTACTATTGCCGTCTCTGGGGGAGGGGCGGTTCGTGATACGGCTGGTCATTGCCGAGGAGATGCCCATGCTGCGCGGGCCTTGGTGGCCCTGTTACAGATGGAGCCGGATTTCCACGTCGTGGCGGAGGTGGGCCACTGGGACGATCTTCTTCCCACGGCCGTGGAGTTCCGGCCAGACGTCGCGGTCGTCGACATCGATCTGCCCGGCACCGACGGACTGACGGCCGTGGCGAAATTACGCTCCTGCCTTCCCTCGTGCCGGCTGCTGGTCATCACCAGCCTCGGCACCACGGCGACGCTGCGCCGGGCGCTGGCCACTCAGGTCGACGGCTACCTGCTCAAGGACGCGCTGCCGAGCGATCTGACCGAGGCGATCCGCAAGGTGGTGGCGGGGCAGCGGGTGATCGACCCGCAGCTCGCGCTGACGTCCTGGGACGGCCCGGCGCCCCAACTGACCCCGCGCGAGGTGTCGGTGCTGCGCCTGACGGCGGACGGGGAGGACGTACGCGTCATCGCGCAGGAGCTGCACCTGAGCACCGGCACGGTCCGCAACTACCTGACGGCGATCGTGCGCAAGCTCGGTGCGCGCAACCGGGTGGACGCGGTGCGCATCGCGCGGGAGCACGGCCTCATCTGACGGTCCGCGCCGGACCCCCGTGGTCCCGGGGTTCCTCGTCGGCGCCGGACCCCGCGGGCCCGGCATGATCCGATCGGCAGGCCCTACTCCTGGCCCTCCGTCAGTTCCCGCTCGTAGACGCGGAGGGTCTCGACGAAGGTGCGCCGCTCGGCGGGGCTCAGCGGCCGCAGCGCGGCCCGCCACGCCCGTACGCCGTTCTCCAGCCAGGAGCGCACCGCGTCCAGGTGCACGTCGGCGATGCCGACGATCTTGCGGCGCCGGTCGGACGGGTCGTCATCGCGGTCCACCACTCCGTACCGGTTCAGCTCGCCCACGAGCAGGCTCACGGTGGCCGGGGCGAGCTCAAGACGCGTCGCCAGCTCGTTGACCGCGAGCGGTCCGTCGAAGTACAGGTAGGCCAGCAGCGACAGGTGCCTGGGAGCGAGGTTGAACTCCTCCAGCTGCTTGGGCACCGGGGTGCGCTTCGTGCGCGCGACCACGCGCGGCATCAGGAGCAGCAGGGTGCGGACTCCGTCGTCGACGCTGGGCTCGGCTCCCCCCTCACCATCGCTTGACATGACACAGCCCCCCGCAATAGCTTTGCTTTGAAAGCAAAGCATTTAGCTCTGCTTTTCCATGCTGCTGCCGAGGCTACCGGAGGGCCGACTCATGACGGTGGAAAAACTGGCCGACTCACCACCACCGCCGCAGTACAGCCCCAAGCGCTGGGCGACGCTGGGAGTGACCCTGTTCGCCGTGTTCATGGACATGGTGGACAACACGGTCCTCAACGTCGCGCTCCCCGCGGTCCAGCGCGACCTGAACGCCTCGTCCTCGCAGCTGGAATGGTCGGTGGCGGGATACACGCTGGCCTTCGCGGCCGCGATGATCACCGGCGCCCGCCTCGGCGACCAGCTCGGACGCCGGCGGATCTACCTGATCGGCCTCGGCGCCTTCGTCGTCACCTCGGCCCTGGCCGGTGCCGCGGTCAACGTGGAGATGCTCATCGCCTCCCGCATCCTCCAGGGCGCCGCGGCGGCCCTGATGGTGCCCCAGGTCCTGGCGATGCTCCAGGTCGACTTCCCCAAGTCCGAGCGCCCCCAGGCGATGTCGATGTACGGCATGTCGCTCGCCCTCGGCGGCATCGGCGGCCCGCTGCTCGGCGGCGTACTGCTCCAGGCCGACCTCTTCGACCTCAGCTGGCGCCCGCTGTTCTTCATCAACGTGCCGGTCGGACTGATCGCGCTCGTCGCCGCCTACTACCTCACCCGCGAGTCGCGCGCCGACTCCCGCGAGACCTTCGACATCCGGGGCACCCTGCTCGCCACGGTCGCCCTGGTCAGCCTGCTCTACCCGCTCATCCAGGGCAGGGAGCTGGGATGGCCCTGGTGGACCTTCGCGCTGATGATCGCCTGCCCGCTCCTCCTGTGGCTGTTCGCCCGTTACGAGCGCCGGGTCGCCGACCGCGGCGAGTCCCCGATCATCGACCCCGACCTGCTGCGCCACCGCAGTTCGCTGGGCGGGCTGCTGGTCGCCGTCCTGTTCTTCTGCGGCATGGCCTACCAGGTGGTGATGACCGTCCACCTCCAGACGGCCGAGGGCTACTCCCCGCTGCGTACGGCGGTGGCGCTGGCCACCTTCACGGTGGGCGTGGGCATCGGTTCGGCCTTCGCTCCCAAGCTGATGCCGCTCGGACGCCGGGTGGTGCTGATGGGCTGCGCGGTCATCGCCGTGGGCATGGGGATCGTGGCGTGGACCGTCGACCGCTACTCCGGTGAGCTGGAGTGGTGGCACCTGGTGCCCGGCATGGTCATCTCCGGTATCGGCCTCGCCATGGTCGCCGGAACCCTCCTGACCATCGTGCTCGCCAAGATGCCCAGGTCCGCGTCGGGCGCCGCTTCCTCGCTGATCAACACGGCCATCCAGCTCGGTGCGGCCACCGGCGTGGCGATCGTGGGCACCGTCTACTTCACACTGCTGGAGGACCAGCACTCCCCCGTGGACGCGGCGGTCACCGGTCTGCTGACCGTCGTCGGTCTCTACGTCGCGGCCGGACTGCTCGCCTTCGTCCTGCCCCCGGGCCGGGTCGACGTGGACGGCCTGGAGCCCGACGAGGACGAGGACGCGCCCGGCGACCACGGCCCGGTCTCCGGCGCCGCGGTGCCCGTCGCCACCTCCGGGGCCCCCGCGGGGAGCTGAACCGTCCGCAGCAGAACGGACCCGGAAGCTCCCCCTTCCGCCCATGCCCCGCCGCGAGCGCTCGCGGCGGGGCACCGCTCCGTCGGCCCACCACCCCCGCACCGTTGTCCCGCCACTCCCTCTCTAGGGCGACGGGGCACGGTGAGCGGCACATCACCTTCCACAGAAGAGGACGTGCCTCATGCTCTCCGCATCTTCCAGCCGCTTCCGGCTCCGCGCGCTCGCCACGCTCGCCGGCGCGCTCGCACTCGTCACGACGGGCTCCATGACCGCCTGGGGACAGCAGGCCGCGCCCAGGAGCGGAACGAACGGCGCCGGCCCCATCACCGAGCTGGACTTCCTGCTCGGTGACTTCAGCTGCGCGTACACCGATCTCACCCTCGCCGAACCCGTCACGGTGAACGTCGACTGGAAGACGGAGAAGACGCTGGGCGGCGCCTTCTACGAGATGCGCCTGATAGGCACCACACCCGCCTTCGAAGGGCGCTGGGTGTTCGGCCGCAACGCGGTCGACGACGAGTTCACCTCGTTCTACTGGGACACCTGGGGCAATACCGGAACCGCGACTTCCCAGGGCTGGAACGACAACGGCATGCTCCGCTTCAGGGGGCCCTACGTCATCCCGGCGGGACACGTCGCCAGCAAGGACGAGTTCCGTATCGTCGACGGCGACCGGTTCACCGACGACGCATTCATCAGGTTCCCCGGAGAGGAGTGGAAGGCGATCAGCCACGTGGACTGCCGACGGAACTGACCCGGCTGACGCCATTCACGCCCCGGACCTGATCCGGACACCACCGCAAGCCCCGTTCCAGCATGTGGAACGGGGTTCTGTTACGTCCGGACCCCCCTGGATGAGGAATTCACGTCAGGTCAAATCGGCCACGCCCTCCCGGCCGTGGCGCATTTCACACTCAGCCGCCTGGATGACGTCGTCGTATCCGATCCATTAATTTTCAACTTGGCCGGATCCGGCCCCACCGTAGGCCCTCATCAGCCAAACATGATGAATTCATGGACGCTTTCATGACGGATTCACTGTGAAGATTCAAGTTCCTCTGCAAGGCTCCCGTTGAAATTTCCGAACAGGGGGCTTGGTTGTGGAAATCAAAGTATTGGGACCGCTCGACGTACGCCTTGACGGCACATCGGTCGTCCCGAGTGCCGGAAAGCCCCGGCAGATATTGGCTCTCCTCGCGCTGCGGGCAGGACGGATCGTGCCCGTTCCGGTCCTGATGGAGGAGATCTGGGGGGACCGGATACCCCGCAGCGCACAGACGACGCTCCAGACCTACATCCTCCAGCTCCGCCGCAGGATCAGCGCGGCGCGCCCGGACGCCCGGCGCCCCCAGGCCAAGGACGTGCTGAGCACGCGCTTCGGCGGATACCAGCTCAGCGAGCCGGTCCGCAGCAGTGACGTCGTCGACTTCCAGCGGCTCACGGCGGAGGGGGCACGGCGCTGGAGCGGGGGGACGCCGCCCGCGCGGCCGAGCTGCTCGGCCGCGCGCTCGGCCTGTGGCAGGGCCCGGCACTCGTCGACGTGCCGACGGGGCCTCTCCTGGACACCGAGATCCTGGGCATCGAGGAGGGCAGGGCCCGGGCGCTGGAACTGCGGGTCGAGGCCGACCTGCGGCTCGGCCGGCACGCCGACCTCATCGGCGAACTGCGCATGCTGGTGGCGCGGCACCCGCTGCACGAGAGCTTCCACGCGCAGTTGATGATCGCGCTGTGCCGGTCGGGGCACAACTGGCGGGCGCTGGAGGTCTACCAGCAGCTGCGGGCCACGCTCGTCGGCGAACTGGGGGTCGAGCCGTCCGGCCGCATCCAGCGGTTGCACCAGGAGGTGCTGAACGGGGACCAGGGCCGGCTGTCCGACTCCTCCCCCGAGCCCGAACTCCTGCTCAGGGCAGGCTGATCACCACCGGCTGATGGCGATGGAGCGGGACCCGGGGGGGTTCCGCTCCATCGCCGTAGAGGTGGTCAGCCGTGGTCAGGGCCGCACGACGACCCTGGTCGCGTCGAGCCGCATCCGGGCCCCCTGGCCGAAGAGCCGGTTCTCGACCCGGCTCTCTGGGTCGAGGAACGTCTGCTCCACGGGCTCGCCGGCCCGCGGATCGTAGTAGAAGTCCTGCCTGTCCTTGAGCCTGACCAGCGCCTTGCCGTCGGCAGCACCCGGCTTCGCGCCGTCCAGCAGACTGCCCAGGGCCATCCCGCAGCTGATCTGATGGAGCGTCAGCTCCTCCTCGGTCCCGCCGTGGTCCAGCGTCATGTACTTGCGGTCGAAGGCGCGCGTGCCGATCTTGTCGGTGCGCAGCTTCAGCGCACCGTCCACGTACCAGGCGACGCGCTTGCCGCCCTGGTCGACACGGACCTCCAGGTCGTGCATCTCTCCCGGCGCGGTCCTGGCGACCGGTATCGCGTAGCCGTACGCCGCGTAGTCCTCGGTCGCGCTCGGCAGCCGCTCGTAGATGGCGTACACGGCGTCGTTGGTCACCGAGAAGTCGGCGATCGCCTGCGACTCGAAGTCCGCCGTGATCAGCGCGATGGAGGCGAGCCGGATGTCGGACGCCGGGTCCGACACGGTGCGCCCGAACGGGTTCTCGGTGCCGTAGGTCCGGCCCGCCACCCGGTGCTCACAGCTGATGGAGCCGGTGTCCGGGACCTCGAAGCCAGGGGTGCCGTCGGCGGTGTAGCGGTTGGGGAAGGCGATCCACTTGATGTGGTCGTCCGCGCCCTCGCCGCCCTGCGGTCCGACGCTCCGCGCGTACGCGGGGTGGCCGGTCCTGGGGTTGACACCGGTCGGCTTCACGTCGAGCACGCCACCCGCGGTGGAGATGACGGCGTCGCCATCCGGCCATTCGGTGTCGCCGAGGACCATCCAGTCGCCGTTCTCGCCGGAGGAGAACCCGGTGCCGAACCCGTCCTTGAACAGGACCGTGCCGCCGGATTCCGCCGCCTTCGGCGCCGACTGTGCGGTGGCCGGCAGCAGAGCCGTCACCGCTGCCCCGGCCACCAGTGCGTACGCCAGCTTGCGTCTTGCCGTTCGCCTTGTCACAACTACCCCCTGTTTCAGCGTGCTTGCCTCCTCACACCGTGGCGTCCGTCACCGGATTTTCTCTGGAGTACCGCTGCGGCCGTGGCTTCGACGGCTGCTCGACCGGCGCTCCAGCGGGGGACCTGATGGTGGCCGAGCCAGTTCCCACCCATGAGGAAGGACCCCCGGACATGGAACGACAGCCCGATCCGCTGCTCGAGGTCAGCGAGGAGATCGCCACCGCACTGGCGGAGCGCCGTCCGGTGGTGGCCCTGGAGTCGTCGCTCATCACCACCGACCCCTCGTCCGAGACCGCGTCCCTGATCGAGAAGGCCGTGCGGGACGCCGGGGCGGTTCCGGCCACCATCGGGATCGCCGGCGGGAAGCTGGTCGTCGGCCTGACGGACGAGCTCATCGAGCGCTTCTCGGCCACCAAGGGCATCCCGAAGATCAGCGCCCGGGACATCGGTGCCGCGCTGGCGGGCGGCGGCCTGGGCGCGACGACGGTGGCGGGCACCATCGTGATCGCCGAGCGGGCGGGCATCCAGGTGTTCACCACGGCGGGCATCGGCGGGGTCCACCGGCGGGGGCAGGACACGCTCGACATCTCCCCCGACCTGCTCCAGTTCCGCCGTACCCGGATGACCGTGGTCTGCGGCGGCGCCAAGAGCATCCTGGACCACCGGCTGACCGCCGAGTACCTGGAGACCGCGGGCATCCCGGTCTACGGGTACCGCACCGGCAAGCTGCCGGCGTTCGTGGTGCGCGAGGCCGACGTGTCCGTGCAGCGGATGGACGACCTGCACACCGCCGCCCGTGCCGCCGAGGCGCACTGGGAGGTCAACGGACCGGGAACGGTCCTGCTGACCAACCCGATCGACGAGCGGGACGCGGCGGACAACACCGTGGTGGAGACCGCCATAGCCGACGCGCTCGCCCAGTGCGACCGGGACGGGATCGTGGGCAACGCGGTCAGCCCCTACCTGATGAAGGCGCTCGCCAGGGCGTCCGACGGCATGCTGCCGAAGGCCGGCCGGTCGCTGCTGCTGAGCACCGCCCGGGTCGCCGGGGAGTTCTCCGTGGCCCTGAGCGCCGTGCAGGCCGAGCGGTGACCGCCCCCGCGGCGACCCGCGGGGTCATCCTCGACCTGGACGGGACGCTCGCCGACACCCCCGCGGCGATCGCCGCCATCACCGCCGACGTGTTGTCGGCGGCGGGTACCGAGGTGTCCCGTCAGGCGATCCTGGCCACGGTCGGACGGCCGCTGGCCGCCTCGCTCGCCGGGCTGATGAACCTTTCCGTCGACGACCCGAAGGTCACCGCGGCGACCGAGGAGTACGGGCGGCGGTTCGGCGCCCACGTGCGGGCGGCCGGTCCCGCGCTGCTCTACCCCGGCGTCCTCGACGGACTCGAGGCGCTCTCCGCGGCCGGCTTCGGGCTGGCGCTGGCGACCTCGAAGGTGGAGAAGGCCGCGCACGCGATCGCGCAGATCACCGGTCTGGACGCCTGGCTGAAGGTCATCGCGGGCGACGACACCGTGGCACGCGGCAAACCGAACCCGGACATGGCCCTGCACGTCGCCGGGGCGCTCGGCCTCGCTCCCGGGCAGTGCGTCGTCATCGGCGACGGGGTGCCCGACGCGGAGATGGGCCGGGCCGCCGGGATGAGCGTGATCGGTGTCTCGTACGGCGTGTCGTCGCCGGACGAACTGAAGCGGGCCGGGGCCGACACGGTCGTGGACTCCTTCGCCGCCGCGGTCACCGCCGTACTGGAGGGCCACCGGTGAGCCCGGCCCCGAAACATCATCCGACGAGGAAAGGGGCGGCTCCCATGCCGCGCAGAACATTCGTCTCCCGGCACGCCCTGCTGCTGGCCGCCGCCGCGCTGGGCACCGTCATGGCGACGCCCGGAACGGCGACCGCCCGGCGGGACAGCCGCGACTACCGCATGGTCTGGGACGACTTCGCGGACGGCTTCCGCGCCGAGGGCGAAGACGCCCGCTGGTTCCACGTGGCCGGGGGCCCGTACCGGGCCGACGACGGCGTGGTCACCACCCGCAAGGGCGAACTGTCCGTACGGGCACGCGGAAGCCACCCGGTGACGGGCGAGCCCGCCTTCACCCAGACCATCCCCGCCGACAACCCGATCGGTATGCCCGGCTCGGGCGACCACGCCAAGTTCATCGCCTACACCAGCCACACCGCGACGAGCGGGCACCCTGGCTTCGACGCCGAGGACGGTTACGAGCTGCTCTTCGAGACCCGGCTCTCCGGCCGCACCTACGGCACCGCGGGGCACCCCTTCGGCGACGCGGTGAGCGACCCGGACGACGACCTGCGCCTCGCCTCCGCGATGATGCTGACCACGGACCCGGAGACCTCCGTCTCCTTCGACTTCGTGGTCACCAACAAGCGGATCTACGCGTGGTACGGCCGGCCCACCTTCATGCGCGGCGAGCTGGGCGACTACGCCTCCTTCGCCCACACGGTGCCGCTCGCCGACCGCGCTCCGGACGACACCCACCGCTTCGGCATCGCCTACGACCGCGCCGCCGGGGTCGTCCGCTGGCTGATCGACGGCCGCGAGGTGTTCCGGGTGGACCGCATCGGTTTCCGGCTGGACCGCTCGACCGCGACCCTGGACGAGGGTGGTGAGGAGACGCTGATCAAGCCCCGGCAGCTCAACGCCGGTCTGGGACTCCTCACCCTCCTGGACGCCTCATGGCCCACCGACAAGGGGCTCGTCCGGCTCTCCTCGCGGACTCACTCGACGTACTACCGGCCCTCGGTCGGCGCACCCGCCGAGCTGGAGTTCGCGGATGAGGAGAGCACCGAGGCCGGCCGCCTGTTCGGGCAGGGCGCGTCCTTCCGGCTCGGCCCCTACCGGGTCTCCAGCCGGCGCGTGCGATGACCCCGGACGACGTCGTCGGGGTCTGGCGGCTGGACTCGTACACCGAGGTGGACGAGTCGGGCTCGACGGTGGCCGGCCCCCTGGGCGACGCACCGGCGGGGCTGCTGATCTACACCGCGGACGGTCATGTCGCGGTCAGCATGATGAAGACCGGTCAGGGCCCGGCCCTGGAGACCTTCATGGGGTACTCCGGGCGGTGGCGGCTGGCCGGGGACGAGATGACGCACACGGTGCTCGTCAGCGCGCATCCGCGGATGGCGGGCACCGAGCAGGTGCGCCGTGTCGCGCTGGACGGCCCCGCGCTGTCGCTCCGCGGCACGGCCGTGAACCCGGTGGGCGGCCGCGCGCCCGAACGCGTCCTGACCTGGCGACGCGCAGAGAACGACGATCCGACACAGCAGGAGAAGGAGTAGACGTGCCCAGTTACGTGGACGCCCCGAGGGCTGGTGGCGCGAGTTCATCATGGCGGACCCGCCGAGGACCGCCAAGGCATCGGTGGTCCGCAAGGACGGCAGCCCGCACGTCGTGCCGGTCGGCGTCATCATGGACGGCGACGACATCATCTACACCTGCCAGAAGGACAGCGTGAAGGGCCGCTCCCTCCAGCGGGACGGCCGGATCGCCATGCTGTGGGACGACGAGCGGCCGCCGTTCTCCTTCGTACTGGTACGGGGCAGGGCGACCCTCAGCGAGGACCTGGACGAGCTGCGGACCTGGACCGCCCGGATCGGCGGCCGGTACCACGGCCGGGCGCGCGAGGAGGAGTTCTCCGACCGGTTCACGATCCCCAACGGCGTGGTCGTCCGGGTGAAGGTCGAGCACATCGTGGCCAAGGTCAATCTCTCGGAGACGGTCAACGTGAAGAACCCCTGACCGTCTCCCGGCGGCAGGTGGCGAAAGCCGAGGCGGCGGAGGGGCCAGGTGCCCCTCCGCCGCCTCGGCTTCCGTGCCGCCGCCCGCCTACCGCGCCGTCGTGTACTGGTCGTCGGCCGGGACGCGGCGCACCGTGGAGCGCAGGTCGTCGACCTGCTGCCAGCGGTCGCCGTAGATCGCGTTCCGCATCGCGGGGAAGCGGAGGAAGTCGTGCGGGAAGCCCGGCTCCACCCGGCTGACCTCGTCCAGGCGAGCCAGCCACTCGTCCTCCAGGACCGCATCGACGGCCGCGAGGTTGTCGGCGAGTTGCTCCTCCTTGGTGGCGCCGAGCAGGGGAACCACGTTGCCCGGCCGGGAGAGCAGCCAGGCGAGCGCCACCTGGGCGGGGCTGAGGCCCGCCGCCTCGGCGACCCGTACCGTCTCCTCCACGACGTCGTCACCCGGCCCCCTGCCGCCCTGGCCCCAGGCGACGTGGTCCAGCCTGCCGCCCTCGGACCGCAGGTACTTGCCGGTGAGCCGGCCGTCGGCCAGCGGCCCCCAGGCGAAGACCGGGAGGTCGAACGCCTGGGCCATCGGGAGGAGTTCGCGCTCGACGGTCCGTTCGAGCAGGTTGTACCTGATCTGGAGTCCGGCAAACGGCGACCAGTCGCGCAGCTCGGCCAGGGTGTTGGCCTGCGCCACCTCCCAGGCCGGCCAGTCGGACACGCCGACGTAGAGCACCTTGCCCGCGCGCACCTGGTCGTCGAGGGCGCGCATCACCTCGGGCACGGGTGTGAGGGTGTCGCGGGCGTGCACCCAGAGCACGTCGAGGTGGTCGGTGCCCAGGCGGCGGAGGCTCGCCTCCAGGGAGCGCACGAGGTTCTTGCGGTGGTTGCCCGAGGAGTTCGGGTCGCCGGGGTGCGTCTGCATCGTGTACTTGGTGCTCAGCACGAACCGGTCGCGGTGGCCGGCGAGGAGCTTGCCGAGCGTCGTCTCCGCCGATCCGTCGCCGTACTCGTTGGCGGTGTCGATGAAGTTGCCGCCGGCGTCGGCGTACTGCCCGAGAATCCTCTCGTGGACCGATCCGGGCAGCTTCCAGTCGTCGCCGAACGTCATGGTGCCCAGCGCCAGCCGCGAGATCCGGACTCCGGTCCTGCCGAGCAGCGTGTAGCGCACGGCTCAGTCCTTCCGGCTCAGGAGGACCAGCGGGATCTCCCGGTCGGTTCCGGCCTGGTAGTCGGCGAACGCCTGCACCTCGGCGGCGGCCTCGGCGAAGAGGCGGTCGCGCTCCTCGCCGGACGGCACCTGGCGTGCGATGGCGGAGTAGGTCTCGTCACCGGCCTCGACGGTCACCTGCGGGTTGACCTTGATGTTGTGGTACCAGGCGGGGTGGGTGGCCGCTCCGCCGTTGCTGCCGAAGATCAGCAGGCTGCCGTCCGCCTGTCCGAAGTAGAGCGTGGGCACCGTGCGGGCGAGGCCGGATCGGGCGCCCTTGGTGGTGAGCAGGATCAGCGCCGCGCCCTCGAAGGGGCCGCCGACCTTGCCGCCGTTCTCCCGGAACTGCTGGATGACCTGGAGGTTGTAGGCACCCGGGTCGTCGGCGGCGGGGGCGGTGGGCGCGGGGTCGAACTGCACTGAAGTCATGGTGACTTCCTCTCCGTCTGGACATGCGGGTGAACTGTTCGGCGTGGGCGTACGGCGAGCCTAAACGGAAAATCTTCCGCTTCGCAAGGAACGGCCTCGCGAGCCGCTTGAGCGGCCGGTCCGGGAGCGGTCGGTCTAAGCTCTCGGCCATGTCCGCAGCTCCCGAACGCGCCGACGCGGCGCGCAACCGCCACCGCATCCTGACCGCCGCGGCCCGCATGGTGGCGGCGGGAGGGGTGGAGCGCCTCGCGCTGGACGAGGTGGCCAGGGCGGCCGACGTCGGCGTGGGGACGGTCTACCGGCGCTTCGGGGACCGCGCGGGGCTGGTCTTCGCGCTGCTGGCGGAGCAGGACGAGCTGTTCCGGGCCCGGATCGCGGCCGGTCCGCCGCCGCTGGGGCCGCACGGCCGCCCCGCGGAGCGGCTCCGCGCCTTTCTCCACACGCTCGTCGACCTCTCGGTGGAACAGCGGCAGCTGCTGCTGCTCGCCGAGTCGAGCTCGCCCGCCGCGCGCTACCGCAACGCCTCGTACGCTTTCCAGCACGCGCACACGAGCGCGCTCGTGGCCGAGCTGCGCCCGGACGCGGACGCGGCGTACCTGGCGGACGCCCTGCTCGCCCCCTTCGCACCCGGTCTGGTCGACCACCAGGTGCGCGCGGGCGGGTTCACCCCGGAGCGGATCAAGGACGGGCTCGACCAGTTGCTGCGCGGACTGCTGCCGCCCGGCGACGGCTGACCCGTCCCCCACGGGCGGCGGGAAGAAGGGCCGCTGTCGAGCCGGTCTCCAGCCGCCTTCCAGCGCCGGGCGCAAGCGTGGCGGTGACGGGTGCGCGAACGCAGACCGCGCACGATGCGGTCCATGGGAGGCACGACGATGCTGGACACCGAGGAACTGGCCGGACAGGCCGCCGCATCAGCACGGACGGCGGAGGAAGCCCGCACGCTCGACCCCGATGTGGTCAAACTGCTGCTGCACGCCGGGTTCGCCCGCCATTTCGTGCCCCGTGCCCACGGCGGCACCGAGGGCACCTTCGCCGAGCTCACGGACGCCGTGGCCCGGGTCGGCGCGGCCTGTCCCGCCACCGCCTGGTGCGCCTCGCTGGCCGCGAACCTGGGCCGGATGGCCGCCTATCTGCCCGCCGATGGACAGCGGGAGGTCTGGGAGCAGGGCCCCGACGCACTGGTCGCGGGCTCGCTCTCCCCGTTCGGCAAGGCCGTCCCCGCGGCGGGCGGCCACATCCTGTCCGGCCGCTGGCCGTACGTCAGCGCGGTGGCGTACGCGGACTGGCTGCTGCTGTGCGCCACGCTGCCCGACGGGGCCGCGCCCCGGGTCTTCGCGGTGCCCCGCTCCGCGGTGGACGTGGTGGAGACGTGGGACAGCGCCGGGATGCGGGCCACCGGCAGCCACACCGTGGTCGTCGCGGACCTGTCCGTACCCGCTCGGCGCTCCTTCGCCCGCGCCGACCTGCTGACCGGCACCCCCGTCGCCGCCGGCGCCGCCTGTCACACGGTGCCGCTCGAAGCCTCCAACGGCCTGTCCTTCGCGGCGCCGCTGCTGGGCGCGACGGACGGGGCACTCGGCCACTGGACGGCGTACGCACAGGTCAAGGCACGGTCGGCGGTGCTGAACCCCAAGGCGCCAGGTCCCAGCCGTGAGGCGCTGGCCGGGGTGCTCGCGCACGCGGCGGGGGAGACGGACGCCGCCCGGCTGCTGCTGGAACGGTGTGCGCGCGTCGCCGACCTCGGCGCGGACGTGTCGCCGCAGGAGATCCGGCGCAATCTGCGGGACACGGCCCTGGCCGTGCGGATGCTGGCGTCGGCGGTCAACCGGCTGGTGGCGAACGGCGGGACGACGGGGTTCAGCGAGGACCGGCCGTTGCAGCGGTACTGGCGGGACGTCAACGCGTCGGTGACGCACATCGCGCTGCAGTTCGACGCGGCGGCGCTGGCCTACGCGGAGGGCCTGCTGTGGACCACGCAGACCAGCAGCCCGCAGGCGGCGCGGTAGCGTCCTGACAGCACCGGCAGGGCGGGCCCGGCCTCGGGGGCGGGGCCCGCCGGCGCGGCCGTCAGATGACCGGTGCTCCCGCCGCGGCCGCCCGGAACCCCGGGGCCCGGGTCGGTACCGGGCAGGAACGCGACCCGGACCGAGCGGAAGGTCAGCGGGTCGGCCGTCAGCGGGTTCCACGCCTTGTAGACCGCCTCCTTGACGCTGAACAGCAGCGTCTCCCAGGGCAGCCCCGCCACGGCGGGCAGCGCGGCGAGGTGCGCCAGCTCCTCGCCGGACGCGATCGCCGCCACCACCGCGGGCCGCAGCGGCACGGCGCGCTCCGCGTCGATGCCGAGGACGCCGCCGCGGCGGGCCGGGGCGGCCACCGCCGCCCGGTAGTCGGCGCTGTGCGTGATGCTGCCCGTGAACCCGGCCGGCCACAGCGGCTCGCCGCGCCGTCCGCGCCGCAGCGGGCCCGTGGGGTCGGGCGCGCCCGCCGCGGCGAGCGCCCTGCGGGCGCACCAGCGGGCGGTGGTGAACTCCCGGCGCCGCCGGTCCACCGCGGCCGCGCCGAGCTCGGCCTCCTCCACCGGGTGCGCACGCAGCCCGACCGGGTCGCCGAGGCAGTCCGCCGCGTGCGCCCGGTCGGGAAGCAGCCCGTCGAACAGCCCCGGCGAGGCCGTGGGGGCGGTCGCTCAGGCATGGGTGCGGGGCAGGACACCGCCGTTGTACTCGACCATCTCGCCGAAGATCCCGATCACGTCCAGCTCGTGGCCGAGGGGATCACCGGCCAGTTCGGAGTAGGCGCGGTGCAGGTTGGCCACCAGCCGCTCGGGATCGAGCAGGCCGGCGAACTCCCCCGGCCCGGCCTCGCGGGCGAGCTGGAGGGGTGTGAGCCCGGCGGCCCGGCCCTGGGCCGCGGTCTCCTGGAGCCGCAGGAAGTACTCCTCGGTGTGGGCCAGTGCCTCGGGACCGCTGACCGGTCCGTGACCGCCGACGACGGTCAGCGGCTCCAGCTCGCGCAGCAGGCGCAGCGTGTCGAGGCTGCCCGCGACGGACCCCATCAGGACGAACGGCGTGCAGCCGGGCAGTACGACGTCGCCCGCGAACAGCACGCGCTCGCGCGGCAGCCAGACCAGGGTGTCGTTGGTGGTGTGCGCGGGCCCCGGGTGGATCAGCTCGATGACCCGGTCGCCCTGGTGCAGGGTGAGTCCCTGACGGAACGTCAGCTCCGGCAGCATCAGCTGGATGTCGCCCCAGTCGACGGACGGCCACAGGCCGGTCAGCCCGAGACCGGCCGCCGCCATCTCCGTACGCGTGCGCTCGTGGGCGACGACGACGGTGTCAGGCCCCGCGAGTTCGGCGTTGCCGAAGGTGTGGTCCCCGTGGAAGTGGGTGTTGACGATCAGCCGGGGCCGTTCGGGGGTGAGGCCGTGCAGGGCCGCGCGCAGGGCGCGGGCCCGGGCCAGGGTGGCCGCCGTGTCCACGAGGACCGGCCTGCCGCCCCGGCCGGGTTCGAGCAGGATTCCGGCGTTGCTCACGCACCAGCCGCCCTCCGGCTGGATGTAGGCGTACGTCGCGTCGGCCACCTCCTCCAGCCGGCCGGGTGCCCGGGCCGGCGCCCCGGCCTCGGCGGGAGCGGTCACCGGCCACCGCCCGTGTCGCCGAGCCGGTCGCGCATCGCGCGCAGGGTGCCCCTGCTGTTCGCGCCGATGATGTCGCGGGCGCGCACCATCGCCTGAGCGGTGGTGGTGCCCGCCCCGAAGACCTCCTCGACGGCCTCGGGGTCGATCGCCACGGTGTGCCGGGCGGTGACCCGGGTGCTTTCGGGGCCCCGCGTCACCAGCCACTCGCCGGAGTGGGCCAGCAGACCGCGCGGCGGTGTCGTCTGCTTGTAGACGATCCGTTCGGTGCCGAAGCACAGCCGCACCGACTGGGTGAAGTGGGTGCTGCCGTCGGCGGCCGAGGTCTGCATGTCCATCGTCTGGACGTCGGCGCCCGCCGTCGTCTCGCCGGCGGGGACGGTCTCCACGTCTATCCCGGCGACGTGCGGCAGGTACTGGGGCCACAGGTCGGCGCGGTACAGGAAGTCGTAGACGTCGGCCGCCGGGGCGTCGACCGTCTCGTGGTCGCTGAAGGACACGATCAGGGAGTCCGGCTCCTGGGGCCGTTCCGCCCAGGTGCGCAGCGCCGCGATCTCCACGGTGCTGTTGGCGTCCAGCGCCGCGGCGATCCGGTCGACCGCGTTCGGTTCGCCTGACGTGCTCCAGCGGTGGCCGAGTTCCAGCCTGCCGGGCGGGCCGTCCTCGAACCGCCAGTGCCCGGTCATCGCCGTCAGCGGTGGTGCCGGGTTCTCCTGGGCGAAGTCGATACGCCGGGCCGCCGGGTCGAGTACCCGGCGCGAGGTCCAGCTGCGCACCTCCAGGCCGACCACCGCCCACAGCCTGATGCGCTGGACGTCATCGGTGCGCTCCAGCTCCTGGGACCAGATGCAGGGCGCGAAGAGCAGCGGCCAGCGCCCCACGTCCTCGATGAGCCCGTAGGCGCGGTCGGCCGGTGCGGCCAGCTCCGTGACGTGCTCGGCGGAGCCGGTGGGGCTGTCCGCGGTCCTCGGTTGCGTCGTGGTGTCCACGCGGTACTTCTCCTCAGTCCGGGTGTGTGCCGGGATTCGGGGCGGGCACGCCTCAGTAGTTTCCGAGACCGCCGCAGACGTTGATCGCCTGTGCCGTGACCGCCGCGGCCGCGTCCGAGACGAGGTAGGCGACCATCCCGGCGACCTCCTCGGGCTCGGTGTACCGGCCGAGGGGGATCTTGGCGTTGAACTTCTCGAGGACCTCGTCCTCGGTGGTGTCCCAGATCCGGGCGTAGTGCGCGCGCACGTTGCCCGCCATGGGTGTCTCGACGTAGCCGGGGCACACGGCGTTGACCGTGATGCCGCTCTTGGCGAGCTCCAGGCCGAGCGCCTTGGTGAACCCGACCACACCGTGCTTGGACGCCGAGTAGGGGGCGCCGAACACGACTCCCTGTTTGCCGCCCGTCGAGGCGATGCTGACGATCCTGGCGCGCTTCAGTTCCCGCATGCGGCCGGTCGTGAGCACCTGCTTGGTGATCAGGAAGACACTGTTGAGGTTGGTGTCGATGACGTCGTACCAGAGCTCGTCGGGTACTTCGGCGGTGACGCCGCCCCCGCTGCGCCCGGCGTTGTTGACCAGTACCTCCACCGGTCCGAACCGGTCGACGGCGGCCTGCACGAACTGGCGCACGGCGTCGGCGGAGGTGACGTCGCAGGACTGCCCGTCGACGGTGAGGCCGCTCTCCCTCAGCTCCTTGACGGTCTGGGCGAGCGCCTCCCCGTCCCGGGCGCAGAGGTAGAGCGGGTGCCCGAGGGCGCCCAGGGACTCGGCGACGGACCGTCCGATGCCACGGGTGGCCCCGGTGACGACGGCGGTGCCCCGGGTGGTCTGCTGTTCCTGCTCCATGGTGTCGGCCCCTTCCCTCAGGCGGCCTGGACGGCGGACTGGTTGACGAGGTCGAGGAACTCCCGGGGGGTGGTGATCTCGCTGACCTCGTCGTCGGAGAGGGTGACGCCGTAGCGCTGCTGCACCGTGGCCGCCGTCTCCAGCAGGGCGAGCGAGTCGTAGCCGAGGTCGGTGAAGGTGACGTCCAGGCTCTCGGAGGTCAGTACGACGTCCTCGTCGGCGCCTGCGCACTCGGTGAGCACACCTGCCAGATCGTGGAGGGTGATGACTGCCATGGGACAACTCCTCGTGTGTGGTGTCCGGCCGGCGCCGGGAGGCGGGGCCGGGTGTCGGGAGGGAACGGGGTGTCAGGAGGCGCCGGCGGCCCGTACGACCACGGCGGCGTTGAAGCCGCCGTGGCCGCGGGCCAGCACCAGGGCGGTGCGCAGCGGTCCTTCGCGGGGGGTGTCGCGCACCAGGTCGAGCCGGTGGCCGGCGACCGGGCGGCCGATGCCGGCGGTGGGCGGCACCACCCCGTCGCGCAGGGCGAGCAGCGCTCCGGCGACGTCGAGCGGGGCTCCCCCGCCGTACAGCCGGCCGGTGAGCGTCTTGGGGGCGGTGACCGGCACGCCGTACGGCCCGAAGAGCGAGCGCAGTGCCGTGGCCTCCTCCTCGTCGGCCGCGGGCGTTCCCGCGGCGTCGGCGAAGACCACGTCCACGGATTCGGGGGTCAGTCCGCTGTCGGCGAGGGCGAGGCGCGCGGCGCGTTCGAGGCCGGGCGGGCGTCCCGATCCGGGCCTCGGTGAGAAGGTGGCTGCGTATCCCGCGATCTCGCCGTACACCCGTGCGCCGCGCGCCCGGGCCGCGGTCGCGTCCTCCAGTACGAGGATCGCGCCGCCCTCGCCGGGCACGTGCCCGGCCGCGCGGGCGTCGAAGGGCAGGTACGCGGTGGCCGGGTCGGTGCCGCGCGAGAGCCGGCCGCTCGCGATGTGTGAGGTCAGCCCCCAGGGATCGAGGGAGGAGTCCATGCCGCCGGTCAGTGACAGCTTCACGCCCTGGCGCAGGGTGCGGCGGGACTGGCCGATGGCGTCGAGGCCGCCCGCCTGCTCGGAGACGAGGACGCCGCTCGGTCCGCGCAGCTTGTGGCGGATGGAGAGCTGCCCGGTGTTGACCGCGTAGAACCAGGCGAACGACTCGTACACGCTCACCTTCTGGGGACCCTCGGTCCACAGTTTGCGGATCTCCCGGTGGGTGAAGCCGAAGCCGCCGGTGGCGTTCGAGGTCACCACGCCGAGTGAGTAGTCGCCGTAGCCGTCCTGGCCGGCGAGTTCGGCCGGGTCGGCGCCGGCGTCGGCGAGCGCCTCGGCGCCCGCGACCAGGGCGAGGCGGGTCACCCGGTCGGTCTGCGGGAGCAGCCGTCCCGGGATGTGCTCGGCGGCGTCGAACCCGGTGATCGAGCCGACCAGCCGGGAGGGGTAGCGGGAGGCGTCGTAGTCGGTGACCGGTCCGATGCCGCTCTCACCGCGCAGGGTCGCCTGCCACCACGCCTCGGTACCGAGGCCGTTGGGGGCTGCGACGCCGATGCCGGTGACGACGGCGCTCGGCCTGGTGGTGTCCCCGGCCGTCCCGGGGGCGGGCGATGTGGCCGTCGCTGTCATCGCGCGGTCTCCTCTCGGGTGATCACCATGGCGGACTGGAAGCCGCCGAAGCCGCTGCCGACGCTGAGGACGTTGTCCACGCGGTGTTCGCGGGCCTCGTTGGGTACGTAGTCCAGGTCGCACTCGGGGTCGGGCTCGTGCAGGTTGGCGGTGGGCGGTACGGCGCTGTTCTCCATGGCGAGGGCGCAGGCGGCGATCTCGATGGAGCCGATGGCCCCGAGCGAGTGCCCGACCATGGACTTGATGGAGCTGACGGGGACCCGGTAGGCGTGGTCCCCCAGGGTCTCCTTGAACGCGGCGGTCTCGTGCCGGTCGTTCTGCTTGGTGCCCGAGCCGTGCGCGTTGACGTAGTCGACGCGGTCGGGCGCGAGACGGGCCTGGTCGAGCGAGTGCCGGATGGCATCGGCCATCTCGGTCCCGTCCGGGCGCAGCCCGGTCATGTGGTACGCGTTGCAGCGGGTCGCGTAACCGCCGATCAGCCCGTAGATGTGGGCGCCCCTGGCCCGGGCGTGCTCCAGCTCCTCCAGCACGAACATCGCGGCGCCTTCGGCCAGGACGAATCCGTTGCGGGTGCGGTCGAACGGCCGCGAGGCGTGCTCGGGGTCGTCGTTGCGCGGAGTGGTGGCCTTGATCGCGTCGAAGCAGGCGACGGCGATGGGTGAGATCGGGGTGTCGGCGCCACCGGCGATCATGACGTCCACGGTGCCCTCGGCGATGAGGTCGCGGGCGTATCCCACCGAGTCGAGCCCGGAGGTGCATCCGGTGGAGACCACCGTGGCGGGTCCCTCGGCGCCGACCGTCCACGCGACCTCGGCGGCCAGGGAGCTGGGGACGAAGGCGTCGAACAGATGCGGCGACACGTAGTCGCTGTCGACCTCCCACAGCTTTCCGCTGTCGCTGAGGACGAGGTACTCGCGCTCCAGGCTGGTGGTGCCTCCGACCGCGCTGCCGATGCTGACACCGGTGCGGTGCGGGTCGAGCTTCACGAATTCCAGGCCGCTGTCGGCCAGGCACTCCCGGGCGCTGACGACGGCGAACTGTGCTGCCCGGTCGAGCCGTCGGGCCTCCCGCGGGCTGAGCCCGTACCGCTGTGGATCGAAGTCGACTTCGGCGGCGACCTGGGAGCGGAAGCGGGAGGGGTCGAAGAAGGAGATCGTACGGGTGGCGGTGCGGCCCGAGACCAGCAGGTCCCAGAACGCCTTCTTCCCCACCCCACCCGGCGCGATGACGCCGATTCCGGTGATTGCGACACTTCGGTTCACTGTTCTGCCCCTCGTTCGGCTGCTTCCGACTGTCGGTGCCGCTCCTCGACCACCGCTCGAATACGACTGGCGCCCCGAAACGGCGGGTCCACCGCCGGTCCACTCCTCGTCGAGACGGCGGGGCGAGGCTCGGCCCGCCCGCCGGAGGAGCCGGCGGACGGAGGGGGAGGCACTGTGGAGCTACGCCGACGTGTGCTGCTGCTGCCGGGCCAGGGGGCGCAGCGTGAGCGCATGGCCGCCGGACTCTACGGCGGGCGTGCGGAGTTCACGGCGTCCATGGACACGTTCTTCGACCGGCTGGGTGGGCACGGGCCGGCGCTGCGGGCGGCGTGGCTGCGGCCGGCCCCGAATCCGGCCATGGACGACGCCACCGTCGCGCAGCCGTTGCTGCTGGGGGTGGGGTACGCGCTGGGACGGTCCGTGGGCGCTGCGGGCGGCGGTCTCGACCTGCTGCTCGGGCACAGCGTGGGCGAGCTCGCGGCGGCCTGCCTGGCGGGGGTGTTCGACGCGGCGGACGTCGGAGCGCTCGCCGCGGCCCGGGCCGGGGTCCTGACGGACGCGGGCCACGGCGCGATGCTCGCCGTGGCCGGCAGCCCGCGGGAGCTGTCGGCGGACCTCGGGCCCGGGGTGGCCGTCGCCGCGCTCAACGGTCCGCGCCAGACCGTGCTGGCGGGCCCCGCGAAGGAGCTGGCGGACACGGCGCAGCGGTTGCGCGCCGGCGGGCGGATCGTGCGCGCGCTGCGTTCCGGTCATGCCTTCCACAGCCCGGTCATGGAGAGCACGGCCCGGCGTTCCGGTGAGGCTCTGCTGGCCTTCGGGCCGCGGGCCCCCAGGGCGGGGGTCACGGTGGTCTCGTCCCGTACCGGCGCCCCGGTGACCGCGCGGGAGGCCCGGGACCCGCACTTCTGGGGTGGTCAGCTGGCCACCCCTGTGCGGTACTGGCCCGCCCTGGAGCATCTGCTGGACACCTGGGGGCGGCGGCCGGGGCTGCTGCTGCTCGACGGCTCGGCGGACGGCAGCCTGGGCGCCCCCGCCCGGCACCATCCCGCGGTGCGGGAAGGTGCCAGCGAGGTCGTACCCCTGCTGGCCCGGGGCCGGGACTGCGGTGGTCCGGGGGACGAGCGGGCCTTCGCCGAGGCGCTCGCCCGGCTCGCGGAGTGCGGGGGTCAGGCCGCGGTGAGCTGACCGCGGACGTGCTGGATGAGGGAGGCGGGGGTCTTGAGCTCGTCGAGCTCCTCGTCGGGGATGCTGACGCCGAAGTCGTCCTGGATGCGAAGGACGATCTCGTACACGGTCAGCGAGTCGAACCCCAGGTCGGTGAATTCGGTGTCCAGCGTGGAGTCCTTGATCTCCTCGCCGGTGGCTCCGCCGAAGCATGCGCTCACGACGTCGCGGAACTCTGTGATGGTGAAGTCGGCCATGCGGAACACAGTGTGCGCGGGCACTCGACGGGGGGTGGAGACCGGCTCGACACCGGCCGGACAGCCGCCGCTCCGCCGCCCCTCGATCCCGCCTCCAGCCGTGGCGCCCAGCATCGGTCCATGACCACTGACGAGACTCCCGGACCCAAGATCCCCTCGCCGGAACTGTACGTCGAGGTGACCCAGTTCTACGCCCGCCAGATGCACCGCATGGACGGGGGCGACTTCGGCGGGTTCGCCGCCTCCTTCTCCCAGGACTCGGTGTTCGCCCCCGCGGGCGGCGGCGGACTGCGCGGCCCCGAGGCCATCGAGACGGCCGCCCGGGCCGCGGCGGGCCGGTTCGGCGGCGCGCAGCCGCGGCACTGGTTCGACATGATGACGGTCGAGGAGGCGGACGACGGCACCGTCTCCACCAGTTACTACGCGACGGTGACCGTCGCGTCCTCGGACGGTTCCGTACAGGTGGAACCGACCTGTTTCGTCCGCGACGTCCTCGTGCGCGTGGCCGGCACGCTGCGGGCCCGGTCGCGGGTCATCGAGCGCGACGATCTGACGGCCCGCGCCCGAGCCGAGGGCTGATCCCCGTGTGGTCGGTGGTACTGCCGGTCAAGCCGTTCAGCTCGGCCAAGAGCCGGCTCGCGGCCGGACTCGGCCCGTGGCGCAGGGAACTGGCGCACGCCTTCTTCCTGGACACGCTGCGGGCGGTACGGGCCACGACGGGCGTGCGCACGGTCGTGGTCGTGACCTCCGACCCGCTCGCCGCGACTCAGGCCCGCACGATGGGCGCCGCCGTCTGCCCCGACACCCCCGGGCTCGGTCTGAACGCGGCGGTACGGGCGGGCGCCGCCCGGGCCGCGGCGCTGAACCCGAGGGGGCCGGTCGCGGTGCTCACCGCCGATCTGCCGGGGCTGCGCCCGCAGGAGCTGGCGGAGGTGCTGGCGCAGGCCCTGCGCCACCGGCGCACGTTCGTCCCCGACCACACCGGTACGGGGACGACCGTCCTCACCTCACTCGTGCCCGCCGCGCTCTCACCGAGCTTCGGTGCCGGTTCCGCGCGGTCGCACGCCGCGAGCGGGGCCTTCTCGATCGGTCCGGCGGCGGACAGCGGCCTCCGGCTCGACGTGGACACACCGGAGGACCTGGTCCTCGCGACGCGGCGTGGGGTGGGTTCGTTCACGACGGCGGTCCTGCGGCTGCGCGAGGCCCTCGATCCCACGGCCGGTCCGGCTCATGACGTCGCGGCGAGTGCTTCCTCGTAACCGTGGATGACGCGCACGACGGTGGCGCGCTCCTGAGGGCTGAGGCCGTCGAGTACCTGGTGCCACGCCCGGGCGCTGCTGGCCAGCCAGGCGTCGACGGCCCCGCGCGTGGCGGGGTCCTCGCTGATCGAGACGATGCTGCGCCTGCGGTCGCCGGGGTCGGGGCGGCGGTCGACGACACCCTGGCGCTGGAGGTCGCTGACCATCAGGCTGACGGTGGTCGGTGCGACTTCGAGCCGGGCGGCCAGGTCCTTGACCGGCGTGGGCCCGTCGAAGAGCAGGCAGGACAGCAGGGACAGGTGCCTGGGCGCCAGCCGCAGTGAACGGAGCTGCTCAGGCACCGGTGTCCGCTTGGCCCGCGAGATCAGCCGCGGCATGGTGAGCAGCATCGCGCGGACCGCGTCATCCGTGGTGAGACGGTCTTCCGCGCCCCGCTCCCCCGGCACCTCTTCGGCCTCTGCCACGGTCACCTCCAGTCCAGGTCGGACACGGTACCCGACCGTCCTCGCCCACCGGCTCTCAGGTCGTGGGCGGCACGATGACGCCGAGGGCGGGGAGCAGGTGCGTCTCCTCGTAGCGGAAGTGCTCCTCGAGGCCGGCCACGGTCCGCTCCAGTTCCTCCTTCAGCCAGGTGACGTCCTGGCCGTCGTCGGCCGCTACGAGCTTGCCGAGCCGTTCGAGCCCCGCGGCCACCTGCCGGTGCTCCTCGCGGAGCCGCTCGATGACGGGGGCGATCTCGGGGTAGCGCTGCTCGAAGACGGGAAAGGCGCTGTCCTCCATGGTGTGGTGGTGGTGCAGCCCCAGGCAGTACTCCAGGCAGCGGGCGCGCAACTGCTGGATGAGCGCGGCGTTGGCTCCGGCGTCGCGGACCGCGCCGGGGCCGCCCGTCTCGTCGAGGGAGGCCCGCAACTCCGCGAGCTGGGCGCGCAGTTCCCGGTGGCCGGTGAGCAGTTGTCGCCCCGCGGCCTGACTGTCGATGTCCTGGGGAACGGGCATGAGCGGCCTCCGGCGAAAGTTGGTTTGCTTCCAAAGCAAATGTACCTTGAGGTTACCGATGCCCGCGCGCCCCCGTCAATCGACCGCCGCGCGCCCGGCTCTGGCCCGGCGCAGCCTCCGGGGCGCGGAGTTCACGCCCGGGCACGCCCCCGGCCAGAGCTTCGCGGAGGAGTGCGAAGGAGGCGGGCGTGGCACGACAGCGCGGGACTCCTCGGCCGGCGCGGCCGGCGCCTTCTCCGGTTCTCCGGCCGGGAGGGCTCCCTGCTCCCCTCCGGGGCGGTGCGCGGCTCAGTCGGAGAGCGCGGGGATGACGACGGAGCCGTAGGCGTCGATGGTCGCCTCGCGCGCGTCGTGCATGTCGTAGAGGGCGAACTGGTCGACGCCCAGGTCACGCAGGACCCGCAGCTTCTCGATGTGCGCCTCGGCCGGGCCGAGCAGGCAGAACCGGTCGACGATCTCGTCGGGGACGAACGCGGTGTCCGGGTTGCCCGTGCGGCCGTGGTGGCTGTAGTCGTAGCCGGTCCGCCCCGCGATGTACGCGGTGAGCGCCCCGGGCACCAGATCCGAGTGCTCGCCGTAGCGCGCGACGAGGTCGGCGACGTGGTTGCCGACCATGCCGCCGAACCAGCGGCACTGGTCGCGCGCGTGGTCGAGGTCGTCGCTCACGTAGGCGGGGGCGGCCACGCAGACGGTGACGTCGTCCGGGTTCCGGCCGGCCTCGGACGCCGCCCGGCGTACGGCCTTGACCATCCACTCGGTGAGGTACGGATCGGCGAGCTGGAGGATGAAGCCGTCGGCCTTCTGTCCGGCCAGGGCGAGCGCCTTCGGACCGTACGCGCCCATCCAGACCGGCAGCCGGCCGCCCTTGATCCACGGGATGCGCACGGGCTGCCCGTCGACGGTCGCCTCGCGCCCCTCGGCGAGGTCGCGGATGACGTCGATCGACTCGCCGAGGCGGGCCAGGGTGGTGGGCCCGCGGCCCGCGACCCGCATCGCCGAGTCACCCCGTCCGATACCGCACACCGTCCGGTTGCCGTACATCTCGTTGAGGGTGGCGAAGGTGGAGGCGGTGACCTCCCAGGCACGGGTGGACGGGTTGGTGACCATCGGGCCGACGATCAGCCGCTCGGTGTGCTCCAGGATGCGGCTGTGGATGACGAACGGCTCCTGCCAGAGCACCGTGGAGTCGAAGGTCCAGCCGTAGCGGAACCCGTTGCGTTCCGCGCGGCGCATCAGGCCGACGACGGCCGATGCGGGCGGATCGGTCTGGAGGACGAGGCCGAAGTCCATGACGGGTGCTCCTAGTCCGGTGACCTCTGCGGGCGCTGCCCCCGAGTGACGTACTCCGGCAGATCCTTCCATACCGGGCCGCGCCGGACCGCGCACGGCGGCGCCTCCCGCGCGAGTCGAGGAGGACAATCGTGGACCGCTTCCGCGGCGTTGGGAACCCCTCTGCCGGGCTCCGGTCCGGTGCGGTGCCTACGGCCTTCGGCCGGTGGACCCGGCGGGGAGCGGCTCGTAGTACTCGGTGAACAGGTTGCCGACCAGCTCACCACGGCTGGACACGCCGAGCTTCTCGAAGATCGCCTTGATGTGGTCGCGCACCGTGTGCGGCGAGAGGTGGAGTTCCTCGGAGATCCCGGTGGTGGAGAGGCCGCGCGCCACGCACTGCGTGACCTCCAGCTCCCGTTCGGACAGTTCGTACGCCTGCACGATGAGCGCGGTGACGTCGGAGATCGGAGCACGTTCGATGATGACCGCGGAGACGCCGGGCCGGCCGTCGGCGTCCCGCAGGCAGGACGCGTGGCAGACCAGCCAGCGGCCCGTCAGGCTGCGCATCCTGATCCGCGCGGTGTCGCCGCCGCCGCTCTCCGCGATGGCCCGGGCCCGCATCGCGGTGCCGTGCACCCACAGCGGTATGCGGATGCCGAGGGCGGTGAGCGAGGTGGGGCCCGCGGGCATCTCCTCCAGATACCGCCGCGCGTCGTCGTTGGCCGAGATGAGGGCGCCCCCGGTGTCGAAGAGGAGGAGTCCGGGACCCGTCAGACCGCCGAGGGACGGCTCGGGGCGGTGTTTGGCGTACGACCTGAGCCGGCGCGCGATCGGCGTGCCCAGCTCCTCGATGAACCTGCGCTCCACCCCGGTGAAGGCGGCCCTCCCCTTCTCGCGGAACAGGCTGACGTAACCGTGCGGCCTGCCGTCCACCCGCAGGACCGCCCGCAGCTCGTCGTGCACTCCGCGCGGCGCCAGGAAGCCCCGGTAGAGCGCGCTGCGTTCCGGCTCGCCGCCCGTGCTCTCCCAGAGGCTCGCCACCGGCACCGGCGCCAGCGCCAGGTCGCGGAAGAGGTTGATCTTCTCCGTGAACAGTTCGTACTGCCAGTAGACGGCGCAGCTGTGGTCCTCGATGTTCTCCGCGAGGATCGGAGACGTGATCATCCCGGTGTCCGGGTCCGTGGCCCGCCAGACAGCGGCGTCGTAGGGAACCACCCTGCGCAACTGCGTGGCGAGCGTGCTGAACATCGTCTGCGGACTGTCGGCACGGCCGGCCCGTGAGATGAGTTCGTCGCGGCCGATCACAGTGGACATGCTCCGGCACTCCGTTCCGGGGTCGCCTGGGTGGAGGACGGGAAGGGCCGTGTCCGCTCCCAACCACGTATCACCGTACGCCTCTTGGGGGTTTCCGACCCAGGGGAACCGCCGCCGGCCGGCCGTGGACACGGCCGGCCGGTCACCACACCTCGTCCGGCAGCCACTGCGCGTGCCGCCGCACTCCGGCCGGCACGGGCCCGTCGTGGCGGAGGTCCACCGCCGGCATCTGCGGTCCGACGTAGAGCGGGTCGATCCGGACGTCCTTTGTCCCCATCGGCCGGAGCAGCGCCAGGAGCGCGGGCCGGGACAGGCGGATCCACCGCTGGGCGGGGCCCAGCGCCGCGTGGAGCCTCTCCTCGCGGGTGAAGGCGAGGCCGACCCGCTCCTGCCCGGGGCCCGGCCGGGCCGTCCGGATGGCGGCGACCTCACCGCCGAGGGAGCCGACCCGAACCGGGACGAACAGGAGCGCGTCCACTACGTCACGTCTCGAGGCAGAACTCGTCGAGCGGGTAGCCGACATGCCGGTCCTCCGTCGGCAGGAAGCCGAGGACCTTGTCGCCGGGCTTGAGCTCGGTGCTGTTGAGCACCGCGCCGCCCGGGCCGAGCACCCGTACGTGCCAGTCGTCCTGGAGGATGAGGTTGACCTCACGGCCGTCCGGGGAGACCGCGTTCACCGAGATCAGCGGCCTGGTCTCGATCTTGACCCGGCCGACGGTGACGAGCCGGGTGCGGCCCTCGACGTCGGAGGCCACGATCTTGCTGCCCGCCTTCAGCTCGCTGAGGTAGTTGGTGCGGCCGTCCTTGGACAGGGTGTACGAGTGGATGGCACCGGCGTTCACCCGGAACGGGCGCGTCGGCATGTACGGCAGCGGATGGGTCTCGCTGACGCACAGGATCATGCCCTTGGAGTGCGACCCCACCAGGATGCCCTCGTCCTTGCGGAAGTAGGTGCAGGTGTCGACGCAGGCCCGCTCGCCCATGCCGACGTGCTCGGTGCTGACGACCTCCAGCTCGACCAGGGCGAGGTCGGGGGTGTCGGCGTTCACCACGCTCTTCAGGGCCGTCGCGTCGCCGACCTTGCGCGGCGCCATCATGACCCCGTCCGAGCCGAGTTCGAGCACACCGAAGATGATCTCGGCCTCCTCGACGTCGGCCGCCACCGTGATCAGGCTGCCGCTGGAGGCGGCGGACGCCGCGATGACGATCTCCAGCGGGATCTTGGTGGGGTCTCGGAACTGGAGCAGGCTCCACCGCTCGGTGCGCGCCGACTGGCAGGCGTCCTCCAGTGTCTGCGCGTCCAGGATCTCCACGAACCGGCCGAACTCCACATCCGGGTGTTCGAGCGCCAGCTCGGCGGGGGTGACGTGGTGGAACGCCGGGTCGACGATGACCACGGTGGCCTCGCCGAAGTCCTCCGGAAGGGCCTTGCCGCGGGGGAAGAGCACCTTGGTGACGGTCGGGGGAGACCGGCGAGGCCGGCCGGATCAGCGGCGACGATGCCGTCGAGCCGCTGGTGCAGCGCCTCCTGGACTATGGCGTTCTTGGCCTCGGTGAGGTCCCGGATGTCCAGCCAACTGAGCTTCATTGCGTACGGCTCCTAAGAGGTCACTCACTGTGGATGAGGTCGGCCAGTTTCGCGGCCATGACGCCGGGGTCGGGCGCCTCGAAGACGTTGCGGCCCATGGCCACACCCGCGACGCCCGCGCTCAGCGCTTCGCCGACGTGGGCCAGGACCCGTCCCTCGTCGTCGTTGCGCGGGCCGCCGACGGTGATGACCGGGATGGGCGCGCAGGCGGTGATCTCCTTCATCGCCGCGACCGAGCCGGCGTACGGGGCCTTCACCAGGTCGGCACCGAGATCGGCCGCCAGGGACACCGCGTGCGCCACCAGCGCCGGGTCGTGCGGATCGCTGATCCTGGGGCCGCGGGGATACATCATGGCCAGCAGCGGGACGTTCCACCGGTCGCAGGCGTCGGCGACCGCGGCCAGATCGGAGATCTGCCGCTGCTCGCCGTCCGACCCCAGGTTGACGTGCACGCTCACCGCGTCCGCCCCCAGCCGCAGGCTCTCCTCGACCCCGGCCACGAGGTACTTGGCGTCCGGATCGGGGGCGTGCACGGTGCTGGCACTCAGGTGGACGATGAGCGCGGTACTGGTGAACCAGGCGGGGTCGACGTGCCGGAGGCTGCCCTTGTGCAGGACGATCGCGTCCACCTTGTTGGTGGCCAACTGGCCCACGAGCGCGTCGAGTCCCGCGCCGCCG
The DNA here is from genome assembly GCF_013167895.1 of Streptomyces fulvorobeus. Taxonomy (GTDB): domain Bacteria; phylum Actinomycetota; class Actinomycetes; order Streptomycetales; family Streptomycetaceae; genus Streptomyces; species Streptomyces fulvorobeus. The sequence continues at coordinate 5,376,178 of NZ_BLWC01000001.1, read as the reverse complement.
GTGATCGGCCCCTGGCTCACCGAATGGTCCAGCGGCACGATCAGCAGCCGTTCGGAATCGTTTCGGTAGAGGCGCCGCAGGCGGAGCTGCCTGCCGAACGCGCCGTTGGAGATCATGGGGTTTCCTCTTTCTCCGTGCCGGTCTTGAATCAACCCTGAAGAGCGCGGGTATCTTCGGGATCTCGTCCGGATATCACGCACCCCGCGTCCGGATATCGACGGGAAACATCAGTGGTCGAGACTCGTGGGAAACCGGGTGAGAGAGGTGTCCACAAGTGACGACCATGAAGATTGACGGGCGCGGGCTGACCATCGGCCAGGCCGTGGCCGCCGCGTGCCGTGAGGGTTCGGAATTCTCGGTCTCCGACGACGCGTTGCAGGCGATGAACGCGTCCCGGAACCTGAAGCTGGAAATCCTCAGGACCGGAAAGCCCATTTACGGGGTGACGACCGGTTTCGGTGACAGCGTCAACCGGCAGATCTCGCCGGAGAAGACCGCGCGGCTACAGACCGAACTGATCCGCTACCACCTCAACGGCACCGGCCCGCTCGCCTCCGACGAGGTCGTGCGGGCGACCCTGCTGATCCGCGCCAACTGCCTGGCCCGGGGCAACTCCGGGGTCAGCATCCCCGTCGTGGAGCGGCTCCTCGACTTCATCAGGCACGACATCCTGCCGGTCATCCCCGAGCGCGGCTCGGTCGGCGCCAGCGGGGACCTGGTCCCGCTCTGCTACCTCGCCTACGCGCTCACGGGCGAGGGCAAGGTGCGCCACCGCGGGGAGACCCGCCAGGCCGCGGACGTCTTCGCCGAGCTGGGGCTCGAACCCGTGATGCTGGAGGCCAAGGACGGGCTCGCCCTGATCAACGGCACCTCCTTCAGCTCCGCCTTCGCCGTCCTGAACACCGAGGCGGCGGCCGAGCTCGCCGAGGTGGCCGACATCTGCACCGCGCTGGCCAGTGAGGGCATGCTCGGCAACCGGGGCCACTACGCGCCGTTCATCCACGACGAGAAGCCGCACGACGGCCAGCGCGCAAGCGCCGCACTCATCCACGACCTGCTGGAGGGTTCCGCCCTCGCGATGACGTACGACCAGGTCGTCGGTCTCAACGACCCGCTGGACGGCCGGCACTACCAGAAGCTCACCCGCAGCATCCAGGACCGCTACTCGCTGCGCTGCGCCCCGCACGTCACCGGGGTGCTGCGGGACATGCTCGACTGGGTCCGCACATGGATGACGGTGGAGATCAACTCCTCCAGCGACAATCCGCTCTTCGACCCGTCCACGGGTGCCGTGTACAGCGGTGGCAACTTCTACGGCGGCCATGTCGTCACCGCGATGGACGGGCTGAAGACGGCCGTCGCCGGGATCGCCGACCTGCTCGACCGTCAGCTCGCGCTCCTGGTGGACGAGAAGTTCAACAACGGCCTCACCCCGAACCTGATCGCCCGGGTGGACGACGACGACACCGAGGCCGGGCTCCAGCACGGTTTCAAGGGGATGCAGATCGCGTGCTCCGCGCTCACCGCCGAGGCGCTCAAGCAGGCGGGCCCCGCCAGCACGTTCTCCCGTTCCACGGAGGCGCACAACCAGGACAAGGTCAGCATGGCTCCGATCGCGGCCCGTGACGCCCGTACCGTCATCGAGCTGGCCCGTGAGGTCGCGGCCATCCACCTCCTCGCCGCCTGCCAGGCCGTCGAGCTGCGCGGTGTCGAGGAGATGAGCCCCCGCACCAAGGCCGTGCACGCGCGCATCCGCAAGGAGGTCTCCTTCGCCGCCAAGGACCGGCAGATGGACTGCGACATCACCGCGGTCGTCGAGATGATCTCCTCAGGCGCGATCACCGAGGCGGCGCGCGCCGGAGCCGCCCTGTGACCGTCTCCCTGACCACCGGACCGGCCGGCTCCGTCGGCGGGCTGCCGGCCATCGGCGACTGGACGACGTTCGACGAACTGCGGGCGCACCAGCGGGAGCGGATCGCCCCCGCGCTCCACCACGCCCGCCGCTCACCCTTCTACGAAGGGCGCCTGGAGGCCGGCCAGGCGCTGTCCGCGATCGGTCTCACCGGGAAGTCGGACCTGCGCGACAGCTACCCCTTCGGCATGCTCGCCGTGCCCAGGGAGCGCCTGTCCACGTACCACGAGTCCAGCGGCAGTACCGGAAACCCCACCCCCGCCTACTTCACCGAGGCGGAGTGGACCGATCTGGCCGACCGGTTCGTCCGCAAGACCGTGCCCATCGGTCCCGGGGACACCATGCTCGTCCGTATCCCCTACGGGCTGGTGCTCGCCGGGCACATGGCCCACTGGGCCGCCATGCGCAGCGGCGCGACCGTCGTCCCCGGGGACTGCCGCTCGCTCGCCGTCCCCTACTCGCGGGTGGTGCGCCTCCTGCGCGACCTGGAGGTGACTCTGACCTGGTCGACTCCGAGCGAGAGCCTGCTGTGGGTCGCGGCGGCCAAGGCGGCCGGCTACCCCGCGGACTCCTTCGCGGCGCTGCGGGCGCTGTACGTGGCGGGCGAGCCGATCAGCAGCGCGCGGCGGCGCAGGATCGAGGAGATCTGGCGTGCCCCGGTCATCGAGGAGTACGGCTGCACCGAGGTCGGCCCGCTGGCCAGTGACTGCCCGCACGGCCGGATGCACTTCTGGGCCGACCGCATCCTGCCGGAGATCTACGACCCGAAGACCGGTGAGATCACCGCCGACGGCACCGGGCAGCTGGTCATCACCCCGCTGTACCGCGAGGCGATGCCGCTGCTGCGCTACAACCTCGAAGACCTGGTGGACCTGCGGTACGAGGACTGCCCGTGCGGCTGGAAGCTGCCGACCGTACGGGTACTCGGCCGGCTCGGCCAGGGCTACACGGTCGGCGGGCTGCGGCTCGGACAGATCCAGGTGGAGGAGCTCGTGTTCCGGCTTCCGGCGGCGTACGGCGTGCTGTTCTGGCGGGCCAGGGCCGAACGGGACCGGCTGGTCGTCGAGATCGAGGTGCCCGGTGCGGACGGCGGGGAGGCCGCCGCGCTGCTCAAGGCGTCCGTCGAGGCGGAGCTGGAGGTGCGCTGCGCGGTGAGCGCGGTGCCCGAAGGCACGCTGGTGCCCAAGTCGTTGCTGGCGCAGCGGCTGGACGCCATGAAGCCGCGGAAGCTGTTCGGGCCCGGGGAGGACTGGGAGCAGGCCATCGTCCGGGGATGAGGCAGGGGCATGTGGTGAGCCCGGAGCATCCCGGATGCTCCGGGCTCACCGCGTCGTCCCGCCGGCCGTGACATCCGCCTCAAACGGGGGATGGTCCCCGGCCCTCCGCGTTGGCAGATTCCTCGCATCCCGACAGACGGACGGGTTCCGGGAGGACTGAGGATGACTACAGGCAAGAGCGTCGCGCGGTCGGCGGCGGCAGAGCTCTCCGAACGGCTCCGGGGGCGGGTCCTGCGTGCCAGGGACGTCGACTTCGCCCGGGAACTCGAGGGCTTCAACTCGATCACCGAGCACGACCCGGACCTGATCGCGCTCGTGAGCGGAGCGGCGGACGTGCGCGAGGCCGTCTCCTTCGCCGCGGCCCGGCACCTGCCGGTCTCGGTCCAGGCCACCGGCCACGGCCCCTCCCTCCCGGCCTCCGGCGGGCTGCTGATCAGTACCCGCAGGCTGCGGGGTGTGAGCATCGACCCCGTCGCGAGGACCGCGAGGGTCGAGGGCGGTACCCAGTGGTTCGAGGTGATCCAGGCGGCCGCGAAGCACGGTCTCGCCCCGCTCAGCGGCTCCTCCCCGCTCACCGGGGTGGTCGGATACACCATCGGCGGCGGGCTCGGCCTGATGGCGCGCAGATACGGCTACGCCGCGGACCTGGTCACCGCCGTCGAGATCGTCACCGCCGACGGGCGGTCGCACCGCGCCACCGCGGACCAGGACACCGACCTCTTCTGGGCCGTGCGCGGCGGGAAGGGCAACTTCGGAGTGGTCACCGCCATCGAGTTCCGGCTGGTGCCGGTGTCACGGCTCTACGGGGGCGGGCTGTTCTTCGCGGGCGAGGCGTCCGCGGAGGTGGTGCACGCCTGGCGTGAGTGGACCGCGACCGTGCCGGAGGAGCTGACGTCCTCGCTCGCTCTGCTGCGGATGCCGGACATCGAGGCGATCCCGCCCTTCCTGCGCGGCCGGCTGACGGTGCACGTCCGGATCGCGCACCTGGGCTCCGCCGATGACGGGGAGCGGCTGGTGGCGCCGCTGCGCACCGCGGGCCCGCTGGTCGTCGACACCCTGGCCGACATGCCGTACAGCCGGTCCGGGGAGATCCACCAGGACCCGACCGAGCCGATTCCGTACAACGAGCGGTCGATGATGCTCCGCGTGCTGGACGAGGCGGCGGTGGACGCGCTGCTCCAGCTGGCCGGGCCGGGGGCCGACTGCATCGATCTGACCGTGGAGCTGCGGCAGTTGGGCGGCGCGGCCGGCCGGGCGCCCGAGGTGCCCAACGCCGTCGGCCACCGGGACGCCGCGTTCGCGCTCTCGACCCTCTCGCTCCCCGACGACCGCCCCCGCTGGTGGTGGACGGCATGGCGGCGTGGGGCACGGGACTCCGCTACCTCAACTTCCTGGCCAGCCCCGACACCGCGCACCTCACCGAGAGCGGCTACGAGCCGGCCACCTTCGCCCGGCTGGCCGGGATCAAGGCCGTGGCCGACCCGGACAACCTCTTCCGCTTCAACCACAACATCCCGCCACGGCCGCCGCGCGGCTGAGTCCCCGCCCGGAGTGGAGCGGCGTCGGTCAGCCATGCCTCCACCCGGGCAATATCCCGCCGATACGCCCCGCTGGAAAGCTGGCCGGGGAGATTAACCGTTCAGTCATCGGTTGTCAATCAAAGGACGCAAATGAGACGACGTAATGTGATAAAGGGCATAGCGGGCACCGCTGTCGCGGCGGTGCCGGTCACCGTCATCCACGCGGGCCAGAGCTGGGTCGCCGCGCACGACGCGGCCCGGGACCAGGCGGCCGACGAGCCCCAGGACCTCTACACCGAGACGTACAAGGGCCGCACGATCACGGTCTCCAGGGCCGCCGGAACGGTGCGCATAGACGACAGGCCGCTGCACCTCATGAAGCTGGGCGAGGACGCCTATCTCAGCGCGATGTGCCACTACCGGATCGAGCCCACGCCGCTGGCCGCCGGGCGCCAGGCCGTCGACGAGCTGCGCGGGGCGAACCTCCTGCCCTCCGGCACCCACCACGCCTGATCCGCCCGTGACCCGAGAGAGAAGACACCCCATGGCGCACGTCCGGAAGAACCACCTCGACATGACCGCCGCCGAGAAGAGACGCTTCATCCGCGCGCTGCGCAGGGTGAAGGAGATCGGTGTCTACGACGAGCTGGTCCGGATACACATCCAGATCAACTCCGGCGACTACCTGGACAAGGACGGGGGTGTGGGCAAGCGCTGGGGCCACATGAGCCCGGGCCTGTTCCCGTGGCACCGCCAGTACCTCCTGGTCCTGGAGAAGGCGCTCCAGCGCGTCGACCCCACCGTCACGATCCCCTACTGGGACTGGACCAAGGACCAGAGCCTGGACTCGCCGCTGTGGGCCGACACCTTCATGGGCGGCAACGGCCGGCCCGGTGACCGGAAGGTCATGACCGGCCCCTTCGCCCGCTGCAACGGGTGGAAGCTCAACGTCAGCGTCGTTCCGGTCGGCGACGAGCACCCGGCGTTCAACGGCAACTACACCGCGGACGACCGGGACTACCTCGTACGCGACATCGGCACCGTGAACCCCGCCCTGCCGACGGTCAAGGAGCTGGCGGACACCCTCGCGCTGACGGCCTACGACACCCCGCCCTACAACTACACATCCGGCTACGGGAGCGAGACGCAGTCCCTGCGTAACCACCTGGAGGGGTACGCGAAGTTCCCCTGGGAGGAGAACCTGGGCAAACTGCACGGGGCGGGCCACACCTGGATGGGCGGCCACATGCTGTACATCGGGTCGCCGAACGACCCGATCTTCTTCATGCACCACTGCTTCATCGACAAGCTCTGGTCGATGTGGCAGAAGGCGCATCCGGACGTCCCGCACTACCTCCCGCTGACCGAGCACCCGGATGTCCCGTCGCTCCACACCGAACTGGCACCCTGGTATTCGATGTCACCCGCTGACCTGCTGGACCACACGAAGTTCTACGACTACGCGTAGGAACCGGCGGAACCAGAAGAGAAAGAGCTGCCGAGCAATCATTTCGTGACACCGGAGTAGTTGCCATCACCCTTTTCGGCATGGCGGATGGCAACTATACCGATGCACCCAGTGCATTCGTCACCGCGTTATTTCCGCACATCATCACCGGGGGGTAAAGATATGCGCCATGACTACGTTTTCCGAATACTCGGCCCGCTGCTCGTGACGGACGGCGACGAACAAATTGAAATCAGCGGCATAAGAAGACAGAAGTTACTGGTGGCGCTGCTGCTCCAGACGAACCAGGTGGTCACACTCGGGCGCCTGGTCGACGCGATCTGGGACGACGCACCGCCCGCCTCCGCCCACGGCCAGGTGCGCATCTGTGTCTCCGGCCTCCGCCGCCTGCTCCGGGGCGGGAACACGACAGCGTGATCGAGACGCACCCCTCCTGCTACCGGATCAGGGTGCGCGACGAGGACGCGCTGGACCTGTTCAAGTTCGAGAAGCTGGTCGCCCAGGGGCGGTCCATGGTCCGCGAGAACCGGCTTGAGCGCGCCGAGGGGCTGCTCAAGGCCGCGCTCTCGCTGTGGCACGGCCCGGTCGCGGCCGGGCTCGACAGCAGGGCGCTGGCCCCCCTCGTCGTCGGGCTCAACGAGGACCGGCTGACGGTGAAGGAGGAGTACTTCGACATCGCGCTGAAGCTGGGCCGCCATCAGCAGATCATCGGCGACCTGACCGGTTTCGTCGCCGAGAACCCGTTCCGCGAACGGGCCTGCGCCCAGCTGATGCTGGCGCTGTACCACTCGGGCCGCCAGGCCGACGCCCTGGAGACCTTCCGCACCGTCAGGACCCGGTTCTCCGAGGACCTCGGCATCGAACCGGCGCACGACCTGCACGTCCTGCACCAGTCGATCCTGGTCGGCCGGCTCTCCCCGGTGGCGACCCCCGCCGGCAACGTCCTCGCGCCCCCGCCGCCTCGCGTACCCGGCCGGCACGGCCGGCCGGCCGGTGTCGCGCTGCTCGCACGGACCTCGCAGAACTCCGCCACCCCCGACCCGCTGGAACAGCTGCGTCTGGAGAACGACCTGCTCCGCGTCGAACGCGACGAGCTGCGCAAGATCCTGTCGCTGTGGCTGAACTCGAACGAGAGAGTTCCGGGGGCCTGAGCCCTCGCGCGCACCGGAGCCGACGACGCGAGCCGGCCCCGAAGGAGCGTCAGTTGACGCACCTCCCCCCGGCTGTCCCACGGGACAGAGCCAGGGGTCGGCCGCGTCCACCGCCCGGCCGGGCGGCTCAGACCTCCTGCTGCGCCCGGGCGGGCGGGAGCAGCAGGGCGATCAGACCCGCGAACAGCGGGAGCACCGCGACGACGGCGAGCGCGCTGGTGAGGTCCATGTGCTCGGAGAGCGCTCCGGTGGCGGCGGAGCCGATGCCGCCACCGACGAAGAAGAGAAGGTTGAGCACACCCATGGCGCCCCCGCGCTGGGCGGGTTCCAGGCGGCTGGACAGCACCGCGGTGGTGAGCACCTGGGTGGCCGCGAACGTCGCCATGCCCATGGACGTGCCGATCAGCATGACGACGATGCCGCCCTCGACGAGACCGACGATCCCGAGGAACACCGCACAGGTCACGGCGGCCCCGGTCAGCAGCAGGCTGCCGCCCCGGCCGGCCGTGAGCTTGCTCGCCACCCGCGCGGACACCGCGCCCACGATCGCACCCGGCAGGAGCCAGGCACCGATCTCGAACACGTCCCAGCCGTACTTCACCGTGAGGATCTGGGGTACCGCGTACATCGCGGCGAACAGCCCGGCGTAGCCGCCGAGACCGACCAGGGCCGCGACCAGGAAGGTCCGGTCGCCGGCCAGCCGACGCGGTACGAACCCGTCGGGCCGCCTGCCGATGTGCAGGACGAGACCCGCCGCCGACAGCACGAGCAGCGCCACCAGTGCGATGACCAGCGGGGTGGCGAGGTCGAGCGAGGACGCCTGGATGAGCAGGAGCAGCGAGGTCGCGCCCGTACCCAGCAGGATTCCGCCGAGCAGGTCGACGGCCTTGCCGTAGCCGGGGCGGGTGGCGGCGAGGTCCAGGCAGAAGGGCACCACCAGCAGCGAGAGCGCCGGCAGCACGAGGGTGAGGCGCCAGTCGAGCCAGTCCGTCACCATCCCGCCCATGAGGGTGGCGGTGGAGGAGAAGAGCGCCATGGACGCCCCGAAGATGGCGAGGATCTTGGTGCGTTGCGCGGGTGCGGCCGCGGAGGCGAGGGTGAGCGCGCTGGAGGTCATGGCGCCGGAGCCCGCCGCCTGGACGAAGCGGCCCGCGATCAGCGTCCCGAAGTTGGGGGCGACGAGGATCAGGACCGCGCCGACCGCCAGGAACAGCGACCCCACCAGGAGGGTGTTGCGTACACCCCACTTCTCCGAGAGCCGCCCGAAGAACGCGGTGCCGACGCCGAGTGCCAGGGCGTGCGCCGTCAGCACCCAGCCGGCGACCGCCGGGCGTACCTCCATGGCCTGGGCGACATCGGGCAGGGCCACGCCCGCGGCCGTCACTCCGAAGATCACGGGGCCGAAGAGGGCTCCGAGTCTGAGCCCGGTCGAGCCCGCACCAGGTGCGGACTGCGGCGGGGCCTGCACCGCGGTGTTGGTCGTCATCGAGATGTTTCCCTTCCAGCTTCTGAGGTGCGCGGGATCGGCTTGACCGGGTGGTCAGAGGCTCTTCGCGCGCGGCGGAATGTTGTGGTTGAACCGGAAGAGGTTCTCCGGGTCGTACCGTGCCTTGATCTCGCCGAGCCGCGCGTAGGTGGCGGGGCGGTACCCCCGTTCGGCCAGCTGGGCCGTCCCGGGGCCGGCGAGGAAGTTGAGATAGCTGCGGCCCGTCCCCCAGGACGCCATGCCGTCCACGACCCGGTCCGGGCGGCCGCCGGGCAGTCCGAGCGTGGACAGGCAGAACGCGGCGTCCCGGTGGTCGACCGCGCTCTCCACCGCCGGCGGCCTGCTGAGCGCGCCGCCCATGTGCCGCAGTTCGACCACGAGGTCCGCGCAGTCGCTTCCGGGGCCCGCGAGGGCGAGCAGCTCATCGGCGGCGCTCTTGCCCAGCTCGCTGAGCATGGTGGAGCGTTCGTCGTAGGGGATCGGGAAGGCCGGGTCGTTGTGGATCTCGGCGAAGCGCGTGTAGGGCATCTCCGCGAGCGTGTCCACCAGCGGCGGCGCGATCGCCCGCAGCGGCCTGACCAGCCGGTCGCCCTCCTCCGCCGATCCCAGATGGGCGACGCGGACGTGCACCACGAGCCTGCCCCGCAGGAACTCCGGTATGGGCTCCATGTCCGGCATCCGCAGCAGCGCGAGCGAGGAGGCCATCTCCTGCGGTACGGACTCGGTCCAGACCCGCCAGGTGTGCAGGACGTCGGCGGCCGCATCCCCGGGGAAGAACAGCCCGCCGCCGTAGAAGCGGGGCACCGGCACGAGACCGAACTCGAGGGCGGTCACCACCCCGAAGTTGCCCTTGCCGCCGCGCAGCGCCCAGAAGAGGTCCGTGTTCTGCCGCGCGGTCGCGGTACGCGACCGTCCGTCGGGGGTGACGACGTCCACCGCGGTGACGTGGTCGGCGGCGAAGCCGTGCGTGCGCGACAGCAGCGCGAGCCCGCCGCCCAGGGTGTAGCCGACCACGCCCACCAGCGGCGAGGAGCCGTTGAGGGGGGCGAGGCCGTGGCCGGCGGCCGCTTCGACGACCTGGTGCCACTGCGTACCGGCCTCCGCCCGGGCGACCCTGGCGACGGGGTCGACCGTCACCTTGTCCATCCGGCGGGTGTTGATGAGCAGTCCGGCTCCTTCGGCGGCGCGCGAGGGACCGTGGCCGGTCGCCTGTACCGCCGTCGGCATGGCGTTCTCGGCCGCGAAGGTGACGGCCCTGCGCACCTCAGCGGCGTTCCGGACGCCGACGACGATCGCGGGCCGGTGCTGCACGATCGTGTTGAACCCCGCGACCTCGGCCGCGTATCCCTCGTCCTGCGGCCCCAGTGCCGGACCGGACACGCGGCCGGCGAGCTTCTGCACCGCTGCGGATCTGTACATGCGTCAGCCCTCCAAGGCGGACCCACTCGGGTCGCTGATCACACTCGCAGCGACGGCCTCCCGGGCCCATCCCTCTATTGAGGGGAGCTGTACGTCAGTGGCCCGGACCCTCCGGTTCCGGCAGGCCGGGCCCGGACCCGCCGGGGTCGGGCCGCACCGGCATGTCGCCGAGGACGCGGAGCATCTCGACCAGGTCCCTCATCCGCTCCTCCCCCAGCAGGCCCTCCACCCGCGCGTGCAGCCGGCCGGCCTCCTCCACGGCCGCCGTCAGGTGCCGCCGTCCGGTTTCGGTGAGGGCGACGATGCGGCGCCTCCGGTTCGCCGGGTCCATCTCCTTGGTCACCAGGCCGCGCGCCTCCAGGCGGTCGAGGAGCACCGTGAGCGTGGAGCGGTCGACCGCGGCCAGGGCTCCCAGCGCCGACTGGTCCAGGCTGCCGTGGTCGTCCAGGGCGAGCAGCACGGCGAACTGAGGGCTGGTCAGGTCGGGAAGGCGCTGCTGCCACAGCGCGGTCCACGCCTGCCCGGCCCGGCGCAGCTGATGCGGCAGCGCCTCTTCCAGTCGCGGTCGTGGACGGGGGGTTGTGTTCGTCATGCGGGCCAGTATATTCAGTACCAAGATATTCCGTACACGGAAGGTTACGGTGGGGCGCGATGCGGCTGATCGTGGGAATGACCGGAGCCACCGGCGCGGTGCTGGGCGTCCGCCTGCTCACCGAACTGCGCGAGAACCCGCGGGTGCAGACGCACCTGGTGCTCAGCCGCTGGGCGCGCGCCACGGTGGAGCTGGAGACCGGCATGAGCGCGCGTGACGTGGCCGAGCTGGCCGACGTCACCTACTCCCCGAGGACCAGGGGGCCGCCATCTCCTCCGGCTCCTTCCCGGCCGACGGCATGGTGATCATTCCGTGCAGCGTGAAGACCCTGGCCGGCATCCGGACGGGGTACGCCGAAGGGCTGATCGCCCGCGCCGCCGACGTCACGCTCAAGGAGCGGCGGCGGATGGTCCTGGTGGTGCGGGAGACGCCGCTCAGCGAGATCCATCTGGAGAACATGCTCGCGCTGGCCAGGATGGGCGCCTCGATCGTGCCGCCGATGCCCGCCTTCTACAACCGGCCCGGCTCGGTGGACGACATCGTCGGCCACATCGTCACCCGGGTTCTCGACCAGTTCGGCATCGGGACCGCCGGGGCCCGGCGCTGGGAGGGCTTCCCCGGCCCACGGGCGCCCGCTCCGGTTCCGCGACCGCCACCTCCCCGGTACGTATCAACGGCACGCAGCAGAGGAGCGCACGCTCATGACCCACCCCGTGACCCGGCTCAAGGACCTCCGCGAATACATCGACGCGCTGGACGCCCTCGGTGATGTGCGGCGCGTCGAGCGGACGGTGAGTGCCGACCTGGAGGCCGCCGCGATCAGCCGCCTCTCCTGCGAGCGGCGTTCGCCCGCCCCGCTGTTCGAGAGCGTGGCCGGCGTGGCGCCCGGCTTCCGGCTCTTCGGCGCGCCCGCCTCGCTCAGCGCCGCTGCCGGCAAGCCGCTGGCCCGGGTCGCCCTGTCGGTCGGGATGCCCGCCGGGACCACCGCCGCCGAGCTGGTCGACCACCTGGCGCGCACCCGGCACGCGGCCCCCGTACCGCCCCGGCTGGTCGCCCGCGAGGACGCGCCCTGCAAGCAGAACGTGCTGCTGGGCGACGACGCGACCCTCGACCGCTTCCCGGTGCCCCGGATCCACGAGTTCGACGGCGGGCGCTATCCCAACACCTGGGGGATCATCGTCGCCAGGACCCCGGACGGCCGGTGGACCAACTGGTCCATCGCCCGCGTCATGCAGATCGACGGCAAGCACATGACCGGCCTGGTCATACCGGCGCAGCACATCGGCATGATCTGGCAGGAGTGGGTGGCCCTCGGCGAGCCCATGCCGTACGCGCTGGTGCAGGGCGGGGACCCGGCGGTCCCCTTCGTCGGGGGCATCCCCCTGCCGCCCGGGGCCGACGAGGCCGGTTACATCGGGGCGCTGTACGGCGAACCGCTCGACGTCGTGCGGTGCGAGACCCTCGACCTGGAGGTTCCGGCCGGGGCGGAGATCGTCATCGAGGGACACCTCTCCGTCGGCCGCGACGCGCGGGAGGGGCCGTTCGGCGAGTTCGCCGGCTACGCCTCCGACGAGACGTCGATGCAGCCGGTGTACACGGTGGAGGCCATCACCCACCGGGACGCCCCGATCTGGCCGCTGGTGGCCGAGGGCCGGCCGGTGGACGAGTTCCACACGGTCACCGGTGTCGGCCAGGCGGCGGAGGTACTGGCCGAGCTGCGCACCGCCGGCCTGCCGGTCACCACCGCCTGGTCCCCGCTGCGCGCCGCAGCGCACTGGATGGTGGTCACCGTCCCGCAGAACTGGCGGGAACTGCTGCCCGGTGTCGACTCCGCCGAGCTCACCCACCGGATCGGCGCGGTGCTCTCCGAATCGCACTCGGGCCGCGCGACGGCGGCCACCTTCGTCCTGGACGACGACATCGACCCGGCCGACGACACCGACCTGCTGTGGGCGCTGGCCACCAGAATCCACCCGCTGGACCGCGCGGAGGCGTGGTACGGCTTCGTGCACCCCCTGCTGAACTGCTACACCCACAAGGAGCGTGCCGCCCGGTCGGGGCCCATCGTCTTCCACGACGGGCTCCTGCCCGCGCCGGGTGACGGCCGCCTCCCCCACAGCTCCTTCGCCCAGGCGTACCCCGAGCGGATCCGCCACCGGGTGCTCGACCACTGGGACGACTGACGCGCATACCGTCAGGGCCACCCGTGGGCATCACGGACCGGCCGAAGACACCGGGGCCGGCGGGCCCCGCCGATCCTGGACGGAGCACGTGAACACTGAGCAGCAGCCCGAGGGGCACGACCGCACCCTCCCCCGCCCCGGAGCCGCTCCGGGGCGGGGCAAGGAGGTGGACAGGTGCGAAGCGCCCTCGTCATAGGAACCGGCCTGATCGGCACCTCGGCCGCACTGACCCTCGCCGGACGCGGCGTCAGCGTGCACCTGGCCGACCACGACCCGGACAGGGCCCGGACGGCGGCCGCCCTCGGCGCCGGCAGTGACGAACCGCCTCCCGGCCGCGTCGACCTCGCGCTCGTCGCCGTACCGCCCGCGCACACCGCCGCCGTGCTCGCCGGAGCGATGCGGGCGGGCCTCGCGCGCGGCTACGTCGACGTCGCCAGCGTCAAGAGCGGCCCCCGGCGCGAGCTGGAGGAGCTGGGTATCGGGCTGGACGCGTACCTCGGTACGCATCCGATGGCGGGCAAGGAGAGTTCGGGCCCGCTGGCGGCGACCGCCGATCTCTTCGAGGGCCGCCCCTGGGTGCTCACCCCGACGCCGGACACGGGCACCGAGGTCCTGAACCTCGCACTCGAACTGGTCGCGCTCTGCCGTGCCGTCCCGGTGGTCATGGACGCCGCCGCCCATGACCGGGCCGTGGCTCTCGTCTCGCACACCCCCCAGCTCATCTCCTCGATGGTCGCCGCGCGGCTGGAAGCGGCGGACGAGACGGTCGTACGGCTCTGCGGGCAGGGCATCCGCGACGTCACCCGGATCGCCGCTTCCGACCCCCGGATGTGGATCGAGATCCTGTCGGCCAACGCCGGGCCGGTCGCCGACGTACTCGCGGGTGTGGCCGCGGACCTCGACGAGACCATCGGCTCGCTGCACGCCCTCCACTCCGCCGACGAGGCCAAGCGGCGGGGCGGCGCCGCGGGCATCGCGGACGTCCTGCGCCGGGGCAACACCGGCCGGACCCGGGTACCCGGCAAGCACGGCGAGGCCCCGGCCGCGTACGAGACCGTGGCGGTCCTCATCAGCGACCAGCCGGGCGAACTGGCACGGATCTTCGCGGACGCCGGACGTGAGGGGATCAACATCGAGGACGTGCGGATCGAGCACGCGACCGGGCAGCAGGCGGGTCTGGTGCAGCTCATGGTGGGACCCGCCGCGGCCACCGCCCTGAGTACCGCGCTCAGCGAGCGCGGCTGGTCGATACGCAGGTGAGGACGGCTGGTGCCGGGCCGGGGAAGGAGCCCGCACCGCCCCTCGGCCCGGCGCCGCCCGTCAGCGCGTGAACTGGCAGGTTCCCCGCGGCAGGTACGCTCCGTGCCCGGCGCGGCCCACGTAGGTGTGCCGGTCGATCACCGGGACACCGCGGGACAGCACCGTCTCCACCCTGCCGGTCAGGTGCTTGCCCTCGTAGGCCGAGTAGTCGACGTTCATGTGGTGGGTCCGCGCGGAGATGACCTGCTCGGCGTGCGGGTCGTAGACGACGATGTCGGCGTCGGCCCCCGGGGCGATCGTCCCCTTCTTCGGGTACAGGCCGAACATCCGGGCCGGTGCCGCGCACGCGATGTCGATCCAGCGACGACGGCTGATGTGCCCCTCGACGACCGCCTGGTGCAGCAGGTCCATGCGGTTCTCGACGCCCGGCAACCCGTTGGGGATCTTCGAGAAGTCGCCCCGGCCCAGCTCCTTCTGACCGGAGAAGCAGAACGGGCAGTGGTCGGTGGAGACGACCTGGAGCTCGTCGTTCCTGAGGCCGCGCCAGAGCGCTTCCTGGTGCTCCCGGGGCCGCAGCGGCGTCGAGCAGACGTACTTGGCGCCCTCGAACCCCGGCTCGGCGAGGTTGTCGGTGGAGAGGAAGAGGTACTGCGGACACGTCTCGCCGAAGACCGGAAGTCCCTTGTGGCGGGCGGCGGCGATCTCCGCCACCGCCTCGTCCGCGGAGACGTGGACGACGTACAGCGGCGCCCCGGCGACCCGGGCGAGCTGGACGGCGCGGTGCGTGGCCTCGGCCTCCAGCGCCACCTTGCGTACGTCTCCGTGGTAGCGCGGGTCGGTGCGGCCCGCGGCCAGCGCCTGTTCGACCAGGACGTCGATCGCGATGCCGTTCTCGGCGTGCATCATGATCAGGCCGCCGTTGCCCCCGGCCCGCTGCATGGCGCGCAGGATCTGGCCGTCATCGCTGTAGAAGACGCCGGGGTAGGCCATGAACAGTTTGAACGAGGTGACGCCCTCGGACACCAGGAGGTCCATCTCCTTGAGGGAGGACTCGTTCACGTCGGCGAGGATCATGTGGAAGGCGTAGTCGACGGCGCAGTTGCCGTCGGCCTTCGCGTACCAGGCGTCGAGGCCGCCGCGCAGGCTGCCGCCCACGCTCTGGACGGCGAAGTCGATGATGGTGGTGGTGCCGCCCCAGGCGGCGGCCCGGGTGCCGGTCTCGAAGGTGTCTGCGGCGGAGGTGCCGCCGAACGGCATCTCCATGTGCGTGTGGGCGTCGACGCCGCCCGGGATGACGTACTTCCCGGTGGCGTCGATGCTCCGGTCCGCGGTCCAGCTGCCGGCGGCAGCGGTCCCGTGGGCGGCGAGGGCGGCGACGCGCCCGCCCTCGACGAGCACGTCGGCGTGGATCTCGTCGGACGCGGTGATGACGAGGCCGCCGTGGATGACGGTGCGGCTCATGTACCCCTCCTCGCGGTGCGGAATGGGTCCACGCACGTGGGTCCTGGTGCGTGGTGAAGAACGTAGAAGTGGCCTGCCCACTGTGGCAATACCCCCACTGCCGCCCGGCCAGGACGTTCCCGTTTCCCGTACGGCGCACCCCTCCGGCCCAACAGGGCTTCGGCCGCGCGTCCCGGGCGCGGCCGGTCGCACTCCGGGGAACGGCCGGGCCCGGCTCTCGCGGCCGGGCCCGGACGCCCGGCCTACTCCGCGGCGCGCAGGGCCTCGGCGAGGATCGCCGCGCCCTGCTCCGCCTCGGCGACGGTGAGGGAGAGCGGCGGGGCGATCCGCAGGACGCTGGTGCTGTGCCCCCCGCCCTTGCCGAGGAGCAGCCCGCGCTCGCGGGCCGCTTCGAGGACCGCGGCCGCCGCCTCCGGATGCGCCTCGTCGGTGCCCGGCTTCACCAGCTCGACGCCGATCATGAGGCCGCGGCCCCGCACCTCGCGTACGCACGCCGAGCCCGCGCCGACCGCCCGCAGCCGCTCGATGAGCAGCCCGCCGACGCGTCGCGCGTTGCCGGGGAGGTCGTGCTCCAGGAGGTACGAGAGGTTGGCGAGCCCGGCCGCCATGGTGACCGGGGAGCCGCCGAACGTCGAGATGGAGTTGGCGTCCAGGCAGTTCATGACCTCGGCGCGGGCGACGACACCGCCGATCGACATGCCGTTGCCGATGCCCTTGGCGAAGGTCAGGATGTCCGGCGGCCCGTGCTCGCCGTGTGCCTGCCAGCCCCAGAAGTGGTCACCGGTCCGCCCCCAGCCGGTCTGCACCTCGTCCGAGATCCACAGGATGCCGTGCCGGTCGAGGACCTGGCGGAACGCCGCGTACAGCCCGTCGGGCGGCGAGGTGAAGCCGCCGACGCCCTGGATGGGTTCGGCGATCAGCGCGGCGGCCCCGCGGGTGTGACCGAGCAGGTCCTCCAGATCGGCGACGCACGCCTTGACGAACCGTTCGTCGCTCAGCTCCGCGTACGGCCCCCGGGTGCGGACGCCCCCGTGGACGTACAGGGTCTGGAGCGGCGAGAGGCTCGTGGGCGACCAGGAGCGGTTGCCGGTGACGGACACGGTCGAGAACGACCGGCCGTGGTAGCTGTTGCGCATCGCGAGGATCTGGTTGGACCCGCGGTACGTCGTCGCCAGGAGCAGCGCGGTGTCGTTGGCCTCGGTGCCCGACGTGGTGAAGAAGACCCGGGCGTCGGGGATGCCGGAGAGCGTGGCGACGCGCTCGGCGAGCTCCACCATGGGGCGGTTGAGGTAGAGCGTCGAGGAGTGGATGATCCGCCCGGCCTGCTCGGCGACCGCCTTCGTCACCTCGGGCAGGGCGTGGGCGGTCATCGTGGTGAGGATGCCGCCGAAGAAGTCGAGGTAGCGGTTGCCGTCCGCGTCCCAGACGTGCCGGCCCTCGCCGTGGGTGAGTTCCAGGGGCCGCCGGTAGTAGAGCGCCAGCCAGTCGGGGCTGACGGCGAGATGACGCTCGTGCAGTCCGCTCACGGCTCGACCAGCCCTTCGTACGCGTCCGGGCGGCGGTCCCGGAAGAACGCCCACTGCTGCCGGACCTCCTCGATCAGTCCGAAGTCGAGTTCACGCACGACGAGTTCCTCCTGTTTGTCGCTGGCGGGCTCACCGACGAACTGGCCGCGCGGATCGACGAAGTAGCTCGTGCCGTAGAAGTCGTTGTCGCCGTACTCCTCCTGGCCGACGCGGTTGATCGCGGCGATGAAGTACGCGTTGGCGACGGCGGACGCGGGCTGTTCCAGCTGCCAGAGGTGAGCGGAGAGTCCGCGCGAGGTGGCGGAGGGGTTGTAGACCAGCTGGGCGCCGTTCAGGCCCAGTTGGCGCCAGCCCTCCGGGAAGTGGCGGTCGTAGCAGATGTAGACGCCTACCTTGCCGACTGCGGTGTCGAACACCGGCCAGCCCGCGTTCCCCGGCTTGAAGTAGTACTTCTCCCAGAAGCCCTTGACCTGCGGGATGTGGTGCTTGCGGTACTTGCCGAGGTATGTGCCGTCGGCGTCGATCACGGCGGCGGTGTTGTAGTAGAAGCCGGACTGCTCGACCTCGAAGACCGGCACGACGACCACCATGCCGGTCTCGCGGGCCAGCTCCCGCATCCTGCTGACGGTGGGCCCGTCCGGCACGGCCTCGGCCCAGCGGTAGTGCTCGGGTTCCTGCACCTGGCAGAAGTAGGGGGCGTTGAACACCTCCTGGAACCCGATGATCCCCGCCCCCTGCCGGGCGGCCTCACGCGCGTGTTCCTCGTGTTTGGCGATCATGGATTCGGTGTCGTCTGTCCAGGTCGCCTGGACGAGTGCGGCGCGTACGACGTGGGACATGAGCTGCTCCTTCGACGCGGCGTCAGAGAGCCTCTACGTGGTTTCTACGCCCGTAGACACAGTGCGTACGGGAGAACGTAGGCCCCGCCCCAAAGCGGGGCAAGACCATCACCGCGAACCGGCGGAGTCGATCATGTTTCGTACCCGAGCGGTCCACAGTCCCCCCTCACCTGCCTTCGAGCGCACTCCACCTCGTAGCCTCCGGTACTCCGACGACCGAAGGGAACCCCCGTGCGGTACGCACTGTCCGGCGGGACCGGCCCGCGCGTGAGGGAACTCGCGTACGCGGGGGCCGGCGGCGACGTCGTCGACACGGCCGGCGTCTCCGACTGATCGCCCTGGCGTGCACCCAGGCGCGCACTATGGCCGAACTGCGCGGCTGGACGGCGTTCGCCGGCTCACGGTGTACGGCGGCCCCCGCTCCACTCCCCGGCGATGCCGGCCACCCGCAGGGCGTGGACGAGGTCCCACTCCCGTGCCGCCGACACCTCGCGGGCGGCGGCCAGCAGGTGGGGGACGAGGCGGTGCGGATCGTGTTCGGCGATCCTCGCCACGTCCTGCGGGGTCCGTACGCGGACGAAGGCGTCCAGCAGGGTCCGCGACTGAGGGGCCAGGCCCGCCCGGTCCAGGGCGGCCACGGCGTCCGCGACCTCGCCCGCCGGGCGGGCCGCGCACTGCCGCAGCAGGTGGGCGCAGTCCTCGGCCCGCCCGGCGGCTGCCAGGGCGCCCGCCGCCGCCGCCAGTCCGGCGGGCGGCAGCGTGGACACCTCCCACAGCAGGGTGGCCCAGTCGGCGGAGAGTCCCGACCCGTGCAGGGCGAGCGCGAGCACAGGCAGGTGGTCGGCGGACCAGGCCGCCGCCTCGCAGAGGACGACGTGAGCCTCGCCGCTGCGGCCCTCCGCGCGCAGCCCGACGAGCCGCTGGACGGCCTCGTCGGCCGCTCGCCGGACGGCGGGGGTCGGCACGGCTGCGGGCGGCGGTGCGACGGCCGGGCCGGGGTTCCGGGCAGCGGCGCCCCGGAAGCGCGCGCCACGCGGGCCCGTCGCGGTGCTCGGCGGTACGGGGAGCACGGGCGCCGCCGAGGGGGCGGCGGGCTCGGACCCGTCGTCGGTGTCGAGGCCGGCGAACCGGGCACCGCGCGGCTTCCTCCGCTGTGCGGCGGGGGCGGGTGCCGGCCGCGGGGCGGGCGGCGCCCGGTGCTCCGCGCCGGCTTCGGCGGTCCGCCCCGGCGCCTCGCCGTCCCGCTCCGCCCGGCGGGACCAGCCCTCGGGCGCTGAGGCCGCCGAGAGCCGTGAGCGCAGTTCCGTACAACGGGCCGCTGCCCGCTCCTGGTCGTCGCGCGCCCAGGCGAGCGCCTGCGCACGCGCCTCCGGGGTGGGCCCCGCGTCCGACAAGGCCGTACGCAGGCGCTGTTCGGCCTGGGCCTGCTCCCTGAGCATCAGTTCCAGCCGCTGGGCGAGGGCCCTGCGGCCACCCGGCCTCCGGTCGTGGGCGGTGGCCGACGCCGAGTACAGCGCGGCGGCCCGCACCGACTCGTGCTCCGCGAACGCCGTGCCGCGCGCCACGGCCAGGTCCTGGAGCAGCGACTCCACCACGTCCCAGGGCGGCACCTCGGCCCCTTCGAAGCAGGCGCGCACGCCCTCCGGATCGCGCCGGGAGAAGACGCCGTACCAGCCCCGTCCGGGGTCGAGCAGGGCCGTCAGCTCCCGCAGGTAGTGCGCGAACGTGACTACTTCCACCGCAACTTGATGCACCGTCATCGTCGTCCTCGCCGGCCGTCGACTGGAACCTTCCAGTCCGCGGGTATTGGACCGCAGGCGTGTTACGGGACGGCTACGCGGGTTTTTCCGGCGAGCTGCGGAGCTCGGCGCCCGGGCCGCCGGGCGCCGGGCCGGCTCAGAACGTGATCGCGATGCCCGTGTGAGGGCGCTTGCCGAGCCGTGCGACCGTCGCGGGCCAGTCGAGCAGCCAGTACTTCCAGGTGTACTTCCGGCCGATGACCTTGCGGACCCCGCGGGTGCCGGCCTCGTCCAGCAGCCTCCCGGTCCCCTCGGCGGTCGGAGCGCCCTCGGCGATGCGGCCCCGCAGGTCGCACACCGTGACGGTGACGCGGCTGTCGTTGCGCAGCCGCTTGACCTTCCACGAGTCGGAGCGGGTCCAGACGTACAGCACGTCACCGTCGGCCGCGGCCCATACGGGCGTGGCGACGGGTGTGCCGTCCTTCCGGTACGTGGTCAGGCTGACGTACTCACTGCGCGCGAAGTCCTGAAGAGTCACGGGCGCGACCCTACGCGCCCCCGCCGCCACCGCTGTCGGCGGTGCGGGCGGGGACGCCCTGGCGCGCCGGGCGGGGAGCGGTCAGGCGGTGAGCGGGAGTGGTACGGGTGACTCTTCCCCGTCCCGTGGTCCGAGCCGCGCGGGCGGGCCGCTGCCGGGCTCGTACGCGCAGGCGGCGAGCAGATCGTCCATCGAGAGGCCGAGCGCGCCCGCGAGGGCGGCGACCGTGAAGAAGGCGGGCGTGGGGGCCCGTCCCGTCTCGATCTTGCGGAGGGTCTCGGCGGAGATTCCGGCGCTCGCGGCGACCGCGTTCATGCTGCGGTCCTGGCGCGCCTCACGCAGCAGCCGGCCGAGCCGTTGGCCGCGAGCGCGTTCTTCCGGGGTGAGCGGGGTTCGTACCATGCCGTCATTCTAATACCGCCACAACCGGTATAGTAATTGGCATGGTGCAACTCAAGACAGACACATCGATCGCCGCGATGCGCGAGACCGGCCGGGTCGTCGCGCGGCTGCTCACCTCCGCACGGGAAGCCGCGGCCGTCGGCGTCTCGCCGCGCGACCTCGACGAGGTGGCCCGCGAGGTCCTGCGGGAGGCGGGGGCCGGATCACCGTTCCTCGACTACCAGCCGCACTTCGCGCCCACGCCCTTCCCCGCGGTGATCTGCGTATCGGTGAACGACGCGATCGTGCACGGAATCCCGACGACCGAGCGGCTCCGGGACGGCGATCTGGTGAGCATCGACGCGGGCGCGACGCTGAACGGCTGGGCGGGCGACTCCGCCATCAGCTTCGTCGTCGGCCAGGCCCGCCCCGAGGACACCCGGCTGGTGGACACGGCGTTCGCCGCACTCGACGCGGGCATCGCGGCGGCGGTCGTCGGCAACCGGATCGGGGACATCGCACACGCGATCGGCACGGTGTGCCGGGGAGCGGGGTACGGCATCCCCGAGGGCTTCGGCGGCCACGGCATCGGCCGGTCGATGCACGAGGACCCGGGCGTCCCGAACGAGGGGCGCCCAGGCCGCGGAATGCCGCTGCGGCACGGAATGGTGCTGGCGATCGAACCGATGCTGACCGGCGGCGGAGTCGACGACTTCTACGCGGACCGGGACGGCTGGACCCTCCGTACGAGTGACGGCAGCCGGGCTGCCCACGCCGAGCACACGGTCGCGATCACCGACGAGGGGCCCCGTATCCTCACCGCGCTCTGAAGTCTCCTCCCCGCCGAGTCAGCCGTCGCTCACGAACTCCCTGGCGAGCGGCGCGACTTCGCCGCGCGTCGGAGCGGGGTCGGTGCCGGGGGCCTCGGCCAACGCGTACGATTCCGCACCGTTGACGCCGGTGGGATGGGTGTCGCCCGCCACGGCGTACCGACCTGGTTCCGGTGGATGACAGCATCGACACCGCGGGGCCGGCAGGGCGCGGCGCGTCCTGCCGGCCCCGCGGCCACAACTGTCCGGTCGTGGCGTTCAGCCCGGCCGCACCACCATCGCCGAGCCGCCGCCCCTGCGTACCTTCTCCGCCGCAGCGACCCACCGCCCGTCAGGCAGCCGCCGCACGCCGGTAGCCGCCCCGATCTCCGGGTTCAGCCGGAAGGCGTGGCCGAGCGATTCGAGACGGGCGCGGACCGGGCTGTCCCACAGCCCCGGCTCGATCTCCGTCGTCGCCTGGTTGCGCTGGCTGGCACGCGGCGCCGCGATGGCCTCGACCAGCGGGAGCCCGCGGTCCAGATGGCCGGTCAGGGTCTGGAGCACGGTGGTGATGATGGTCGCGCCGCCCGGCGAACCCAGTGCCAGGAGCGGCCTGCCGTCCTCCAGCACGATGGTCGGCGCCATCGACGACCGGGGCCGCTTGCCGGGACCCGGCAGATTGGGGTCGTGCACGGCCGGGTCGGCCGGGGCGAAGGAGAAGTCGGTCAGCTCGTTGTTGAGCAGGAAGCCGCGCCCCGGCACCGTGATGCCGCTGCCGCCCGTCGACTCGATGGTCAGCGTGTAGGCCACCACGTTGCCCCACTTGTCGGCCACGGTCAGATGCGTGGTGTTCTCCCCCTCGTACGTCGTGGGGGCGGCCTCACCCGTGCTCGCGCAGGCGGCCGGTTCGCGCGGGTCACCCGGCGCCAGCGGGCTGGTCAGCGCCTTGTCGTCGTCGATCAGGCACTCCCGGGCGTCGGCGAACCGCTGGCTGAGCAGTTCCCGTACCGGTACGTCCTCGAACGCGGGGTCACCGACCCAGCGCCCCCGGTCCGCGAACGCGATCCGGCTCGACTCGATGAGCCGGTGCAGATACCGCTCCGGGCTCGCCTTGGAGAGGTCCGTGGTCTCCAGGATGTTGAGCGCCTCCCCGACGCTCGTACCACCGGAGGAGGAAGGCGCCATGCCGTACACGTCGAGACCCCGGTAGCCGACCCGCGTCGGGTCCTGGCGCAGGGTGCGGTAACGCTTCAGGTCCTTGACCGTCAGATCGCCCGCGCGCACCACACGGGTCGCGTCGGGGTCGACCGGCGGATTGCGGACCGTCCGTACGATGTCCCGGGCCAGCTCGCCCCGGTACAGCGCTCCGACGCCCTCGCGGCCCAGCTTGTCGTACGTGCGCGCGAGGTCGGGGTTCCTGAAGACGGAGCCGGTCACCGGGGGCTGCCCGCCCGGCAGGAACAGCTCGGCTGAGGCGGGGAAGTCGGCGAACCTGGCCTGGTTCGACTCCGTCTGCGAACGGAACGTACCGTCCACGACGAAGCCCTCACGGGCGAGCCGCTCAGCCGGTTCCAGCAGTCGGCGCAGGGGCTTGCTGCCCCAGGCGTCCAGCACGCTCTCCCAGGTGGCCGGGGTGCCGGGCGTGCCGACGCCGAGCCCGCTGGTCATGGCCTCAGCGAAGGCGATCGGCTTCCCGTCCTCCAGGAAGAGCGAGGAGTCCGCGCTGCGCGGTGCGGTCTCCCGGCCGTCGACCGTCCGCACCGTACGCGTGGCGGCGTCGTAGTGGACGAAGTAGCCGCCGCCTCCGATGCCCGCCGAGTACGGTTCGGTGACACCGAGCGCCGCCGCGGTCGCCACGGCCGCGTCGACCGCGTTGCCGCCGTCACGGAGCACTTCGATACCGGCCGCCGAGGCATCGGCGTCGACACTCGCCACCGCGCCGCCGTACCCCACCGCCACCGGCGACTTGGGAGGTGGGCCGGCCGGCGTGGCGGACCCGGCGGGAGCTGCCGCCCCACCGAGGCGATGACGGCGAGAACACCTAGGACCGAGACATTCCGCCCGACGGAACGACGCATGCGCACCTCCAGTGAAGGACTGTCCGCGCAGGTTAACTCCGGCCCGCCCCGATCGTCAGGACCGCCTCGGAAACCCGCACCCGGACGACCGGCCCACGACGTACGCGGTGCCGGCAGGCAAGAGGGAGGGCGCGCCCTCGACCTCCCCAGGTTTCAGGCGCGCCCTTTCACCCCTGCTCGCAGGGGTGATCGTCACGGCTCCTGCCCCCGATCCGCCCCGGCACACCGGCCGGCCGCGCCCGATCCCGTGTGGCCTAGGTCAGCAGGGCGCCGAGGACCATGCCGCCGATCAGGCCGACGGCGCTGACCACGAGAGCGGGCACGGCGAGTCGCTCGTGCCGGACGGTCTTCGCGATGATCGCCAGTATCAGGGCGATCACACCGAAGACGATCGGCACGAAGATCAGTGAGATCACGCCGAGCACCATCGCGATGATGCTCAGCACGTTGCCGCTCGCCGTACGCTGCTGCCCGGTCGCCCGGTCGCCATACTGTGTCGTCATCTGCCTCTCCTCCGAGTGATCGTCCCGCAGCCCGGTCCGAGGTGGACGGGCTCCCCCTACGGGTGCCCGCAAGTTCCGCCGTAACACGCCGACTTGGGGAGCGGTGCCCGGTGCGGCCGGCGGCGCGGCCCGACCGGACGGTGTGAGCGGCGGATGCGTGCCGGGCGGCGCGTGCGATCGGACCGTGACGATCACGTCGGGCGGTCGGCGCGGGCTTCCCGCCTCGGGTGCCCGGCGGCACAGCGCTTCCGTGCAGGCGCCTGCACGGAAGGACTCGGCGGGGGCCGTCGAACTGCCGTCCGCCGCACGGCACTTGGCATCGGGCGGGAGAGCGGCCCTCGTCGCGTGTCTCCGCGACGTGGGGCCGCTCGGCCTATCGAGCCCGACCCGGCCGGCCCGCAGCTGACCTTCTCCCCGTCCGGCGCCGACCGGATGGTGTCCGGTTCCGCCGTACGCGAAGTGATCACCGGCTGCTGCCGGACGGGTACCGCTCGGCTACTGCCCGCCGGGCAGCAGCGTTCCGGGTTCCGCCGGAGCGACCTCGACGGCCTTGGTCTTGACGTTGCGCCGCTCCCGCCTGGCCACCCACGTGGCGAACCATGAGAGCAGCATGCAGAGCCCGATGTAGATCGGGGAGACCACCATCACCACAGGGATGAAAGGAAGATCGTAGTCGAGATTCGACGCGATCAGCTTCCCCGCGTGGAGAAACTCCTCGTAGGTGATCAGATATCCGAGTGAGGTGTCCTTCAGCGCCACCACCAACTGGCTGATGATGGTGGGCAGCATGGCCCGTACCGCCTGGGGCGCGAGCACATGGGTGGTGACCTGCGTCTTGCGCATCCCGAGCGCGTAGGCCGCCTCGCGCTGCCCCCGGTCCACGGAGTGGATGCCGGTTCGGAACACCTCTGCGAGCACCGAGCCGTTGTAGAGGGTCAGTCCCGCGACGAGCGCGGGCAGCGGTTGCACCTTCAGCGCCACGAAGATGAAGAAGATCATCACCAGGACGGGCATCGCGCGGAAGAATTCCACGAGCAGTGTGGAGATCCAGCGGACCGGCCGGTGGACGGAGAGCCGGCCGACCGCGAGTACCGCGCCGAGCGCGAGGGAGAGCACAGCGGCGTACGCGAACGCCTTGAGGGTGTTGCCCAGGCCGCGCAGCAGGAGTTCCTGGATGCCCTCGTACGCGAAGGGCGTCCATTTGTCGCTGGTGAACTGGTCGGTGTCGAAGAGGAGGTGGATGATCCAGCCGAGCAGCGCGAGGATCAGGACGGTGGAGACGATGCCGTACAGGCGGTGCCGTTGGCGGGTCAGCGGTCCGGGGATGTCGTAGAGCGCGGTGGCCGAGGGCGCGGAGGTCATCGGGCGACTCCCCAGCGCTTCTCCAGCACGTTGAAGAGGGCGCTGATGGACAGGGTGATGAGCAGGTAGCCGACGGCGATCCACACGAAGGACCAGATGATGCTGTAACCCAGTTCGTTGAGGGTCTTGTAGGTGCCGAGCAGCTCGGTGACGCTGAAGGCGCCGGCGATGGCCGAGTTCTTGGCCAGGGCGATCAGCGTCGAGCCGACCGGTGGGATCACCGAGCGGAACGCCTGCGGCAGGACGACCGTGTTGAGCGTCTGCCCGAAGGTCATCCCCAGGCTGCGGGCCGCTTCGCCCTGGCCGGTGGGCACGGTGTTGATGCCGGAGCGCAGGACCTCGCAGATGAACGCGGAGGTGTAGCACCCCAGCGCGAGGACGGCGAAGACCTGGAACGGCAGGACGAGTCCGAAGCGCGGCAGGCCCAGCAGCACCGCGAAGAACAGAAGGGTGAGCGGGGTGTTGCGCAGGACCGTCACCCACACGGTGCCGAGCACCCTGAGGGAGCCGACGGGTGCCACCCGGAACGAGGCCATGAGGAAACCGAGGACCAGGGCCAGGACCGAGGAGCAGAGGGCGAGTTGGACGGTGCCGAGAAACCCTTCGCCGTAGAGGGAGAAGTTATCCGTGAGTACATCCATGTGATGGCCGGTCCCCTCAGTTGGCCGGGTAGCGGTCGATGGGCGGCGGCGCCGGCGCCGGCGCTCCGGAGAGCCCCAGCGTCGCTCGGTACGCCCTCTTCCAGTTGCCGTTCCTCTGGTTGGCCTCCAGGGCGTCGTCCAGTGCGAGACGCAGCGCGTTGTCGCCGCGCGGGACGCCGACGCCGTACGGTTCCTCGGAGAACGGCTTCCCGACGACCTTCATCTCCTGCGGCGCCTTGGCGGCGAAGCCCAGCAGGATGGCGTCGTCGGTCGTGACCGCGTCGACCTGGAAGGTCAGCAGGTTGTCGACGCAGATGGAGTACGTGTCGTAGGCGACCAGCTTCGCCTCGGGGTGGTCCTCGGCGATCCGCTGGTACGGCGTCGAACCGGCGGCGGAGCAGACGGTCCTGCCGCCCAGGTCCTGCGGCCCGTCGATGCCTTCCTCGTCGGTGCGCACCAGCAGGCCCTGACCTGCCATGAAGTACGGCCCGGCGAAGCCGACGAGCTTCTTGCGCATGTCGTTGATCGTGTACGTGCCGACGTAGTAGTCGATCTGCCCGTTCTGCAGGGCTGTCTCGCGGTTGGCGGACGCGATGGTCCTGAAGCGGATCTTCTCCGGGTCGAAGCCCAGGGAGGCCGCCAGCATGCGGGCGATCTCGATATCGAAGCCGGAGTAGATGCCGCTGGCCGGGTCCTTCTCGCCCAGGTAGGGCTGGTCCTCCTTGGCCCCCACGACCAGGTGGCCGCGGCTCTTCGCCCTCCGCCAGGTAGGTGAACCGGGCAGCTCGAAGCCGGTGGCGACCTGGTAGCGGGGCAGCGCCCCGGGCTCGGGTCCCTTGACCGGCGGGCTGCCGTCCCTGCCGCACCCGGTGGCGGGGACGGCGAGCAGCAGGCAGACCAGTACAGCCAGCAGTTCTCTCGTACGCACCGTGAATCCCCCCGTCAGTGCTTGAGGATCTTGGACAGGAAGTCCTTGGCACGGTCACTCGACGGGGCGGTGAAGAACTCCTCCGGCGAGCGGTCCTCGACGACGGCTCCGTCCGCCATGAAGACGACGCGGTTGGCGGCCGACCGGGCGAAACCCATCTCGTGGGTGACGACGAGCATGGTCATGCCGTCCCGGGCGAGCTGCTGCATGACCTCCAGCACCTCGTTGATCATCTCCGGATCGAGGGCCGATGTGGGCTCGTCGAAGAGGAGCGCCTTGGGGTCCATGGCCAGGGCGCGGGCGATGGCCACGCGCTGCTGCTGACCGCCGGAGAGCTGGGCCGGGTACTTGTCGGCGTGGGCGGCGAGCCCGACGCGCTCCAGGAGCTCACGTGAACGCCGGTCCGCCTCCTCCCTCCCGCGCTTGCGGACCTTGATCTGAGCGAGGGAGACGTTGGCCAGCACGGTCTTGTGCGCGAAGAGGTTGAACGACTGGAAGACCATGCCCACTTCGGCCCTGAGCTGCGCCAGCCCCCTGCCCTCCTCGGGGAGGGGCCTGCCGTCCAGGGTGATGTGGCCGGACTCGATCGTCTCAAGTCTGTTGATGGTCCGGCAGAGCGTCGACTTGCCGGAGCCGGAGGGGCCGATGACCACCACCACCTCCCCGCGGCCGACGGTGAGATTGATGTCCCGCAACACGTGCAGCGCACCGAAGTGCTTGTTGACGCCCCGCAGCTCGATCAACGGATCGACGGCCATACACTGCCCTACCCACCATGTCGCTGTGTTGGTCAGCGCAAACTATCCGTCCCGTTACGGGACTTAGCGGGCGACACGCATCAGGGGGCCATAAGGCTGTTTATCTCGATTCGGTGACGGCG
Organism: Streptomyces fulvorobeus; assembly: GCF_013167895.1. Classification (GTDB taxonomy): domain Bacteria; phylum Actinomycetota; class Actinomycetes; order Streptomycetales; family Streptomycetaceae; genus Streptomyces; species Streptomyces fulvorobeus. The sequence continues at coordinate 5,348,225 of NZ_BLWC01000001.1, read as the reverse complement.
TCAGTTCTCCGCGGACTCCGCGTACACCTGGGACAGCTCGGGACTGCCCGACATCGCCCAGTCGAGACCGGCCTCGACCACGTCGATCTCCCGGCCGGAATCCAGCAGGACGACGGGCTGCCCGCTGGGCCTGATGTGCCACACGGCGCCGGGGACGTTGCGCACGAGAACGGTGCCGAGGTAGAGGCCCGCGTCGTTGCCGAGCCAGGGCAGTTCCTCGGGGTCGTCCCGCCAGCGGGGCGGCAGCTGGTCGAGGGCGGTCAACGAGGCGGGGCTGTCGTCCAGTGCGATTCCCTTCTGTCCGGCCCGGACACGCAGCAGCTCGCATTCGGCGAGCAACTCGGCCACACCGGCCGGGTCGACATCGACGGCGGCCGCGAGAGCGCCCGTCGGCGTACCACTTTGACGCTTACGCCAGTTGTCCAGGAAAGGGATGTTCATGGGCGGAGCCCCCGAGTCGCGTTGATGCTGGATGCGGGCTGGACCTGGAGCTCGGCCCCTTTGAGAGCTCCTGAGCGGTTAGCTCCGGTTGGCTTGCGTTTGCCCACGTTCCACATGATCATCTCCCACTCGTCTCCCACTGCCCCCACCCTGAATCGCCATGACCCGGTCGACGCTTGTTCACCTTGACACAGAACCGGTCCCAGATCGCCGCACCTCGGGGCGTGGACGGCGACCCGGAGCCCGCGACGTGATCAACGACGAAGTCAGCCCCGGGTTGACCGAGCCGCAAAAGGGAACGTCTATTCTATTACGGGCTTGGCCGGCCTCACCCGGCATATGCCACGGGGTTTCCCTCACCCTGCGGAAGGCTGGTCCCGGAGTCTCGACGCCCTCCCGCGCCTGGCCGCCACACCACCCGCCCCGTCACACGAATGCGGTGACCCGCCCGCCGTCGCACCCTGGATACATGAGCGCGCCGATAGTCGTACACCACCCCTCCCCCACCGGAGGCCGGCGAGTCACCATTCAGGGACGCATCGCCGGCCTCGCCCACGACGACCACGACCTGGAAGAGTTCCTGCGGCGGGCCGGGCTCCCGGACGCCGACCGACTGCTCGACGACCCCAGCTGGGTGGAGTGGCGGGGCGGCAGAGCGCACCAGTACGTGGCGGCGTAGACATGCATCGCCGGAAACGCGTGGGCGCGGGCAGCGCTCACCGTGGACCTCGGTGCGGTGGCCGGCAGGGGGCCGGGGCGGGCTCGCGCTTAGGGTCTGGGCATGATCACGCGACCCTATCTTTCCGAACTCTTCTCCCTGGACGGCCGCGTCGCCGTGGTGACCGGTGGCAGCTCCGGCATCGGCAGGTCCATCGCCGGCGCCCTCGCCCATGCCGGTGCGAGCGTGGTGACCGTGGCCCGCCGGGAGGCGGAACTGGCCGCCACGGTCGACGAGCTGACCGCCGATGGCTGCCGCGCGGGCTGGGTGAGCGCCGATCTGGGCACCTCCGAAGGCGTTCGCGCGGCCGCCGACGAGGCGGCCGCCGTCTTCGGGGAGCCCGACATCCTCGTCAACTGCGCCGGGATCAACCTGCGCCCGCCCATGGGTGAGCTGGGCGAGGACGTCTGGGACACCACGATGGCGGTGAACCTCAAGGCGCCCTATCTGCTGGGCGAGCGGTTCGGGCCGGGGATGGCGGAGCGGGGCTACGGCCGGATCATCCACATCACCTCCCAGCAGGCGCATCGCGCCTTCGTCAACAGTGGTGCGTACGGGGTCTCCAAGGGGGCGCTGGAGTCGCTGGCCCGCTCGCAGGCGGAGGCGTGGTCCCCGTACGGCGTCACCTGCAACACCCTCGTGCCCGGCTTCGTCATGACACCGCTCAACGCACGGCTGTCCTCCGACCCCGAGAAGGTGGCGGTGCTGGCCGCGCGCACGATGGTCAAGCGCAACGGGCTCGCGGACGACTTCGCGGGGGCGGCCGTGTTCCTGGCGAGCGCCGCCTCCGCCTACGTCACCGGGCAGTCACTCTTCATCGACGGCGGGTTCTCCGTCCACTGAACCCGCGCGGGTCCGGGCTCCGGCCTCCGCGGCGCCTCTGCCGCCACCGCCGCGGCGATGGGCGTGGAGGCCGCGTCCTTGTTCGATGCCGAGGCCGGTGAGCACGCCAGTGCCGCCCTCGAACTCCAGCAGGGCCAGCAGGATGTGCCCGGTGCCCAGAGTCCGGCCCACCGGCCCACCCCGCGGGTGAGGCGCCGGACCCCGCTCAGAGGTCGAGGTCGACGACCACCGGGGCATGGTCGGACGCGCCCTTGCCCTTGCGCTCCTCGCGGTCCACGTAACTGTCCTCGACCGCGGTGGTGAACGGGGCGTTCCCGTAGACCAGGTCGATGCGCATGCCCCTGTTCTTCGGGAAGCGCAGCTCCCGGTAGTCCCAGAAGGTGTACGGATGGTCGTACTTCAGGGGGCGGGGCCTCACGTCGGACAGCCCTTCCTCGCGCAGGCTCGCCAGTGCCGCACGCTCGGCCGGGGTGACGTGCGTGGCCCCCTCGAAGAGCGCCGGGTCCCAGACGTCCTCGTCGGTCGGGGCTACGTTGAAGTCGCCGAGGACGGCGAACGGCTGCGATCCCGCGGCGTCCGACGCGACGGCCTTCCGGAGCGCCTCCAGCCAGGCCAGCTTGTAGGCGTAGTGGTCGTGCGCGACCTCGCGGCCGTTCGGCACGTACACCGACCAGAGACGGACGGGGCCGCAGGTCGCCGAGATCGCCCGCGGCTCCTGCACCCCCTCGAAGTCGGGGCCGCCGGGCAGCCCGGTGACGACGTCGGCCAGACCGGCACGGGAGATCAGCGCCACCCCGTTCCACCGGCCCGTGGCGTTGACCGCGCACTCGTAGCCAAGCTCACGCAGCGCATCGGCGGGGAACTGCTCGGCGGCGCACTTGGTCTCCTGGAGGCAGAGCACGTCCGTGCCGGTGCTCTCCAGCCAGGCCAGCAGCCTCGGCAGGCGGGCGGTGATCGAATTGACGTTCCAGGTCGCGATGCGCATGGCAGTAAACCTAACGCCTCCCACTGACAGTCGCCCCGGTCCCGGCCGCCCGTGGCGCCGGGTCATAGTTCGGCGGAGCCGCCGGGAGCCAGCCGGCCGTGGTCGGTCCCGCCCAGCTTGCCGATCTGGCTGTCGTAGATCGGGCGCGCGAGATCGGTGAGCAGGGCGTCGTGGATGTCGATGGCCCGCCGCGGCCGGACCTCGCGCACGTAGTCGATGACCTCGGAGATCTTGTTCCAGGGGGCCATCACCGGCAGCAGCAGCGTGTCGACCTGACGGTCGGGGACGGTCAGCGCGTCGCCGGGGTGGAAGACCGAACCGTCCACCATGAAGCCGATGTTGGTGACCCTCGGTAGGTCCGGGTGGATCACCGCGTGCAGCTCCCCGTGCACCTCCACGTCGAAGCCGGCGGCGGTGAACGTGTCGCCGTGGCCCACGGTGCGGACCCGGCCGGGAAAGGCCGCGGAGAGCTGCTCCGCCACACTGCGCAGGGTCCAGATCTCCAGGGCGGGGTCGGCTTCCAGGGCGGCGCGCAGGCGTGCCTCGTCGAAGTGGTCGGGGTGCTCGTGCGTCACCAGGACGGCGTCGGCGCCGCCCACCGCGTCACTCTCGGAGAAACCACCGGGGTCGATGACGACCGCCCGCCCCTCCCTTTCCAGCCGGATGCAGGAGTGGGCCTTCTTGGTGAGTGTGAGAGGCGATGCGTCCATGCGCCCATCTTGCTATGCGGGCGGCCTGGTTTCCTCCTGGATCACGGACCTCGCGATGGTGAACGCGGCGCTCGCGGCCGGGATGCCGCAGTACACGGCGGAGTGGAGCAGTACTTCCTTGATCTCGTCGGGGGTGAGCCCGTTGCGCAGCGCCGCCCTGGTGTGGGCGGCGAGGCCCTCCAGGTGGCCGGAGGCGACGAGCGCCGTGAGCGTGACGCAGCTGCGGGTACGGCGGTCGAGGCCCTCGCGGTTCCAGACCTCGCCCCAGGCGTACCGGGTGACGAGCTCCTCGAAGTCCTCGGTGAAGGCGTCGGCGGCGGCGGTCGCGGCGTCCACGTGGGCGTCGCCCAGCACTTCGCGGCGTACCTTCATGCCGTCGGTGTAGCGGTCGGGGCCGTCCGCAGCGCCGGTCCCGGGGACGACGGGGGCCGCGGCGATCTCCGCGACGGGGGCGAAGGGGCCGAGAGGGCGGAGAGGGCGGGGCGGCGGGCGGGACGGGAAAGGGCCCCAGGGTGTCCTGCCAGGCCGTGGAGAAGTGCGTGAGGAGCAGGTCGGTGACGGCCGCGGGCTGCTCGACGGGGGCCAGGTGCGAGGCGCCGGGGACGAGGGCGAGCCGGGCGTCGGGTATCCCGGCGACGAGCGTGCGGGCCTCGGCGGGTCCGGTGACGTGGTCCTCGGCACCCACGAGGACGAGGGTGGGGACGCTGATACGCCCGAGTTCGGTGCGGATGTCGAAGGCGGCCAGCGCCTCGCACGCGGCGATGTAGCAGCCGGGATCGGTCGTGCGTACCATCTGGACGGCCCATTCGACGATGGCCGGCTGGGCGGCCGCGAAGCCGGAGGTGAACCATGCCTCGGGGGCGGTCCGGGCCATCGGCTCCAGGCCGTTGGTGCGGACGATCACGCCGCGCTGACGGAACTCGTCGGCGCTGCCGAACCGGGGCGAGGCCGCGACGAGGGCGAGCGAGGCGACCCGGTCGGGGTGGCGCAGCGCGAGATCGGCGCCGATCGCGCCGCCGATGGAGCAGCCGGCGTACCCGAAGCGCTGGACGCCGAGGCTGTCGAGCATGGCGAGCAGACGGTCGGCGAGGGCGCCGACGCTGCTGGCGGGGTGCGCGGGGGCGCCGCCGTGGCCCGGGAGGTCGTACCGGAACACCCTCCAGTGCCGGCTCAGCTCGGGTATCTGCCGGTCCCACATGTGCAATGTGGTACCCAGAGACGGCCCGATCACCAGGACCGGAGCGTCTTCTGGCCCGTCAAAGCGGTATTGCATGGTGTTCGGTGGTGTAACGGTCACCCGGAAAACCCTCTCATCTGTCACGAGATGTCACATCGCCGGGGTGGACCTAGCCAGTCTCGGCTCTCTCACGATGCCAGCTCCGGCGCCGGGACCCTCAAGAGACCAGCGCGCGAGGATGTGGTCGGGCACGCCGTTGTTGGCCAGGAAAGTGAAGCACGACGAACGTGCGTCGTAGAGCCTGACCCGACAGAGCCCCAAAACCTCCATAAGCCGGTGTGCGCGCCGCCGGAGTCGCTTGATAGTGAACGCGTCGCCCGTCTCGTGCACTGAATAGAGGGATGGAGTATCCACGCCGAGCTGACCGACTGTGTCGGCAGCGACGACCCTGATCTGCGACATGCCCACCTGCGTACCTGCCAGCCACACACCCAGCCCAACGTCCTCTACGAGGTGGACCGCACCAGTTGACACAGCTCGCGCCGCCCATATGGAGACGGCGCGGCGTGCCGGAAGGTGTTCCTGGGCTCGCGGCGTCGCTCCTGAGGCGAGCCGGCACGGGAGGAGAGGGCGGCTCGTATCGAAGTGGTCGCGTATCCATCTGGCGTGCCCTGTGGGCTCCGTGCCGTCTCGGCGCATCGCCCCGCCGAGCGACTCGGCGGGGCGAAGACCCACGGTCTGGAGCAGTCAGCGCAGCAGCGTGCAAGCGGCGGCTCGGCCTTCCGGCAGGTATTGCGCGGGGTGTTACGGGAAGGTGGGGAGCGCCGCCGGATTCGTCTTGCCCGGGATGTAGTCGAAGTTGGGCGTGAGGGTGCCGAAGAGGCTGCCCGCGCGCGGGGCTGTGGCTCCGGTGCCCGCCGCGAAGAGGTTGGCGGCTTCCTGGGTGACGTAGAACGGGGCCTTCTTGATGCGGAAGCCTGTGGTGCTCGGGCGGGCTCCGGCCATGACCTCGGTGTAGGTGGACTCGGCGATCGTGACTTCCTCAAGGAGCGGCTTGCCGTCGATCGCCACGCCTGCGGAGTAGGCGGGCGTCGGCATGACGCGGATGAACGTGGACTTCAGGGTGATCGTCTTGCCGGATCGGGCGTGGTGGACGTTGAGGCCGCCGGGGTAGAAGATGCGCCCCTTGGCGTCGAGGCCGTCGCCGGCCGTCGAGCCGATGGGCATGCTGAAGCCCCGGCCGTCGGCGTCCATCACGAACGGGCTGATGGCCTCCAGAGTGATGCCCTCGCGCTCCATCCAGGCGAGAGTCTCGTCACCGATCTTCACCTGGGCATCGCCCCAGGGTGAGATGTAGGCGCCCGGCAGCGGCTCGGCGACGGCTGCCGTCCTGGTGGTGTTGGCCGACTGCTGGGCGGCCGCCCCGGACGAGGTCAGGCCGAGCGGGACGGAGAGCGCGGCCACGGCGGCGAGGACGGTGAGACGGCGGAGCGCGTGCATACGCATAGAGCGATTCCAGTCTGTGAGGGGTGGGGAAGGCACTGAGACTCGTCGTGGGAGGCCCTAACAAGGGGGCCGAGAACCCGAGTTCAGCGACGCGGTCGAAGATCGACTTCACGCTGAGTATGTCCATCGATGCATGGCTTTGCGACCATGCTGGGCCGCCTGTTAGGCCATTCGAGGGGAAAGAGTCACACGACGGGTGATCCGCGTCTCGTAACGGTCACTCCAAGATCACGAGCGCTGTTGGCTGGAGAGACTCCTCATACCCTCAGCCCTGGAGACACGCATGCCAGGAACCCCCGTAACGTCCGGGTCCACCTCACTGTCCCGTCGTCGGATCGTCGTCCTCGCCGCCACCACCCTCGTGCTCACCGCGGCCGCCCTGTCGGGGCAGTTCACGGGCACCAGTGAGGCGGGCGGGCACATCGACGCCCCCTCGGCCGTGCTCGACTCCCCGACGGACCTGACCGACGTGTACGCCTTCACCAGCCCGGACAACGCGGACATGGTCACGCTCATCGCGAACGTCCGCCCCTTCCAGGTGCCCGGTACCGCGGCCAACGCGCTGGTGGACTTCCCGTTCGCGACCGGTGCCCGGTACGAGATCCACACGGACGCCGACGGTGACGGGGCCTCCGACACCACCTACCGCTGGACGTTCCGTGACGAGGACCGCAGGCCCTTCGGTACGGGGCCGAAGGTCGGGCCCCTGCCGGTGACATCGCTCGATGACCGGGCGCTCGGGGTGCGGCAGAAGTACACCCTGGAGAAGGTCCAGGCGGGTGGCACCGTCCGGACACTGCTGAAGGACGCGATCGCCTCCCCCACCCACACCGGGCGCGCTCTGATGCCCGACTACGGCATGTTGCGGAAGCAGGCGATCCGTGAACTGCCCGGTGGCGGCAGGACGGTGGCCACGCAGGCGGCGGAGTCGTTCAAGGTGGACACCCAGGTCTTCGGCCTGTACACGGTCGGCACCAGCGGACCGGTACCGGGATGGCTGCCCGACGCCCAGCCGCTGTCGGCACTGAACGTGAACAGCCTGGTCCTTCAGGTGCCCAAGAGCGAGGTCGCCCTGAACGGTGACCCGAAGCGCAACCCGGTCGTCGGCGTGTGGGCTTCCGTCTCCCGGCAGGGCGCGAACCTGGAGCGCAGCCTCTCCGAGCAGGCCCCCGTCTTCCGGCAGGTCTCCCGGCAGGGCACCCCGCACGTCGCGTTCGCGCTGTTCGGATCCACCATCGGGCTGGCCAAGCCGGGCGGCCCCGAGGACCGGTACCAGGCCCGCCTGCCGAAGGACGACCACCTGGAGGGCGACTTCCTGGCAGCCACCCTCGACCCCGTACCGCCGCACCGGATCGAGAAGGCACAGGGCCGCAAAGCCCCCGCGACCCCGCGCCACGACATCCAGGCCCTGTTCATGAAGGGCATCGGCAAGGACAACGGAGCGCTGTTCGGCTTCGACCTCAACACCCACACGATGAACGCCGACGCCGACCCCAAGCGCATCGCGCTCGCCGAACAACTGCGTCTGAACCTCACCACCCCCGTCGCTGCCGGCCCGAAGGCGCACGGCGTCCTCGACGGGGATCTCCAGGGCTTCCCCAACGGACGGCGGCTCAACGACAACATCGACGGCCCGCTGATCCGGATGCTGGAAGGCGAGCCCGCCGGGCCGTCCGCCGCAGGGTTGCTCCCCAAGCCGGTGATCAGCCTGGAGCCCGCCGACGCACAGAACGTCTTCCCGTACCTCAACCTCCCGCACGCGGGCCCGTGAGGCGTCTGATCAGCGCCGTAGGAGTGGCGGCGGCCGTGGCCGGGTGCGTGGCGGGACTGCTTTACCTCGGTCCTCACCCTCCCCGGCCCCAGACCCGGCAGGCCACCGCCGCCCCTGCGGGCGCCCCCAGCACGGGCATCAGCCCGGCTGACGCCGCCCGCAAGGCGACAGCGTCGTACCCCGGCGACCCGGTCGCCTGGGCCGGCCTGGCGCGTGCCGAGATCGAACAGGCTCGCACCACCCTCGACGCAGCCCGGCTCGGCGCCGCCGACAGAGCGCTGCGCCGCTCCCTCGCCCTCGACGCCGTGGACAACTACGGGGCCGTGACCGGGCAGGGCTTCCTTGCCAACGCCCGGCACGAGTTCGTGAAGGGCCGCGAGTACGGGCTGCGCGCCACCCGGATGGCACCCGACCGCCCGGACGGGTACGCCGTACTCGCGGACGCCGAGATCCAGCTCGGGAACTACCCGCAGGCGCGGGCCGCCGTACAGCGGATGCTCGACATCGCCCCGGCCACCGCCGCCTACAGCAGAGCCGCCTACGACCTGGAGACCAACGGCAGGCCCGAGGACGCCGCCATCGCGCTCCAGCGAGCCGTGGACAGCGCGGTCACCGACGACGAACGAGGTTTCGCCGAGGCCCGCCTGGGCGACCTGGCCTGGTCTCAAGGCAAGGTGGACGTGGCGGAACGGCGCTACCGGCGCGCCCTGGCCTCCGTACCGGACCACCCTTACGGGCAGGCCGGAATCGCCCGGGTCACCGCCGCACGCGGCCACACCGGCAAGGCTCTTGAGCTGTATGCGCGACTCGTCGAAAGGACCCCGCTGCCGCAGTTCCTCCTGGAGAGCCTGGAGCTCCGAGGCGCGAGCGGTGGTTCCCGCCAGGGGAGCGAGTGGGCCGCCTTGTCTGCGCACGTGCGGATGGTCCGCGCGGACGTCGCTCCCGTCGACCCGCACCTCATCCTCTACGCAGCTGACCACGGCGACCCGAAGACTGCGGTGGAGCTTGCGCGCAGGGAGTGGAGACACACGCGGAGCGTCATCATCGCCGACGCACTGGGCTGGGCACTGCACCGCGCGGGGCAGGACACCGAGGCCCTCACCTACACCCGCCGGGCCGCCTCAACCGGCTGGAGGAACGCGCTATTCCTCCACCATCGGGGCACGATCGAGCAGGTACTCGCCTTGCCCGAGGGATCCCGTCATCTGAGCGAGGCCCGCGCCCTGAACCCCCACCTCTTCCCTCACCACCCCGCCCCGGACAGGTAGTCGATGAAGCTTCCACGCCGCGCGGCGGCCGTCGCGGCGCCCCTGCTCGTGCTGCTCGGCCTGACCCCCGTATCGACGGTCCACGCCCACCCGCTGGGGAACTTCAGCGTCAACCACTACGACGGACTGCGCCTGTCGCACGACCGCATCGAGGACACCGCCGTCGTCGACAGCGCGGAGATCCCCACCGCGCAGGACCAGGACGCCACGGACACCGACCTCGACGGGACGATCTCACCGGCGGAAGCCGCGGACCGGGCAGCCGAGCGGTGCGCCGGACTCGCCGGCCGCAGCAGGCTCTCGGTGGGCGGTGAGCGCATCGCCTGGAAGGCGGGGCGCTCCACCCTGTCGTACGGGAAAGGGGCGGCGGGCGTTCCCGTCGCCCGGCTGACCTGCACCATGCGGGCCGACGCCGACCTCTCCCGCCCTACCGAAATCTCCTTCACCTCGGGGGCGGACGTGACACGGACCGGCTGGAAGGAGATCACCGCTGTCCCCGGCGACCGCGTACGACTGACGAAGTCGCCGGTCCCCTCGAAGAGTCCCAGCAAGGTGCTGCGCCACTACCCGACGGACGGGAACGAGCAACCGCTCGATGTCACCACAGCGGAACTGAGAGCAGAGCCGGGCACGGGCGGGGCCGGCGCTCCCGGCGCCCCCGGCTCAACGAAACTGGATGAGGCACCCGCAGCTCAGGCTCTGGACCGCGACACCGTGCTCTTCCCGGCACTGGAACAACGACTCACCGGCCTGACCGCCGACCGGGACCTCACCTGGCCGGCGGGTCTCCTCGCCGTCCTGCTGACCCTGCTCCTGGGCGCAGGCCACGCGGCACTGCCCGGACACGCCAAACTCGCAGTCGCCGCCTGCCTGGCCCGCCGCGAAGGCGGCGTCCGCGCCGCCCTCGCGGTTGGCACGACGGTCACCGCCACCCACACCGCCGGAGTCCTGGCCATGGGCCTGCTCCTCACCGCGGGCGCCGCATTCATCGGTGCGCACCTGTTGGCATGGCTGGGGGCGATCAGCGGCGCGGTCATCGCGGTACTGGGAATGATGCTGACGGTGACAGCGGTACGGGCCCTGCGGACCGGAAGACCGCCGGGACTCTGGCACCACGGCCACAGCCATGGCCACGCTCACGGCCATGACCACCACCACGACCGCCCTCACGTGCACGCACACGACCCGGGGCACAGCCACGGGGACGCCCACCCACACAACCACGGCGACCACGCGCACGAAACCGACTCCCGCGAGGGAAACAGCCAACGGCGCACTGGCCTGCCCGCGCTCCTCGGCGTAGGACTCGCGGCCGGCCTCGTACCCAGCCCGTCGGCCCTCGTCGTCCTGCTCGGCGCCATCGCCCTCAGCCGGACCTACTTCGGGGTCCTGCTCGTCATCGGCTATGGCCTCGGCATGGCCCTCACCCTGACCGCAGCCGGCATCCTTCTCTCCGGCAGCGGAACCAGGCTCACCGCACTGACCGAACGCCACCTACCCTCCCTGCGCCCCTACACCCGCTACGCGACTGTCCTCACCGCTCTCGCCGTCCTCACCGTGGGCACCAGCCTCACGCTGCGAAGCCTCCTCACCCTCTGAAAGCTTGGTGAAGGCTGCTCAGCATGTCGCGGCCTCGCCCGATGCCGGCTGGCTGGCTACGGCCTGGGGCTGTTCAGGAACCGACGCCGATGCGCCACACTCGGGCCTGCCCGACAGAACACGTCTCTGCTTCCGGGCAGGCTGAGACGGACTCGAAGGGTCTGATTGCCCGGGATGTGCCGGGACGGTGAATCGGGGAAATTCCAGAAGAAGCTGCCTGGCGGAGTCTTCGTAGAACCAGCCGACCATGGGGCGGTCGTTCCCGGGTGGGGGGGCTGCCCACCAAGGTCCATCAGACGGTCAAGCAGGGGTAGAAGCGCCACGCGGTCGAACGCCGCTCGAGCGCCACCGCGCGGTCGCCACGAGAGGCGACGAGCTCGCCGTCCGATGAGGCGACGGTGCTGGTCGCAGCCCCCAACGAGTAGCTGTGACCAGCACTGTCACGACGGGCCCTACCTCATGCCGATGAGTCCGTCCGTCAGGATGGGCCCGTCGGAGGAGAGGGGGCTGTGGTTGGTTTCGTAGTTGACGCGGACGTACGTGCGCCCATCCTGCGGGAGGCGGCCCTTCAGACGTTCTCCGTCCTCGAAGGAGACAGTCTCGGCCATGACCCCGTCGTTTGCGGGCCGGACGCGGACGGTCTGGTCCTTGACCAGGTGATCGTCGGCGCTGAGGGTGTCGGCGTCCCACAGGTCGATGCGGAAGACGAACGGCTCGTCGCTGTTCTTGTCGCCGCGGAACTCGCCGCTCAGGCTTTTGGCGCCCTTGAGGTTTCCAGACTGGAGCCCTTCGTTGAGGGGCCGGTTGGGCTCGCAGACCTGCTTGTAGAAGGGCGTCCCAAAGCCCGGCCCGCCGGAGTGGACAGTAGCCACGAGTTGCCACGTGACTTCATCCACTGCACCCGCAATGAGGTTGGCGTCGCCGCCTGACGGCCTGCCCTCTTCAATCACTGGACGGGCGGAGCGGGATGATGTTGTCGGGAAGAAGCCGGTCCGGGCCTTCAGGGGTCCGCAGGAGGAGGACGGCTGCGGCGAGGGCCATCTGCTCCGTTCGGCGCCGGGAGGCGGCCTCCGTGGCCCGGGAGTCCCTGAGGTGGCCTCCTTCAGGCGGACGACCGCGCAGCCGCCTCTCGACTTCCGGGGTCTGATGCGTTTCCGTACGGATCCGCGCGTAGAACTCCTCCTTGAGGTCGGCGTGACGCTTCTGCAAGCCATGCGATGTACCCCGGCTTCCGCGGCGAGCGCGACCACGGTGAGGCTGCCATTGGAACTCGTGGGCTGCCCGGCCAGGAGGCGGTCCATGGCCGCGCGGATGCGGGTGCGTTCGTCATCATGCTGTTCGTTCATGCGACGGCTTCCTCGGCGGTCCGGGCGGCGGAGTCGTGGGCGTCGGCGAGTGCACGGAAGCGGCCGGCTGTTCGGCGAAACCGGTCGCCCAGGGGCTGGGGCACGAGGGTTGCCTTTACATCGAGCCGATCAGCATGCTCCCGTGCTGCCTGCGCGTGGCCGTCGGTGCGGATCGCGTTGCTGCAGCCGAGCTGGCAGGCGAACTGGTTGGGTGCCGTCGCCCCGGGATCCGGATCGCACAGGGCCGTGTCTCGCTTGAAGGCGCAGATGAGGAACGAGTCCGGGTTGTCGAAGAGGACGAGGCCATCACGCGCGAGGAACTTAACGGCGGCCTTCGGGGTGGTCAGGGCGCCTTCGAAGCTGGGGATCGAGGCCGCTCCGACAATTGCCCGCCGCGCCGCCGGGCCGGAGATCTCTTCACGGCCGAACAGGTCCGCTCACTTCCCGACGCCTTGCGCGACCTGACAGCGAGGCTCGCGCCGCACTTAGTGGTCGAGTTTGGAAGTCCTTCGGGGGTTGACGCTGAGGGAGCTCCCGTGGCAGGTGGTGGCGTGGAACCCGGCCGAAGAGCGAGTTGACCTTCAAGTTGGAGGAAGGTCAACAATCGGGTCCATGGACGGCAGCACGGAACTACTGAGCATCAGCGCCTTCGCGCGGCGAGTCGGCCTCGCTCCGAGCGCCCTGCGTTTCTACGACGACAGCCGCGTGTTGCGGCCGGCGAGGGTCGATGGGGCGACCGGATACCGCTTCTATAGCCCTGCGCAGGCGGCCCGTGCCGTTCTCCTGCGCGGTCTGCGCGAAGCGGGGCTGCCGCTGGCCGAAGTCACCGTGGTGCTCGACGGGCCCGAGCGCGAGGGCCGAGAGGTCCTGGAACGGCACTTGGAGAGGATGCGGGACCAGACGCAGACCGCCAAGGCAGCCGTCGCCGTGGCTCTGCAATCCCTCTCGACCGCAAGTAGTACGACGGAAGTGCGAATCGACGGCGTGGAGCTCGCCAGTGCTGTACGCCAGGTGGTGCCGGCCGCAGCCTCCGACGGGGAGCATCCTGCGCTTGGCTGCGTCCTCATCGAGATCGATGACGGCGAGGTTCGTCTGGTAGCCACCGATCGCTACCGCCTGTCAATGCGCGTCCTGAAGCCGACGGCGCTCGATGGAGGACCCTGCCATCTGCTGATGCACACGGCTGACCTGATCGAGTTCGGTCAATGGGCAGCGCGAGTCCACCAAGTCACCATCCAGGTCGGACCGGACGGGACCCGAGCACGCAGTGCGACACAGTCCCGCGTCCTGGCGACGGTCGATGCCCGGTTCCCTTCCTACCGCGAGATGCTCTCGGCTCTGCCTCCGATCGAGTACCGCGTGATCGTGGATCGCCTGGCCCTTCGCGACGCGGTCAACGGCCGTGGCGGCGCTGCATGCATCGCTGTGAGTTTCACCGACGATGAGCTGGTCGTCTCTCTGGCCGATCGCTCCCATGCCGCCACCCTGCCTGCGATCTGCCATGAAGACCTGCCGCAGCGGATCGGATTCGACCCTGCCGTCCTGGCTCCCGCGCTGGAAGCCAGCGTCGGGCCCGACGTCCTGCTGGAGATCTCCGCCGCAGACCGTCCTGTTGTGGTGCGTTCCGCAGACCAGGGCAGCTTCACCACTCTGGTCATGCCGGTGGCTCTCACCTCCAGCTGACTCCTTCGCAACACCACACCCCCATCACCTCAGGGAGAGCCGTGACCGACCCCGAGAACGTCGTCGTGCAGCTGTGCGTGCAGGGCATGCAGGCCGAGACCGAAGGACGAGATGCCCAAGCCCGGGACTTGTTCCTCCAAGCCTGGGACGCAGCCGAGGACGACTACGACGCCTGCATCGCCGCGCACTACCTCGCCCGGCACCAGCCGACCCCGCAGGAGACCCTGCACTGGAACCAGGAATGCCTGAACCGGGCCGACAAGGTCGGCGACGACCGCGTCCGCGGCTTCTACGCCTCACTTCACGGCAATATGGCCCGAGCCCACCGCGATCTGGGCCAGATCGACCAGGCCCGCGAGCACTTCGACACCGCGGCCAAGCACATCGACGCGGTCCCGGCCGGCCCCCACCAGCAATGGCTCCGCTACCGCATCGCCGCAGGACTGCGCGCCACCGCCCTGTCCGCACCACAGCATCACGAGGACCCCGTCGGCGAACTCATCACCCGGCTCTGCGCACGCACGGACCTCGAAGCTCTGAGTCTGCTGCTGCCTCCGTACATGGGCAGCCTCGGCACACCCGAGGACAACGAACGCATCACCACTGCCCTGCGCATGCTCCACGCCGAACGTCGGCTTCCCGACGATGAGCAGTCCGCCCTCAGCCACGCGATCGAAGTCCGGTCCGCCGCGTGAGCGCCTCCGATCCTCGGACACGCGAGACGCCTGCGTAAACCCGTCTGTCCGCGCCGGTGCTGACGACCTTTCAATGGTCATGACGGGCCGCCGCCCTGCGGGTCGGCGGCCCGTCATACGTGCAGTCCCAGCCCGCTCTTCCTGTCTCCTTCGAAATCCAATGGAGAAAAAGGAAGGGCGGGGAACAGTCGAAAACGCTCGGCCTCATCGGCCTGCCGCAGGCCCCAGGAGGCAGGTACTTGTCCATACGCGCTGCCGTGGCCGTGGTGCTGACCGCCGCCGAGCGCCACCTGCACGTGGACACGGTCCGGACCTGGCGTGGCCGGCTCGCCCATGGTGGCCTACCAGCCCTGGCCGACCGCAAACGGTCTGGACGCCCTGCCCGGTTCACCCAACCTCGACCAGGTCCGGGACCGGCTCCAAGCCTTCGAAGACCGCTACAACGCCACGGCACAGCCGTACCAGTGGAAGTTCACCACTTCCGACCTGGACGATCTACTGGCCCGACTCGACCGACACCAACCCGGCCGACACGAAGAATTCTCCACCGCCCCGGCTACTTGATCAACCCCCGAATGAGTTCCGGAGCCGACCACTTGGCCACCGTGACCGAGGCGTTCGACGTACCGGAGGATGAGCTCACAGGGCGAGTACGCGCCCACGACCCGCCTGGTCTCAGGAGAAGACGACCGAACGCACGAGGAGACGGTCCGAGGCGCCTCCTCCGGGGCGCAGGGTGTAGAAGGCGTCGCCCTCGCAGCCGGCTTCGAGGAACACGGTGGCCGTGGCGTCTGTGCGGTTGTGCGGTGCGTAGGCGGCCGAGCCGGGCTCGGATCCGGGTCCCTGGATGTTGATGCAGGTGCCGCTGTCGGGGTTGTTCATGAAGCCGACGGCTTCGTATCCGTCGGTGGTGGTGTAGGTGTAACGGAACTGGCCGGAGGCGGCAGAGGCGGGGCCGGGCGTGGCGAGAAGGAGCGCGAGGGCGCCGGCGGAGGCGGCCAGGGCGGAGCGAAGACGCATGGGTATCTCTCTTTCACGGCTTTTATGGAGGTACCGGCATCATGGCGAAGCATGGTCCAGCTGCCGAGGAGTCCGGGCTGTCGCCACTCGGACGAGGTGCGCACAATCGCTCCGCCGGCGCATCCCGCCCTGTCGGACCGCACCACCGCGCACCCCGGGCTCCGCGGTGGTGCGGCCCGGGGTGCGCGGTGCGGGTACGGCCTGCCCGCCGGCCTCGTCGTGGACTGGGGCGTAGGGGCGCTGGCGACGCGCCGGGACGTGAGCGCTTGAGGGGATGCGTCTTCGGACGTGCTGGATTCGCCGTCGGCCCGTCCGAAGATGCCCGGTGGTGCTGTGTGGTCGACTGGAAGTCCTGGTAGGTGGTGTTGTTCTCGGCGGACTGCACGGAGACGCACAGTGCCTTGTCGGTGCCCTTGACGAAGACGTTGACGCGCCCGTCCTGGCCGAGGGCTGCGGTGGGGCGGTCGATGATCTGGCCGTTGAGGGACACCGAGGTGTGGAAGGTGTCGTAGTCGTCGGAGGGGCGGCGGGCCTTTCGGCCGCGCTGACGCTGGGCCGGGTGATCCGGTCGGTGCTGGTGATCGACGCGGGGGAACCGCGCAACGCTCCGGCCGTCGGCGTCGGTGCGCACGGCATTCCGGGCCGGGAGGGCATGTCGCCGCTGGAGCTGCTGCGGCTGGGGCGGCAGGAGGTTGCGGCGTACGGCGGCCGGGTGGTCTCCGGCCGGGTGGCGCAGGTGCACCGGGCCGGCGAGGAGTTCTCGGTGGTCACCGAGGACTGGCAGCGGGTGCGGGCGCGGCGGGTGCTGGTGACGACGGGGCTGGTCGATGAGCTGCCGGAGGTGTCCGGGCTGGCCGAGCGGTGGGGGCGTGATGTCCTGCACTGCGTGTACTGCCACGGTTGGGAGGTCCGCGATCGGGTGATCGGTGTGCTGGGCAGCTTCCACCAGGCTCTGCTGTTCAGGCAGCTGTCGAAGGAGGTCACCCTGTTCCTGCACGAGGGCGCGGGGCTGACCGAGGAGCAGTGGGAGCAGCTGGCTGGTCTGGGTGTGGGTGTGGTCGAGGGCCGGGTCGGCGCTCTGGTCGTCGATGCGGACCGGGACCGGCTGGTGGGGGTGCGTCTGGTGTCGGGGTGGTGGTGCCGGTTCAGGAGCTGGTGGTGGCGCCGCGGTTCGTGGCGCGGGCCGGTTTCCTCGACGGTCTGGGCCTTCAGGTGCGGGAGATCCGATGGGGATCGGTGAGCAGGTGGTGGTGGACGGCTCGGGTTTCACCGGGGTCGCGGGGGTGTGGGCGGCGGGCAACGTCAGCGATGTGATGGCGGGCGTTCCCCAGGCCATGGCGGCCGGGGTCGGTGCGGCAGCGGCGATCAATATGAACCTGCTGATGACCGACGCCGGCCGGGCGGCTGCCTGGCGTGCTGCGGTCTCGGGCGCGGAGGTGTTCGGCGGGGCGATGGAGGCCGAGGTGTCGCGGCGGGTGCTGGGCCCACGCGTGCATGGTTCGGAGGGTCTCGTGGACGGTCGCTGAGCGGTGCCGTCGCAGCAGGCACGGTTCAGCGGGTGCGGGCCTTGAGATGGGCCCGCTCTCCCTGGGCGCCGAAGAGGATCAGAAGTTCCACGGTGCGGTCGTCGTCGGGGCCGAGCCAGTGCGGCACGTGGGTGTCGAACTCGGCGGCCTCCCCGGGCTTGAGGACCACCCTCTCCTCGCCGAGCAGCAGGCGCAGCCGGCCGGTGAGGACGTAGACCCATTCGAAGCCCTCGTGGGTACTCAGCTGCGGTTCGGTGCCGGGCCGGGGCGGGATGAGGAGCTTGTGGGCCTGGACGCCGCCGGGCCGGCTCAGCGGCACGAAGGTCATGCCGTCGCGGACGACCGGTTTGAGGTGGATGCGCGGGTCCCCGGTGCGCGGTGCGCCGACAAGCTCGTCCAGGGGTACGGCGTAGACCTCGGCGAGCGGCAGCAGCATCTCCAGGGTCGGTTTGCGACTCCCGCCCTCAAGACGGGAGAGCGTGCTCTCGTTGATCCCGGTCTGCTCGGCCAGAGCGGCCAGCGTCAGACCGTGCCGGCGGCGCAGGTCCCGCAGCCGCGGCCCGACCGCGGCCAGCCGGTCCTTCTTCCCGATGTGATGTGCGGCGCTCATACCCACCAGCATGCTGAAACAGCATGAGACTTTGCAACTCCAGCAGTGGCCGTCGCAATGTCGTACCAGCGGCCCGGCCGATTGTCCGGCGGCCCGCTTATGACCTGACCTTTTCCCTTTGATCTGCTGAGGACTGGCCCCTGCGATGACGACGGAAACCGACGCGGTGGACCGCCGCGATGACGCTTTGGACCCGCGGCGCTGGTGGGCGCTGACGGTGATCTCGGTGGCGACGCTGATGGTGGTGCTGGACGCCTCCATCATCAACATCGCCCTCCCGCAGGCCCAGGCCGATCTGGACATCAGCGACGCGAACCGGCAGTGGGCGGTGACCGCCTACGCCCTCACCTTCGGCGGTCTGCTGCTGCTCGGAGGCCGGGTCGTCGACTTCGTCGGCCGCAAGCGCGTCTTCCTGATCGGCCTGATCGGCTTCGCCGTCGTCTCCATGATCGCGGGCATCGCCCCGAACGGGGCGACACTGTTCGCCGGGCGCGCCCTGCAAGGCGTGTTCGCCGCCCTGCTGGCCCCGGCCGCCCTGTCCCTGATCGCGGTCACCTTCACCGACACACGCGAGCGGGCCAAGGCGTTCGGCGTCTACGGCGCCCTGCAGGGCGCCGGCGGCGCGGTCGGACTGATCGCGGGCGGCCTGCTGACCGAGTACACCAGCTGGCGCTGGTGCCTGTTCGTCAACACCCCCATCGCCCTCGCGGTCGCCCTGGCCGCCCTGCCGATTCTCAAGGAGGGCCGCGCCGAGGGCACCCGCCGCTACGACATCCCCGGCGCGCTGCTGGTCACCGCCGGCCTGGTCGCCGTCGTCTGGGGCTTCACCCACGCCGCGGAAGCGGGCTGGCACACTCCGGCGACCTGGCTCCTGCTCGCCGCGGGCCTGGCGCTGCTGGCCTGCTTCGTCCTGGTCGAGCAACGCACCGCCCACCCGCTGCTGCCGCTGCGCGTCGTCTGGGACCGGGACCGCGGCGGCGCGTTTCTCGCCTCCCTGCTGATCGGGGCGGGCATGTTCGGCCTGATGCTGTTCCTGACCTACTACCTCCAGATCAACCTCGACTACCAGCCACTTCGTGCAGGGCTGGCGTTCCTGCCCTTCAGCGCCGGCATCATCGCGGCAGCCTCCCTCGGCGCGCCGCTGGTCCCCAAACTTGGCCCGAAGACGCTGATGACAGCCGGCATTGCCGTTGCACTGGTCGGCACTCTGTGGCTGACGCTGCTCAAACCCGCCGAGGGCTACCTGGCCGTCGTGCTGCCCGCCATGATCCTGACCGGTCTCGGTCTGGGCGCGTTCTTCGTCGCCCTGCCCAACATCGCCCTTGCCGGTATCTCCCCGTCCGACACCGGTGTCGCCAGCGCGATGATCAGCACCACCCAGCAGGTCGGCGGCGCCATCGGCCCCGCCCTCCTCAACACCCTCTACGTCTCCGCCCTCACCAACTTCCTCGCCGGTCACACCGGCACCGTGTCGCAGGCCGTCCAACTGGACGGATACGTGCACGGTTACCGGATCGCCTTCCTCGCCAGCGGCGCCCTGTTCGCCCTCGCCCTCGCCGCCACCGGCCTCCTCATCACCAGCCGCCGCACCAGCGCCGCCACCTCCTGACCACCCGCACCGAAAGGCCCCGCACATGAACAGCGCCAACGACTCCGCCGCGTTCTGGGAGAAGCACTACGCCGGCATGGACGCGCAGTGGGGCACCAAGCCCAACGCCGTCCTGACCGCCCTGCTCGCCGACCTGGCACCCGCTCCGGGCACAGCCCTGGACCTGGGCTGCGGCCACGGCGGCGACGCACTCTGGCTCGCCGCCCAGGGTTGGGACGTCACCCCCGTCGACGTCTCCCAGACCGCCCTCGACCGCGTCGCGGCAGGCGCCGCGGCCACCGGCCTCACCGACCGGATCCACCCCCAGCAGCACGACCTCTCCCAGACCTTCCCCGACGGCGCCTGGGACCTGGTCACCGCCACCTACTTCCACACCCCCGTCACCATCGCCCGCGAGAGCGTCCTGCGGCGAGCCGCCCAGGCCGTAGCACCCGGCGGGCGCCTGATCGTGATCGAACACGCCTCCACCGCACCCTGGTCCTGGCAGGCCGGCCAGGACATCCACTACCCCACCCCCGAGGACGTCATCGCCTCACTCCAGCTCGACAACACCTGGGCCGTCGAACGAGGCGACGCACCCCAGCGCACCGCCACCGGACCCGAAGGACAAACCGCGACCGTCACCGACAACGTCATCGCCGTCCGACGCACCGGCTGACACACACGGAACAGCGCCTCAGCCGTACCTTGGCCCCACATCACCCTGGCGTCCGCCGGAGCACACCATGGAACCGGCGCCCCGTCAGCCCACTCCGACGTCGTCCTCGTCCAGCTCGGGACCGTCTGGGTCGCGCAGCGGGCGCAGGGCGCCAGCGGCCGGGGAGGGTGGGGCGGTGAACTGTTCGGCGATCTGTACTTCGAGTGCGGCGATGCGCTTGTCGGCGAACCGTGCGTTGTCCCTGGCGGCAGCTAGACGCTTCGTGAGGCGGGCACGTTCGGCCGTCAGCACCCTGACCTCGCGTCGCAGGGCGACGTTGGCGGTCGTGATGCGCAGGACGTCGGCGTCGGTCCACTCGCCCTGCAGTTCAGCGACCCGGCCGAGCAGTTCGGCGATGCGCTCTCGCTGGTTGACGACCTCCGCATTGGTGGCCTTGAGTGCCACCTCGGTGTTGA
Organism: Streptomyces fulvorobeus; assembly: GCF_013167895.1. Classification (GTDB taxonomy): domain Bacteria; phylum Actinomycetota; class Actinomycetes; order Streptomycetales; family Streptomycetaceae; genus Streptomyces; species Streptomyces fulvorobeus. The sequence continues at coordinate 5,327,605 of NZ_BLWC01000001.1, read as the reverse complement.
GTGCGCGTTCACGCCAGGAAGCCTCCACCACCTCGCGCTGGGTTTGAGCCGTCCGCGCTCGCAGTCCGCAGGCCCGGAGGGCAGCCTCGGCGACGAGGTTCCGGGCCCCGGCGTGCTCGTAGAGGAAGGTGCGCGAGACGACTGCCTGCCGGGCCACCGCGGCCACGGTGATCGGGCCGCCGCTCCTGGTGAGCTGGTCGACGACGCTTCTGATGCGGACGCGACCGGCTTCGGTCTTCTGGCTCCGGGCTCGCAGAGCCTGGGCGGTGCCGCAGACGGCCGGTCGCCCCGACGGCACGCGGTCAGGCCCTGCTCGACGAAGCACAGCTACTGCTGCAGCGTCTCGACTACGACCGACCACAACCACCCGGCCTGGAGCGCCCAGGCCCGGTCTGCTCACTCCTGGCGCCCCTGGCCGAAGCTGGCCGCTGCAACACAGACGACGATCGCCCAGCACTCCCGCCTGCGCGCACCGCGCCACGACCAGCGCGGGAGGGGTCCCGTCACGCGTCTGACACGGTACTCCCTGGCCTTTGGAGCACCACCTCACGGTGCGCCAGTTCACGGTTATCGACCACAACCGTCCGGCCCCGGGCCGGCCGTATCGGCCGCCCGGCCCGTCAATCGAAGCGAGGTCCTATGAGACGCGCGTTTCATGCGCTGTTGGTGGGTGCGGTCGCCGTCGGAGTGTCGGGTGTGTTCCACCCGGTCGCATCGGCAGCCGACACCTCTCCGCTGGAGGTCAGGAGCGTCACGGCGAGCGCCGATGACGGCAACGTCGCCGCCAACACCCTGGACAACGACCTGAGCACCCGCTGGTCGGCCGAGGGCGACGGGGCGTGGATCCGCTACGACCTCGGCTCGGCCCGGACCGTCGGGTCGGTGTCGGTCGCCTGGCACCGGGGGGACAGCAGGAAGAGCACCTTCGACGTCCAGTTGTCCGCCGACGGATCGTCGTGGACCACGGTCCTGAGCCGGAAAGCCACCAGCGGTACCACGCTCGGGCAGCAGAGCCACGACTTTGCCGACGCCTCGGCCCGCTACGTGCGGATCGTGGGCCATGGCAACACAGTCAACGACTGGACCAGCATCACCGAGACGGACGTGTACGGGGCCGATGGAGGCGGAGGCGACGGTGGCGGCTCCTGCGCGTACCCTGCCGACGTGCTGGACCTGACGGACTGGTACATCGGGCTGCCGGTGGGCGAGGAGGAGTCTCCCACCAACGTTTACCAGCCGGAACTCGCCACATACGCGAACGACCCGTGGTTCGTCACGGCCGACGACTGCTCGGCCGTCCGGTTCCGGGCCCCGGTCAACGGGGTCACCACCAGCGGCTCCAGCAATCCCCGCTCGGAGCTGCGGGAGATGACGAATTCCGGCAGGACGAAAGCGAGTTGGTCGTCCACTTCTGGCACCCACACGATGGTGATCGACCAGGCCATCACGGACGTTCCCGAGGAGAGGCCGTACGTCGTCGCCGGGCAGATCCACGACGCCTCCGACGACGTCACCGTCTTCCGCCTGGAAGGCAGCAAGCTCTACATCACCGACGGCGACACATCACGTCACCGTATGGTGACGGACAGCTACGAACTGGGCACGCGGTTCCAGGCGAAGTTCGAGGTCAGCGACGGCGAGACCAGGGTCTACTACAACGGCGCGTTGCAGACCACGCTGTCGAAGGACTACTCCGGCGCCTACTTCAAGGCCGGCGCGTACACGCAGGCCAACTGCGGCAACTCGGACCCGTGCAGCGGCGACAACTACGGCCAGGTGAAGATCTACGATCTGGACGTCACGCACGGCGACGGCGCGGGCGAGGGGAGTCTGCCGAGGCCGCCGAGCGGTACGGCTGGGGCACACCGCTGCCGGTGTCCGACGAGTTCGACTACACCGGCCCGGTCGACCCCGGCAAATGGGCGGTACCGACGGGCGAGGTCGGCGGCACGCAGGGATGCTGGGAAGGGCACGACGGGAACGGCCGCCGGTGCGCCAAGAACAGCACCGTCGCCGACGGCATGCTCACCATGCGTGGCGAGGCGAACGGCGACACGGGATGGCTCAGACAGCAGCGTGACGCCCCGTACGGCCGGTGGGAAATCCGTTCCCGCTCGCGGAACACCGGTCCGACCGGCGGGCTTTACCATGTGCTGCACCTGATCTGGCCCACCGCCGGCAACCGGCTGGAAAACGGGGAGTACGACTGGGTCGAGACGTCCGACCCCGAAGCGCAGTGCCTGACCGCTTTCCTGCACTATCCGAAGAGCCCGACGGACAAGAAGGAGCGCCGCGACGTCTGTCCCGTGGATATGACGCAGTGGCACAACTTCGCCTTCGAGTGGACGCCGGACGCGTTGGTCGGTTACGTCGACGGCGTGGAGTGGTTCCGGGAGTCGGGCGGCGCGGACGCCGACCGGGGGGACATCCAGGCGATGCCCTCGGGTCACCTCAACCTCCAGCTCGACAACTTCACCGGCGACAGCGGTTTGCGCCCGGCCGTGCTGGAGGTCGACTGGGTCCGGACCTACGACATCGAGCCTGCGGGTGGAGATCCCACCGATCCCGGCGGGGACTCTCCGGTCCGGATCGCGGACGTTTCAGCGAGCGCGGACGACGGCAACGTGCCCGCCAACACCCTGGACAACGACCTGAGCACCCGCTGGTCGGCCGAGGGCGACGGGGCGTGGATCCGCTACGACCTCGGCTCGGCCCGGACCGTCGGGTCGGTGTCGGTCGCCTGGCACCAGGGGGACAGCAGGAAGAACACCTTCGACATCCAGCTGTCCGACGACGGATCGTCGTGGAAGACCGTTGCCGAACGAAGGACCAGCAGCGGCGGCACACTCGGACAGCAGAAGTACGACTTCGCCGACGCCTCGGCCCGCTACCTGCGGATCGTCGGTCACGGCAACACGTCCAACGACTGGACCAGCATCACCGAGACCGATATCTACGGAGCCGACAGCGGGGACGGCGGGGACGGTGGAGACGGGGAGCAGAGCCCCGTCCGCACGGTCCGTGTCGCGGACTCGGCCGGGTTGACGAACGCGTTCGGGGACGCGCGGGCCGGGGACCGCATCGTGCTGGCGGACGGCACGTACTCGATCGACGGGATCACCGGGAAGAACGGAACGGCCGCCGAGCCCGTCACCGTCGTCGCGGAGAACCGCGGCAAGGCGGTGATCGCCGACGGGCAGCTGGAGGTGGCGGCCTCCTCCTACATCACCTTCGAGGGGCTGACGTTCACGAACAGCGACACCCTGAAAATCACCAGTTCGAACAACGTGCGGCTGACCCGCAACCACTTCCGGCTGACCGAGGAGTCCTCACTGAAGTGGGTGGTCATCCAGGGTGCGAACAGCCACCACAACCGGATCGATCACAACCTGTTCGAGGAGAAACACCAACTCGGGAACTTCATCACCATCGACGGATCCGGAACCCAGCAGTCACAGCACGACCGCATCGACCACAACCACTTCCGTGACATCGGCCCCCGCGCGAACAACGAGATGGAGGCCATCCGGGTCGGCTGGAGCGGCATCTCCCGGTCGAGCGGGTTCACCGTCGTCGAGTCGAACCTCTTCGAGAACTGCGACGGCGACCCGGAGATCGTCTCCGTGAAGAGCAACGACAACACCGTCCGCTACAACACCTTCCGCACCTCGCAGGGCGTCCTGTCCCAACGGCACGGGAACCGCGGCGCGTTCTACGGCAACTTCTTCCTCGGCCAGGGCAAGGCGGGGACCGGCGGGATCCGCATCTACGGCCAGGACCACAAGGTCCACAACAACTACTTCGAGGGTCTGACCGGCACCGGTTACGACGCCGCGTTGCAGATCGACGGCGGCGACGTGGACACCTCGGGCGCGCTGAGCGCACACTGGCGTGTCTACCGGGCGACCGTCGTGAACAACACCTTCGTGAACAACGTGGCCAACATCGAGATCGGCGCCAACTACAGTCTCGCCCCGGTCGACTCGGTCATCGCCGACAACGTCGTCACCGGCAGCCGGGGCAAGCTGATCAACGAGGTCCGGAAGCCGGAGGGCATGACCTACGCCGGGAACATCGCGTGGCCGACCGGATCGGCGACCGTCGGCGTGTCCGCGCCCGCCGGCTCCGTCAGGACGGTCGACCCGCTCCTCGCCTCCGACGGATCGCTGTACCGGATCGGTGCGGAAAGCCCGGCGATCGACACCGCCACCGGTGACCACGCCTTCGTGACCGACGACATGGACGGCCAGACCCGGGTCGTCGGCCCCGATGCCGGCGCCGACGAGCGGTCGTCGGCCCCGGTCACACGCTCCCCGCTCACTGCGGCGGACGTCGGCCCCAGCGTCGCGTAGAAAAGGCGGGAGGACCGGTGGCGGTCAGGCCCGTCACCGGTCGTGCGTGTCGCGCGGGGTGCTCCGGTCCGGCTGTCACCGGGTGGTTGGCCACGACCGCACACCGGCCCATGGGAGCCACCCATCCGGCGGCGAGAAGAGCAGCTTCAGCGGTGCGCGGCCACGGTCGTCACAGGGGGTGCCGCCGACGGGAGACATGCACGAGCCCGTGTTCGACCGGTGGTCCGGCGCTACGGCTGTCCTGCGGGCGTGCCGTCCGGGCCGCCGGGGGCGTCGTCCATCAGGTTCAGGTCCGGCGGCACGAGCGTTGTGGACTCGACCAGGCCCTTGAGCAGGTTGTGCAGCAGGCTGTTGTCGGAGGGGCGTTCCTCGGACCTGTCGTGCATCAGCGCGTACCTGAAGCCGGCGTCGTGCAGCCGGCGGCGTACCGCCTCGATCCGGTACTCGATTTTGCGCCCGTTCCAGTTGCCGTACGGGCGCAGGTGGACGAGCTGCCGGGCGGCCATGGAGTACGTCAGGGGCCGCGGATCCTCCTCGTAGAGCAGGTACCGCTGGCCGAGCACGACCAGGAGCAGCCGCTCGTCGTCGTCGAGGGCCCAGGTCTGCGGCCGCAGGGTGTCGGCCCGGCGGCGGGAGCCCGGGCCCTGGTCATCGTGGTCGGCGACGTACAGCTCGACCAGGTGCTCGCGGTAGCCGGAGCCCTTGACAAACAGGGGGGTGTATCCGGTGGTGAGCGGCACGGGCTCGGTGGTGGTGTGCATCATCCGGCCGCGCGGCAGCCGCACGAGCTGACGCCCGGTGTTGCGCAGCCACCAGTGGCCCCGGCGGTACGTCAGCTCCCCGTGCCGGCGGCTCACCCGGAGATCGTCTACACCGACCTCCAGGTCGACGTCGGGGTGCTCGCCCCGCCCGAAGCGGACGGTCCGCCCCGGGCTGGGCGGGACGCACAGGTCGCCGGTGACCGTGCGCGCGTGCAGGGTTCCGGGCGCGGTGGGCGCGACACCGCGTGCGAGGCTGGCGGAGAAGGGCATCGCTGGTCTCCTCGGTGCGCAGGGCGTGGGGCGCCTGCGGATCGGCACGGCGGGACCTCAGGGCGACCGGCTCCTCCGGACGGGCCCACCAGCGTGCGCCGACCTGCTCGGGACCCCTCCCGAATGTGCCGGGCGCCGATTTCAGAGGGCGGGCAGTTTCGCGGCCGCGGAGGCGGCGAGGTCGGTGACCATGTCGCAGAGGTCGGCGACGGGCGGCCGACCGCCGACGTGCAGGCGCAGCATCTCGGCGGCCGTCTCGGCGTCGTGGCCGCTGTATTCGCGGTGGAGGACGAAGACCGTGCAGGTTCCGTCGTCGTTGCCCTCCGGAACGACGACGGCGTCGTGGCCGCTGAGCCGCACGGGGTCGCCGTCGCGGGCGGACTTGGGCTGGTCGCGGAAGAAGGCGATCTCCGCCTCCAGGTCGTCGACGTCGCTGAACCACGTGCAGCTCCAGTTCGCGACGCCCGCCTCGGGCGCGTCGGCGCTGACGCCCGGCACGGCGGACAGGGCCTTGGCATCGAGCAGCGCGCAGGCGTCCGCCCAGGCCAGGGAGTCGGCCGGGTAGGCCGGCGAACGGCGGGGCAGCGGGCCCCGGTTGAGCACTTCGGCGGCACTGCGGGTGGCGGTATCGGCGACTGTGCACAGCGTGGCGGCGCCGCCGGTCACGGTGCCCTCGCCGACCTCGACGCGGATCCGGATGACGTCGCCCGCCTCGCCCCGTTCTCCGTGGGACAGCAACAGCCCGCACTTGTTCCGGGTGGACGGCTCCTCCCGGACCGCGATGTTCCCGATGGTTCGGACGGGTGCCGACGTCTCAGGCGGTGAGCCGCCGCGCAGTTGGAACGACACGTCGATGCGGTTCTCGCCGTCGGGGTGGACGAGCACGTCGCAGCGGTCGAAGTTGCCGTAGTCCACGTCCACGCGGCTGTCGCCGAAGCGGTCGAAGGCTGCGGGAACGGCCAGGGCGCACACGTCGGCGGTGTGCGGGTCGCCTATCAGGGACCGCGCCGCTCCCTGCACGGACTCGCCGGGGAGCTGCCGCTGGGCCGAGCCGGGGCCGGCGTTTCCCGTACCGCCGTCGTCGCGCCGGTTGTCCCCGTCGCCGAGGAGGGCCAACAGCGTGAGGGCCAGCGCGGTGCACAGGGCGAGCGCCGTGGCCGGTAACAACCACCGACGGCCCCGACGCCTCCGTCCGCCGTGCCGTCCCGGTTCGGCGACAGCCGTCAGGAGCTGCCGCGCCTCGGCCGCCTCGGGGCGTTCCCGTGGGTTGTGCCGCAGCATGGCCGAGAGCACGGGGTACAGGGGGCCCACGGCCTCGGCGTCGATCTCCACGACCCCCTGTCCCGCCTTCCAGTACGCCAGACGGGCGCCGTCCTCACCGCCGGCCCGGCCGGCACCGGGGCCACCGGCCGGTTCCGTCACGTCTGCGCGCGGTGGCGCGCCGGTGACCAGTGCATGGAGCGTGGCGGCCAGGCAGAACACATCCGAGGCGGGCAGGGGGACGTTGCCGCGGACCAGTTCGGGAGCGGCGTAGTCGGGAGTGAAGCTGTACGGGCCGTTGGCCGTGATGGTCTCGGCGCCGCCGATCCGGTATGCGGCGCCGAAGTCCAGCAGCTTGGCCGTGCCGTTCCGGGTGAGGCCGATGTTGGCGGGTTTGACGTCGCAGTGGACGACCCCCGCCTCGCGCAGCGCGGCCAGCGCGTCGGCGAGCTGGGCGCCGACGCGGGCCGCCTGCCGGGGCGGCAGAGGCGGTTTTCCATCCAGGCCACCGCCGGGCACGTGCTCCATGACGAACCAGTAGGTCGCGGCGGCGTCCTCCTCCGGCGCCTCGATCACCACGTCGAACAGCGTCACGACGTGGGGATGGCCGCGGAACTTGGCCAGGGCCCGCGCTTCGCCCAGCGGCCGCAGCGCGGTCTCGCGGTCCCCCTCGATCCGCTCGGGTTTCAGCACGACGTCCTGCCCCACCACGGTGTCGTGGGCGAGCCAGACCTCGCCGCCCCGCCCGACGCCGATCACCTCTTTCGCGACGTAGCGGCCGGCCAGTTCGTCTCCACAGCGCACCGTGTTCCTCCCCCTCGCGTCGGTCCGGAAGGCGCGCGGCGGTCCTGCCCGCGCGGGACGAATCTACTGCGTGAGGGAGGTGTCACTCACGGTTTCCGCGGAGCCTCCATACCCGCTCGCGTGCGGGCGCCGGCCCGGCCCGAAGAGCCCGAAGAGTACGAGAACCCTTGCGCAGGCCGGTGCGTCTTTCCCTTCTCGATGGGCGACGGTCCCCGCCCGGGACCGGTGTGGTGCCACGCCCGTCTGGGCGCAAAGCGAGTGGTGATACCTCATCAGGGGGACGATCCCGAGACCGTCGTCACCGAGCAGCGCAGTGCGAACGCCACGCTGGTGCAGCTGCTCTCTCAAAAGGGAAAACAGCGGTGGCCTGATTCCGCTGTCCGTGGCAGAGATACGCCGCCTCATCGGCCACCTCCTCCACCCTGCCCACCTCACCATCCACCACCATCCGAGCTGGTCACAACTGGCGAAGACTCAGCCAGTCACGCGCCCGCAACAGTCACTACAAACAACGCGGACACGCCCTAGAGGCGCGCCAGGTTCAACGCGTTCTGCAGGGCCTTGATGGTGGCGGGACCCCAGGAGCCATCCACGGTCAGGCGGGCATTGACCATCCGGTTCAGATGCCGTTGCAGGGCACTGACCGTGCCGGGGCCCATGTCGCCGTCCACGGTCAGGCCCGCGCCGCTCCAGGTGTTGAGGTGGCGTTGCAGGCCCCGGACGGAGGCCGGGCCCCAGACACCGTCGGTGGTGACGCCGATCGCCCGTTGAGTGGCGGTGACGGTGGCGGGACCGAAGACGCCGTCGACGGCCAGCCGTGAGCCCTCGTCGAGGTAGGCGTTGTAGGCGGCCTCGGTGGCCGGGCCCCACAGGCCGTCCGCGGCGACGCCGACCTTGGTCTGGAGCCACCGCACGCCGGCGTCGGTGCGCGCCCCCCAGATCCCGTCCACGGTCAGCTGCGGGCTATAGCCGAGACCGTTGACAGCCGACTGCTGAGCCGCCACCGACCGTACCGATGACATGCCACCGCTGGAGCTGTCACCGATGAACGCCTTGTAGGCGGCCTCGGTGGCCGGGCCCCACAGGCCGTCCGCGGCGACGCCGACCTTGGTCTGGAGCCAGCGCACGCCGGCGTCGGTGCGCGCCCCCAGATCCCGTCCACGGTCAGCTGCGGGCTATGGCCGAGACCGTTGACAGCCGACTGCTGAGCCGCCACCGACCGTACCGATGACATGCCACCGCTGGGGTCGCCGGTGCCGTCGGTGATCGGCAGGTCGTCTCCCTGCATGCCCCCATGCACCCACGCCCGCAGGGCGGAGCCGGGGCACTGGGTGGATTGACCGGACAGGCCGCCGTGCCAGGTCTTGGCCAGGGCCTTGCCGGTGAGTTCGTTGGCGCGGTTGTACAGGGCGCGGATGGCGGCGCCCGTGAGGGGGGTGGCCTGCCCGTCCTGGCCGATGAAGCACACGCCGATGTGGGTGGTGTTGTGCGGGGCCGCGTGCGCTCCCACGACGTTCCAGCCGCGTCCTTCGTAAATGCGGCCGGCGGTGTCGACCAGGAAGTTGTAGCCGATGTCGTCCCAGCCGTTGCCGTCCATGTGGTAGTTCTGGATCTGCCGCGGTGTCTGGGTCGGCGGGCCCGCCGAGTAGTGGACGGTGAACCCCGTGCGGGCGCCGGGATCCACCCTCTCCACGGCGCGGGGCGGGCGGGCGCCCCACTGGCTGCGGGGCTGGATCGTCAGACCGGTGTTGGGATCGGGCGTCGGGCCCGGGTCGAGGCTCCCGTTGCCCACGTTCGGGTACAGCTTCCCCGGGCAAGTGGAGCCGGGGTCGAGGTCCCGGTGTCCGAGGATCCGCGGTCCCGCCTGCTCGTACTGGCGCAGGTGACCGATCAGTTCGCGGATGGAGGTCACCATGGCCTGCGTCGGGGTGTCGTTGGTCTCCGCCATGCCCATGATGGCGAAGTAGTTCTGGTTCGCTCCTGGGGTCTCGTCGTCGTTGGCCGCCGAGCGGACCTTGGGTCCCCGGCCCTCGAAGATCCCGCCGTGGTGGCAGACGAGATAGTTGTACGGGATGTCGTCATACCCCTCCTCCATCTTCGCCTGCTGCACCTCGCGGACCTGGCCGAAGCAGTCCTCGTGGTTCTCCATGTAGTAGCTGTCCCACGGCCAAGGGTAGGAATTACCGTGGTGGTGGACGGCGACCCCGCCCAACCAGGGACTCCACGAGTCGGTGCTCGGCTTCGCCGGGGGCCTGGCACCCCACGCCGACCGGGGAATGATGTTCACCACTGTCCGCACTCCTTCCGCACTGCGATTCTGGTCCCGGGGTCAAGACGCGCCGATCACGCCGCCGTCGCTCCGGCTGACGGCGACCGTGGCAGAGCGGGGCCGACCTCCCGGGGCGTGGTCGGGCCAGTTGCTGACCGCCCGCGGGTTCCGCGGGGTGGGGGTGCCCCAGGCCGCGGAGCGCTCGCCGGGATGCTGCACGTTGACGAACAGGGTCCGCCGGTCCGGTGTGAGGGCGGCGCCGGTGATCTCCGCGCCGCGCGGGCCGGTGAGGAAACGGCGGATCGTCCGGGTGCCGGGATCGGCCACCAGCAGCGCGTTGTTGCCCAGCCGGTCATGCCCGCCCCCTGGCGGTTCTGGACGTGCCCGGAGATGCCGGTGCGGATCCACAGCCGCCCGCCCGCGTCGAACGACAGGCCCTTGGGTGAGGCGAACATGCCACTGGAGTCGAGCTGAACGGCGTCGTCGTAGGCCGGGTCGCCGGCGAGTACGAAGACCTCCCAGCGAAACCGCCCGGCCGCCGCGTCGCCCCGGTCCTCCCGCCAGCGGATGATCTGCCCGTAGGGATTCGACCGGCGGGGACGCACCGCGTTGGAGCGCGCGGACGCGGGGGACGCGCAGGGGGCATGCCCAGCGCTATTGGCGAGGGCGCAGTAGAGGTCGCCATCGCGCGGGTCGACCGCGATCTGCTGGGGGCGGTCCAGCGGGGTGGCACCGAGCGCGTCGGCCGCCTGCCGGGCGCGCAGCAGCACGTCGGCCTGATCGGTCCAGCCGAGGCGCCCGGTCAGCGGGCCGCGGCCGTGCACCAGCGGCAGCCATGCGCCCGTGCCGTCGTCATGGAAGCGGGCAACATACAAGGTGCCCTCGTCCAGTGGGCCGCGGCCCCCGGCGCGGCCAGGTCGCCAGGGCCGCGCCGAGACGAACTTGTACACATGGCCGCCGTCCTGGTCGTCCCCGCTGTAGACGACGACCCGGCCGCCGGACTGCGTCACGGTCGCGCCGGAGTGGCTGAACCGGCCCAGGGCGGTGTGCTTGACCGGGGCGGAGCGGGGATCCAGCGGGTCGATCTCGACGACCCAGCCGAAGCGGTTGGGCTCGTTGCCGCTGACCGCGAGGTCGAAGCGCGGGTCGGCCCGGTGCCAGCGGTGGCCGTGGCCGGACGCACTCAGCCCGTAGCGGCGCTGTGTCTCGGTCGGGTGCCAGGCAGTGTCGTCGGTGCCGAAGACTGCGTGGAAGTTCTCCTCGGCGACCAGGCACGTGCCCCAGGGGGTGTTCCCGGAGGTGCTGCTGCCCAGGACGCCCAGGGGTGTGCCGCCCGTGGCCAGGCGGGGATGGCCGGCGGTGACCGGGCCGGTGAACGTCACGGGTGTGGCGCCGGTCACCCGCGTGTTGCGCGGTGAGCCGACGACCTGCCAGGCATCCCCCCTGCGCCGGACCTCCACGATGCTGACGCCGACCGCAGCCAGCGCCTTGTCCACCGCCGACGTGGTGAGGTCGGCGCCGCCGTCGAGATGCAGCAGCGCGCTGTCGGCGTACTCGTGACCGATGACGAGGATGCCGTGCCGGCTGCCTCGCGGGCCGCGTCCCAGCGGGTGGAAGGCCAGTCCACTGTGGTGCGTGCCAATCTGCCGGGACTGCTCGGCGGCGGTGTTGCCGCCGTCCTCGCGCCATGCCGGACCGGTCGTGCGCAGCGGCTGTCCCCAGGGGGCAAGCACATGGGCGACGTAGCCCGCGGGCACGCAGACGGAATCGATGTCATCGGCGGGAACGGGGATGAAACCGGGCAACGCGGTGCCGGTGGCGTCCGGCTCGGGCGCCGCCGCCGCCGGTCCGGAGCCGATGAGAAGCCCTCCGACCACCGCGGTGCCGCTGATCAGGGCGCTGCGGCGGGACAGCGCGGCGGCCGAGTTCTCTGTCATGTCGGTACTCCATCCCAGGGGAGGGTGGGTCGCCGTTGTTCGGCGCTGACGGTGGTCACGTCTCCGGGGGTGCAGGTTGTGCTGCGTTACAGGACGGCGAGAGGTGCATCAAGTACATGAAATTCCTTCGCCGCTGGGGCATACCAGGATCCGCAACGGCCGTCACTGGCTATGCGTGCACGGCGCTCGCCCCCTCGCTTGCCCCATAAAGCAGGTTGCCGACGGTGCGGTCGCTGGTCAGGCTGACGCTCCGACCGCTGCCGTGCTGCCCGCGAAACCGCAGTCCGTACTCCCGGATCAGCAGCCAGGCTGCCCGGGCGTTGACCGCAAATGCCAGCGACGCTGAAGCTCACCAGCAGGGAGCCGAGTGCGGTGAATGCGCCCTTGCTCACCTCGAACTGCATGTCCCTATACGGGATGGTATTTGCGAGATGGCTGCCGGTCATGCCCTGCTGAACGGACCCCACCCTTTCCAGGGCCGGCAACTCGGGGGTAATGAACATCAGGCGGCGGGCACTCTCTATGTCATCCAGCATCCCAGGCGAGTCGGCCGGTTCATCCATCTGGCGCATAGCCCCATCCTGGACGGTGCGGTCCGGGACCGGTCCCGAGTGAGTTGTGGGCATCGTGAAGTTGCAGGTCGCGGCTCTGGTGTGCGCGGGTTCGGGATGCTCGTGCCGGTCGCGGGCGGATGACTTCGACGAAGATCGGCGGTCAGCGGGCGACTTCGCGATTCGCCAGGACGAGTGGAGCCCTCACCAGCGCGGTCGCCCATGTCGGGTCGGTGCGTACTTTGCCGAGGACGCGCCAGTTCTTCAGGTGGGCGAACCCCCACAATTTCTCACGCGCCCCGCCCTCTGCCCTGACGAGACCACTCCAAGTCTGAGCGGTCCCCCGCAGGTTCTGGACGTCCGGCTTGACGGAAGGCGACTGGCCGGTGTCGCGGGCGGTCGCCGAGGTCACGGTCGACGCGAGCCGGAGCCGGTAGCCGGCTCCGGCACCAGCTCGATATCGCTGCCGACCGAGGGGCCCGAGATCCACGTCATGGGAGGGGTCGGGGACAAGCGTGCTGTGGCTCGGGGAACCGACTCCACGGTCTGCTGCTCGTACACGATGCAGACGAGTCGGCCCGGGGCGCCGTGGTGGCGTCCCGAGCCGTTCTGGCGGTCGCCCGCCAGGGTTCGACCGCAAGACCTACCGGCGGTCACCCGACAGGATGCCGCAGCAGGCAGGAGCTCCGGGTCGTTCGCCCCGCCCGGTCAGCAGACCGGCACCCCGGGCACCTGGTTGTCCGGCACGCTGAGATAGATGTTGGTTATGTAGCCGCCGTACTGCGGCAGGTGGGCCCACCAGTCGTTGACGTAGGGCGGCTGGCTGACCTGCTGGCCCCGCTTCTGGCAGCCGACCAGGACCTCGACTCCCGCGGGCAGCGTGGTGATGGTCCCGGATTCGGTCGTCGCCTGGGTGCGGACCCGGACCCCGCTGCCCCAGGTGCCGATCCACGTACCGGCGGGGCGGGAGGCGCCGGGGACGTTCAGTGAACGGGTCAGCCGGCCGATGTCGGTGTATGCCTTGCCGTAGGACGTCCCGCTGGGGTGCAGGGTGTAGACGGCCACGATGGAGCGGTCACCCGAGCCCACCACACCCGTCGAGTGCAGTGCCGGACGGGAGAGGTCCACGGCGTCGGCGCCCGCCGACGTCCGGGCGGCGGCACCTCCCGCCGGTTCCCCGGCGGCCTCATCGGCGTCAGCGGCCTTCGCCGCCGCCGTGGTCGGGGCGGTGCAGCCGCCCGAACTGAAGCCCGACCAGCCCTGCTTGACGGCCCAGGGGCGGTTGAAGGAGCCGGCGATGCCGAAGTGCTGGTCGTAGCCGTCGGTGGCGCAGCGAGTGGACTGCCGCAGGTTGCCGAGGAGGTAGTCGCGTGTCGCCGCCGGGGCGGCGTCCAGCAGATGGCGGTAGATCTTCACGGTGTCACGGGCGGAGAGAGCCGTGTAGCCCCAGAAGCCGGGGTGGGTCGACGGCGGCCGGGCGGTGTCCGTCAGGCCGAGCCGGGTGACCATCCGGTCGACGATCGCCCCCGAGCCGTTGTTCGACCAGAACGTGCTCGCGGCCGGGTCGTCGCTGCCGCGCAGCATGGTGTCGATCCGGGCCCGGTCCGTGGCCGACAGGGTGTCAGGGCTGCGGTTCCAGAGCACGTCCAGGGCGATCAGCAGCTTCACCACCGACGCGGACCTGAACTGCGCGGCGCTGTTCACCTGTTCGGTGAAGGTGCCGGTCTGGCGGTCGAAGACGGCGACGCCCGCCGTCACCCCGGCCGGCACGTCGGCTTGCACCGCCGCCGGCTGCGGCGAGGGGGACTCGGTGGACGCGGCGGAGACGGTGGTCGCGGTGGTGCACAGGAGCGCGGCGAGGGCGGCGGTCAGCACGCCCGCCCGTACCGCGCCCCGTGCGCTGGTCAAGGTGATCATGGTTGTCCTCGGGATCGGTGGAGGGAAAGGTGTCGGAGGTGGAGCCGGAGATCCGGCGCTCGCACCACACGTAGGACGGGGGCACATCCCCTGCCGTATGAGAGTTCGCAGCGGACTCCGGAAGGGTTCCGTACAGGAGCCCGGACGCCGGATGCCCCGGGACCTGTCGTGGTCCCGGGGCATCCGGTCGGCGCGGGCGGTCGCTCAACAGGTCGGCAGACCCGAGTCCCGCTCGTCGTTGCCGCCTCCGACGAGGAAGATCTCACTCATGTACGAGGACGGGACCATGCCGACTGCCGGGGTCTTGACCCACCAGGTGTGCCAGTAGTCGCCGTAGGTCGCCCGGCCGCCCTTGACCTGGCACAGCACCTTGAGGAAGCCGTCGTCGGGCGAGGTGGAGGTGACCGGGGCCTGCGGATCGGGGGCGGAACGCAGGTTGACGTCCGAGCCCCAGATCGGGCACCGGAACCAGCCCCGGTAGTCCGGGTCGGGGGTGCAGGGCGCCGGGTCGGCGGCCTGCGCGGACGAGGTGACGGCAGGGGAGAGAAGCAGCCCGGCGGCCAGCGCGACCGCCGCGACACCCTTCGTACCGGCGCGGAAACGGCTCAAGGTGGCGGTCAGCACTGGTTCACCCCCGGCAGCCAGGCGTCGGGGTGGTCGATGTAGATGTTGGTGATGTAACCGCCGAGCGCCGGGATGTAGGACCAGGCGTCGTTGGTGTAGCCCTCGGCGGTGACCGAGTCGCCGCGCGTCTGGCACTGCACGTAGACCGCGGTCGGCCCGGTCAGCGTGCGCACGACCCCCGCGCTCAGCCGCGGCTCCGTGCGCACCCGGACCGATGTGCCCCAGGTGGTGAAGTTGGTGCTGGGCGTTCCGGTGCCCGGGGTGCACGGCAGGCTCACACCGCGCGCGCTCAGGTAGGGGACGGGGTCCATGCCCCGGGTGCTGGACGTGGAGGCGTGCGCCTCGAAGTGCAGGTGCGGCCCGGTGGACTGGCCCTCGGAGCCCATGTACGCGATCAGCTGGCCGCTGTTCACCCGCTGGTTCACGGAGACGGTGCGCTCGTACATGTGGCCGTACTCGGTGACGGTGCCGTCGTCGTGCCGGATGCGGATCCACTGGCCGTAGCCGCTGGCGGTGCCGGAGACGATGACGGTGCCGGCCCCGGCGGAGTAGATCGCCGTACCCCGGTTGTTGGCGATGTCCACGCCGTCGTGGCCCGAGTGGTACCACTGGGTCACTGTGCCGGCGGCCGGGCAGGAACCGGCGGCTGCGACTGCGGCGACCGGGGCGGCTTCGGCCGTGCCGGCCGCGAGCGGGACCAGCCCGGCCGCGGCGACCGTGGCGATGAACAGGCCGATGGACTTGCTGCGCGTGAGTGTGCGCATGACGGAGTCTCCTCTGTGAGAGTTGTCGGTGCGAGGCGTGAGGTGTGCCGGTTGTGGTGTGCCGACCCCGTGGATCAGCAGGTGGGGACCCCGGGCAGCCAGGCCGCCGGGTCGTTGATGTAGATGTTCGAGATCCATGCCTTGTACTTCGGCAGGTAGGACCAGGCGTCGTTGGTGTAGCCCTCGGCGGTGATCATTTCCCCGCGCACCTGGCAGAGCACGTCCACGGCCGTGGGGCCGGGCAGCCGGCCCACGGGAAGCTGCCGGGTGCTGGGATCAGGACGCAGGCTCACATCGGTGCCCCAGGTCATGAACCGCTTGGTGCCCGCGGGCGGCTGCTCGGCGCCGGCGATGCGCAGGGCCCCCGCGTACTGGGTGTTGAGCCGTACGTCACTGACCATCACGAGCGTCCCGGACTCCCGGGCCTCGACCATCCTGCCGTTGCCGAGGTAGATGGCGATGTGGTGGACGCTGCCGAGGTTGGCCGGGTCCGACCCCCACAGCAGCAGGTCGCCCGGCTGAAGCGGAGCGATCCCCTGGGCGCGGGTGAACCGGGCCGTGGCACCGCTCCACTTGGCCTGGTTCCACGTCCCCTCGGGCAGGGCGATGCCCGCTCCCTGCCACGCCGCGTACTGCACCAGGTGCGAGCAGTCAAAGCCCTTCACCTGGCTGTCGTGGGCGCCCGGGCCACCGCCGGGGTAGTCCTGACCGTACGTCGGCCCGTGGACGGAGCCGCCGCCCCACGAGTAGGGCACCCCGATCTGCGAGCACGCGGCGTTGACGATCGCCTGGGCCTGGGCGGGAGCGTCCGCCAGGGGACGGCAGTCGGCGGCGGCCACCGCCGTCGAGGAGACCGGCGACGAGGCGGCCATCGCCGTACCGGTACAAGCCAATGTGGTGGCGAGGAGCAGTCCTCCCGCCGTCGAGAGAGCGCGGTTGGTGCGGCGCATGGGGTTCCCCCTGGTGTGTCGGCGTGACGTGCGTGGGTGCTGTACGGGGCGGCGGCTCCCGGCAGTTGGTAGGGCTGCCTTGTGCCGCGTGGTGAAAGAGGCGGTCGGTTCGGCGGTCGGTTCCTATGCGTCGAGCACGGCGCGGATCTTGGCGAGTCCGCGCATACGGTTGCGTTGGACCGTGCCGCGGTGGGCGCCGAGCCGTTCCCCCGCCATGTCATGGGTCAGGTCCTCTATGTCGACCAGGATCACGGCGGCCGCCTCCTTGGGGGACAGCCCGCTCAGCAGCGCGGCCGTCACCGCCTCGGCCTCGCGGCTCGCGAAGCCGCCGTCCCAGCCGTGTTCCGGCAGCGTGTCGGTGCAGCGCTCCCGACGTGAGGGGTGCCGCCACAGGTCGCGCAGCAGGTTCAGCGCCGCCGCGCAGGTGTAGGCGTACGGCTGCTGCTGACGCGTCAGGGTGTGGGCGCGTGCCCGGCGGGAAAGCCTCAGGTACGTCTCCTGCAGCAGGTCGTCGGCGTCGTGCGGATTGCCGGTCAGGGCCAGCAGTCTGCGCCGCAGCCTCGGCATCACGGCGGTGAACGCCTCGTCGAACTCGGCAGCGGTCATGTGGCCGGCGAAGGCCCCCGTGGGCGTGCTCATGCTGGTGGTGGTCGTGGTCGTGGTCGTGGTCGGTGTCGCAGTGTCGAAGGTCCTGGACGACGTGGTCAGCGTCGTCGTCATGCAGGTGTTCTCCACGGTGTTTCCCCCGGGTCCGGCTGTCTCAGACTGTGGTTGGGCGCAGGGAGGCGGGACCGTACTTGGCCGTCGGCGCCTGGGTCAGGAGCGCCCAGTACCGGTCCCCGTACGACCAGTGCCACCACTCGGTGGGGTAGTTGACGAAACCCGCCGCCGTCATGGCCCGGCCCATCACCTCCCGGCCGGCACGGGCGACGGCGTCGATGTTGAGCGCGGCGGTGCGGCAACCGCCCTCGCTCTCCTCGGGGGTGGCGTTGACCTCCGTGCCCAGTGGCAGTTCGGCACCGTCGTCCGTGCACAGCGTCAGGTCCACCGCGCCGCCGCTGACGTGCGGGGCGACTTCCGGGGGCGAGATGTACGCGCTGGCCAGCTCCCGGATGCGGTCAGCCCCGGCGCCCGGATGCGCCGCCCGCAGCGTCGCCGCGTACTCGTCGAAGTAGCGGCGCTGCAGGGCGGGCGGCCGGAAGCCCTCCACCATCAGCAGGCGGATGCCCGGGGGCAGCGCGTCCTGTGCGAGCAGGAGCCGGCGCAGCACGTCGGCCCTGAGATGGGCATACGAGCCGTCGTCGTCCGTCTTCCGCGTGTCGACCCGCAGTGCGGCGACCTCCCGGGTGTCGACCAGGGGCTCACCGTTCTCGATGACACGCGTGGCGGCGACCCGGGGGTCCGAGAGCAGAATGATGTCCGTCACGCTCACAGCGTCCAGCCGGGCGATGCAGGATCGATGCAGATCCTCTGCAGGACGCATGCAGCGCCGGAACGGGCCACCAGCACCGGCAGACCCGACGGGTTCCGGCCACCCCGAACGCCACATCGGCCAACACTGAATCCGGCAGTCCGGCAACCGGCTTAGGAACGCCTGGCGGTGGATAAATTGTCCCCGACTGCGGAGACGTGAAATCGGGGGACACGGTGGACGTTCGCCTTCTGGGCCCGGTCGAGGCGGTGAGCGGGGGACACCGGATCGCACTGAACGGCGCCAAACCGACTGCGATCTTCGCGGCTCTCGTCGTGCATCTCGGTGAGGTGCTGTCCGTCGAGCGGCTGGTCGATCTGGTCTGGGAGGAGGAGCCGCCTGCCACCGCGCGGGCGCTCGTCGCCTCGCACGTCTCCGGACTGCGCCGGTCCCTGGCCGGTACGGAGGGCGCGGAGGCCATCCGTACCCGCTCCCCGGGTTACGTCGCGGAGTTCCCGCCCTCCGCCGTGGACGCCCGGTGTTTCGAGGAGGCGTTCGCCGCAGGACGGAGGGCGGCGGCCGACGGGCGGGCCGAGGAGGCTGTCGACATCCTGCAGGCGGCGTCGCGTCTGTGGCGTGGCCGGGACGCCCTGGAAGGGCTCGGTCAGTCCTTCGCCCGTGTCGAGGCCATGCGCCTGACGGAACTCCGGCATGAGGCGACCGAGTTCCGCTTCTCCGCCGAACTGGACCTGGACCGGCGTACGGACCTCATCTCCGAACTCGTCGCCCACGTCGCCGCCCACCCCCTCCGGGAGCGCCCGCGCGGCCAGCTGATGACCGCCCTGTTCCGCGCCGGCCGGATGCCCGACGCGCTGCGCTGCTACGACGAGGGCCGCCGTCTGCTCCGTACGGAACTGGGCATCGACCCCGGCCCGGAGCTGCGCGCGCTGCACCAGGCCCTGCTGCGGGCGGACACGACGGTGCTGGGAGCGCCGGCTGCCCGGCAGGCCGCGCCCGCCGGGAAGGGGCCCGTGCCCGCACCGGCGGCGGCTCGCCCGCGCTCGGACGAGGACACACCGGCGACCCGCCGCTCCGAGCGGTCCCGTGAGGACACCGGTCATCCGGCGCCCAGCCAGCTCCCGCCTGACGTCGCTGACTTCATAGGCCGTACCGAGCAGGCGGCCTGGGCGACCGCCCTGTTGCAGGAGGTGCGCGACCCGCTGCGCACCGCGCCGACCATCGGGGTCATCTCCGGCCGGTCGGGCACCGGCAAGACCGCCCTGGCCGTCCACGTGGGCCATCGCACCGCCGAGCTCTTCCCCGACGGACAACTCTTCGTGGACCTGCGTGCCTCGGACTCCGAGCCGGTACAGACCGCGGACGCCCTGGCCCGACTGCTGCGCGCCCTCGGGGTGGACCCCGAGACCCCGGCGCGCGACGAGAAGGACCTCATCGGGCTGTACCGCACCCACATCGCGAGCCGCCGGGTCCTGCTCATCCTCGACAACGCCGTCAGCGCGGCCCTGCTGCGCCCGCTGCTCCCGCCGGGCGGCGGCTCGGCCGTGCTGATCACCGCCCGCCGCCGGCTCATGGCGCTGGAGGGCGCCGCCCACCTCGATCTGGGGGTGCCGCCCGAGACGGAGGCACTGGACCTGCTGGCCCGTGTGGCCGGTCCGGCCCGGCCCGCCCTGGAGCCCGACCGGGCCGCCGAGATCGTCGCGCTGTGCGGTCGGCTGCCGCTCGCCGTCCGGATCGCCGGGGTCCGCCTGGCGGCCCGTCCCCACTGGACACCGGCGCGGCTCGCGTCACGCCTGCGGGACGAGCGTCGCCGACTGGACGAACTGCAGGCGGGCGACCTGGAAGTGCGCGCGAGCCTCGGACTGGGCTACGCGGACCTGGACAAGCAGGAGCAGCGCGCCCTGCGCCGTCTGGCCCTGCTCGATCTGCCCGACTTCGCCGCGTGGATCGCCGGACCGCTCCTGGACGTGAGCGAGGACGACGCGGAGGACGCGGTCGAGATACTCGTGGACTGCCACTTCGTGGAGGTCGTGGCCACCGACGAGACGGGCGGAACGCGCTACCGCATCCACGATCTGGCGCGCGAGTACGCCCGGGAGCGCTGCTTGACCGACGACTCCCCGGAGGAACGGGAGACGGCGGTCCGCAGACTGGTGGCCTGCTGGCTGGACATGGCCCGCGTCGCGGCGGCCCACGGACCGGGCGGCGCGTCCCGGCTCCTGTCGGTCACCACGACGGCCGCGCTGGCGCGGGGCATGGACGGGCTGACGCGGGACGTGGCCGGGTCACTGCGGGATGGGGAGGGGCCGGCGCAGGTCGCCGGTGGGGCCGCGCGGGTCTCGGACGGGTCGGCCCCGCCGACGGAAGCGCTGGCCCACCTGACGGACGAACCGGCCGCGTGGTTCGCCGCTGAGCAGCCGTGTCTGCTGGCCGCCGTCATCCACTGCGCGGACCACGGCATGTTCGACGCCGCCCGCGAGCTCGCCGCCACGCTCATGGCCGCCTCCATGGCCCTCTACAACCAGTTCGACGCCTGGTCCCGTTCCCACGACGTGGCCCTGGCGGCGGTACGCCGTGGCGGCGACGTCGAGGGCGAGGGCTGGCTGCTGAACGGGCTCGGCCAACTCCGTCTGGAGCAGGACCGCTTCGATGAGGCGTACGCGTTCTTCACCCTGGCGCTGCGGCTGTTCCAGGAGCGATCCGTACGCATCGGCTGCGCGGACGCACGGGCCGGCATGGGCGCGGCCCGCCGTGAACAGGCCCGCTTCGACGAGGCGTTGCCGCTGCTGACCTCGGCGCTGGAGCAGTACCGGGAGCCGGAGGACACGGTGTCCATGGCCCATGTGCTGTACGGCATCGGTTACGTGCACCGGGAACAGGGCCGCGACGACGAGGCGTGGGAGGCCCTCTCCCGCGCCCACCGCCTGTACGTCACCGCCTGGGACCGGCACGGCGAGGCGCTCGCGCTGCGCTCACTGGGCCTGTGCCACCGGGCGCGTGGTGACCTGGCGGGTGCGGAGACCCTCCTGCGGCAGTCCCTCGCCATCTTCGAGGAGACGGACGACGCCTACGGCGTCATGTACGCGAGCCAGGCACTGGCCAAGGTCGAGTTCCGGCAGGGCCGGATGACCGAGGCCCGGCAGCGGCTCGAACGGTGTCTGGACATCACCCGCGAGCGCCAGGACATGTTCGGCGAGGCCCTCGTCCTGCGCACCATGGGCGAGTGGCACCTCGCCGCGTCCGACTGGGAGACGGCTACCGGGACCCTGCGGCAGGCGCTCTCCCTGTGGGACGAGCTGCAACTGCCGCTGTGGCGTGCCCGTACCCTGAGGGATTTGGCCCGCGCCGCCCTGGCCCAGGGCGGGACCGGGACGAGCCGCGAACTCGAGCAGGAGGCGTACGAGGTCTTCCGCCGGCTCGGCACCCGCGAAGCGCTTGAAACCCTGAAGCCACGGGAAGGTAGGGCGGGCATCGGAACCGGCTGAGCCGGGGCGTCCACCGATATGGGCCAGGCGGCAACTGATAGAGGGCATACGGTTATCACCGGGGACGAGCACCTGGCCCACGTCAGCGACTGTGCGTTCTGACGGACCACCTTCGCGAAAGTGCCCCGCGGTGCTGTCATACGGACGCACCACCCCTTCCGTCACACAGTCGAACAGCAGGCAGTCACGGCAGAACGGCGAAGGGGAAAACAATGGCGAAGCGATCCAAGCTGGCGGCAGTGGGAATGGCGCTGGCCGCGGCTGTCTCCCTGCTCGGCACGGCCGGCAGCGCGGAGGCCGCCGCACAGGGCGTGAACACCACCGTCCAGGCCGGCAGCAATATCAGGGAGGCCGCCACCACGAACAGCCGGCTCGTGGGCACCACCGCGTTCCTGAGCGAGGCGTACATCCACTGCTACAAGCTCGGCCAGCACGTGACGGTCGGCAACTACGGCACCAATGTCTGGTACTACGGCAACGTCTTCGACGACGACGCGACGCCGGCGCACTTCTACAGGAACGTGTGGCTGTGGGGCGGCAACGTCAACGTCGGCACCGACCCGTCCCCCGACGTCGCGCCCTGCTGACGCCGCCGATTCCACGATCGAACCGAGGAGCATGCCCATGATCAGGCGACGTATGTCGGCCGCGGCTGCCGGGCTGGCGCTCGGCGCTGCCCTTTCCCTGCTCGGCACCACAGGGACCGCCCAGGCCGCGCCTTCCAGCGCCGACGGCTACGCGGCGACGGTGCAGGCGAACAGCAATCTGCGAGACGCCCCCAACACCAGCAGCCGGATCTGGGGCACCACGACGAAGGTGACCGAGGCCGGCATCGCCTGCTACACGCGCGGCCAGTACGTGCAGGTCGGCAGCTACGGCACCAACGTCTGGTACTACGGCACCGTCATCGACTACGACATCGGCCACATCTACAGCAACGTGTGGATGTGGGGCGGCAACGTGAACGTCGGTGCCGACCCGGCCCCCGGCATCCCCGGCTGCTGACCGACTCCCCCCGCCCCTCCCCCGCGCTCCACGCCCCCGAGGCTCCGTCCCGTGCGGACGCCCGGGGGCGCGGCAGGCTCTGCGGAGGCGAGGGAAGTCAGTGGTTGCCGTCGGCGGGGAGCTTCAGATGGCCGGCCACGCTGGTCAGGGCCTCGCCGAGGGGGAGCGCGACGCGGGTGAGGGCGAGCTGGTCGCCCCGGGTGGCATCCCGGTTGACGATGAGCACCGGCGTGGATGCCTGGAATGCCTGACGGACGAACCGTAGCCCGGACATCACGGTGAGCGAGGAACCCAGGACCAGCAGCGATGTCGCTTCCCGGACCAGCTGACGGCACTGCTCGACCCGCGGTGGGGGTACGGATTCACCGAAGAAGACGACGTCCGGTTTGAGGATGCCGCCGCAGCTCACGCAGGGCATCACGCGGAACCCCCCGACCTGGGCGTCGGTGAGGTCGGCATCGCCGTCAGGATTGACGCCGGCCGCCACCGGCTCGAAGCCCGCATTGGCCTCCTCCAGACGCAGGGCGAGTTCTCGGCGCGCGCTGCCGGCCCCGCAGGACAGGCAGACGACCCGTTCCAGGCTGCCATGCAGCTCGACGACGTCCCTGCTGCCGGCGGCCTGGTGCAGTCCGTCGACGTTCTGAGTGATCACACCCGAGAGCAGCCCGTGCCGCTCGAACGCGGCGACGGCCCGGTGGCCGGCGTTGGGGCGGGCACGGCCGAAGATGCGCCAGCCGAGATGGCTGCGGGCCCAGTACCGGCGGCGTGCCTGGGCGCTGGCAGTGAATTCCTGGTACGTCATCGGTGTGTGCCGGCCAAGGCTTCCGCCCTCGCCCCGGTAGTCAGGGATGCCCGATTCCGTGGAGAGGCCCGCTCCGCTGAGCACCAGCACCCCGCCTGTGCTCAGGGCATCGACGACCGGTGCCAGATCCGTGGTGCCGGGCGGCAGGTCCTCGGCAGGAGCCCAGCTCAGGGTGGGTCGCATGCGCATGCCGCCAGGATACGGAATCCGTGGCGGCACGGCCTTGGTACCGGTGCACGGCTGAGGCGGTCACCGTGTCGCTGCCACAGTGACCGGGGCCTGCCGTGCCGCTTCAGCCGGTGGTCAGCGCGGCGTTCCACACGAGCGGTCGACATAGTGGTTTCGCATGCCGAGCTGTTGAGGGCTGTGGTGGCGAGTGGGTTCCCACTTCGCTGCGCGTGCGGGCACGGGTGCCCGTCCCTGGAGGTCCTGGACTGCCCCGCGGCACTCGCAGAGTTCTCCGTCGTTCCAGTCGGCCGGTCCGGTGCTCGGCACTGTGGCCCTTCCCCTATCGGCCGGGTCGCAGGGGTCGGTACGCGTGGGTGGGGTGTGGTCCGGTGGAGCGCGTGGTGGCCGGCCGGAGTATCTGTCCGGCGGCGAGCTCCCGGTAGACGGGGCTGGTGGCGAGGAGTTCCTCGTGAGGTCCGCAGGCGACCGCGGTGCCCCTGTCGAGGACGACGATGCGATCGGCGTGCTGGACTGTGGACAGGCGGTGGGCGATGACCAGTACGGCGCATTCCTGGGCCGCGTCGCGCATCACGGCGGTGAGCGCGGTTTCGTTGACGGCGTCCAGGTGGGAGGTCGGCTCGTCCAGCAGGAGGAGGCTGGGCCGGGCCAGGAGGGCGCGGGCCAGGGCGACCCTCTGCCGTTCGCCTCCGGAGAGGGTGCCGCCTCGTTCGCCGAGCATCCCTGACAGGCCGCCGGGCAGGCGTGCGGCGACGTCGCTGAGCTGGGCGAGTTCGACTACGCGCTCGATCTCGGCCTCGGAGGCGTGAGGCTGGGCGTAGGTGATGTTGGCGCGCAGTGTGCCGTGGACGACGTGGGTGTTCTGGTCGACGATCGCGATGCGTGACCGGCACTCCTCGCGGCTCAGCTCGGTGGCAGGCCGGCCGTCGAAAAGCAGGAGACCGCCATCTGGTTCGTAGAATCTGGCCGCCAGGGCGAAGACGGTGCTTTTGCCCGCGCCCGACCGGCCGACCAGAGCTGTCTGGCTCCGGTGGGGGGCGGTGAAGGAGATGCCGCGCAGCACAGGGCGGTCCGGGTCGTAGCCGAAGGTGAGGTCCTCCAGGGCGAGTGCGGGCTTCTCCTGTGGACCGGCCGGCCGGGTGAGTACCCGTGTACGCGGGCGTACGGCCGGCATGTGAGTCCGTGCGGGTTCAGCGGGTAGGCACAGTGCCTGCCCGATGCGCTGGTAGGCCCCCATGCCTCGCTGGATGAGACCGACCGCGCGGAATACCGAGGACAGCGGCAGGGCCAGATACGAGGCGTAGAGCAGGAAAGCGACCAGGTCGCCGAGCGAGTTGGCGTCTGTGCTCACCCGCAGACCGCCGATGACCAGGACGATCAGGAAGGAGCCCTGGACGGCCAGTTCCACGGCCGGGCTCATCAGGGAGGCGAGCTTCGCAGTCCGTACACCGGCGCTGTACGCCGATTCGACGCATTCGCCGATGCGGGCGGCTTCACGGTCCTCCGCGCGGTGCACCCGGACCATCGGCAGGGCGCCGAGCGCGCGTTCCAGGTCGGCTGCGATGGCGCCGATGGAGGTCTGCATACGCTCGGAGGCGGCCCGGATGCCCTTCAGCAGCGAGATGACGATCACGGCGGCGACAGCTACGGTCGCCGCGACCAGGAGGAGGAGCAGTGGATCGATCCACAGCATGAGGACGATCGCCCCGGCGGCGACGAGGGTTCCGGTGACCAGGTCGACCAGCGCCTGGGACACCACTTCCCGCAGCAGGGTGGTGTCGGTGGTGACGCGGGAGATGAGGTCGGCGCTGCGGTGCTTGTCGTACTCCCGCATCTCCAGGCGGAGCAGCCGCCCCACGAGGCTGTGGCGCAGCTGCCGTACGACGCGCTCCCCCATGCGTTCCAGGACGAAACGGCCCATCGCTCCGGTCGCCGCTTCGGTGACGAACAGCGCGGCCAGGAGCAGCAGCAGGGGGCCCAGTACCTGTCCGCGTCCGCTGGCGTCCACGACCTGTTTCGCGACGAGTGGCTGAGCCAGGCCGAGAGCGGAGGCGACGAGTGTGAGCGCGGTGGCGACGAGGGCGGATGTGCGGTGCCCGTCGGTCAGCCGGTACATGGTGGCGACTGCGGCGCGCGTGGAGCGGTCGTCCTCGGTGGCCGGCTGTGGCTGGTCCGCGACGGTCTCGGTCATCGGCCCGATCGGGTCGCGGCAGCGATCGTCATGAGCCGGGTGAAGTAGTCGTCGGGTACGCCCTCGTCCACGGGGTGACCGTCCGCCTCGATCCAGGCGTGTGCGGTGAACGGCGGCACCACGCGCACCCCTGTGCACCAGGTCGGCCAGGTCCCGGTCAGGCGGCACAGCAGGGCGGCTCCCAGGGAACGGGGCAGACAGCCCTTCGGGCCGGCGCAGCGCAGGCTTACCGCGCACATGGCGTCCCGCGCGTTCTTGGCCTGTACGCCGGTGGCCGGCCTGGCGCCGCGGCATACGAGGCCGAGCACGGTACGGATGCGGCGGGGCGGCAACAGGGCGAGCACGATGGCGGGTACCAGGACGAGGCGGGCGGCCAGGCGCCACGCGAAGGGGACTCCGGTGGGCCGTTCCAGTGCGCTGGGGGTCGTCATTCTGCCAGCCCCGAGGTCCGCAGCTGCTGGACCAGGGCGGCGACGTCCTGCCTCGCCTGGGTGGCGTCGACGTCGAACTCGCCGGTGACAGCGGCGACCGCTTCCGCTTCGTCACCGCCCGCCATCAGCGTCCTGACCACCAGGCTGGCCGTGGGATTCAACTCGTAGTACTCACCGCCGCGTTCGTCCAGAAGGACCGTGCCGTACTCGGTCTCCGCTGCGGAGACGTCGGCGCCGAACCGCAATGCCATGGCGTACGTACCTTTCCTGGGTGGAGTGCAGGGAACAGTTTCAGGAACCGGCCCGCGCGGTGGACCCGGTGGTGCGGGCCAGGCCGCGCAGCCAGGCTTCGGCTGCGATGGTGGAGTAGAGGATCGCGTCGCGGAGTTCGGGTGTTCCCGGCCGCCGGGCGAGCCCGCGCAGCGCGTTCCCGTCGACCAGCCCCAACTGCTCCAGCCGGGAGTCCTCCCACAGGGCCACCAGGTCGGCGCGGTGCTCGCGCAGTCCGTTGGCGGCGTCCATGGACGCGGCGGCCTTGTTGGTGCGTCGCAGGCACGCATCGGGAACGATCCCGCTCATCGCGGCGGTCAGCAGGGGTTTGTACTGCCAGGGCGTGACGCGCTCGCTCGGGCGCACTGCCAGGCATGCCTCGATGACGCGGTCGTCCAGGAACGGTGATGCCATCGGCACCCCCGCCCGGGCTGCCATCCCGTCCCACTGACGCAGGATGCGCGTGCAGGAACGGATCTGGTCGAGGTCGGCGTGCAGACCCCGGTCCGGGTGCAACGGCATCGCGTTCGCCGCTGCCTCGCGCAGTACTCGCTGTGCTGCCCGTTCGGCGTCGGGGGTGACCCAGTCGAAGAGGCGTGGGGGCATGCCCCAGCCGAGGCTGGTGCTGACGCTGGTGGGCAGCGGGTCGCGCAGGCGGCCGCTGGAGTCGGCGAGCCACTTCCCGTACGGTCGCGAGTCGGTCAGCGCCCGTGCCGTGCCCCCCAGCGGCCACTGCCACAGGGCACGGAAGCCGCGGAGCCGGCGCAGGGCGAACAGCGGCCGGGTCCGCGCCAGGCGGTGGTAGTACGCCTCGGAGCACCAGGCCACATGGTCGCCGCCGATGCCGGTCAGATGCAGTCGGCTGCCGCGCTCGGCCATGGCGGGCAGGTGGTGCAGGACCCGGGAGCGGTCCATGACGCCGATGGTCGGTTCGTCCAGCAGGTCGTCGATGCTGAGCAGCTCGTTGTAGACCAGTGGGGAGGCGTCGGCGTCCCACACCACGTGATCGACGTCCGGCATGGAACGGGCCGCCTGCTGGGCCCAGTACAGGTCGGTGTCGGCGGGATCACGTCCCGGCCAGGTGCTCGCCACCACGTGGGCCGGTGAACGGTCGGCCAGGAAGCAGATGGAGGTGGAGTCCAGGCCGCCGGACAGGTCGGAGCTGACCACGCCGCCCTGCCGGGTACGGGCATCGACCGCCGCGGTGAGGGCATCGCGGACGAGGGGGGCACCCTCGGCGAGCGTGCGCGACGGCTCCAGTGGTGTCCACCAGCGGGAGTGGCGTACGGTCCGGCCGTCCGCCGCGACGGTCAGCGCGTCCTGCGGGGACACGGCGGTGATGCCGCGCCACATGGGTGCTTCGGCGAGCGGATGGGGAACCGGCCAGAGCAGGCGGACGGCCAGTTGCTCCTCGTCCAGTTCGGCGGCTGAGGCGGCGGCGAGCACATCAGCGCGGCTGGCAGCCACCTGTACGCCGTCGACGGCAGCGTGGAAGACCAGTCGGAGCCCGGATGCTGTGCCCTGGACCCTGATCTGTCCGTCGAGCGCGGCGATGAGATGGAAGCTCCCGGGGAGGGAGCGGGCCAGGGCGTCGAGTTCGCCGAGGTCACGCAACCGTCCGGCGCGGCGCTCCAGTTCGGTGGCGTCTACCGGGCAGCAGCCGATGACGGCGAGACCGGTGCGGCCGGCGAGCGCGGAGGTGATTTCGGTGTCGTGCCAGTGGCCGACGATCCAGGGACGGCCCGAGGCGTGGGTGAGGGTCCGGCTTCCGGGGCGGGAGAGGGAGCGGGCCACGGCGGCCGCGTCCTCACGGTCGGTGAAGACCGTGAAGTGCGCGTCGCCGGGGCCCGTCCCCGCACTCTCGTGCAGTTCAGTCATGACGTCGAATCAGGACCGTTTGTCCGTCAGTTCTTGCTCAGGAGCAGCCGGTCGTTGCCGGAACGCCCCAGGAGCCCGGTCACCTTCCGGAATGCCCCCAGCTTGGCGACCGTCGGTGCTTCGTAAGCCTTCTTCATGATGTCTCCCTCATGCAGGTTTACACGCCCGCCTCCCTGGCCGGCTGTGCACCGGAGACCGGTCCACAGCCGCCCTGCCCAGAGCCTGTCGGAAGCCCGGAACGAGGCAGCGGGTGCACTCCATAGCTACCTGCATCACCAGGTGCCGTGGCAAGGGCACTGAAGAAAGTCGGATAATCCGAACAATGCAGATCCGGTCGGATGTCCAGACGGCAGGTCAACCATATGGGCCGAAAGGCAACAAGGGGCGAGCGGAGTGCCCGGGAAGGAAGAGAAACGTTTCCACCTGCGGGTCCCAAATGCACATGGGCCGCTTTTCCGGGAGGGAATCCGAGGGAAACCGGCCGGAGCCGACCGGGCGCACTCACTCTCCTGGTCGCGCTACTTTGCCGTCCGCGTCTTGCCCGGATTCCGGATGCAACCGCCGCGCATCTCCAGCCTCACGGGTGGCCACCTGAGGCCGCGCGGCAAGGAGCCGCTGAATCCGCACGGGGCGGCATACGGTGCCTCACCGCCCGGACACTCCGGTTTCCTCCCCTCCCCGTACGTCCGCCGCAGACGGGAAGGTGACGGCCCTCAGGCCCCGGCGGACAGTGGACCCCGCCCCCTGCCGCGCCAGAACCTCAGTCGCGGCCGGAGTCGGGGTCATGGCCACCGCATCGACCGACAGCGGCGGCAGGGGCCGCCTGGAAGGCTCCGCTATGCCTGATCCGCAGCGGTCTCGGGGTGCTTGCTGGATCGGTGCCACCAGTGACGGCGTCGGGGATGCACGGCACGGCCCAGCCAGAGGCCGAGCAGCAGGTAACCCAGAAGGGCGCCCGTGGTGTTGAGCAGAACGTCATCGATGTCGAAGGTGCGCCCCATGATCAGGGCTCCCTGGACGAGTTCCACGAGGAGCATCACGACCGCGGTGGCCAGCGCCACCCGGACCAGCCCTCGCGTTCGGGGCACCAGCACCGGAAGCAGCACACCGAACGGCACACCCATCACGATGTTGCCGCCGAGCTGCTTGACCGTGTCGAAGGTCACCGGCTGGGCGAGGTAGGCACGGATGGAGTCACCAGGGCGCAGATTGCTGTGGGTCAACGGCACGGACGCCGCCGACGGTTCCAGCGTCAGCCGGGCCAGCACCACCGCGAACCCCACCATCGCCGCGAAGGCCACCAGCATGGCCAGTACCCGGCCGAGCACGGACATGGGGGGTGTGCCGGGGGCCCGGACCCCGGGTTCCGTCGCAGTCGTGTCACGCAGGACTGTTCGCGCCATCACAAGCTCCTAGCCACATTGGTCTACTTCTGGGTGTTCCGATATCCGCGACCTCAAGTGGCAGGCGCTGCGCTGGGCCCGTCCCGGTCCGAAGAGAGGTCGGTGACCGGGGCGGGGCACTGGTCACCGACGGACCAGTTGAGTGTGTCACGCTCGCAGCCTCTTCCCTCGCACGAGATCCGCCACAGGTCTTCCGAACCCGCCTTGTGCGACCGGTCATTCGTCGCTTTCCACCGGCGGAGTTCGTCAGAGGTGTACGCCGCGGGTCGGTGACGGGCGCCGGCGCCGGGGGTTGCTCGGCATCGGCTGCCCGGTGGGTCACCGACGACGGAGTTTGGCCAGTTCGGCGTTGAACTGGGCGCCGGTGAGGAGGGCCAGGTTGGACAGCCACAGCCACACCAGGAAGACGATGATCCCGGCGAGCGACCCGTACAGCCGGTTGTAGGTGCCGACGTGCGAGACGTAGAGGGCGAAGCCGCCGGAGGCTACGAGCCACAGGGCCACGGCCAGCGCGTCTCCCACAAGCCGCTGCCGCACCCCACGTGTCCCGGACGGGCCCGAGCTGAACAGCACCAGCACCAGGACGGCGACCAGGCACAGCAGGAGCGGCCATTTAAGCGCGTTCCAGGCGGTGCCGGCCATGCTGTCCATCCCCACGAGCCGGCCCACCGTGTGCGCCGCTTCGCCGGTCAGGATGAGCACCAGCGCACTGGAGACGAGAAGCATCAACAGCACCAGGGCGGTCACCACCAGGCGTGGTGCCGTCCTCCACACCGGGCGCAGGTCCTCGACACCGTGCATGACGTGCAGGGCCCGGCGGAAGACCCCCAGATAGCTGGAGGCGGACCACAGGGCGCCGACCATGCCGAAGACAGCCAGCGTCCAGGCGGCCGCGTGCTGCTCCGCCATGCCCTGCAATGTGCTCCGCATGACGGGGCGGGACTCGGTCGGCACGACAGCGAGCACGTTACCGATCAGGTTGTCGGTGGTCGATGCACCGACGATCCCCAACAGGGAGACCGTGACGAGGAGCGTCGGGAAGAGCGCGAGCACCGCGTAGTAGGTGAGGGCGGCGGCGAAGTCGGTCACGTTGTCGTTCCACACCGAGGCGGGGGTCCGGCGCAGCGCGGTACCGATGTGCTGCCAGCCCGGCAGGTCGCGCGCGTACTTCGGGGGCGGGAAGGGCGGCGTGGCTGCCTGGCGGGTCCGCACGTGGAGCGCGGGGAGCTCCGTTCCGGAGCGGGGCGGTGGCGGGCGGTCGGCACCGCCGGGCTCGAACGCAGGCATCGGTGAGCTGCTCATCAGGCGTGCGTGTCCCCCCTCGTGCCATGGGCCGACGTCCGGCTCCTGTTGGCAGACTTCCCCGGCGAGCCGTTCGTACGTCACCCCGGGCGACACGCCCCTTACATCGATGCGCGCATCCGCCTGAAGACACCGGCGTACCGCATCTGTCCGTGCCGCAGAACTTATCCGCTGCGCCGCCGGACAGCCAACTCCTTCACCTTCCGGGGTTTCAAGAGCGCGGGCTCCGGAGGGGGTCGACGCTCGCGGACCAGTCGTAATACCCGGGGGGACAGTGTCCGAAGGGGTGGACGAATCGTTCTGACCAATGTGACGGATGATCATTGGGCGGACTCCATCCGCAGCGCACCGGCCGGCAGCGGCAAGCGCAGAGCGGGTGCTCGTCTCCCGGAACAAATGCGCCGAGGACCTTCCCGCAGCCCGGCTCACGCCAGTGGGCCGGGCTCCGAGGAATCCGCGAACCGGAATACGCCTCTTTACAGTCGGCTCGCCGAGGAGTGGACGGCCCGGGGTGCCACCATCCCCTGCCACCCCGACCCGCTGTGGCAGCGCCTGGTGTCCGTCGAACACTTCAGACGCGAGACGGAAAGCACACTGCGCCGGCTCCACCTGTCAGCGGACCTCCCGTGGGAGCCGCAGCCGCGTCGGTACGACTGAAGGGGCCCGGAGTGATGCACGCCTCGCTGGTGTACCCCGGCCCCTTCACCACCCGGGCCCGCGCCGCGCCCGCGGCAGCCCGGGAAGCCGGTCACGGCACCACCCCGGTCTCCTCCCGTGCCTCGGGATCTCCCCCTGGACCTGCCGCTGGACCTCCCCTGGAAGGGTCGCCTCTCGCCTCCGCTGACGGCCCCACGCCGACCGCCGCCCCGAGGACCGGGTACGCACCACGGTGCCGCCCACCGCATCTCCCGGACCCGCCTCGGCACTCCCCTCGGCCGAGGGGTGAACCCCGTCCCGCGGTGGGGTAGCTTGCCTTCTCGTGCTCGCCAGCGAAGCCGTGTCACCGGGCATACGCTCTGGGGCGGCACGAGAGCGGGAAGGGGGGCTCCCATGCGGGACTTCGGAACGGACGAACTGGGTGAGGCACTGGCCGCGGCGGAGGCCGCACCGCCGGTGGAGTCCGTCGACGTCATATCCGCGGCTCTCCGAAGACAGCTCGGGGCCCGGTCCGTGTCGTTCCTGATCACCGACTTCACCGGCAGCTCCGTCGTCCGCCTGGGCACCACGGACGACATCGACCTGGACCGTCCCGCAGATCCGATCGCCGTCTCCGGCACCGTGTACGACAAGGTGATCCGGACTCAACGACCGCATGTGGAACGCGTAGGGGACGGTGCCTGGACCCGGGTGATCGCCGCGGTCACCAACCGCGGGGACGCGCTCGGACTGCTGGAGCTCTATCTGCCCCACCACCCCGGCCCGAACAGCCTGCAGAAGATCAGCCGGAGCGCGCACGCCCTGGCCTACATCATCATCGCCAACCGGCCCTTCACCGACCTGTACCAGTGGGGCCGGCGCACCACCCCGCTGAGCCTGGCCGCCGAGATCCAGCACCGGCTGCTGCCCACGTCGCTCGCCTGCGAAGCCGCCCAGTTCGCGGTCGCCGGCGCCTTGGAACCGGCCGAGTTCGTCGGCGGCGACACCTTCGACTACGTCATAGACCGTGACCACGTCCAGCTGTCCGTCACCGACGCCATGGGGCACGACGTGGACGCCGCCCTCCTCGCCACCCTCCTCGTGAGCGCACTGCGTCGCGCCCGCAGGCAGGGAGCCGGCCTCGCCGAACAGGCTCGGATCGCCGACCAGGCCGTGGCCGCGCACAGCGGCGGCCGCTACGTCACCGGACAACTGCTGCGTATCAGCCTGCACGACGGCCGAACCGAGTTCATCAACGCGGGCCACCCCTGGCCCCTGCGCCTGCGCGAGGGAAAGGTCGAGGAGATCGTGCCGAGCATCGACATGCCCTTCGGCCTCCTGGCCCCGCACACCTACACGGTCCAGCCCTTGGACCTGCGGGCCGGGGACCGGCTGGTCATGCTCACCGACGGGATGCTGGAGCGCAGCGCCGCCGGCCTCGATCTGCCCGCCCTGATCGAGAACACCCAGGACCTGCACCCACGGGAGGCCGCCCGTGTACTGATCGAGCATGTCGTCCACGCCCACGACGGGCTCCTGCAGGACGACGCCACCGTGATGTGCCTGGACTGGTACGGCATCGAGTCCACCCGCCGCGACGCCGACCACGGCGCCGACCTCACCGAAGCGTCCCCCACGGTCGGACAGCACACCGTCGGACAGCACACCTCTCCCCCAGGGCCCGCTGATCCTCGAAGGTGAGGTCGCCCGGCCCGGTTCGTCGCACGACGAGCGGGCGCGTCGGACCGGCGACAGGGCCTCACCGCCGCCACTGCGACCACTGACCCGCTGCCGCCCCGAGGAAGACCGGTACGCGGTGGGGGTCAGGCTGCCGCAGGGGCACCGAGCATCGCGGACGCGTGTTGCAAGGGGTTGAGAACGCGGGTGAGCGCGGGGGCCTGGGGAACGCCGCGACAGGTGAAGCCGAGCTGGGTCATGGCTCGGACGACCTCACCGGCGCTGAAGTCGCGGCGGTCCTGACGTGTGACGACCTGGCCGACCTGCTTGACGGGGTAGGTGCGTCGGCCGATGATCACGGACTCGCCGGACGCCTGCTCGGGCTTGATGCCCTTCATCGACTCCAGGACGCCGCCCTTGGTGAGATCGAAGGGGAGGCGGGCGATGACACAGCGCATGATGCCTCACAGGGAGAGGAGCGAAAGGGGGGTGTTCTGATGCGGTTGAGGCGGTTCAGCGGGCGAGAGCGAGGACGCCCAAGGCGCTGCCGTGTTCGTCGACCACTGGCAGGGCATCGACCTGGTTGTAGCGCATCATGTGGCCGGCTTCGGCCATGGTGGTCACAGGGGAGGTGAACGGTCCCCGGTCGCCGAGGATGTCCCGCAGCTGAACCCTGTCCGAGTACGCGGAGCCGTCATGGGCTGCTGTGAGCTGAGCCCGGGTGACCAGCGCGACACACCGGCCGCTGTCGTCGCAGACCAGCAGATGCCCGGTTCGGGCACTGGCCATGACGGACAGGGCCACCTCGACGGTCATGTCGTCGCAGACCTGCGGTCCCGCGGTGTCCATGGCGTCGGCCACCGTCCTGGGTACGGCAGTGGCATCGGTGGAGCGGGGCTGCATCTGGACCAGGGTCAAAAGGTGCCTCCTGCAAGAGTGGGTCAGCTTCCGGATCACGAAGTTCTCAGGCCGCCGCATCGAAGACGGGCTGCGACTTCCCGCCGTGCGGACCGGCCGCCTGTACGCCGTCGGCCGGCAGGTGGCCGGTGGGCTCGTCCACGGCCCGCCCGGTGTCCACGAACGTGACCACCCGGCCTTCGCGCGCCGCGATCCGCGTCGTCCTACGGTGCTTGTCGGCGCCGTGGACGTGCGGCACGTGACGTTCCGTCGTGGTGACCGCAGCGGAGGGGTCGACGGAGTGGACGACCAGGTCGGTGAAGTAGCGGCGCACCAGGCGGTCGACGTCATGGTCGAGGGTCGCGGAGAACAGCATCCGCTGACCCTCGGGGCGGACCTGGCCCAGCACCTCTGCCACCTGGGGCATGAAACCCATGCCGGCCATCTGATCGGCCTCGTCCAGGACGGTGACCGCGACCTGGTCCAGCAGGCAGTCACCGCGGTCGATGAGGTCATTGAGCCGGCCCGGCGTCGCGACGACGACCTCGGCGCCACCGCGCAGCGCGTTGGCCTGCCTGCCGATCGGCATTCCGCCGACGACGGTGGTCAGGCGCAGCCTCACCGAGCGGGCATACGGGGTGAGCGCGTCGGTCACCTGCTGGGCGAGTTCACGCGTCGGCACGAGGACCAGGGCCAGCGGCCGGCGGGGCTCGGCGCGCTGTCCGGCGGTACGGGCGAGAAGAGCGAGGCCGTAGGCGAGGGTCTTGCCGGAGCCGGTGCGCCCGCGCCCCAGGACATCGCGGCCCGCGAGGGTGTCGGGCAGGGTCGCGCCCTGGATCGGGAAGGGGACGCGCACGCCCTGCGCGGTCAGCGCCGCAAGCAGCTGCTCGGGCATGTCCAGGTCGGCGAACGCCTCGACCACGGGCGGCGTGGGAGAGACCGTCCTCGACCGGGCGAACTCTCCCTGGGCCACCGCGGGCCGCCGGCCGTGTCCGCCCGACCGGCTCGGACCACCTGAACGGCTCGGGGCGGACATGCCGAGGCGTGCGCCCCGCCGCGAACCGGCGTCGGGGCCGAGAGCGAGACCGCCGGCACGGCCGCGGCTGGAGGGACTGTTGTCCGTACGTGTGAGGTTCATCGAGAAACTTCCTTGATACACGGCACGTACCAAGGAATTCCCGCAACGGAGAAACGGTGCGGGGAATCACGAGAAACGGACCGAATGGACTGCTGAAAAGAATGCGGCCTACAGTGAGCCTGGCGCGATACGAAGGCGATGAAACGGGTGACGTCGTACGGACGAGAAATCCGGGGCACCGACCGGTCGCGGCTCCGAAGAGGCACAGGCCCTGAAGGGACACAGCCGGCGCCCAGGGACACCGACGTGGGAATGTCCGTAGCTGGGGCCCGCACCCGTGGGGTGCGGGCCCCAGCTACGGAGTACGCGTCGGCGTCAGGCGGGAACGATGTTCTCGGCCATCAGGCTCTTCTGGCCCGGCGCGATGTCGAAGACGACCTTCTGGCCTTCGAGCAGCTCACGCAAGCCCTGCGCGGCAAAGTTGGAGAAGTGGGCGAACACGTCAGCACCACCACCATCCTGCTCGATGAAACCGAAACCCCTGGCCGCGTTGAACCACTTCACGGTGCCTGATGCCACGCCATGTCTCCTTCGGGGCCCGACCGGCGAATGACCGGCAATACAAAGCGCTTCCAGAGGCCGGTAGTACCGGCGAAGGCGCGCTCGCAGTTCATGGGAATCAAAACTGCAACGGAGCCCGACAGTAGCACGAAGTAATGGAGCAGGCACGGTAGATAACTGCTCTCTCCTAGGTGCGCTATAAACACTCCCGGCATGGCGCGTTAAACCCTCACCTCACGGTCATAGATATCTCCCCGCCCGCAGCGCAGCGTTTCAACAAGAAGGGCAGTCGCGGAACCGGCGGGCGGCACAGCAGAGCGCCCACGCCGAAGGCGTGGGCGAGGAGGACCTGACGACTGCGGACGTCAGGCCCCGAGAGTGCGTGCGGGAACCACCGGCGCCCGGCGGGGGCTCGGCCTCAGACCGCGGGCGGACCGGACGGCCCGGTGGGGCGGTGGTGTTCGGCGTTGATGCGCTGGGCTTCCTGGAGCTGGTCCTCGAGGATGACGATGCGGCAGGCGGCGTCGATGGGGGTGCCCTGGTCGACGAGTTCGCGGGCGCGGGCGGCGATGCGCAGCTGGTAGCGGGAGTAGCGGCGGTGTCCGCCCGGGGAGCGGAGCGGGGTGATGAGGCGGGCTTCGCCGATGGCGCGGAGGAAGCTCTGGGTGGTGCCGAGCATTTCGGCGGCCCGGCCCATGGTGTAGGCGGGGTAGTCGTCGTCGTCGAGACGGCTGACCGGGTCGTCTGCTGTCACGTGCATCTCTCCGGGGAACGCGTTGGAGGGGCCCTGGTGTCCTATGACACCAGGGCCCCGAAGGAACTGCTACACCATCTGCCGACCTTGGTCCTGCGTCGGCCTGCTGTTTCCGTGGCCCCGACCTGCATGATGTCGGGGGTACGGGGATCGCGGTTGCTTGACCGGAGACCACCTCACTATCGATGTCCTGCGGTACCCGGGCCCACAACATCCGCCCGGGCGATCCTGATGGCGTTCGCCTCCTCCGTTCTTCCCTCTGGGAACACTCACCTGTCTCAGAGCCGTACGGCTCTGTGGCCTGTGTCAGCGCCACTCTCCGGCAGCCAGCCCCGTCGCCCGTCCTGCGCCTGCTCTGGCTTGGAACCCCACTGCCGAACCTCCCGGTGCGCGCGTCCGCAGCCGACGCCTTCACCGAGGTGCTGCTCAGTCCTGGCTGCTGAGAACTACCTCAACTGCGGTACTGCTCACGGCGGCCCCTGATCACTGCGGGCCCCCCGGTCCGGTCGCCAGCCCCGTCGCCGTCCTGCAACCACCCTGGCTTCGAAACTCCGCCACCGCACCGTGCTGCACACAACAACTGCGGTACTGCTCCCCGGCAGTTCGTCTCTGCCGGGCCCTGCTGTCTCTCTGGCTACGAGAGAAACCATAGCCATACCACCACCCAATGTCTACTCCAGCCGACATAGATTTCCGCGTGTCCAGCGGAGAGACAGTCGTCACCGGCCATGGAGGGGGTGAGCGGCGTCTTCGCACCACAGCTTCTCGTCCGACTGGGGGATGCCGGACAGGTCACGTCCGGCGGAGCCGCCCGTGCGGTCCCGGCTCAGGGGGTGGCCGCGGACACGACGTAGATGACGGGGGCGGCCGGATCGGTCATGTTGACGGTGATGTTCTGCGTGGGGCGCGGATCCTTGTTGGTGTGCGTCAGCCCCGCCCAGTACACACCCGGTCCGAAGTACCAGCCGGTGATCTTCGTGTCCCGGGGACTGATGGTGACCGCGCCGGGTTCGAGGGCGGCCCGCCCCGTTCCGACGCCGCTCAGGAAGCGGTCCAGCCCGGCCGACGTCGTACGGAACTTCACGTACATCCGGCTGGCCTTCCAGTTGTTGGTCTCGTAGTACTGGACCCCCGTCGCGTTGCCGGGGATCGGGATCTCGAAGATCCGCCGCTGCATGCCGGAGGGCCAGTCCTCGCGCAGTCCCTGCGCCGCCGCCTCGGCCTCCTTGTCCTTGCCTGAGCGGCGGCTCTGCCCCGCGGAGATCACCAGGTAGCCCGCCGGGACGCCGATGAGCAGGACGATCGTGATCGCCGTGATCAGCCGGCGGCGGATCATCCGGCGCCGGTCCTGCGGGGGCGGGCCGTCGCCTTCGCCGGACGGCGAGTCCTGGCGCGGCGCGGCGGTGTGCTCGGCTGCGGTCATGGTCGGAGGTCCCCAGGTGCTGCGGATACGGAGGGCGGAAGGCGGAGCGGCGCGGTCACTCCAGGGTGCGGGCGCTCCGGGTGCTGCGGATGGTGCTCGCCGCCTGGTCGTAGATCTGTGCGTACCGCTCGTACCGCTCGACCCGGCGGCGGTTGGCGCGGCGGAATCTGCGGGCGACCAGGCGTGCCAGGTCCGCGGCGCCGACCATACCCGCCTCGGGGCCGAGCTGTGCCTTCGCGATGCGGGCCTCGGGGCGGTAGCCGCGGCCGGTGAGGTGCCGCTTGAAGGCGTCGCGCGCGGGGCCGATCAGCAGGTCGTCCGCGGCGCTGACGCCGCCGCCGATGACGAAGCAGGACGGGTCGAGCGCGGCGGCGAGGTTGGCGATGCCGACGCCGAGCCACTGGCCGATGTCCTGGAGGAGTTCGACGCACATCGCGTCGCCCTCGCGGGCCAGTTCGGTGATGAGCGGTCCGGTGATGTCGGGGATGTTGCCCTTGACCCGCTCGATGAGGCAATGGGCCACCGGGGAGTCGGCGGCGGCCATTTCCCTGGCCTCGCGCACGAGGGCGTTGCCCGAGCTGTACTGCTCCCAGCAGCCGCGGTTCCCGCACGGGCAGCGGTGGCCGCCCGGTACCACCTGCATGTGGCCGAACTCACCGGCGACGCCGTACTTCCCGCGCTTGACGTGTCCGTCCTCCAGGATCGCGCCGCCGATCCCGGTGCCCAGCGTGATCATGACGAGGTGGTCCTCACCGCGGCCCGCGCCGAAGCGCCACTCCGCCCAGGCGGCCGTGTTGGCGTCGTTGTCGACCATCACGGGGACGACGAGGCGGGAGGCGATGGCGTCGCGCAGCGGTTCGTCGCGCCAGGCGAGGTGGGGGGCGAACAGGACCTTGGAGCGGTCGGCGTCGACCCAGCCGGCCGCGCCGATGCCCACGGCGTGCACGTCGTGCCGGTCGGAGAGGTCCAGGACCAGCTCGACGATGGTGTCCTCGACGACCTTGGGGCTCTTGGACTTGTCCGGCGTCTCGGTCCGCAGCTGTTCCAGGATGTTGCCGTCCGCGTCGACGACGCCGGCCATCACCTTCGTACCGCCGATGTCGATGCCGACGGTCGGCACCCGGGGGGCCGTCAGGTGCGAGCGCCGCTCGCGCGTGCCGACGGTCTTCAGGACGGTGGCGCGGGCGGAGCCGCGGTGTGCGAAGTCGCGGTACGTGCTCATCGTCCCTGCGTCGGTCGGGGGCCGGTGCGTGGTGGCGCCGGCGGCGGACGGTGTCCGTCCCGGTCGATTCTGCCATTGCGTGCCGGTGTCCGTCCGCCGGCCGTGCTGTCCTCAGCTGCCTGCCGCGCCCGGTGCCGGTCCGGTGGCGCGTTCCAGCTCGTGGCTCAGCTCCTCCAGTTCGCTGCCGCCCGCCATCTGCCTGGTCAGCTCGTCCAGCGTGATGCTGTCCCGGGTGTGGCTGCCGGACATGACACCGCGCTTGAGCAGGACGAACCGGTCACCCACCAGGTACGCGTGGTGGGGGTTGTGCGTGATCAGGACCACGCCCAGACCGGCGTCCCTGGCGGCGGCGACGTACTTCAGCACCACGCCGGACTGCTTCACGCCGAGCGCCGCCGTGGGCTCGTCCAGGACGAGGACCTTGGCGCCGAAGTGGACCGCGCGGGCGATGGCCACGCACTGGCGCTCGCCGCCGGAGAGCGTGCCGATCGGCTGGTCGACGTCGCGCAGGTCGATCCCCATCCGCAGCAGCGCCGCGCGGGTCGTCTCGCGCATCAGCCGTACGTCGAGGCGCTTGAGCGGCCCGGCGCCCCTGGTCGGCTCCGAGCCGAGGAAGAAGTTCCGCCAGACCGGCATGAGCGGTACGACGGCGAGGTCCTGGTAGACGGTGGCGATGCCCTGGTCCAGGGCGTCGCGCGGGTTGGCGAGCGTGGTCTCCTCGCCGTCGATCAGGAAGGTGCCGCCGTCGTGCCGGTGCAGCCCCGCGATGATCTTGATGAGGGTGGACTTGCCGGCGCCGTTGTCACCGAGTACGCAGGTGATCTCCCCCGCGTGGACCTCCAGCGAGACGTGTTCGAGCGCCTTGATGTTGCCGTAGAACTTGCTGACGTCGTCGAGTTCGACGAGTGCCTGGGTCGCGGTCATGCCGTCGCCTCCGCGCGCTTGCGCACCCATGCGTTGAGCAGGGTGGCCAGGAGCAGCATCGCTCCGAGGAAGAACTTGAACCAGTCGGGGTTCCACTCCGCGTACACGATGCCCTTGCTGGTCATGCCGAAGATGAACGCCCCGACCGCCGAGCCGATCGCGGAGCCGTAGCCGCCGGTGATCAGGCAGCCGCCGATGACGGCCGCGATGATGTACGTCAGCTCGTTGCCGACGCCTTCGCCCGACTGCACCACGTCGTAGCTGAACAGCAGGTGCTGTCCGGAGACCCAGGCGGCGAAGGCCACCCCGAGGTACAGCCCGATCTTGGTGCGGATCACCGGTACACCGACAGCCCGCGCGGCCTCGGCCTCGCCGCCGACCGCGAAGATCCAGTTGCCGAAGCGGGTGCGCAGCAGGACCCAGGTGGCGATCGCGACGAGCACGAACCACCACAGGATGGTGACCTTCAGCTCCATGCCGCCGATGGTCAGCTGCGAGGCGAAGACCTTGCGGGCCGACCCGAAGCCCTCCATGTCACCGATCGACTTCGTCGACACGGTGCCGCTGATGAGCTTGGTGAAACCGAGGTTGAGCCCGGTCAGCATCAGGAACGTACCGAGCGTGATGATGAAGCTCGGCAGTTTCGTACGGGTGAGCATGAAGCCGTTGAAGGCGCCGAAGGCCAGGGTGACCAGCAGGGAGACGAAGACGCCGACCCAGACGTTGGCCGTCATCTGGTAGCTGAACATCGAGGAGATCAGCGCGGAGCTGGTCACCAGCACCCCGGCGGAGAGGTCGAACTCGCCGCCGATCATCAGCAGGGCCACCGGCGCCGCCATGATCCCGATGGTGGAGGCCGCGTAGAGGACAGTGCCGAAGCTGGATGCCTGCAGGAAGCTGTCGGCGACGACCGCGAAGAAGAGGAAGACGGCCACGGCGCCGACGACCGAGCCGAGCTCGGGGCGGCCGAGGAGGCGGCGCAGCGGCGAGGTGCGCAGCAGCCGTTCGTCGGGCGCGCCGGGTGCGGGGGCCGGTGACGCCGGTTGCCCGGTCGCTGTCATCGGGTTCCCCGCTTCGTGTACTCGGCGAGCTCGGACGCGTCGTCGGCGGTGATGATCTGCGGGCCGGTGAGGACGGGCAGGCCGCCGCCGAGTGCGTTGCGGTTGTAGCGGTGGAGCCAGAGCAGGTCGACGGCCTCGTACCCCTGGAGGTAGGGCTGCTGGTCGACGGCGAAGCCCAGCGTGCCGTCCTTCAGCGCGGTGGCGACCTTGGCGTTCAGGTCGAAGGTGTCGATCTCGGCCTTGCTGCCGGCGCTGTCCTTCGCCTTCACGGCGGCGTCGGCGAACGGGGCGCCGAGCGTGACGACCGCGTCGATGCTCTTGTCGGACTGGAGCTTCGCCTCGATGGACGCCTGGACGTCGGGCATGTTGGTGCCGTCGACGTAGAGGTTCTGCAGCGTGCCGCCGAAGGACTTCTTCGCTCCGTCGCAGCGCTGTTCGTGGCCCACGTTGCCCTGCTCGTGCAGGATGCAGAGGGCCTTCTTGCGGCCCCGCTTGTCGAGCTCGTCGCCCACCGCCTCACCGGCGATCGACTCGTCCTGCCCGATGTGGGTCAGCGCGCCGAACTCCGCGGACTCAGCGGAGCCGGAGTTGACGGTGATCACGGGGATGCCCGCCTTGGTGGCCTTGGCGACGACGGCCTTCATGGCGTCCGGCTTGGCGAGCGTGACGATCAGCCCGTCCACCTTCTTGTCGATCGCCGCCTGGACGAGCTGGGCCTGCTGCTGCGCCTCGTCGTGGTGCGAGTACAGGAAGTTGATGTTGTCCTTCACGGCGGCCTGCTTCGCTCCGCTCTGGACGATGTCCCAGAAGGTGTCGCCGTCGCCCGAGTGGGTGACCATGGCGAAGGTCCACCGCGGTGTGTCCACCGCGGACCGCCCCTCGGCGGCCTGCGCCGCACGCTCCTCCGCCCGCTTGCCGCCGGTGCTGCTGCATCCCACGAGGGACGCCCCCAGCACCGCCGCCAGAACGGCACCCATCGCACGTACCCCTGTCCGAACCCTTGCCACGACGCCGTGCCCTTCCAGTGCTGCTCGCTGTGCTGCTTGGTGGAGCCGGTCGGAGCGCGCTCCCGGCCCGGCTGCCCAAGTATCCCCGAGAGGGTGTGCGCCTCGACCGGCAGGGGAGCGGGGGTGCGGCGCCGGGGTACCACCGTCACACGTCCTGTCCGCACATTCTCACGCACGGGGAGCCGGCGACAGCGGCTCAGGGGCGTACGAGCAGCTGGAACTCGAAGGAGTAGCGCGAGGCGCGGTAGACGTGCGAGCCGAACTCGACCGCGCGCCCGGTGTCGTCGAACGTGGTGCGCCCCATGGTGAGCAGCGGCGCCCCCTCGGACTCCGCGAGCCGCGCCGCCTCCTCCGCGGTGGCGGCCCGCGCCCCCACGGACTGCCGCGCGCTGTGCAGGGTGATGCCGGACGCCCGCATCATCCGGTACAGCCCGGTCGACTCCAGCTCTTCGGTGGAGAGGCCGAGCAGCCCGGCGGGCAGGTGGTTGCGCAGCAGCGCCATGGGTTCGCCGTGGGCGGACCGCAGGCGTTCGACGAGGTGGACCTCGCTGCCCTCGGCGACCCCGAGCTCGGCGGCGACCTCCGCGGTGGCGGGTTCGACGGAGTTGCGCAGGACACGGGTGGCGGGGCGCTGTCCGGCCTTCTCCAGGTCGTCGTAGAGCGAGCTGAGTTCCAGCGGGCGCCGCACCTGGCTGTGCACGACCTGCGTACCGACGCCCCGGCGGCGGACCATCAGTCCCTTGTCCACGAGCGACTGGATCGCCTGGCGGACCGTGGGACGGGAGAGGCCGAGCCGGGACGCGAGGTCGATCTCGTTGCCGAGGAGGCTGCCGGGGGCCAGCCGGCCCTGTTCGACAGCCGCTTCCAGCTGCTGCGCCAGCTGGAAGTAGAGCGGCACCGGGCTGGTGCGGTCCACGCTCAGCGGGAGCGGCTGGTCGGTTCCTTGTGTGGGCACGGAACGAGCCTAGTTCGGTTGTCCTGACAAAGCCATGCCGTCTCGAACGGGCGAACGAGCCGTTCGATCACCCTGTTCAATTGTCAGGACAAATGCTTGACATGTCCAAGGGTGAACGCCACCTTGGGGCCATGCGCATCGGACTTATCGGAACGGGACGTATCGGCACCTTCCATGCGGAGGCGCTCAGCCGCCACCCGGCCGTGGAATCCCTGGTGGTGGCCGACGCCGACCCGGCCCGCGCGGCTCTGGCAGCCGCCCGTACGGGAGCGACCGTCGCCTCGGTGGAGGAACTCCTCGCCCACGGCGTCGACGCGGTGGTGATCGCCTCGGCGACCGCGTCCCACGCCGGGCTCATCGCCCGTGCCGCCCGGTCCGGCCTCCCCGTCTTCTGCGAGAAGCCGATCGCGGTCGACCTGCCGGGCACCCTGCGGGCCCTGGCCGAGGTCGAATCGGCGGGCACCGTCCTGCAACTGGGTTTCATGCGCCGCTTCGACGCCGGGTACGGTACGGCCCGCGCCGCCGTACGGGAGGGGCGGCTGGGCCGGCTGCACACGGTGCGCGCGATCACCTCCGACCCGGCGCCGCCGCCCGCCGCCTACCTGCCGCTCTCAGGGGGCCTGTACCGCGACTGCCTCGTCCACGACTTCGACATGGTGCGGTGGGTGACGGGCCGTGAGGTGGCGTGGGTGTACGCGACGGGGTCGGACGCGGGGCCCGCGATGTTCCGCGAGGCGGGAGACGTCGACGCGGCGGCGGCGCTGCTGACCCTGGACGACGGGACGCTGGTGACGGCCACGGCCACCCGGTGCAACGGCGCCGGGTACGACGTGCGCATGGAGCTGGCGGGCGAGCTGGACCAGATCGCGGTCGGCCTGGACGACCGTACCCCCTTCACGTCGGCGGAGCCGCAGGGTCCCGGAGCCCCGCCGAAGCCGTGGCCCGGCTTCCTGGAGCGGTTCGCCCCGGCGTACGAGGCGGAGCTGGACGCCTTCGTGCGGGTGGTCCGGGGTGAGCTGGCGAACCCGTGCGACGGACGGGAGGCGCTGCACGCCTTGCGGATCGCGGAGGCGTGCGAGTGGTCGCGGCGCGAGCGCCGGCCGGTGGGTATGGCGGAGGTCCCGGGCGGCTGAACGGGTACGTCACTCCCGCGTCGGGGCGGGCGCGGCGGCCCCGGGATCAGCTCACCCGTACGCCGTCACAGCCCGGCCCGACCGGCGTCGAGCCGTGCGGGCGGCGTACTGGCGGCCTTCTCAGCTCCGGTCCGGCCGTTCGGCGCGGGCCGCGGGCCCGGCCGCGTCCTCGTCGAGCAGCCCCGCGTCGTGGATCAGCAGCGCGATCTGGACTCGGTTGTTGAGTCCGAGCTTGGCGAGGACGCGGGAGACGTGCGCCTTGACCGTGGCCACGCTCAGATAGAGCGCGGCGGCGATCTCCGCGTTGGAGGCGCCCCGCCCGACCGCGAGTGCCACCGCCTGCTCGCGTTCGGCCAGCCCGGCGAACCGCTGCCGGGCGCGGTCCGCGCGGCCCGCCCGGTCGTCCGGCGCGCCACCCGCCGCCCGGGCCATGAGCTGCCGGGTGACGGCGGGCGAGAGGACCGGATCTCCGGCGGCGACACGGCACACGGACTCCACGATCAGGGTGGGCGGGGTGTCTTTCAGGACGAAGCCCGCGGCCCCCGCGCGGATGGCGCGCAAC
Source organism: Streptomyces fulvorobeus (assembly GCF_013167895.1). Lineage (GTDB taxonomy): Bacteria > Actinomycetota > Actinomycetes > Streptomycetales > Streptomycetaceae > Streptomyces > Streptomyces fulvorobeus. The sequence goes on along the minus strand of NZ_BLWC01000001.1, from coordinate 5,282,874 downwards.
ACCTGTTCATCGGCGTGGAAGGTGGTGAGGACGACGACTTCGGGGGCGTCGGGCCGGCGGCGTACGGCCTCGGTGGCGGTTAGCCCGTCCATGACCGGCATGCGGATGTCCATGAGTACGACGTCGGGGCGCAGCCGGTCGACGAGTTCTTCGACCTCGGTGCCGTCCGCCCCCTCCCCCACGATGTCGATGGAGTCGGCCCCGCCGAGCATCAGGGTGAGCCCGGCCCGTACGAGCGGGTCGTCGTCCACGATGAGCAGCCGGACCGGTCGCGCCACCGGGGGCGTCGGGGTAGTCATGCGGCCCACGGTAGCCAGGCCCGGACGCCGAAGCCGCCGCCGGGTTCCGGGCCGTGGCCGAGGTGGCCTCCCGCGAGGGTGGCGCGTTCGGTGAGGCCGATGAGGCCCTGGCCCGAGCCGGGAACCCGCTCGAAGGGTTCGACGGGGGCGGGGTTCAGGGCCTCGATGGTGAGCCCGTCGCCGGGGCCGCCGGCCAGGATGAGGGTGACCTCGCTGCCGGGCGCGTGTTTGCGGGCGTTGGTGAGGCATTCCTGGGCGATGCGGTAGACGGTGCGGCCGAGGGCGGCGGGGGCGGCGGCGGGATCGGCCACCCGGTTGCCGAGGGTCACTTTCATGCCCGCGTGCCGGGACTCGGCGACCAGGGCCTCCAGGGAGAGGAGGGTGGGCTGAGGCCGGTCGCTCTCGTCGCCCTCACCGGGTGCCCGCAGCACTCCGATGATCTCGCGGAGGTCCTGGAGGGCCTCGTGGGCGCTGTCCCGGATGACTCCGGCGGCCCGGGCGACCTCGGCCGGGGGCGCGTCCGGCCGGAACTCCAGCGCGCCCGCGTGGACGCTGAGGAGCGTGAGCCGGTGGGCGAGTACGTCGTGCATCTCGCGGGCGATGGCTTCACGGGCCAGCCGCTGGGCCTGTTCCGCGCGGAGCCCGGCCTCGGCCTCGGCGCGGCGGGCGCGTTCGCGGAGGGTCAGGACGAGCTGGCGCCCTGACCGGACGACCATGCCCCAGCTGATGACCAGCAGGATGAGCAGGACGCCGATGATCGTGGAGGCGATCAACGAGACGCCCGGGTCGGGGCGCAGCCACGGTTGCAGGGGCGCGACGGCCAGCGCGCCCGCCGCGACGAGTGCGACCGGCTTGAACGGCCGGTGCACGGCCAGGCTGAACAGCGCGATCAGCAGGGAGCCGGCCGCCACGGGTTCGACGATGCCGATGACGGTGAGGGCCACGGCGAGCGCCACGGGCCACCGCCTTCGGACCCACAGCGCGCAGCAGGCCGCCCCGCCGGCCAGGGCGTCGACGAAGACGGCCGCGTCCGGTGTCGTGGGGTCCGCCTCGACCGTACCGAGGGCCAGCAGGCCGACGCCCACGGCACAGAGGAAGGCCGTGATGTCGACCGCCCAGTCCCGCACCGTGCGCCGCGGCCTGTCCCGGCCGGCCGGAAGCCCGGGGTCCGCCGTCGCCGACGGCAGCAGCCATCGGTACTCCGTTCGCGTCATGCCGGCAAAGCTACGCAGCGGGGAGGCCGGGGAGGGCCGGCGAGTGCGGGGAAGCGACCGAAGTCGCGCGGCCGAAGACTTTCGGCGCGGCTCGGCAGACCGGTGGCCGACGCGGGGGCGCCAGCGTGCGCGCGAGGCTCGGCGCATGAAGAGATTCGTGGAGTCGGTGGGCTTTGTCGTCTTCGTTCAGGGCGTGGCCGGGCTGTTGCACGAGTGGACGGGGTGGTTCCGGCTCTGGGCGGTCGTGCGGCGGGTCGAATTCCTCGAAGCGAACCAGACGTTCGCCCACATCGCGCTGGTGGTGACGGGCGTCGCGGTGATGGTCGCGGCCGAGGCGGTCAAGGAGTGACGGCGGCCCGGTCCGCGCTGCGACGCCCCCACGCGGTACCCGCCAGCACGAGACCGGCCCCCACCACTCCGAGGACGCCGAGCCGATCCCCGCCGATGGAGATGCCCACCGCGGCGGCCCACAGGGGTTCCGTGCCGAGCAGCAGGCTGACCCGGGACGGCGAGGTGCGGCGTACGGACCACATCTGTACGAAGAACGCGAAGAGCGTGCAGAACACGGAGAGGAACAGCAGCCCGGCCCACTCCCCGGCCCCGAACTCCGCGGCGACGGTCCAGGGTGCCGCACCGCTACCGGGAAGGGCGGCGAGAAGGACGAACACGGCTACCGCGCCGCCGAGTTGCACGGTGGTCAGCGACAGCGCGTCGGCGTCCTGGACGGACTTCATCCGGGCCATCAGCAGGACGTGGACGGTACGGGCGACGGCGGCCAGCAGCATGAGGACATCGCCCGTGGAGGGGCTCGTGAAGCCGCCGCCCTGGGTGAGCAGGAGCACCCCAGCCACCGAGAGCCCGGCCGCCGCGAGGAAGGCCCCCGGCGGCCTGATCCTCGTGACGGCGGCCTCGGCGAGCGGGGTGAGGACCATCGTGAGGCTGATGATGAGCCCCGCGTTGGTCGCGGAGGTGTGGACGAGACCGTACGTCTCCAGCAGGAAGATGCCGCTGAGTACGAGCCCGAGCAGTCCGGCGCCGCGCCACTGCGCCGCGTTCAGCGCGCGCAGTCCGCGCCATCCGGCGGCCACCAGGACGGGCAGCACGATCGCGAACCGCAGGACCAGGACGCCGATGACCGTGTGGGTGGTGGTGATGCCCTTGGCCGCCAGATAGCTCGAACCCCAGACGGCGGCGACGACCAGCACGGGCAGATCGGTGAGCCACGCACGGCGCTGGGGCGCGAGGACGGGCACGGTGACAGCGGACACCTGGTTCTCCTGGTTCTCCACAACGGACGGATGTGTGGAGACTTCACCGGCTCACACGCGGAGCGATCACCCTACCGGCCGGGCACGACCTGCGGGAACAGTCGTTCACCGGCCGGATCACGGCGCGTGCGGGGCGGCGCGCGCCCGCCTCCGGCGCCGTCGCTCACCCGCGGTCCCCGGTCGTCCCGGCGGGCATGGAGTCCGCGAGATAACCGCCGAGGTCGGGGCGTGCGGGCGCCAGCACGTGCCGTACCCAGGCATCGCGCTCGTGCAGGAGCGGGGGCAGCTCCCAGACGCAGCCGATCAGGTCGCGGGTCTGGTGCCAAAAGTGCGTCGGGTCGCGGTCCGGACAGCCGAGGGCCGGCTGCCCCGCGACGGCGCCGGCGAAGTGCAGGGCGTTGTCCCACATCCAGCTGTAGACGTTGAGGTAGGCGCCGTCGTCCCCTCCCCGGTGGAGGACGACGAAGGTGGCGGGCGGTGTGCCGTCCGGCTCGGGCAGCAGTGCGGGCAGGAAGGCGTACGCCGCCTCCTCGACCCGGCGGTCGATGCCCGCCGGGTCGGCGGTCACGTGGTAGCGCTTGATGTGCCGGCCGCCGACGTCGATCGGGTCCGGCACGAAGAGGTGTTTCTCGGCGAAGGCCATGGCTGGACCGTACGGACTCTTCACTGACATCCTCTGTCAGTGAAGTCCAGCCGTCTCCTGTCCGTCCTCCTGCTGCTCCAGACCCGGGGCCGGATGACCGCCGCGCAGCTCGCGGCGGAGCTGGAGGTGTCCGTGCGGACCGTCTACCGCGATGTGGAGGCGCTGCACGCGGCGGGCGTACCGCTCTACGGCGATGCCGGGCACAGCGGCGGCTACCAGTTGCTCGCGGGCTACCGGACCCGTCTGACCGGGCTCAACCCGGCTGAGGCGGAGGCGCTGTTCCTCTCCGGGGTCCCCGGTCCGGCCGCCGCGCTCGGCCTCGGCCCGTCCCTCGCCGCCGCACAGCTCAAACTGCGGGCCGCGCTGCCGCCAGCGCTGCGCGACCAGGCCGACCGGATGCGCACCCGGTTCCATCTGGACGCGCCGGGCTGGTACGCCGAGGGCGACGAGGTGCCGTTCCTGGCGCAGGTCGCGGACGCGGTGTGGCAGAGCCGGGTCCTCCATGTCCGCTACCGCCGCTGGAAGGAACCGACGGACGTCGACCGCCGCCTGGAACCGTACGGGCTGGTGCTCAAGGCGGGCCGCTGGTACGTCGTGGCGGGGCCGGGACCGCGCACGTACCGGGTCGACCAGATCCTCGGACTGCGCTGCGGGCCGGAGGAGTTCACGGTTCCGGAGGGTTTCGAGCTGGCCGCACACTGGGAGCGCCATCAGTCGGACTTCCACGCCCGGCTGCACCAGGGCGAGGCCCTGGTCCGGCTGACCACCGGCGCCGCCGCACGTCTCACCGGCGCAGCGGCGCGCGCCGTGGCGGAGAGCGGGAGCGCCGAGGCGGACGGCTGGATCCGGGCGGTGGTGCCCGTCGAGTCGGCCGACCACGCCCTCGGTGTGTTCCTCGCCCTGGGTGCGGGCGTGGAGGTGCTGGAGCCGCCGGAGCTGAGGGCGCGGATCGGTGCGACCGTGCGCGCGCTGGCCGAGCGGTACGCCGCGGGGTGAGCGGGGATCGCGCGCCCGTCCCGGCTCACTCCTGGGCGGGGACGCAGCCGAGCCCGGCCCGGTCGGCACCGGCCGCCGGCCCGGCCTCGACCCGGCCGCCGGCCCGTTCACCGCGGGCCGGCGGGCGGCCACGCCGCGTGCCCCCGGCCGCCGGGCGGGTCGGGGCGCTCTCCCGGCCCGGCCGCCCGGCAGGTCGTTCCCCGCGCCGGGGCGCGCGCCTATGCGTCAGCGGTTGCGGGGGGTGACCTCGGTCATGCGGCTCCAGCCCCCGCCCGGCACCTCGACGTTGATGATCTCCGGCACCTCGGACACCAGCTCGGACATCGTCTCCACCGCCGCCGCGAAGTGCGCGGACCGCACGTGCTCTTCGCCCGCCTCCGGCGAGGCGAAGGCTTCGAGCAGGACGAACTGGTCCGGGTTCTCGACGCTGTACGACCAGTCGAAGAAGAGGTTGCCCGGCTCCTGGCGGGTGGCCAGGGTGAAGTCGTGTACGGCCGGAAGCCAGTTGTCCCGCTCGGCGCTGCGCACGGTGAACTTGACGGCGATGAAGATCATGGGAAGCTCCTGGTCGGTTCGGCCGGCGGGCCTCCATTCAAGCCCTCCGAGGCACTGAGGACAAACGGCACCCGCGGGACGCCGGACGCTTGTCAGCCGCCCAGTTCGCGGTGGCGCGCGGCCAGCGCCGCCGCGCCCTCCGCGGTCAGCGAGCCGAAGAGCCGCAGCCGGGAGATCCCGCCGTCCGGGAAGATGTCGATCCGCACGTGGGTGCCGACGACGGCCTCGGGCAGGACGAAGCGGTGGTTCGTGTCGGGCTGGAGCCGGGTCCGGGGCAGGATCTCGGCCCAGTCGCCGGTCTCCCCGTTCCGCACCGAGAGCGTCGCCCAGCCCGCGGAGTTGCCCTTGAGGCAGGCGGTGTCGATCTCGACGGCGCCGATCCGCGCCTGCGCGGCCAGCCGGTAGCGAATCCAGTCGTTGCCCCGGTCGCGGCGGCGCCGGGTCTCCCAGCCGTCGTCCATCTTGTGGGAGCGGCCGGGCTGGATCGTGTGGGTGGCCGGTGAGTAGAAGCGGTCGGACGCGTCCTCGACCTGGGTGCCGTTCTCCAGGGCCGCGAGGTCGAAGGTGCCGAGTGCGGCGAGCCAGGCGGGGTCGGGGGCGACTTCCCCGTACACCCGCAGGCGGGCTATCCCGCCGTCCGGGTGCTGGTTGACCCGCAGGTGGGTGAAGCGCTGCTCGGCGTCGACGGCGAAACCGTTGGCCGCGTGGCCGCCGACCGCCGTGCGGGGCACCAGGGTTGTCCACTTCACGTCCGGCGCGAGCAGCTCGTCGGGTGACGGGGAGCCGGGCAGGGAGACCGCCTGGACGGAGACCGCCTGCGGGTAGTTGCCCCGGAAGTGCGCGGTGTCCACGACCAGTCCGCGTACGACGCCGGGCGCCCCGAGCCGGACGAGCGCCCAGTCGTGGTCGTCCTCGGTGGGGTGGGGCCGCGCGGCGCTCACCCCGCGGCGGCGCCGGGTCTCCCAGCCGTCCATGATCTTGCCCTTGTGTCCGAAGCGTTCGGGGTCGAAGACCGCGGGCCCCGGCTTCAGCAGGTTCTCGCGTTCGGCGAAGAACTCGTCGTTGGCGGCGATCACTCCGGCGCCGAGGCGGCGGTCGGCGAGGTCGACGAGCTGGGAGAAGGGGAACTCCGCGGTGCGGTAGTCGGCGTACGGGTCGCCGCCCCCGTACGGGCTCGCGTCACCGGTGAAGCGCGGGATGGCCGTCATGGTCAGGAGTTCCTTTCGAGCAGCCGGCCGGTGGGCTCGGCGAGGACGCCCTCGTCCGCGATCCGTACGCCGCGCAGCCAGGTGGACTTGACGACGCCGTCCAGGGTCTTTCCCGCGTAGGCGGTGACCTGGTTGCGGTGGAAGAGCTCGGCGGGGTCGACGGTGAAGCTCTCGTCGGGGGCGAGTACGGCGAAGTCGGCGTCGCGGCCGGCCTCGATGGCACCCTTGCGGGTCAGTCCGGCCAGCTCGGCGGGGGCGGCGGACATCCAGCGCACCACGTCGTCGATGCCGTGTCCGCGCCTGCGGGCCTCGGTCCAGATGGCGGGGAGGCCGAGCTGGAGGGAGGAGATACCGCCCCACGCGGAGGCGAAGTCCGGAGTCTTGAGGTCGGTGGTGCAGGGCGAGTGGTCGGAGACGATGCAGTCGATCGTGCCGTCGGCGAGCCCTTGCCACAGCGCGTCCTGGTTGGCGGCCTCCCGGATGGGCGGGCAGCACTTGAACTCCGTCGCCCCGTCCGGGACCTCCTCGGCGGTGAGGGTGAGGAAGTGCGGGCAGGACTCGACGGAGACCCGGACGCCCTCGCGCTTCGCGGCGGCGATCGGCGCCAGCGCGTCGCTGGACGACAGGTGCAGGACGTGGACGCGGGCGTTCAGCCGCCTCGCGTGGGCGATGAGGCCGGCGATCGCGGTGTTCTCCGCGTCGCGGGGCCGGGAGGCGAGGAAGTCGGCGTACGCGGGACCGCCGCGCTGCGGCGCGGACTCCAGGTGGTGCGGGTCCTCGGCGTGCACGATCAGCAGTCCGCCGAGACCGGAGATCTCGGCCATGGAGCGGGCCAGCTGCTCCTGGTCGAGCTCCGGGAACTCCTCGACGCCCGAGGGGGACAGGAAGCACTTGAAGCCGAAGACCCCGGCCTCGTACAGAGGGCGCAGGTCCTTCGTGTTGGTCGGGATCGCGCCGCCCCAGAAGCCGGTGTCGACGTGCACCTTGGGCGCCGCCACCCGCTGCTTGGTGCGCAGGTGGCCGACGGTCGTGGTCGGTGGCAGGGAGTTGAGGGGCATGTCGAGGAGGGTCGTGATGCCGCCCGCGGCGGCGGCGCGGGTGGCGGTGTGGAAGCCTTCCCACTCGGTGCGGCCCGGGTCGTTCACATGCACGTGGGTGTCGACGAGGCCGGGCAGCAGGATGTCGTCGCCGAAGTCCTCCAGGCGGGCGCCCGCGGGCACCTCGGCGTCGTACGGAAGGACGGCGTCGATCGTCCCGCCGGCGACGGCGACCGTCGCGGGGCGCGTCCCCCGGGGGTGACGACGCGCGTCGAGCGCAGTACCAGGTTCACGTCCGCACCGGACACCCGTGCTCCTCACTTCGTGGTTTCAACGAACTGTTGAACGAACTGCTGGGAGTCTTCATCGGAGATTCTTCCTCGTCAAGACCTTCACCGCGCCCGCCGGGCAGTCGGCCGGCTTCGTGCGAGAGCGCCTGGAGGTTTCCACAAAGTAGAATACTAATTCCGCAGCGCGGAATGTAGCATGAGCCAGGAGGAGCCCCGGGCGACCACCCCGGCGACCTGGCGCACCGGACGGAACCGCCCCTGACCGGCAAGGACGCCGCTGCGGGACAGTGGGCCGATCGGGAACCGCCCGGTAGGCTGGCGCCTTGCTGTTCCGCATCGAAAGGACCGTTGACGTGCCGCCGTCCCACGCCAGCACATCCGACTCCAAGCCCGCCGGCCCCAGCGGCGGCGTGCAGTCCCTTGAACGCGCCTTCGATCTGCTGGAACGGATGGCGGACGCCGGGGGCGAGGTCGGGCTGAGCGAGCTCTCCGCGAGCAGCGGACTGCCCCTGCCCACCATTCACCGGCTGATGCGCACCCTGGTCGTGTGCGGCTACGTCCGCCAGCAGCCCAACCGCCGCTACGCGCTGGGCCCGCGGCTGATCCGGCTCGGCGAGTCCTCGTCCCGGCTGCTCGGCACCTGGGCCCGCCCCTACCTCCAGCGGCTGGTCGAGGAGACCGGCGAGACGGCGAACATGGCCCTGCTCGACGGCGACGAGATCGTGTACGTCGCCCAGGTGCCGTCGAAGCACTCGATGCGCATGTTCACCGAGGTGGGCCGCCGGGTCCTCCCCCACTCCACGGGCGTGGGCAAGGCACTGCTGGCGAACACTCCGGCCGACGAGGTGCGGGCCCTGCTCGCGCGTACGGGCATGCCGGCCGCGACCGAGAAGACCATCACCACCCCGGACGGCTTCCTCGACGCGCTCGACGTGGTGCGCAGGGCCGGTTACGCGGTCGACGACAACGAGCAGGAGATCGGGGTCCGCTGCCTGGCGGTCTCGGTCCCCAACTCCCCCACATCCGCGGCGATCTCGATCTCGGGACCGGCCGGGCGGGTGACCGAGACGGCGACGGAGCGGATCGTACCGATCCTCCAGCAGGTCGCGAAGGAACTCTCCGAGGTACTGGCGAGCAGCGGCGCCGCGAGCTGAGGCCGCGGGACCGGTCCGTGCGGCCGCGTCCGGCGCGCTCCCGGCCTGTGCGCGGACTCCCAGGACGGGCGGCCGTCCCGCCGCCCCGCCATCCGGTCCATCCGCCGCCGGCCCCCTGCCCCGTACGCGGTTCAGCGGCGCGGCGGCTCCCCGAAGAGGTCCACCGCCATCCGTACCTCCCTGAGCCCGCGGGCCAGGGCACTGACCGAGCCGATCGCCCCCGCGACCAGCAGCAGCGAGCGGCGCAGCCGGGGGATCTCCGGAGCGCCGCCTGCCGCCATGGCGTCCAGCGCCGCGAGCTCGTCCTCGGCGATTCCCCGGTCCGGGAAGTCCGCGGGATGGGCGGCAAGCTGTCTGCGGAGCCGGGAGAGCGCCGTGCGCAGCTCCGTCACCCTCGGGTCGTCCGCGCCGCTTCCGGTCACCCGCTTCTGCTGCACGTTCCGCAACAAAACACTCCCCCTCGCACGCCGTTGTACCGGTGTATCGATCAGGTCCCCGACGGTGGTCAAGTCCCTGGGATCATCCGCAAGTTAACGGCATCGAAGGTGGCCGGCGCCACACCGTGGGCGGAATGGGGGGTGACCCCTTCGGGTGACGTTCCTTTCACGTGTGCGAACGGCGCGGCGGCGCCGGAGCAGTGATATCCAGGGTTCATGTCCTCTTCACACGAGAACCCGGTGGTCGCGGGTGTCCTGCTCGCCGCGGGTGGCGGCCGCCGGCTCGGCGGCAGGCCGAAGGCGCTGCTGACGCACCGCGCCCGCCCCCTGGTGGAGCACGCCCTGCGGACGCTGCGGGAGGGGGGCTGCGGACCCCTCCACGTGGTGCTGGGCGCGGCGGCCGACGAGGTGCGCGAGCGGGCCGATCTGTCCGGGTGCGTGGTGACGGAGAACCCCGGGTGGGAGCGGGGCATGGGCTCCTCGCTCCGCACGGGGCTCGGCTCGCTCGCCGGGAGCGGGGCGGACGCGGCACTGGTGCTGCTGGTCGACCAGCCGGGGATCGGGGCGCGGGCGGTGGCCCGGGTGCGGTCGGCGTACCGGGGGCGGTCGGGTCTCGCCGCGGCCTCGTACGACGGGAAGCGCGGCCACCCTGTGCTGTTCGGCGCGGAGCTCTGGGCGGACGTCGGGGCGGCGGCGGTGGGGGACCAGGGGGCGCGGGCGTATCTGCGGGCGCACCGCGATGCGATCACGCTCGTCGAGTGTTCCGATGTGGCTCAGGCGTACGACATCGACACGGTGGAGGATCTGGCACACCTGGAGTGAACGGCGGCGGCGAACCGGCCGTACGCGCCGTGGCACCCCGCGCCAGCGACGCGGCACGTCTGTCGACCCGGAGAATCTCGACATCAACAAACCATTGAACTTCCACCATGAGGAAACTACTATCCACAGGTCAGAAGCGCTCTGTAGCCCGCACAGCGCCCACGGCCGTATCCCGGAGCCCTGGCACGCCGTGCCGTCGAGGCGACCCGGCGGCCGTGAGAGGCCGCTCGCACCACCCGCTGAAGGAGTGACAGCTCATGTCCGCACCAGCGCCGTCCACGCTGGCCATCGTCGATGCCGAGCCCCTGCCCCGGCAGGATGAGGTCCTGACCCCCGAGGCCCTCGCGTTCGTGGCCGAGCTGCACCGGCGGTTCACACCCCGCCGTGACGAGCTGCTCGCCCGCCGGGGTGAGCGCCGCGCCGAGATCGCGCGTACTTCCACCCTCGACTTCCTCCCGGAGACCGCACAGCTCCGCGAGGACGACTCCTGGAAGGTCGCGCCGGCCCCGGCCGCGCTCGACGACCGCCGGGTGGAGATCACCGGTCCGACCGACCGCAAGATGACCGTCAACGCCCTGAACTCGGGCGCGAAGGTCTGGCTCGCCGACTTCGAGGACGCGTCCGCCCCCACGTGGGAGAACGTGATCCTCGGCCAGCTCAATCTGACCGACGCCTACGACCGTGCGATCGACTTCACCGACCCCGGGTCCGGCAAGTCGTACGCCCTGAAGCCCGCCGCCGACCTCGCGACCGTCGTCATGCGCCCGCGCGGCTGGCACCTGAACGAGCGCCATCTCCAGCTCGACGGCACGCCGGTGCCCGGTGCGCTGGTCGACTTCGGCCTCTACTTCCTCCGCAACGCCCAGCGCCTGATCGACCTCGGCAAGGGCCCGTACTTCTACCTCCCGAAGACGGAGTCGCACCTGGAGGCGCGCCTCTGGAACGACATCTTCGTCTTCGCCCAGGACTACGCCGGCATCCCGCAGGGCACGGTCCGCGCGACCGTGCTGATCGAGACGATCACCGCCGCGTACGAGATGGAGGAGATCCTCTACGAGCTCCGCGACCACGCGTCCGGGCTGAACGCCGGCCGCTGGGACTACCTCTTCTCCATCGTCAAGAACTTCCGTGACGGCGGCTCCAAGTTCGTGCTCCCCGACCGCAACCTCGTCACCATGACGGCGCCGTTCATGCGGGCGTACACCGAACTCCTGGTGCGCACCTGCCACAAGCGCGGCGCACACGCGATCGGCGGCATGGCGGCCTTCATCCCCTCGCGCCGCGACGCGGAGGTCAACAAGGTGGCGTTCGAGAAGGTCAAGGCGGACAAGGACCGCGAGGCCCACGACGGCTTCGACGGTTCCTGGGTCGCCCACCCCGACCTCGTGCCGATCGCCATGGCCTCCTTCGACGCGGTCCTCGGCGACCGGCCGAACCAGAAGGAACGCCTGCGCGAGGACGTCTCGGTGGCGCCCGGCGACCTCATCGCCATCGACACCCTGGACGCCAGGCCCACGTACGAGGGTCTCCAGAACGCCGTCGCGGTCGGCATCCGCTACATCGAGGCGTGGCTGCGCGGCATGGGCGCCGTCGCCATCTTCAACCTGATGGAGGACGCCGCCACCGCCGAGATCTCGCGCTCGCAGATCTGGCAGTGGATCAACGCGGACGTGGTCTTCGAGAACGGCGTGCACGCCACGGCGGAGCTGGCCCGCCAGGTCGCCGCCGACGAACTGGCCGCGATCCGGGCCGAGATCGGCGAGGAGGCGTTCGCCGCCGGCAAGTGGCAGCAGGCCCACGACCTCCTGCTCCAGGTCTCCCTGGACCAGGACTACGCGGAGTTCCTGACCCTCCCGGCGTACGAGCAGCTGCGCTGACCCGCACGCCTGCGCGACCGCCCGCCCCGGTGCCCCACGGCGCCGGGGCGGTGGGCTGTCCGCGACGGGGAGGCCGCGGCTCCCGGACCCGCGCGGGAGGACGTCCGGACGGCGGCCTCCGCGGCGGGCGCGGCGCCGGTCAGCCGGGCAGAGCGACCGTGCGCTGGGCGGAGAAGTCGCCCCAGGTGCCGTCCGGCAGTTTGGCGCGGATCTTCAGTGAGTAGCGGGTGCCGGGCGGATCATCGAGGGTCAGGCGGTACGTCGCCCGGCCCTTGGGCGGGGTGCCGCCCCAGACGATCGTCGTGGTCAGCTTTCCGTCGAGGAAGAGCTGGTACGCCGGAATCACGCCGCCGGTGTCGGGCTGGTCCCAGGACAGCTCGACGACGGACTCGCCGCCCTCGGCACTCAACGACGTCCGCAGACCGGTGGGGGCGGTGCTCGCGGGCGCACCGGGAACGGACGCGGTGGTGAGGTCCACGGCGTTGCTGTCCGGCGAGGACTTCTCCGACGCGTCACGGGCCCGGACGGTGAAGGTGTAGACCGTGCCGGGGCGCAGCCCGCTCAGCCGGGCCGTCGTCCGCGCGCCGGGCACGCTGTGGATACGGGCGTCCTCCTGGTAGATGTCGTACGAGGTGACGGACACGTCGTCCGTCGAGCCGCCCCAGGACAGGGTGGCGGTCCGGCTGCCGCCCGCCGTGGCGCGCAGTTTCACGGGGGCGGTGGGCGCCTCGGTGTCGGAGGGGGCGGGCGCGGGGGTGGTGACCCGCGCGGCGGCGCTCGGCCGGGAGAGGTTCCCGGCGCCGTCGCGGGCCCGGACGGTGAAGGTGTACGCCGTCGCGGCGGCCAGGCCGTCGACATCGGTCATCCGCTTCGCCGCCGGCACGGAACCGACCTTCCGGCCCTCGCGGTAGATCTCGTACCCGGTGATCGCCTTGTTGTCGGTGGCGCGCTCCCACATGACGTGCACCGAGGTGGCGCTGCCCGCCTGCGCGGTCACCCCTCGGGGCGTCGTCGGTTTCTGCGTGTCGGCGGCGGCGGTACCGGCGCAGCCCGTGAGCACGGCAAGGAGCAGGGCGGTGGAACAGGTCAACACAACGTGCATGTGGGGGCGTTGCACGGTCCTGCCTTCCCCTTCGGAAGCAATGGTCCAGACCTGTATGCCACGGCGCGGGGGTCGCCGACAAGGGGCGGGGCAGAACCTTCCGCAATGTGCCGTTGTGCGGCCGCCGATGAGTTCCGGGCGCCGCGGGGGTCTGAGGGAGTATGGAAACGAACAGGACGACTCCCGCCCTCGACCTGCGGTCGGCCGCCAGGCAGATGCGCTCGCTGCTCCCGGCCGTCGAGGACCACCGGCTCGACGACCCGACGCCTTGTCCCGACTACGCGGTACGGGAGCTGCTCGCCCACGTCGTCGGGCTGGCCACGGCCTTCCGCGACGCGGCCCGCAAGGAGTTCGGGCCCACGACCGACACCTCCCCCGACGCGGCTCTGCCGGTGCTCGGCGGGGACTGGCGCGAGGCGCTGCCGCGCCTGCTCGACGAACTGGTGACGGCCTGGGACTCCCCCGCCGCCTCGCAGGGCATGACCCGGGCGGGCGGTGTGGACCTGCCGGGCGAGGTGGCCGGTCTGGTCGCGCTCAACGAACTGGTCGTGCACGGCTGGGACCTGGCCCGGTCGACCGGGCAGGAGTTCCGGGCCGACGAGGTGGACCTGCGCCTCTCGGAGGCACTGCTGACCCCGGCGGAGGGCGGTCCGGGGAGCTCGGACATCTTCGGGCCGCCGGTCCCCGTACCGGCCGGCGCCCCGCTGCTCGACCGGGTGATCGCGCTGAGCGGCCGAAGGCCCGACTGGCGGCCGGGCGACTGAGCCGGCCGCGCACCCGGCTCACGGAGCGCGGCTCGTGAACCCGAGAACCCGTGCAGTGGCGGAGTGGCGGAGCTCAGCTCGTGAAGGACCCGGTGATGTCGTGGGCGACCTGCTCCGCCCGGATCGCGGGCATCCGGTGATCACGGCCTGGGCCACGCTCCCGCCGGTTCCCTCCGTCCACACGGGGTGCGGGCCGGTCAGCTGGGCCGGCACCACGTCCCGGGCCCCTCTCCGGCCTGGCAGGCTTGGCGTGTGATCCACACCGTTCGCTCCCTGTTCGTATCCGCCGCGGCCACCGCCCTCGCGGCGGCCGCAGTCCTGTCCGGCTGCTCGGGACTGACCGGTTCCGCCCCCGGGAACGACCTCGACGACCCGGCCAAGAAGCGGCTCGCCATGCAACTGGTGTCGAGCGCGGAGAACTCCTCGCTGGACTGGAAGGCGCAGTACGCGTACATCGAGGACATCGGTGACGGCCGCGGCTACACTGCGGGCATCATCGGCTTCTGCTCCGGCACCGGCGACATGCTCGCCGTGGTCGAGCGGTACGCGGCGGCCAGGCCCGGCAATCCGCTGGAGCGGTACCTGCCCGCGCTCCGCGCGGTGCGGGGCAGCGACGCGCACACCGGTCTCGGCCGGCCGTTCACCGGGGCATGGGCGAGGGCGGCAGCGGACCCCGCCTTCCGCTCGGCGCAGGACGCGGAGCGTGACCAGACCTATTTCGACCCGTCGGTCGGGCGGGCCAAGGACGACGGCCTGAGCGCACTGGGGCAGTTCATCTACTACGACGCCTATGTGATGCACGGCCAGGGCGACACGGACGGCTCGGTCGGCTTCGCCACGATACGGCGTGAGGCTCTCGCGGAGGCCGATCCGCCCGGGCGGGGAGGTGACGAGAAGAGGTATCTGCACGCCTTCCTCGACGCCCGCGTGGCCGCCATCCGCAAGGAGCCCTCCCACACCGACACCAGCCGGGTGGAGACCGCCCAGCGCGTATTCGTACGCGAAGGCAGACTCCAGCTGGAGACTCCGCTGCGCTGGCGGGTGTACGGCGAGAGCTTCCACATCAGCCGGTGACGGTCCTCTCACGCCCGTGGGCGCGTACGGCGACCGTACGCGCCCACAGCGCGGCGCCGGACTCCTCAGATGGCCACCGGGGCCGCGCTCTTCACGGCCTGTTCCTCGTCCGTCCGCTCCGGGGCCTCGTCCGTGTCCCGGCCGCGGCCGAAGTGGTTGAAGGCCAGGTTGAGCAGGATCGCCACCACACAGCCCGTGGAGATGCCCGAGTCGAGGACGACGAGCAGGTCCTCGGGGAACGCGTGGTAGAACTGCGGCGCGGCGATCGGGATCAGGCCGATGCCGACGGCAGCCGCGACGATCAGCGCGTTCTCGCCCTTCTCCAGGGCCGCGGTCGCGAGCGTCTGGATGCCGCTCGCGGCGACCGAACCGAACAGCACGATGCCCGCGCCGCCGAGTACCGGAAGCGGCACGATCGCGATGACGGAGGCGGCCACCGGGACGAGCCCGAGCACGATCAGGATGCCGCCGCCCGCGGCGACGACGAACCGGCTGCGTACCTTGGTCATCGCGACGAGACCGATGTTCTGTGCGAAGGCACTGCACATGAAGCCGTTGAACAGCGGGCTGACAGCACTGCCGAGGGTGTCGGCGCGCAGGCCGCCCTCGATGGTCCGCTCGTCCGCCGGGCGGTCGACGATCCGGCCGAGTGCGAGCATGTCCGCGGTGGACTCGGTCATGCAGACCAGCATCACGATGCACATCGAGATGATCGCGGCGATCTCGAACTGCGGTGCGCCGAAGTGGAACGGGGAGGGGAAGCCGACCACGTCGGCGTCCTTGATGGGGCTGAAGTCGGTGATGCCGACGGGGATCGCGATGAGTGTGCCGATGACCAGGCCGAGCAGGATCGCGATCTGCTGGAGGAAGCCGCGCAGCAGTTTGCGCAGGGCCAGCACGATCGCGAGGGTGACGGCGGCCATGGTGATGTTGGTCATCGAACCGTAGTCGTCGGCGGTGGAGTTGCCGCCCTGGGACCAGTTGAAGGCGACCGGCAGCAGCGAGACACCGATCAGGGTGATCACGGTGCCGGTGACGACCGGTGGGAAGAAGCGGATCAGTTTGCAGAAGTACGGGGCGAGGAGGAATCCGAGGAGGCTCGCCACGATGATCGCGCCGAAGATGACGGCGATCCCCTCGTGGCCCCGGTCCTTGCCTATCGCCACCATCGGCGTCACACCGGCGAACGACACCCCGTTGACGAACGGCAGCCGGGCGCCTATGCGCCAGAAGCCGAGGGTCTGGAGGAGGGTGGCTATGCCCGCCGTGAAGAGGCTCGCCCCCATCAGGAAGGCGGTCTCCTTGGCGGTGAGGCCCACGGCCGGCCCCACGATCATGGGCGGGGCCACCACCCCGGCGTACATGGCGGCCACGTGCTGGAGGCCGCTGGTGAACATCTTGAGGGGCGGGAGTGTTTCGTCGACCGGGTGTTTCCGGTCGGTTCCTGCGACTGCTTCATTGCGAAACCTGGGCTTGGCGGCCACGGCGGTTCCTCCGGTCGGGTACACGTCGGCGTGACGTGGGTGTCAGGGAGGTGGTGCGGAGTGGTGCGTTGGTGCAGGTGCTTCGTCATTCACGTGGGGTGCCCGGGCAGTGCGTTCATCACCGGTCCGGAGGCGCGCACGCTGGGTGCGCGCCTCCGGACCGGCTGCCGTGGACCCCGCTCGGGTCCACGGCGGCCGGACCGAGGGCCGTCCCCCTCGGCCGGCCGGTTCATGGGGGTGTCGTCGCGCGGAGTCAGGCTCCGGCGGCGATCCGCGCGAGGCGGCGGGCCTCGTCGCGGGTGTCGCGTGCGATGGCGTCCTCGTCCGCCGTCACCAGGTGGTTGCCCTCGACGACCGGCTTCCCGTCGATCAGAGAGAGCGTGACGGGGGCCGCGGCGCCGAAGACGAGCGCGGTCACCGGGTCGGCGATGGAGGCGTGGGCGAGGGTGTCCAGCTTCCACAGGACGAGGTCGGCGAGCTTGCCGGCCTCCAGGGAGCCGATCTGGTCGGCACGGCCGAGTACCTGGGCCCCGCCGTACGTACCGAGCCGCAGGGCCTGGCGGGCGTTGAGCGCCTTCTCACGGTGTGCGCCGAGGCGGTTGATGAGCAGGGCGTTGCGCAGTTCGGTGTGGAGTTCACCGGACTCGTTGGACGCCGTGCCGTCCACACCGAGGCCGACCGGGATGCCGGCGGCGAGCATGTCGGGGACCCGGGCGATGCCCGCGGCGAGGCGGGCGTTGGAGGACGGGCAGTGTGCGACGCCCGTTCCCGTACGGGCGAACGCGGCGATGTCGGAGTCGTTCATGTGGACGCAGTGCGCCATCCACACGTCGTCACCGAGCCAGCCGGTCGACTCGAAGTAGTCGGTCGGGCCCATCCCGAACAGCTCCTTGCAGAACTGCTCCTCCTCGACGGTCTCCGAGCCGTGGGTGTGCAGCCGCACACCCTTGCGCCGGGCCAGTTCGGCGCCCTGCCTGAGCAGTTCGGTCGAGATGGAGAACGGGGAGCAGGGCGCGACGGCGATCTGGGTCATCGCGTCGAACGAGGCGTCGTGGTGGGCGTCGACGGTCGCCTCGGTGGCCGCGAGTGCGCCTTCGAGCGTCTCGACCGCGAAGTCCGGCGGCAGCCCGCCGTCCTTGACGCTCCGGTCCATGGACCCGCGCGCCAGGGTGAACCGTACGCCCATGTCGCGGGCGGCCCCGATGATGGCACCGGAGAGATCACCGGAGCCCTTCGGGTAGACGTAGTGGTGGTCCATGGCCGTGGTGACACCGCCGCGCGCCATCATGGCGAGCGAGCCCTGGGCCGCGGCGCGGACCATCTGCTCGTCGACGCGCGCCCAGGTCGGGTAGAGCGCGACCAGCCACTCGAAGAGGTTGTGGTCGGTGGCGATCCCGCGGGTGATCCACTGGTAGAAGTGGTGATGGGTGTTGACGAGGCCGGGGGTGACCAGATGTCCGGTGCCGTCGATGCGCCGTACCACGCCGGCGAGGCCCTCCGGCGCCTTGCCCGCGCCGACGGACTCGATGCGGTTGCCCGCCACGACGACGTGTCCCGAGGCGTACTCGGTGTCGTGGGCGTCGACGGTCGCGATCGAGCAGTTCTCGATGACGATGCGCTGAGGGTCGTCTGCCGAAGCTGCCATGGTGCTTCCTTCTTCTCTCATCGGCGGTATGGGCACGGCAGGACCCTAGGAGGATTTGAGTGCCACAGCGGTGCGGCTGTGGGTGCCGAGATGGTGGAAGAACAGGTTGAGCAGGACCGCGACGAGCGCTCCCGCACTGATGCCGGAGCCGAGCACCGTCTGTGCCCAGGAGGGGAATCCGGCGTAGAAGGCGGGCGCGGCGAGCGGGATGATGCCCGCGCCGAGCGCCACCGCGACGAGGATGATGTTGGAGCTGTCGTCGAGGCCGGCCTCGGAGAGCGTACGGATGCCGCTCACCGCGATGGAGCCGAACAGGACGATGCCGGCGCCGCCGAGCACGGGCATCGGGACGAGCGAGACGACGGCGCCGAGTACGGGGAACGCCCCCAGGACCAGCAGGGCGCAGCCCGCCGCCGCGACGACGTAGCGGCTGCGCACCTTCGTGAGTGACACGACGCCGACGTTCTGGGCGAAGGCGCTGGTCGGGAAGCCGCCGAACACCGGGCCCAGCAGGGTGGCGACGCCGTCCGTGCGCAGGCCGCGGGTGATGGTGCGCCCGTCGGCGGGCCGCTCGCAGATCTCGCCGAGTGCCAGCATGCCCGCGGAGGACTCCGTCATCAGCACCAGCATGACGATGCAGAGGGAGAGGACAGCGGCCGGCTGGAACTCGGGGTGACCGAAGGCGAAGGGGGTGGGCAGAGCCGCGAGGGGTGCGGACTCCAGCGCGGAGAAGTCGGCGAGTCCGAACGGGATCGCGGCCAGCGTGCCGGCGAACATGCCCATGAGCAGGGCGACCTGCTTGACGAAGCCGCGTCCGAAGCGCTGGATGACCAGGATGACGGCGAGGGTGAACGCGGCCAGCGCGAGGTACCTCATGGCGCCGAAGTCGGCGGCGTCCGTGTCACCTCCCTGCGCCCATGCGACCGGGACGGGCATCAGGGTGACGCCGATGAGCGTGATGACGACGCCGGTGACGAGCGGCGGGAAGAAGCGCAGCAGCCGTCCGAAGAACGGTCCGACCGCCAGACAGAAGGCCCCCGCGACGAGCACCGCCCCGTAGATCTGCGGGAGTTGGTGGCCGGGCGCGCTGGTCTCGGCGATGGCGAGCATCGGGGCGATGCCGGCGGACGAGGCCGCGTTGACGAACGGCAGGCGGTTGCCCGCGAAGCCGCCGGCGCCGAGCGTCTGAAGGAGGGTGGCGAGGCCGGCGATCAGCAGGCTCGCCGCGATCAGCCGGGTCATACCGGCCGTGTCGAGGCCGACTGCCTGGCCGATGATCAGCGGAGGGGTGACGACGCCCGCGTACATGGCGGCGATGTGCTGGAGCGCGGCGGGCAGGAGCCGTGCGGCGGGGAGCTTCTCGTCGACCGGATGCACGGAGCTCTCCGGCGGTGCGGAACACGGGCCTTCTGCCGGCCCCGTTGCGGGCTGTGCCATGGGATGGTCCCTCCGGGATGACCGGCCCGCGCCCGCTGTGGGCGGGCGGGGGCCGTTCAGTGCCGCGTCAGAGGTTGGTCATGTCGACGGGGATCTTCGGTTCGACGCCGTCCCGGAGCACGGTCGCCTCGATGAGGCCGTAGGGGCGGTCCGCCGCGAAGTACACCTCGTTGTCGTTCTTGAGGCCGAACGGCTCCAGGTCCACCAGGAAGTGGTGGTTGTTCGGCAGCGAGAAACGGATCTCGTCGATCTCGCTGCGGCTGTTGATGACCCGCGAACCCATCTGGTAAAGGGTCTGCTGGAGCGAGAGGGAGTACGTCTCGGCGAACGCCTGGAGCATGTGCTTCTTCGCCTGCTCGTACGACTTCTCCCAGTTGGGCATCCGCTGGTCGTCGCTGGTCCAGTTGTAGCGCCAGGCGGCCGACACGTCGGTGCACAAAACGCGGTCGTACGCCTCCTTGAGCGTCGTGTACTTGTCCTTGACGTAACCCCAGAACTCCGAGTTGGTGGAGTTCATGACGGTGAGGTCCTTGAGACCGGAGATGATCTCCCAGTTCTCGCCGTCGAAGGTCACCTGGGTGGTGCGGAGCTCCTGTCCCTTACGGGCGAAGGAGTGGTTGACCTCGTCCGCACCGATGAACTTCGAGTTGCCGTCCGAGGTCGCGATGCGCTCCCAGGCGTACTCCTCGATCCGGATGCGCGCGACCTTGATCGGCTCCTGCGAGGTCACGAAGTGCCGGGCGAGGTGGATGCCGAACTGTTCGGCGGAGTCGATGCCGTACTCCTTGGCGAACGCGTACACCGTGTTCTTGGTGGTGTCCGTCGGCAGGACGTTCGCGTTGGAACCGGAGTAGTGGACGTCGTCCATGTCGCCGGAGAGGGCGACGGAGACGTTCAGGTCCTTGATGTGGTGGGTGTCGCCGTCCCGCGTGATCCTGACGACGCGGTTCTCTGCTTTGCCGTACTGGTTCTGGCCGAGAATCGTGGGCATTGTCTGCTAGCTCCCTCGGTAAACGGAGTAGCCGAACGGGTTGAGCAGCAGCGGTACGTGATAGTGCTCGCCCGGACGTACGGCGAAGGTGATCGCCACTTCCGGGAAGAACGCACCGCTGTCCCTTACGCGGGGGCGTCCTGCTGCGCCTCGGCTTGCTGGTTGTCCGCACTGTCGTTCCTGACGAAGTACGCCTCGACCTGGAAGTCGAGCCGTACGTGGGTCGTGCCCTCCGGCAGCGCCGGCAGGTCCTTGCAGCGCCCGTCCGCGTCGGTGGCGGACCCGCCCAGCGTCGTCCACCCGGCGTCGGGGCCGCTGCGGGCCGCGAGCGAGATGGCGACACCCTCGGCGGGGCGTCCGATGCTGGTGTCCAGGATGTGTGTGGACACCGAAGCGGTGGTGGCGGTGCTCATCAGTCCTTGTCCTCTTCCACGAGACGGGTCAGCCGGATGCGGTTGATCTTGCCCAGTTCGGTGCGCACGGTCTCGCGCTCCTGCTCGGGCGAGTTCTGAATCCGGGTCTTCACCGCGTCGCGCATCTGCTCACCGGTGGCTCCGGTGGCACAGATCAGGAAGACGTGTCCGAACCTCTCCTGGTAGGCCAGGTTCAGTTCGAGCATCTCCTCCCTGAGTTCCCCGGATGCGCCGGCCATGCCCCGTTGTTCCCGGGAGGAGGTCGGGTCCCCGGGCTTCGGGCGGCCGATCGGCGGATGACCGGCCATGGCTTCGCCCAGGTCCGCCGCGGAGAGCTCGGCCATGGCGGCGTCGCTCGCGGAGAGAAGGGCTTCCACCGTGGGGTACGGGCGCCGGGAGAGGATGGTGCTCCCCCAGGCCGCACTGGCACACACCTCGTGCAGCGCGGCGGTGGCCTCGCTGCCCGCCAGGGTGTTGAACCGGGCGAGGCCCGGCGTCGAGCTCGAAGTCACGGGAGCCTCCGTGGCTGTTTTTCGCTGTGCGTTGTTCGGGCTGCGGATAGCTAACGCCCTCCGCAACACGACGTCAACACTTTGTTGAAATCTCGCGAACGGAGAAAGCCGCCGTCCCGGCATCCGGACGGCGGCTTATCCGTGCTTGGTTCAACTACTCAGCCCTTGGCGGGATCTGCCCGGTTCAGGTAGTTGTACACCGTGAAGCGGCTGACGCCCAGAGCGCCCGCCACCGTCTCCACACCGTGCCGCACCGAGAAGGCACCGCGTGCCTCCAAGGTCCGTACGACCGACTGCTTCGTCCTGCGGTCCAGGTCGGAGAGCGGCATCCCGTGCCGTCGCTCCATCGCGGCCAGGATGTGATCGAGCGAGTCGGAGAGCTGCGGCAGCCGTACGGCTATGACGTCCTCCCCCTCCCAGGCGAGCACCACGTCGTCGTCCGCCGCCTGCGCGGGGGGCAGCAGCTCCGCGCCCATCGCGTCGACGAGCGGCTTCACCGCGCTGAGCAGGGGGTGGTCCGCGGGTTCGGTCACTGCACCTCCTCCCCGACCACGTTGACCTGGAGGGACACCCGGGTGGCGCCGGACTCCAGGGCCTTGCGCAGCAAGGAGTCCACCGCGGTGAGCACCTGGTCCGCTCCCCCTTCGGCGGTGTTGCCGAAGGGGCCGACATCCACGGCGTCCAGGTCGGCCGACTGGATGACCTCGCGGGCCACCACCGCATGGGCGGGCGCCTCGTCCAGGTCGAAGGGCTCGGTGGTGAATTCCACCCTCAAGCGCACTGTGCCTCCCTCATGTTCCCTCGCGGCGCTCTGCCCCGCGGCTCGGCCACGACCTTAGCCGCCGGGGCAGGTGCGCGAGGGGGACGGGACGTGCGGGGCGGCTTCAGAGAGGCAGTACGCAGGCGGCGCCGGGTACGTCGACCGCCGCGCCCGCGGGGCGCAGCCCGCCGTCCTGACGGTCCACGTGGAAGGCCGTGACGGTGCCGGAGCGCTGGTTGGCGGCGAGCAGCAGGGCGCCGTCCGGCGTCAAGGCGATCTGCCGGGGGAAGTCGCCGCCCACCGGGACCGTGCCGAGGAGGCGCAGGGCCGCCCCGTCCTCCTCGACCGCGTAACGGGTGAGGCTGTTGTGGCCCCGGTTGGCGAGGTAGGCGAAGGCGCCGTCCGCGGTGACCAGCAGCTGCGCCGGGTAGCTGGTGTCGGGGCCGGTGCCGGTGGACTGCCCCGCCCCGGGCGAGAGGGTGCCGGTGGCCGGGTCGTATCCGCAGACGACGACCGTGTCGTCCAGCTCGCAGGCGAGGTAGGCGAAGCGGCCACCGGGGTGGAAGGTGAGGTGGCGGGGGCCCGCGCCGGGCCGCACGGTGGCGCGGCTGACCTCGGCCAGTGTTCCGTGGGCCGTGTCCAGGCGGTAGGTGTACACGGTGTCGTTGCCGAGGTCGGTGGCGAGGACGTGGCGGCCGTCCGGGGCGGTGATGATCTGGTGGGCGTGCGGCCCCTCCTGGCCTGGGCCGGGCGGCGGCGAGAGGTGCGCGACCAGGTCCGATCGCCGGCCCAGGGAGCCGTCGCCCCTGATGGGGTGCACGGAGACGCTGCCGGAGTTGTAGTTCGCGCTGAACAGCCACCGTCCGCCCGGGTGCACGGAGAGGTGGGTGGGGCCCGCGCCGCCGGTCGGCCTGCTCCCCAGCACCCGGTGGACGCCGTCCGCGCCGAGCGCGACGGCGGTGACGGCGCCCTCCTCACGCTCGCTGACGGCGTAGGCCGTGGCGCCGCACGGGTGCACGGCCAGATACGAGGGGTGCTCGATGCCGACGACCGTCGCCGTCAGGGAGATCCGCCCGGTGGCGGGGTCGTACGTACCGGTGCGGATGCCCTGACCGCCGCCGGCCCCGGTGTACGTGCCGATGAGGAGCGGCCGGGTGGTGGCGGGCCGGGCGCCCACGGGGGACGGCCGACCGGAAGGGGTGGGACGGTCCGGCGGTGCGGCGGCCGTGGAGAGGGCCGCGCCCGCCAGTACCGCCCTGATCAGGCCGCGACGGCCGATGGTTCGGGTCATGTGAGGCACCTCGTGGGGGTCGGCTGCGCCTGCTGGTGACAGCCACCCTCGTACGCGGCGGGCATCCGGGCAAGGGCCCCGGCGACCCCGGCGCCCGGCCCGGTGACGGCGGCACGGAGCGGCCCGGATTTCGGGCCCCCCCTTGACAGCCTCGCCACCGGTTGTGCAATCTTCCGTTAAGCAGAAACTAACTTCCGCAATACGGAAGGAGCCCCGAACCCATCATGGGCTACCCGGACCAGCGCTTCGATGTGAACCTCTCGATCCTCTTCACGGAACTCCCGCTCGTGGAGCGTCCCGCGGCTGCCGCCGCGGCGGGCTTCACAGCGGTCGAGCTGTGGTGGCCCTGGATCGAGACCCCCACCCCCGAGCAGGCCCAGCTCGACGCGCTGAAGAAGGCGCTCGACGAGGCCGGCACCCAGTTGGTGGGGCTCAACTTCTACGCGGGGCAGCTGCCCGGCCCCGACCGCGGCGCGCTCTCCGTGCCCGGTACGGAGTCGGACCGCTTCCGCGCCAACATCGAGGTGGCGGCCGACTTCGCCGCCTCGGTCGGCTGCACGGCGCTCAACGCGCTGTACGGCAACCGCGTCGACGGCGTGGACCCGGCCGCGCAGGACGAACTCGCCCTGGAGAACCTGGTCCTGGCCGCCCGCGCGGCCGCCCGGATCGGAGCGGTCCTCCTGATCGAGACCCTCAACGCGCCGGAGTCACCGCGCTACCCGCTGGTGAGCGCACCGGCCGGTGTCGAGGTCGTCGACAAGGTCAACGCGGCGACAGGTCTCGGGAACGCCAAGTTCCTGCTGGACCTGTACCACCTGTCCATGAACGGCGAGGACCTCAGCCAGGTGATCAAGGCGTACGCCGGGAGGACCGGCCACGTCCAGATCGCCGACAACCCGGGGCGCGGCGCACCCGGCACCGGCTCGCTCCCGCTGGAGCGGCTCCTCGACGAGCTGGCCGAGGCCGGTTACGACGGCTGGGTCGGCCTGGAGTACAAGCCGGGCGACCGGCCGAGCGCCGAGTCGTTCGGCTGGCTCCCGGCAGAGGCCCGGGCGGCCCACTGAGGGCGCCGGACTCCCCCTCGTACACCCGTTTTCCAGGAAGGCACCCTCATGAGCAACAACCTCCCCAAGGTCGCGTGGATCGGGCTCGGCATCATGGGCTCACCCATGTCCGAGAACCTGGTGAAGGCCGGTTACGACGTCACCGGCCACACCCTGGAGCAGGACAAGATCGACCGGCTGGTCGCGGCGGGCGGCAAAGGCGCCTCCTCGATCGCCGAGGCGGTCAAGGACGCCGACGTCGTCATCACGATGGTGCCCGCGTCCCCGCACGTCGAGGCCATCGCCTACGGCCCCGAGGGCATCCTGGAGAACGTCAGGGAAGGCACCCTGCTGATCGACATGTCCTCGATCACCCCGCAGACCTCCGTCGACCTCGCGAAGAACGCCCAGGACAAGGGCGTCCGGGTCCTGGACGCTCCGGTGTCCGGTGGCGAGGCCGGCGCGGTCGAGGCCGTCCTGTCCATCATGGTCGGCGGCGAGCAGGCCGACTTCGACGCCGCGCAGCCGATCCTGCGGGCCCTCGGCAGGACCATCGTGCTCTGCGGCCCGCACGGCTCCGGCCAGACGGTGAAGGCGGCCAACCAGCTCATCGTCGCGGTCAACATCCAGGCGTGCGCCGAGGCCGTGGTCTTCCTGGAGAAGTCCGGCGTCGACCTCGCCGCCGCGCTCGACGTCCTCAACGGCGGCCTGGCCGGCTCCACCGTCCTGACCCGCAAGAAGGACAACTTCCTCAAGCGGGACTTCGCGCCGGGCTTCCGGATCGACCTGCACCACAAGGACATGGGCATCGTCACGGACGCCGCCCGCAACGTCGGTGCCGCGCTGCCCGTCGGCGCCGTCGTGGCCCAGCTGGTCGCGTCCCTGCGCGCGCAGGGTGACGGCGGCCTGGACCACTCGGCCCTGCTCCGTTCCGTCGAGCGCCTCTCCGGCGAGCAGGTCTGACACCCGCCCCCGCCCGGGGGCCCCTGAACTCCGGGTCGCGGTGGCGCTGACACCTGTCCTGTCGCGCCCAGGCGTCACCGCGGCCCGGAACCCACTCTTCGATTTCAACAAACTGTTGACGTCTCGTTCGCGGCGAACCTACGCTCCTCAAGCCGTCAGCAGCTCCAGCATGGAAGGTCATCCCGCCACATGGCTAAGCGTGTGCTTACGACCGAGTCAGGCGCCCCGGTCGCCGACAACCAGAACTCCGCCACCGCAGGTGTCGGCGGGCCGATCCTCCTGCAGGACCAGCACCTGCTGGAGAAGCTCGCCCGCTTCAACCGTGAGCGCATCCCGGAGCGCGTGGTCCACGCCCGCGGCTCCGGCGCGTACGGCTACTTCGAGGTCACGGACGACGTCACCGGTTTCACGCGCGCCGACTTCCTCTCCGAAGTGGGCCGCCGCACCGAGACGTTCATCCGCTTCTCGACCGTCGCCGACTCACTCGGCGGCGCCGACGCGGTACGCGACCCGCGCGGTTTCGCCCTCAAGTTCTACACGGACGAGGGCAACTACGACCTGGTCGGCAACAACACCCCGGTGTTCTTCATCAAGGACCCGATCAAGTTCCCCGACTTCATCCACTCGCAGAAGCGGGACCCGTTCACGGGCCGGCAGGAGCCGGACAACGTCTGGGACTTCTGGGGCAACTCCCCGAGGCCACCCACCAGGTGACCTGGCTGATGGGCGACCGCGGCATCCCCGCCTCGTACCGTCACATGAACGGTTTCGGCTCGCACACCTACCAGTGGACGAACGCGCGGGGCGAGGTGTTCTTCGTCAAGTACCACTTCAAGACGAACCAGGGTGTCCGCTCGCTCTCCGCAGAACAGGGCGCCGAGCTCGCGGGCAAGGACGCCAACTCGCACCAGACGGACCTGCTCCAGGCCATCGAGCGCGGCGTGAACCCCTCCTGGACCCTGTACGTACAGGTCATGCCGGCCGCGGAGGCCGCGGACTACCGCTTCAACCCGTTCGACGTCACCAAGGTGTGGCCGCACGGTGACTACCCGCTCCAGCGGGTGGGCCGGCTGGTCCTGGACCGCAACCCCGACAACGTGTTCGCCGAGGTCGAGCAGGCGGCGTTCTCCCCCAACAACTTCGTGCCCGGCATCGGTCCCTCGCCGGACAAGATGCTCCAGGGCCGGCTCTTCGCCTACGCGGACGCGCACCGGTACCGTCTGGGCGTCAACCACACCCACCTGCCGGTCAACGCCCCCAAGGGTGCTCCCGCGGACAACTACGGGCGGGACGGCCTGATGGCCACCCGCAACGGCTCGCGCCACGACAAGAACTACGAGCCCAACTCGTACGCGGGTCCGGTGCAGACCGACGCGGCGCTCGCGGCCCCGCTCGCCGTCCACGGCTGGACGGGCACACACGAGGCGCCCGCCCACAGCAAGGACGACGACTTCTTCCAGGCGGGCGAGTTGTACCGGCTCATGTCCGAGGACGAGAAGGGCCGTCTGGTCGCCAACATCGCGGGGGGCCTCTCGCAGGTCACACGCGACGACGTGATCGAGAAGAACCTCGCCCACTTCCACGCCGCCGACGCCGACTACGGCAAGCGCGTGGAGGAGGCCGTCCGCGCCCTGCGCGAGGACTGAGACCGGCGGCCCCCGAGGGCCGGCAGGTCTGCGCCTCCACCCCATGAACCCTGCCCGCGCCCGTGTACCCGGATGAGGGGTTGTACGCGGCGTGGGCAGGACGAGGCCGCGGCGGCTGCGCGATGCCAGTGCGGTGGTGAAGGCTCCGGTGCGCGTCCGCTGACCTGAAGCGGGCGCCGTGCCGGGCCGATCGCCGCCGCCGCGGCCCCTGTTCGCCCGAATGCCGGGGCGCGGAGTACGGATACGGTCCCGTACTCCGCGCCCCCTTTCGCATGTCCGGCGACTGAGGACGTCCTCCAGCCCGTCCGGCGACTGAGGACAGCGTCAAGGGCACACGCGACGGCCCCCTCCCCTGGCACTCCGGGAGGGGGCCGTCCGTCCGTGTGCGGTCAGGAGACCGTCAGCGGGCGGATCGCCGTCGGCGCGTGCTCCGGCTCCGTCGCCACGTCCTCGAACTCGTTGACCGACGCGATGTCCGTACCGCTCATCGCGATGTTCGTGACCCGCTCCAGGATCGCCTCGACCACCACCGGCACCCGGTACTCCGCCGCCAGCTTCTTCGCCTCCTCGAACGCCGGGAGCAGCTGGTCCGGCTCCGTCACCCGGATCGCCTTGCAGCCCAGGCCCTCGACGACCTTGACGTGGTCCACGCCGTAGACGCCCAGCTCGGGGGAGTTGACGTTCTCGAACTCCAGGTTGACCTGGAAGTCGATGTCGAAGTTGCGCTGCGCCTGCCGGATGAGCCCCAGGTAGGAGTTGTTCACCAGGACGTGCACGTACGGGATGTTGTGCTGCGCGCCGACCGCCAGCTCCTCCATCATGAACTGGAAGTCGTAGTCGCCCGACAGCGCGACGACCTGGGCCTCCGGCTCCGCCGTGGCGACACCCAGCGCGGCCGGCAGCGTCCAGCCGAGCGGGCCGGCCTGGCCGCAGTTGATCCAGTGGCGGGGCCTGAACACGTGCAGCATCTGCGCGCCCGCGATCTGCGAGAGCCCGATGGTCGTGACGTAGCGGGTCTCGGGACCGAACGCCCGGTTCATCTCCTCGTACACGCGCTGCGGCTTCAGCGGCACGTTGTCGAAGTGCGTACGGCGCTGGAGCGTCGCTTTGCGCTCCTGCGTGGACGCCGCCCAGGCCGAGCGGTCCTTCAGCGTGCCTGCCGCCTTCAACTCCCGCGCCACCTCCACGAAGAGCTCCAGCGCCGCCTTCGCGTCGGACGCGATGCCGAGGTCCGGGGCGAAGATCCTGCCCAGCTGGGTGGGCTCGATGTCGACGTGGACGAACGTGCGGCCCTTCGTGTAGACGTCCAGCTTGCCGGTGTGCCGGTTGGCCCAGCGGTTGCCGATGCCGAGGACGAAGTCCGACTCCAGGAAGTTCGCGTTGCCGTAGCGGTGCGAGGTCTGGAGGCCGACCATGCCCGCGTTGAGCTCGTGGTCGTCGGCGATGATGCCCCAGCCCATCAGGGTGGGGACGACCGGGACGCCGGTCAGTTCCGCGAACTCCACCAGGAGCTCGCAGGCGTCGGCGTTGATGACGCCGCCGCCCGCGACGAGCAGCGGCCGCTCGGACGCGTTGAGCATCTCGATCGCGCGCTCGATCTGCTTGCGGGACGCGGCGGGCTTGTTCGCCGGCAGCGGCTCGTACAGCTCGGGGTCGAACTCGATCTCGGTGAGCTGGACGTCGATCGGCAGGTCGATGAGGACGGGGCCCGGACGGCCGGAGCGCATCAGCTGGAACGCCTGCTGGAAGACGCCGGGGACCTGCGCGGCCTCCAGGACCGTCGTGGCGGCCTTGGTGACCGGCTTGGCGATCGACGCGATGTCGACCGCCTGGAAGTCCTCCTTGTGGAGGACCGCGGTCGGGGCCTGGCCGGTGATGCACAGGATCGGGATGGAGTCGGCGGCAGCGGAGTACAGGCCGGTGATCATGTCGGTGCCCGCGGGCCCCGACGTACCGATGCAGACGCCGATGTTCCCCGCGGCGGCGCGGGTGTACCCCTCGGCCATGTGGGACGCGCCCTCGACGTGCCGGGCGAGGGTGTGGTGCACCCCACCGGACGCCTTGAGGGCGGCGTAGAACGGGTTGATCGCCGCACCCGGCACGCCGAACGCGTTCGTCACGCCTTCGCGCTTGAGGATCTCAACTGCCGCTCGGGCAGCGGTCATACGACTCATTGAGTGCTCCTGCTCGGATTTGGTGGAGTCGGGCTCTGTCGCGCCACCTGAGAGCACCAATTCCGCATTACGGAAATTTAGTTCTGCTATACGGAATCAATCTAAAGTGCGGCCCGGGCGGCAGTCAAGGGAGGCAAGTACGCCAACTCGCCCCCTGGAACCTCGCTCCTGGTAGACCATGGGAGGAGAGCAGCAGGGGAGCGGAGGGGGAGACCGTCGTGGAGTCCGTGCCGGTGCGCTGCCCGGTCTGCCGTCGCGATCACGCGTACATCACACCCGTCTACCCGTGCCCGTGCGGCGCCCCGACCGCCCCGCGCCTGCTGCGCGGAGCCCCGGCGGAGCGCATCACCCACCGCACGTGGAACGACGACTGGGTCGCCGTACGCTGCACCGTCTGCGGGCGCCGCGACCAGTGGCCGTATCCGGAGCTGTGCTGCCCGTGCGGGACGGTGCTCCGCATACCGGTCCGTCCGCTGGCGGCAAGCGCCCCTCCCCCGCCCGGGCCCTCCCACATCCCGCTGCCGCGCACGGCCGCCCACCCGCGCCCCGCCTTCCGGCCGATGACGATCCGCACCGCACGCGACGCGGTCGCGGCCGCCGCGCTCTATCTGTCGTGGCTGGGCTACCGCGAGGTGGTGCAGGCCCGGGAGCGCCCCGCCTCCCGGATCGACATCCGCGCCACCGGGCTGATCTCGCAGGTCGACACCGCCACCACGCCGACCGTCGTGCGGGATGTCGAGTGCCTCTGGCTGAACGCGCTGAACGCCTCGGTCGCCGGGGTCCTCTTCTCCCTCGCCGGATACGCCCCGGACGCCAGGCAGCGCGCGGACGGCCTCGGGCTGCCGCTGTTCGTCATGGACCTCACGGGCACACCGCAGCCGGTGAACGGCCCGGCGGACGAACTGATCAGTACCGGGGCGTGACCCCGCCGCGCGGCCGGGGGCGATAAGCAGTCACGTCCGTCACACCGCGCCCATATGTTCGGTGCGTTGTCGGTGGTGAGACGTAAAGTGAGCGCATGGCCTTAACTCCTCGGCTTCCACGCCCCTCCAGCCCCCCACCCGCCGCGCCCGTCGCGCGGCGGACGAGCTCGTCCGCCGCCGAGGCGAACGAGGCCATACGCGCACTGGTGGACGCCCGGGCCGGAGAGGACTGGT
This sequence comes from Streptomyces fulvorobeus, assembly GCF_013167895.1. GTDB lineage: Bacteria > Actinomycetota > Actinomycetes > Streptomycetales > Streptomycetaceae > Streptomyces > Streptomyces fulvorobeus. The sequence goes on along the minus strand of NZ_BLWC01000001.1, from coordinate 5,252,618 downwards.
CGTCGGTGGAGTCCGCCGCGTACGAGGTGCTGCTGATCGAGTGGGCCGCGGCCACCCAGGCTCTCGGCTCCGACATCACCGAGGCCGCCTGATCCCGTCGGCGGTCCCGCTCCCGTAGGGCCGGTCCGGGCGGAAGGCGCTACCCGAAGTCGATGAACGGGGCGAACCGGACGCCGTACGCGGTCGCCTCCGTCATCACCGACAGCATCCGCACGGCCTCCCCGGTGATCTCCTCCCGTTCCGCGCCGCTGAGCCGGCCGAGTGGCTGGACCCTGACGACGGCGGTGTCCCCGGCGTTTTCCAGCCGCCAGACCGCGGCGAGGAATCCGTCCACGAGCAGGCTCCCGTACGTCTGGTTCCCCTTGCCGTTGCGTCCCTTGTACGCGGGCGGGATGAGACGGGTGCGGTCGGCGTGGCCGAGCAGCACGTTGTCGAACTCCGGGAGGAAGCGCGGCGGGGCCGGGGTGTCCGGGTCCGGGCGCGGTGCGTCGGGGAGGTCGAAGAGCTCGACGCCGTTCTCGTCGCGGAAGGTGAGGAGCCGGGGCCGCAGCCGCTCGAACGCCTCCCGCAGCCGGGTCAGTCCGGCCCACGCCTGCATGTCCCGCACGGAGGCGGGCCCGAAGGCGGCCAGATACCGCAGAACGGTCGCGTCGGGGGCGGGCACGGGCTCCGAGGGGCGGCCGAGCCAGTGTTCGGCGGTCGTCAGCGCGACCTGGCCGCTGCGACCCCAGAGCCCGCGCGGGGTGACCTGGACGAGGGGCAGCCGGCAGCGGGCGGCGACCGCCAGCGCTTGCGGGTCGGCGTCCGGCCAGTGGCCGAGCAGAGTCTCCCGCAGCTCCTTCATCGTGCGGGGGCTCTCCTCGACGAGCTCCCTGCTGATCACCGCGAGCCGGTCGAGGTCCACGCCGACGAGTCCGGCCCGGAAGATGTTCAGTTCCCGTTCGCGCGCGGCCTGGACGAGGGGGCGCAGAGTGAGTGCGTCGTCGGCCGTGTGGGTGTGGATGGTGGAGCGGAGGGTGACGATCCGCACCAGCTCGCGGGATTCCATCAGCTCCGAGAGTGCCGCGGGCCGAAAACCTTCGAGACGGGCGTGGAGCTGGTGGTACGGCGGCCTGGGATTCTGCGCCTGGAGCCCCAGGAGGTGGCCGACCGCCTCCCTCACACCCATGGGGTCACGGTGCAGGAGCAGCTGGCGCTCCAGGGTGGCGCGGTTGAGCGCACGGCTGGAGAGCACGGGAGGATTCGTCTTCGCGGCTATGTACGGCACGCTACGCGGGCTTGCGGACAGCTTCGGTCCGCGATCGGAGTCCTCCCCTGGATGGAGAGGCGGGCTCAGGGCCCGGGGTCCGGGTCAGGGACGTCCTCGTGCCGGGATCTCCTCGTCGCCCGGCACCGGCCCCGGGGGGGTGCCGTCGCCGAACGGGCGGCCGCCCAGCTGCTCCCGGTGGTGCGGGGTGAGCCAGCCGGACAGGTCGGGGCCGAGCGGCACGATCCCGGTCGGATTGATGCCCGTGTGCACCCGGTGGTAGTGCTGCTTGATGTGGTCGAAGTCGACCGTGTCACCGAATCCGGGCGTCTGGTAGAGATCGCGGGCGTAGGCCCACAGGACGGGGTCCTCGGAGAGCTTCGAGCGGTTGCACTTGAAGTGGCCGTGGTAGACGGCGTCGAAGCGCACCAGCGTCGTGAACAGCCGGATGTCCGCCTCCGTGATGGTGTCCCCCACCAGGTAGCGGCGGCCCGCGAGGCGTTCGGACACCAGGTCGAGGCGGCGGAACACGTCGGTGTACGCGGCTTCGTACTCCTCCTGGCCACTGGCGAATCCGGCCCGGTACACACCGTTGTTGACGTCCCGGTAGATCCCCTCCATGACCTCGTCGATCTCCTCGCGGAGCGGTTCGGGGTAGAGGTCGGGGGCACCTTCCCTGTGCAGTGCGGACCACTCGGTGGCGAGGTCCAGGGTGAGCTGCTGGTAGTCGTTGGTGACGAGCCGGCCGCTCGGTACGTCCACGATCGCGGGCACACTCACTCCGCCCGGGTAGTCGCGTTCCCGTGCGTCGTACGCCTCGCTCAGGAAGCGGATGCCGAGGACCGGGTCCCTGCCGCCCTCGTCCAGGGTGAAGCGCCAGCTGCGGTCGTCCTGGACCGGATCGGCGACGGCGAGCGACAGGGCGCCCTCCAGGCCCAGGAGGCGCCGGGACACCAGGGCGCGGCTCGCCCAGGGGCAGGCACGGCTGACGACCAGCCGGTAGCGGCCCGCCTCCACCGGCCAGCCGTCCCGGCCGTCCGCCGTGACGCGGTCCGGAAAGTGACTGCGGGACCGTTTGAAGGGCTTGTGCCCGTGGGTGGTGTTCCCTTCGGTGCCCGCGCCCTCGCCCTTGTCGTGGTTCATGCCTCGGCCCTCCCTGCGTCGACGTACTCCTGTGTACGTTTCCTGCCCCGTCGGGTGGTTCCCACATCGGCGAGTGCCACGATCAGACCCGCCAGGACGAAGGCGACCGAGACGAGGAGCCCGTGGTCGTACGCGGTGGCCCAGCCGTCCGGTCCCACCTGGGCGAGGAACACCGACCCTACGGCGGCGATCCCGAGGGCGGACCCGACGCGCTGGCCGGTCTGGAGCGCGCCGCCGGCGCTGCCCGCCGTGGCCACCGGTACCTCGGAGAGGGTGAGGGTCTGGTTGGGCGCGATGACCAGGCCGCTGCCGAGGCCGGCCAGCAGCAGGGGGCGGCCATGGCCCATCCCGCGCCGGCGCCCGGGACCAGGTGCACGGCGAACGCGGTGAGTGCGATGCCGGCCGCCACCATCGTGAGACCGACGACGACCAGGGGCCGGCCGAAGCGGCCCACCAGCCGTCCGCCGATGCCGGCTGCGAGCGCGGAGCCCAGGGCGAACGGGGTGAGGGCGAACCCCGCCTGGAGGGCGGTGTAGTGCCGGCCGGACTGGAGGTAGAGCGTGGTGACGAAGAAGATCGAGGTGAAACCCGCGAAGTACAGCAGGCCCAGCAGGCAGCCGAGCCCGTAGGACCGCAGCCGGAAGAGCGAGAGGTTCAGGACCGGCTGCGTGGCCCGCCCGCCGCACCGGGACTCCCAGCCGGCGAATGCGGCGAGCAGCGCCGCGGCCAGGGGCAGGAGCAGCCATCTGCCGTTGCCCGGCCACTGCTGGGTCTGCACGAACGGCAGCAGCAGGGCCAGCACGCCCGCGCCGAGGAGCAGGACGCCGACCGGGTCGAGGTCACGCGCCCGCACCGGGGCGGCGGACGGGGTGTCCGGGAGCAGGCGCCGAGCCAGCAGGAGGCAGACGGCACCGATCGGCAGATTGACGTAGAACACCCAGCGCCAGCCCTCGGCCGTCCCGGCCACCTGGATCAGGAGGCCGCCGAGAAGTGGGCCGACCGCCGTCGAGACGCCGACCACCGTGCCGAACATGCCGAAGGCCCGGCCCCGCTCCCGGCCGGGGAACATCTGCTGGATGAGCGCGGAGATCTGCGGGGAGACCAGTCCGCCCGCGACGCCCTGGACCAGCCGGGCGATCACCAGCCAGAGGCTGGACCGGGCGGCACCGCAGGCGGCGGAGGCGAGCGTGAACAGCGCGAGCCCCACCATGAACACCGCCCGCCGCCCCCGGGCGTCGCCGAGGCGCCCCGCCGGGATGAGGAAGAGACCGAAGGCCAGCGCGTAGCCGGACAGCACCCACTGGAGATCCGACTCGGGCGTGTCGAGGCCCTCCCTGATGGACGGCAGCGCCACGTTGACGATGGAGACGTCCAGCAGCGTCATGAATCCGGCCACCAGGCAGACGGCGAGCGCCTTCCAGCGGCGGGGGTCGGGGACGCCGGAACCGGCGGCCGCCGCACCCGGGCCGGAGCCCTTTCCCGCACGCGCCGCGCTCTCTGCCATGTCTCGCACCCTAGGGCGTGTTCCCCGGTCGGGCTGTTCGGCGCACCTGGCCGGGACACAGCCCCGGGCAGAACCCCGCCGCGATGCGCGGAATTAACCTCCGGTGTCTTGTCACGCTCGTTCTACGCGCATAGCTTTTGCTCTCACTACACAGTTGGGGGCTCCACACGTGCACATATCCAGACACGGTTCCGCTCTGCTCGCGGGAGCCGTCGCCGTCACCCTCTCGGTGACCGCTCTGCCTGCCGCCTTCGCGGCCCCGTCCCCGACCGCCGTGGTCTCCGAGGTCTACGGCGGCGGCGGCAACTCGGGTGCCACGCTCACCCGGGACTTCATCGAGCTGGCCAACGCCGGGTCCGTTCCCTACGGCCTCGCGGGCTTCAGCGTGCAGTACCTTCCGGCCACTCCGTCCGCCGGTTCGCTGTGGCAGGTCTCGGCACTCACCGGGTCCATCGCGCCCGGTGGCCGCTACCTCGTCGCCCAGGCCGCCGGCACGGGCGGCACCGTGGCGCTGCCGACGGCTGACGCGACGGGCACGGTCGCCATGTCGGCCTCCGGTGGCACCGTCGCACTCGTCTCCGGCACCACTCCGCTGACCTGCAGGACGGCTGCCGACTGCGCCGCCGACTCCAGGATCGTGGACCTCGTGGGCTACGGCTCCGCCGTCGTGCGCGAGGGCTCCCCGGTGACCGGCGCGTCCGCCACCGCCTCCGTGGCGCGCGGCACGGCCCTGGCCGACACCGACGACAACGCCGCCGACCTCTCGGCCGGCACGCCCGGCCCGGTCAACGCGGCGGGCGAGACGTCCGGCGGCACGGGCCCCGGCCCCGGCGGCCCGGGCGAGCCCGGCACCGTCCGCGTGCACGACATCCAGGGCACCACCCGGCTCTCACCGCTGGCCGGGCAGTCGGTGACCGGCGTCCCCGGCGTCGTCACCGCGGTACGGACCTCCGGTTCGCGCGGGTTCTGGATACAGGACACCGCTCCGGACGCCGACGCCCGTACCGGCGAAGGGCTGTTCGTCCACACCGGCGGCTCCGCACCCGCCGTGGCCGTGGGCGACTCGGTGCTGGTCAGCGGAAAGGTGGCCGAGTACTACCCGGCCGCGACCGCCCAGTCCCTCACCCAGCTCACCGCTCCGAAGACCACCGTGCTCTCCTCGGGCAACGCGCTGCCCGCGCCGGTCGTCCTCGACGCGGCCTCCGTGCCGGACGCCTACGCGCCCACGGCGAACGGCGGCTCGATCGAGGCGTTGCCCCTCGACCCGGCGGCGTACGCCCTGGACCTGTACGAGTCCCTCGAAGGCACCCGGGTGCGGATCGCGGACACCCGTATCACCGGGGCGACCACCCAGTACGACGAGATCTGGGTCACCGTCAAGCCCGAGGAGCGGCCGACCGTGCGCGGTGGCACGCTCTACGCCTCGTACACCGACCAGAACACCGGCCGCATCAAGGTGCTGTCGCTCGACGCCGCCCGGCCCGTTCCGGTCGCGGACGTGGGCGACGTGCTGTCCGGCACCACGACCGGTGTCATGGACTACGCCTCCTTCGGCGGCTACAACCTCCAGGCCACCGAGCTCGGCACGCTCACCGACAACCACCTGCGGCGCGAGGTCACCCGCCCGCAGCGCGGCAACGAGCTCGCCGTGGCCACGTACAACGTGGAGAACCTGGACGCGCTCGACGACCAGGGGAAGTTCGACACGCTCGCCGCGGGTGTCGCCGTGAACCTCTCCTCACCCGACGTGCTGTCGCTCGAGGAGATCCAGGACGACAACGGCCCGGTCGCGGACGGCTCGGTCGGCTCCGACGCGACGCTGAAGCGGTTCACCGACGCGATCGTCGCGGCGGGCGGCCCGCGGTACGCATGGCGCTACGTCGCCCCCGAGGACGGCCAGGACGGCGGGGAGCCGGGTGGCAACATCCGTAACGTCTTCCTCTTCAACCCCGAGCGGGTCGACTTCGTGGACCGTGCCGGCGGTGACGCGACCACGCCCGTGACGGTGGTGGACACGAAGAAGGGCGCCACGCTCTCGGTGTCGCCCGGGCGGATCACTCCGACGAGCAGCGCGTGGGAGGACAGCCGCAAGCCGCTGGTCGGCGAGTTCCGCTTCCACGGGAAGCCCGTCTTCGTCATCGCCAACCACTTCACGTCCAAGGGCGGTGACCAGCCTCTGCACGGCCGCAACCAGGAGCCGGTGCGCGGTTCCGAGACCAAGCGGGTGCGGCAGGCCGCGGAGGTCAACACCTTCGTCAAGTCGCTGCTGGCAGCGGACCGTTCGGCCCGCGTGGTGACGCTCGGGGACCTCAACGACTTCGCGTTCTCCCCGACGATGGACGCGCTGACCAGTGGCCGGGTGCTCAAGCCGCTCATCACGACGCTGCCCGAGGGCGAGCAGTACAGCTATGTGTTCGACGGCAACTCGCAGACGCTGGACCACATCCTGACCAGCCCTGCCGTGACCCGCTTCGACTACGACGTGGTGCACATCAACGCCGAGTTCGCCGACCAGGCGAGCGACCACGACCCGCAGATCGTCCGGATGCAGGTCAACAAGGGCTGAGCCGGCACCTCACCGGGCCGCGCGCGACACCGTCACGTCGTGCGCGGCCCGGTCCCGGTGCGGCAGGACACCCGGTGCTGTCTGTTCCCCCGCGAAGGCCGGCGCGGGCACGCCGGAGAAGTCCGGGCGGTGCTCCAGGACGCGGTAGCCGTAGCGGGGTCCGTTCCCCGTCAGGGACCGGGTGATCTCCTCGGAGGCGGTGGTCGTTCCGCCGGTCACTTGGTGAGGACGAGCGCCGCGTTGTGGCCGCCGAAGCCGAGCGAGGTCTTGACCGCGCAGTCGAAGACGCCCGGCCTGGCCTCCTTGCTCACCACGTCGACGGGAATCCGGGGGTCGGGTGAGTCGAGGTTGGCGGTGGGCGGCACCAGTTGGTGCTGGAGCGCGAGGACGGTCAGCGCGGCCTCGATGCCGCCCGCCGCACCGAGTGTGTGCCCGGTCCTGGCCTTGGTCGAGGTGACGAGGGGGCGCTCGCCGAGCACCCGGTGGAGCATGGTCGCCTCGATGAGGTCGTTGGCGACGGTCGAGGTGCCGTGGGCGTTGACGTGGCCGATGTCCGCCGCGACCAGCCCCGCGTCCGCCAGCGCGGTGCGCAGCGCCCGCTCGATGCCGAGGCCGTCCGGGTCGGGGGCGACGGCCGAGTGCGCGTCACTGGAGGCTCCGTAACCGGCGACGTGCGCGCGGACCGCGGCGCCGCGGGCCCGGGCGTGACCGGGGTGCTCCATGACGAGGAGCCCCGCGCCCTCGCCGACGACGAAACCGTCCCGGTGGATGTCGAAGGGGCGGCAGGCCGCGCCCGGGTCGTCGCGGCGGGTGGAGACGGCCTTCATCTGGCAGGCGCTGGCGAACAGCAGCCGGCAGCAGACCGATTCGGCGCCGCCCGCCACGACGATGTCGCAGGCCCCGGTACGGAGCATCTGGTGGGCGGTGCCGATGGCGACGGTGCCGGACGAGCAGGCCGTGGAGACGGCCTGGCTCGGTCCGTGCACGCCGAGGTCCATGGCGACGCTGCTCGCGGCGCCGTTGACGACGGTGAGCGGGGCGAGTTTGGGGGAGACCCGCCGCGCGCCGCGCTCGGCGAGGGCGGTGTGCTGTCCGTCGTAGAAGGGCAGCCCGCCGTGCGCGGAGCCGATGACGACGGCGACCCGGCCGCTGTCCCAGACCTCGGGGCCGAGTCCGGCGTCGGCGACGGCCTCCCGGGCGGCGACCACCGCGAGCTGCGAGAAACGGTCCATCAGCCGCTGGGCGGCGACGCCCAGCACGGCCCGGGTGTCCAGGCCGGGGACGGTGTACATGAAGTCGCAGGGCAGACCGTCGAGTTCGGGCCGGTACCCGACGGAGGGCAGGGCCGCGGGATCGCAGACCCCCTGCCAGGCGGCGTCCGCGCCGACGCCCGCAGCGGTGACCAGGCCGATGCCGGTGACGGCGGCGGCGAACGGCTCAAGGGGCGGCCTGCCCCACGGTGACGCGGCCCCGCGGGCCGTCACGCGGTGACCTTTCCGTGCACGGCCGCGACGAGCTCGCCCACGGTGTCCCGCGAGGTGAGCGCGACGTCTTCAAGATCGATGTCCATGCGGTCCTCGATCAGCAGTCGCAGCTCCTCCAGCGCCAGTGAGTCCAGGCGCAGTTGGCGGAGCGGCACTTCGGGGCGGATGGCGAGGGGGTCGGTACCGAACTCCGTCACCAGCAGGGTGGTGATCTCTTGCGAGGTGCTCATGGGGCGCTCCTCCGCTGTCGTACGCGGTGACGCCGGCCGCGTGGGGTGGGGACAAGGCCATCGGGGGCGCCGGCTGCTTGGGAGGGACCCTTTATACGCCTTCACGGGCCGTGGGCCGCCTCGCGTTCCCCCGTGCGGTGGGGGGACGACCAGGTGTGCGAATCCCGTGCGGCGCCCGGACGGGTGACACGCCGGCCGGGCGGGGGCCCCACGCGGGCCTCGCGGCGGAACGGTACGGCACACGGTGCCGATGTACGGGCGCGACGGTGACTCCACCGGCCTGGGCGTCGAACGCGGCCAGGCTCCCCTCTCCCCCGCGTGGCTCACGCGCCGCTGACCGGCAGGGTCTCCCGGGCCTCGGATCAGTCGCCTTCACCCACCGACCGGGTAGCCGGTCTCCTCGATGTCGTCGGCCAGGTCCGCGAGGGTGATCTCCGGGTTGAGGGCCGCGACCACCTCGGCGGTGAGCGGCCTGAGGGCGTACACATGGCGCACGGCGGCCGGGTCGAGGGTGACCTCGTAGTAGTCCTCGGCCCATTCGAGGTAGGCGTCCGGGGTACCGGCGACCAGGAGCTGGAACACGTAGTCCGCCCCGTCCGCGGTGTCCCCCTCCTCGGGGAAGTCGATGTCCCCCGTGCACCACGCGCTGTCCGTGGTCCGGCGCCACAGACACGCCGTCACGAGCGGCACGCCCGCCTCGTCGCCGAAGGACGGCTCCGACACGAAGGGCAGGAAGACCGGCGGTACGTCGTCGAGCACCCCGGGCCACAGCGCGTCGTCGACGTACGGGCTCATCGGCGACTCGTGGTCAAAACCCCGGACGTACGCCCCGGCGGGCGAGAAGACGATCGAGTACGCGTCGCCCGACCCGTTGCGCATGGAGGCCAGCTCCAGCGGCTGTCCGCCCGACCCGGACCACCGGGCGTCGTAGCTGTGCCACCGGTCCGCCCACTCGGGGCACAGGATCGCGTCCAGCATCGCCATGGCACGGCAGAGGTCGCTGAGGGCTGATATCCCAGGCAGGTGACGGGCGACGTCGTGAACGCTCATGGCACCATCCAACCGCACGCCCCCACCGGTGGTGCGCGGAGGTGGCTCCGGAGGAAGGACCAGGAGCGGGAGGATGGTTCAGGCCACCGAGGCGAGCGAGGGACCGCCCTCGTGGTGGATCGGGGTGTGGGCGCCGGTGAGCGGGCGCCCGCTGCCGCCGCGCCGCTCGGCGACGATCTCGGCGGCGATCGACAGGGCGGTCTCCTCGGGCGTACGGGCTCCGAGGTCGAGGCCGATAGGTGAGTGCAGCCGCGCCAGCTGGGCTTCGGTGACCCCCACCTCGCGCAGCCGTTCGTTGCGGTCCAGGTGAGTGCGGCGCGAGCCCATGGCGCCGACGTAGGCGACGGGGAGCTTGAGGGCCGCTTCGAGCAGCGGTACGTCGAACTTGGCGTCGTGCGTGAGGACGCAGAGCACCGTGCGCGCGTCCACCTCGGTGGCCGCGAGGTAGCGGTGGGGCCAGTCGACGACGATCTCGTCGGCCTCCGGGAAGCGGGCCCGGGTGGCGAAGACCGGCCGGGCGTCGCAGACGGTGACCCGGTAGCCGAGGAACCTGCCGGCCCGGACCAGCGCCGAGGCGAAGTCGATCGCCCCGAACACGATCATCCGGGGCGGCGGGACGCTCGACTCCACGAGCAGGGTGACGGGCGTCCCGCACCGCGAGCCCTCCGCCCCGATGACCAGAGTGCCGGTGCGGCCCGTGTCCAGCATCGCGCGGGCCTCGGCCACCACCGTGCGGTCGAGCTCGGGATGTCCGCCGAGCCCGCCCTCGTACGCCCCGCCGGGGTGGACGAGGAGGGGCCGGCCGAGCAGTTCGGCGGGCCCTTCGGTGACCCGGGCGACCGCGGCCGCCGCCCCCGCCGCGGCGGCCGCGAGCGCGGCGGCGAGCACCGGGCGCGCGGGATCGTGCGCGCGCACCGGGGTGACCAGGATGTCGATGACGCCGCCGCAGGTCAGACCGACCGCGAAGGCGTCCTCGTCGCTGTAGCCGAACCGCTCGCGGACGGTTCTGCCGTCGTCGAGGGCCTGTCGGCACAGCTCGTACACCGCGCCCTCCACACATCCGCCCGAGACCGATCCGATCGCCGTGCCGTCACGGTCGACCGCGAGGGCGGCGCCCGGCTGCCGGGGCGCGCTGCCGCCGACCGCCACCACGGTGGCGACGGCGAACTCGCGTCCCTGCCCGACCCACCGGTGCAGCTCTTCGGCGATGTCCAGCATGGCGTGTCTCCTTAGGCGGGGTGCGGACGGGGCGGGCGTCAGTGGACGCCCAGCCAGCTCTCGATGGGGTTGAGCGCGAAGTAGACGATGAAGATCACCGTCAGCCCCCACATGAAGGCCCCGACCTCGCGGGCCCTGCCCTGCGCGAGCTTGATGGCGGTGTACGAGATGACGCCTGCCGCCACACCGGTGGTGATGGTGTAGGTGAAGGGCATCAGGACGACCGTGAGGAAGACCGGGATGGCGACGGAACGGTCACCCCAGTCCACGTGCCGGGCGTTCTGCATCATCATGGCGCCGATGACGACGAGGGCGGCGGACGCCACCTCGGTCGGCACGATCGCGGTCAGCGGGGTGAAGAAGAGGCAGGCGGCGAAGAACAGCCCGGTGACGACGGAGGCGAGTCCGGTCCTGGCACCCTCCCCGACACCCGTGGCCGACTCGACGAAGACGGTCTGGCCGGAGCCTCCGGTGACACCGCCGATGGCACCGCCTGCGCCGTCGATGAAGAGTGCCTTGGAGAGGCCGGGCATCCGGCCCTTGTCGTCGGCCAGCCTGGCTTCCGTACCGACACCGATGATGGTGGCCATGGCGTCGAAGAAGCCGGCCAGCACGAGGGTGAAGACGATCATGCCGACGGTCATCACGCCGACGTCGCCCCAGCCGCCGAACTCCACGTCTCCGAAGAGGGAGAAGTCCGGCGCGGAGACCGCGCTCCCGCTGAGCTCGGGCGGGCCGCTGCTCCAGGACGTGGCGGGGATGTCGCCGATCGCGTTGATGACGATCGCGAGGACCGTGCCCGCGGCGATCCCGATGAGGATCGCGCCGGGGATGTTGCGGGCCTGGAGCATGAAGATGAGCAGCAGGGTCACGCAGAAGATCAGGACGGGCCAGCCGGCGAGTTCACCGGCGGGGCCGAGGGATACGGGTGTCACGGCGCCCTGGTGGACGAAGCCGGCCTTGTAGAGGCCGATCAGGGCGATGAACAGGCCGATGCCCATGGTGATGCCGTGCTTCAGTGCGAGCGGGATCGCGTTCATGATCAGCTCGCGGAGGCCGGTGACCACCAGGAGGCAGATCACCACACCGTAGATCACGCACATGCCCATGGCCTGCGGCCAGGTCATGGCCGGGGCGACCTGCCCGGCGAGTACTCCGGAGACGCTGAGTCCGGCGGCGAGGGCCAGCGGGACCTTGCCGACGAAGCCCATCAGCAGGGTCGTCGCGGCGGCGGCGAGAGCCGTCGCGGTGATCAGGCCGGGCTGGCTGAGGAGATTGCCGTCCACGTCCTTGCCGCCGAGGATCAGCGGGTTGAGAAGGAGGATGTACGCCATCGCCATGAAGGTGGTGGTGCCCCCGCGCATCTCACGCGCGACGGTCGATCCTCTGTCGGATATGTGAAAGTACCGGTCGAGCCAGGACCGTCCGGCGGGGACGCGCGAGCCGTGGCCCGCGTCCTCCGCACCGGTCCTGGGCTCCACTGACTGCTGGGTCATGGTGCCTGACTCCCAAGGTTCACAGGGGCACCCGCGTGGAGAGAGGTGATTGCGGGATTTGGGATAGCTGCGGCGGCAGCACACCCGGGGGACGGCCCGAGGCGAACTGTTCGTGCAGGTACAGAGGTACTGAGGCGGTACGAGGACCGCGAGCGGTGCGGTACCCGGTGTCTCCGGGCGGTGCGGTACGCGGGGAAGTGTGACGTTCACGGCACCCGCGCCGCCCGGAGAGTTCGTGGGAGCCCGGTCAGGTGCCGGTGAGGTGCTCGGGGCGGACCGGCGTCCTGTTCAGCTCCAGGCCCGTCGCGTTCCGGATCGCCGCGAGGACGGCCGGGGTGGACGACAGGGTGGGGGCCTCACCGATGCCGCGGAGCCCGTACGGGGCGTGCGGATCGGCGAGTTCGAGCACGTCGACCGGGATGGTCGGGGTGTCGAGGATGGTGGGGATCAGGTAGTCCGTGAAGGACGGGTTGCGCACCTTCGCGGTCTTCGGATCGACGAGGATCTCCTCCATGACGGCGATGCCGAGGCCCTGGGTCGTACCGCCCTGGATCTGCCCGAGGACGGAGAGCGGGTTGAGCGCCTTGCCGACGTCCTGGGCGCAGGCCAGTTCGATGACCTTGACCAGGCCGAGCTCGGTGTCGACCTCGACGACCGCGCGGTGGGCGGCGAAGGAGTACTGGACGTGGCCGTTGCCCTGGCCGGTCCGCAGGTCGAACGGCTCGGTGGGCCGGTGGCGCCACTCCAGCTCGATGTCGAACGCCTCGTCCTCCAGTACGTCGACCAGGTCGGCCAGCACCTCGCCGCCGTCGGTGACGACCTTGCCGCCCTCCAGGAGGAGTTCGGCGGTGGCCCAGGCCGGGTGGTAGGAGCCGAACTTGCGGCGGCCGAGCTCCAGCACCTTCTCCCGGACGGCTTCGCAGGAGTTCTTCACGGCGCCGCCGGTCACGTACGTCTGGCGGGAGGCGGAGCTCGATCCGGCCGAGCCGACCCGGGTGTCGGCCGGCTGGATGGTGACCTGGCTGACGCCGAGCTCGGTACGGGCGATCTGGGCGTGCACGGTGACGCCGCCCTGGCCGACCTCGGCCATCGCGGTGTGCACGGTGGCGACCGCCTCGCCGTTGATGACCTCCATCCGCACCCGGGCGGTGGAGTAGTCGTCGAAGCCCTCGGAGAAGCCGACGTTCTTCAGGCCGACCGCGTAGCCGACCCCGCGTACGACGCCTTCGCCGTGGGTGGTGTTGGAGAGTCCGCCGGGCAGGGCGCGTACGTCGACGGTGCTGCCTTCCGCGTCGGCGGCGAGCCACTGGCGCTCGGGCGGCATCGGGCGGGCCTTGACCAGCCGGAGCAGCTCGGCGACCGGGGCCGGCGAGTCGCAGGGCTGGCCGGTCGGCAGGAGGGTGCCCTGCTCCATGGCGTTGAGCTGGCGGAACTCGACCCGGTCCATGCCCACCTTGTCGGCGAGCTTGTCCATCTGGGCCTCGTAGGCGAAGCACGCCTGGACGGCTCCGAAGCCGCGCATCGCGCCGCACGGGGGGTTGTTGGTGTAGAGGGCGATCGCCTCGATGTCGACGTCCTCGATCGCGTACGGGCCGACCGACAGGGACGAGGCGTTGCCCACGACCGCCGGGGAGGCCGACGCGTAGGCGCCGCCGTCCAGGACGATCCTGCACTTCATGTGCGTGAGCTTGCCGTCCTTGGTGGCGCCGTGCTCGTAGTGGAGTTTCGCCGGGTGGCGGTGCACATGGCCGAAGAAGGACTCGAAGCGGTTGTAGACGATCTTGACCGGCTTGCCGGTGCGCAGCGCCAGGAGGCAGGCGTGGATCTGCATCGAGATGTCCTCGCGGCCGCCGAAGGCACCGCCGACGCCGGAGAGCGTCATGCGCACCTTCTCCTCGGGCAGGCCGAGGACGGGGGCGATCTGTTCCAGGTCCGAGTGCAGCCACTGGGTGGCGACGTACAGCTCCACGCCGCCGTCCTCGGAGGGCACGGCGAGGCCGGACTCCGGGCCGAGGAACGCCTGGTCCTGCATGCCGAAGGTGTACTCGCCCCTGACGACGAAGTCCGCCCGCTTCGCCGCTTCGTCCGCGTCGCCGCGGATGATCGGCTGACGGTGGACGATGTTCGGGTGGGGCACGTGGCCCATGTGGCTGTCGTCGCGGCCCTCGTGGACCAGGATCGCGTCGGGGGCGGTCGCGGACGCCTCGTCCGTGATGACCGGCAGCTCGACGTAGTCGATCCTGATCTTCGCGGCGGCGCGGCGCGCGGTCTCCGGGTGGTCGGCGGCCACGAGGGCGACCGGCTCACCGTGGTGGCGGACCTTGCCGTGGGCGAGGACCGGGGTGTCCTTGATCTCCAGGCCGTAGTTCTTCATCGCGGCCGGCAGGTCGTCGTAGGTCAGCACGGCGTACACACCGGGCATCGCGACGGCCTCGCCGATGTCGATCGACCTGATCTCCGCGTGGGCGACTGTGGAGCGGAGCGTGTGGCCCCACAGCATGTCCTCGTGCCACATGTCCGAGGAATAGGCGAACTCGCCGGTGACCTTCAGGGTGCCGTCGGGGCGCAGCGTGGACTCGCCGATTCCGCCCCTGGTCTTCGTGCCCTGGGAGATGTTGGTGGGAGTGCCGGCCGGGGCGGAGGCGACTCGCGGTGTATGCGCCATGGTTCTCAGACCGTCTCTTCCTGACGGGCCGCCGCCAGGCGGACCGCGTCGAGGATCTTCTCGTAGCCCGTGCACCGGCAGAGGTTGCCGGAGAGGGCCTCGCGGATGTCCTGGTCGGAGGGTGAGGGGTGGGACTCCAGCAGTTCGTCGGCGGCGATCAGCAGGCCGGGGGTGCAGAAACCGCACTGGACCGCGCCCGCGTCGATGAACGCCTGCTGGACCGGTGAGAGCTCGGCGGCCTCGCCGCTCTGCCCGTCGGCGGGCTTGGCCTGCCAGCGCTTGGCGGCGTCGAGGGCCGTACCGCAGGCGCCGGAGGCGCAGCCTCCGCCCGGGTGGGCGTCCTCGCGGTGCCTGGCGTAGTCCGCGAGGCCCTCGACGGTGACGACCTCGCGGCCCTCCACCTGCCCGGCGGCGACGAGGCAGGAACACACCGGCACTCCGTCCAGGCGCACCGTGCAGGAACCGCACTCGCCCTGCTCGCAGGCGTTCTTCGATCCTGGCAGGCCCATGCGCTCGCGCAGGACGTACAGGAGGGACTCGCCCTCCCAGACGTCGTCGGCTTCCTGCTGACGTCCGTTGACCGTGAAATTGACTCGCATGGTTACGCAGCTCCTTCGAGGGTGCGGCCGGCGCCGCGGTACTGCTCCCAGGTCCAGCCCAGCGTGCGTCGGGCCATGATGCCGACCGCGTGCCTGCGGTACTTCGCCGTGCCGCGCACGTCGTCGATGGGGTTGCAGGCCCCGGAGGCGAGCTCCGCGAACTGCTTGGCCACCGAGGGCGTGATGATCCTGCCGCTCTCCCAGAATCCGCCCTCGTCGAGCGCGGCGTTCAGGAAGTCCTCGGCCGCCTTCGCCCGGACGGGTGTCGGGGCGGCCGAGCCGATGCCGGTGCGGACCGTACGGGTCTCGGGGTGCAGGGCGAGGCCGAAGGCGCAGACGGCGATGACCATCGCGTTGCGCGTACCGACCTTGGAGTACTGCTGGGGGCCGTCGGCCTTCGTGATGCGCACGGCCCGGATCAGCTCGTCGGGTGCGAGGGCGTTGCGCTTGACGCCGGTGTAGAAGTCGTCGATGGGGATCATCCGGGTTCCGCGTACGGACTCGGCCTCGACCTCGGCCCCCGCGGCGAGGAGCGCGGGGTGGGCGTCACCGGCGGGCGACGCGGTGCCCAGGTTGCCGCCGACACCGCCGCGGTTGCGGATCTGCGGGGAGGCGACGGTGTGGGAGGCGAGCGCCAGGCCGGGCAGCTCGGCCCGCAGGTGCTCCATGATCGCGCTGTACGGGACGGAGGCGCCGAGCCGTACGTGGTCCTGTTCCACCTGCCACTCGGTCAGCTCACCGATGCGGTTCAGGTCCAGGAGGTACTCGGGCCGCCGGTGGTCGAAGTTGATCTCGACCATCACATCGGTGCCGCCCGCGATGGGCACAGCCGTCGGGTGCTCGGCCTTGGCGGCGAGCGCCTCCTCCCAGCTGGCGGGGCGAAGGAAGTCCATGAGTGGCTCTCTTCTTCTCAATCGGTCGTTCGCTGGGGCTGGGGGACGGCCGGCCCTCGACTGGTCGTTCATCTGCTGTTAATGCGGTGTGTGACCCAGTACACAAGCCAGGATCAGGCCAGTGCAGTCACCGAAACCATGAAGGAGTTGGCTGGTCTCCTTCCTGGTCTTGTAGATTCGAACGAATGACGGGGATCAGAAACCTCACCGCAACTCACAGGTATCCCCCGCACCTGTCCCCCGCACCAACGAGAGAGATCGGCGGCAACGAGATGCGGCTGCGCGCACTGCTGGACACCGACGCGCTGGGCCTGCGGCTGCTCGGCGGCGACGACGAGCTGGACCGCACGGTCCGCGGCGTCATGACGACCGACCTCCGCGACCCCAGCCGCTATCTCTCCGGCGGCGAGCTGGTGCTCACGGGGCTGGCCTGGCGCCGTGACGCGACGGACTCCGAGCCGTTCGTCCGTATTCTGGCGAGCGCCGGGGTCGCCGGACTCGCGGCGGGCGAGGCGGAGCTCGGCGCCGTCCCCGCCGATCTGGTCGAGGCGTGCGGGCACCACCGCCTCCCACTCTTCGCCGTGAACGAAACCGTGGCGTTTGCAACCATCACCGAGCACGTGGTGCGCCAGGTCTCCGGTGAGCGGGCGGGCGACCTCGCCGCCGTCGTGGACCGCCATCGCAGGCTGATGACGTCGGGGCCGGCGGGCGGCGGCCCGGAGGTCGTCCTCGATCTGCTCACCTCCGACCTGGATCTCCGTGCCTGGGTGCTCTCGCCCACCGGCCGCCTGATCGCGGGGGCCGGGGAGCCGCTGCCCGGGCCGGTCGGCCCGGCGCTTGCCGGACTGCACCTGGCCGCGACCCGCACCGGGCGCCGGGGGCCCCACCGTGTGCCGGTGGACGGTACGACGTATTCGCTGTTCCCGATCCGGAACACCGGCCGGGGCGCCGTCCCGGCCTCCCGCGACGTCCGTGAGACGGTGCTCTCCGACTGGTTCCTCGCGGTCGAGGCCGACGCGAGCGACTGGCCGGCCGCCCGGCTCGACCTGCTCCAGGGCGTCACCCAGCTGATCGCGGTCGAGCGGGACCGGCGCGACGCGGCGCGTACGGTACGCCGCAGGGTCGCCCAGGAGGTCCTGGAACTGGTGCAGGCGGGCGCCGCCCCCACCGAGATCGCGGCCCGCCTGCGGGTCGCCGCCCCGGTGCTGCTGCCCGGCCTCGGCTCCGCGCCGCACTGGCAGGTCGTCGTGGCCCGCGTCGAATGGGCCGCCGACGGCGCACCCGGCGCGGCGGGCGGCCCGGTCGCCCAGGCGCTGCTTGAGGAGATTCTGGTCGACCCGGCGGTGACGGGGCCCGACTCGGCCGACCGGATCGCGGTCGCCCACACGGGTGACGAGGCCATCGCCCTGGTACCGCTGCCCGCCGTCCCGGCACCCGGCGCCGAGGCGGCCCAGGGCGCCGCCGACACCGCCGGCGCCGCGCGGGCCGGCGCGGCGTCCGGCAGGGAGCCGGACCCGGTGCTGCACGCCGACGTGCTGCTCGCCGCGGTCCGGGAACCGCTCTCCGCCGGACTCGCGGACGACGGTCGTCTGACACTGGGTGTCAGCGCGGCGGTGCACTCGGCCGAGGGGCTGCGCGGCGCCTTGGAAGAGGCCCGGCACGCCCGGCGGGTCGCCGCGGCCCGTCCGGGCCGGGTCTGCGCGGCGGGGCACCACGAACTGGCCTCGCACGTCCTGCTGCTGCCCTTCGTCCCCGACGACGTGCGCCGGGCGTTCACCGCCCGGCTGCTGGACCCGCTGCGCGACTACGACACGCGCCACCGGGCCGAACTGATCCCCACCCTGGAGGCGTTCCTGGACTGCGACGGCTCCTGGACCCGCTGTGCGGCCCGGCTGCACCTCCACGTCAACACACTGCGCTACCGCGTCGGACGGATCGAGCAGTTGACGGGACGTGACCTTTCGCGCCTGGAGGACAAGCTCGACTTCTTCCTCGCGCTGCGTATGAGCTGACGCCCGTTGGGGTAGCACGGCGGCGTGGAGCGCCGGTCGATTGTGAAATCCTTCACCTGACATTGACCGGACCTCTTGGCCCGGCGTGCCATTCCGTGCTGAGATGCGCCCACACTCAACAGCTCGATGGCGTGCTCGGGGAGGGCAATGTGGCGCATACCGCCATGTCTGGTTCCGGAACGACAGCAGATGACGATCCGCCGCTCCAGACAGCGGTATGGCGACTGCGATCACGCGCCTGCTGGACGGACGCGGCCGCTCTGCTCGAACCGCACGCGGCCACCGACCCGGCGGCCGCGCTCCAGCGGACCGCGCTGCTGACCGAGCGGTGCCTCTACACCGCGCAGGGGTGGACGGACGCCGAGGACGCCCTGCGCAACGCCGAGGCGCTGGCCCGGAGCGACGCCGAGCGCGGGGCGGCGGCCTGCGAGCGCGGCCACCTGGCCTACGCCTCGACGCTTCTGGGGGTACGGGACCGGGCCGACGAGGCCAGCGTGGCCCTGAGCAGGGCCGCGGCCCTGCTCTCCCCGGCGGCGCCAGGCCGGCCCCTCCTGGACTTCCGCCGGGGGCTGATCGCGCAGAACATCGCCGATTCGCCGCAGTCCGCCCGCGCCGCGTACCGCAGGGCGCACGCGGGGGCCACGGCCCAGGGGGACGAGCTGCTGCTCTCCTTCACCTGGCGCCACCTCGCCTCGCTCGCCCTGCGCGACGGCGAGCGGGCCGAGGCGCGGCACGGCTTCACGGAGTCGCTGCGGATCAGGGAGGAGCTGGGCTATCTCGTCGGTACGGCTCCCGCGCTGATGTCCCTGGCCGAAGCGGAATCCGAACCCGAGGCGGCCCGGCTGCGCGCCGAGGCGGGCCGGCTCTTCCGGCTGCTGGGCGGCGTGCCCACCTGGCTCGCCCCGCAACTGGCACCGGGGCTGCCGCACCAGGCCCCGCGTTCGGCGAGGGGTCGGGAGCCTGGCGGGTCAGGTGACCGTGGCGGTCAGCCCTCCGCGCCGGTGAAGTGCTCCCGCACGAGCGACTGCACGACGCCGAGGTTCCGCGCGATCAGGGCGTCGAGGAGCGCCGTGTGCTCCATGGCGTCGGCGAGCAGGTCGGCGCGGCGGGCGGCGGGGTTGCCGGCCGGCGGCCACTGGGAGCGGCGATGCAGGTCGTCGGCGACCTGCACCAGTTGTCCGTTGCCGGAGAGCGCCAGGACCGCCCGGTGGAAGGCGCGGTCGCTCTCCGCGTAACCCGCACGGTCCCCGACGGCCGCCGCCGCCACCGTGGCGTCGGCCAGGGGGCGCAGCGCCGTCCAGTGGCCCGCGGGGACGGCACGGGCGAGCCGCAGCATGACGGGGATCTCGATGAGGGCCCGCACCTCGGCCAGCTCCGCCAGTTCGCGCGGCCCGTGCTCACTGACCCGGAAGCCGCGGTTCGGTACGACCTCGACGGCCCCCTCCACGGCCAGTTGCTGCATCGCCTCGCGTACGGGCGTCGCGGAGACGCCGAAGCGGGCCCCGAGCGCCGGGGCCGAGTACACCTGGCCGGGGGCCAGCTCACCGTCGACGAGGGCTGCCCGCAGGGCGTCCAGGATCTGGCCGCGCACCGAGTGCCGCTGGACCGCGCGGGGGCGGGCGGCTCGTTGTGGGTGTGCTCCCCGCGCGCCTGCGCGGGCACCCGGTCCGGCGACGGGGCCGGGGGGCCGCCGGGGCCGCGTACGACAGCCAGGCGTCCTCGCGCGCACTGCCCTGCTCCACTGGACCTCCTCGGCTGCCGTGGGCTCGGCTCGCGTGCGCCATGCCTCCGTGTGCACGATAGGCGCAGGAGGCTCCAGTTCACACATCGATCAGGTCGGGTAAGGTAAGGCTTACCTGCAAACGATCCCGATTCGGTGGTCCCTGCATGACCCTCTCCACGCTGTTCACCGGCACCGCCGCGTCCTCCGTCACCGACGCGTACGCCCGTCTGGCCGAGGTCTTCCCCGGTCTGCGCGCCGAGGTGCTCGCACCGGACACGGCCGCGCCCTGCGGCACCGGCTGGGTGGGGGCGGCGGAGCTCGCCGCGGGCGGCGCCGCCCTGGACACCTTCCTCGCCTGGGACGACGCACAGGTACTGCGGGACTACGGACAGCGGGCCCGCCCGGACGTGGTGGCCAGTTTCGGACTCCACCGCTACGCCTGGCCGGCCTGCCTGCTGGTGACCGTGCCGTGGTTCCTGCACCGCAGGGTGCCCGCGTGCCCGTCCAGGACGTCTCCTTCCAGCGCGCGCTGGGGCACCTGACCGTACGGGTGCGGGAGTTCGCCTGCCTCCCGGGCGACCCCGCGGCCGCGTCGCCCGGCGCCCGGGTCGTCCCCGACGAGACGGCGTTGCGCGCCGAGGTGCTGGACGCCCTCGCGGAACACCTCGGGCCGGTGCTGGACGGCTTCGGACCGCGCATGCGGCGCGGCAGGCGGGCGCTGTGGGGCATGGCGACGGACGAGATCGTCGAAGGGCTCTGGTACATCGCTCACCTGCTGGGCGAGGAGCGCCGGGCGATGGCGGAGCTGGAACTGCTGCTCCCCGGTACCACCAAGCCGTACGTGGGCACCGCCGGGTTCCGTGAGCTGACCGGCCCGGAAGGCGAATCGCTGCCGACCCGCGACCGGGCCAGCTGCTGCCTCTTCTACACCCTGCGCCCCGAGGACACCTGCGTCACCTGCCCCCGCACCTGTGACGCCGACCGGGTACGGAAGCTGACACCCGCCGTCTGATCCACACCCCCCTTCCCGGTGACCCTTATTCGAACGTAACCCTCCTTCCCCCACGACAGTTCGAGAACATTTCGCTCATCCGTACGTCACGCCACCCCAATCGCGTTCTCTTGCCCCGAAACCGCCTGAGCCGTGCGGGATTTCCGTCACGATGGCGCCCGAAACGCCCTACGCGACGCAAGGGACCGCGCATGAGACTGACCGACATATCGCTTGACTGGCTGCTTCCGGGCGCCGTGCTGCTCGTGGGGGTCATGGCGGCGGTGACGGTGGTCGCACGCGGCAAGCGTGCCGCCGGCAAGGCGACGGCCGACGACAACTGGGAACGCAGCGAGGACCGCCGCCGGCGCAAGGAGGCGCTCTACGCGACCGCCTCGTACGTTCTGCTGTTCTGCTGCGCCGCGGTCGCCGCCGCGCTCTCCTTCCACGGACTCGTCGGCTTCGGCCGGCAAAACCTCAGCCTCACCGGAGGGTGGGAGTACCTGGTCCCGTTCGGGCTCGACGGCGCCGCGATGTTCTGTTCGGTGCTGGCGGTACGGGAGGCCAGCCACGGCGACGCGGCACTCGGCTCCCGGCTGCTGGTGTGGACGTTCGCCGGCGCCGCGGCCTGGTTCAACTGGGTGCACGCACCGCGCGGCATGGACCACGCGGGCGCTCCGCACTTCTTCGCGGGGATGTCGCTCTCGGCCGCGGTGCTCTTCGACCGCGCGCTGAAGCAGACCCGCAGGGCGGCCCTGCGTGAACAGGGCCTGGTGCCCCGCCCGTTGCCCCAGATCCGGATCGTACGGTGGCTGCGGGCGCCCCGGGAGACCTTCGGCGCCTGGTCGCTGATGCTCCTCGAAGGCGTACGCACCCTGGACGAGGCGGTCGACGAGGTCCGCGAGGACCGGCGGGAGAAGGAGCAGGACCGGTTGCGCAGACGGGGCCAGGAGAAGCTGGACCGGGCCCACATCAAGGCCCTGAACCGGCAGAACCGGGCCTGGGGACGCGCCGGCCGCGGCGGGCAGGGGGTGGTCCCCGCCATCGCACCGCCTCAGGGCGCGGCCCAGGGTGTCGCGGAGCCCGCCATAGCGGAGCCGGGACAGCTGCCCCTGCGGCCCCGGCCATCCCTGCAAGCCGTGAACGGCCCGAGACCGAAGGGCTCGAAGGGCTCCGCCCAGCAACCGGGCACCACGGCCCAGACCGCGCACGGTGATCCCAGGACCGTCGACCTCACCGCCGAGGACGACGCCCAGACGCTGCCCCGGCTCGACTCGCTGGAGCAGAAACTCAAGGACCTGGAGCAGCAGTTCGGCTGAGCACATCCGGTGGGAGGCGGTGTCAGGGCCTCCCACCGCGCGGCTCACGCCGGCGAGCCCGCGCCGTTCAGTTCGAACCAGACGACCTTGCCCAGTGCCTGCGCTGTGACGCCCCAGGCGTCCGCCAGGCTCCGTACCAGGACCAGGCCCCTGCCGTGCGTACCGTCGTCGGCGTTCGGTACGTACGGCTCGGGCGCTCCCGACATGAAGTCCCGCACCTCCACGCGCACTCTCTCCGGGTCCGCGGTCACGGTCACGACCGCGCCGTGGCGCGTGTGGATCAGCGCGTTCGTCACGACCTCGCTCAGCAGCAGCTCCGCCACCTCGGCCGCCTCGGGCTCGGACCGGCAGCGCAGGAACTCCCGCAGCGCCCGGCGCACCTCACCCACTCCGGACAGATCGGTGTGCCCCAGCCTGCGACGCAGCTGGGCCGTCCGTCCCCTTCGCTGCCTCATCGCTTCCCCCGCGCGCACAGTGAATCGACCTCCTTCGCCCCATAACGCCTCGAACACCTTCACGGGGATGCATGCCCCCGTACGCGGACAGTCACGCTCGTCGACACGTCAATAAGTGAACGGTCCTCATCGGGACCCCGGCGGGCAGGGCGCAGGTCCTGTCGCCGCCGTCAGGGGCGGGGCACGTTGCGGAGGTTGGAGCGGGCCATCTGGAGCATCCGGCCCACTCCCCCGTTCAGCACGATCTTTCCGGCGGAGAGCGCGAAGCCGGACACCATGTCGGCGCTGATCTTCGGCGGGATGGACAGGGCGTTCGGGTCGGTGACGACGTCGACCAGCGCGGGTCCCCTGTGCTTGAACGCCTCCCTGAGCGCGCCCTCCAGCTGCTTGGGCTTCTCCACCCGCACCCCGTAGGCTCCGGCGGCCCGGGCGACGGCGGCGAAGTCGGGGTTCTTGTTCGTCGTCCCGAACGAGGGCAGCCCCGCCACCAGCATCTCCAGCTCGACCATCCCGAGCGAGGAGTTGTTGAAGAGGACGACCTTCACGGGCAGGTCGTACTGGACCAGGGTGAGGAAGTCGCCCATCAGCATGGTGAATCCACCGTCACCCGACATGGAGACGACCTGCCGGCCACGGTCCACGAACTGCGCGCCGATCGCCTGCGGCAGCGCGTTGGCCATGGAACCGTGGCTGAAGGAACCGATCACCCTGCGCTTGCCGTTGGGCGTCAGATAGCGCGCCGCCCACACGTTGCACATTCCGGTGTCCACGGTGAACACGGCGTCGTCGTCGGCGAGTTCGTCGAGCACCGAGGCCACGTACTCCGGATGGATCGGCACGTGCTTGTCGACCTTGCGGGTGTACGCCCTGACGACACCCTCCAGCGCGTCGGCGTGCTTCTTCAGCATCCGGTCGAGGAACGTGCGGTCGGCCTTGGCCTTGACCCGCGGGGTCAGGCACCGCAGGGTCTCGCGGACGTCGCCCCAGACCGCCAGGTCGAGCTTGGACCGCCGGCCCAGGTGCTCGGGGCGCACATCGACCTGGACGATCTTCACGTCGTCCGGGAGGAAGGCGTTGTACGGGAAGTCGGTGCCGAGCAGGATGAGGAGATCGCATTCGTGGGTCGCCTCGTAGGCCGCCCCGTAGCCGAGCAGCCCGCTCATGCCGACGTCGTACGGATTGTCGTACTGGATCCACTCCTTGCCGCGCAGCGCGTGCCCCACGGGGGACTTGACCCGCTCCGCGAACGCCATGACCTCGGCGTGCGCGCCCGCCGTGCCGCTGCCGCAGAACAGGGTGACGCGCTTGGCCTCGTCGACCATCCGGCAGAGCTTCTCGATCTCCCCGTCCCCCGGGCGGACCGTGGGCCGAGTCGTGACGAGGGCATGTTCGACCGACTTCTCCGGGGCGGGCCGGGAGGCGATGTCGCCGGGCATCGACACGACGCTGACGCCACCCCGGCCGATCGCGTGCTGGATGGCCGTCTGGAGCAGCCTCGGCATCTGCTGCGGGTTGGAGATCATCTCGTTGTAGTGGCTGCACTCCTGGAAGAGCAGCTCCGGATGGGTCGCCTGGAAGAAGCCGAGACCGATCTCGCCGGACGGGATGTGCGAGGCGAGGGCGAGCACCGGGGCCATGGAGCGGTGGGCGTCGTAGAGGCCGTTGATGAGGTGGAGGTTCCCGGGCCCGCACGAGCCGGCGCAGGCCGCCAGGCTGCCGGTGATCTGGGCTTCCGCACCGGCGGCGAACGCGGCGCTCTCCTCGTGCCTGACCTGGACCCAGTCGATGGCCGCGTTACGCCGGATGGCGTCGACGACGGGGTTGAGGCTGTCCCCCACGACGCCGTAGACCCGCTTCACCCCCGCCCGCACGAGGATGTCGACGAACTGCTCCGACACGTTCTGCTTGGCCATGGGTGCGCACCCTCTCCACTGTGCTCCGTGCTCCTGTGGAGTCCATCAACCCATGGCCCGTGAGATCACGCCTCCCAGACCGCGGCGCTCGTGCGGTCGTCCGCGTACCCCTTGATCCGGAGCTGGACGTCCGCGAGATAACCCGCGAGTCCGGGCGGTCCGGCCGATGACCAGCGCTCGGCGAGCTCCTCGGCGAGGGCGGGTTCGCCGCGCATCGGGTCGGCGAGACCGCTGCTGCACAACAGCAGGGTGTCCCCGGGGCAGGCGACCGACGCGCGGAAGCGGAAGGGCTCGGACGGCGGCGGGGCGGGGGTCCCGGCGTACGGGGAGGGAGGCGTCGTGATCTGGAGGTCCATGGTCAGCCGGTCCCCCTCGGGCCCTTGCTCGCTCCGTGCCCCGGCGTCCGGCACGCGCGGTTCCAGGTCCTGCCACACACCGTCGCGGAGCCGGAAGAGGCCACCGGCCCCGGCGCCGAAGAACACCCTGGTGCGACACCCCGGGTCGGCCGTCAGGAGGAGGCAGCGCAGACCCGCGGTGTACGCGTCCGCTTCCAGGCCGAGTTCGGCCGCGCGGGCGCGCAGTCTGCCGTACGTGCGGCCGGCGAGGCGGTGGAGACCTGACTTCAGGTCGCCGCGGCGGCCCGCCCTTATGTCGGCGGAGAGCCGGGCGTGGCTGCGGCCGACCGCCTCGCCGATCCACCGGACGGCGTCGGCGGCGGCGAGGTGCGCTCCTTCGGCGGCCCGCGAGCCACCGGCGATCGCGACGAGGACGAGGGCGCTCTCCGCCGCGCCGAACCGGGCGGTGAGCAGGGCGTCGCGGCGGGGTTCGCCGCGGAAGCGGGCGGAGTCGCCCCGTACGGAGGCGGCCCGCAGGGTGTACGTCCCGTACCGGGCGCCGTCGAGCACGGTGTCGGGGACGAGCCCGTGCAGGTCCATGGGCCCGGAGGCGGGCAGGGCGGACGGTTCGGCGTCGTAGGTGGGCGGCCGGTCGCCCAGGTGGTCGAGCGGCGGGCGGGAGGCCGGGGCGGGCGCGGGGCCGGACGGCGGGTCGGTGGCGGCGCCGTCTGCGGCGGCCGGGCCCGCCGCGTCCGCGCTCGTCCCGGCCGGAACCGGGGGCGGAGGCGGAGGCGCGGGGAAGCCACGCGCAGGCGGGGAACCGGACGGCGGCTCCCGGGGCGCCCGGACCGCCATGACGGGTGGCTCCGTGGCCTGCCGCTGCGGTACGGGCCACGGCGCGGACACCGGGCCGGGCCCCGGCTCGGCCGGGTCGGGCGCCGGTACGGGGTCGGGCTCCCGCTCGGGTACGGGCTCCGGCTCCGGTACGGGCTCCGGCTCCCGCTCCGGTGAGGGCTCCGGGGCCGGGGCCGGGGCCAGGGCCGTGCCCTCCACCGCCGGGCCGGCCGCCGGGCCCACCGCGTCCGATGCGGAGTCGAAGCGGTCGTCGAGACTGTCGGCCGCGCTGCCCGGGCCGGTGTCCGGCGCGGTCTCGTCGTACAGCCTGCGCCACCAGTCGTCCTCATGGGCGGCGGGCCGATCCCCCTGCTGACTCATGCCGATATTGTCCACCGCGAGGGGCATCCGAAAACGGGTCATCCGGAAAAAGAGGCCCGCCGGGCGGTCCCGCCCACCGTGGGAGGGACGCCCCGCGGACCGGCCATGACGTGGTCAGCGCACGGCGTACGCCACGACCACGGCCGGGATGAGCGAGCTGCCACGGGTCTCCGGCAGTTCAGTCCTGAGGGTGACGCCTCCGCGCGGCACCGTACGCCCCGCCGAACGCGTCACTCTCGCCAGGCGATTCCGGACCAATCCGCACAAGGCGCCCTTACCGTGCAGGCATTGGGGGCGCGGTGGTGCCGCCTTGGCAGAGTGGTCACCGGCACGGGGGATGATGTCCGCGGCGGGTTCACGCCTTGGCCTCTTTCCGCCACGCAGGTCGTCAGGAACGCACGGTGTGCGACCACCACGCCCGGGGAGGGCCGAGGGATGCTGGGTGCGATAGGTCTCGACGAGAGACAGGAAGCGACGTACCGCGCACTGGTCGCTGCGGGAGCGGCGGAGGTCTCCGACCTCGCGCACCGGCTCGCGCTCCCGCGGTCCGATACGGAACGGGCGTTGCGCGGGCTGGAGCACCAGGGCCTCGCGGCCCGGTCGTCGGCGCGGCCAGGACGCTGGGTCGCCGCCCCGCCCGGGGTGGCCCTGGGCGCCCTGCTCATCCAGCAGCGGCACGAGCTGGAGCAGGCGGAGCTGGCGGCCGCCCTGCTCGCCGAGGAGTACCGGGCGGAGGCGAGCGAGCCCGCCGTGCACGACCTGGTGGAGGTGGTGACGGGAGCGAGCGCGGTGACCCACCGCTTCCACCAGCTCCAGCTCGGCGCGGTCTCCGAGGTCTGCGCCCTGGTCACCGGGAAGCCGATCCCGGTGAGCGGCACGGAGAACGAGTCCGATGAGCGCGCGGCGAACCGCGCGGTGTCCTACCGCGTCGTGGTCGAGCGCGAGGTGCTGGGGCTGCCGTCAGGAATCCTGGAGCTCTCGGCCGCGCTCGGCCGCCACGCGCAGTGCCGGGTGGTCGACCGGGTCCCGACCAAGCTGGTCGTGGCCGATGCCAGTCTGGCGATGGTGCCGCTGACGGGGCGAGGAGCGGAACCCGCCGCCCTGGTCGTCCACGCCAGCGGACTGCTGGAGTCGCTCATGGGGCTGTTCGAGGCGGTGTGGCGGGACGCGATGCCGTTGCGGCTCGGCGAGGGCGGTGTGGTGCGTGAGGAGAGGACGGGGCCCGATCCGACGGATCTGGAGATCCTGTCGCTGCTGCTGGCCGGGCTGACGGACGCGAGCGTGGCGAGACAACTGGAGCTGGGGCTGCGGACCGTTCAGCGCCGGGTCAAGGGACTGATGGAACTGACCGGGGTCTCCACGCGGCTCCAACTGGGCTGGCACGCGTACGAAAGAGGCTGGGTGTCCCGTACGCCACGGCCCTGACCGGAGCCCTCCGCTCACCGCCCCGATCGTCGCGGACCCCCTGGGACCTGCGCTGACGGGCGGGAACCCGCACACTCCGGCAGGCTGGTGTGATGGGTGTGTGGCAGCTCGTCGCCGTCGGCGTGGTCATGCTGCTCGGGCTGGTCGGCGTGCTCGTGCCGGGCGTGCCGGGGCCGGCGATGGTCTGGGCCGCCGTGCTGTGGTGGGCCCTGACGGACGTGGGCCGGGACGCCTGGGCCGTACTGATCGCGGCGACGTGTCTGCTCCTGGTGAACCAGGCACTCAAAGCCCTGCTGCCACCGCGCCGCCCCGGCGCGTCGGGTGCGCCCCGCAGGACCCTGAGCCTCGGCGGAGTCGCGGCGATCGCCGGGTTCTTCGTGGTGCCGGTGGTGGGCGCGGTCGCGGGGTATGTCGGAGCGATCTACGGGGCGGAGCGGCTGCGGCTGGGCAGCCGCGGCGCGGGCTGGGCTTCGGTCCGCTCCGTCATGCGCGCGACGGGCTACTCGGTGCTGGTGGAGCTGTTCGCCTGCCTGCTGGTGGCGGGCGTGTGGCTGCTCGCCGTCGTCCGGGGCTGACGCCGGCCGCCCCCGCCTCCCGGTGGCGTACGGCGTACGAGCGCCACGGCCGCCAGGCTTCGCTTCCCGGTACGGCGTCCGGGTCCACGTCGGGATCGCCCAGCGCCCGCATCCTGATCAGGGCAGCGGTACGGGGGCCGACGCCCGGGAGCCGCAGCAGCGCCTCCTCCGCCGCGTCCCGGTCCGCGCCCGCGTCCAGCCGCACCGTGCCGTCCGCCAGTGCGGCGGCCAGGCGCCGCAGGCCGGGGTCCTCTGCGCGGTCGGCCAGCACGCCGGGTTCCGGGAAGAGGCGGGTGAGGCCACCGCACGGCACGTCGAGGAGCTTCCCGTACCGCTCGACCAGCCCGGCCGCCACCACGGGCCCCACCAGCGTCTGTACGGCGCACTCGTCCGGGTCCGCGGCGCCCGGCGAGCGCAGTCCGGGGCGGGCGGCGACCAGCGGGGCGAGGAGCGGATCGGCGCCCAGCGTCTCGGCGACGGCCCGGGGGTCGGCGTCCAGGTCGAACAGCCGGCGCAGCCGCTGTACGGCCGTCGTCAGGTCGCGGAGGTCGGTGAGGTGGATACGGGCCTCCAGCCACGGCCCGGCGGACGCCTCGTCGACGGCGACGACGCCCGCCCCGCAGGGCAGGGTCAGGGTGCGCCGGTAGGTGCGGTGTCCGGGCACACCGCTGACCTCCTCGATCCGCGCCACCGTGTCGGCGGCGAGCAGGTCGAAGACCTCCCGGGCGGCGTACGGTCCCCGGTGTGCCAGCCGGAGCGGAATCCCGGCCCGGCTCCTCTCCCGTGCGCCGCCACCCGGACCGGTACCGGTGCCCGACTCGGCGCGCAGGG
This sequence comes from Streptomyces fulvorobeus, assembly GCF_013167895.1. GTDB lineage: Bacteria > Actinomycetota > Actinomycetes > Streptomycetales > Streptomycetaceae > Streptomyces > Streptomyces fulvorobeus. The sequence goes on along the minus strand of NZ_BLWC01000001.1, from coordinate 5,223,730 downwards.
CGCTGGGGGTACGGGCGTAGATCTGCCGCATCGTGTCGTTGAACTGGCGCACGCTGGCGAAGCCGGAGGCGAAAACGATCTCGGTGACCGGCAGATCCGTGGTCTGGAGGAGGATGCGCGCGGTGTGGGCGCGCTGGGCCCTGGCGAGCGCCACGGGTCCGGCGCCCAGCTCGGCGTTGAGCTGGCGCTGCACCTGCCGGGGGCTGTAGCCGAGCCGGTCCGCGAGACCGGGGACGCCTTCCCGGTCCACCACGCCGTCGCCGATCATCCGCATGGCGCGGCCCACGACGTCGGCGCGTACGTTCCACTCCGCCGAGCCGGGAACGGCGTCGGGCCGGCAGCGTCTGCAGGCCCGGAAGCCGTTGCCCTGCGCCGCGGCGGCGGTCGGGTAGAACCGCACGTTCTTCCGCTTGGGCGTGACGGCGGGGCAGCTCGGCCGGCAGTAGATCCCGGTGGTCGTGACGGCGAAGAAGAACTCTCCGTCGAACCTGGCGTCACGGCTGCTCACCGCCTCGTACCTGGTCTGTTCGTCCATCACACCGCCAGTGTGCGGCACCCGCAGGTGCCGCACTCGCGGTTTTCGGACGTCGAATCCGCAGACCTCCCGCTACCGGAGCCGGCCCCGCTTGACGTCCACGGCGGCCCGCCCCTCGGCGCCCCTGCGCTTCCACTCGCGCAGGGTCTCCGAGCGCAGCCGGGCGTCGGTCTTGGCCGCGATCCGGTGGTTCTCGCGCAGGAGCTTGCGGTAGCTGCCGAGGCGCCGCTCGGGCAGCGCTCCCTCCTCGACCGCGCCGAGGACCGCGCAGCCGGGCTCGGCCTCATGGGCGCAGTCGTGGAAGCGGCACTTCCGCGCCAGGTCCTCGATCTCGGCGAAGACCTGGCCGACCCCGGCCTCCGCGTCCCAGAGCCCGACTCCGCGCAGCCCCGGGGTGTCGATGAGCACCCCGCCCTCCGGCAGGACGAGGAGGTTTCGGGTCGTGGTGGTGTGCCGCCCTTGCCGTCCACGTCACGGGCGGCGTTGACGTGCATCACGTCCTCGCCGAGCAGGGTGTTGGCGAGGGTGGACTTGCCCGCGCCGGAGATCCCGAGCAGTACGCTCGTACCGCCGGAGACGAGCGCGCGGAACACGTCGATGCCCTCACCGGTCGCGGAGCTCACGGGCAGCACCCGCACCCCGGGAGCGATGCCCTCGACGTCCTGGACGAGATGGGCCTGCGTGGCGCCGTCCGGCACCAGGTCGGCCTTGGTCAGCAGCACGATCGGCCGGGGTTCGGGCCCACCGGTCTCCTGGCCGTCGCCGTCGCCGTCGCCGTCGCCCAGGAGCGCGTCGCCGCTGGAGCTGGAGAGGGCGAGCGCGAGGAAGCGCTCCAGCCGCCCGAGATCGAGTTCGACCGCGAGCGAGACGCAGATGACGATGTGGTCGATGTTGGTGGCGAGCACCTGGCCTTCGGAGCGCTGCGAGGACGTCGAGCGGACGAAGGCCGTGCGCCGCGGCAGCAGGGTGCGGACGAACCGCGGGTCGCCGCCGGGGTCGACGGCCACCCAGTCGCCTGTGCAGACGACCCGCATCGGGTCGCGCCCCACCACGAAAGCGGTGTCCGCCCGCATCGGGCCGTCCGGGGTGACGAGATCGCACTGGCCCCGGTCCACCCGCACCACACGGCCGGGAAGCAGACCCCGCTCGGCATACGGGGCGAAGGCGGCGGCCCATTCCTCGTCCCAGCCGTACGGGGACAGCGCGTGCGACGAGGTCGGAACCGGAAGACCGGAGAGAGAAGAGAAAGACGAGAAAGACAAGGGAGACCCTTCGAAGGGCGGCCCCGGCACCGCGTCACGGACGCGGGAGAAAAGGTGGGAAAGGTCAGCCGGTGGCCACGGAGGTGGGAACGATGCTCTTCGGGCTGTGGGCAGTGCCCATCGCAACGACAGTCATCAATGTCCTCACCTCCTGGTTCTTCACGGCAGACGCACAGGGCCGGGGATTTCCGGCCCTCTGTGCGGACGGCCCAACCATAGCCCCCGGCCACCGAAGGGCGTCAACGGAATTATCCGCGTGACCGGAACGCGCTCGTCCCAGGCTTCCCTTTCCGGAGCGTCCCGTCGGGGGACGTACTGACCTGCCTCGTCCGGAGGTCTCCGTTCGGCAACATCACTCACATGGGTTGGTTCCGGCTCAGGGCCGAGGTTCCACGTTCACGCTCGGCCGGCTTCGCCGGAGGCCCGGGCCGCCGGGACGAAACCACCGGAGGGGCGCGGGGCGGGGTGGGAGGGGGCGCCCGGCCCGATGCCGCGGCCGGCCGCGCACCACTCAGCGAACAGGCGGTCGTAGATCGGCGTGCTGTCCTGCGCCGGCTGCCGGCCGCCTGACGGGTGTTGGCTGTCGTACTGGTCCATGAAGGGCCTTTACCCCGTACGGCAAATCCAGGCAGCCCGCGTGTGGGCCATCCGGCCCAGCCCTCGCGGTCCTCTGGCGCACGGCGCGGGACAGACAGCGTCCGGGGGGCCGGGGTGTCGTCCAGGATGCACTTGGTCCCACGCCGTGCGCACCGGCGTTCGCTTGGCCGGCAGGCCCATGCGGGGCTTGTTCAGCACCCCTGGGCGAGCGCGAACGGGCGCGAACGGTGCCTTCGCCTCGGGCCCCACTGGACGTGACGCGTCCGCACACGGAGGAATCCCGGAATCCGTAGGGCCATTACCACCGCGAGGACGGATCAGCCGCCGAGGGGCACGCCGCCGAGCAGCGGGGCCGCACCCTGGGCCCCACCGGTGGCCTGGCCCGCGAGCTTGCCGACGGCGCCGTCCTGCCCCAGGGAGTCGACGACACCGCCGACCGTGCCGACCAGCGGTTCGACGGCCCGCGGGGCAGCGGCCATGGCCTGGTTCAGGCCACCGTCGAGGCTGAAGTCGGAAGCCGTGGTCTCAGCGACGGCGAAGGCGGGAGCCGCCGTACCGAGAGCGACCACGGAACCGGCGACGAATGCGGCGGTCTTGGCGTACTTCACTTTGAGGTTCCCTTCCGCAGCGGCACCTGTTTCGGTCGCGTTCCCACGCCGCACGAGCATTCTTCAGCCGTGGCTTCTGCCGCTGTCAAAGAAGTAACGATCAAGCAGGGAACGGGAAACTGTGTTCTGTCGGCTTTCTCGGACGGTCTTCGGTCCGAGCCGCCACCACGAAAGCGAAGTGGGCCCCGGACCGCTTGTGCGGTCCGGGGCCCACCGATGGCAAGGCGTCAGCTCACCGTGCGAGCGTTCAGCTGTTGACGCAGGTGTTGCCGAAGGCCGGGTTCAGGATACCGATGACGTTCACGGTGTTGCCGCAGACGTTGACCGGAACGTGGATCGGAATCTGGGTAACGTTTCCGGAGAGAACGCCCGGGGAGTTCGCGGCGGCACCCGCGGCACCGGCGTCGGCCATGGCCGGCGCAGCGGCGCCAATCGCAATGAGGGTTCCGGCGGCGACAGCGGCAACCTTGGTGTACTTCACTTTTCGTACCTTTCTCGCAGCGGAGTCCAGGGCGGTCACGTCTTTCGTGCCGCACGAGCGTTCGTCCTGATCGCCCGTAACTCCGGAGCTGTAATTCATAACGACCGTCGAGCGAGATGGAAACTCGATGGTGAGGAGATTCTCGGAAGATCCCCAGTTCGGCGCAACAACAGGCCCGGACCACCGGGAGGAGGAATACCGGCGGCCCGGGCCTGTGGCGTGGCCGGGCCGGCCGTTGTGCGCGCCGTTCCCGGAGAGAGGGGGCTGTCCTGGACCGTGACCGGCATCTCGGCGGCGGGCGAAACGACGCCGCCCTTCACCGGCGGACCGGCACACGGCTTGTTCGGGAGCCCTGGACCGGGCCGAACCGAGGGCTCCGGCCACCGCGCGATCCGGAGTCGCCGAACGCCCGCGCGGCGCCGCCGCCGTCGACCGAGGCCGTTTCTCCGTCATCGGCGATCGCCATGGCCCGCGTGACCGGGAGACCGGGGACGGAGGCGGCACCCGCAGCCTGAACCTTCGTGATCACGTTGCCCTCCCCGTGCCGGTTGCCTCGTGCCGAGCCCCCTGCACAACTCGCGGCGGCACGCTTGGTTCTGCGCATTCACTCGAATGCCACGAGGCCGCCGCGGACCGGCCCCCGATGGGCCGTGATGGAAGCGAACGTACGTACGTCATCCGTCTGGGTGATTACAAAATTTCCACCCCTCTTCGAGTTTCCCGCGCTTCTCTCCTTCGTTATGGGTGACGTCCAGCGTGCAGCTGGACCGCCCCACACGGAATGTCCTGTGGAATGTCCTAGGAAAGGACAAATAATGCGGCAGGTTTTGAATAGAAGCATGATCGTCATGGCGGCGGCTTCGGGCATTCTGTCCGCGGCCGGCGGTTATGCACATGCCGACGCCTCGGCCGATGGCGCCGCTGTCGGTTCGCCGGGTGTCGGTTCGGGCAACACCGTGCAGGTCCCGGTGCACGTCCCGGTGAACGTCTGCGGCAACACGGTCGATGTGATCGCCCTGCTGAACCCCGCCTTCGGCAACAAGTGCGCCAACGTCGACTCGGGCAAGGGCAAGGGGCACGGCAGCGGCAAGGGCACCTCCCAGGGCGGTGCTTCCGCCGACGGTACGGCCACCAACTCCCCCGGCATCGTGTCGGGCAACGTGATCCAGGCCCCCGTGCACGTGCCGATCAACGCCTGCGGCAACAGCGTCGACGTCGTCGGTGCGCTGAACCCCACCTTCGGCAACAACTGCGCCAACGTCAGCGACCCGGACCACCGGCCCCCGGTGGAGCCGCCGGCCGAGGAGCCGCCCGCGGAGGAGCCCCCTGCGGAGGAGCCGCCCGCCGAGGAGCCCCCGGCCGAGGAGCCTCCGGCGCAGGAGCCGCCCACCGGCAACCCTCCGGTCGAGGAGCCCCCGGCCCACCAGCCGCCGTCCGAGGAGCCGCCGGCCAACGAGCCCCCCGCGCTCAGCCCGCCGACCGAGGAGACCCCCGCGGACCACGGCCCGCACGACGGTGGCTCCCAGCTCGCCGAGACCGGTTCGGCCGACCTCGGCCTCGCGGCCGGTGGCGCCGCCGTGCTGATGCTCGGCGGCGCGGTGCTGATGCGCCGCACGCGCAACTCGCAGAGCTGAGCCGGGTACACCGCGACGGCGGAAGGGGCCGTCCGGACAGGTGACTGTCCGGACGGCCCCTTTCCGTTTCGGCGGCGTGACGCGCCCCGGGAGCCCGGCCGGTGGTTCTCTCGCGGGTCACTCGGGCCCGACGGGACGGGCGGAGGCCGGGGCGTCAGCCGGTGAGGCGTTCGAAGACCGCGGCGAGGCCCTGGCCGCCGCCGATGCACATGGTCTCCAGGCCGTAACGCGCCTCGCGGCGGTGCATCTCGCGGGCCAGGGTGGCGAGGATGCGGGCTCCCGTGGCACCCACGGGGTGGCCCAGGGAGACTCCGGAACCGTTGACGTTGATCCGCTCGTGGTCCTTGTCGCCGAGGCCCAGTTCGCGGGTGCAGGCGAGCACCTGGGCGGCGAACGCCTCGTTGAGTTCGATCAGGTCGAGGTCGGCGAGCGCCAGCCCGGCGCGGCCGAGTGCGGCGTGGGTGGCCGGTACGGGGCCGATTCCCATCGTCGCGGCGGGGACTCCGGCGCGGGCGAAGGAGACGAGGCGTACGAGCGGGGTGAGGCCGAGCCGCTCGGCGGTGGCGGCGCTGGTGACCAGGCAGGCGGCCGCGGCGTCGTTCTGGCCGCTGGCGTTGCCCGCGGTGACGGTCGCCTCCGGGTCGGTCTTGCCCATGAGGGGCCGCAGGGCGGCGAGTTGCTCGGCGGTGGTGTCAGGGCGGGGGTGCTCGTCGGCGGTGACGACCGTCTCGCCCTTGCGGGTGCGTACGGTGACGGGCACGGTCTCCGCGTCGTAGCGCCCCTCGGCGGCAGCGCGTGCGGCGCGCTGCTGCGAGCGCAGGGCCAGGGCGTCCTGGTCGGCGCGGCTGATGGCGTAGGCGCGGCGGAGGTTCTCCGCGGTCTCGATCATGCCGCCCGGGACGGGGTGGTTGACGCCGCCCGCCGTCACCCGGCCGCGGGCGAGCGAGTCGTGGAGCTGGAGGCCGGGGCCCTTGATGCCCCAGCGCCCGTCGTGCGTGTAGTAGGGAGCGGCACTCATGACGTCGACGCCGCCCGCGATCACGACGTCGCTGAACCCGGCCCGGATCTGCATCGCCGCGTCGAGGACGGCCTGGAGGCCGGAGCCGCAGCGCCGGTCGATCTGCGCGCCGGTGACGGAGTCGGGCAGTCCGGCGTCCAGTGCGGCGACCCGGCCGATGGCGGGCGCCTCGGATGTGGGGTAGGCGTGCCCGAGGATCACTTCGTCGACCCGGGCGGGGTCGACGCCGGTGCGGGCGACGACCTCGGCGATGACGCGCGCGGCGAGCGAGGCCGGCGTCTGCTGTGCGAACGCTCCGCCGAAGCGGCCGATGGGGGTGCGCAGGGGTTCGCAGATGACGACGTCGGGCTGGTCGGGCACGGCGGGGGCCTTTCGCTGTGTGGGTGGGCAGAGCCTCGCACCGGGGCACTGATTCGGTCCAATATCGAATTCACCCTGGTTCAGGACGGCCCGCGTCTCAATCCGGGAGCACCGACGTCTCCCCGCGGAGGACGGGGGTCGGCAGGGCCTCCTCCGCGACGGCGAGCACGGCGCGGAGCGCGGCCGATGGGTTGTCATGGCGCCAGGCCAGGGCCGCCTGGCGCCGGATGGGCGGGCCGGTGAGGGGCCGGTAGGCCAGGCCGCTCTGCTGGATGTGCTGACAGGAGGTGACCGTCAGTGTGACGCCCACACCGGCCGCCACCAGGGCCAGGATGGTGTACGAGTCGGGGGCCTCCTGCACGACCCGCGGGTTGAACCCGGCGGCCTCGCAGGCTCCGGTCATGGCGTCCCGCACGGTCGATCCGGCGTTGGCGGGGAAGGAGACGAACGGTTCCCCGGCCAGCTCCGCCAGCGGAACGCTTCCCAGCTGCGCGAGCCGGTGGTCGAAGGGCAGTGCGCAGATCAGCTCCTCCTCGTCGATCACCCGGTGGGCCACGCCCGGCCGGGTCACCGGCAGCCGTACGAAACCGAGGTCGAGCGACCCGTCGGCGACCCGGGACAGCGCCACGTTGGCGTACGTCTGGCCCGTCATGACGAGCTCCAGGCCGGGGTGGGCGGCGCGCACGGCACGGGTCAGCCGGGGCAGCGTCTCGTGGCTGGAGGCTCCGGCGAATCCGATGGTGACCCGCCCGTACTCCCCGCGTCCGGCGGCCTTGGCCGCCCGTACCGCCGTATCGAGGTCGTCGAGCACGGTGCGTACCGGTTCGAGGAACGACTCGCCCGCGCTGGTGAGGCGCACGGAGCGGGTGTTGCGCTCGAAGAGCTGCACGCCCAGCCGCTTCTCCAGCTGGCGGATCTGCTGGCTCAGCGGCGGCTGGGCCATCTGGAGCCGCTTGGCGGCCCTGCCGAAGTGCAGCTCCTCCGCCACGGCGACGAAAGCGAGCAGATGACGCAGCTCCATGCCGCTCCCCCTCCTGCCCGCACGTCCGCGCGCCACTTCCATCCGGCTCGATGACCGGCATTCATCAGCCGGCGGTCTGAATGCGACCCTAATTCGGTATTGGACAGCAATCAATGGCCGCTGAGACGGTGGAGCCACCCGCATGCGCACGCCTGAGGAGCACCGTGGACAGGACAGACCGGCCGCACAGGACGGGCAGGACGGGCGGTACGGACAAGGTCATGACGATGAAGGCGGCGGTGGCCGCCTTCGTCCATGACGGGGACACCGTCTGCCTGGAGGGCTTCACCCATCTCATCCCGACCGCCGCGGGACACGAGATCATCCGCCAGGGCCGCCGGGACCTGACCGTCGTCCGGATGACCGCCGACATCGTGGTGGACCAGATGCTCGCGGCGGGCTGCGTCTCCCGGCTGGTCTCCTCCTTCGTCGGCAACTCGTCCGCCGGATCGCTCGGCAATCTGCGGCGCCGCATCGAGAGCTCCGATCCTGAACCGCTCGCCTTCGAGGAGTACAGCCACTACGGGATGGTCTGCCGCTATCTCGCGGGCTCCCAGCGGCTGCCGTTCCATCCGCTGCGCTCGTACGGCGGCAGCGACCTCCCGCGCGTCAACAGCGACCTGCGGAAGGTCACTTCGCCCTATCCGGGACCGGACGGGGAGCCGGAGCAGATCTATGTCGTGCCGCCGGTCAACCCGGACGTGACGATCATCCACGCGCAGCGGGCCGACCGCGGCGGCAACACCCAGATGTGGGGTCTGACGGGCGTCCAGGCGGAGGCGGTGTACGCGGCGAGGAAGGCGATCGTCGTCGTCGAGGAGCTGGTGGACGACGAGGTGGTCCGCTCGGACCCGAACCGCACGCTCGTCCCCGCGCACGCGGTCCACGCCGTCGTCGTCTGCCCGCGCGGCGCGCACCCCTCGTTCGCGCAGGGGTACTACGACCGCGACAACGCCTTCTACCGTGCCTGGTCGGCGATCAGCCAGGACCCGGACCGCATACAGGCGTGGCTGGACGAGTGGGTGCGCGGGACGGCGGACCACGCGGAGTACGTGGCGAAGCTGGGCGAGGAGTACTGGGCGGGGCTGGCCGTCGGTGAGGCGCTGAGCGAGCCGGTCGACTACGGGCGCCGGCTGTGAGGCACGTGAGGACCCGCGCGTACGGACACGAGAAGGAGCCGGTCATGACCATGGGCGCGCAGGGCACCCCCGTCACCTCGTCGGAGCTGCTGTCCGTCGTCGCGTCACGCGAACTCGTCGCCCGGCGCACGGTGTTCGCGGGCATCGGGCTGCCGACCCTGGCCACCGAGCTGGCGCAACTGACGGTCGCACCGGAGATCGAGGTCGTGTACGAGTCGGGGGTCTGCGGGGCCCACCCCTCGCACCTGCCCGAGACGATCGCGGACTCCGTCCTCATCACGGGGGCCGAGGCGGTGATCTCCATGCCGACGCTGTTCGGCTGCGTGCTCCAGGGCGGCCACATCGACGTCGGCTTCCTCGGAGCCGCGCAGATCGACCGCTGGGGCAACCTCAACACCTCGGTCATCGGCGAGTGGGACAGCCCGGCGGTGCGGCTGCCCGGGTCCGGCGGCGGGGTCGAGGTGATGGCCAACGCGCGCGAGGTCTTCGTGGTGATGCGCCGCCACACCCCGCACTCGTTCACCGATCCGCTGGACTTCTGCACGGCCCCGGGGCCCGACCGCGCGCTCGCCGAGGGCATCCGGCCGCTCGGGGCCGGCGTCACCCGGGTCATCACCGAGCTGGGCGTCCTGGCCCGCGAGGGCGTCGGCCACGAGCTGCGGCTGGTCGCCGTCCAGCCGGGGGTCACGGTCGGCCAGGTCAGGGCCGCGACCGGCTGGGACCTCCAGGTCGCCGACGCCGTCACCACGGTCGAACCCCGACCGCCGAGGAGCTGCGCCTGCTGCGCGAGGACGTCGACCCCGGCCGCGTCTATCTTCGCTGAGCCGTAACCCGACCTAACGAAAGGACCGACCGCCATGCGGATCAGGATCGTCGGCGCCGGAGCCATGGGCCGTGGCATCGCCCAGTGGGCGGCGACCGCGGGACACACCGTCGAGCTGTGCGACGTACGCGCCGAGGCGGTGAAGGACGCCCTGGAGTTCGTGACGGGCATGCTGGAGCGTGCCGTGCTCAAGGGCCGCCTCTCGGCCGGGGAGCGCGCGGCCGCAGTCGGCCGTCTCGTACCGCTCGACGACCCGTGGGCGCCCGGTCCCGGGGTCGAGCTCGTCATCGAGGCCGTGCGGGAGGACCTGGCGACCAAGGCAGAGGTCTTCGGCAGGCTGGAGCGGGCGCTGCCCGCGTCGGCCGTGTTCGCGACGAACACCTCCTCCCTCTCGGTCACCGGGATCGCCGCCACGCTCCAGGACCCCTCGCGTCTGGCGGGGCTGCACTTCTTCAACCCGGTGCCGCTGATGAAGATCGTGGAGGTGGTGCCGGGCGCGGCCACCCGCCCGGAGATCCCGCCGGTCCTCACCGCGCTGGTCGAGAGCTGCGGGCACCGGGCGGTCACGGTCGCCGACACTCCGGGGTTCCTGGTCAACCACGCGGGGCGCGGCCTGGTGACGGAGGCACTTGCGCTGCTGGAGGAGTCGGTCTCCGATCCGGCGGGCATCGACCGGATCGCCCGCGAGGTACTGGGGCTGCGGATGGGCCCGTTCGAACTGATGGACCTGACCGGCCTCGACGTGACGGCCGCGGTGATCGACTCGATCTGGCAGGGCTTCCGGCACGAGGACCGTCTGCGGCCCTCCTTCCTCACCCCGAACCGGGTCACGGCGGGGCTGCACGGCCGCAAGACCGGGCAGGGGTGGTTCGCGTACGGCCCCGGGGCGCCCGCCCCGGCCCCCGAGCCGCCGGTCACGGGTGACGCGGACCGTCCGGTGCACGTCGTCGGTGACGTGTCGGACCCGGACACGGCCCGGCTGCGCGCCGAGCTGGCCGGGGCGGGCGCGCGCGTGACGGCCGGGCCGGTGCCGGCCGGGGAGACCGTGGTGCTCGTACCGGTCTGGGGCACCACGGTGGCCGCCGCCGTCGCCGCGCGGGGCCTGCCCCCCGGCCGCACGTTCGGCGTGGACCCGCTGCCCGCGGCGGGGCGGCGGCGGGTACTCGCCGTGACGCCCGCGGCGGACCCGGCCGCCGCGCGGGACGCCCGTGCGGTGCTCGCCCGGGCGGCGGACGGAGAGGAGCCGTGGGCGGTCTCGGTGGTCCGGGACACGGCGGGGTCGGTCGCGCAGCGGCTGCTCGCCTCCGTGGTCTCCGTCGCCGCGTCGATCGCGGAGCGCTCACTCGCCACGCCCGCCGACATCGATCTGGCCGTCACGGCCGGGCTCGGCTACCCGGCCGGGCCACTGGCCTGGGGCGAGCGCGTCGGCGCCGGGCGGATGCTGGAGCTGCACCGGGCACTGCACGCGTCGACGGGCGACCCGCGCCACCGCCCGACCCGCTGGGTCACCGAACGCGCCCAGCTCGGTCTGGCGCTGACGGAGCCGGGCACCTCGCCGGCGGACTGCGCGTAGCGGTGGGCCGGGCGGCGTGGGACGCGTAACCCAGGCCGCCCGGCCCACGGCCGGCGGGTCCACCCTGCCGGTCCGCCCTTCAGAGGACCGCGCCCCCGACGTGCGACGCCCGTGCCTCGTACATCCTCGGTCTCTCCCTACGGGCCCGGTCTCGTCTCCTTGTCGCGGGGGCCGTGCAGCCGGGACTTCACGTCGTCCGGCGGCAGGAACCGTGACCACCGCTCCGGGAACTCCGAGGGCATGTACACGTCGTCTTCCCCGTCCTCGTCGTCCCCCTGCGCGGACGTGGCGGCGGACCAGGTGCGGGCCACGAACTCGGCGGCCTGTGCCGCGCGGGCCCGCTCGTTGGCGGCGCGGGCCGCGGAGGTCGCGAGCGAGGGCCACACCCGGTCGATGGCCGCGTTGACGGCGGCACCCACCAGGACCGCGAAGGCGGAGATACCGATCCACAGCAGGACAGCGATGGGGGCCGCCAACGAGCCGTAGATCGTCGGCCCCTCGACCGTGCTGGTGAGGTAGATCCGCAGCAGGAAGCTGCCGACCACCCACATGGCGAGGGCGACCAGGGCGCCCGGTACGTCCTCGATCCACGGTGAGCGGACCGGCACCGACACGTGGTAGAGGGTCGTGAGGAAGGCGATGGTCAGCAGGATGACCAGCGGCCAGTACAGGACGGCTATGACCTCCGTGCCCCAGGGGACGAACTCCACGACCCGGTCCGGGCCGACCACCAGCAGAGGCAGGACCACCGCGCCGAGCAGCAGCGCGATGACGTACAGCAGGAAGGCGAGCAGCCGGGTCTTGACGATGCCACGCTCGCCGTCGAGCCCGTACATGACGGTGATCGTGTCGATGAAGACGTTCACCGCGCGCGAGCCGGACCAGAGGGCGATGGCGAAGCCGATGGAGATGACGTCGGGGCGGGCGCCGGTCGTCACGTCGTCCAGCAGCGGTTTGGCGAAGTCGTTGACGCCCCGCTGGGAGAGGACCGTCTGCGCCGCGCCGAGGATGTTGCGCTCGATGGAGGCGACCGTGGTGGTGGTCGTCCACTCGTCGACGTATCCGAGCAGCCCGATCAGGCCGAGCAGAAGCGGCGGCATGGACAGGAGGGTGAAGAACGCCGCCTCGGCCGCGAGGCCGAGGATGCGGTACTCGATGCACGAGTTGACGGTGTCCTTGAGCAACTGCCACGCCATCTGCCGCTTGGAGACGTTGCGGTAGAGGACTCGAGCCCGGTTGAGCCGACCCGAGGGGCGCTCGGGTGTTTCTTTTGCTGCCTGCACGTCCTTACCGTAGCCGTATGGCAGCCACCACCCACACAGTGACCAACCAGGTTCCGCCGCTGGTCGGCTATGACGTCTTCCACGCCGATCTCGTCCTCGCGGAGGCGGTGGAGCGGCATGTCGCACCGGACCTCTTCCCCTCGGTGCGCGGGGAGCTCAGCACGCTCGGCCGGTCCGCCGGTTCCGCGCACGCCCAGGAGTGGGGGGTGCAGGCGAACGAGAACCCGCCGAAGCTGCGTACGCACGACCGGTACGGCAACCGGGTCGACGAGGTGGAGTTCCATCCGTCCTGGCACCGGCTGCTGGGCCACGCGGTGTCGGCGGGTCTGACCGACGCCTGGGGCAGGCCGGGCGGTCATGTCAGGCGCGCGGCCGGTTTCCTGGTGTGGACGCAGAGCGAGGCGGGTCACGGCTGTCCGCTGTCCATGACGCACGCGGCGGTGCCGGCGCTGCGGACCGATCCGGTGCTGGCCGCCGCGTGGGAGCCGCTGCTGACCTCGAAGGTGTACGAGGAGGGTCTGCGGCCCCCGCTGCGCAAGTCCGGTGTGCTCCTCGGTATGGGCATGACCGAGAAGCAGGGCGGCACCGACGTGCGGTCCAACACGACACGGGCCGAGCCGCTGGCCGCGGACGGGGAGTACCTGCTCACCGGCCACAAGTGGTTCTGTTCGGCGCCCATGTCCGACGGCTTCCTGGTGCTCGCGCAGGCGCCGGGCGGACTGACCTGCTTCCTGCTGCCCCGGGTGCTGCCGGACGGCACCCGCAACGTGTTCGCCATCCAGCGCCTCAAGGACAAGCTGGGCAACAGGTCCAACGCGTCGGGCGAGGTCGAGTTCGACGGGACGTGGGCCCAGCGGGTCGGCGAGGAGGGGCGCGGGGTGCGCACCATCATCGAGATGGTGGCGGCCACCCGGCTGGACTGCGTGGTCGGTTCGGCCGCGCTGATGCGCCAGGCGGTGGCGCAGGCGATCCATCACGCCTCGTACCGCAGCACGTTCGGCGGCCTGCTGGTCGAGAAGCCGCTGATGCGCAACGTCCTGGCCGACCTGGCGCTGGAGTCGGAGGCGGCGACGACACTCGCGCTGCGGCTGGCCGCGGCGTACGACGCCGATACGCCCCAGGAGCGGGCGTTCCTGCGGATCGCCGTGCCCACCGCCAAGTACTGGGTGACGAAGCGGTGCGCGGCGGTGGTGGGCGAGGCGCTGGAGTGCCTCGGCGGCAACGGGTACGTGGAGGAGTCGGGTATGCCCCGCCTGCTCCGCGAGGCACCGCTCAACTCGATCTGGGAGGGTTCGGGGAACGTCCAGGCCCTGGACGTGCTGCGGGCGTTGCGACGTGAGCCGCAGGCACTCGACGCCTTCCTCCAGGAGATCGGTGCCGCCCGGGGCGCCGACCACCGCCTCGACGGGGCGATCAAGGACCTGCTCACCGAACTGGCGGACCTGGAAGCGGTCGAGGCGCGGGCCAGACGGCTGGTCGAACGGATGGCGCTGGTGCTCCAGGGGTCCCTGCTGATCCGCTGGGCACCGCCGGAGGTCGCCGACGCGTTCTGCGCCTCACGGCTGGGCGGGGACTGGGGGTCGGCCTTCGGGACGCTGCCGCACCAGCTCGCTCTGGCCTCGGTGGTGGAGCGCGCACGGGCCTGCGACCGTTAGAGACGGGAGCACGAGCGACGGAGGGTGGTGCTGCGCCGACACGGCACCACCCTCCGTGCTTGTGCTGCACCTGACCACGGGACACATGCCCCGCGGCGCGGTGTTCCGTCACTCTCGTCCGGAGCTGTACCCGCTGGCCAGAGTTGCGAGGGGTTGCAACCCTTGCTGACACGCGACGCGGGTCAGCGGCAGGATAGGGCCTGACAGGCCGCTCCCGGCCGGTCCGCGGGCCCCCACCCGCAGCGGAGGCACGGGCAGAGTGAGGAGGGGGAAGCCGTGATGCGGACCAGCCGCGCCGGGCGGGCGCGCGGGGGCGCCCCGCGCGCCGAGATCGACGCCTCGTGGAACCGCGTGGCGCGCAATGGCGTCGTTCCGGATCAGTCGACGGAGAGCGAACTGCTCGGTTCCGACGAGATCGAGCACCGGCGCAACGCCTCCACGATCGGCGAGGCGATGCCGCTGCTGCGCAACGGCCTGGCCTCCATCGCCGACGCCTCGCAGCAGATCATGGTGGTCACCGATGTGGACGGCCGGGTGCTGTGGCGCCAGGGGCACTCGCTGGTGCTGCGCCAGGCGGACGGGATCTGTCTGGAGGAGGGCGCCGAGTGGTCGGAGGCGACGACGGGCACCAACGCCATCGGTACGACGCTCGTCACGCGCAGACCGATACAGGTGCACTCGGCGGAGCACTTCGTGCGCTCCCTGCACACCTGGACCTGTGCGGCCGCTCCCGTACGCGACCCCCGGGACGGCAGGCTCGTGGGCATCCTGGACGTCAGCGGGCCGGCCCGCACCTTCCATCCGGCCACGCTCGCGCTGGTCGACTCGGTGGCCAGGCTGGCCGAGAACGAGCTGCGGATGCGGCATCTGGTCGCGATCGAGCGGCTGCGGTCGGTGGCCGCGCCGATCCTCTGCCGGCTCGGCGGCCGGGCGCTGGCGGTCGACACGCGGGGCTGGCTCGCCGCGGTCACGGGCATGCCTCCGGTGGACCGGCTGCCGCTGCCCAAGTCCCTGGCGGCGGGTCGGGTGTGGCTGCCGTCCCTGGGTATGTGCCGGGTGGAACCGCTGCCCGGTGGCTGGCTGGTACGGGTGGCCGACGCCGGTCCCGACGGCCCGCCCCGCCGGGTGGTGCTGGATCTGAGCAGGGCCCGGGGGCTGACGGTCCAGGTGGTCAACCCCGTGGGCAGCTGGACCCAGCGGCTCTCGCCGCGCCACGCGGAGCTGCTGTACGCGCTGGCGGTGCACCGGGAGGGGCGTACGGCGGCGGAGCTGGCGCGGGACATCTTCGGGGACGCGACCAGGACGGTGACGGTCCGGGCCGAGATCTCGCGGCTGCGGCGCCATCTCGCGGAGGTGCTCGCCCACCGCCCGTACCGCTTCGGCGACGGTGTGGAGGTCGAGGTGATCCACCCGCAGGACCCGGCCGACCTGCTGCCCCGTTCGAAGGCGCCGGTGGTGCTCGGGGCGCGCGGACCCGCTGGTCCGTGACCGGACCGCGAGGCCATCTTGTCATGTACAGATCTTCCGGAGACCCTGGTTCCGACCACGTGTCCATGCGCGTAGACCGTTGCCCGGCAGCGGCCCGCGCCTCGCCGGAGGAGACAGCCTGATGTCGCATTCAAGACGCCGCACCACGTCCATCGCGAGACTGGTGACCACCCTGGCGGTGACGGCGGCCGGCACGCTGCTCACCGCGGCCGCGTCCGTGGCCGGGGTGCCGGGGCCGGCCGCCGCCGACCTGGGGCCCAAGGCCGCGGTGACCGCGTATCTGCACGAGCGGGGACAGCAGCGGGCCGGGGCGGCCGCCGCGGGCGACCGGCCGGTGGTCAAGGTGGCGCGGACGGCCGGGGCGTGGGCCCACGGCACCGCCGTCCTGGCCACCGAGCCCGGTTCCGAGCGGATGCCGGAGGGCTGGCTGTTCATCGCCCACCGGGACAGGGGCACCTGGCAGGTGGCGTTCGACGGCGAACCCCGGTTCGCCGAGCTCGCCGCCCGCTCCACCCTCACCAGGGCGGCCGAGAAGCCGCTCTTCGCCCAGCAGGACGGCAGGCAGCCGGCCGGGCGCACCCCATCCGGCTCCGGCGTCACCCCGCTCGCCGGAAGCGACTTCCGTACGGGCATGGCCCTGCCCTGGGCCGACGGCCAGAGCTGGACGATGACGTCGGGGCCGCACGGCTGGGGCGGATCGGAGACCCCGTGGAGCTCGGCGGACTTCGCGGGCGGCGACCAGGTGGTGCGCGCCACCCGCGGCGGCACCGCGTACACGATGTGCACGGGCTGGGTCCGGGTCATCCATGACCGTGGCTACTCGACGGACTACTACCACCTGTGGAGCAGCATCGGTGCCAACGGAGCGGCCGTGGGAGCCGGGGCCTACCTCGGCTACACCGGCACGGACGTGACGTGCGGCGGCGCCGCGTACGGACGGCACGTCCACTTCGGGCTGCGGCAGAACAGTGCCTACGTCGGCCTGGCGGGCCACGGCCTCGGCAAGTGGTCCATGGAGAACGGCGGCGCCGCCTACCAGGGCTCCGCCCTGCACGGCAGCGTCCGCGTCGGCGCGGGGGGCAACCTCCACAACTACGGCGCCCTCGCCCTGAACCAGGGGATCATCGACGCCAACGGCGGCGGCTCCGTCAACAAGCGCACGGGCCCCGGCGCCGGCTACGCCCTGAGCGGGTCCGTGGCGGACGGCGCCACGGTGACGGTGTCGTGCTCGGCCAACGGAACCTCGCACACCGGCCGCTACGGCACCACGGGTCTCTGGAACAGGCTCTCGGACGGCACCTGGGTGAGTGACGCGTACATGTGGACGGGCGTCAACGGGACGATCAACGGTTACTGCTGAGCCTCACCGCCACCCGAGGCGGGCCCGGCTTCCGGACGGTACGCCCGGGCCCGCTTCGGCCGGAAGGGGGCGTCGTGATTTCCTGATCGTATGAGCACTCCCTCCCGCCCCGCCACCACCGTCCCGGTGACCGTCTGGTCCCTGGAGCAGACCTCGCCCGGCGACCTGCGGCCCCCGGCCGCGCCCCGGGGCGAGGTGCGGGTCGTGCGCTCGGAGAGGCCGCTGCCCGAGTTCAGCCGGTTCCTGTACACGGCGGTCGGCGGTGACATCCGGTGGACCGACCGGCTGGGCATGTCGTACGCGCAGTGGGAGGAGGTACTGAACCGGCCCGGCGCCGAGACCTGGGTGGCGTACGAGAACGGGACCCCGGCCGGATACGTGGAGCTCGATCCGCAGGACGACGGCACGGTGGAGATCGTGCACTTCGGCCTGATTCCGGCCTTCCGGGGGCGGCGCATCGGCGGGCACCTCCTCTCGGTGGGTGTGGAGCGCGCCTGGGACCTGGCCAGGCGCTGGCCCGAGCGGCCCCCGACGAAGCGGGTCTGGCTGCACACCTGCTCCCTTGACGGTCCGCACGCGATGGACAACTACCTGCGCCGGGGTTTCCGGCTCTTCGACACCCGGATCGAGCACGAGGCCGAGGCGGAGGCACCCGGCCCCTGGCCCGGGGCGCACACCCTCTGAGCCGACTTGTCGACCTTTCCGGAGTGACGAACGACACACTGTCTCATAGTTCGAGACCATGTCGTCCACATCGTGGATCGTGGTGGACTGCTCCGAAGTGCGCGTGACACGCTTCCGTCATGCCTGGAACTGGAATTGCCTTGGTGAGTCGGCGGCACGTCGACCTCGGCCGCATGTCCAGCGCCATCTGTCCGGTCTAGCTGAGACACCCAGCGCCGCCGAGTTCTCTCCTACCTCTGCTGACCCAGCGCACCGCCGCGCCTCCGCGCGAGTGTGCAGTTCAGAGCCGCCCTCCCGCAGTCCCGAAGGACGTACTGTCATGGCCGCCACCCCCGAACAGCCTGCGACCACCGCGCCACGCCGCAAGGCCGGACGCCACCGTGGCGAGGGCCAGTGGGCGATGGGGCACTTCACCCCGCTCAACGGGAACGAGCAGTTCAAGAAGGACGACGACAGTCTCAACGTGCGGACACGCATTGAGACGATCTACTCCAAGCGCGGCTTCGACTCGATCGACCCCAACGACCTCCGTGGACGGATGCGCTGGTGGGGGCTGTACACCCAGCGCAAGCCCGGCATCGACGGCGGCAAGACGGCGATCCTGGAGCCGGAGGAGCTGGACGACCGCTTCTTCATGCTCCGCGTCCGCATCGACGGCGGCCGGCTGACCTCCGCACAGCTGCGGGTCATCGGCGAGATCTCGCAGGAGTACGCGCGCGGCACCGCCGACATCACCGACCGGCAGAACGTCCAGCTGCACTGGATCCGCATCGAGGACGTCCCGGCGATCTGGGAGAAGCTGGAGGCCGTCGGGCTCTCCACGACCGAGGCTTGCGGTGACTGCCCCCGCGTGATCATCGGTTCCCCGGTGGCGGGGATCGCCGCCGACGAGATCATCGACGGCACACCCGCGGTCGACGAGATCCACGACCGCTACATCGGCAGTCCCGAGTTCTCGAACCTGCCCCGCAAGTTCAAGACCGCGATCTCCGGCTCGCCCGTGCAGGACGTGGTCCACGAGATCAACGACATCGCTTTCGTCGGCGTCGACCACCCCGAGCACGGCCCCGGCTTCGACGTCTGGGTCGGCGGCGGGCTCTCCACCAACCCGAGGCTCGCGGAGCGGCTCGGCACCTGGGTGCCGCTCGACGAGGTCCCGGACGTGTGGGCGGGAGTCGTCGGCATCTTCCGCGACTACGGCTACCGCCGGCTGCGCACCCGCGCGCGCCTGAAGTTCCTGATGGCCGACTGGGGCCCCGCCAGGTTCCGCCAGGTGCTGGAGGACGAGTACCTCAAGCGCCCGCTGCTGGACGGCCCCGCCCCCGCGCAGCCCTCCTCCCGCTGGCGCGACCACATCGGCGTCCACCAGCAGCGCGACGGCCGGTTCTACGTGGGCTTCGCCCCGCGCGTCGGACGGGTGGACGGCTCCACCCTGGCCAAGATCGCCGACCTCGCCGCCGCGCACGGCTCGGACCGGCTCCGTACCACCGTCGAGCAGAAGATGATCATCCTCGACGTGGAGCAGGACCGGATCGACTCGCTGGTCTCCGGCCTGGAGGCGCTGGACTTCCAGGTGAAGCCGTCGCCGTTCCGGCGCGGCACGATGGCCTGCACCGGCATCGAGTTCTGCAAGCTCGCGATCGTCGAGACGAAGGCGCGCGGCGCCTCGCTCATCGACGAACTGGAACGCCGCATGCCGGAGTTCGAGGAGCCGCTGACGATCAACATCAACGGCTGCCCGAACGCCTGCGCCCGTATCCAGACGGCCGACATCGGCCTCAAGGGCCAGCTCATGCTCGACGAGGAGGGCAACCAGGTCGAGGGCTACCAGGTGCACCTCGGCGGCGCCCTGGGCCTGGAGGCCGGATTCGGCCGCAAGGTCCGTGGCCTCAAGGTCACGTCGGCCGAGCTGCCCGACTACGTCGAGCGCGTCCTCGGCCGCTTCCAGGAGGAGCGCGAGGACGACGAACGCTTCGCGACCTGGGCGGCCAGGGCCAGTGCGGAGTCGCTGTCATGAGCGAGCGAGCCGCGCCGTTCTACTGCCCGTACTGCGGCGACGAGGACCTGCGCCCGCACGAGACCGGGCACGGCGCCTGGGAATGTGCTTCCTGCAATCGCGCGTTCCAGCTGAAGTTCCTGGGACTCCTTTCCCAGGGCCTGAAGCGCAACGAGGTTGAGGGGAACGGGATATGACGGACACTCTGCAAGCCGCCGAGCTCACCGACGAAGCCCTGCGTGAGCTGGCCGAGCGCGCGGGCCGCGAGCTGGAGGACGCCTCCGCGCTCGACATCCTGACGTGGGCGACCGACACGTTCGGCTCCCGCTTCTGCGTCACCTCCTCCATGGAGGACGCGGTGGTCGCCCACCTCGCCTCGCGGGTGGCTCCCGGGGTGGACGTGGTGTTCCTGGACACCGGCTACCACTTCCCGGAGACCATCGGGACACGGGACGCGGTGGACGCGGTGATGGACGTGAACGTCATCACGCTCACCCCCCGCCGGACGGTGGCCGAGCAGGACGCCGAGTACGGGCCGAAGCTGCACGACCGCGACCCCGACCTGTGCTGCGCGTTGCGCAAGGTCAGGCCCCTGGAGGACGGCCTCACCTCGTACACCGCGTGGGCCACGGGCCTGCGTCGGGACGAGTCCCCGACCCGGGCGAACACCCCCGTCGTCAGCTGGGACCACAAGCGCCGCAAGGTCAAGGTCTCGCCCATCGCCAGGTGGACGCAGGACGACGTGGACGCCTACGTCGCCGAGCACGGCGTCCTGACCAACCCGCTGCTCATGGACGGGTACGCCTCCGTGGGCTGCGCGCCCTGCACCAGGCGGGTGCTGGTGGGCGAGGACGCACGGGCCGGCCGGTGGGCCGGGCGCGGCAAGACCGAGTGCGGACTGCACGGCTGATGACGACGGATCAGGAGACTTCGATGAGCGTGACGGAGACGGGGGCCACCGTCTGGCTGACCGGTCTGCCGAGCGCGGGCAAGACGACCATCGCGTACGAGCTGGCGGGCCGGCTGCGCGGTGACGGGCACAAGGTGGAGGTGCTCGACGGTGACGAGATCCGGGAGTTCCTCTCCGCCGGGCTCGGCTTCTCCCGCGAGGACCGCCACACCAACGTCCAGCGCATCGGCTTCGTCGCGGAACTGCTGGCGGCCAACGGCGTGAAGGCGCTGGTCCCGGTCATCGCGCCGTACGCGGACAGCCGCGACGCGGTCCGCAAGCGCCACAGCGCCGAGGGCACCGCCTACCTGGAGGTGCACGTCGCCACGCCGGTCGAGGTGTGCTCCGAGCGTGATGTGAAGGGCCTTTACGCCAAGCAGGCAGCGGGCGAGATCAGTGGCCTCACCGGGGTCGACGACCCCTACGAGGCTCCCGAGTCACCCGATCTGCGGATCGAATCGCACCAGCAGACCGTGCAGGAGTCCGCAAGCGCGCTTCACGCGCTGCTCACCGAGAGGGGCCTGGCGTGACGACCGTCGCCACCGTGCCGGAAGGCACCGTCCATCCTTACGCGCTCAGCCACCTGGACTCCCTGGAGTCCGAGGCGGTGCACATCTTCCGCGAGGTGGCGGGGGAGTTCGAGCGGCCGGTGATCCTGTTCTCCGGCGGCAAGGACTCGATCCTGATGCTGCACCTGGCGCTGAAGGCGTTCGCGCCCGCGCCGGTGCCGTTCACTCTGCTGCACGTCGACACCGGGCACAACTTCCCCGAGGTCCTGGAGTACCGGGACCGCACGGTGGAGAAGCACGGGCTGCGGCTGCACGTCGCCTCGGTACAGGAGTACATCGACGCCGGGAAGCTCCGCGAGCGCCCCGACGGCACCCGCAACCCCCTCCAGACGGTTCCGCTGACCGAGGCCATCCAGCAGCTCCGCTTCGACGCGGTGTTCGGCGGCGGGCGCCGCGACGAGGAGAAGGCGCGCGCCAAGGAGCGGGTGTTCTCGCTCCGCGACGAGTTCTCCCAGTGGGACCCGCGCCGCCAGCGCCCGGAGCTGTGGCAGCTCTACAACGGCCGCCACGCCCCCGGCGAGCACGTGCGGGTCTTCCCGATCTCCAACTGGACCGAGCTCGACGTCTGGCAGTACATCGAGCGCGAGGGCATCGAGCTCCCCGAGATCTACTTCGCCCACGAGCGCGAGGTCTTCAACCGCGCCGGGATGTGGCTGACCGCGGGCGAGTGGGGCGGCCCCAAGGACCACGAGAGCGTGGAGACCCGGCTGGTGCGCTACCGCACCGTCGGCGACATGTCCTGCACCGGCGCCGTCGACTCCGACGCCACCACGCTGGAAGCCGTGATCACCGAGATCGCCGCCTCCCGGCTCACCGAGCGGGGCGCGACGCGGGCCGACGACAAGATGTCCGAGGCCGCGATGGAAGACCGCAAGCGCGAGGGGTACTTCTAACATGACCACACCCACCCAGCAGGCCGGCCTCACGTCGACCACCACGCTGCTTCGGTTCGCCACCGCGGGCTCGGTCGACGACGGCAAGTCCACCCTGGTGGGACGGCTGCTCCACGACTCCAAGTCGGTCCTCACCGACCAGCTGGAAGCCGTCGAGCACGCGTCGCGCAGCCGGGGCCAGGAGGCGCCCGACCTGGCGCTGCTGACCGACGGACTGCGGGCCGAGCGCGAGCAGGGCATCACCATCGACGTC
Organism: Streptomyces fulvorobeus; assembly: GCF_013167895.1. Taxonomy (GTDB): domain Bacteria; phylum Actinomycetota; class Actinomycetes; order Streptomycetales; family Streptomycetaceae; genus Streptomyces; species Streptomyces fulvorobeus. The sequence continues at coordinate 5,201,549 of NZ_BLWC01000001.1, read as the reverse complement.
GCCTACCGCTACTTCGCCACCCCGGCCCGCCGGTTCATCCTCGCGGACACCCCCGGCCATGTGCAGTACACCCGCAACATGGTCACCGGCGCCTCGACCGCCGAACTGGCCGTGGTCCTGGTCGACGCCCGCAACGGTGTCGTCGAGCAGACCCGCAGGCACGCCGCCGTCGCCGCGCTGCTGCGCGTCCCGCACGTGGTCCTGGCCGTGAACAAGATGGACCTCGTCGAGTACGCGGAGCCCGTGTTCGCCGCCATCGCCAAGGAGTTCACCGCGTACGCGGCGTCCCTCGGCGTGCCGGAGATCACCGCGATCCCGATCTCCGCACTGGCCGGTGACAACGTCGTGGAGCCCTCGGCCAACATGGACTGGTACGGCGGCCCGACCGTGCTGGAGCATCTGGAGACGGTGCCGGTCAGCCATGACCTCACCGCCTGCCACGCCCGGTTCCCCGTCCAGTACGTCATCCGCCCGCAGACCGCCGAGCACCCCGACTACCGCGGGTACGCGGGACAGATCGCCGCCGGGGCGTTCCGGGTCGGCGAGTCCGTCACCGTCCTGCCCTCGGGCCGCACCTCGACGATCGCGGGCATCGACGCGCTCGGCGTGAGCGTCAAGGAGGCGTGGGCACCGCAGTCCGTCACCATCCGGCTGGCCGACGACATCGACGTCTCACGCGGTGACCTGCTCGCCCCCACCGACGACGCGCCCGCCGTCACCCAGGACGTCGAGGCGACCGTCTGCCACGTCGCCGACCAGCCGCTCTCGGTGGGCCAGCGGGTGCTGCTCAAGCACACCACCCGCACGGTCAAGGCGATCGTCAAGGACATCCCGTCCCGGCTGACCCTCGACGACCTCTCCCAGCACCCCGCACCCGGGCAGCTCGTCGCCAACGACATCGGCCGCGTGGTGGTACGCACCGCCGAACCCCTCGCTCTCGACGCCTACGCGGACTCCCGGCGCACCGGCTCGTTCCTCCTCATCGACCCGGCGGACGGCACCACGCTCTCCGCCGGCATGGCGGGCGCCTCGTTCGCCGAGGTGGCCGGCGCCGTGCGGGACGAGGCCCCGGCGGCCGACGACGCCGAGTGGGACTTCTGATGACCACCGATGTCTTCTCGACCTTCGCGAAGGAGGGCGGCCGGGTCGGCAGCGGCGCACTCGGCAGCGGTCAGGGCGGCGTCGGACGATGTGCGTGATGACGTACGCGCACTGCCCGCGCGCCCGCTCGCACCCACCGCACAGCCGTTCAGCACGAAGACCCGCCGACCGCCCGGCCGCGTCCCCGGACCTTTGGGGGATGTGAGGACCGGGCCGACGAGAGGAATACCTCCCGTGTCTGCCCCACGTTCCGCCGTCCGCCGCAGCCTTGCCGCGGCCGCCGCCCTGCCCCTGCTCGCCGTGGTGCTCACGGCCTGCGGTTACGGCTCCCAGGCCAAGGACGACGGCGCCCCGAAGGTGAACGTCGCCGCCGGCGGCGAGAAGCTCTCCGCGGACAGCGTGAGAATCGGCTACTTCCCGAACCTCACGCACGCCACGGCCCTGGTCGGTATCGAGAAGGGGCTGATCGCCAAGGAGCTCGGCGGCACCGAGGTGAAGCCCTCGACGTTCAACGCGGGTCCCTCCGAGATCGAGGCGCTCAACGCCGGTTCGATCGACATCGGCTTCATCGGCCCCTCTCCCGCCATCAACGGCTTCACCCGGTCCCAGGGCAAGACCCTGCGGATCGTGGGCGGTGCGGCATCCGGCGGGGTGAAGCTGGTCGTGGACCCGGAGAAGATCAAGACCCTGGACGACGTCAGGGGCAAGAGGATCGCGACTCCTCAGCTCGGCAACACCCAGGACGTGGCGTTTCTGAACTGGATCGCGGAGCAGGGCTGGAAGGTCGACGCGCAGAGCGGCAAGGGCGATGTCTCCGTGGTCCGTTCGGACAACAAGGTGACACCGGACGCGTTCAAGGGGGGTTCGCTCGACGGTGCCTGGGTGCCGGAGCCGACGGCGTCCAAGCTGGTCGCCGAGGGCGGGAAGGTGCTGCTCGACGAGTCGTCGCTGTGGCCCGGCAACCAGTTCGTGATCACGAACATCATCGTGTCCCAGCGGTTCCTCTCCAGCCACCCGGACGTGGTCGAGGCGGTGCTGCGGGGTTCGGTCAGGACCAACGCGTGGATGAACGCCCATCCGCAGGAGGCGAAGGCTTCGGCCAACGCGGCACTGAAGGAGCTGTCGGGCAAGGCTCTGCCCGCCGAGGTCATCGACCCGGCGTGGAAGTCCATCCGGTTCACGGACGACCCGCTGGCCGCCACGCTCGACGCCCAGGCGGGCCACGCCGTGAAGGCCGGTCTCCTGGAGGAGACGGACCTCACGGGCATCTACGACCTGGGGCCGCTCAACAAGATCCTCAAGGCCGCGGGCAAGCCCGGGGTCAGCGACGCCGGTCTCGGCGTCAAGTAACCCGACCGCCCATCCGTAGCAGGATTTCCCAGGATTCCCAGGAGGTGACGACCATGGCGACCACCACCCTCACCAAGGCCGAGGACCGTGCGACGGTCGAGCACGCCGCTCGTCTCTCGCACGTCTCGAAGTCCTTCGCAGGACCCACGGGTCAGCAGCTCGTCCTGGACGACATCACCCTCGATGTCGCTCCGGGCGAGTTCGTCACGCTCCTGGGAGCCTCCGGGTGCGGGAAGTCGACGCTGCTCAACCTGGTGGCCGGACTGGACCGCCCGACCTCGGGGTCCATCGAGACCCCCGGGGGGCGGCCCGCCCTGATGTTCCAGGAGCACGCCCTCTTCCCGTGGCTGACCGCGGGCAAGAACATCGAGCTCGCCCTGCGGCTGCGCGGGGTACCGAAGCAGGAACGCCGCCCCGAGGCCGAGCGGCTGCTCGAACTCGTCCGGCTGGGCGGGTCGTTCGGCAAGCGGGTGCACGAACTGTCCGGCGGTATGCGGCAGCGGGTGGCGATGGCCCGCGCGCTCGCCCAGGACAGCCGGCTCCTGCTGATGGACGAGCCGTTCGCCGCGCTCGACGCCATCACCCGCGATGTGCTGCACGACGAGCTGACCCGGATCTGGCGCGAGACGAACGCCTCGGTCCTCTTCGTCACCCACAACGTGCGGGAGGCGGTACGCCTCGCGCAGCGCGTCGTCCTGCTGTCGTCACGGCCGGGCCGGATCGCCCGGGAGTGGTCGGTCGACATCGAGCACCCGCGCCGTATCGAGGACACCGCCGTGGCGGAGCTGTCCGTCGAGATCACCGAACAACTGCGTGGGGAGATCCGCCGACATGGCCAGCACTGACACCAGGACCGACGACCTGGCCGGTCTCGAAGCCGGTCTCGACGCGCTGGACGCCGTACAGGTGCGGCGTACCCCGGTGCGCGAGATCCTGGTCGGCAAGGTCCTGCCGCCCCTGCTCGCGGTGGTCCTGGTGGTGGTGGCCTGGCAACTGCTGGTCACCGCGCAGGTCACCGAGGAGTACAAGCTGCCGCCGCCGTCCGCCGTCTGGGACAGCGCGGTCGACATGTGGCTCCAGGGGACGCTGCTGGAGGTCGTGTGGACCAGCGTCTCGCGCGGTCTGCTCGGCTTCATGATGGCCGTCGCCCTGGGCACGCCGCTCGGTCTGCTGGTCGCCCGGGTGAAGTTCGTCCGGTCCGCGATCGGCCCGATCCTGTCCGGTCTCCAGTCCCTGCCCTCGGTGGCCTGGGTGGCACCGGCCGTGATCTGGCTCGGGCTCAACGACAGGATGATGTACGCCGTCATCCTGCTGGGCGCGGTCCCCTCGATCGCCAACGGACTGGTCTCCGGCGTCGACCAGGTGCCCCCGCTCGTCATCCGCGCGGGCCGCACCCTGGGCGCGACGGGTCTGCGCGGCACCTGGCACATCGTGCTGCCGGCCGCGCTCCCCGGTTATCTGGCGGGCCTCAAGCAGGGCTGGGCCTTCTCCTGGCGCTCGCTGATGGCGGCCGAGATCATCGCCTCGTCACCGGATCTCGGGCTCGGGCTCGGGCAGTTGCTGGAGAACGGCCGCAACAACTTCGACATGCCGGGGATCTTCCTCTCGATCCTCCTCATCCTGTTCGTCGGCATCGCGATCGACCTGCTCATCTTCAGTCCGCTGGAGCGGTGGGTCCTGCGCAGCCGCGGCCTTCTGGTGAGGAGCTGAGTCCGCCATGTCCTCCCCTGTCCTGCTCGTCGTCGCCCACGGCAGCCGCGATCCGCGGCACGCGGCGACCGTGCACGCGCTCACCGGGCGGGTACGGGCGCTGCGGCCGGGAGTGCGTGTGGAGACGGGCTTCCTGGAGTTCAACGCCCCCTCCGTGCCCCGGGTGCTGGAGCGCCTGGCCATGGAGGGCGCGCGGGACGTCGTCACACTGCCCTGCTGCTCACCCGGGCCTTCCACGCCAAGAGCGACATCCCCGCGGTGCTGCGCGAGGCCCGCGCCCGGCTGCCGGGGCTGCGGGTCCGGCAGGCGGAGGTGCTGGGCCCTTCGCCGCTGCTGAACGCGGCGCTGGAAGAGCGGCTGTACGAGGCCGGGGTCTCCCCCGGCGACAAGGGCTCGACCGGGCTCGTCCTGGCATCGGCGGGCTCCACGGACCCGGAGGCGAGCGCGGTGATCGCTGAAATCGCGCGGGAGCTGCGGCACACCGGTTGGTGCGCCGTGCGGCCTGCGTTCGCCTCCGCTGTTCTTCCCGGGGGCTTTCCCCCTCCCGGGGACGCGGTGCGGGCCCTGCGTGCCGAGGGTGTACGGAGGGTGGCGGTGGCGCCGTACGTCATCGCCCCCGGACGCCTTCCGGACCGCATCCTGGCGGGCGCCGCCGAGGCGGACGTGGTGGCCGGTGTCCTCGGCGCCTCGTCCGGGCTGGCGCGGCTGCTGGTGCGGCGGTACGACGAGGCGCGCGTCGCGGAGCGGTTCGCGGCGGCCGGCTGAACGGCCGCCGTGCGGCCCGGTGCTCAGACGTCGGCGAAAGGGTCGTCGACGTACGGCGTGGCCTGGTGGAAGTAGAGGAGCCAGCCGGTCCCGGTGCGGCGCCACAGCGAACTGCGGTGGGAGTGCAGCCCTTTGGACTCGGTGTCGAAGGTGAGGTGCACGAAGTCGGTGCACAGCTGGACGCCCCGCATCCGTGACGCCGTCAGCGGGCCGGGGCTCGGGGCGTCGGGCGCGGTGAGTGCGGCGATGATCGAGTCGCGGTTCCAGAGCCGCCCGCTGGTGCCGATCTCGCGGAACTCCGGGTGCAGGAGCGAGACGAGGAGTGCGGCGGAGGCGCGTACCACGGGGTCGAGGAGGCGCAGCTCTCCGTCGATGGCCGCGGCCACGGCGGGCGACGGTTCGGTCACGTGTTCATCTCCACAGGTCGCGCGGGGGTGTTCCGGCCACGGGTGTGCGTCGTGGTCATCGGCACACCATAGGACGATCCACCCGGGCCGGGCGACCGCCGCGCCCCGTGGAAGGGGCAGGGCGGCCCTCAGGCGGGGAGTTCGGCCTCGATGAGGTCGGCCGCCCGCTCGGTGCCGCCTTCCCGCGCCATCCGCGCCCGTACGGCAGCGGCGCTGGCCGCCACCTGCGGATCGTCGACGAGTGCGAGCACGGCCTCGCGCAGTGTCGCGGGGTTCGCCTCCTTTATCGGGAGGTGCCGGGCGACGCCGAGCGACTGGAGCATGTCCGCGTTGGCGAACTGGTCGACGGCCTGCGGAACGGCGACCATCGGTGTGCCGGTGGCGAGCCCCTCCTGGCTGCCGCCCGCGCCCGCGTGGGTGATGAAGGCGTCCGCCTCCCTGAGTACGGCGAGCTGCGGCACCCAGGAGTGCACCTCCACACCGGGGGGTACGTCGCCGAGTTCGGACGGGTCGACATGGGCGCCGATCTGGAGCACGACGTGCCAGCCGGGCAGCCCGCCGAAGGCTTCGACGCAGTCGCGGTAGAAGGCGGGCTGCTTGGTGAATGAGGAGCCGAGGGAGACCAGCAGCACCTTCTCGGCGCCGGCCGGGCGCTGCCACTCCCCCTGGTCGGCCCGGTCGCCCTGGCACGCGCCCACGAAGGTGTGGACGGTGCGGTCCACCCGGTCGGCGTGCGGCTGGAGCGCCTCGGGGATGAGGACGAGCGCGCGGCGGGGCCTGGCGACGAAGTCGTCCGGCGCCACGTCGCCCAGGCCGTTCTCCGCGAGCCAGCCCGCGAAGCGCGCGTAGTAGGCCCTTCCTCGCTCGGTCTGCCTGAGCGCGGTGGCCATGGGCTCGCCGACCTCCTTCTCGTATCCGTCCCAGGGGACCAGGTTGGGCCAGAGGGAGACGGCGGGGACGCCCCAGCGGTGGGCGAGGACGCGGGCCGGGTAGGAGGTGATGTCGTGCAGGACGAGGTCCGGTTCGTCGCCTTCGAAGGCGGAGAGGAGCTGGGGCAGTGCCTGGACGGCGTCGTTCAGGAACGGTTCGACGTGGTCGATCGGTTCGGTGCCCCAGGCGTCCGGGTCGTCGTCCAGGGGCAGCACCGAGGTGTAGAGCACCGGTTCGGCTCCGGTGGCCGCGACCTTCCCGGCGAAGGCGGCGGGGATGGCGTAGCTGACGCGGTACCCACGGGCGACGAGCTCCCAGATGACTTCGAGGCTGGGGTTCACGTGCCCGTGGGCGGCGATGGAGAACATGGCGATGTGGGCGCGCGGCGATGGGGTCATGTGCTCACCCTAAGCGAGACGAGACGTCTCGTCCATCGTTTTCGGCGGACCTCTCGCGGGACCTCTCAGCGCTGGTAGCGGGCCAGGACCCGGTTCCCGTCGTCGGCCAGGCGCCTCCTCAGGCCATCGATTCCGATCGCCCCGCTGTAGAACTCCTGGAGGGCGGGGGTGGCCACCTTGTCCTTCCACTCGGGGTAGCCGCGCACCGTCTGGGCGGGTGCCGGGCGCAGTGTCCTCGCCAGTGCGGTGCCGGTCGCCCAGCCGTGCTCGTCGGTGTGCAGGGCGGGGTCGGCGAGGGCCTCGGTGCCGGTCGGGAGCATCCAGTCGCCCTTGGCCAGGCGGACCATGTTCGGCGGGCGCAGCAGGAAGTCGATGAACCGCATCGCCTCCTCCTTGTACGGGCTGTCCTCGGCGATGGAGAGCGTCTGGGGGCTCACCCCCTGGGCGAGTCCCGCGGAGCCGGCGGGGGCGGGCAGGACCGTCCACTCGAACCCTTCGGGTGCCTGCTCCACGATCTGCTGGCGGTAGGCGAAGCCCAGCGGGACCATGGCGTAGCGGCCCCCGAAGAAGCCGGGGAGGGTGTCGGAACCGCCCATGCCCAGAGCCGTTCGGGCGGCGCTGCGGTCGGTGGTGACCTGATGGCGGATGGTCGCGGGGACCACTTGGTCGCCCTCCTCGAAGCGGATGGCGACCTTGCCGTCCGCCTCCCGGTGGAAGAGCTGCCCTCCGGCGGAGAGGCCGAGGTTGAGGGTGACGGAGACCGGTTCCCTGAGCGGCCAGGCGACCCCGTACCGCCCCTTCGCCGTCAGCTCCCTGGTGACCTGGCGGAACTCCGGCCAGCTCCACGGCTCGTCGGGGGTGGGGATGCGGACCCCGGACGCCTTGAGGATTCTGCTGTTGGCGATCAGGACCCGGGGCTCCTGGAGGAACGGGACGCCGTAGACACCGCCGTCGAAGGTGGTGGTGCGCCAGGACTCTTCCGGGATGTCCGCGGTGAGCCGCTCGGGCAGGAGGCCGCGCAGGTCGGCGAGGTAGCCCCCGTACGCGAAGTCGGCGAGGTCGTCGGACGCGTCGTGGATGACGTCCGGCGCCTCGCCGCCCTCGAAGGAGGTGAGCAGCTGGTCGTGGACGTTGTCCCAGCTTCCCTGTACGTAGTCCACCTGGATGTCCGGATGGGCCGCGTTCCACTCCTGCACCAGCTGCTTGCTCGCGTCGACCGACTCCTTCTGCCAGGCAAGCGACTGGAAGCTCAGCCGGACCGCGCCGTCCTCCTCCCGGCCGTCCCGGTCGTCGGAGCAACCGCTGAGCAGCAGGGCCAGCGCGGTGACCGCCGCGGCGGCCGCCCGGGTGAGCGCGCGCATCAGCTCTTCACCGCCCCGGCCGTCATGCCGCCGGTGATCCGGCGCTGGATGACCGCGAACAGGACGAGGGAGGGGAGGGTGGCCAGGAAGGCGGCGGCGGCGAGGGGACCGAGGTCCGCCACGCCCTCCGCGCCGAGGAAGTGGGTGAGTACGACCGGCAAGGTCTGCTTCTCCGGGGTCTTGAGCAGGACGAGCGCGAAGAAGAACTCGTTCCACGCGGTGATGAACGCGAAGAGCGCCGTGGCGACGATCCCGGGCGCCAGCAGCGGGGCGGTGACCGATACCAGGGTCCGCAGCTTTCCCGCCCCGTCGACGGCGGCCGCCTCCTCCAGTTCCGGCGGCACGGCGCGTACGTACCCCGCCAGCATCCACAGGGCGAACGGCAGCGACCAGACCACGTACACCAGGATCAGCCCCCACAGCGAGTTGATCAGATGAAGGTTCTTGAGGATCAGGAAGAGCGGAATGATCACCAGGACGAACGGGAACGCCTGGCTGACGACGACCCAGCCGGTCGCGGCGCTCGCCAGCCTGCCGCGGTGGCGGGCCGTCGCATAGGCCAGGGGTGTGGCGACCAGCACCGCGATCAGGGCGGCGGCGGAGGCCGCGACCAGCGAGTTGCCCGCGGCCTGGAGCAGGGGCTGCTCGTCGAACGCCTGACGGAAGTTGTCCAGGGTAGGCCGCTCGGGAATCCAGGTGGGGTGCAGTGAGCCGAGTTCGCGGGCGGGCTTGAAGGCGGTGGAGACCAGCCAGAGGAACGGGAACGCCAGGAACACGAGGTAGCAGAGCAGTGCGGCGTACTGCCCGGCCCGGGCCGGCCTGCCGGTACGGAGGCTCACGTGTCCTCGCCTCCCCTGAGACGGCCGACGAGATAACAGGCCAGGATCACGGAGACCACCGCGACCATCACACAGCCCATCGCGGCGGCGTAGCCGAACTGGCCGTACCGGAAAGCCTCCTCGTACGCGAAGAGCATCGGCAGGCGGGTGCGGCCGCCGGGACCGCCGCTGGTCAGGACGTAGACCAGTGCGAACGAGTTGAAGTTCCAGATGAAGTTGAGCGCGGTGATGGAGAGGGCGACCGGTCTGAGGGCCGGCCAGGTCACCGTGCGGAAGCGGCGCCAGGCGCCCGCGCCGTCCAGGGCCGCCGCTTCGTGGAGCTCCTGCGGGGTGTTCTGGAGGCCGGCGAGCAGCGCGACCGTGGTCTGGGGCATGCCGGCCCAGACGCCGACGACGATGACGGCGGGCAGCGCGGTGGCGAGGCCGGTGAGCCAGTCCCGGCCGTCACCGAGTCCGAGATCGCGGAGGGTCTCGTTGAGGATGCCCGCGTCGGGGCTGTAGACGAGCCGCCACATGATGCCGACGACCACTTCGGGCATCGCCCACGGGATGATCGCCAGCGCTCGCGCCAGCCAGCGCATCCGGAGGTTCTCGTTGAGCAGCAGGGCGAGGCCGAGCGCGAGCACGAACTGCGGGACGGTGACGCCGACCGCCCAGAGCAGGCCGATGCGGAACGAGTCCCAGAACAGGGTGTCGTGCACGAGGTCCTGGAAGTTGAGCGTGCCGATCCACTGCGTGGACCTGGTGCGGCCGGACTGCGCGTCGGTGAAGGCCAGCGCGATGCCGTAGAGCAGCGGGCCGACGCTCAGGATGAGGATCGGGATCAGGGCGGGGAGCACCAGGAACCAGGCGGCTCCGTCCCGTCCGGCCCGCTGGTCGCGGCCGGGCCGTCTCCCGCGTGGTTCCTCGCGCCCGGACCGCTCCGTCGCGGTCGCCAGTGTCACGGATTCGGCCCCTTTGCTCCACTAGGTGTGATTCGTTCCGATCTGGCCGCCCAGGTGGCCTCCGCCATGGTGCTGACGGTCCGTCCGTTCGTCAAGGCGGCGTGCACCGGCTCCATCTGCGGAGATGCGAAAATCGTGAGCATGAACGAGATGCGTGCGCGCGAGGTACTGAGCGCCGCCGGACTGTCCGGCGGCGCGGAACTGCTCGCGCTGGGCGAGAACGCGGTGTTCGCCGCCGGCGACCTGGTGGTCAAGGTCGGGCGGAACGCCGCGCTCCACCCGGAGCTGCGGGAGCGGGCCGAACGCGAACTGGCCGTCGCCCAGTGGCTCGCCGCCTGTGACGTCCCCGCCGTCCGGGCCGCCGAGCCCGCGGCGCGGCTGGTCGAGGGCCACCCCGTGACGCTGTGGCACCGGCTTCCGCCCGCCGTGCGCCCCGCCGAGCCGCGGGATCTGGCGCCACTCCTCGCCCGTGTGCACGCGCTGGGCACGCCCGAGGGGCTTGTCCTGCCGCGCCGGGAGCTGCTCGGCGGTGTCGAGCGCTGGCTGACGCTGGCGGGCGACGCCGTCGACCCCGCAGACGCCGACTTCCTGCGCGACCGCCGTGACGGATTCGCGGCGGCGGCCGCCGCCCTGGTCCCGCATCTGCCCCCGGGCCCGATCCATGGCGACGCGCTGCCACGCAACGCGCACATCGGCCCGGACGGACCGGTTCTGGTCGATCTGGAGACCTTCTCCGCGGATCTGCGGGAACACGACCTGGTGGTCCTGGCCCTCTCCCGGGACCGTTACGGCCTGCCCGCCCAGGCGTACGAGGCGTTCACGTCGGCGTACGGCTGGGATGTCCGCGAGTGGGACGGCTGTACGGTCCTGCGCGGCGCCCGGGAGACGGCGAGCTGCGCCTGGGTCGCCCAGCACGCCCCGGGCCGCCCGGCGGCGCTCGCGGAGTTCCGCCGCAGAGTGGCATCGCTGCGCGACAACGACCCCACGGTCCGCTGGCACCCGTTCTAGAGGGTCACCGCGCGTCAGGGCTCCCGTCCCGTCAGGAGGCGGCGCCCGGCCGCCGGAGCGCGGGCGGTCCGGCGCTCAGCCGGCCACGGACGCGGGCTCCCGCAGCGGCCAGCGGCCGTCGATCACCGCGTCCGCCGTGCCCTTGCCGCGCAGGAACTCCTGGAAGCCGGCCGCCCACTCGGCGTACCAGCCGATCTGGCGCTCGTGCAGTTCGGCGGGGGTCAGCTCGGCCACCGAGCCGTGCCGCCCGGCTATCGCGTACGCCACGCGCACCGCGGCGAGCGCGTCCGCGCCCGCGTCATGGGCGCCGCCGTGCACCACCCCGTACTCGACGCACACGGCTTCCAGCGTGCGCTTGCCCTTGCGGTAGCGGTCGACGGCGCGGTCGATGGTGTACGGGTCGACGACCGGGCCGATGTCCGCCCCGCCGAGCCGGTCGCTCAGCGACGGCAGTCGGTGGCGCCTCAACTCGGCTGACAGCAGCGTCAGATCGAAGGCCGCGTTGTACGCGACGACCGGCACGTCACGGCGCCAGCACGCCACGAGTGTCTCGGCGACCTCGTCCGCCACCTCGCGCACGGGCCGGCCGTGGGCCGCCGCCCGCTCGCTGCTGATGCCGTGGATCGCCGAAGCCTGTGCGGGAATCAGGACCCCCGGATTCGCCAGCCAGCTCCGCCGGCGTGTTGGTTCGCCGTCCCTGCCGTCGACCTCGACGACCGCGGCCGTGACGATCCGCGCCTCCTGCGGCTCCGTACCCGTCGTCTCCAGGTCGAAGCCGACCAGTGGTTCCCTGTGCCAGCCCATCCCGTACCTCCTACGTGGTGCTCTCCCCCGGATGACGACCACCATCGCACGCGGCACTGACAACGCTCAGGGACAGTGGCCCCGAGGTCCCGGGGGGTCAGGACACCGGCCGGGAGTCCGTCCAGACCGACTCGAACTCCTCGCGGTACGTCTCGAAGAGGCCGTGCTCGCTGTCCTGGCCCGCCCTGACCACCGCCCGGCCGCCGCCCCGCAGCACGAGCACGGGGGCCTCCATGCCGCGGGCGCGCCGCAGATAGGGCTGCACGACACCGACCGCGTCGGCCCCGTCGCCGTCCACCAGATAGGCCGTGAAGCGGGGTGTCTCGTCGAAGACCTGGATCTCGAAGGCCCCGGGGTCCCGGAGCTTGGAGCGGACCCGGCGCATGTGAAGGATGTTCATCTCCACCGAACGGCTCAGCTCGCCCTTTCTGAGCCCCAGTTCCCGCTCTCTGCGCTTGACCGCGCTGCTCGCCGGATTGATGAAGAGCAGCCGCACCCGGCAGCCCGATTCGGCGAGTCGGACCAGCCGGCGGCCGGAGAAGTTCTGCACGAGCAGATTGAGCCCTATGCCGATCGCGTCGAGGCGGCGCGCTCCGCCGAACAGGTCCTCGGCGGGCAGCTGGCGCTGGAGCCGTACCCGGTCGGGGTGGACGGAGACCACGTCGGCGTACCGGTCGCCGACCAGTTCCTCGACGGCGTCCACGGGCAGCCGGTCGGCGGACGGAACGGCTGCCCCGTTGCCCAGGATCTCCAGCAGGCGCGCGGAGGCCCGTTCGGCCTGGGCGAGGACCGCCTCGTTCAGCGCGCGGTTGCGGGAGACCACGTTGCGCGCCACCTCCAGCTCGTCGAGGGCCAGCTCGACGTCCCGGCGGTCGTCGAAGTAGGGCTCGAAGCAGGGCCAGTGCTGGACCATCAGCTCACGGAGCTGGGGAAGGGTCAGGAAGCTGAGGACGTTGTCGTCCGCCGGGTCGAGCAGATAGCCCTTGCGGCGCGAGACCTCGCGTACGGCGACCGCCCGCTGCACCCATTCCTGTCCGGCGGGGCCCGCGGCGGCCACCACCCAGTCCTCGCCGTGCACGGGTTCGTAGATGGGCCGGAGCACCGCGGCGACCACGGCACGCAGTCGCTGTTCGACGAGATTCAGCCAAATGTAGGCCCGGCCGGCCCGCTGGGCACGTGTCCGCACCTCACTCCAGGCGTCCGGTCCCCACTCCAGCTCCGCGCCTATCTCCATGGGCTGCGCGAGAGAGACCGCCCCTGGCGGCGCATCGGTCGGTTCCCCCTCGTGACCTGGGCCACCTGGGGGTAGCTCGAACCCTCCCGAGCTCACCCGCGTACCGCCTTCCACTCCCCCACCAACGATCAAGGAAGGGTACTCCGCGAGGGTGAGCCGATGCAGCCCGATGCGTAGGCTGCTTTCCCAACTGCCCCGTGAATCAAGCCTGTTCCTTACGGCAAGATCGGGCGGAGTGAGCCGATTCATAATGGTTAGGCACCCGCTCCCGGGCCCCCGGCGCGCGGTCGGGCGGACGGGGCGCGCGGATTCCTCTCCGGGGCGGTACCCGAAGGGCTCGATGTTGACAGCACCGGCCGACGTGCTAGGCGCACGCCCCACTTTCGGGGAGTATCGGACCGAAAGGCCCCGCGGCACCCGGATCAGAAGTGGAAGAGTCGATCTATGCAGGTCTGGCCGGGACAGGCGTATCCCCTCGGTGCCACCTACGACGGCGCCGGTACCAACTTCGCGGTCTTCTCGGAGGCCGCGCACCGAATCGAGTTGTGCCTGCTGCACGACGACGGTTCCGAAACGGCGGTGGAACTGCGCGAGAGTGATGCCTTCGTCCGGCATGCCTACCTGCCCGGTGTGATGCCGGGCCAGCGGTACGGCTTCCGGGTGCACGGACCGTACGAGCCGCAGCAGGGGCAGCGCTGCAACTCGGCGAAGCTGCTGCTCGACCCGTACGCGCGGGCGGTCTCCGGGAAGATCGAGTGGGGCGAGGCCGTGTACGGCTACCCGTTCGGCAGCCCCGACGCCCGCAACGACCTCGACTCCGCTCCGCACACCATGAGCTCGGTCGTGGTCAATCCGTACTTCGACTGGGGCGACGACCGCCCGCCCCGGACGGACTACCACCGCACCGTGATCTACGAGGCCCATGTCAAGGGCCTCACGATGCTGCATCCGGGGCTGCCGGAGGAGCTGCGCGGCACGTACGCCGGTCTGGCCCATCCGGAGGTCATCGCCCATCTGACGGAGCTCGGCGTGACCGCGATCGAGCTGATGCCGGTGCACCAGTTCGTCCAGGACCACCGGCTCGCCGACGCGGGTCTGGCCAACTACTGGGGCTACAACACCATCGGCTTCTTCGCCCCGCACAACGCCTACGCCTCCTGGGGCGACCGCGGCGAACAGGTGCTGGAGTTCAAGCAGGCCGTCCGGGCGCTCCACAAGGCGGGCATCGAGGTGATCCTCGACGTGGTCTACAACCACACGGCGGAGGGCAACCACCTGGGGCCGACGCTCTCCTTCCGGGGGCTGGACAACGCCTCGTACTACCGGCTGGCGGAGGACCAGCAGTACTACATGGACACCACAGGGACCGGGAACTCCCTGCTCATGCGGTCGCCGCACGTCCTACAGCTGATCATGGACTCGCTGCGGTACTGGGTGACCGAGATGCACGTCGACGGCTTCCGCTTCGATCTGGCGGCGACCCTGGCACGCCAGTTCCACGAGGTGGACCGGCTGTCGTCCTTCTTCGACCTGGTCCAGCAGGACCCGGTGGTCAGCCAGGTGAAGCTGATCGCCGAGCCGTGGGACGTCGGCGAGGGCGGCTACCAGGTGGGGAACTTCCCGCCGCTGTGGACCGAGTGGAACGGCAAGTACCGCGACACGGTACGGGACCTGTGGCGGGGCGAGCCGCGGACGCTGGCGGAGTTCGCCGGGCGGCTGACGGGCTCGTCCGACCTGTACCAGGACGACGGCCGGCGGCCGCTCGCCTCGATCAACTTCTTCACCTGCCACGACGGCTTCACCCTGCACGACCTCGTCTCCTACAACGACAAGCGCAACGACGCCAACGGTGAGGGGAACCGGGACGGCGAGAGCCACAACCGGTCCTGGAACTGCGGCGCCGAGGGCGGGACCGAGGACAAGGAGGTCCTGGAGCTGCGCAACCGCCAGATGCGCAACTTCATCGCCACCCTCATGCTGTCCCAGGGTGTGCCGATGCTGAGTCACGGGGACGAGTTCGCCCGTACGCAGCACGGCAACAACAACGCCTACTGCCAGGACAACGAGCTGGCGTGGGTGCACTGGCCCGACCCGGCCGCCCGCCCGGCGGACGGCGAGGACGACGAGGACGGCGGCGCGGGCGGCCCGGACACCGGCCTGCTGGAGTTCACCCGCTCCATGGTGTGGCTGCGCCGGGACCATCCGGTGTTCAGACGCCGGCGGTTCTTCCACGGCCGGCCGGTGGAGGGCACGCACGACGAGCTGTCCGACATCGCCTGGTTCACCCCGGAGGGCCAGGAGATGGCCCAGCGGGACTGGCAGGTCGCCCATGCCAAGGCCCTGACGGTCTTCCTGAACGGGCAGGCGATCTCGGAGCCCGGTCCGCGCGGCGAACGGATCTCCGACGACTCCTTCCTGCTGATGTTCAACGCAGGCGCCGACACCCTGGAATTCGCCGTTCCGGTGGACCACGGACGGCAGTGGCAGGTCATCGTGGACACGGCCCGCCCGGACGGTGTGCCACCCGGCTCGGGTCCGAAGGTCTCGGCGGGTGAGCGGGTCACGCTGGTCGGGCGCAGTCTGACGGTGCTGAAGCGTCTGGCGTAGCACGGGCGCGAGCCCCCTCCGGCGGGTGAATCCGATGCCGCCGGAGGGGGCCTTCCGCACGGGCCGTGACACAGATGGCTCCGTAATGGGTACTTACGTGTTCATGACGCCCACCGCCACGTACCGACTCCAGCTCCAGCCGGACTTCCCCTTCTCCGCTGCCGGTAAGGCAGTGCCGTATCTCGCCGCACTCGGTGTCTCCCATCTGCACCTGTCACCCGTCCTGGAGGCCGTTCCGGGTTCCCGGCACGGCTACGACGTCGTCGACCACAGCCGCGTACGCGCGGAGCTCGGCGGCGAGGCGGGGCTGCGGCAACTGTCCGCGACCGCCAGGGAGTACGGCCTCGGACTGGTGCTGGACATCGTGCCGAACCACATGGCGGCAGCGCCCCGCCACAACCGCCAGCTGTGGGAGGTGCTGCGCGAGGGGCGGACGTCGCCGTACGCGCGATGGTTCGACATCGACTGGACGGCGGGCGGCGGCAAGGTGCTGCTGCCCGTGCTCGCGGGCCCTCTCGCCGACGAGATCGGCCACTTCGAGGTGGGCACGGAAGACGGGCCGGGCCCTGGAGAGAGGGCGGGCGCTCCGGTGCTGCGCTACGGCGAGCAGGAGTTCCCCCTGCGCGAGGGCACGGCCGGGCTGCCCCTGCCCGAACTGCTGAACGCCCAGCACTACCGGCTCGCCTGGTGGCGCCTCGCCCGTACGGAGCTGAACTACCGGCGGTTCTTCACCATCTCCGAGCTGATCGGCGTACGGGTGGAACACCCCGAGGTCTTCGCCGCCACCCACGCCAAGATCCTCGAACTCCTGAGCGACGGTGTCGTGGACGGGCTGCGTATCGACCACCCGGACGGGCTGGCGGAGCCCGCCGCCTACCTGGAGCAGCTGAGCGAGGCGTCCGGCGGCCGGTGGACGGTGGTGGAGAAGATCCTCACCGGCTCCGAGACCCTGCCCGCCGGCTGGGCGGTCGCCGGGACCACGGGATACGACGCGCTCCACCGGATCGACGGGCTCTTCACCGACCCCACGGGCTCGGCCGAGCTGCTGGGCCGCTACCGGGACTTCGCCGGTCCGCCCGAGGACCGCGGGGGCCACTGGAAGGCGACGGTGCGCCGGGCCGCGTACCGCGTGGTCAACCACGAACTGGCCGCCGAGACCCGCTGGCTGACCCGGCTCGCCGCCGAGGTGTGCGCCCAGGACCCCGCGCTGCGCGACCACGCGCCCTGGGCCCTCCAGGCGGCCGTCACCGAACTGCTCGTCCGCGTTCCCGTCTACCGCCCCTACGTCACCGCGGGCGGCCCGGTCACCGCACTCGCGGAGTCGGCCCTGCCGCCGGAGGCGGTGCGGGACGCGAAGGCGGTGTTCTCCGTGGCCGAGGAGGCCGCGGCCGTCGACGTGGTGCGGGAACTGGCGCTGGGCCGGCTCGGCGCGGGCGACGCGCAGACGGCGTTCTGCGCGCGGTTCGCGCAGACCGCGTCGGCATTGCACGCCAAGTCGGTCGAGGACACCGCGTTCTACCGCTACGTACCGCTGATCTCGGCGACCGAGGTGGGCGGGGACCCGGGCCTGCCCGCGGTGTCACCGCAGGAGTTCCACGCGTTCTGCGCGCGCCTCGCCCGTGACTGGCCCGCCACGGGCACGGTGCTGACCACGCACGACACCAAGCGGAGCGCCGACGTGCGGGCCAGGATCGCGGCGCTCTCGGAGTGTCCTGAGCAGTGGTCGTCCCTGATGGCGCAGGTGACCCGGGCCACCGCGCCGGCCGCTCCCGACCCGCAGCTGGCCTGGCAGGCGTGGCAGTCCGCGTACGGCTGCGCGGACCTCCCGGCGGAGGAGCTGGCGGCGCGGCTGGAGCCCGCGCTGCTCAAGGCCGTGCGGGAGGCGGGCCTGTTCACCAGCTGGACCGAGCCCGATCCGGCGTACGAGCGGGCGGTGGCGGACTTCGTCGCGGCGGGGCCCGGCAGCGACGCGGGCCCCGCGCGGACGCTGCTGACGCGGTTCGCGGCCTCCCTCCGCCCCCAGGTGCGGGCCAGTGTGCTGGGCGCGGCTCTGGTGCAGCTGACGATGCCGGGCGTGCCGGATCTGTACCAGGGCACGGAGCGGGAGTATCTCGCTCTCGTCGACCCGGACAACCGCAGCCCGTTCCGGGAGCCCGACGGCGAGGCCGACGAGAAGACCGCGCTCACGGTGGCGGCGCTGGGCCTGCGGCGTGAGCGGCCCGAGTTCTTCGGGGAGCGGGGGACGTACACCGCGCTGGCGGCGCACGGCCCCGCGGCGGCCCACTGCGTGGCCTTCGCCAGGTCGGGCGAGGTCGTCACCGCGGTGACCCGGCTCTCCCTGCGCCTCGCCGATGAGGGCGGCTGGCGCGGCACGGCACTGACGCTGCCCGGCGCGGGGCCGTGGCGTGATCTGCTGTCACCGGAGAGGGAGTTCACAGGTCCGGTGGTCGAGCTCGCCGAGCTGTTCGCCGAACGGCCGGTGGCACTGCTCCGCAAGGCCGTACGAGAAGGGTCCGGGGACCCCGGGTGAGGAGGCCGGTGGCGGTGGGCCTGAATCCCTCCGCCCAGCGGATGCCGGGCATGGCGTCGAGCAGGGCGTGCAGCCCTTGTTCGGCTTCCAGCCGGCCCAGGAGGACCGCCGGGCAGTGCGCGGGCCCGGTGGTGAGGTGCCCCGGGTCGGGCCTGAACGGGTCGAAGCGGTCGGGTGCGGCGAAGCGGTCGGGGTCGCGTCCCGCCGCGCCCATCAGGCAGGCGACCGCGGCCCCCGCCGGGAGTGTGCCACCGCTGACGGGCACGTCGGTGACGGTACGGCGCAGGACGATCTGCACCGGCGGATCGCGGCGCAGGGTCTCCGTCCAGGCGCCCACGATGAGGTCCGGGTCGGTGCCGAGTACCTCCAGGAGGCAGGGCTCGTCCAGGACGTTGGCGAGGAACGAGGCGAGGGCCGTCTCGCGGAGCGCGGTGTGCGCGGCGCAGGTGGTCGCCGGGGCCCGGGCCATCCTCAGGTGGAGGTCGGCGCGGGAGAGCGGGGTGAGGCCGGGGTGCGCGAGCCCGGCAGCGGTGACGGCGCCGCCGAGCGGAAGCCAGTGGCAGAACTCCGGTACGAGGTCGGCCTGCTCCCGGCCGGCTATCCGGCGCGCCAGGACGTAGGCGGTCCGTGCCAGGGCCGCGCCGCCCGGGGCCGGCTGCACCGCGGGCCGGTGGCGGGCGCCGCCGGGCAGGGGCGCGCAGTCCAGGCTGCCCCGGCAGAGCCCGAGGGGCGCGGTGCCGCCTCGGGGAGCGCCCTCGTGCGGGTAGCCCGCGAAGCGGGGGTCGGTGAGCGCGGCGGCCACGTCGGCGTACCGGCTGAGCAGCCAGGCGCCGAGGCCGGTGTCGTACGTCAGCGGGTGGTCCTCGCGGAGCCGGCGGTAGAGGCGCAGCCGGTACGGGTCCTGGTCGGCGCCCGGCGTCAGGACGCTGAGTGCCTCCGCGAGCTCACGGCTGCGGGGGCTGTCGGTGCCTGGGCTCTCGGCGGCCGGGCCGGTCTGCATCGGTCCCCCCGGGGTCGCGTCGCCGTCCGACGCGTGTGCGCCAGGCCCTCAGCCCATCACTGCCGGGGGTGCGGCGCAGTGGAGGTGCGGCTGTTCGGGTGACGGGCCGGGCCGCGCCCGGTGCTCACGGCTTCGGACGCCGGGAGCGCACCGCCGGTGTCGGGGTGGTCAAGGACGTGGGTCCGTACGGGCCGGCGGCTCCGGGAAACGCGGCGACCGCGGGCAGCAGGTCCGATCCGTCACGGGCGGGGCGGGGCTGTCAGGCCGGTGGCCTCGGTGCGGGCGCGGTGAGGCGGAAGCTCATCCGCCCGAAGCTCACCTGGTCCCCGTCGCGCACCGGCACCGAGCCGGTGACCCGCTGGCCGTTGACACAGGTGCCGTTCGTCGAACCCAGGTCGCGCAGGACCCACCGGCTGCCGTGCGCGGTGAGTTCGGCGTGCGTCCGCGAGACCGTCTCGTGGTTGAGCCGCAGCCCGTTCCCCGGGTCGCGCCCGATGAACAGGGGCCGCGGGCCGGGTGCGGGCAGCAGGAGTCTGGGCAGCCGCTCGGACGTCCACGCCCTGCGCAGCCGTACGGAGAAGGCCGATACGCCGCCGACCGCGCGGAACAGTCCGCGCGTCCAGCGGCCACCGGATTCCAGATCGTGGGTGAGTACGTCCAGTTCCTCGGCGCGCCGGGCGACGAGGGCCAGTTCCATCCGCCGCATGAACGTGTCGTGCGAGAGCTTGCCCTGCGCCGCGCCGTCTCTGAGCACACCGAGCACACGGTCGCGCTGGGCGTCGGAGAGCCGCGCGGGATACGTCTGGAACTCGGAGGAGGACGTCACATGTCTGATTGTCGGTCCGACCGGGCCGACGTGTCCAGAAGAACTCCCCCTTCTCCCTGGGGCCGTTCACGGCGGAGAAGGGAAAAACCCGTGGACGGCCCGCCCGGGACCGCGCTACGGTCAGCCGCGACGTCAGAGGCCACGGTCGAGGAAGGAGGCGAGAACAGTGCGCACCAGCGACGGCACCACCCCGCGTACCACTTCGTTCCCGCGCTCCCGTCCCGCCCGCAGGGCGGTGTCGGACCCCGTCTGACCGGGGGCGCGCTTCGTCCCAGAGGACATTTCCATGACCGGTCTGGTCATCCGCGCGCTCACTCCGAGCGACGCTTCCCTTTTCGATTCCCTGCACGATGACGGCCTCGTCGGCCGCGCGGCTTTCGGACACCGCTACGGCACGGTCGCCGAGGGCGGGGAGTACCGCCCCGAGTGGACCTGGGTCGCCCTGCGGGACGGCACCGTCGTCGCCAGGGCCGCCTGGTGGTCGGGGCCCGGCGACACCGAGCCGGTGCTCCTCAACTGGTTCGACTTCGCCGAGGGTGAGGACGCGGCGGGCACCGAACTGCTGCGCCGCTCCCCGCTGCACGCGGAGTACGAGCTGATCCTGCCGGCGGACTGGCGGGAGGTCCCCGCCGTGCGCGCGGCGGCCGAGGCCCGCATCGCCGCCGCCACCGCGGCCGGCATGGAGCCGCTCGTCGAGCGGTTCCGCTATCTCTGGACCCCGGACTGCGGGATTCCGGAGCGGCCCGGCCGGCTGACGTTCCGTCCGGAACCCGATGACGCGGTGATCCTCGACGTCCTGCGCCGCGTCCACTCCGTCACCCTGGACGCGCACGCCCGGCGCGCCATCGAAGGGCCGGGGGGACTGGAGGCGGCGGCCCAGGAGGAGCTGGACTTCTTCCACTGGTGCCCCTCGCCCCGTTCCTGGTGGCAGCTCGCGTACACGCCGGACGGCGAGGTGGCCGGCATCCACGTGCCCGCCCGCAACCCGTCGGGTCCGTGCGTCGGCTTCATCGGCGTCGTGCCCGAGGCGCGGGGCCACGGATACGGCTACGACCTGCTCGTGGAGTGCACGCACTTCCTGGCCGCCGAGGGCGCCGAGTCCATCACGGGCGCGACGGACCGGGGGAACGTGCCGATGGCCGCCGCGTTCGCGCGGGCGGGTCACCCCGTGACGCAGGAGCGCGTCCACCTGGTCTAGGGCCTCTGTCCGGACCGGGGCGGGCGCCTCCCGCCCCGGTCCGGGTGCCAGCCGCCCGGGCGACCTTCCCCGGCCGCTCGGCCCTGCCACGTATGAGGGGAAACACGGCAGGGCAATGATCAGGGGGCAGCCGGTCGACGGACGAGGAGTGGCGCATGCAGTTCGAGGTGTGGGCACCCGACGCGGAGTCGGTCGGGCTCAGGGTTGCGGACGGCACGCGGCCGATGGAGCGGGACTCGACGCGGCCGGGCTGGTGGACCACGTCGGCGGAGGCCGTCGACGGTGACCGCTACGGTTTCTCGGTGGACGGCGGACCCGTGCTCCCCGACCCGCGCTCGCGCCGCCAGCCGGACGGGCCGGACGGCCTGAGCGCCGTGTACGACCACAACACCCACGTCTGGCGCAACGAGTGGGCGGGACGGGGGCTGCCCGGCGCCGTGCTGTACGAGCTGCACGTCGGCACGTACACCGGGGCGGGCACCTTCGACGCCGCCGCCGAACGGCTCGGGCACCTCGCCGAGCTCGGCATCACCCACGTGTCGCTGATGCCCGTCTGCCCGTTCCCGGGGACCCACGGGTGGGGATACGAGGGGGTGTCGCTGTGGGCCGTGCACGAGCCGTACGGCGGCCCGGCCGGGCTGAAACGGTTCGTCGACGCGGCGCACGGCCTGGGGCTCGGCGTCGTCCTGGACGTCGTCCACAACCATCTGGGCCCCTCCGGCAACTACCTTCCCGCCTTCGGCCCCTACTTCACCGACACGCATCACACCCCGTGGGGCGCGGCCGTGAACCTGGACGCGCCGGGCTCGGACGAGGTGCGGGCGTATCTGCTGGGGAGCGCGCTCGCCTGGCTGCGCGACTACCACCTCGACGGGCTGCGGCTGGACGCCGTCCACGCCCTCGCCGACAGCCGGGCGCTCACCTTCCTGGAGGAGCTCTCCACGGCGGTCGACGCGCTCGCGGCGGACACCGGCAGGCCCCTCTCGCTCATCGCCGAGTCCGATCTCTGCGACCCGCGCACGACCACTCCGCGCGCGTCCGGGGGCTTGGGGCTGCACGCCCAGTGGAACGACGACTTCCACCACGCCCTGCACACCGCGCTCACGGGTGAGTCCCAGGGGTATTACGCGGACTTCGCCGCCGCCCCGCTCGCGGCCCTCGCCAAGACCATGACCAGTGCCTTCTTCCACGACGGTACGTACTCCAGCTTCCGCGGCCGCACCCACGGCCGCCCCGTCGACGTCACCAGGGCCGCCGCCCACCGCTTCGTCGGCTACGCGCAGACCCATGACCAGATCGGCAACCGGGCCCTCGGTGACCGGCTCGCCGCCTCCCTCTCCCCCGGCCTCCAGGCGTGCACGGGAGCCCTGGTGCTCACCGCGCCCTTCACCCCGATGCTCTTCATGGGCGAGGAGTGGGGCGCCGGTACCCCGTGGCAGTTCTTCACCGACCACACCGACCCGGAACTCGCGGAGGCCGTCCGCAACGGGCGGCGGCGTGAGTTCGGGGCGCACGGCTGGGCGGAGGAGGAGATTCCCGATCCACAGGACCCCGCCACCCGTGACCGCTCCTGTCTCGACTGGAGCGAACAGGAGCGCGCACCGCACGCCCGGGTGCACGCCTGGTACCGCGAACTGATCGCGCTGCGCCGCGCGATGCCCGACCTGCACGACCCGGACCTGGCCACCGTGCGGACCGCGTACGACGAGGCCGCCCGCTGGCTGGCCTACCGCAGGGGTGATCTGCGGATCGCGGTCAACCTCTCCGGCACGCCGGCCGCCATCCCGCTGGGCGGCGGGCGGCACCGCGGCGGCGGTGGCCGGGTGCTGGCCGCGTGGGAGCCGGTCGAGGCACCGGGGGCGGACGGGCTGCTGCACCTGCCGCCGGAGTCGTGCGTGATCCTCGCCGACGACTGACGCCCACGGGCTGCCGACGAGCCGTCAGCCGGGGCGGGCCGGGCGCTACGAGAAGGCCGCGAGGCCCGCGTCGGCGGCGGGAGCCATGCGGGCCCGGTGGTCGTCGGCGGTGAACGGCACGGGGTGGTCCGGGTCTGGACACGCGGACCTCCTGGCGGCACGACACGGCACACAGCAGCCTGCCGGTCGGAGCACGCTCGTGCGAACGGGGGCGGGACCCGGCCGGTCAGGCGGTGTCTTCGAGCCGTACGACGAGGTCGGCGCGGGCGCGGCCCCGCTCGACCAGGCGGGCGTTCGGTTCGTCGGACCGGGAGACCCAGCGCTCGGCGTCCGGGCGGGACCTGCCGAAGCGCACATGCCGACCGACGAGCCGGCGCACCCGCCGTTCGGGGTCGACGTCCAGGTACCACGTCTCGTCGAGCAGTCCGCGCACGGGCGCCCAGGGGCCCTCGTCGTGCAGCAGGTAGTTCCCCTCGGTGACGACGAGCGGGATGCCGGGCGGTACGGGCACGGAGCCGGCGACCGGTTCCTCCAGCGCCCGGTCGAAGGCGGGGGCGTAGACGGGGCCGGGCTCACCGGGGTCACGGAGCCGCCGCAGCAATGCCGCGTACCCGGCGGCGTCGAAGGTGTCGGGGGCGCCCTTGCGGCCGGCGCGGCCGAGCCGGACCAGCTCCGCCTGCGCCAGGTGGAAGCCGTCCATCGGGACGAGGACGGCGAGCCCGTCCAGCGCGTCGACGAGCCGGGCCGCCAGGGTGGACTTCCCCGCGCCCGGCGGACCCGCGATGCCGAGGAAACGGCGGTGGCCGGGGACGGCCAGGAGCCGGGCGCGGGCCGTCAGCGCTGGGAGGTCGCTCGTGTCCATGCGGGCCATTGTGGTGGGACGGGCGGCGGCAACGTTAGTGTCACGTACCACGTCAGGAACTCCGCCCCACGTCATCACGAGGCACCCCATGTCCTACCTCGCTCTGGTCACCCTCGTCGTCGCCGACTACGACGAGGCCATCGCCTTCTACCGCGACTCCCTGGGCTTCGAGCTGGTGGAGGACTCCGACCGGGGTGACGGCTCCCGCTGGGTGGTCGTGTGCCCGCGCGGCGGCGCGGCGGGGGCGGGGCTGCTGCTGGCGCGGGCGAAGGACGAGGCGCAGCGCGCGAGCGTCGGGGCGCAGACGGGCGGCCGGGTGGGCTTCTTCCTCCATACGGAGGACTTCGCGGGCGACCACGCCCGGATGCGGGCCGCCGGGGTGCGGTTCCTGGAGGAGCCGCGGCACGAGGTCTACGGTTCGGTGGCGGTCTTCGAGGATCTCTACGGCAACCGCTGGGACCTGTTGCAGCCCGCGTAGCCCGCCGGGGGCCGCGTCACGTCCAGGTGGACCGGCGATCGGGGACGGCCGAAGAGGTGTCCTCGGCCGCCGGCCGGGCCTGATCCGCTCCCGCCGCCCGCAGCGCGTCCAGGACCGGCCGGATCAACGGGTGCCCCTCCGCGCCCTGGCGGACGGCCGCGAAGACCCGGCGGGTCGGCGCGCTGCCCTCCACGGGGCGGACGACCACCCCTGCGAGTTCCACCCCCCGCAACGCGGACCTCGGCACCAGTGCCACGCCCGCGCCCGCCCCGGCCAGCGCGACCACCGCGCGGAAGTCGTCCGACGAGTGCTCCAGCCGGGGTTCGAAGCCGGCGAACTCGCAGGCGAGGACGACCACGTCGTGGCAGGGGTTTCCCGGGTACGGCCCGATCCACGGGTCCTTCGCGAGATCCGCGACCGCCACCTGGTCCTGCCCGGCCAGCCGGTGGTCCACGGGCAGTACGGCGTCGAAGGGTTCGGAGTAGAGCGGCACCCGCGTCAGCCGCTCGTCGTCCGCGCCCGGCGCGCCCCGGTACTCGACGGCGACCGCCACATCCACCTGCCGGTCCAGCACCATCGGCACGCTCGCGTCACCCTCGGCGTCCTGCACCCGGACCCGGATGCCGGGCGCGGTGAGGTTCAGCTCGGTGATGGCGGGGGCGAGGACCAGACCGATGCCGGTGGCGAACGCGGCGACCGTCACCGTACCGGCCACTCCGGCGCTGTACGCCGCGAGCTCCGCCTCGGCCCGTTCCAGCTGGGCCAGCACCACGTTGGTGTGGGTCAGCAGGATCTCCCCCGCCGCCGTGAGCCGCGCCCCGCGCGCCCCGCGTTCGACCAGCCGGTGGCCGGTCTCCTGCTCAAGGGCGGCGAGCTGCTGGGACACGGCGGAGGGGGTCAGATACAGCGCGGCGGCCGCGGCGGTCACCGTGCGGTGATCCGCCACCGCACGGAGAATTCGCAGCCGCCGGGCATCGATCATGCGCCCTATTGTCCCAGCTCCCCGCTCCGGATCGCTCCACGTCCGGCGGGACTCCGGGGCCGCCCGGCTACTGCGCCAGCGCCGCCCGCGCGTCGACGAACGCGTCCACGGCGCGGTTCACGTCGTCGGTGGAGTGCGCGGCGGACAGCTGTACGCGGATGCGCGCCGCGCCCTGCGGGACGACCGGGTACGAGAACCCGATCACGTACACACCGCGTTCGAGCAGCAGCTCCGCCATCCGGCCCGCCTTCGCCGCGTCCCCGAACATCACGGGGGCGATGGCGTGGTCACCGGGCAGGACGTCGAAGCCCTCCTCGGTCATCCGGGACCTGAAGAGCGCGGTGTTGGCGTTGAGCCGGTCGCGCAGCTCACCGGCGGACTCCAGCAGGTCGATGACCTTGAGGGAGGCGGCGGCGATGACGGGCGCCAGCGAGTTGGAGAAGAGGTACGGGCGCGAGCGCTGACGCAGCAGGGCGACGATCTCGGCGCGGGCGGCGACGTAGCCGCCGGACGCACCGCCGAGCGCCTTGCCGAGCGTGCCGGTGATGATGTCGACGCGGTCCATGACGCCGTGCAGCTCGGGGGTGCCGCGCCCACCGGCGCCGACGAAGCCCACGGCGTGCGAGTCGTCGACCATGACCATGGCGTCGTAGCGGTCGGCCAGGTCGCAGATCTCGCGCAGCGGGGCGACGTAACCGTCCATCGAGAACACACCGTCGGTGACGATGAGCCTGCGCCGGGCCCCGGACGCCTCCTTGAGCTGCTGCTCCAGGTCGGCCATGTCCCGGTTGGCGTAACGGTGGCGCTTGGCCTTGGAGAGCCGGATGCCGTCGATGATCGACGCGTGGTTGAGGGCGTCGGAGATGACCGCGTCCTCGGCGCCGAGGAGGGTCTCGAAGACACCGCCGTTGGCGTCGAAGCAGGAGGAGTAGAGGATCGTGTCCTCCTGGCCGAGGAACGACGAGAGCCGCTGCTCCAGTTCCTTGTGGACCTCCTGGGTGCCGCAGATGAAGCGGACCGAGGCCAGTCCGTAGCCCCAGCGGTCCAGTGCCTCGTGCGCGGCGGCGACGACCTCGGGGTGGTCGGCGAGGCCGAGGTAGTTGTTGGCGCAGAAGTTGAGGACCTCGCCGGGGCGTCCGCCGGAGGTGACCGCGACGGTCGCGGACTGCGGGGTGCCGATCACGCGCTCGGGCTTGTGGAGCCCGGCGGCCTTGATCTCGTCGAGGGTGGTGCGCACGTCGTCACGTACGGAGTCGAACATAAGGGTGTCTCCCGGCTCGGTAGCTGGATACGTCGGTGGCTGGACCGCGGGCGCCTGGGCGGCGGTCGGGTGGTTCAGACGGTCCAGTCCAGGATGACCTTGCCACCGAGACCACTCGCCGCGTCGTCGAACGCCGCTTCGAAGTCGCGGTAGCCGTACCGGCCGGTGATCACGGGGGCCAGGTCCAGACCGCCTTCGAGCAGTACGGACATCGCGTACCAGGTCTCGTACATCTCGCGGCCGTAGATGCCCTTGATGGTGATCATCGAGGTGACGACGCGCGACCAGTCGACGGCGAACTCCTCGGCGGGCAGTCCGAGCATCGCGATCCGGCCGCCGTGCGTCATGTTCGCGATCATGTCCCGCATCGCCTCGGGCCTGCCGGACATCTCCAGGCCGATGTCGAACCCCTCGCGGAGACCGAGGTGCTTCTGTCCGTCCGCGATGGTCTCGTCGGCGACGTTGAGCGCGAGACTCACGCCGACCTTGCGGGCCAGTTCGAGGCGGGCCTCGCTGACGTCGGTGATCATGACATGGCGGGCTCCGGCGTGGCGGGCTACGGCCGCGGCCATGATGCCGATCGGTCCCGCGCCGGTGATCAGCACGTCCTCGCCGACGAGCGGGAAGGACAGCGCGGTGTGCACGGCGTTGCCGAAGGGGTCGAAGATCGCGGCGATGTCGAGGTCCACGGGGACGCGGTGCACCCAGACGTTGGACGCCGGCAGGGCGACGTACTCGGCGAACGCGCCGTCCCGGCCGACGCCGAGTCCGAGGGTGGAGCGGCAGAGGTGGCGGCGGCCGGCCAGGCAGTTGCGGCACTTGCCGCAGACGAGGTGGCCCTCGCCGCTGACGAGGTCCCCGACCTCGATGTCGACCACGTCGGAGCCGAGCCGGGCGACCTCGCCGACGAACTCGTGGCCCAGGACGAGCGGGGTGCGCACGGCCTGCTGGGCCCAGCCGTCGTAGGCCCTGATGTGCAGGTCGGTGCCGCAGATGCCGGTGCGGAGCACCTTGATGAGGACGTCGCCCGGCCCGGTCTCCGGCTCCGGCACGTCCATCAGCCAGAGCCCCGGCTCGGCCTTCTGCTTCACGAGTGCCTTCACGGCTGCGGCTCCCTGTGCCTGGTACGGCGTCGAGTACCCCGGGCCGGGGACCGGGGGAAGGAAGCCCGCGGCCCGGGGAAGAGGTGAGGTACGGCAGGTCGCCGGTTCGCGTCGGACGTCCGGCTCCGCGCACCACTCTCTGCCGTCAGGAAGCAATCTGCCCCACCCCGCGCCGCAGGTCCATCGAGGATTTCTTAACCGCCCCCTCAGCTCCGCTTCACGCCGCCCGGGCCCGGCCGGGGCGGCCGGACGACGACGGCGCGAACAGTGCGGCGGACGCCGTTCCTCCGGTGCCGGCCGGTGGTATGAGCCCGGTAGACCGCTGCCGCCACCCGCGGCCGCCAGGACGGGGAGAAACTCCGTTGACCAAGGCATCTCTGGGCGTCGCGGCGGGCAAGGCGGCCGTCATCGCACCCTTGGCCGTGACCGCTTCGTACGTCGACGCGTGGTGCGTGCGTGCCAGCACGGGGGAGTTGGGGTGGTTCTTCGGCGTCGAGTTCTGGGTCATGGCGCTGATAGTCGCCGGGGTGTACATCCGGATATGGACCCACGACGACGAGCCCTGGGTCGGCGGGTTCGCCCTGCTGGCCCTCGTCGCCGGGCTCGTCGCCGGGCCGTTGCTCCTCTTCCACGGTGGGCTCGCCGCCCTGGCGGGCGGGCTGGGTGTGTTCGTGTTCGGGGCGCCCGCGCCCGCCGCGGCCCGGGCGTGCGGCTTCGACGTCGGTCGCCGAGAGGTGGAAGGCCGAGAGATGGAAGGCGGCTGACCGGGTCCGCCTTCCGCCCTCTCCCTACACTGGCCGACATGGCATGCCGCATCAGTGAACTGGTCCTCGACGCCGCCGACCCCGAGCGTCTCGCCGCCTTCTGGAGCGACGTCCTCGGTTACGTCGAACTCGGCCGGGAAGAGGACGGAAGCATCGAGATCGGACCGCCCGGCGTCGGCTTCGGCGGTCCGCAGCCCACCCTCGTCCTGAGCCCCAGCAGCACCCCCGGGCCGCGAAGCTCCCCCTGCACATCGATGTCAACGCCACCGACCGCGACCAGGACGCCGAGCTGGAGCGGCTGCTCGCCCTCGGTGCCAGGCCCGCCGACATCGGCCAGACCGGCGCCGAGAGCTGGCACGTGCTGTCCGACCCGGAGGGCAACGAGTTCTGCCTCCTGCGCAGGCGACTCCAGCCCACGAAGCCGTCCCCGTCCGGCACGGACGGGTGAGGCCGGTGGAGCGCCCGTGGGGTGCGGTGTCAGGGCCGCGACCCCACGGGCTGTCGGGGAGGGGAGGCCGCTAGGCGGCGGCGGTGAGTCGTGCCATGGCCGGGCGGGTCAGCGCACGGTCGTGAGGTGCGTCGTCCAGCGCGCGCTGCAGCGCCATCCCCTCGGTCAGCGCGCCGCGAGGCTCATGGCGCGCTGCTGGAGGCGGACCACGGCCTCCGGTACGACGGGAGGGCGACGTGGTCCGTCTTCTCCGTCGTCATGCGGACGATCGTACACTCTGAGGGCGTACGGTCGTACGCTCCGGCGGGAGGTCAGTACAGGAGGTCCAGTTCCGCCCGGACCGTCTTGCCCGGCCCCCTCTCCCGGTCGAGCACCTCCCAGCGGTCCGCCAGGGCGTCGACCAGGATCAGACCCCGGCCGGTCTCCGCGTCGGGCGGGGGCAGGGCCAGCGTGCCCGGGGACGGCGGACGGGTCTCGGTGCGGGTGTCGGAGACTTCGACGCGGAGCGTGCTGAGCGCCGGGCCGCGCGGGGTGAGGGTCAGGACGAGTTCGAAGTCCCGGCCGGGTACGCGGCCGTGGGTCGCGGCGTTCGCGGCCAGTTCCGCGACCAGCAGCGCGGCGGTGTCGGAGACGTCGCCGCCGTACGGGATGCCCCACCGGTCCAGTTCGAACCGCGCGAACCGCCGGGCGAGCCGGGCACCTCTCGACGTGGCACTGAAGCGCTGGGCGAACTCACGCACGGTGAGCGGACAACGGACTGCGGGGGGAGCTTCCATAGGACGAGCGTGGCGGCCCCACCCCCTCGGCCTCCAGATCCGGAGGCCGTACGCGGAACACGCGTACGGGTGCCCGGGCCCGGCCGTGGGGGTGACGGGCCGTGACCTCGGACGACAGCGGACTGTTGGCTTCCGGCGACTTCCCCGCGTCTCGAAGCCCGCGTCCCGGATCTCGCGTCTCACGTCACTCTTTGGAGGGTACGTACGGAGGCGCGCGCACCGAAGCTCAAGCCCCGGGACCCGGGCGTCGGGACGCGAGACCCGAGCCCCGAGCTTCTTCCCAACCACCGGTTGAGAAAGGCTGGTTAAGGAAAACCAACCCCCCTCCCCCGCCCGTCGCCGCGAGCAAGTACGACTAATCCGGGACGGCTTGCGGTGGACTCTCGCGCCTGCTTACGGTGCCCGAGACACAACAAACGACCCCGACGCGGTGTTCGCAGCACCAGGCCGGGGTCTCACCGCAAGATCGAAAGAAGGTCGATCCCGTGGCTACCAAGCACCTTAGCCCTGCCCTGCCCGCCCACGCATCCTCCACGTCGCACCCGATGGCCAGGCCCGGTTACGGCAAGCGGTCCACCCCCGGTCAGGCCCCGCGCCAAACGGAGGACTTCGCCCTGCTGCCGGAGCGCGAGCGATACATCGCCTTCAGCGCCGCCGAGGACAGCAAGGGCGCACCTGCCCCGCTGCCACCCGCGCCCGTCCCCACCTCCGGCGGACCCGTCGATCCGGTCGAGCCCTCGGCCCCGCAGCCGACGCCCGTGCGCGAGGACTCCCCCTCGCCCGCCTACCGTGCCCTCGCACAACTGGGCTGCTCCGACGCCCGCCTGGCCCTCTCCGCCGACGACTGCGCGGCACTGGAGAGCCTTGCCGGGGAGTGGCTGGCGCGCGGGGTGAGCGCGGAGTACCTGACGCACGCCCTGACCGCCGGGCTCCCCGCGACGGTCGACGTGCCGCGCGGCTTCGTACGCCGTCGCCTCCGCGACAAGATGCCGCCCCGCCTGCCCGCTCCGGCCGCAACTCCCGTACGCCTGACGCTGGTGGAGTGCACCACGTGCGGGGTTCCTGGCCGCCCGGAAGCACTCCCTGACGGCCTCTGCCGCGCCTGTCGCCCTACGCTCGCGACGGCCACGGAATGTGTCACTGACAGCGGTGTCGCGCATGACGTCCACGCACTCGTGGACCGGCTCCGCCACCTCGCACGTAACGCGTGACCCCCACACGCACCAGGTAAGCGACTCGTACGCTCGGTCAGCGTACGGGTACAGACAGTGGACAGTACCTCTCACGGAGCGTGACGATGGATCAGTTGGGTTGGAGCGGACGGGGACAGGCGCGAAAGGTGACCGACCATGGCGGACATCGGGGGCAGTAGGAGTGGGGTTACGAGTGGCGGGGAGCCCGAACCCTCGGAGAGTCTCAAAGCATTCGGAGAGGTCGTCAAGGCGTTCCGGAAACGGGCCGGTCTGACACAGGAGGAGTTCGCACCGCTGGTCCGCTACTCGGTGCCGACGATCGCCTCCATCGAGCAGGGTCGGCGCTTCCCTCCGGCGGACTTCGTCGAGCGTGCCGAAGTAGTGCTGGACGCGTTCGGCGCGATCCGGGGAGCGGCGCGGCATCTGTCCCGGCGGCCAGGGCTGGCCAAGTGGTTCCGCCAGTGGGCAGATCTCGAAGCGGAGGCGGTGAGCCTCTACACATACGAATGCCGGCTGGTGCCTGGGTTGTTGCAGACGGAAGCGTACGCGCGGCGGTTGTTCGAAAACCGTCTGCCTCCGCTGGGTGACGATCAGGTCGAGGACCGATTGCTGGCACGGTTGGAACGCCAGCTTCTGTTGTGGCAGCACCCGAACACCTCGTACAGCTTCATCGTGGAAGAGCACCTGTTCCGGCGCCAGATGGGCGGACCCGACGTGACCAGGGAGCTGATCGACCAAGTGCTCGACATCGCGCGACTGCGAAATGTCGAAGTCCAGGTGATGCCTGTGGTGCGTACGGGTCATGCCGGGATGGATGGCCCCATGCAGCTGTGCGAATCTCCCAACAACCGGTGGCTCGGCTACTGCGAGGCGCAGGAAAGCGGACAGCTCATCAACGACCCCAAAGTGGTCAGCATGCTCCAGATGCGGTATGCCAGGATGCGATCACAGGCTCTCTCTTTGGAGGACTCCGTGAGCCTGCTGCGGCAGATGCGAGGAGCAGTATGAGCACCACAGAACTTTCCTGGTTCAAGAGCAGCTACAGCGGGAGCTCGGGCGACTCCTGCGTAGAAGTCGCCCTCTCCTGGCACAAGTCCAGTTACAGCAGCGGCTCCGGCGATGACTGCGTAGAAGTCGCCACCTGCCCCGACACCGTCCACATCCGCGACTCCAAGGTGACCGAGGGCCCGCAACTCGCCCTCACGCCCGGTTCCTGGACCAGTTTCGTCTCGTACGCCGCTGGAGCCTGAGCTCGCACATCAGTGCGCCCCCTCTTGATAGCGTCGCCCCCACGGCTGCGGGACTTCCCCCCACCCCCAGCCGTGGGGTGGAAACGGGGACGCTCGCGGCAGGGACGAAGAGGGCGACGCATGAGCCTGGCACAGCTGCACTACACCTCCGCCGTGCCGGGCGGCGAGGCTTCGGCAGGACGGTTCACGGCGGTCGGTCCCGGGATCTCGGCGGCGCTGCTCGACGAGATCGAGCCATTGATCGGATACGAGTTTCCGGCCGACGTCCCCTTCCTGCCCACCGACGCCGAACTGTGGTCCCTGCCCCAGGCGTTCAGCTTCTCGGAGCTGTCCG
Source organism: Streptomyces fulvorobeus (assembly GCF_013167895.1). Classification (GTDB taxonomy): domain Bacteria; phylum Actinomycetota; class Actinomycetes; order Streptomycetales; family Streptomycetaceae; genus Streptomyces; species Streptomyces fulvorobeus. The sequence continues at coordinate 5,169,170 of NZ_BLWC01000001.1, read as the reverse complement.
ACGGCAGTCGGCTGCTCTGCCGCGCGGTGCCCGTGCGCGCGGCGGGCTCCGCGCCCGTACGGTTCCACGCCCATGCGGTGCACCTGCCCGTGGACACGCGGCTGACGGGCGGCCGGTTGCCGGTGGACGCGTGGAGGTCGCCGCAGTGGGTCTCCGTGACGCCGGGCGGCGCGATACCCGATCCGCTCAGCAGTCTGCCGCCGGGGCACGGGGCGGTGCGTGCGGGACTGGGCGACTTCGCCGTCTCCCGCAGTCCGTGGCTCGCCTCCGTCTTCGCGGATCTGCGCCGGGTGAGCGAGGAGAGCCCCGTGGTGTCACCGGTGGTGCTCGTCGAGCGGCAGAGTGCGGACGTGGCGCGGTGGATCGCACTGGCCGGGGCCGCGTTGCCCCGGGAGAGTGCGGAGCGGCTGACGTTCACGACGTACACCCGCAGGCCGGGCCTCGCGCCGCACCGGGTGGTGGGTGTACTCCCGGCGGACGCGGCCGAGTTGGACGGCGGCCTGCGCGTGCACACGTGCACCGGGGCCCGCCCGCAGGCCGCTTCGGGCGACGCCTGGGCGGAGACCGCAGCGCGGATCTGGCGGAGCCGGTCGCCCGAGCTGTTCCAGGAGGCGGGCGAGCTGCCCGGGGAGCCCTTCGCCGCGGGTCCGCTGGCTGTGACGGCCCTGTGCGCGGGGATCGCGCTCGGCGCCGACGAACGGGCGGCTGCCGCCGACTGGGCCGCCGAGCGGCCGTACGCGCTGGACGCCAAGCAGACGCGGCAACTGGTCGAGGCGCTGACGTCACCCGGTGTCGACGACCGGAGCGGGCCCGAGTTCGACGCGCTGGGGCGGCTGTTCGGGGCGCTGGAGGGGCGCTCGCCCCTCACGACGACCGTGCCGCTCGCGGCGATGCTGGTCACGGAGGCGGTGCGCGGGGGGAACGGTTCGCTGGAGCTGCCCGGCCGCTCCGCGTTCGCCGGTCCGGAAGGTGAGGCGGTCGGGTCCGTGCTCGGACCGGAGATCCGGGCGGAGCTGAGTGCGCCAGCGGCCAGTGGTGACGTGGCGCGGACGGTGCAGTTGCTACGGGTGGCGCGGCTGCTGGACGTGGACTGCGCGGAGTTCCTGCCCACCGTCGTACGGCGGCTGGCCCCCGCGCTGCTCGCCGATGACGATCCGGAGTTCGGTCCCGCGCTGCTGGAGTTGCTGGGCGAGCAGTTCGACGTGCGGACCGCGCTGCTCGGCGCGCTGGACCGGATCGCGCCGGACGATCCGGGCGCGGTGGAGGAGCTGCTGGGCCGGGTGACGCTGCCGTTCACCGGGACGCAGTCGCTTCCGCATCTGCGGATGTGCGCCGAGGCGGCCGGGGCCCGGGCCACGCTGGGGGGCGACCGGGCGGCCGTGTGGCACCGGGTGCTGCGGGCGGCCGGGCTCTCACCGTTCGCGGAGCCGATGGTGCTGCGGACCGCCGCCGGGCTGGTGTGGGGGGACCGCGCTCCGACGACCGGGGAGGCGCGGCTGCTGCTCGACGCGGCCACATCGGACGCGCACCGGACGGCCGGTACGTGGGCGCGGCTCGTCGACGCGGCGCTCGCCGCGTCCGCCGACGACGCGGAGGCGGCCGTGCTCACGCACGACCTGCTGCGCGGCTTCCCGCAGGAGATCGGGGGGCGGGTGCGCGGGGCGCTGCTGCTGTTGGACTTCGCGCGCGAGGTGGGTTCGGGGGCGGCCGGCGAGGGCTGGGTGGAGCGGGCCAGGACCTTGTGCGCCCAGGCCGAGCCGGTGGAACCGGCCGTACGGGAGCGGGCGTTCAGCGCCCTGGCCCTGCGGCTGCTGGCGCAGGACCGGCCGGAGGCCGAGCTGTACGCGTTCGTGCACAGCGAGGACACCGACCTTGTCGCGGCGTACGAGCGGGCGGCCCGTACGGAGGCCGTCGCCCAGCGGCTGCGCTCCGACGCCGGGTACGCGGCCGACTGCTTCGGCGTCTGGACCGCGTACCCGCACGCGGGCCCGGTGTGGAACACCACGGCAGACGCGCTGCTCCGTGACGTACTGCGCCCCGCCGTACGTACGTTTGCGCCCGCCCGCCTCAAGGAGGTCGAGCAGGCCGTGGAGAGTGCGGGCAGCAGCGGCCGGGCCGACGCGTTCAGGGCGTGGAACCGGCCGAGCACCCTCGGGCGGCTCGGCCGCAAGCTCTCGGGGCGGGTGCGGCGGGGCTGAGCGTTGATGAGTGCGCCGCACCTCTCGGCGCGGCCGCCGCATGGGGAATCGCGGGCCGCCGGGGCAGGTACCGTGGGGAGTAGCTATCTCGTGGGCCTCCTGGCGGGCTGCGTGAAACCCAGGAGGAACACATGACGACCAACCGTGGACGCAAGGACGTGATCCGGGACCGGATGGCCGCCACCGGCGAGTCCTACAACGTCGCCGCCCGCAACCTCAAGGCGATGAAGGACATGGGCGCCACCCGGGAAGCGGTGCTCGTCCAGCGCTGGAGCCCCGCGGACTCGCCCGACGTGCCCTGCCCGTGCGGCGGGACCTGCGAGCCCGGCGAGACGTGCGAGCGCTGCCACGCCACGTACCGGCACGTGAAGCGGTACCCGGGCAGTGTCACCGACGTCGGTGTCTGGGCCGACCGCTACGAGTGCAGGGGCTGCCCGGCCTCGTACACCCTCACCGTGCGGCTGGCCGACCGCCCCTGGGGCGTCGCCGAGACCGTCATCCAGGGCGGCTCGGCGGAGCCGGTCGTCCGGGCCCGGGTCTTCCCCGGCGTCCTGCACCCGCTGCTGCGCCCCGAGACCCCCGAAGGGGACTGAACCGGGGCTCGGGGCTTCAGCAGCCGGAGCTACGACCGGCGTCCCGCTCAGCGCTCGTCGGGCGCCAGGGTCAGCGAGATCGAGTTGATGCAGTACCGCTGGTCGGTGGGGGTCGGATAGCCCTCACCCTCGAAGACGTGCCCCAGGTGCGAGCCGCAGCGGGCGCAGCGCACCTCGGTGCGGACCATGCCCATGCTGCTGTCCCGGATCAGCTCGACCGCGTCCGTGTCCTTCGGGTCGTAGAAGGACGGCCAGCCGCAGTGCGAGTCGAACTTGGTGTCGGAGCGGAACAGCTCGGCGCCGCACGCCCGGCAGGAGTAGACGCCCTCGGTCCTGGTGTCGGTGTACTCGCCCCGGAAGGCGGGTTCGGTGCCGGCCTGGCGCAGTACGGCGTACTCCGCGGGGGACAGCTCCGCCCGCCATTGCTCGTCCGGCTTCTCGATGTCGTACGCCACAGTGGCTCCCTCAGCTCGACAGGTGGTCCAGGATGCGCGGGCCGAGGTCGGTGACGTCGCCCGCTCCCATGGTGAGAACGAGGTCACCGGGCTTGGCCATTCCCGCGATGACCTCGGGGATCGCCGCCTTGTCGTGGACGGCGACGACGTCGGCTCCGGCGGCCTTCGCCGCGTCGACGATCAGGGCGCTGGTGACGCCCGGGACCGGGTCCTCGCGGGCCGGGTAGATGTCGAGGACCACGGAGGCGTCGGCGAGCGCGAGTGCCTGGCCCATCTCGGTGGCGAGCTCCTGGGTGCGGGAGAACAGGTGGGGCTGGAAGACGACGAGCAGCCGGGCTTCGGACGCGGCGCCGCGCATGGCTTCGAGGTCGGCGCTCATCTCGGTGGGGTGGTGCGCGTAGGAGTCGATGACCTGGACACCCGCCGCCTCGCCCTTGAGCTGGAGGCGCCGCTTGACCCCGGTGTACTTGCCGAGGGCCGAGGCGAGGTTGTGCGCGGGGATGCCGAGGGCCACCCCGGCGGCGAGGGCGGCCACCGCGTTGTGCGCGTAGTGGCTGCCGGGCACGGAGACGGTGAAGGTGAGGTACTTCCCGTTCAGGACGACCGTGACCTCGCTGGTCAGGCCGCGCGGGGTGACCTTGTGGACGCGCACGTCGGCGGCCGGCCCCGAGCCGTAGGTGACGACGTTCAGGCTGGAGATGTCGCGGACCCGCTGGACCAGCTCGACGGCGCCCGGCTGGTCGGCGGAGACGACCAGGGTGCCGCCGGGGACGATCTTGCCGACGAAGGTCTCGAAGGAGTCGTAGATCTCGTCCATCGAGGCGTAGTTGGCGTGGTGGTCCAGCTCGACGTTGAGGACGATCGCGACCTCGGGGTCGTACTTCTGGAAGCTGCGGTCGCTCTCGTCGGCCTCGGCGACGAAGATCTCACCTCCGCCGTGCGTGGCGTTGGTGCCGGGGCCCTCCAGGTCGCCGCCGATGGCGTACGAGGGGTCCAGGCCCAGCTCGGACAGGGCGACGGCCAGCATCGACGTGGTGGTGGTCTTGCCGTGCGTGCCGGCGACGGCGATCGCGCGCAGGCCCACCATGAGGGAGGCGAGCGCGTCGGAGCGGTGCACGACGGGAACGGACAGCTCGGCGGCGCGGACCAGCTCCGGGTTGTCGGAGCGGATGGCGCTGGAGACGACCACACAGGTGGCGTCGTCGGCCAGATGACCGGCGGCGTGCCCGATGTGCACCGTCACCCCCAGCGCCCGCAGCGCCCCGGCGGTCTCGGACTCCTTGGCGTCGCTGCCCGCGACCTTCGCGCCCCGCTGGGCGAGGATCTTCGCGATGCCCGACATTCCGGCGCCGCCGATGCCGATGAAGTGCGGTCGTTCAAGGGCGGCAGGAATTCCGGGTGCCATGCGTGTGTCTCCCAGGGTCGAGGCTAGTAACGGTCCCCCAGCCTATTCGCTGTGCGCGAAGAGCTTGAGCACCGGTACGCCGACCTTGTGACGGGCCCGGGAGGCCCAGTCGCGGTGGAAGAACTCCTCCACGTAGTGCGGGGCCGTCAGGACGATGACCTCGTCCGCGCCCGCCTCGTCGACCACGGTCTTCAGCTTGTCCAGGGGGTGCTCCTCGACGACCTGTCCGACGGCGTCCGAGCCGGCCTCGCGCAGCGCCCGGAGCGAGTACTCGAGAGCGAGTTCGGCGGGCTCACGGGCGGCCCTGCCCTCCGGCTTCCCGCCCTCGCGGACCGCCTCCTTCAGTTCGCCGATCGCCACGTCGTCGATCGCGCGCAAAAGTACGTCGGCCTGGTCGCCCCGCGGCTGCATCAGTACGACGAACGAGGTCCGCTCCTCGCCGTGGAGGGTGGTGACGAACTCCACGTCCTCCGGGGTGAGGGGCTTCTCGATCATCAAAACGCTTGTGAACACGACAGGCGCCCTTCCGCTCTCTTCATCGACCGGGGTGGTCGCTGCTGAAACCATCCTTCCCCGTACCGGCACGGGGTCTGCAGAGGTTAGTGTGCCCACCCGAAACTAATGGGAACGGGAAATTCCGTTACTTGTCGGAACGTGCGTCGGCATGCGTCCGGTCCCGGCGGTACCGGGTGAAGAGGAAGCCCTCCTCCTCCAGCACCGAGGTGAGGGCGAAGCGTTGCGGCACACTCACCGGGGGACCCACCGCGATCCGCTGCGCGTCTCCCGAGGACAGCATCGGGGAGACGGTCAGACACAGCTCGTCCAGCACGTCGGCCGCCACGAACTGGCCCAGGAGCCGCGGCCCGCCCTCCGTCAGCAGCCGGGTCAGGCCCAGGGCCGCCAGCTCGCGTACCGCCCGCCCGGGGGCGACCGCGGAGCCCTCACCGGCGATGACGACCTGGACGCCCGCGCGCCCGGCCTCGGCGACGCGGTCGGCGGGAGCGCCCGCGCCCGTCAGGACCAGGGTCGGGACGAGGGGCGAGGCGAACAGCGGGAGCGAGAAGTCCAGGTCGAGGCCGGCGCTCACCACGGCGATCGCGGGAGCGGGACCCTGCCCGGCCGCCGCGCGCCGGGCGGCGAAGGCTTCCCGCGCCCTGGCCGGGCGGTAGCCCTCGAGGCGCACGGTCTCCGCGCCGACCACCACCGCGTCGGCCAGCCCGCGCAGCGTGCCGAAGATCCGCATGTCGGCCGCGCAGGAGATGCCCTGCGAGCGGCCGTCGTGCCGGGCGGCGCCGTCCAGGGTGGACACCATGTTGGCGCGCAGCCACGGACCGTCCACCTCGGGATAGGCGTAGGCGTCGGCCAGACGGCCGAGACCCCACTCGCCACCGGCGGACCCGGCGGTCCCGGCGGTGCTCGCCGGGGCGGTTTCCCCGGCGGCCGAAGCGGTCTCGTCGGTTGTCAGGTCCGTCACAGGGAGCAGGCGTCGCATGTGATCCAGTCTGGCATGGCGCTTAAGGTGGCGAGCTGTGTCCTCATCCACCGCCGTTCCGGGGCAGAGCCCCATACCCGACGCCGCCCCGCATTCGCTCTGCGCCCGTGAGCCGCGCGTCCCCGCCGACCGCCTGGTCGCCGAGATGGAGCCGCCACCGCGCTTCGACTCGGTGCGCTTCGAGACGTACGTCCCCGACCCGAACCAGCCGAGCCAGAGCGAAGCGGTCAGGGTACTGAGCGAGTTCGCGCACGGGCTCGGCGGTGCGCACGCCGCCGGGACCGCCAGGCGCAGGTGGTTCGGCCGCAAGGCGCCCGCGGCTCCGGCCGGGCCGCGCGGGGTCTACCTCGACGGCGGTTACGGGGTCGGCAAGACCCACCTGCTGGCCTCCCTCTGGCACGCCACGCCCGCGGCCCCCTCGCTGAAGGCGTTCGGCACCTTCGTCGAGCTGACCAATCTGGTCGGCGCGCTGGGGTTCCAGCAGACCGTGCAGACGCTCAGCGGGCACCGGCTGCTCTGCATCGACGAATTCGAACTCGACGACCCGGGCGACACGGTCCTCGTCTCCTCGCTGCTCAGCAGGCTGGTGGAGGCGGGCGTCGCGCTGGCCGCCACCTCCAACACCCTGCCGGGCAAGCTCGGTGAGGGCCGTTTCGCCGCCGCCGACTTCCTCCGTGAGATCCAGGGGCTCTCCGCGCACTTCCGGCCGCTGCGGATCGACGGCGAGGACTACCGCCACCGCGGACTGCCCGAGGCGCCCGCGCCGTACTCCGAAGGGCAGGTCACCGAGGCCGCGTACGCCACGGCCGGTGCGGCGCTCGACGACTTCCCCGGTCTCCTCGACCACCTGGCGCGGGTCCACCCGAGCCGGTACGGGGCGATGACGGAGGGCATCAGCGCGGTCTGCCTCACGGGGGTGGAGCCGGTGTCCGACCAGTCGACGGCCCTGCGGCTGGTGGTGCTCGCGGACCGGCTCTACGACCGGGAGATCCCGGTGCTCGCCTCGGGGTGCCCCTTCGACAAGCTCTTCGGCGAAGAGATGCTGAACGGGGGGTACCAGAAGAAGTACTTCCGCGCCATCTCCCGGCTGACAGCACTGGCGCGTGACGCAAAGGGGCTGGTGGCGCAGTAGGTTCGGGGATGTACCGCCGTACGGGTCGCCTTCGGCAGGCCCGTACAGCCGGTATATCCGCGCACACCGTTTGAAGGGAATCCAGCATGGCTACCACGCGTCAGGCGCACACGGTCTGGGAAGGCAACCTGGTCGAGGGCGGGGGCGTCGTCACCTTCGACTCCTCCGGCATCGGCGAGTACGCGGTCTCCTGGCCGTCGCGCGCGGAGGAGGCGAACGGCAAGACCAGCCCGGAGGAGCTCATCGCCGCCGCGCACTCCAGCTGCTTCTCGATGGCGCTCTCGGCCGGACTGTCCAAGGCCGGCACCCCGCCGACCCGGCTGAACACCCAGGCCGAGGTGACCTTCCAGCCCGGCACGGGCATCACCGGAATCCACCTCACCGTCCAGGGCGAGGTCTCCGGCTTGGACGAGGCGGCGTTCGTGAAGGCCGCCGAGGACGCCAAGCTCAACTGCCCGGTCAGCCAGGCTCTGACGGGCACGACGATCACGCTCTCCGCTTCCCTGGCCTGACCCACGGGCCCCTGGGACCACCGCTGTCCCGGGCGTCGTCATGAGGCTCAGTGACCCGCATGCTTCCCGCGCGGCAACACGCGTGGTACACACATGCGGGTCACTTCACTGTCCGCCAACAGGGAGTCGCCTCATGTCCTCATCCTCATCATCAGCACGCCCCGCGACACGCCGTCAGGTTCTGGCCGGCAGCGGCGCGGCCGCCGTCTCGGTCGCCTTCGCCGGTGCCTTCTCCGAACTCTTCGCGGGCACATCCGCCGCCGTGGGCCACCGCGGTCACGGCCCCCTCGTCCCCGATCCGGACGGCCTGCTCGATCTGCCGAAAGGATTCCGCTACCGGGTGCTCTCCCGGCAGGGCGACCCACTCCGTTCGGGTGAGGGCCTCGTCCCCGGCAACCCCGACGGAATGGCCGCCTTCCGGGGCCACCGCGGGCGGGTCCACCTCGTACGCAACCACGAGAACCGGGCCTCCGCCGCGCTCGGCGTGCCCACCGTCGACGGCCTCACCTACGACCAGGCGGCCAAGGGCGGCTGTACGGCCCTTGAGCTCGACAGCCGGGGCGCGGTCCTCGGCGAACGCGTCGCCATCGCCGGTACGGCGGTGAACTGCGCGGGCGGCCCGACCCCCTGGAACACCTGGCTGACCTGCGAGGAGACCGAGGACAAGGCCGGTACGAACGGCTACACCAAGGACCACGGCTTCGTCTTCGAGGTGGACGGCGCCGATCCGCGCCGCACCGGAGCCGTACCGCTCACCGCGATGGGCCGCTTCCAGCACGAGGCCGTCGCCGTCGATCCGCGCTCGGGGACCGTGTACGAGACGGAGGACGCGTTCCAGCGGCCGTTCGGCCTCTTCTACCGCTTTCTGCCCGAGAAGCCGCTGGGCGGTCACGGCTCGCTGAGGGCCGGTGGCGCGCTGGAGGCCATGCGGGTGCCCGGTGTGCCCGACCTCTCCGCCGTCCAGGAGACCGGGGCGAGCTTCGGCGGGGTCGAGTGGGTGCCCGTCCCCGATCCGCTGGCGGCCGGAACCCCGATCAGACTCCAGGACTTCGGCCCCAAGGGCATCACGCACGCCCAGAAGCTGGAGGGCTGCTACTGGGGCGGCTCGTCGGTCTACTTCGTCTCCAGCTTCGCGCGCCGCTCGGAGGGCTCGGCGGGCGACCACTACGGACAGGTGTGGCGGTACGAGCCGGGGCGCCGGCGCCTGACGCTGGTGGTCGTCTTCGGCCCGGACACGGACATCCAGCTGCCCGGCGAGTCCCCCGACAACATCTGCCTGTCGGCCGACGGCGGGCTGATGGTGTGCGAGGACGGCAACGGGGCCCAGTACGTGCTGGGGGTGACCCGGCGGGGCGAGGTGTACACGATGGCGCGCGGCCGGCAGAACACCGGGACCCCGCAGGAGCCGGAGTGGGGCGAGTTCGCCGGAGTGACCTTCTCGCCTGACGGCCTGACGATGTATCTCAACTGCTACACGCCCGGGACGACCTTCGCCGTGACAGGGCCCTGGCGCTGACCGGCTGAACCACGGGGCCCGCCCGGCGGTGCGGGAGCGCCACCGGCGGATCACCTCGGGGTGATCGGTTACGTTCCGAGAGTGATCAATTCTGTATGGAAAATGACGGTACTGACCGTTCTGGGGGCGGTACTCGGCAGCAGCCTCTCCGGCTGCGGAGGCCAGGAGCGTTCCCGTACCGAAAACTTCCGCCCCGGGCGCTCCTCCGCCTCTCCCTCCGCTCCGGCCGGTGCGCTCGCGTCGCTCCCGGCCGGGCGGAAGCCGCCCACCATGGCGCCGGGTCCGGCGGGACTCACCCCGGTCTTCGAGCGCCGCCCCCGCACGACCGGGAAGGGCGCCGGGTCGCGCGACAAGGTGGTGGCCCTGACCTTCGACGCGGACATGACCGCGGACCAGGGGCCGCGCGCGGCCGCGGGCGAGCGTTTCGACAACCCGGAACTGATCGCCCTGCTGCGCCGGCTCAAAGTCCCCTCGACCGTCTTCATGACGGGCCGGTGGGCGCGGGAGTATCCGGCGCAGGCGCGCTCGATCGGGACGGACCCGCTGTTCGAGATCGCCAACCACTCGTACCGGCACCACGCCTTCGCCTCCCCCTGCTACGGCCTGCCGGCCGTCCGGCAGGCGGAGATGCGCGACGACGTCCGGCGGGCGTTCGCAGCGTTCCGGGAGGCGGGGGCGCGCCATGTGGTGCCGTACTTCCGCTTCCCCGGCGGCTGCTACGACGAGGCGGCGCTGCGGACGCTGGCGTCGGAGAAGGTGACGGCCGTGCAGTGGGACGTCGTCAGCGGTGACGCCTTCGCGAAGGACGCGGACGCGGTGGCCGAGCAGGTGCTCGCGGGGGTCACCCCGGGTTCGCTGGTGGTCATGCACTGCACGCGCAGCGCGGCACCGGTGACCGACGAGGCCGTGGGACGGGTGGTGCCGGAGCTGCGCGCGCGTGGCTACCGGTTCGTGAAGGTCTCCGAGCTGATGCGGGGCTGAGTCCGCGGGTCGGCGAGGGAGCGGCACGAGGGCGATCACGCTCAGCCGGAACAGGCCGTGCGCTCCGCTTCCCGCCACTCGCACACCGGACACAGGGTGACGCCCCTGGCCGACTCCGGATACCCGGTCGGCTCGCCGCACAGCACGCACCCGGCGAACGGAGGACCCGCGTCGGTGCCCGTGGCCACCGGCTCCGGCGCGGGGGTCTCGCGGCTCACCCGGCCGACGCCTTCTCGGGCTTGGCCTCGCTCGGCCGTACGATCACGAACCCCTCGCCCTGGAGCATCAGCTGGACGGCCTCGCCCGAGCCGCCGCGCACCATCGAGCCGAAGCTCTGCGAGCGGTGCAGGGAGGTCGTCAGCCGCTCGCTCCAGCCGACGACCGCGTCCGTGTCGACGTACACCGGCTGCCCGGCGGTCACGGGGATCACCAGCGGCTGGCCCTCACAGATCAGCCCGAGCTTCCCGTAACCGCTGAAGACACTGTTGAAGAGGCCGCCACCGGTCATCCCGGCCCCCTTCACGGTCTTGATCTCGTACGCCAGGGTGGCGTCGAAGCACAGGACGTTGCGGCCGTTGACGGTCAGGACGTCGCCCTGCTCCATCTCCACGATGAAGCAGTTCGCCGCCTCGTGGGCGAACCACGCCTCGCCCTGCCCGCGGACCGCCATGAGCGCCAGCCCCTCACCGGTGACCGCGCGCTTGAGCATGCCGCCGATGCCCTGGCCCTTGCGCTCGAACTGGAGACTGCCGCGGAAGGCGATCATCGAGCCCTGGCGCGCGTGCATCTCACCGTTGACCGCGTACTTGATGGACTTGCTGTTCTGGAGGGTCATTCCGGGGACGGTGGCTGCCTGGACCATGTGCTCGCTGGAAAAGAGATCGCTCTTCATGCGGAGCATCCTCACCCGGACTCCTCCCTTCCGCCAAGAAGCACGCCATCCCCGCCTGGCAGACTTGGCGGGTGAGCAGCAACGACATCCCCGCATCCGAGTCCGCCGGCGCCTCCCCCGCAGGCCCCGGCGAGGCCCCCCAGTTCGTCCTGCCGCTGGTGGCGCACATCGAGAAGACGGCGCCTCCGGCCCGTACCGACGCCCTGCGGACCGCCGCGCGTGCCGTGCTCACGATTCTCTCCGACGAGCGCTCGCTCGGTGAGGGCGAGTGGGCCCAGCCCATGCGGGACTGGCAGGACACCCGCATCCGCAAGGTGGTGCGCCGGGCACGCGGCGCCGAGTGGCGCAAGGCGTCCGCCCTGCCCGGGATCACCGTCACCGGCGACAGCGCCGAGGTGCGGGTCTTCCCGCCGGTGCCGCTGGACGGCTGGCCGAAGGAACTGGCCAGGCTCCAGGTGTCGGGCACGGATCTCGACGACCCCGAGTCCCCGGCCGCGCCCGACCCGGCCGGTCCCGTGCTGTGGCTCAACCCCGGCCTCGACATGTCGGCGGGCAAGGCCATGGCCCAGGCCGGGCACGGCGCCCAGCTCGCCTGGTGGGAGCTGTCGGACACCGAGCGCAAGGCGTGGCGTGAGACCGGATTCCCGCTCGCCGTGGCCCCCGCGGACCCGGCGCGCTGGCGGGAGCTCACCGTCAGCGGCCTGCCGGTGGTACGGGACGCCGGGTTCACCGAGATCGCCCCGGGGTCCTGCACGGTGGTCGCCGACCACCCCGCGCTGCGCCGCTGACCGGACATCCCCGCGTCCCCGCGCACACCCACGCACTTCGGGCGGCGCCCGCCGGGAACCTCAGATCGAGCTCTGAACGTCCCCCTGTTGGGATTCAGCGCTGCCCGCCGGGGCCATCACCCCCGCACGGGAACCATCTGGGGGACACACATGAGGCTGGGAATCGGGATCGGCTGGCGGCCGGAGATCGCCGACGCGGTGGCGGCGCTGCCGGGCATCGACTGGGTCGAGGCGGTCGCGGAGAACATCTGCACCGGCCATCCCCCGGAGGCGCTGACCCGGCTGCGGGAGCGCGGCGTCACCGTCGTCCCGCACGGCGTCTCCCTCGGGCTCGGCGGCGCCGAACGGCCCGACCCGGGCCGCCTCGCGGACCTGGCGGCGCGGGCCGCGCTGCTCGGCGCTCCCCTGGTGACGGAGCACATCGCGTTCGTACGCGGCGGTGGGCCGCTCACCGCGTCGCCGAGGCTCGAAGCGGGCCACCTGCTGCCCGTACCCCGCACCTGGGAGGCCCTGGACGTCCTGTGCGAGAACGTACGGATCGCCCAGGACTCGCTGCCCGTACCCCTGGCCCTGGAGAACATCGCGGCGCTGATCTCCTGGCCGGGCGAGGAGCTGACCGAGGGACAGTTCCTCGCCGAACTCGTCGCGCGCACCGGGGTCCGGCTGCTGATCGACGTCGCCAACCTGCACACCAACCACGTCAACCGCGGCGAGGACCCGGCCACGGCGCTCGACGAGCTGCCGGTCGAGGCCATCGCGTACGTCCATGTGGCGGGCGGCGTCCAGAAGGACGGGGTCTGGCACGACACGCACGCACACCCGGTGACGCGGCCGGTGCTCGACATCCTGTCCGAGCTCCGCTCCCGGGTCGACCCGCCCGGTGTCCTGCTGGAGCGTGACGACGCCTTCCCGCCCGCCGCCGGACTCGCGGGCGAACTGGACGCGATCCGCACGACCCTGGCGGCCTCGGCTGCCTCCTCCCGGGCGGGCGCGGTACGGCCAAAGGCGCAGGAGCGCCCCCGGCGGGCCGCGGCCCCGGTGGAGGGCGCGCGGGACCGTTGCGCCGTCGCGCAGACCGCCCTGCTCTCGGCGCTGGTGGCCGGCACCCCGGCGCCGGAGGGCTTCGACCACCGGCGGCTCGGGGTGCAGAGCCGGGCCCTGGCCGCCAAGCGGGCCGACGTCGTCGCGAAGGTGGCTCCGGAACTGCCGGAGATCCTCGGCGACGGCTACCGCCGCGCGTTCGTCGACTACGCGAGGACCCATCCGATGTCCGAGGGGTACCGCCGCGACGCGGTGGACTTCGCGGAGCGGCTGCTGATCGACGGGTTTCCGGCGGACCCCGTGGCCCGGCGGCGGCTGACCCGCTGGTGGCAGGGGTGCGTCGATCCGCGTCCGCCCCGCCGCTCCGTCCGCCTGGTACGCGCGGCCCGTGCCGCTCTCGTGGGGAAGTGACCCGGTGAACGCTCTCGCCATCCTGCTGAACCTCGCCGTGCTCGCCGCGTCGGTCCTCCTCGTCACCCGCGCGGTCTCCGCCCGCCGCTCGACGGCCCGGGCCGCCTCCCCGGTGCACGACCTGTACGAGGCGGCGTTCCTCAACGGCGGTCCCGCCCGGGTGGTGGACACCGCGCTGACCGCGATGCACTCGGACGGACGGCTGGCCATCGGCGGCCCCGGCATCGTCGCCGTCCTGCGGTACGAGGCCCGCGATCCGGTGGAGCGCGCCGTGCTCCAGGAGTTCGCCGCGGCCCCGAGCGGCGCCCTGCCCACGCTGCGGGCCGCCGTGATGCGCCACCCCGCCGTGCAGGAGACCGGTGACGGGCTGGCGGGACGCGGCCTGCTGGTCGCCCCCGCGACGAACCGTCCGCTGCGCGTGTGGTCGCTCGCCCAGGGTCTCGGATGCCTGGCGGCCCTGCCGGTCTGCCTGGTGCTCACCTTCGTCCAGTACGCCGCGCACGACGGCTACTCAGACACGCCGTTCCCCTTCATCGTGAAGGTGCTGCCCGTCCTGCTCGTCGGGGCCCTGACCGGCATGCTCGTGGCCTCGTCCACCCGGCGCCGGATCACGGCGGCGGGCCGGCGGGCGGCCGAGGGCTACCGGGCCGCGTACGCCCACTGGATGACCCCGGCCCAGCTGGTGGCCACGCTGGGGCTGCGGGCGCTGCCCGACCCCGGACTCCAGGCCCAGCTGTACGCCGCCGCCCGGGTCAGGACCACCGGAGGGAGCCCCGGGTTCGCCCCGTACGCGTCCGCGGACTCCTCGGCACTCCTCGTGCCGGTGGTGTGGTGCGCAGGGGCGCATCCCGGCAGCGCGAGCTGCGGGAGTTCCGGCGGGGACGGAGGCGGCGGGTCCTCCTGCGGCTCCGGCCCCGGCGGCGGCTGCGGAGGGAGCAGCGGAGGCGGGGCCGGCTGCGGAGGCGGGGCCGGCTGCGGAGGCGGCTCCAGCAGCGGGGGCGGTTCCAGCTGCGGGGCGGGGGCGGCGGTTCCAGCTGCGGCAGCAGCTCGTGAGCACAGGTCGGAACCGGCCACGCGTACCGACGGGTGGACCACACCGTATCCACATGGTGAACACGGCATGGCGCTCACATGCCCGCCTCGCATAGAAATCCGGCATGCTCTGGGTCTTGTTCCTGCTGGTCGCGTGGGCCGCGGCGGCCTTGTCGTGCATCCGCCTGTGCCTCGCGACCGCCGCGGCGGTGCCCCGGTCCACCACCGGGCCGGAATCCGCCCACCACGCACTGAACCTGTACGAGACGGCGTTCCTGGCCGGAGGCCCGCACCGGGTCGCCGACCTGGCGCTGGTCTCCATGCATCTGCGGCGCCGACTGCTGCTCGCCCACACCGGCTGGGCGACCGTCGTCGACCCGGAGGGCCGCGACGAGGTCGAACGCACCGTCATACGGGCCATCGGGCCGCAGGGCCAGTCCCGGATAGGGCCGGTAAGGGCCGCGGCGGCCGCCGCCGAGGCGGTACTCGCCCTCGCCGACCGGCTCGTCGCCGCGGGTCTTGCCGTCCCGTCCGGGACCCGTACGGACGTCGCGTCGGCGGCGCGTTCGGTCCGCGCCTGCGCGGTGCTCGTCGTGGTGCTGGCCGGGGCCGCCGTGCTCGTTCCCGGCGAGGGGACGGACGGGGCGGGACCGGTGGCGGCCTGGTTCGGGCTGCCGCTGGTGCTCACACTCGGGTGCCTGGCGGTCGCGCGCGTCGAGAGCCATCCGTACAGCCCGTGGGCCTCCCCAGCCGGGCAGCGGTGGCTGGACTCGCTGCCCGCCCCGGTGTCGGGCGCCGACCGCGACCTGCTGGCCGCGGTGGCCGTCCAGGGGGTGCGTGCCGTGCGGGACCCGGCACTGCGGGCGGCCCTGACGGGGCGTCGTCCCGGCCGGTCGGCCCATCCGGGGCATTGGTCATGACATCGCGGCACGGTGCTTTACTTCGCTGACCGCGCGCCTGACCATCACCTTCGGCTCCACGGGCCCCCCGGCCCCACCGGCTGTACGAAGGGAACGCGCGTGAGAGCAGCAGCGCTGTACGGAACCGTCCTGTGTGTGGCCCTGTCGGCCATGGCCGCTCCCCCGGCCCCCGCCACCACCCCCGACCGCACGGCGCCCATCTCCGCGGAGGCGCGCGGCACCCGGCTCGCGGCGGCCCGCGCCGCGGCCACCGGGATCTCCTTCGGGCCGTGCCCCGAGGCGGAGATGCTCCCCGACCACCTGCGCTGCGGCACCGTCGAGGTCCCTCTGGACTACGCGGCGCCGAACGGCCGGACCCTCGCCCTCACCGTCAGCCGCGCCCGTGCCACCGGGGACCCCGGCGAGCGCCAGGGCTCGTTCGTCTACAACCCGGGCGGTCCCGGCGCTTCCAGCATCACCTTCCCGCTGGTCGGTGAGTTGCCGGAGTGGAGGAAGATCGCCCGCGCCTACGACATCGTGGGCTACGCCCCACGCGGTGTCCTCCCCTCGGCCCCGCTCTCCTGCCAGGACCCCGCCGAGTTCGCGAAGGCGCCATCCGACCTGCCGGCCCACCCCTCACCGGCGTACGAGCGGCTGCGGACCGAGCGGGCGAAGGCGTACGCGGCCGGCTGCGCGCGCCACGCGGGTGCGGCTCTTCGGCACTACACCTCGCTCGACAACGCCCGGGACCTGGACGTCCTGCGGGCGGCGCTGGGTGAGCGGAAGCTGACGTTCATGGGAGCCTCGTACGGCACCTACCTCGGGGCGGTGTACGCCACGCTCTTCCCCTCGCACGTCCGGCGCATGGTCTTCGACTCGGCCGTCGATCCGGACCCGGGCCGGATCTGGTACCGCTCGGATCTCGACCGGTCGCTGGCCTTCGAGTCCCGCTGGGAGGACTTCCGCACCTGGGTCGCCGAGCACGACGCCGTGTACCGCCTGGGGGCCGACGCCGGGGCGGTGCAGCGGAGTTACGACACCGTGCGCGAGGCCGTCGCCGAGCGGCCGGCGGGCGGGAAGGCCGGGCCGGCGCAGCTGCACTCCGCGATGCTCGGCGCCGTGTACTACGACGACTACTGGGCGATGCGGGCGACGGCGCTCTCGGAGTACGCGCACGGCGATCCGAAGCCGCTGGCCGACCAGGCGGCACCCCGCGCGGCGGCGGCCCGGGACGACGAGAACGCGTACGCGGTCCACACGGCGGTGCGGTGCAACGACGCGCCCTGGCCCACGGACCGGCGGGTGTGGCACCGCGACCACACGGCGGTCGCCCGGATCGCACCGTTCGGGACCTGGGCCAACGCCTGGTCGAATCTGCCGTGCGCCCACTGGCCTGCGCCCCGGCAGAAGCCCCTCGACGTCGGTACGGAGTGGGGCGAGCTGCCGCCGGTCCTGATCCTGGCCGCCGAACGCGACGCGGTGACCCCGTACGAGGGGGCACTCGCCCTCCAGCGGCGGCTGAGCGGCGCGGCGCTCGTGACGGAGCGGGACGCCGGCTCGCACGGTGTCGGCGGCGGCGTCAACGCCTGCGTCGACCGGCATCTGGAGACGTACCTGCTGACCGGAAGAACACCGGTGCGGCGCGCGGAGTGCGCGCCGCACCGGAAGCCGAACCCGGTGTCGCTGGAACGGCGGACGTGGCGGGGAACGCCGGTGCCCACCGTCTGATCTTCCGGGTTGGGGTGGCCGGGAATCGCTGGCTATGCGAGCCCGGCCACCAGGTCTGCGACCGACTTGCGGCGGCCCGTGTAGAACGGGACCTCCTCGCGGACGTGGAGCCGCGCCTCGGAGGCGCGCAGGTGGCGCATGAGGTCGACGATGCGGTACAGCTCGTCGGCCTCGAAGGCGAGAAGCCACTCGTAGTCGCCGAGGGAGAAGGAGGCGACGGTGTTGGCGCGGACGTCCGGGTAGCCGCGGGCCATCTTGCCGTGGTCCGCGAGCATGCGGCGGCGGTCCTCGTCCGGCAGCAGGTACCAGTCGTAGGAGCGCACGAAGGGGTAGACGCTGATGTAGTCGCGCGGCGTCTCGTCGGCCAGGAAGGCCGGGACGTGCGACTTGTTGAACTCGGCGGGGCGGTGCAGCGCCATGTTCGACCAGACCGGTTCGAGAGCGCGGCCGAGCCTGGTGCGCCGGAAGAGGTTGTACGCCTTCTGGAGCTCGTCGGACGTCTCGGCGTGCCACCAGATCATGAGGTCGGCGTCGGCCCGCAGCCCGGACACGTCGTAGGTGCCGCGCACGGTGACGTCCTCCGCGCCGAGCTGGTCGAACAGCTCCTGCACCTCGTCGGCGTAGCCGGCACGGTCCAGCGGCAGCACGTCGCGCAGCCTGAAGACCGACCAGAGGGTGTAGCGGATGACCTCGTTGAGGTCCTTGGCCTTCTTGCCGGCGTTCGGGGCCTTGCTTGATGTCGCACTCTCAGCAGCACTCATACGGCTATTGTCCCGCCTCGCCCCGAGCGCCCTCGACCAGGGGTGGGGAGTCGATGATCTCCTCCGTGATCTTCCCGGCGAGCACGCCGCCGATGTCACGGGCGATCTCGTCCGCGGCACGGTGGGCGCTCGCGACGCAGGCCGGGATGCCGACACCGTCGTACACCGCTCCGCACACCCGCAGGCCCGGCAGCCTGGCGACCTCCTCGCGGATGCGGGCGACACGGGTGAGGTGGCCGACCGGATACTGCGGGAGCCCGCCGATCCAGCGGGTGACCTCGGTGTCGACGGGTGCGGCGGCGAGTCCGGTCGCGTCGGCGAGATCCCGCAGGGACACGTCGACGAGCTCGGCGTCCTCGCGGTGGAGGTGGTCCTCATCGCCGTACCTGCCTACGGAGGTGCGCAGGACGAAGAGGCCGGGCGCGGAGTCCGCCACCCAGCGCCACTTGTTGCTGGAGAAGGTGGACGCCTTGATCGTGCGCCCGTCGACCGGCGGTACGAGGAAGCCGGAGCGCCCCTGGAGTGCCTGGGTCGCCGCGATGTCGGAGCGCCGGAACGCCATGGTGACGAGGGCCATCGAGGCGTACTCGACACCGGCCAGTTCTGCGGAGGCGGCCGGGGACTCGGCGGCCAGGAGCGTCGAGGCGGACCAGGCGGGGGTGGCGAGGACGATCCCGTCGGCGGTGAGCACGCGGGTGTCGGTGCGCACGTCCCAGCCCTCGGCGGTCCGGGTCAGGCCGAGGACGGGCGTCCGGGTGAGGATCTGTGCCCCCGCGGCCCGTACGGCGTCGGCGACGGCGCCGGGCAGGCTGCCGACGCCGCCGTCGATGCCCTGGAAGACCGGACCGGGCCGTTGCCGGGCCGCGGCCCTCTCCTGGGCACGCCGTACGCCGTCCAGCAGCGAGCCGCCCTCCTTCACCACCTCGAAGAGCTGGGGTACGGCGGCCCGCATG
Source organism: Streptomyces fulvorobeus (assembly GCF_013167895.1). Lineage (GTDB taxonomy): Bacteria > Actinomycetota > Actinomycetes > Streptomycetales > Streptomycetaceae > Streptomyces > Streptomyces fulvorobeus. The sequence continues at coordinate 5,150,381 of NZ_BLWC01000001.1, read as the reverse complement.
GAGATCCGGTAGGCGTCACCCGCGTACACACCGCCGAGCAGCGGTTCCACGAGCCGGTCGACGACCTCGCGGCCGAGCCGGTCGGCCACGTACGCGCCCACGGCCACGTCGTCGCCCACGGCGGTGGGGGTCAGGTCGCGTTCCTCGGCGATCCGGGCCAGGCCCGCCGGGGAGAGGACGCCGCTGAGCGCCGCCGGGTCACCGGGGACACCCATGAGGTGGCCCTTGGGCATGGGGCGCAGGGCGTTCCTGGTCCACACCGACGCGGTGGCGGTGGCGGGCGGCTGGAGGCGGTCGCCGAGTCCGACGGCCCTGGCCAGGGCGACCGCTTCGGGGCGGCGGGCGAGCATCGACTCCGCGCCGAGGTCGACCCGTGTCCCCGCGATCTCGCCCGTCATGAGCTTGCCGCCGACCCGGTCCGTCGCCTCCAGGAGCGTGACCCGCAGCCCGGTGCCCAGCAGCCGGTGCGCGGCCGCCAGACCGGCGATGCCACCGCCGATGACGACGACATGACCCGTGCGCGTGTTCACGCGCTGATGAGAACCCTGCATGGGTCCACTCTCTCAAACCCCTGCCGAGTCCCGACCGTGACCGCATCGAAACCGCAGGCAGGCAACCCGCGCCGGGGGCCGTACGTCGAACCGCCGACATCGGCCACCACCCCGGGGGATCAGACATGGACACCCAAGCGCACCTGGAGCGACCACTCGCACCGGCCAGGCCCGTACGCCGCGGGCGGCGGACCGGGCACACCACGGCGGCCCTGGTGGCGGGGATGCTCGCCACCCTGCTGGCCCTCGGCGGCTGCGGCTCCCCGGACACCAAGGACGCCGGCACCGGGAGCGACGGGAGCAGGGCACAGGCCGACTCGAAGGCGGGGCCCGGCGCGGGGGCGGAGAAACCGGCCGGGGGGCGGTCCGCCGACGACTCCAGGGGGGCGCCCGGAGCAGGCGAGCCGAAGGCGGCCGGCACCCACGTCATCCGCACGTCCACCCTGTTCGTCGAGGTGAGGAGCGTACCGAGGGCGGTCGCGGCGGCCAGGGCCCTGGCGGAGGGCGCCGGGGGTCTGGTGGCGAACGAGAGCACGGAGCGGGTCGACGACGAGCACACGAGCTCGCACCTCGTCCTGCGCGTGCCCGAGGACCGGTACCAGGACGTCCTGCGGAGCCTCGCGGGCTCCGGGAAGCTCCTGTCGCGTACGTCGAACGCGAAGGACGTCACCGACCAGGTCGTCGACGTCGACAGCCGGATCGCCACCCAGAAGGCGAGCGTGGCCCGGGTCCGCAAGCTGATGGACCAGGCCGAGGAGCTCTCCGACGTGGTGACGCTGGAGGGGGAGCTGAGCAGTCGTCAGGGTGCCCTGGAGTCCCTCCTCGCCCAGCAGGCGGGACTGAGGGACCGCACCACGCTGGCCACGATCACACTGGATCTCATCGAGCCGGACTCCCCTGCCGCGAAGGCGGGTGACGGCGAGCCCGGCTTCATGGACGCGCTGGGCGGCGGCTGGGACGCGTTCGTGACGATGCTGCGCTGGATCGCGATGGCGCTCGGGGCGTCGGCCCCGTTTCTGGCGGCGGCGGCGATCGTCCTGCTGGTCCTGCGGCGTCTGCGCCGCCGCGGCCGTGCGGCTCCGGCCGTCCCGGCCACCCCGGCCACTCCGGCCGCAGCTCCTCAGGCGCCGTCCGGCGGCTGAGGACCGGGCGGGGCCGCAGGCCACCCACCCCGCACGACGCCGTAGCGTGGGCCACCGGCACGCACGGCGAAGGGAGCTGGCATGGCAGCGGAGCGACTGGTCGTCATCGGGGGCGACGCGGCGGGCATGTCCGCCGCGTCGCAGGCCCGCAGGTTCAGGGGACCCGACGAGCTGGACATCGTCGCCTTCGAGCGCGGCCACTTCACCTCGTACTCCGCCTGTGGCATCCCGTACTGGGTGGGCGGGGACGTCGGGCAGCGGGACGACCTCATCGCCCGTACGCCCGAGGAGCACCGGGAACGCGCGATCGACCTGCGGATGCGCACCGAGGTGACGGAGATCGACGTCGCCGGGCAGCGGGTGCGCGCGGTGGACCGGGACAGCGGCGAGGCGTCCTGGACGGGTTACGACAAGCTGGTGATCGCGACCGGCGCCCGCCCGGTGCGCCCGGAGCTGCCGGGGATGGACGCCGCCGGTGTCCACGGGGTGCAGACCCTCGGCGACGGGCAGGCGCTGCTGGACTCGCTGGACCGGGCGCCGGGCCGGCGCGCGGTCGTCGTCGGCGCGGGGTACATCGGTGTCGAGATGGCCGAGGCGATGCTCAAGCGCGGCTTCGAGGTCACGGTCCTCAACCGCGGGCCTCAGCCGATGTCGACGCTCGACCCGGACATGGGCCGCCTGGTGCACGAGGCGATGGACGGTATGGGCATCACGACGGTGAGCGGCGCCGAGGTCACCGGAGTCCGCACCGGCCCCGACGGCCGGGTCACGGCCGTCACGACGGACGGGGAGACCTATCCGGCCGATGTGGTGGTGCTCGGCATCGGCGTCACGCCGGAGACGGCGCTTGCGGGTGCGGCGGGCCTCCCGCTCGGGAGCCACGGCGGCCTGCTGACGGACCCCTCGATGCGCGTCATGGGCCACCAGAACATCTGGGCGGGCGGCGACTGCGTCGAGGTCCTGGACCTGGTCTCGGGCCGCCTGCGCCACATCGCGCTCGGCACCCACGCCAACAAGCACGGGCAGGTGATCGGGGCGAACGTGGGCGGCGGCTACGGGACGTTCCCCGGAGTCGTAGGGACGGCGGTGAGCAAGGTCTGCGATCTGGAGATCGCCAGGACGGGGCTGCGCGAGAAGGACGCCGAGGCGGTCGGGCTGCGGTTCGTCACCGCGACGGTCAAGTCCACCGGCCGGGCGGGCTACTACCCGGGGGCGCGGCCGATGACGGTGAAGATGCTCGCGGAGTACCGCACGGGCCGGCTGCTGGGCGTGCAGATCGTGGGGCGCGAGGGGGCGGCGAAGCGGGTGGACATCGCGGCGGTGGCGCTGACCGCACGGATGACCGTGGACCAGGTGACGGCGCTCGACCTCGGCTACGCCCCGCCGTTCTCACCGGTCTGGGACCCGGTCCTGGTGGCGGCCCGCAAGGTGAACGCGGCGGTACGGGAGGCCGGCTCGGCCTGACGTGCCGCCGCGTTCACCCTGCGGACGGTCAGCGCGCCGTCCGGGTGTGGACGTACTCCACGAGGCGGGTCAGCGCGTCGGGGTCGGTCGTCGGCATGACGCCGTGGCCGAGGTTGAAGATGTGGCCCTCCAGACCGGCGGCGGCGTCGAGCACCTCGCGGGTCTTGGCCTCCACGGTCCCGGTGGGGGCGAAGAGGACGGCGGGGTCGAGGTTGCCCTGGAGCGCCTTGCCGGGGCCGACCCGGCGTGCGCCCTCGTCCATCGGGACCCGCCAGTCGACGCCGACGACGTCCGCGCCGGCCTCGCCCATCAGCCCGAGGAGTTCACCGGTGCCGACACCGAAGTGGATGCGTGGGAGGCCGTACGGGGCGACGGCGTCGAAGACCTTCGCGGAGGCCGGCATGACCGAGCGCCGGTAGTCGGCGGGGGCCAGGGCCCCCACCCAGGAGTCGAAGAGCTGGACGGCGGACGCGCCGGCCTCGATCTGCACCTGCAGGAAGGCGCCGGTGATCTCCGCGAGGCGGTCGAGCAGGTCGGCCCAGAGCTCCGGGTCGCCGTACATCATCGCCTTGGTGCGCTCGTGGTTGCGGGACGGGCCGCCCTCCACCAGGTAGCTCGCGAGAGTGAACGGCGCCCCGGCGAAACCGATGAGCGGCGTGGCCCCGAGCTCCGCGGTGAGCATGCCCATGGCCTCGGTGACGTACGGGACGTCCTCGGGCGTGAGGTCGCGCAGCCGGGCCAGATCGGCGCGGGTGCGGATCGGCTCGGCGATCACCGGGCCGACGCCCGGCTTGATGTCGAGGTCGATGCCGATGGCCTTGAGCGGGACGACGATGTCGCTGAAGAAGATCGCGGCGTCGACCTTGTGGCGGCGCACGGGCTGGAGCGTGATCTCGGTGACGAGCTCCGGCATCATGCAGGAGTCGAGCATCGCGATGCCCTCGCGGACCTTCAGGTACTCGGGGAGCGAGCGCCCCGCCTGGCGCATGAACCACACCGGGGTGTGCGGTACGGGCTCGCGACGGCACGCCTTGAGGAACGCCGACTCATGGGTGGCGGATGGCTTCGTCTGCTGGCCCGGGGGGCGATCGTTGGCACTCACAACAGGAATCTTCGCACGACACCGTAAGGAGCTTGTGCCGCCCGGGTGTCCCTCCCTGCGCGAGGCTCCGGTTCCGCCTACTCTTCCCCGCATGGCTCCGGCTCAGGGACAATATTCCGATCATTCCGATGGCGCTGACAGCAAGGACAGTAAGGACAGCAGGGAGGAGGCATCCGTCCCGCCCGCGTTCCGGTCGGCGGTCGACGCGTTGCGCTCCGCGCGGCTGCGCCCAGAACTGGAGGTCGAGCCGACGAGGCCGCCTCAGCGCCTCGCTCCGCACGCGTACGCCCTGGAGGCGGCGGTCGTGGACGGCGAGGACGATCTCGCCGACGGGCGTCTCGTACTCCTGCACGACCCGTCCGGGCACGACGCCTGGCAGGGCACCTTCCGTCTGGTGACGCTCGTACGGGCGGAGCTGGAGCCGGAGATGGCGGCGGACCCGCTGCTGCCCGAGGTGTGCTGGTCCTGGCTGACGGGGGCGCTGGACGCGCGCGGACTGTCGTACGGGGAGGCGGGCGGCACGGTGACGCGCGCCGGGTCGCACTACTTCGGCGCGCTCTCCTCGCGCCGGCCCGCGACCCAGATCGAGATCAGGGCCTCGTGGACGCCCCGTGAGGGGCGCGGCGGGGTCCCGGACGCGGCGGGGCACCTGGTGGCGTGGAGTGAGCTGCTCTGCCAGGTCGCCGGTCTGCCGCCCTCGGGGATCTCCGACGCGACGGTGGTGACACTTCCTCAGCGGCGCGGACCCCAGGTTTCGTAACACTGCGTCACATTGCTCGCACATGCACCGGCTCTCTTTTCGTACAATCGATCGCGTGTCCTATTTGCCCGAATTGTTACTCACCAAATCGTGATCTTCCTCTAAAGGAGGACGGGCCTGCTGCCGAAGAGGTCAATGACCCTTCAAGCACGGTTCGCCCCGGCTTCATCCCCGAGCCGGCCCGTCCCGCCACTCCCCAGGAGGCCTGGTGTCCGTTCTCCTTGAGCAGCCCGCAAGCCTGGTCGCCTACCGCCCGAACAAGCCGACGGCCATGGTCGTCGTCGCCGACCCCCGTGTCCGTTCCACCGTCACCCGGCACCTGTGGGCACTCGGAGTTCGTGACGTCATCGAGGCGTCGTCCATCGCGGAGGCCCGTCCCCGAATCGGCAACCCGCGCGACATCTGCGTTGCCGAGGTCCACCTGCCCGATGGTTCCGGGCTGACCCTGCTGTCCGAGACCCGAGCCGCGGGCTGGCCCAACGGCCTCGCCCTCTCCGCCGCCGACGACATCGGTGCCGTGCGCAACGCCCTCGCGGGCGGCGTGAAGGGCTACGTCGTCACCGGCACCCGTACGAACATCGGCCACCCCACCCGCCCCGGCGTCGCACCGATCGGCGCCAACGCCGCCCGTATGCACCGCCGGCCTCCCGGTTCCCCGAGCCACCCGGGCGGCTACCGCGAACTGTCAGGCCGCGAGGTGGAGGTGCTCCGCCTGGTCGCCGAAGGCCAGTCCAACAAGGCCATCGGCGTCTCGATGGGCCTCTCCGCCCTGACCGTCAAGTCCCACCTCGCCCGCATCGCCCGCAAGCTCGGCACCGGAGACCGCGCAGGAATGGTCGCCGTGGCCCTGCGGACGGGCATCATCCACTGACCGCCACTCCCCCGGCCGCCACGTGCACGGATGCGGCCCCGGCTGGAATACGCGCATCGGCGCCCGTCGACGGATCATTCCGTCGACGGGCGCCGTGCATACACAGATACCCTTGACATGTGACCGACGCCCAAGAGACCGCAGAAGACACTTCACTGCGAACCACCGGGGGCGCTCCCCCGGACGACGTCGCCCCGGCGCCGATCCCCTTGCTCGAACCGCGCGAGGGCATTCCCCCGGTGGTGGCGTCCGACGACGCCCTGGCCCAGGTGGTCTCCGCCTTCGCCGCGGGCACCGGCCCCGTGGCCGTCGACGCCGAGCGCGCCTCCGGGTACCGCTACGGCCAGCGCGCCTACCTCGTACAGCTGCGTCGCGAGGGGGCGGGCAGCGCTCTGATCGACCCGGTGGGCTGCCCCGACCTGTCCGGACTCGGCGCCGCCCTGTCGGGCAGCGAGTGGATTCTGCACGCCGCGACCCAGGACCTCCCCTGCCTGCGCGAAATAGGCATGGTCCCCACCGGGCTCTTCGACACCGAGCTCGCCGGACGGCTGGCGGGCTTCCCCCGGGTCGGCCTCGGCGCGATGGTGGAGAGCGTGCTGGGTTACGCGCTGGAGAAGGGGCACTCCGCCGTCGACTGGTCCACCCGGCCGCTTCCCGACCCCTGGCTGCGCTACGCCGCCCTCGACGTCGAGCTGCTGATCGACCTGCGCGACGCCCTGGAGGAGGAGCTCGACCAGCAGGGCAAGCTGGAGTGGGCACGGGAGGAGTTCGAAGCGATCGCCTCGGCCCCGCCCGCGCCCCCGCGCAAGGACCCGTGGCGCCGTACGTCCGGCATGCACAAGGTGCGCCGCCGCCGTCAGATGGCGGTCGTCCGGGAGCTGTGGAACACCCGGGACGAGGTGGCGCAGCGCCGGGACGTCTCGCCGGGCAAGATCCTCGGTGACGGCGCGATCGTGGAGGCGGCCCTGGCGCTCCCGCTCACCGTGCAGGCCCTCACCGCCCTGCCGGGCTTCGGCCACCGGATGGGCCGCCGTCAGCTGGAGCAGTGGCAGGCGGCCGTCGACCGGGCCAGGGCGCTGCCCGAGTCCGAGCTTCCGCAGCCGGGCCAGCAGCTCGCCGGTCCGCCGCCGCCGCGCTCCTGGGCGGACAAGGACCCGGCGGCCGCCGCGCGTCTCTCGGCGGCCCGCGCCGCGGTGTCCGAGCTGGCCGAGCGGCTGAACATGCCGCAGGAGAACCTGATCACCCCGGACACCGTGCGCCGGGTCTGCTGGGAGCCGCCCCAGAACATGACGCCCTCCTCGCTGGAGGACACGCTCGCCGGTTACGGGGCGCGACACTGGCAGATCGAACAGGTTTCGCCGCTCCTGTTCCGGGCGCTGAGCACCGACACCTGACCTGCCCCCCTCGCGAACACCCACACCCCTGGCCTCCGGCCGGGGGTGTTCCGCTGGTGGGGGCGGGGCAGGGAGCGGCCGGATCGCCGTCGCGGAGGGGCGAAATCACGCCACGTTGACGAGGTCGCGGGGACGGGCCCCGCCGGGCGGGCATCATCACTGCCCGTGACCGTGGGGCGGGGTCCCGACGTGTGACGTTCGACGCTCCGGTGGTGGGGGGTGGGCAGTCTGGTTACCCGCAAGTAGCATGAGGGCGGCGGCGCACTTCCCAGCGCGCCCCGCAGCAGTGCCACCCCGCACCCTGGAGGAGAGCCACCGTGCCTCGTACCATCCGGGATGTCGTCTTCGTCGACGGCGTCCGCACCCCGTTCGGCAAAGCGGGCCCCAAGGGCATCTACCACGAGACCCGCGCCGACGATCTCGTCGTGAAGGCCATCCGGGAGCTGCTGCGACGCAACCCGGATCTGGACCCCGCCAGGATCGACGAGGTCGCCATCGCGGCGACCACGCAGATCGGTGACCAGGGCCTGACGCTCGGCCGTACCGCCGGCATCCTGGCAGGTCTGCCGCAGTCCGTCCCCGGCTACTCGATCGACCGCATGTGCGCGGGCGCGCTGACCGCCGTCACCTCGACGGCCGGCTCCATCGCCTTCGGCGCGTACGACGTCGTCGTGGCCGGCGGTGTCGAGCACATGGGCCGCCACCCGATGGGCGAGGGTGTGGACCCGAACCCGCGCTTCGTATCGGAGAAGCTGGTCGACGAGTCCGCCCTCTTCATGGGCATGACCGCGGAGAACCTGCACGACCGCTACCCCACGATCACCAAGCGGCGCGCCGACGAGTACGCGGTGCGCTCGCAGGAGAAGGCCGCCAAGGCGTACGCCGACGGCAAGATCCAGCAGGACCTGGTGCCGGTCTCCGTGCGCCGCACCAACGCCGAGGCCGGTGAGACGGGCTGGGGCCTGGTCACCGCCGACGAGCCGATGCGCCCGGGCACCACGATGGAGTCCCTGGCCGGTCTGAAGACCCCGTTCCGCGCCCACGGCCGCGTGACCGCCGGTAACGCGGCGGGGCTCAACGACGGCGCCACCGCCTCGCTGCTCGCCGCCGAGGACGTCGCCCGCGAGCTGGGCCTCCCGGTCAAGATGCGCCTCGTCTCGTACGCCTTCGCGGGCGTCGAGCCGGAGGTCATGGGCTACGGCCCGATCCCGGCGACCGAGAAGGCCCTGTCCAAGGCGGGTCTCTCCATCTCCGACATCGGTCTCTTCGAGATCAACGAGGCGTTCGCCGTGCAGGTGCTCGCCTTCCTGGAGCACTACGGCATCGCCGACGACGACGCCCGGGTGAACCAGTACGGCGGCGCCATCGCCTACGGCCACCCGCTGGCCTCCTCCGGCGTGCGTCTGATGACGCAGCTGGCCCGCCAGTTCGAGGAGCAGCCCGAGGTCCGCTACGGCCTGACGACCATGTGCGTCGGCTTCGGCATGGGCGCGACCGTCGTCTGGGAGAACCCGAACTTCAACGGAGGCAGCAAGTGAGCACCACCACTGAGCTTCTGAAGGGCGCGGCCGAGCTGTTCCCCGGCGAGGTCGTCACCCAGGCGCACGTACGCCACCTCGACCTCCCGGCCGGTGCCGGCAGGTTCGCGCTGATCACGCTCGACAACGGCCTGGACCACACCAAGCCGACCACCTTCGGACCGCAGTCGCTCGCCAACCTGGACGCGGCGATCGACCAGGTCGAGAAGGAGGCCGCCGACGGCGCGATCACCGGTATCGGCATCACCGGCAAGCCGTTCATCTTCGCGGTCGGCGCCGACCTCAAGGGCGTCGAGCTCCTGAAGGAGCGCGAGGACGCGCTGGCCATCGGCAAGGGCGGCCACGACGTCTTCCGCCGGCTCTCCGGCCTCGCGGTCCCGACGTTCGCGTACTACAACGGCGCGGCCATGGGCGGCGGTGTCGAGGTCGGTCTGCACTGCACGTACCGCACCGTCTCCCGGGCGCTCCCGCCTTCTCGCTGCCCGAGGTCTTCCTCGGCCTGGTTCCCGGCTGGGGCGGCTGCGCACTGCTCCCCAACCTGATCGGCGCCGACCGCGCCGTCACGGTGATCATCGAGAACTCGCTCAACCAGAACCGCCAGCTCAAGGGCGAGCAGGTCTTCGGGCTCGGGATCGCAGACGCGCTCTTCGACGGCGCCGACTTCCTGGAGCAGTCGCTCATCTGGACCGCCGCCGTGCTCGGCGGCACGCTCACGGTGGAGCGCCCCGACGTCGACCGCGGTGACGCCTGGGACCAGGCCGTCGCCCGGGGCCGGGCCATCGCCGACGCCAAGGTGCACGGGGCGGCCCCGGCCGCGTACCGCGCGCTGGACATCATCGCCGCGGCCAAGGACGGCGACCTCGGTGCCGGTTTCGACGCCGAGGACCAGGCCCTCGCGGACCTGATCATGGGCGGCGAGCTGCGCTCCGGCATCTACGCCTTCAACCTGGTGCAGAAGCGCGCCAAGCGCCCGGCAGGCGCCCCGGACAAGGCGCTGGCCCGTCCGGTCACCAAGGTCGGTGTGGTGGGCGCGGGCCTGATGGCCAGCCAGCTCGCCCTGCTCTTCCTGCGCCGCCTGGAGGTCCCGGTCGTCCTCACGGACATCGACCAGGCACGGGTCGACAAGGGTGTGGGCTACGTCCACGCCGAGATCGAGAAGCTGCTCGGCAAGGGCCGCGTCAACCAGGACAAGGCCAACCGCCTCAAGGGCCTGGTCTCCGGCGTGCTGGACAAGGCGGAGGGCTTCTCCGACGCCGACTTCATCATCGAGGCCGTCTTCGAGGAGATCGGCGTCAAGCAGCAGGTGTTCGCGGAGGTCGAGGCGGTCGCCCCGGCGCACGCGATCCTCGCCACCAACACCTCATCCCTCTCGGTCACCGAGATGGCGTCGAAGCTGAAGAACCCCGAGCGGGTCGTCGGCTTCCACTTCTTCAACCCGGTCGCGGTCCTGCCGCTGCTGGAGATCGTCCGCGGCGAGCGGACCGACGACGCCTCGCTGGCCACGGCCTTCGGTGTCGCACGGAAGCTGAAGAAGACCGCGGTGCTGGTGAAGGACGCCCCGGCGTTCGTCGTCAACCGCATCCTCACCCGCTTCATGGGCGAGATCCAGAACGTCATCGACGAGGGCACCCCGGTCGCCGTCGCCGAGAAGGCCGTGGAGCCCCTCGGTCTGCCGATGTCCCCGCTGGTCCTCCTGGAGCTGGTCGGCCCCGCCATCGGCCTGCACGTCTCCGAGACCCTGCACCGCGCCTTCCCGGACCGCTTCACGGTCTCGGAGAACCTGGCCGCGGTGGTCAAGGCCGGCAAGCGCGGCTTCTACGTCTACGACTCCGGCAGGCCGGAGCTGGACCCGGAGGTCGCCGCGCTCCTGAAGCAGGGCGACGTCGTCCTGAGCGAGGAGCAGGCCCGTGACCGCGTCCTGGACGCGGTGGCGCAGGAGATCGGCCTGATGCTGGACGAGGGCGTCGTCGCCGAGGCCCAGGACATCGACCTCTGCCTGATCACCGGCGCGGGCTGGCCCTTCCACCTGGGCGGCATCACCCCGTACCTGGACCGGGCGGGCATCTCGGAGCGCGTCAACGGCAGGAAGTTCCTGGCACCGGGCGTGGCGAGCGTTCCCGCCTAGTCGGGAGCGGGTACGACGACGGGCCGGCCGAGACGTCATCGGCCGGCCCGTCGTTCTGCCCTCCGGTCACCAGGTACCGGTGAACGGCCGGTGGTCGCACGCCTCGCCGCACTCCTCGCGGGAGCTGCCCGCCGCGCGGATGCCGCTGTTCTCCGGGACGCCGACGACCTTGAACCGTACGGTGGCGGGAGCGGACTCCTGAGCGCCGAACAGCGCGATGACGTCGACGGCGTGGTGTCCCGCCCGCCAGCGGTGGGCGTGGGTGTAGTGCCACTCGCCCTTCTCGTCGGCGGCGGTCGCGCCGATCAGCCGGCCGCCCTCCATCAGCACGACCTTGGTCGCGCCCTGGGCGCGTCCGGCGAAGCGCACCTTCGGCCCCGTGAACGTGTTCTCCTTCGGCGCGGTGATGACCGTGGGCGCCACCTCGGCGATCACCTGGAAGTGCTGCTCGGCCCTGGCCGAACAGCCGTCCGCCCGGAGCCCGACGCACTGGACGACGTGGTCCCCCGGAGCCCACTCGACCGCGCGGCGCCACATCCACTGACCCGTGCCGCCCACCCCGGTTCCCCCGATGTACTGCCCCTGCTCGAAGAAGAGGAGGTAGTTGGTGCCGGGCGCGGCGGTGCCCGACAACTTGGTCATGGGGCCCACCCTGGCACCCGTCACCGGGCGGGCGAAGCTCGGTGCCCCGCCGCTGGGCCTGGCGTAGTGCAGGGCGGATTCGGGTGACTGGACCGTGAACTCGTGCGAGACCGGGGGCAGCCCCTCTGGTTCCATCAGCGCCGCTATGTCCACGTCGGCCCGGCTGAGGACCGACCGCTCGACGAGGCCGGCGACGAGCAGGCGCGCGACCTCGTAGGCCCCGGGGTGGTTCAGATGGCTGGAGTCGATGTTCCCGTCCGGGTGCAGCGGGTGCTCACCCGCGTCCAGCCAGCAGAAGTACTGGCGCAGCCGGGTCGGACCGATCCTGGACCAGAGACTCATCGTGATGCCGGTGAGGTCGATCAGGGGGACGCCTCGCTCCGCGGCGACCTCCGCCATGGCGCGCGGGTACTCACCCCGGGTGTTCTTCACCTCGCCGGAAGCGGAGAAGGCGTAGCGCGCCGTGGGAGTGACCATGACCGGTACTCCGCCCTCGCTGCGGATGTAGTCCGTGAAGAGCCCGAGGAGTTCCTGGTACTCGGGCACCGGGACGTAGCGCGAGCCGTTGTGGATCATGTGGTCCACGCCGCCGAACCCGAGGAGGACGACGTCCCCCGGGTTCATCCGGTTGAGGAGCCCCGCGAACCGTTCCGTGTAGTACTTACGCGTGGTCATCGCGCTGCGGGCGTAGTTCGCGACCTCGATCGGGCCGACGAGCAGCTCCTGGATCTTCTGCCCCCAGCCGGCCATGGGGGCCTCCTCGTCCGTGCGAGGCGCCGGAACGGAATCCCCGAGGACAAATATCGTGCGGTTCATTTTATCCCCATTCAAGGAGTTCTAGCGGTCGACGACGTTCATGGCCATGGCCCCTGAGGCGGAGCAGTACGGGCGCACCCGGACGGGCCTGGCCGGGTGGACGCACACGAACTCCGAGGTCTCGTCCCCCACGACCGGCACAGCGGGGTACACGAACGTGCCCTTGACGTCGGGGAAGTCCTCCAGGAGATGGCAGACGCGGATCTTGCGCCAGCTGTCCGGGGAGGGCTGGAGCCACCAGTCCCAGTCCTCCCAGCGGTCGAGGCGATGGTCCACCACCCTGCGGAGCGGCACTTCGGCGCGGAAGGTGTTGTCCGCGAGCACCTGCACGGGCACGGTGAAGTTGGCCGGGTACGGCCCGCGCCTGCTGACCACGAAGAGCGCACCGGGCTCGATCCGGCTCGCCCCGCAGAGGACGCCGGTGAGCGTGATCCCGTGCTCGTCGACGTCGACGGCGGTCGACTCGACGTGGTCCTGCCGCAGAACCGTACGGAGCATCAGCTTTCCGTTCGGCTGGGCGTAGGGGAGGTTCCAGCCGACCGGCGCCGGCCGGGTGCCGGCGAGGACGGCCGCCCTGGCCCCGATCAGCTTCCGCGTGTCCCGGATACCGGCCTTCATGTGGACGGTGGCCGACTTGGCCGAGGTCATGGTGACCCGCCACCTGCCGTCGCCGAGGTCCATCAGGGCGGAGGGTGTCAGCGCGGCCGTGTAGCGCGTGCCGCCGTTGCCGAGCGGTCTGCGGGTGGTGCGCAGAGCCATGTCCGGCAGCCGCTTGCCGTCCGACGGGTTGTGCCGGAGGACGAACTGCCAGCGGTGCTTGCCGTCCTGCGGGCCGACGGCGGAGAACCTCAGCCAGCCCGCGTCGTCGGCCGCGACGTCGGCCGTCGCCGCCGCGATCGAGACGGGTGGCACGGTCGGCTGCGCGGTGAGGGCAGTCGTGGGCCTGGTCGGGACGCGGTAGCCGCGGTCCAGGGTGGACCGCCGGAGCGCGGCCTCCTCGAACAGCTCGACGTAACGTGCCGCGACCGCCTCGGGGTCGTAGCGCGCGGAGTTGCGCAGGGCGGCCGCGCCCATGCCGCGGCGGAGCCCGTCGTCGGCCATCAGCGTCCGCAGCCCTTGGGCGACGGCCTCCGCGTCCTCGGTCCTGACCAGCAGGCCGTCCTCCCCGTGGCGCAGGATCTCGCGCGGTCCCACGGGGCAGTCGGTGGACACGACGGGCAGTCCGCACCGCATCGCCTCCACCAGCGTCATGCCGAAGGACTCGGCGCTGGAGGTGACGGCGGCGATCGATCCCTTGGCCCATTCCGACTCGATCGGCGAGAAACCGCCCATGAGCAGGGCGCGTCCGGCCAGCCCGAGTTCGGTGGTGAGCGCCCGCAGCCTGGCGGCCTCCCCTCCGTCGCCGTAGATCCGCAGCTGCCAGTCCGGGAACTCGTCGGCGAGCATGCCGAACGCGCGGAGCAGCAGGTCGTAGCGTTTGACCTGGTGCATGCGGCCCGCGCTCACGATCACCTTGTGTGAGCCGTCCGCGGGCGCGACGACAGGACGGGGCACGCTGTTCGGAATGCCGATGACGGGGATACCCGGAACCGGGGTGTTCTCCAGGAACGAGCGGGCGTCGGCGTCCGTCACCGTCGTCACGGCGTCGAGCCGGGGGTAGAAACGGGCCATCTCGGCCCGGACGGCCGGCGGAATCGCCAGATGTGTCATGTGTTCCTGGGCGACGCGCAGGGCGGAGTCCCGGGTGTACCGCGCGACGAACAGGTTCAGGCTCGGCCTGGTGCCCACCACCACGTCGGCGGCGGTCCGGCCGAGGTCCTGGATGATCCTCGCGTCGGTGAACCTGCTGTACTGGGCGTAGAACTCCTCCTGGCGCGGGACGACCTCGCTCGGCTCGTCACTGCCCGGCGCCTTCACGTCCGCCGATCCGGAGCGCAGGTCCACCAGGGCACGGACCTTGATGCGCGGGGAGATCTCGAACTTCGTCGCGGCGCTGCGCCGGAAGACCGAGACGATCTCGACCTCGTGCCGGACCGCCAGTGCTTCGGCGAGATTGATCACCGTACGGTTGGTGCCGCCGATGCCGTAGACGTTGTTGATCAGGAACGAGACCTTCACCGGGCCTCACGTTCCTTCCGCTCGAACGGGCTCGGCACGGGGAAATAGGCTTCCAGGAAGGCGTTCAGCATGAGCGTCTGCCGGTTCACCTCGAACGTGTCGGAGACCGTGTCGTTGATGCAGAACGCCTGCCGGTCACGCCGGTTCAGCAGGATGCCCAGCCGTCTGGAGATCTCCGGCTTCGCGAGGTCGAGGTAGGCGAAGCTGATCTCCGAGGGCACGGCTCGTCCTGTGAAGTACGCGTAGTAGTGGTAGAGCGAGGACGGTATGGAGATGTCGGTCGCGCTGCGGAACCTGCTGTGCGAGGTGCTGTGGTGCGCCCCGGCGAACTCCTTCTCCATCTCGAAGAGGACACTGCGCCGCAGGGCGTACGGGGCGTGCCGGAGCTTCTGCACGAGGGCGGACCCGAAGTTGTCGAGGATGATCTTGCGGTTGTTCTTGCCCGCGGCGTCGACCGGGCGGTCCCCGACCGTGAGCCCCCATCTGGGCACCTGTGAGGGGGAGAAGAAGGTCCGGGTCATCCCGTTCGACAGGAAGAAGTCGCCGGGCGTGGTCGGACAGCCCAGGAACATGTCGTCGTTGAAGTACAGGAAGTGCTCGGACAGGCCGTCGATGTGATGCAGCTGGCTTTCGATGGCGTGGGAGTTGTACGTCGGCAGCGCGGCCGGATCCTGGAAGATCTCCGTGTGGTCGACCACGGTGAGACGGGAACTGCGCAGGCTGAGCCAGTCGGGCCGCTGCCGGTCGGTCACCAGGTAGACATGACGGACCCAGGGCGCGTTCTGCTCCAACGCCCGCAGGGAGTAGCGGAGTTCGTCCCGGCTGATGTACCGGGCGGCGTTCGCAGACTCGGTGTGGTAGCCCCCGTCGCTGAACCGGGCACGGCGCCGCTGCCACTCCGGGGCGGCCCCGTCCACCCAGGTGTAGACGACGTCGACGGGGAAACGCACGTCCTCCGGCAGCACGTCGGCACATGCCTCGACCGTGCGCACCGACTGCGTGCGGCGCGTGTGCAGGGCGGCGAACCCGGTCAGCCGGCTGACGGGGACGCTGACACGCGGTTCGTCCAGGGCGATGTCCTCGGTGACGCGGTTCGGCCTGGGCGCGACCAGCCGGCCGTCCTCGGTACGCCAGAACTCGATGTCGCAGCCGTACCGCAGGCCCAGCACGAGCGAGTTGCCGGGATCGGCCCACACCATGCCGGTGCGCAGCACGCGGGCCCGGCTCCCGGTACGCCGGGCCCGGACGGAGCCGCAGAGCGATGAGCTCCCGACGAGCCGTTCACCGGAGCAGGCGGAGACGTATACCGGCGCGGTGAGGCGGGTCGTCGCGAGGGCGGCCACGACACGTTCCCGGTCCTGCTCCGAGACGCCGAGGACGGACCTGAAGTCGGAGTTGCCCCGGACGGCGAAGTAGTCGATGCCCGCGTCGTCGAGCAGCGAGACGATCAGCTCCAGGTTCGCCTCCCGCAGGCCCAGCGGGGAGGCGGTGGCGCGCACGAGCGCGATCATCCCTCCCCGGCCCGAGAGGACCGCCAGGCTCTCCGAGGCACGGAAGAGATGGGGCCAGCGGCGTCGCGCCGTGCGCCCCCGGGCGAACCTCGCCGCCCAGGTGATGATGTGAAGGCGCCGCAGCAGCCCCTTGAGACCGGTGCGCAGGCGCATGGGAACCAGTCGGGCCACACGACGTCGCAGGGAGCGGGGAACGAAAGTGCGGTACACCCCGACGACAGCGGATGCCTCCGGATTACTTGTGCTCACGTGTACGTGCCCGGGTCCTCTGGATAGCCGTGCTCGAACGGACTCGCCACGGGGAAGTAGCGGCGCAGGAAACCGACGACCGCCCTGCTGCCGCCGTGGCTGAGCGCCTCATCGCTCCCGAGCCCGAAGAAATGGAGTTGTTGCAGGTCACGGCGTGCGAGGAGCCGATCGAGCTGCAGCGTGATGCCGGGAAGGGCCGCGTGCACGACGGCGGTCGTCTCGCCCGAGGGATCGGCGAGTCCGTGCGCGAACGCGAAGTGGTGGGCCAGCCCGTCCGCCGGGTGGGCCCCGGGGAGCCTGGGCTGCGTCTGCCCGTCGGGAGAGGGCTCCGCCGCCGCCCCGCTCTCCGCGAGCCCGCGCAGGACCGAGCGGGTGTAGGGCTGCGGCCCCGGCGCGAAGGTCTGGGTCACGGCACGGCCGGTCGCGGAGTACGCGTGCCCGGTCCAGGGCGCGAACGACTCCGCCGCCGTCCACATACCCCGCCGCGGCCGGGTCGTGCCGTTGGGCGTGAAGTAGTCGAACGGACGGGTCGGCCGCCCGAGCAGCGCACCCGGACGGAACACGAGGAAGTGTTCCGCGATGTCGGTCAGGAGGTGGAGCCGGCCGTCCGCCCCGTGCGGGGCGGAGGTCACGGCGAGCCGGCCGTCGTCGGCCCTGAGCCACTCCGGCACCGGCGCCTGAGCCACCACATGCACGACATCGACCCAGGGGGCGTACTGGTGGAGGGAGCGCAGCGACGCCCGCAGCAGCTCCTCTCCCCAGGCGCCCGGGTGCTCCCACAGGAGTACGGCGTCCACGGGGAAGGTGATCTCTTCGAGGCGGGCGATGTCGAACTGTTCCAGGGTGACCGAGGGACCCAGGTCACCGTCGATGTCGCAGTAGCCCGAGAGCCGGTCGAAACCGATCTCGATCCCCAGGGCGTCCCTGGACACGACGCGCTGTACCCGGTTGGGGCGGGGCCCCACCAGGCGATCGTGCGACAGGTCGCTGTTGACCGTCCAGAACTCGATCTCGATGCCCTGGTCCTCGCCCACCCAGAGGTTCTCGGTGGGTTCGGTGCGCAGCCAGGTGACCCGGATGGCCTTGGCCTTGGCGTAGTTCTTCCACGCCTTGACGTGGCTCCCCGGGACCAGGCGGGTGTCGTTGTCGACGGGGGCCGCCGACACGACGTATCCGGTGTGCTCCTCCAGCAACGCGCGCAGAACTCTGCGGACCTGCCCCTTGTCCTGCTGCTCCACGGCGAGGCAGATGCGGCGGTCGTCGAGCGCGGGCACCGCGAACCACGGAATGTCGGCGGCGTCCAGCGCCGAGGTCACCAGGTCGTGGTCGAGGCGACGCGCCAGATCGACGGTGAGGCCCTGGTGCACATGCCCTACCCGGCCGTCCGGTGTGCGCGCCCTTCGGTCGGACGCACTGGCGAAGTCGCCCTTGCGGACCATCCGCAGCGCGCGCCGGTGCAGGCGCGCCTCGCGGCGGTTCAGGGTGCGCACCAGGCCGCCCTTGACCTTGCGCCTGACCCCGGGCGACACGCGGTTACCGGCCACCGCACGCACCGGTCGGGGAACGATGCGCTGGTAGACCCTGGCGGCCGAACTCGAATCGGTCATGTCACGAACCCCGATTCATCGCTCGTAGGGACTGGGAACAGGGAAGTAGGCGTTGAGGAATCCGTCGAGCAGCTCCTGCTGCGCCTCGATGTCCTCCGGTGTGGAGAACGCGTCGTTCAGACAGAAGGCGTCCTGGCTCCGGCTGTCGAGGAGCCGTTGCAGCCGGTCCGCCAGATCGGGCACCGCCAGCTGGAGGTAGGTGAACGGCATGCTCGCCGGCTGGGCCCGTCCGGTCAGCGCCGCGTAGTACAGCCCGAACGAGGAGGTCGTGGACAGGTCCGTCATCGCCCGGAAGCGGCTGGCGGCCGTACGGGCCCACGCCTGCGGGAAGTCCCGTTCCGCTTCCTCCATCGCGCTGCGGCGCAGCGCGTAGGGGATGTGCTCCATGGGCTGGGTGATCACCCGGCCGAACCGCTCCCTGAGAAGCGCGCGGTTGTTCTTGCAGGCCGCGTCGACCGGGGTGTCGGTCTCCACGACCGGCCCCTGGGGTATGCGGTTGCGCGAGGGGAAGTACCGCGCCGTCCCGCTCGGGGTGAAGAAGGCGTGCGGCGCCACGGGGCGGCCGACGAACATGTCGTCGTTGAAGTAGAGGAAGTGCTCCGAGAGCCCTTCGATGTGGTGCAACTGGCTCTCGATGGAGTGCGAGTTGAACGTCGGCAGGTCCGCGGGGTTCCGGAACACCTCCCGGTGGCTCACCACCCGTATGCCTGGCACGTCCTCGCGGAGCCACGCCGGGACCTGGTCGTCGGTGACGATGTAGATGTTGCGTATCCACGGGGCGAACATGTGGAGCGAGCGGACCGAGTAGCGCAGTTCGTCACGGCTGATGAAGCGGGCGTCGCTCGCGGACTCCGCGTGGTAGACCTCACCCTTCGCCGCGGCCTTGCGCTGCTGCCAGGCGGGGTCGTTCCCGTCCACCCAGGTGTATACGGCATCGACGGGGAAGTCGATGTCCTCCACGCAACTCACCAGGAACTCGGGCCTGGTGGCGAGCGGAGGGGCGTCGTGCCGTGAGGTTCGCTCGGCGACGAAACGGCTGAACAGCCGCGGCGCTCCGAGGACGTTCCCGCCCTCGCCCGAGACCGCCCAGGTGACCCTGTTGGCCCTGGGCGCGACGAGGTGCGTGCCGTGCCAGCGCCAGAACTCCACGGCGCAGCCGTACTCGTGACCCATCAGCAGGTGTCTGCCTGGGTCCGTGCGAAACCAGCTGACCTGTACGGCGGCGGCCGTACGGACACCACGCCACGCCTTGGGATCCCGCGAGGACCGGGGACGACGGGCACGGACGCCTGCGGGTCGATCACGCTCAGGTGACCGGCGTACTGTCCCATGCCCCTGAAGAGAGCGCCCAGGACGACTTCCCGGTCCTCCTCGGCCACCGCGAGGACGGTGCCGTGGTCGGAGGCTCCGCGTACGGCGAAGAAGGAGACTCCGGCGGACCGGAGCAGATCGGCCACGGTGGAACGGTTCGCCTCCCGGGCGCCGAGAGGGGTGAGGCCCGGTTCGACGTAGACGTCGTCCGTCGCCCGGCCGGGCGTGCTCGGCTGCTGCGGGTACGAGGGCGCCGGCGCGAGGGGGGCCGGCGCGTGACCGGAGAGCGGCTCGGCGACAGGGCGCACGATCGGCCCGGGAATGATGGTCACATCCACCACACCGCACCCGGGCCGGACAAACGCCGCCGCACGCCATCACTCCTTGATCTGCCCGCGGTCGGAGACCGGCAGAGCTCTTCGCGGATCCCCCGTGGATGCCGCCGCCGCTCTGCGCTCTTCATTCACCACAAGTAGTCATTAGTGACATGAAATAGAACTTTTAACTTTCACAGAGCGATCACATCTTCATCAGTTCGAGGCTTCGTGTCAATGTACGACCCGAAAGCCTCAAGTAGCTGAAATTACCGACAGATTAGACAAATCGACCGTGCCGCCGATGACCGACAGGTCCCAGGGGAGGTCACGGAGTCAGACGCGTTCGGCGGGCGCCATGGCAAGCCCTGGTTCAGGATTCTGACGCGCGACGTACAGCGCGCCGTCCGCGCCGATCATCGCCACCACGACCCGGCCGGCACCGTCGGTCGCCAGGGCCGGAGGCAGGCCCGTCCGCACCCCGGTCGGTGACCACCACAGCCCTCCCCCTCGTTCTCGGTACCGCAGGCGGCGACCATGACGTGGCCGTCCACATCGCGATGGGCCAGGACCGTGCAGTCGTAACCGTCGAGCGGGGCACGCAGGACGGAGACCGGGCCCTCGGCCGGGGCGCCGCCGAGCGGGATCACCCAGCCCCCGAGGCGGTAGGCCACCACTCCCCCCGTGGCCGGATCGGTCCAGTAGTACGTGCACCGGTCCGGGGCGGTCTCCAGCGAGGTCACACTGGCCGGCGCCATCTGGACGGGCATGTCCTCCTCCCGCGAGAACTTCCCGTCCCGGGCCGCCTGCCGCCAGCGCATCGCACCGCCCGGGCCCTGGACGAGCAGATCGACAGCGCCGGACGCGCCCAGCGTGACGGCCATTCCCTCCTCGGCACCGCGGGCGTTCAAGTTGTGCCACGACTCCCAGGTGCCGGCCTTGTCGTCGCGCCGGAGCATCACACCCCCCGCCGCGGTCCGCACGAAGAAGTGCACAAGCCCGGACGGACTCACGGTGCCGGCAGGCGCACCCATGCCGGACGCCTGGTCCGTGTTCTTGCGCGGATTGCCCAGGGAGTGCCACCCGTTGAGAGCACGGCCACTCTGGTACTGGATGGCGTGCACCACATCGACGACGGGCGGCCCGTCCTTCTGCGGTACGGAACGCCGCCCGAGGAGATGCACATAGCCGTCCGCGCCCTGGGCGAGGGAGAGGTGCGTCAGATGAGGGACCTCGAAGAGGTCGGGCCCTGACCAGTCCGGCCCTCCCGGCCGCGTCTCCGTCCACCGGAGCACTCCGCCGGCGTGGAGCGCGTAGGCGGTGAGTCTTCCGTCCCTGCCGCGCACCAGCCACTTCCCGTCAACAGCCGCGACAGCCGCGACAGTTGTGTTCCGGTCGGCGTTCCGGTGCTCCCGCACGGCCCGCGCGGGGGTGGCCCCCGGGCAGCGCGCCCAGACTTGACCCGCATGATGTGCGTCGCCCTTCCCGTGATTCTCCGCCCGGACCCGGCACCGGCTGCTGCACTGCGTCAGGGACGCACGACGGGTGTGGCACTGGTCATCATAGAATCTCCGTTCGACCGCCACCGACTGGCCGTCCCGCGTTCGCTTTTCCGGCGTACGGGGAGAACGTCGCGCACGGCGCCTCCGCAGAGCCCGCGCAGAATTACACACAATTCGAAAATTTGTCTATACTGCTCGGCCAGCCCCCCACATGAGTGGACCGGCCCCACCCGAGTCCTTAACTCCACACCCGGCCCTCGCGGGCCACAGACCAAGGGACTCGTGCAGGATGAGCCACGACGCCGTACCCCCGGGCCCGCGCGCCTCACGCCGGGGGAAATCCGCCTCACGGGGACGCAAGAAGGACCGTAAATCCCGTCGCGGCCTCAAGATCGTTCTCGGGATCTTCCTGGTGCTCCTGCTCGCGGGCGGCACCACCGCCTACTGGATGTACAGCAGCCTCGACGGCAACATCAAGGGCGTCGACATCGACAAGGCCCTCGGCGAGGACCGCCCGGAGAAGCTTCCGACGACGGGTCAGAACCTCCTGGTCCTCGGCTCGGACTCGCGGGCAGGCGCGGCGAACAAGGAGCTCGGCGGGGGCGGCGACGCCGGCGGGGCCCGTTCCGACACCGCCATGGTGGTGCACATACCCGAGGGCCGCACGAAGGCCGTAGCCGTCTCCATCCCGCGCGACACCCTGGTGACCCGGCCGGAGTGCACCGGGTCCGACGGTTCGGCGCTGGCGCCCAAGGACCGGGTGATGTTCAACTCGGTGTACTCGCTGGCCGGTCCGGCCTGCGTGGTCAAGACCGTCGAGAAGATGTCCGGCGTCCGGATCGACCACTACCTGGAGATCAACTTCGCCGGGTTCAAGGATCTGGTCGACGCCATCGGAGGCGTCACGGTCGACGTCCCCCAGGACATCGCCGACCAGGCGTCCGGGCTGAACCTCACCGCCGGTCCGCACAAGCTCAACGGCACCGAGTCGCTCGCCTACGTCCGTACGCGGCACGGCGTCGGAGACGGCAGCGACCTCGGACGCATAGGGCTCCAGCAGCAGTTCATGATGGCGCTGCTGAGTGAGATCAAGTCGCAGGACCTGCTGGGCAGTCCGGCGACGACGTACAAGATCGCCAGTTCCGCCACCAAGTCGCTGACGACCGACGAAGGGCTCGCCTCGCTCACGTCGCTCAGTGACTTCGCGCGTTCGATGAACGGTGTCGACCCGGCCTCGATGGAGACGATCATGCTTCCGGTCGCGTACGACAAGAGCGACCCCAACCGGGTCGTGGCCGCCGAACCGCAGGCCGGCACCCTGTGGAAGGCGATCCGCGAGGACACGACGATCCCGGAGTCCGCCAAGAAGTCCCCCGCCACCGGCGGCTGACGGGCCGTGGGCGGCGGCGTCCCATGGCATTCTGCCGGGATGCCGACCGAGGACCCGGACACCGGGAACACGCTGCCACTGGTGGTCGTCGACGCCGCCAACGTCGTGGGCTCCGTACCGGACGGCTGGTGGCGGGACCGGCGGGGGGCCGCCGAGCGGCTGCGGGACTCGCTCGTCCCGTACGCCACGGACGGCCTGCCCCCGATCCGCGGCCCCGTGGAACTGGTGCTGGTCGTCGAAGGCGCCGCGCGGGGCGTCGCCCCGGTGCCCGGGGTACGGGTGGAGTCGGCGCCCGGCAGCGGTGACGACCTGATCGCCCGGCTCGTCGCGACGGAGGCGGCCCGCGATCCGGGCCGCCTCTGTGTCGTGGTCACCGCGGACCGGGGCCTGCGCCAGCGGGTCGAGGCCCACCGGGCGCGGTGCGTGGGGCCCCGTACCGTACGCCCCACGCCTCCGTCGCGGCTCAGCTGACCGGCTTGCGCTCCCCGTCCTCGTTCACCCGGCTGTGCTTCTGCCCGTACAGGAAGTAGATGGCGATCCCGATCGCCATCCAGATGCCGAACCGCACCCAGGTCTCCGCCGGCAGGTTGAGCATCAGCCAGACGGACGCCGCGACCGAGAGGATCGGGACCAGCGGGACCCACGGGGTGCGGAAGGCGCGGTGCAGATCGGGCCGGGTGCGGCGCAGGACCAGCACGCCCAGGGCGACCACGACGAACGCGAAGAGCGTGCCGATGTTCACCAGCGTCGCCAGCTCGTTGATGCTGGTGAAGCCCGCGATGACCGCGATGACCACCCCGAGCAGGATGGTCGGCCGGTACGGCGTGCCGAAGCGCGGGTGGGTCACCGAGAAGAACCGCGGGAGCAGCCCGTCCCGGCTCATCGCGAAGAACACCCGGGTCTGGCCGAGCAGCAGGATCATGCAGACCGTGGTGAGGCCGACCGCGGCGCCGAAGCTGATGACACCCGCGTAGAAGGGGTGTCCGACGGACTTGAACGCGTCGGCGAGCGGGGCGCTCACCGACAGTTCGCTGTAGTGCTGCATGCCGGTGACGACCAGGGACACGGCCACGTAGAGCACGGTGCAGATCAGGAGCGAGCCGAGGATGCCGCGCGGCATGTCCCGCTGCGGGAACCTGGTCTCCTCGGCCGCGGTGGCCACCACGTCGAAGCCGATGAAGGCGAAGAAGACGACCGACGCGGCGGTGAAGATGCCCATGACGCCGAAGTTCGTGGGCTCGTAACCGAACATCAGCTGGACCAGCGGTGCGTCCAGGCCCGCCCCCGCCGGCTGCTTCACGGCGTCGGGGACGAACGGCTTGTAGTTGTCGGCGTCGATGAAGAAGGAACCCGCGATGATCACGATGAGGACCACCGTCACCTTGATGGCGACGACGACCGCCGTGACGCGCGCCGACAGCTTCATGCCGAACACCAGGATGACCGTCAGCAGAAGCACCAGCACGAAGGCGAGGATGTCGAAGCCGAAACCGTCCGCGACATCGGGCCCCGACAGCGCCTCGGGCATCGTCCAGCCCACGTTGTCCATCAGTGAGCGGACGTAACCGGACCAGCCGACCGCCACCACCGCCGTACCCAGCGCGAACTCCAGGATCAGGTCCCAGCCGATGGTCCAGGCGACCAGTTCACCGAGCGAGGCGTACGAGAAGGTGTACGCGGACCCCGCGACCGGGACGGTCGAGGCGAACTCCGCGTAGCAGAGCGCGGCCAGCGCGCAGACGAGGCCCGCGGCGACGAAGGCGAGCGCCGTGGCGGGGCCCGCGGTCTCCTTGGCGACCTTGCCCGTGAGGACGAAGATGCCGGTGCCGATGATGACCCCGACCCCGAAGACCGTCAGGTCCAGTGCCGAGAGGGATTTCCTGAGTTTGTGCTCCGGTTCTTCCGTGTCCCTGATCGACTGTTCGACCGTTTTCGTCCGGAACAGTGTGCTCACCGGTCTGCCTCCGTCATCGTGCTTCTCGTCCGTCGCCGGGCCCTGTCGTTACCCGAATCACGGCCATGATCGAGAGGGCGCGCGGCGCGCGGGCGGTGGAGCGGGGCGATTCACCCGATGGGGCCCGGGAGAGCGAAGAGCACTGGGCCGTACGGAGTAGAGGTGAGGCCCTGACGCCTCCGGACGGCCGGAGCGCGGGACACGGACGCGCCCCCCGGTCCGGTGGGGCCGAGGGCGCGGTGGGGCGGGGCGCAGCTGCGGTCAGTCGCGTACGGGCTCCGCCGGACGCGGCTCGGCGCCCCGGCTCTCGTACCGGCCGTCGAGCCTGGCCACCAGACCGGTGACCTGGCGGGCGATGTCGGGGGCGGTCAGACCGATCTCCGCCATGACCTCCTTGCGGGAGGCGTGGTCGAGGAAGACCGGCGGGATGCCGAAGTCCCGCAGCGGTACGTCGACCTCGGCGTCGCGCAGCGCCTGGGCGATGGCGGAGCCGACACCACCGGCGCGGCTGTTGTCCTCGACGGTGACGACGACCCGGTGCCGCTCGGCGAGCGGGGCCATGGCCTCGTCGACGGGCTTGACCCAGCGCGGGTCGACCACCGTGGTGGAGATGCCCTGGGCCTCGAGCAGCGTGGCGATCTCCAGGCACATCGGGGCGAGCGCTCCGACGGAGACCAGCAGCACGTCGGGCCGCTCGGTGCCCGCCTCGCGCAGGACGTCCATCCCGCCGGCCGTGCCCACGGCCTTGACCGCAGGGCCGACCGCGCCCTTGGAGAAGCGGACCACGGTCGGCGCGTCGTCGACGGCGACGGCCTCGCGCAGCTGGGCGCGGACCTGGTCGGCGTCGCGGGGGGCGGCGATCCGCAGGGTCGGCACGCACTGGAGGATCGACATGTCCCACATGCCGTTGTGCGAGGCGCCGTCCGTACCGGTGACTCCGGCGCGGTCCAGGACGAAGGTGACCCCGCACCTGTGCAGGGCGACATCCATCAGGACCTGGTCGAAGGCGCGGTTGAGGAAGGTCGCGTAGACCGCGAAGACCGGGTGCAGTCCGCCGGTGGCGAGGCCCGCCGCGGAGACCGCGCCGTGCTGCTCGGCGATGCCGACGTCGTAGATCCGGTCCGGGAAAGCCTCCTGAAACTTGCCGAGGCCGACCGGCTGGAGCATGGCCGCGGTGATCGCGACGATGTCCTCGCGCTCCTTGCCGAGCTTGACCATCTCCTCGCCGAAGACCGAGGTCCAGTCGAGGCCGGAGGTGGAGATCGGCAGGCCGGTGTCGGGGTGGATCTTGCCGACCGCGTGGAAGCGGTCGGCCTCGTCCTCCAGTGCCGGGGTGTAGCCGCGGCCCTTCTCCGTGAGGCAGTGGACGATGACGGGGCCGCCGAAGCGCCTGGCCCGCTGGAGCGCGGACTCCAGGGCCTCGATGTCGTGTCCGTCGATCGGTCCGACGTACTTCAGCCCGAGGTCCTCGAACATGCCCTGCGGGGCGATGAAGTCCTTGAGGCCCTTCTTGGCGCCGTGCAGGGTCCCGTACAGCGGCCTCCCGACGACGGGCGTGCGCTCCAGGAGGTCCTTGCCGCGCGCCAGGAACCGCTCGTACCCGTCCGTGGTACGCAGGGTGGCGAGGTGGTTGGCGAGGCCACCGATGGTCGGGGCGTACGAGCGCTCGTTGTCGTTGACGACGATGACCAGGGGGCGGTCCTTGGCGGCGGCGATGTTGTTCAGCGCCTCCCAGGCCATCCCGCCGGTGAGGGCGCCGTCCCCGATGACCGCGACGACGTGGTCGTCCTTCTCCAGCACCTCGTTGGCCTTGGCGAGGCCGTCAGCCCAGCCGAGCACGGTCGAGGCGTGCGAGTTCTCGATGACGTCGTGCTCGGACTCGGCCCGGGAGGGGTAGCCGGAGAGGCCGCCCTTGCTCTTGAGCTTCGAGAAGTCCTGGCGGCCGGTGAGCAGCTTGTGCACATAGCTCTGGTGGCCGGTGTCGAAGAGGACCTTGTCCCGTGGCGACTCGAACACCCGGTGCAGGGCGATGGTCAGCTCGACCACACCCAGGTTGGGGCCCAGGTGTCCGCCGGTCTTGGACACCTCCTCGACGAGGAACGTACGGATCTCCCCGGCGAGCTGCTCCAGCTGCTCAAGGCTGAGCCGGTCCAGGTCGCGCGGTCCCCCGATGCGGGTCAGCAGATCCACCCGTGTCTCCTTGCGTGTGAGCTGGTCGAGCGTGCCGATCCGATGAGTCTAATGTTCCGCCCGCGCGCACCGTCAGCGGGCGGTGTGTTCCGCTTCACCCGATCGGATGGCGGGGGGTGTCGCACGCCTGTGCGCGGCGGGGGAACGCGGACACGCACGAGCCCGGCACCTGGGAGGATGCCGGGCCCGTGCGCTGCGGGGCGGTCAGGCGCGACCGGCCGACTTCTGGGTCTTGCGTGTGACGGAGTCGATGACGACCGTGATGAGGAGCACGCCGCCGGTGATCATGTAGTTGATCGGGGTGGCGATGCCCTCGAGCGACAGTCCGTACTGGATCGAGACGATGACCATCACGCCGAGCAGCGCGTTCCAGGTCCGGCCGCGCCCGCCGAAGAGGCTGGTGCCGCCGATGACGGCCGCCGCGATGACGTTCATCAGGAGGTCGCCGGTGCCGGAGCCCTGGTTGACCGCCGCGATCTTGGAGGCCCAGAACAGACCGCCGATCGCCGCGAACGTCCCCGCGATGGCGAAGACCGACACCCGGATCGCCGTGACGTTGATGCCCGCGCGGCGGGACGCCTCGACGCTGCCGCCGAGCGCGAAGATCTTCCGGCCGTACGCCGTGCGGCGCAGGACGAAGTCCGTCCCCACCAGGACCACCAGGAAGAGCACCAGCGCCAGGGGCAGGCCCCGGTACTGGTTGAACATGACCGCGGCGGCGAAGGCGAACACCGCGAGCACGGCGGTGCGCACCACGATGTCGGTGAGCGGCCGGGCCGGGATGCCCGCTGCCTCGCGGCGGCGGCTGTCCAGGAACGCGGAGAGGAAGTAGCCCACCACGGCGATGGCGGCGAGGCCGTAGGCGGCGGCGACATCGGCGAAGTAGTACGTGGTGAGGTGGCCGACGACGCCGTCGCCGTCCAGGTTGATCGTGCCGGTGTCGCCGAGCAGCTGGAGCATGAAGCCCAGCCAGAACAGCAGGCCGGCGAGGGTGACGGCGAAGGCGGGCGCTCCTATCCGGGCGAAGAAGAAGCCGTGGATAGCGCCGATGGCCGCGCCGCTGACGATCGCGATGAAGACGGCCAGCCACTCGTTCATGCCCTGCGTGACGCTGAGCACGGCCACGAGTGCGCCGGAGACGCCGCTGACCGAGCCGACCGACAGGTCGATCTCGCCGAGCAGCAGCACGAAGATGATGCCCACGGCCATCATGCCGGTGGCGACCATGGCGACGGCGATGTCGCTGAGGTTCTTCGCGGAGAGGAACTCGGAGTTCAGGCTCTGGAAGACCACGCAGATGATGAGGAGGCCGATGACCACGGGGATCGAGCCGAGGTCACCCGCGCCCATCTTCCGCTTGAACTCGGTGAGGTATCCGCGGAGGCCCTGTTCGCGCACGAGCAGCCGGGGGTCGACCGCGGTGGCCGCGCCCTTGGCGGCGTCCGGGTTCACCACGGGAGCGCCCGCGGGGGCGGCCGTCTTGTCGGTGTTCACTTCTGGACCTCCGCGTTGCGCGCCGCACGTCGGGTCACGGCGTTTTCCGTGGCGCCGGTGATGGCGGAGATGATCTCTTCCTGCGAGGTGGTCTTCACGTCGAAGACCCCGTTGTTGCGGCCCAGCCTGAGCACCGCCACCTTGTCGGCGACGGCCTTCACATCGGCCATGTTGTGGCTGATGAGGATGACCGCGTGGCCGCGCTCGCGCAGCCGCTCGACCAGGTCGAGTACCTGGGCGGTCTGCTCGACCCCGAGGGCCGCGGTGGGCTCGTCGAGGATGACGAGCTTGGGGTCGCCGAGCATCGACCGGGCGATGGCCACGGTCTGGCGCTGACCGCCGGAGAGCGAGGCGATCGGGATGCGGACGCTGGGGATGCGGATCGACAGCGTGCTGAGGAGCTCGCGGGAGCGGCGCTCCATCTCGACCTCGTTGAGGACGCCGAACTTACGGAGCTCCCGGCCGAGGTAGAGGTTGCCCACGACATCGATGTTGTCGCACAGCGCGAGGTCCTGGTAGACGGTCGCGATGCCGAGGTTCTGGGCGTCGTGCGGCTTGTTGATCTGGACGGCGTCGCCTTCCCACTCGATGACTCCGTCATCGATGGGGTGCACACCGGCAATCGTCTTGACCAGCGTTGATTTACCGGCGCCGTTGTCGCCGACGAGGGCGACCACCTCGCCGGCGTGGACCTCAAGCTGTACATCGGTGAGCGCCTGGACGGCACCGAATCGCTTGGAGACCCCTCGCAACGCCAACACGGGCGTAGCGGACACGTGAACCATCTCCTTCGCCGCCTGACCGGCGGGGATGCCGCGCCTGGGGGAGGCGCGGTGGGTCGAGCAGAAGAGAAACAAGGGGGCGCGGCGGGAGCCGCAGGGAAGGGTTCCATCCGGTGCCCCGCCCGGCAGCGGGACAGTAGGTGGGCGGGGCACCGGACAGGCTTCGTGGGGCGCGAGCCGCTGGTACGCCGGCGGGCTCGCTGCCGTTGGCCGGCCGTCGCACCGCGGGTACGCGGTGGGCGGCCGGCCGCGGGTCCGGCCGCAGCGGCCGGACCCCGGAGGGACTACTTCAGACCGAGCTTGTCGCAGGCGGCCTTGTACTTGGCCGTGCAGATCTCGTCGACCGTGTAGATGCCGTCCTTCAGGACGGTGTCCTGGATGTTGGCCTGGGTCAGCGAGACGACCGGGACCAGCACGGTGGGAACGGCCTTCTGGGTGGGGCTGTCCACCGTGGACGTGGCGATCGAGTCGAGCTTCTCGCCCTTGGCCAGCGCGACGGCCATCTCGGCGGCGGCGGCGCCCTCGGGGGCGTACGGCTTGTAGACGCTCATGAACTGCTCACCGGCGACGATGCGCTGCACACCGGCGAGTTCGGCGTCCTGACCGGTGACCGGCGGGAGCTTGGAGAGACCGGCGGCCTTGAGGGCGGTGATGATGCCGCCCGCCATGCCGTCGTTGGCGGAGTAGACGCCGTCGATCTTGTCCTTGCCGAGGGCCGTGATCGCCGCCTCCATGTTGGCGTTGGCGTTCTCCGGCTTCCACTCCTTGGTGTCGTACTCCTTGCCGAACTTGACCTTGCCTTCGAGCTCGGCCTTGGCGCCCTTCTTGAAGAGGGCGGCGTTCGGGTCGGTGATCGCGCCGTTCATCATCACGATCGTGCCGCCGTCGGCCTTGTCGCCGAGGGCCTCAAGCAGGGCCTTGCCCTGGACGTGGCCGACCTCCTCGTTGTCGAAGGAGGTGTAGGCGTCGATCGGGCCTTCGGCGAGGCGGTCGAAGGCGACGACGGGGATGCCCGCGTCCTTGGCCTTCTTCACGCCGTTGGCGATCGCCTTGGAGTCCACCGCGTCGATGATCAGCGCGTCGACCTTGTTGGTGATCATGGTCTCGACCTGCTGCGACTGCAACGTGGCGTCCTGCTTGGCGTTGGCGTAGATGACCTTCGCCTTGCCGCCGGTGAGCTCGCTGACCTTCTCTTCGATGATCGGCTTGTCGAACTTCTCGTACCGGGCGGTCTGGTTCTCGGGAAGGAGCAGTCCGATCTTCAGATCGTCGCCCTTCTTCGCCGAGGGCTCCTGGGTCTTGTCGCCGGATTCCTTGGCACTGCCGCAAGCGGCAAGCGAGACAGCCATGGCTGTGGCGGCAACGGCAACGGCGGCACGACGCATACGCGTGTTCATTCTCGAACCTCCCTGACGAGGCCGCGACGTTGCGGCCGAGGTGGCTGGAAGTCAACTCGGCCGCGAGGCCAGCGTCAAGGAGTAAATTCTTAACGAGATGACAACGGTGCCATTCGTTATCTAAGTGAAGGCAGGAGTCGCCGGGGAGAGAGTGCTCTCCAACAGGGTCGAATCGCCCATTTCGTTCAGTACGAGGGCCAGCGCGCCGAGCACTTCCGCCCGTCCGCCGAGGGCTCCCGGAAGCACCGAGAGCTGCCGCGCCGCACTGGGAATGGCGTACCTGGAGACCGAGTCGCGGATCGGCCCGAGCACCAGCTCGCCCGCCTCCGCGAGGGACCCGCCGAGCACCACCCGGCTCGGGTTCAGCAGGTTGCACAGGTTGGCGACACCGCTGCCGATGTGCCGCCCGACGTCCCCGATCACGCGGCGGCAGCCCGGATCGCCCTCACGGGCCAGCTGGACCACGCGTTCCATGGTCAGATCGGGCCCGTGGCCCGGCTGGAGCAGGGGCAGGACGTACCGCGCGGCGGCGAAGGTCTCCAGGCAGCCCCGGTTGCCGCAGCGGCAGACAGGGCCCGACTCGTCGAGCGTGATGTGCCCGATCTCGCCGGCCGTGCCGCCGGGGCCCCGGTAGATCGATCCGTCGATCACCAGGCCGGCGCCGACACCGCTCGCCACCTTGATGTACGCCAGATCCCTGACCCCGCGCCCGCTCCCCCAGACCAGCTCGCCCAGCGCCCCGAGGTTGGCGTCGTTGTCGACGTACACCGGCACCCCCAGGCGTCCGGCCAGCTCCTCGCTGGGGTTGATGCCCGTCCAGCCAGGCAGGATCGAGGTGGAGCCCAGCGTGCCGGACACGACGTCGATCGGACCCGGCACGCCGAGCCCCACGCCGATCACCTTGTCCGGGGCGATCCCGGTGGCCTCGATCAGCCGGTTCACCACCTGTTCCGCCCGGTCGAAGCCCTGCGCGGAGGAGGCGTCGACGTCCAGCGGCTCCGACTCCTCGGCCAGCACCTGGTGGGCCAGGTTGCCCACGGCCACCCGGAGATGTGTGTGACCGAAGTCCACACCGACCACGATGCCCGCGTCACCGCTGAGCGAGACGCTGCGGGCCCGGCGGCCGCCCGCGGAGGTCGGTGTGACCTCGACCGTGCCACTGTCCTTCAGCTCACGCACGATGTTGGAGACGGTGGCCGCGGAGAGGCCGGTGCCCCTGGCGATCTCCGCCTGGGTGAGCGATCCCGCCATCCGTACGGCCCGTACGACGCGCTCAAGGTTGGCCCGATGCAGAGATGTCTGCGACCCCGGAGTCTCCATCGACTCACTCACTCCTGCCGTTTTTCTCTAACATGTGAACCCTAAGCAGAGTCTCAGGGACCACCTCCCGTCAAGACCTGAGCGCGCGGGGCCTCGGTTGAGCGGGCCGCCGGCTCACGCGGAACGCCCGGCTCCGGCTGCGCGGAGCAGCTGGAGCCGGGCGTGGCGGGGGCGGAGGCGGCGTACTACTTCATCGCGCCCGCCGTCAGGCCAGCCTGCACCTGGCGCTGGAAGATGAAGTAGACGACCAGGACGGGGAGCATGGCGATCATCATGCCCGCCATCAGGGCGCCCCAGTCGTTCTCGTACCCCTGCTGGAGGGCGATCATCGCGAGGCCCTGGGTCAGCACGTAGTCCTTCTCCTCCTGGTTCAGCACCATCGGCAGCAGGTACTGGTTCCACTGCCCGAGGAAGTTGAAGATGCCGATGCTGATCAGGCCGGGCTTGGCCATCGGCAGCATGACCTGGAAGAACGTCCGGGTGTGCGAGGCCCCGTCGATCATCGCCGCCTCAGCGACCGAGGCCGGCAGGGTCCGGAAGAACGCCGTCATGAAGAAGACGGTGAACGGCAGCGAGTAGGCGATGTAGACCAGGATCATGCCCTGGTACGTGGTGAGCAGCGATCCGGTCGGGAAGTCCCGCATGACGAAGAAGAGCGGGATCACCAGCATGAAGACCGGGAAGGACATGCCGGCCACGAACAGGTAGTAGATGAAGCGGTTGCCGGGGAAGGTGAAGCGGGCCAGAACGTACGCGGCCATCGAGCCCAGGACCATCGTGCCGATGACCGATCCGCCCACGATGATGACCGTGTTGATGAAGTACTGGCCCATGTTCGCCTTGTTCCAGGCGTTGGACCAGTTCTCCCAGTGCAGGCTGGTGGGCAGGCCCCACGGGTCGGTGAGGATGCCGTTACTCGTCTTGAAGGAGCTCCACAGCACCCAGAGGAGCGGGACCCCCACCATCAGCGCCCAGACGACCAGCATGCCGTGGGAGAAGACGTTGAGTACGCCGCCGTCCTTGCCGCCCTTGCCGCCTCTGCCGCTCCCGGGGCCCTTGGGGGAGTTCGGGCTCCCGGCGCCCGGAACGACGCCCTGCTTCGGTGTCTCGTCGGTCTTGATCGTCATCCGCCCGTACCCCTAGAACTCGATCCGCTCACGCCGCGCAAAGCGCATGGTGAGCACTGCGAACGTCATGGTCACGACGAGCATCGCGACGCCCATCGCCGAGGCGTAGCCGAACTGGCTGTCGCGGAAGGCCGTCTGGTAGAGCCTCAACGGCATGACGTCCGTGGCACCGTCCGGTCCGCCCATGTTCACCGACATGATCTGGACCAGGGCGAACGCGTCGAGGGCGATGATGCCCATGTAGACCCAGCCGGTCTGGACCGTGTCCCACAGCAGCGGCAGGGTGATCCTGAAGAAGGTGTGGATGCGGTTGGCCCCGTCGAGCAGGGACGCCTCGTAGATCTCCCGGGGGATGGAGGCCATCGCCGCGGAGAAGAGCACCACGAAGAACCCCACATTGGACCAGACCATGACGGCGCTGATGCAGATGAGCGCCAGGCTCTTCTCGCCCAGCCAGGCGTTCTGCAGACTGTCGAGGCCCACCGCTCCCAGGAGGGAGTTCAGCATGCCGTCCTGGGGGTCGGGGTTGTAGATGTTGAACCAGATGACCGCGATGATCGTGATGGAGATGACCTGCGGGAAGAAGAAGACGAGCTTGTAGAGCTTCGACCCCGTGACACCGCCGACCACTTCGTTCTTCCTGCGCCGGCCGCCGACGTTGAGCATGAAGGCGAAGAAGAGCCCCATGGCGAGCGTGACGACCGGGATCGCGGCCAGCATGTAGATGTTGTGCCGCAGCGCGTTCCAGAAGTCGTCGCTGTTCCAGAGCCGCTCGAAGTTGTCGAGGCCGACGTACTTCGACGTGCCGACCAGTCCGGACCAGTCGGTCATCGAGATCTGGAAAGCCTGGATGAACGGTGAGATCACGAAGATCGCGTAGATGATCAGAGGCAGGGCCAGGAAGCCCGCTATGAATCGGTATTTGCCGTGTTGCATAGTGCTTCCCGGCCCTTCCCCTCGTCGGATCTTCTACTGCCGGGCTTCTGCTGCCGGTCTTGCGCTGCCGACTTGTGCTGCCGGCTTGTGCTGCCGGGCGCGGAATCGGAACCGCTTTCCGGTGAACCGCGAGGTCTCAGGCAGTGCGCTTGAACTTCTTGACCGAGCTGTCCCGCGCGACGTCGTCGCAGT
Source organism: Streptomyces fulvorobeus (assembly GCF_013167895.1). Lineage (GTDB taxonomy): Bacteria > Actinomycetota > Actinomycetes > Streptomycetales > Streptomycetaceae > Streptomyces > Streptomyces fulvorobeus. The sequence goes on along the minus strand of NZ_BLWC01000001.1, from coordinate 5,116,582 downwards.
ACTTCTGGGTCTTCTTGATCCAGTCGGAAGCCTTCAGGTCGCCCGTGAGGAGCTGGCCCGTGAGACCGCCGAGCTTCTCGTCGGTCAGCGCCGGATACCACTCCTGCAGCTGGAGGCTGATGAGGTTGGGACCGGCCTCGCCGAAGACCTTGCTGGCCGAGGCGAGACCCGGGGAGAGGGTCATGCCGTCGGTCGCGCCGGTGACACAGGTCAGGGACTTCACCTTGGTGGCGAAGTTCTGCGCGTGCTTCTTGGAGAGCATGATGCGCAGCAGCTCCATGCCGCCCGCCGGGTTCTTGCCCTTGGTCGGGACGATGAACGGCTCACTGGGCTCGGCGCGCAGCGAGGCGGTGGGCATCTTGTCCCCCGCACCCCCGTCGAAGAGCGCGCCGACGGCCATGCCGAAGCCCTCGGGCGTGGTCGTGGCGGCCTCGTTCTCCACCCACGAACCGTTCGGGATGAAGGCGGCCTTGCCCTTGGTCCAGGCGGTCTGCGACTGGATGTGGGTGAGGCCCTGGCTGCCCTCCAGGAAGTACTTCTTGGCGGCGAGCTCCTCGTAGTGCTCGATGACGACCTTGACCGCGTCGTTCTTGACCCAGGCGTTCGGTTCGAGGTTGTCGATCTCGACCCAGGCCGGCATGCCGCCGATCTTGGCGATCTGCGCGAAGAGGTTGAAGTGGACGTAGTACGGGAATTTGCCCGCGTACGTCCAGGGGGCGACGCCCGCCTTCTTGATCTCGGCGCAGGTCGCGACCATCTCGTCGAGGGTCTTGGGGTAGGCCCAGCCCTTGTCCGTGAAGAGCTTCTGGGAGTACCAGGTGCCGTAGATGGTGAAGGCGTAGTACAGGACGTCGAAGACGTCGCCGTGCATGCCCTTCTCCAGCGTGCTGGGGTGGATCGTGTCGCGGATCTTCTTGGCGGGGTCGTCCATGGACGCCGCGTCGAGAAGGACTCCGAGGTCCTGGAGCTGGCCCTGGGTGGACAGCTTGTTCATGTCCAGGTGGTCGGCACCGGAGTTGTCGATGACGTCCGGCGGGTTGCCGCCGGCGAAGCGCGGGGTCAGCTTCGGGCCGACCTGCTGCGTGCCGGTGTGCTTGACCGCGGCGCCGTAGGTCGCCTTGTAGTCGGCCTCCGCGTCGATGGCGTACTGGTCGCCCAGACCGCCCTTGAAGATGAACGCCTCCAGCGGGGCGCCCTTCTTGACGCCGAGCGGGTTCTTCGCCGACTTCTCGCCCTCGGGCTTCTTGGTGCCCTTGTTGTCGGCCTCGCCGCCACCACCGGTGGCACAGGCGGAGAGGAAGCCCATCGTCGGGACGGTGATCAGGCCGAGTGCGGCCGACCGCTTGATCAGATTACGACGGCCAAGGCCCTCATTGTTCTGGGCGGAGGTGGATCCCATGCTCAAGTCCTCGCCTTCTACAGGACTCAGGCGGTGTACCGGTCACCCGTCGATATCGCCTCAGGCGAAGGGCCCCGCCACCGCGGTCAGTTGCGCTTGGGTCATACGGAGTACCGGAACTTCGTGCAGTGGGGATGCCGGAGACCGTACAGCTTCGGACGCCCCCCATGGCGTCTGGCGCGACCGTCCCCCGTGCCCCCGTACACGGCCGTGTGAAGCGGCCGAACAGGTGCCGACAGGTATAGTCCACTTGTCGCCAACTGAGCAAGATCGAGTACGGGTTTGGACGGCAGTCTTTCCCGAGTTGAGACCTCACGGATATCTTGGCTCCCCCAGGTCCGGACCAGGCCGGACACCGCCGGACTCCGTCCGGCTCCGCCACACAGCTCCGTTTTCCCCAGGACGGTCGATTACCGGCCCGTTTCTCGCGCAACACCCTTGACACCACCAGCCCCTTACCTCCCTACTGGACCCTGCGAATCATGAATGACAACGTTGTCTATCACCTTCTCCATGGGAGGAATCGCTCGGGATGCTCCGGATGACCGGGATCAGAAGAGTCCATAAGGCCGCCACGGGAGCCCACGCCAGAGCCCAGGCGGCCGCCTTGGTGGCGGCCGCTTCGCTTCTCGTCGTGACGGCCCCGTCCGCCGCCATCGCCCTCCCCGGAGCTCCGGGCCAACCCGCGGGAGGCGAGCAGGAGTTCAGCACCTCGTTCGAAGCGGACGAAAGGCAGCCGGACTGGCGCAACACCGTCGAAGAGGGACCGGACGGTACGAAGAGGTCGTCGGGCGTCGATGGCGGATTCGCCACCGGAATACCGGGCAATGTCACCGACAAGGTGACCGACCTGCGCGCCAGCGGCGAGAACACCGGCGGCGGGGAGGTCAAGGAGAACCTGGTCGACGTCGAGTCCGGCACCAAGTGGCTGGCCTTCGCACCGTCCGGCTGGGTCGAGTTCGGCCTCGCCGAACCGGTCAGGGTCCTGACGTACGCGCTGACCTCCGCCAACGACCACGCCGAGCGCGACCCCCGCGACTGGACGCTGAAGGGCTCCACGGACGGCACCACGTGGAAGGAGCTGGACACCCGCACCGGCGAGACCTTCTCCGCGCGCTTCCAGACGAAGTCGTACGACTTCACCTCCGACACGGCCTACCGCCACTTCCGTCTGGAGATCACGAAGAACAACGGAGCCTCGGACGCCCTCCAGCTCGCCGACGTCCAGTTCTCCGACGGCGACACCTCCGCGCCCGCCCCGGACGAGATGCGCAGCCAGGCCGACCGCGGCCCGTCCGGCTCCCCCACCGCGAAGTCGGGTGCGGGCTTCAGCGGCAGGAAGGCGCTGCGTTACGCCGGTACGCACAAGCCGGCCGGCCGCGCCTACTCGTACAACAAGGTCTTCGACGTCGACACGGCCGTCACGAAGGACACCGAGCTCTCCTACCTCGTCTATCCGCAGATGGGCGAGACCGACCTCGACTACCCGGCCACACACGTCGCGGTGGACCTCGCGTTCACCGACGGCACGTACCTGAGCGGACTCGGGGCGACGGACAGCCACGGCGGCGTGCTGACGCCGCGGGGCCAGGCCGACGCCAAGCGGCTGTACGTGAACCAGTGGAACAAGGTCGCCTCGCGCATCGGCTCGGTGGCGGCGGGCAAGACCGTCGACCGCGTGCTGGTGGCGTACGACTCCCCCAAGGGCCCCTCGAAGTTCCAGGGCTGGATCGACGACGTCAAGATCGCCCCGAAGGCGCCCCCGAAGCGCGAGGCGCACCTCGCCGACTACGCGCTGACCACGCGCGGCACGAACTCCAGCGGAGGTTTCTCGCGCGGCAACAACATCCCGGCGACCGCCGTGCCCCATGGCTTCAACTTCTGGACGCCGGTGACCAACGCCGGCTCCACGAGCTGGCTGTACGACTACGCCCGGGGCAACAACGAGGACAACCTGCCCGAGATCCAGGCGTTCAGTGCCAGCCACGAGCCGAGCCCGTGGATGGGCGACCGCCAGACCTTCCAGCTGATGCCGTCGGCGGCCGAGGGCACCCCGGACGCCTCGCGCTCGGCGCGCGCGCTGCCGTTCCACCATGAGAACGAGACGGCGAAGCCGCACTACTACGGCGTGACGTTCGACAGCGGCCTCAAGGCCGAGATGACGCCCACCGACCACGCGGCGCGCATGCGGTTCACCTACCCCGGTGACGACGCGAGCATGGTCTTCGACAACGTCTCCAACGCGGGCGGGCTGACCCTCGACGCGGAGTCCGGCTCCTTCACCGGCTTCTCCGACGTGAAGAGCGGCCTCTCCACCGGGGCCACCCGGCTCTTCGTGTACGGCGTCTTCGACGCGCCGGTCACCGGCAGCGGCAGGCTGAGCGGCGGCGGCGGCGCCGATGTGACCGGCTACTTCCGCTTCGACGCCGGCAAGGACCGTACGGTCGGCCTGCGCCTGGCGACCTCGCTCATCAGCGTGGACCAGGCGAAGCAGAACCTCGCCATGGAGATCCCGGAGTCGGCCTCCTTCGAGGAGACCAGGGACCGGGCGCGGAGCGCCTGGGACCGCATCCTGGGCAAGGTCGAGGTCGAGGGGGCCGACCCCGACCAGCTGACCACGCTCTACTCCAGCCTCTACCGGCTGTACCTTTACCCGAACTCGGGCTTCGAGAAGGTCGAGGGCGAGAACAGGTACGCGAGCCCCTTCTCCCCCAAGACGGGCCCCGACACCCCCACCCGTACCGGCGCGAAGATCGTCGACGGCGAGGTGTACGTCAACAACGGCTTCTGGGACACCTACCGGACGACGTGGCCCGCCTACTCCTTCCTCACCCCGAAGAAGGCCGGCGAGATGGTGGACGGTTTCGTCCAGCAGTACAAGGACGGCGGCTGGGTCTCCCGCTGGTCGTCCCCGGGTTACGCGGACCTGATGACCGGCACCAGTTCGGACGTGGCGTTCGCCGACGCGTACGTCAAGGGCGTGGAGTTCGACGCGGAGGCGGCGTACGAGGCGGCCCTGAAGAACGCCACCGTCGTCCCGCCGTCCTCCGGTGTCGGCCGCAAGGGCATGACGACCTCGCCCTTCACCGGATACGCGAACACCGCGACGCACGAGGGGCTTTCCTGGTCGCTGGAGGGTTACCTCAACGACTACGGCATCGCCCAGATGGGCAAGGCCCTCTACAAGAAGACGAAGAACGCGCGTTACCAGGAGGAGTCCGAGTACTTCCTGAACCGCGCCCGCAACTACGTCAAGCTCTTCGACGACAAGGCCGGCTTCTTCCAGGGCAAGGACGCCAAGGGTGACTGGCGGGTCCCCTCGGGCCAGTACGACCCGCGGGTCTGGGGCTACGACTACACCGAGACGAACGGCTGGGGTTACGCCTTCACCGCCCCGCAGGACAGCCGCGGCCTGGCCAACCTCTACGGCGGGCGCGACGGCCTCGCCGAGAAGCTGGACACGTACTTCGCCACCCCGGAGACCGCGGGACCGGAGTTCGTCGGTTCGTACGGGGGCGTCATCCACGAGATGACGGAGGCCCGCGACGTGCGGATGGGCATGTACGGCCACAGCAACCAGGTCGCCCACCACGCCACCTACATGTACGACGCGGCCTCGCAGCCCTGGAAGACGCAGGAGAAGGTCCGCGAGGTCCTCGGCCGCCTCTACACGGGCAGCGAGATCGGACAGGGCTACCACGGCGACGAGGACAACGGCGAGCAGTCGGCCTGGTTCCTCTTCTCCTCGCTGGGCTTCTACCCGCTGGTGATGGGCAGTGGTGAGTACGCGATCGGCTCGCCGCTCTTCACGAAGACCACGGTGCACCTGGAGAACGGCCGCGACCTCGTCGTGAAGGCTCCGAAGAACAGCGCGAAGAACATCTACGTGCAGGGCCTGAAGGTCAACGGCAAGAAGTGGAAGTCCACTTCGCTGCCGCACGACCTGCTGGCCAGGGGCGGCGTGCTGGAGTTCGACATGGGTTCCGCGCCCTCCGCGTGGGGCACCGGCAAGAAGGCGGCGCCGGTCTCGATCACCCAGGACGACGAGGTGCCGAACCCGAGGGCCGACGCGCTGAAGGGTGAGGGCGCGCTCTTCGACGACACCTCGGCCACCAAGGCCGTCGTCGGGACGGTGGAGCTGCCGGTGGCCTCTGCCACCAAGGCGCTCCAGTACACGCTGACGTCGTCAGCGGCGAAGGAGGCCCCGGCGGGCTGGGTCCTCCAGGGCTCCTCGGACGGCACGACGTGGAAGGACCTCGACAAGCGGTCCGCCCAGTCGTTCGCCTGGGACAAGCAGACCCGGGTGTTCTCGGTCGGCCGGCCGGGCTCGTACACGGCGTACCGGCTGGTCGTGGACGGCTCGGCGACGCTGGCGGAGGTGGAGCTGCTCAGCCGCCAGTAACGGGTTGAACGCTCAACTGATGTACGGGGTGCCCCTTCCGGTGAGGTCTGCCGGAAGGGGCACCCCGTCGTTTCCGGCCCGTACGGGCCGTTTCCCCTCCCGCCCTGTCGGCCGAACAGGGCACTTCTGGCCCGTTCTCGTGTCTTATCTGACTTTTGCGGCGATTCGTGGCATCTCTTAGGCGATCAGGTGATCAGTACGACAATCATCTCGGCTTGAAGGAGCCCTTCATGCGCATGTCCACTTCCTTCCGCTCCCGCCGCGTCCGCACGGGGGCCAGGGTGGCCGCCGCGGTCGCGGTCGCCGGCGCCACCCTGGCCGGCGCCCCGGCCGCCTACGCCGTTCCCGGCGACAGCGGTGACATCGACATCCGCTCGGTCCGCTGGCACTCGCCCGGTGACCGCGAAGGCGTCTCGGTCTGCAAGTTCGTACTCGTGGCGAACAACTTCGAGTCGTTGCCCTCGGTCGCCTGGACGATCACCGAGCAGCCCCCGACCGTGCCCCCGGGCAACACCCTGCTGGCCACCCTTCCGCTCATCAACGGCAGTGCGCGCAGCCAGGCGTACCTGCTCCCCGAGGGCACGTACAAACTGGAGTTCGCCGTCCCGGCGGGTCCGAAGCAGAAGAGCTTCAAGGTCGAGTGCCCCAGGCGCGGGCACGGCGGCAGCAAGCCGATCGGCACGGTCCCCGCGGGCGGCGGCGGTGTGCCGGAGATGGAGCCCGTCAGCTCGTCGGAGAGCGACTCGGACGCCGGCACCACCGCGGCACTCGCCGCCGGCGGCGTCGGCCTCGCGGGCCTGGTCATGGTCCGCCGGTCCGCCCGCCGCCGTGCCCGTGGCGAGGCGTAACGCCCGCTGCCGACGGCGACGACGAGGACCGACCCGCGCATGCCGTCTCACCATGACGCTGTGCGTGACGTTCTCACTGGTGACCGGCATCGTCTGGGTGTCCTCGGACTCCGAGGACACCCCGTCGGGCACCGCCGCCCGCGGCAGCGACGCCGCGGGCGGCGGGCGGGAGCCGTTCCGACGGGCACCGCACACGCCGGGGGAACACGTGCCGGCCTCGCACGCCCCCCTGGTGCCCTCCCGTCCTCTGAAGGTCACCATTCCCGCCATCTTCATCGAGGCACCGGTCACCGGACTCGGTCTCGACGCGAAGGGCCGGCTCAAGGCTCCGCCGTTGAGCAAGCCGAAGCTGACGGGCTGGTACGAGAGGGGGCCCTCGCCCGGTGAGGACGGCACGGCCCTGCTCGTGGGCCACCGGGACACCAGGACCGGCCCCGCCATCTTCCTCAACCTCAACGCGCTGCGCCGGGGCGACAAGGTGAACGTGGTGCGGGCGGACCGCAGGACCGCGGTGTTCACGGTCGACGCGGTGAAGACGTACACGAAGGACAAGTTCCCCGACGACAAGGTGTACGGGGAGACCGGACGGCCCGAACTCCGGCTGCTCACCTGCGGCGGGCGTTTCGACGCGAAGGCCGGCTACTCGGCGAACGTGGTGGTCTTCGCCCACCTCACCGCACTGGGGAAGGCGGCCTGAGAGCCGCGCACGGTCCGGGCCGGTACCTCGGGGACAAGGTACCGGCCACCCGCACGACCGGGCCGGGTCGCCGCTCGCTCAGACCCGCACCGCCTCGAACAGCCGCTCCGGCAACGCCATGTTGAGTGCCTTGATGACCGGCTTGCCGTGTTCCGTACCGAGCCGGGAGACCGCCCCCGTGGCCAGCTGGAACAGCTCCCCGCTCGCGGGGGTCAGCCGCAGATAGCGGGCCGTGAGCACCCGCAGGAAGTGGGAGTGCGCCACCAGGACGATGTCCGCGTCCCCGAGCCGCGACGCCTCCTCCCCCACCCGCGCCAGCACCCGGTCCGCCCGTGCGCCCACCTCCTCGGGCGTCTCGCCGGGATGCTCCGCCGGTCCGGGCGCCACACCGTCGGTCCACAGGTTCCAGTCGGGGCGCGTACGCCGGATCTCGACCGTGGTCACACCCTCGTACGCCCCGTAGTCCCACTCGTGCAGGTCAGGCGCCTCGCGGGGCGACGGCAGCCCGGCCAGCTCGGCGGTGCGGCGGGCACGGAGGTACGGGCTGGTCAGCACGGTTCCGATCCGGCTCTCCGCGAGCAGGGGGACGAGCGCCCTCGCCTGCCGCTCCCCGAGCTCGGTCAACGGCAGATCGGTGTGACTCGTGTGCTGCCCGGACCGGGACCACTCGGTCTCCCCGTGCCGGATCAGGATCAGCTCGCCCATGGTCGCTCCGCTCTCTCGTATCGGTGACGCGGTTGTCGCGGGTGCGAACGCGCGGGCCAACGATCGCACTCGCGGATGGACGTCGCCCGACCCCCCCTGCGGCACGCCCGCGCGGCGCTGGATGATCCCCCATGCCGTCGGCGGAATCCGTGCGGGGCCTCAAGCGCCAGTCACCTACCGTAGGGGTCCTGCCTGCACCTTTTCCTGGGGGACCTCATGTCCGACAACTTTCCGCCACCGCCATCGCCGCCCCACCGGCATCAGCAGCCGCCGTGGCCGGCGCCGCCCGGCTGGGATGGGGGTCCCCCGCCGCGCAAGAGCGGTGCGGGGCTGGTCGTCGCGCTCTCCGTGGGAGGCGGGGTGCTCACTCTGGCGCTCCTGGGAACGCTGCTCTACTTCGCGGGGCAGGCCGTCATGGGCTCGTCCCCGGGGCCGGGTCCGTACTCCTCGGGAGAGGCCCTGCCCGGTCAGGAGCCCGTGCCCCCTCCGTCTCCCGCACCCACCGGCACGGAGGCGGAGGAGGACGTCCGGATCTCCGCGTGCACCGTGGACTCGCTGACCGCGTGGCCGGCCGCCGGGATGGAGATAGTGAACGGCTCCGGGAGCGCGGCGGACTACGTCGTGACCGTGGAGTTCGTGGACCAGGACGGCACCCGGGTGGCGGACGGGATCGTCGGCGTGCTCGGCCTCGCACCGGGGCAGAGCGCGAAGAAGAAGGCGCAGGGTCTCGAAGTGGCCCCGGGCGACGTGAAGTGCCGGATCACCGAGGTGCTGCGGACCGCGTCGGCCGGCTGTGTCCCGTCCCGTTCGACATTCTCGCCCCGCGCCTCGGTGACCAGGGGGTAGGCAAATCACGGTGAAGACCGCAGTGCACGAAATCCCAGGAGACGTTGTCGCCCAGAGTTATGCGTGTGCAGCCGTCCCAACCTTCGTTGTCGCTCGTTTGCGAGGCTTCGCTGATCAAGGACTCGCCCGATCCTCGATCACTCCTCGGAGGTCAACCCTTGCAGTGGACCGGAGGCCAGGACTCTGGTGGCGAAGTTCGCCAACTGTGCCCGCATTTTTTCCCGCGGAATGCGCTCTTCTCCGGCCAGGTGCTCGACGAGGTCGGCTCGTGTGGCGGCGAGCAGGGCGTGGGTGGTGAAGTCGCTGTCGGTCAGGCCGGGGATCTGCTCCAGTACGGCTCGGAGCAGGCTGTGCCACCGCTCGTAGTGCTCCGCCTGGTACGGGCTGCTGCTCCCGCCTTCCTCCAAAGCCAGCGCGAGGCGCCGGTTGTCGAGTTTGAAGCACAGGATGGCATCGAGCAGGGCGGGTACGCGATCCCGCGGTGGGGTCGCCGGCCCCAGGGGTGGTGGGCCGGTCTCAACGGCCTGCCTGATCGGTTCGAGCCGTGCCTCGTACAGCGCGCGGAGCAGCCCGGCGCGATTGCCGAAGGCCCGGAAGAGCGTGCCCTTGCCGACGCCGGCCGCTGCCGCGACGTCGGTCATGGTGACGTCCTCGGGACTCTCGCGGCGAGTGAAGAGGGCGTCGGCGGCCGCGAGCACGGCCTCTCGGTTGCGGATGGCGTCCTTGCGAGACGACTGGCGTTCGGGCATGCCGCTCCTTCCATTTGCAAAACGGACCCGTGGTCCATATCGTCTAAGCGGACCTAGGGTCCGGATTCTATGACTGGAGGATACCCATGTCCGCATCGATCTCTCCGGCGGATCTATACCGCCACAGCCTGCGACTGCTGCTCGACAAGGACATTGCCGCGTGGGTTGCCCTGTGGGCCGAGGGCGGCCTCATGGAGTTCCCCTTCGCCCCGACGGCTGGCCCCGGCGTCTGGAGGGCAAGGAGGCCATCGCCGCCTACATGCGCCACTACCCCGACCACATCGACCTGCACGACTTCCCCGACCTGCGGATCCACCAGACCACCGATCCACAGATCATCGTGGTCGAGATGCGCGGCGTCGGCCGCCTGGTGGAGAGCGACGCTCCCTTCGACATGACCTACATCGCCGTTGTGACCGTTCGAGACGGGCACATCACCTCCTACCGCGACTACTGGAACCCCCTCGCCGTCCAGGAACCCGGCACCGACTTCACCGGGAGCAGCCGATGACCACCGCCGGCACCACTCTGGTCATCGGCGCCACCGGCACGACCGGAAGCCGCACCGCCGCACAGCTGACGGCCGCGGGCCACCGCGTCAAAGCCGCCAGCCGCCGGGCCACCCCGGTCGCCGGCGCCGAGCCGGTCCCCTTCGACTGGTACGACCCCGCCACCCACGCGGCCGCCCTCGATGGCGTCGACCGCGTCTACCTCATACCGCCCCTGGGCGACTCCGACCCCGCGGCGACCATGCTGCCGTTCCTCCATCAGGCCCGCACCGCCGGCGTGCACCGCGCGGTGCTGCTGAGCTCCTCGGCCATCCCCGAGGGCGGCCCGGCGGTGGGAACGGTGCACCAGGCCCTGCCCGATCTCTTCGGACAGTGGGCGGTACTGCGCCCCTCGTGGTTCATGCAGAACTTCACCGGCACGCACGCGCACGCTCGCAGCATCCGGGACGAGGGCATCATCTGGACCGCCACTGCGAGCGGTCAAGTCGGCTTCGTCGACGCCGAGGACATCGCGGCCGTCGCCGTGCGCGCTCTAACCGACGAGCTAGCCCCCAACACCGATCTCGTCCTCACCGGACCCGAGGCACTCAGCCACGACGACATCGCCGCGGTCATCACCGAGTTCACCGGTCGGCCCGTGGTCCACCGCCGCCTGTCCTACGAGCAGATGCGCGACCGCCTCACGACGCAGGTGCCGGTGGAGTTCGCCGCAATGCTGGCCGGCATGGACCGTGCCATCGCCGAAGGGGCGGAGGACTGCATCACCGACACCGTCCAGCGCCTCACCGGTCGGCCCCCGCGCACCTTCCGAGCCCTCCTTGAGAGGGAGATGCGATCCAGCGGATGATGTTCCAGGGCGATCAGCAGTTCCGTTTGAGACCCTGCGTAATCTCGGCCTGACCTGGTCGTCTGAGGAGGCTCGGACGTCGGTGAAGTCGTCGCAACCGCCTCCCAGGTCACCTACGACGGCTGGACCACGCCTACCAGCGTGTGTCGCCTGCCTCCGTGATGCCACTGCGCACCTCACGGGTGTCACTCCCGTGGAGACGTGTTGCACGGCTACTTCTACCGGGCGGCAGGTGCCCCCCGAGGGCTTGTACCTACTGGCCCCGGATTCAAGGAACCGCTGGGCCGATCATCGAGCGTACGCACAAGCGCTGTCCATGAGAGAGCCACACCCCTCAAGATCAGCAACGGATCGCCAGGTAAACCGCCCCTGAGAGCGAAAACGAAGCGGGCCAAACGACAGCGAGCGGCAAGAAGGACTGGGACACCAAGCCCTGGTGTACGAGCGAACGACAACATGCCCCGGGACGAACTGCGAACTGAACAAGCTCAGGTGGGACAGCGGCAACATTAGGAGGGACGGGACAGGCTGACCCCGCCAGGGGCGCACCGGACACACCGAAGGGCCGCACCCCTTACGACGGGGTGCGGCCCTCAGTGGTGGTGTGCGGTGCGCTCTACTTGCGGATCAGGCTGCGGAGCACGTACTGGAGGATGCCGCCGTTGCGGTAGTAGTCCGCCTCGCCGGGGGTGTCGATGCGGACGACGCCGTCGAACTCCACCCCGGTGTCGGTGGTGACCTTCACGGTGCGCGGCGTGGTGCCGTTGTTCAGCTCGGTCACGCCGGTGAAGGAGAAGGTCTCCTCGCCGGACAGACCGAGGCTGGCGGCCGTCCGGCCCTCCGGGAACTGGAGCGGCAGGACGCCCATGCCGATGAGGTTCGAGCGGTGGATGCGCTCGTAGGACTCGGCGATGACGGCCTTGACGCCCAGGAGCGCGGTGCCCTTGGCCGCCCAGTCGCGGGAGGACCCGGAGCCGTACTCCTTGCCCGCCAGGATGACGAGCGGGGTGCCCGCGGCCTGGTAGTTCTGCGAGGCGTCGTAGATGAACGACACCGGCCCGCCGTCCTGGGTGAAGTCGCGGGTGAAGCCGCCCTCGGTGCCCGGCGCGATCTGGTTGCGCAGGCGGATGTTGGCGAACGTGCCGCGGATCATGACCTCGTGGTTGCCACGGCGCGAGCCGTAGGAGTTGAAGTCACGGCGCTCGATGCCGTGCTCCGTGAGGTACTTGCCGGCCGGGGTGTCGCCCTTGATCGCACCGGCCGGGGAGATGTGGTCGGTGGTGACCGAGTCGCCCAGCTTCGCCAGGACACGGGCGCCGGTGATGTCCTCGACCGGAGTCGTCTCCATCGTCATGCCGTCGAAGTACGGGGGCTTGCGCACGTAGGTGGACTGGGAGTCCCACTCGAAGGTGTCGCCGGTCGGGATCGACAGCGCCTGCCACTGGGCGTCGCCCGCGAAGACGTCCTGGTAGGACTTGTTGAACATGTCCTCGCCGATGGAGTTGGCGACGACGTCGTTGACCTCGGCCTCGGAGGGCCAGATGTCCTTGAGGAAGACCGGGTTGCCCTCGGTGTCCTCACCGATCGCGTCCTCGGTGATGTTGACCTTCATCGAGCCGGCGATGGCGTACGCGACGACGAGCGGCGGGGACGCCAGGTAGTTCATCTTGACGTCGGGGTTGATCCGGCCCTCGAAGTTGCGGTTGCCCGAGAGCACCGAGGTGACGGCCAGGTCGGCGTCGTTGATCGCCTTCGAGATCTCCTCGTCCAGCGGGCCGGAGTTGCCGATGCAGGTGGTGCAGCCGTAACCGACGAGGTTGAAGCCGAGCTTGTCGAGGTACGGCGTGAGGCCGGCCTTGTCGAAGTAGTCGGTGACCACCTTGGAGCCGGGGGCGAGGGTGGTCTTGACCCACGGCTTGCGGGTCAGGCCCTTCTCGGACGCCTTCTTCGCGACGAGCGCGGCGGCGACCATCACGTACGGGTTCGACGTGTTGGTGCAGGAGGTGATGGCCGCGACCGTCACCGCGCCGTGGTCGAGCTCGAAGGAGGTGCCGTCGGCCAGGGTGACCCGGGTCGGCTTCGACGGGACCGCGGAGCCGGTGCCGTTCGCGTGCTGCGGGGCGCCGGCGCCGTTGTCGTCGTGGCCGTAGGCCGGGGCGTCGCTGGCCGGGAAGGACTCCGAGCTCGCCTCGTCGACCGGGGAGGCCACGCCGTGGGGCTGCTCCTGCTGCGGCACGCCGGGCTTGCGGTCGTCGCCGCCGGTCACGTCGGCCTCGACGTAGGTGAGGACGTCCTTGGCGAACTGCTCGGCGGCGTTCGCCAGGACGATGCGGTCCTGCGGGCGCTTGGGACCGGCGATGGAGGGGACGACCGTGGAGAGGTCGAGCTCCAGCCGCTCCGAGAAGTCCGGCTCGGCGGCCGGGTCCAGCCAGAGGCCCTGCTCCTTGGCGTACGCCTCGACGAGGGCGACCTGCTGTGCGTCGCGGCCGGTCAGACGGAGGTACTTCAGCGTCTCGTCGTCGATGGGGAAGATCGCGGCGGTGGAGCCGAACTCCGGCGACATGTTGCCGATGGTGGCGCGGTTCGCCAGGGAGGTGGCGGTGACGCCCTCACCGTAGAACTCGACGAACTTGCCGACGACGCCGTGCTTGCGGAGCATCTCGGTGATGGTCAGCACGAGGTCGGTGGCGGTGGTGCCGGCCGGGAGCTCGCCGGTCAGCTTGAAGCCGACGACGCGCGGGATGAGCATGGAGACCGGCTGGCCGAGCATGGCCGCCTCGGCCTCGATGCCGCCCACGCCCCAGCCCAGTACGCCGAGGCCGTTGACCATCGTGGTGTGCGAGTCGGTGCCGACGAGGGTGTCGGGGTACGCCTGGCCGCCGCGGACCATGACCGTACGGGCCAGGTGCTCGATGTTGACCTGGTGGACGATGCCGGTGCCCGGGGGACGACCTTGAACTCGTCGAAGGCGGTCTGGCCCCAGCGCAGGAACTGGTAGCGCTCCTTGTTGCGGCCGTACTCCAGCTCGACGTTCTGCGCGAACGCCTCGCTGGTGCCGAACTTGTCGGCGATGACGGAGTGGTCGATGACCAGCTCGGCCGGGGCCAGCGGGTTGATCTTCGCCGGGTCGCCGCCCAGCTCCTTCACGGCCTCGCGCATGGTCGCGAGGTCCACGACGCAGGGCACGCCCGTGAAGTCCTGCATGATCACGCGGGCCGGCGTGAACTGGATCTCCTGGCTGGGCTGAGCCTGCGAGTCCCACCCGCCCAGCGCCCGGATGTGGTCGGCGGTGATGTTCGCGCCGTCCTCGGTGCGGAGCAGATTCTCCAGCAGCACCTTCAGGCTGTAAGGGAGGCGCGCGGAGCCCTCGACCTTGTCCAGCTTGAAGATTTCGTACGACTCGTCGCCCACGCGCAGCGTGCTGCGGGCGTCGAAGCTGTTCGCCGACACGACAGTCTCCTTCTTCAATGTGCGCGTACTACCCCGCCTCGCCTCAGGGGCGCCGGCGCCGCGTGGTGGCCGCCCAGGGCCCCCGCCATCCGCTAAGGTAAGGATTGGTTAGGTAACCCTTATCAGGCGGCGGCCGCGGTACGCCTCGGCAGATATCTCGATGTCGAGATAACTCTAGTACATCGCCGCCGCGCGGTCATGCCCGGGCGCGGTTTGTGGCAGAAGCGGACACCGGGCTCACCAGCACCGCGGAACGCCGGCCGGGGACGTGGACCGGTATCAGGCCGCTCCAGACGATACGACCGGTCCGGGCGCGGCTCCCGCGCGCACGACCGATGAGTTCTGCCCCACCACGTCGTCTGCATGTCGGGAACTTCCCCCGCCTCGCCTGCGGGGAGGCCCGAGATGAGATGACGAGGAGCATGCACACCATGGACCAGGAGAACGTGAGCGCCACCCTCACCGTCGCCGTGCCCGCCGACAGGGTGTTCGCGGTACTGGCGGACCCGGCGACCCATGCCGCGATCGACGGCACCGGCTGGGTCCAGGAACCTGTCGACCGTGCGCCGCTGACCGAGGCGGGGCAGATCTTCCGGATGGACATGTACCACGCCGACCATCCGGACGGTGACTACCAGGTGGCCAACAAGGTCCAGGTGCTCGACCCGCCGCACGCCATCGGCTGGCTCACGGGGACGGAGAAGGAGGACGGCAGCCTGGAGTTCGGCGGTTGGACCTGGCGTTACGACCTCGCGCCGTCCGGTCCGTCCGGGACACACATCACGCTCACCTACGACTGGTCGGCTGTGCCGCAGTACATCCGGGAGTACCTCCAGTTCCCGCCCTTCGGGACCGGGCATCTCGCCAACTCGCTGCACCACCTGGGCGAGCTGGTCTCCGGCAGGTGAGGTCGCCGGCCGGGACGACCATCGGCAGCGAAGACCTCGGATACGGACGATGCCGGCCGGCGTCCGCCGTGTCCCTGCCATCCGTGCCGGTCCTCGCCGGTCAGTCACCGGGGTACGTGCGGCCGACTCCACTGCCGGCGGCGGACACGCGGTGTTCCGCCCCATCCGGCCGAGGCGGTCACCCGGCGGACCCGGCGGCCGGGGCCGCCGTCCCGGGGGCCCGGCCGTCAGCGTCACATACGCCTCCAGCTCCGAGGCACCCCGCAGCATCGCCCGCCCCCTGGCGGTGAGCCGGGCGCTCCAGTCGCCCAGTGCCCCCGCCAGCGGTTCCAGCCCGCCCGCCGCGCGCACCTGGCTGATCAGCGGGGCGATCTGCTCCAGCAGGTAGCCACCCCGCCTGAGCTGATGGGCGAGCCGGACATCCCGTACGTCGGCCTCGTCGTAGACCCGGTACCCGGTCCGCGGATCGCGGCGCGGGCCGACCAGCCCGGCGCGCTCCCAGGCGCGCAGCGTCGCGGGCCGGATTCCGAGCCTGCCCGCGAGCGGCCCGATGAACGTGCCGCCGCCCTGTCCCGACGTCTCCTCGGGCTCCGCTGCGGGCTCCAGGTCGCGCAGTGCGCGCTCCACGGCGTGGAGGGTCCGCCGGTCGTCGAGGAGCTGTGCGTGGCTCTCGTCGATCATGCGGTACGCGTCGTCGGCTGCGCCCTGGTTCACGGCCCGCATGATCGACGCCGCCGTCCGGTGGCCGTGGCCGGGCAGGAGGGCGAGAAACGCGCGCAGCGCCGCCGCGTGCCGCGAGGTGTAGGTGCGGTAGCCGTGGGGGGTGCGACCGGCGGGCGGAAGGATGCCGGCCTCCTCGTAATTCCTGACCGCCTGCGTGGACAGGTCGTGTTCGCGCGCCAGATCAACCGGCCGCAGGTGTTCACCCCGTTGAAGCTTTCGTCCCATGATCCGCAGGATATCCGGCAGAAGTCTCAACCGGATCTTCAACGATAGCGTTGAGGGCATGGTCACTGACATCAAGGACGCCGCCCATGCGGTCGAGGCCGCTGCCTTCCTGAGGCTCCTGCCGGCCCGCCCCCGGCTGCTCGCCCTGGGAGAGCCCACCCACGGCGAGGAGACGCTGCTGCACCTGCGCAACGAACTCTTCCGGCAGCTCGTGGAGCAGGAGGGGTACCGGACGATCGCGATCGAGAGCGACTGCCTGAGAGGACTGCTCGTCGACGACCACGTCAGCTCGGGCGCGGGCACCCTGGACGAGGTCATGGAGCTCGGCTTCAGCCACGGCTGGGGGTCCTCCCCCGCCAACCGCGAGCTCGTATGCTGGATGCGGGCCCACAACGACGGCCGGCCCGTGTCCGAGCGCGTCCGTTTCGCCGGCTTCGACGGCCCGCTGGAGATCAGCGGCGCCGCGAGCCCCCGCCAGGCTCTCACCGCACTCCACGACTACCTCGCGGCCGAGGTGGCCGCCGACCTGCTTCCCTGCACCGCGCGCTTCCTCGACCGCCTGCTCGGCGCCGACGACCGGTGGACCGACCCCGCCGCGATGAGGGACCCGGGCAGCTCCGTGGGGCGGTCGGCCGGGGCCGGGGAGCTGCGTCTGATCGCCGACGATCTGGTGGCGCTGCTCGACGAGCAGACACCGCATCTGATCGCGGCGACCTCGCGCGACGACTGGGACCGGGCGCGCCTGTACGGACGCACCGCCACCGGCCTGCTGCGCTACCACTCCTGGATGGCCGACACCTCACCGGCGCGCATGAACCGGCTGGTGAGCCTGCGGGACGGGATGATGGCCCACAATCTCCTCGACGTCGCCGCGCGGGGCCCGGCGCTCGTATACGCCCACAACTCCCATCTCCAGCGGGAGAAGAGCACGGTGCGGATGGGCGGGGTGCCGCTGGAGTGGTGGAGCGCCGGTGCGCTGGTGAGCGCCCGGCTCGGCGAGGAGTACGCCTTCGTGGCCACGGCCCTCGGCACGATCGCGCACCGGGGCGTGGACCGACCGGCGCCGGACACCGTGGAAGGGCTCCTGTACGCGCTCCCGGCGGACCGCTGCGTCATCGACGCCCGGCGGCTGGCCAGCGCCCTCGGCGACACCCGGCCCGCCCCGCGCGTCTCGCCCTGGTTCGGGTACGCCCCCTTCCACCCGGCCCATCTGGCGGAGAGCGACGGCATCGTCTTCGTCAAGGACGTCCGGCAGGGCTGACGGCGTCTGCCAGGCGCCCCCGCCCGCGGCGCGGATCGGTCAGGAATCGAGAAGCGCGGGTCGCCGGCTCTGCCTAGCATGATCGGCATGGACATCACCATTCACATGACCGTGCTTCCGCACGAGGACCCGGACGCGTCCGTGGCCTTCTACCGCGACACCCTCGGCTTCGAGGTCCGCAGCGATGTGGGCCAGGGCACGATGCGCTGGATCACGGTCGGCCCCGCCGGCCAGCCGGGCACGTCCATCCTGCTGGCGCCGCCGGCCGCCGACCCCGGGGTCACCGACGCCGAGCGACGCACCATCGCCGAGATGATGGCCAAGGGCACCTACGGCTGGATTCTGCTGGCCACCCCGGACCTCGACGAGACCTTCGAGAAGGTGCAGTCAGGCGACGCCGAGGTGGTGCAGGAGCCGACCGAGCAACCGTACGGCGTCCGCGACTGCGCCTTCCGTGATCCCGCGGGCAACCTGATCCGCATCCAGGAACTCCGCTGACCCGTCCGCCTCACGGGACGCCGGATCGGCTCAGCTCCACGGCCGAAAGGGCGCGCAGGTGGGCACGCTGCTCCGGAAGGCCGCGCTCGACGTGCCGGGCTCCTGGGCGCGAGGAAGGATGCGGAGAGGGTGGCATGTCCTCGGCCGAGGACGAGGGCCGGCCGCCCGGGAGCTCGGCGTCGGGACATCGCCCTCCTTGGCGACACCACACCCCCACCACACCCTTCATCTCATATCCGAGATAACGTTCGGGCATGGAAGACGACTACCTCGTACGCATCGGCAAGCTCATCCGTGACGCCCGGCAGCACCGGGGCTGGACACAGACGCAGCTGGCCGACGCGCTCGGCACCAGCCAGAGCGCGGTCAACCGGATCGAGCGCGGCAACCAGAACATCAGCCTTGAGATGATCGCCCGCATCGGTGAGGCCCTCGACAGCGAGATCGTGTCCCTCGGCTACGCCGGTCCCATGCACCTCCGCGTGGTGGGCGGCCGCCGGCTCTCCGGATCCATCGACGTCAAGACGAGCAAGAACGCGTGCGTCGCGCTGCTCTGCGCCACGCTCCTCAACAAGGGCCGTACGGTACTGCGCCGGGTGGCGCGCATCGAAGAGGTCTTCCGGCTGCTGGAAGTGCTGAGCTCCATCGGCGTCCGCACCCGCTGGATCAACGACGGCGTGGACCTGGAGATCATCCCGCCCGCCGAGCTGGACCTCGCCTCCATCGACGCGGACGCGGCGCGCAGGACCCGGTCCATCATCATGTTCCTCGGCCCGCTGCTGCACCGGACCGACCAGTTCACCCTCCCGTACGCGGGCGGCTGCGACCTCGGCACGCGCACCATCGAACCCCACATGATCGCGCTGCGCCGGTTCGGTCTGGAGATCGCCGCGACGGACGGGCTCTACCACGCGCAGGTCGACCACTCGGTCACGCCCGACCGCCCCATCGTCCTGACCGAACGCGGCGACACGGTGACCGAGAACGCGCTGCTGGCCGCCGCCCGGCACGACGGCACCACGATCATCCGCAACGCCTCCTCCAACTACATGGTCCAGGACCTGTGTTTCTTCCTGGAGGCGCTGGGCGTCCAGGTCGAGGGCGTCGGAACGACGACGCTGACCGTGCACGGCGTCCCCCGGATCGACGTGGACGTCGACTACTTCCCGTCCGAGGACCCGGTCGAGGCGATGAGCCTCCTGGCCGCCGCTGTGGTGACGGAGTCGGAGCTGACGATCCGCCGGGTACCGATCGAGTTCCTGGAGATCGAGCTCGCGGTGCTGGAGGAGATGGGCGTCGACTGCGCCCGTACGCCGGAGTACGCCGCCGACAACGGCCGCACCCGGCTGGTGGACCTGACCGTCCGGCCCTCCAAACTGGAGGCGCCGATCGACAAGATCCACCCGATGCCGTTCCCCGGCCTCAACATCGACAACGTGCCGTTCTTCGCCGCCATCGCGGCCTCCGCGCACGGCCAGACCCTGATCCACGACTGGGTCTACGACAACCGGGCCATCTACCTCACCGACCTCAACCGCCTCGGCGGCAGGCTCCAACTCCTGGACCCGCACCGAGTACTGGTCGAGGGCCCGACCCGCTGGCGCGCCGCCGAGATGATGTGCCCGCCCGCACTGCGCCCCGCGGTGGTGGTCCTGCTCGCGATGATGGCGGCCGAGGGCACGTCGGTCCTGCGCAACGTCTATGTGATCAACCGCGGTTACGAGGATCTGGCGGAGCGGCTGAACTCGGTGGGCGCGCAGATCGAGATCTTCCGCGACATCTGACGGGCGGGATGTCGTGCCCCTTGGCGGCAAGGGGCACGACATCCCTAAATGCCTGACGAGCTGCGGTTATACCCTTTCTCGACCTTCCATTGATCGCCGCTGCTCTTCATCACCTTGTGCAACGCGTGTGCAAGATGATCTTGGACAGGTAACGAAGCGTCAGCAATACCTGATTGCTCGTCACCCTTCACGGAGAGTGCTCACCAGAGGGGCCTCGCAATGCCCGCACCGACGCTGCCACTGGCGTTCCTTTAAGTCGGAGTTCAGTTCGCGCCGCGCACGCGCTTCAAGCGCACCACACGACTACAACTAGTTTCGGCCCGGACCTCTACACGTACCGGGTGAACATTCGCCCAGCCGCCTCGGAACCCGGGGTGATACGCCCCAAGGTCCGTGAGTTCACGAATACCGACGCTCCGATCCCGTGAACCGAAGGGTGGTGGAGCGATGACGAGCCTAACTGAAGAATGACTTGTGGCACCCAGGGCCCGACATCGGTCGAATGTCTCGCGGGCATTCGGGACGAACTCCGGACGCCGAACATAGCGCCCGCACGCATGAGGCTCAGCGGTCGCTCGAGATCGAACACCTGCCCCCAGACCCCAAGCATGTGGGTGACTTGTCGTCAAGTCGTGTTGAGGAAGTTGCCAACGTGTGGCGTGATGCCACCGTGACCCTTGAATCGTAAGTATGCCTACGCACATGATCTGTCGACTCCGAGCGACACCCATCGGAGTGACTTGCAGCCCACTCAACCTGCCTAGGAGACATTTTGAGAGCCAAGAAGGTCATAGCTTCGACCGCGCTCCTGTTCGCCGCCTTGGCGATGACGCCCAGCACGGCTAACGCCGCCCTGAGCGAATGCAACTCGAACAACATGTGCCTGTGGGGCAACAACGACTTCGCATGGCTGATCGGCGAACGCACCCACGGCCAGAGCTCGTTCGCGAACCTGAGCGGCGAGAGGAACGACGCGATGGACTCGTGGGCGAACCGCTCTGCGAGCTACGATGGCTGCATGGCTGGCAACGCCAACGGCGGCGGGGACAAGCAGGGTATGGCCAGGAACAGCACTGACAACAACGTCTCCCCCCTGAACAGCGATGAAGTGTCGTCGTTCCGAACCTCAGGCGGTTGTTGAGTTGATTAAGGCCGTAGATGCCGCGCTGATCCGGACCAGGGGGGTCTGCAAGGCTTACCGCTCCGAAGTGGAGACTGTGTGGGCCGCGCGGGATGTGGACTTCGAGGCACGGCCGGGCGAGTTCGTGTGCATTTACGGCGCCAGCGGTTCGGGTAAGTCGACCCTGCTTAATCTGCTGGCAGGTCTGGATCTCGCCGACACCGGCGAGATCCAGGTCGGCGGCGTCGAGGTGGGGGCCGCTGGTGACAAGCAGCGAGCTGAGCTCAGGCTCCACACGGTGGGCGTCGTGTTCCAGGACCACAACCTGATCCAGGAATTCACAGCGGCCGAGAACGTCTCCCTGCCCTTGGAAGCACTCGGCCTACCGACCGCACAAGCCCGCTCGGAAGCCCTGCGGCAGCTGGCACGGGTCGGCCTTCCCGGGCTGGAAGACCGGTTTCCCTCACAGCTCTCCGGCGGGCAACGCCAGCGTGTAGGTGTGGCGCGCGCCCTGACAGGACAGCGCGCGGTGCTCTTGGCGGACGAGCCGACCGGCGCCCTGGACTCCGCAGCCACCCAGGAACTGTTCACCTTGATCCGCACATTGTGCGACGAGGGCGTACTGGCCGTGATCTGCTCACACGATCCCCGCTGCCGGGACTATGCCGACACCGTCTACGAGGTCGTGGACGGCCGACTGGAGAGTCGTTCGTGAAGCCTCGATCCGCGGAGGCCCCTGCCGGGCAGCAATTGCGGTTGGCCTTCCGGCTGGCACGGCGGCTGGGACGCTCGCGCGCTCTGATCCGTTCCACCCTGACGGTGTTCGTCGGCGCGGTCTTCGTCATGGCGATGTTCATCGTGCTGAAGACGCTGTCCCTGTCTGGTGAGCAAGTCGCCGACCGGGATATGGGCCGGTTTGATGCGTCGGTGGGCTATGGCAGTGTCCAGCTCCCGCCCGGGGACGATGCATTCGTCCCCGAGCTGCGAGAGCGCCTGCAACAGGCAGGCTTCACAGACGCGTTGGTCATGCTCAGCGCCTTCGATGTTCAGCTCGACACCACGCCGGCACGCAATGTGACCATGTTCGAGGCCGACTGGAGCTCCAACCCCTACCCGCGTCGCTACGACCTTCAGTCCGGACGTTGGCCGACCGGCCCGGGCGAGGTGGTCGTCACCGAGCCCCACGACGTGCGGACCGTACCGGGCAAAGAGCTGACCGTGCTGGGAGACGTCCGCCTCAAGGTGGTCGGCACGGCCGACGACCTAAGTGCCAGCACCACGAACCTGCTGGCAGGCCCGGGCACGTGGGCAGCGTTGGACGAGAACCTGGTCAAGGGTTTCCCTATCCTGGCTACGCAGCCCCTCCTCTTGTGGTCGGGTGCCGAACCTAAAAGCGGAATCACGGCGTTCAGCGCCGCAATCAGCAACTGGGAGAAAAAGCAGAACAGGAAGTCTGAAAGTGACATCGCCGTCGCCAACACGCTCTCCTTGCGGGCCGAAGGCAGCGGGGAGGGGTTCTGGATCGAGAAGACCCCGGCCGGCTATACGGTCCCGGCGCTCCTGGTGCCGCTGGGCGCCGTACTGCTGGTCTTCGGGCTGAATGACCGGCGTTTTCGACGCACCGCGGGCTCCCTGGCCTCCCTGGGCATATCCCGCCGTACCGCAGCGGCCGGACTCACCCTCGCCACCCTGGCCTGGTCCCTTATCGCGGCGACCGCAGGAGCCGCAGCCGGTCTCGGCGTGGGCGCGGCTGCCCGCCTCCTCGTCTCCCACCTGAGAGAGCGCCCGGCCGGTCCCATCGACGGACTCGCCGACCCCGCCCTCCGCCTGCTCATCCTGATCGTGCTCACCTCCCTGGTCGCAGGGCTGGCACTGGCACGCGACGACCGCCGCCACGCCGCGGCGCCGGCCAACCGTGACAAGAGCGGCCGCTCCACTGGCGAAGTAGCCATCAGCAAAACGTCCCGTCGCATCCGGGATACCCGTCAGGTACTGGCAGTCCTCGCCTGGTGCGCCACGGCCGTCTACGCCGTCCGTGTCGACTCCCCGGCCATGGCCATGACCCTGACCGGCATCGTGACCGTCGCTGTGCTGCTGGTCATCCCCGAGGCGTTCGCGCTGACGCTGAAGTTCATCCCCGAGAAAGGTCCCCGCTCCCGGCTCGCCCGCCGACAGCTGGCCGCCGACTCCCGCCGTGCCTCGGCCTCCCTCGCTGTACTCACGGTCCTCTTCGGAGCTTCCCTGGGGTTCCTTGCCCTCCTGGATACGCTGCTGCGCACGGCGGACACGCAGAGGCACCCCGACGTGCTGTCCGGCCAGATACTGCTGGCCGACAGCACTAGTGACCGCTTCGCCCCCACGAAGTCTGTACTGCGGGCCGCCGAGGCAACTGGCCTTTTGGATGGCCACCCTCGCTTTGAGATCACACCCGCCTACACCATGGACAGCAAGTACTCCACCCGTTCGGCCACCCGACCGGGCAGCGACACCATTTTCCTCACCGTGAAATCCCCTGCCGACGCCAAGCGCCTGCTCGGGCATTCCCTGAGCCGTGATCAGCTGGCCACCCTGACCGAGGGAGGCTTGCTCATCTGGTCCGATGCCCCGGGCGCCCCGGAAGGCACCTCCGCACGTACGAGCCTCGTCGTGCGCCAGGACGACAAGACCCTTGGTCGCACTCCCGAACTCCCGATGGTTGCGGTGGACGCGGCACCGACCCGGTGGCGAGCCGGCAGCGACGGGATCATGCTCCGATCCACTGCGAGCGAGCTTCGGCTGCCCATGCCCCCTCAGGGGCCAATCATGATCACCGGCCTTGCGGACACCCAGACCGAAGCCGTTCAGCAAGCCCTCATCACCTCCGGTCACGACGGACGTGCAGCACGAATCTACGTGCCCCCCGAGCCGGCCGTCGCGCCGGCGGCGCTGCTCGCCACCGCGGTCGCGCTGGTACTCCTCGTCCTGGCCACAGTGCTGACAGCCATACGCGGCCAAATCCGCACACTGCGCGGCTACATGGCTGGCCTCACCGCCCTGGGGCTGCCCCCTGCCTGGACTCGGCGCATCCTGCTCTACCAGCAGGCAGCCCTGGTAGCGGTCAGTACCCTGCTTGGTCTTGTGATCGCCTTGCTGCCTACCGTGATCATCGCCAACCGGATCTCCGGCTTCGTCCTGAGCGTTCCCTGGGCACAGTTGGCCACCCTGCTCGCGGCCATTTACCTCGCGGCCCTCCTGGCCGCTACTCGTTCGCTCCTCCGACTCCGCTCGCAAAGAGAAGGGTGATCGCTCGCGTATTGGCGGGAGCTGCCCCAGTGACCAACGAGGGTGCGTTGGAGGCGCAAGGAACGGTGACCGCAGGTGTGACCGTTCCGCTTCTAGTGCGAGGTCTCCGGACCGGCCGGTCTGCTGTCAGTGCGAGATAGGGGGCGCGGGAGGAGGTGGGCGGCGTGGAGGTATTTCATAGCTGTGGCGGTGAAGATCCCAAAGACGCGACGAGGTGGACGGGGCCCTCCGTATCGCCGGCCTCATCCAGGTTCCGATCGGCGTGCACAGCGCGCGAGGTGACTCCGCCGGGGCGAAGCAGATGCTGAGGTAGAAGTCGGTGGTGCCTCGGGATCACGTTCGGGTGCCTGCACTACCTCGCTCGGGACTGTAAAACGATCGGTGTAACTCCTGATCAAGGAAGATGCATCGATGACCAGCGACAACGTGACCGAGGCCGAGTCCGTCAAGGCCGCTGAGCCGCAGCCGGCGAAGAAGGTGGACGACCAGCTCATCGACGAGTTGGTCGGCCGCGCTCAGGCCGAGGGCCTGCAGCTGACCGGCGAGGGTGGGCTGCTCCAGCAGCTGACCAAGCGGCTCCTGGAGTCCGCCCTGGAAGGCGAGATCACCGACCACCTCGGCTATGACAAGCACGACCCCGCCGGGAAGAACGGAGGCAACAGCCGCAACGGGACCCGGGCCAAGACCGTGCTGACGGACGTCGGCCCGGTCGAGATAGCTGTGCCCCGCGACCGCGAGGGCAGCTTTGAGCCGAAGATCGTCAAGAAGCGGCAGAAGCGCCTGACCGGCGTGGACGAGATGGTGATCTCACTGTCCGCGAAGGGCCTGACCACCGGCGAGGTCCAGGCCCATCTGGCCGAGGTCTATGGCGCCGAGGTCTCCCGTCAGACCATCTCGACGATCACCGACAAGGTCATGGACGGCATGGCCGAGTGGCAGAACCGGCCCCTGGACGCGGTCTATCCGGTGGTCTTCATCGACGCGATCCACGTGAAGATCCGGGTTCTGTCGACGATCTTGTGATCCGGACGGTTGAGCGGCGTGTTCCAACCGTTCGCAATCATGCATCGCGTGCTCTCGTGATGTGCTTTTGGAGCTGTTTCCGTACCTGTCCGCGTTGCTCATCGAGGAGGTCGAGCGACGGCCGGACAAGGTGGTGTTGAGGACGCGGGTGCGGGCGACGTGCGGGTCCTGCCGGTGCGGTCAGAGCTCTGCTCGGGTGCACGGCCGGTACGTACGCAAGCTGCGTGATGTCGCCGTAGGCGGGCTCGGCGTGGTGATCGAGTTACGCATACGCCGGTTCCGCTGCGAGAACACTGCTTGCACGGCGGTGACGTTCGCCGAGCAGATCGTGGGACTGACGACCCCGCACAGTCGGCAGACCCCGCTATTGCGCGGGGTGCTGACGCGGATCGGACTGGCTCTGGCCGGCCGGGCAGGAGCCCGCCTGGCCTCCGCGGTCGGCATCACCGTGGGCAAGGACACGCTGCTGCGGCTGGTCAGAGCCCTGCCCGAACCGGAGGTCGGCGAGGTGGAGGTCCTCGGCGTCGACGACTTCGCTTTCCGCAAGGGCCGTCACTACGGCACGGTGCTGATCGACATGGCCACCCACCGTCCACTGCATCTCTACGACGGGCGCGAAGGGGAGGAACTCGCCGCATGGCTCCGCGACCACCCCGAAGTTAAGGTGATCTGCCGGGACCGGTCCAGCGGTTACGCGGAGGGCGCACGCATCGGGGCGCCGCAGGCCGAGCAGGTCGCTGATCGCTACCATCTGTGGGCCAATCTCGGCCAGGCGGTCGAGAAGACGGTGAACGGTCATCGCTCCCGTCTGGCCGAACCGCCTTCGGAACCGGCAGACACTCCCGACGAACCGCAGGTAGTCCAGCCGCCGACAGAGCTGAAGATCGTGACTCGGCTCCGTGAACAGCATGCTGCCGCCCACGAGCTGTGGCAGCAGGGGATGTCGAAGGCGGCGATCGGCCGGAAACTCGGACTGCACCAGGCCACCGTCCGCAAACTGGTTAACGCCCCCACCGCGGACGACATCGTCGCCAAAAGCCTGCAGCGGGCGCACGTCGTCGACCCGCATGTCAGCTACCTGCACCGGCGCTGGAACGAAGGCGTCAGAAACGCCACCAAGCTCTACCGCGAGATTCAGGAACAGGGGTACCCCGGGGGCGAGTTGGCCGTCCAACGTCATCTGGGGCAGTACCGCACCGGGCGCGGACACGCACCCGGTCCGGGACCGAAGCCTCCGTCGGTCCGCGAGGTCACCTCATGGATCATGACTCACCCCGAACACCTGCGGGACGAGGACGCCGGCAAGCTGCACCGGCTGCGTGAACGCGATCCCGAGCTGGACCGGCTCACCGGGCACGTCAGGAAATTCGCCGTCATGATGACCGCACGCCACGGCGACCGCCTCGAGGGCTGGATCACCGAGGTCGAACAAGACTCCCTCGCCCCACTCGCGGGCTTCGCCCGCAACCTCCGCCGCGACTTCGACGCCGTCCGCAACGGACTGTCCCTTCCCCACAGTTCCGGCGCCGTCGAAGGCAACATCAACCGGCTGAAGATGCTGAAACGGCAGATGTTCGGCCGGGCCAGCCTCGATCTCCTTCGCAAACGCGTCCTACTCGCGCGATGAGTCCAGCCCGTCCGGATCACAAGATCGTCGACAGAACCAAGATCCGCGACGGTGCCGTCGCGAATCGGCCGATCTACATTGCCCTGGCCGTCACCGTCGAGGGCCGACGGGACATTCTGGGGCTGTGGGCCGGCGACGGCGGCGAGGGTGCCAAGCACTGGATGCATATCCTGACCGAGATCAAGAACCGCGGCGTGAACGACGTCCTCATGCTGGTCTGCGACCGGCTGAAGGGGCTTCCCGACGCGGTGGAGACCGTCTGGCCCCGCACCGTGGTGCAGACCTGCGTGGTCCACCTGCTGCGGAATTCCTTCCGCTATGCCGCCCGCCAGGACTGGGACAAGATCGCCAAGCTCCTCAAGCCCGTCTACACCGCGGCGACCGAGGAAGCCGCACTCGAGCGGTTCGCGGAGTTCGCCGACGCGTGGGGCAAGAAGTATCCGGCGATCGTCCGGCTCTGGGAGAACGCCTGGGAGGAGTTCACTCCGTTCCTCCGGTTCGACACCGAGATCCGCCGCATCGTCTGCACGACCAACGCGATCGAATCCGTCAACGCCAGAATCCGGCGGGCGGTCAAGGCCCGCGGGCACTTCCCGAACGAGCAGGCCGCGTTGAAGTGCGTCTACATGGCGATCATGTCGCTCGACCCCACGGGCAAGGGGCAGGCCCGCTGGACCATGCGCTGGAAGACAGCCTTGAACGCCTTCGACATCACCTTCGACGGCCGGCTCTCCGCAGCCCGTCAGTAACCTCAACCACCCTCGTTACACCGTTCGATTGACAGACCCAGCCTTCGCCCAGCTCAAGTCCTGGCACATCACGCGCAGAGCACGCTGCTCGCCCCGAGGCATCAGCTGCACCGTCCAAGCCATCCACACTGCTGAGCTGCGGCTACTCAGGATGAAAGAGGCTCATTGACCATTCTAACGAGTGGTTTCAGGCAGATTAACTGTTCCTTGACTTGAAGATCGATGAGAATGTATTTGACCGATCGGGTATCTACGTCAAGAGGGAATGTGGCATGGCCAATGTGGCAGACGACCTCATCAGCGAAAAGTACGGGCGGGCCTTCGACGGCCTGGACGCCAACGGCAACGGCGCTCTGGAGTGGGATGACCTCCAGGCCCTGATCGACCGTTTTCCCAGTGTGTACAACCTGAGCAAAGACGACCGCCGAGTCCGTTCGCTGCAGGCTATCTACCAGATGCAGTGGCTCGAACTGCTGCGTCACGCGGGCGTCGAGAGTGACCGCCTCAACCGCGAGCAGTACATCACGGCCTCGCGTCTGACCGCTATCGATACCAGCAGGCTCAATATCGTCGAGGGCTCCGCCCATGCGGTCTTCGACTGCATTGATGTCGACGGGGACGACGAGATCAGTAAGGACGAGTACGCCCGCTATCTCAGGGACATCTGGCAGGTGACCGACCCCGACGCCATGGAATCCTTCACGCAGCTGGACACGGACGGAGACGGGACCATCTCTCGGCAGGAGTTCATCCGGGCCATTCGCGAGTACTACCATTCCAACGACAGCCACGCCGCCGGATCCAAGCTTTTGGGGCACGTCTAGGACGTGTTGTGAAAATGCTGGTCACAGTTACTCGTTGAGAACTGTGACCAGCACGGTCGCTTTTGGAGCAGCGAGTGGCCGGTCAGTGCACCAGCAGAAGGGTGGCTCTACACCTGTCGGTCCATCCGTAGTCGCGAGGATATAGGCGAGTTCGGTGACCCGCTGAGCACCTCCAGGAGCATGGCTTCTTAGCGGCCCATGGGCCATGCGTGGGCCACCGAAGCTCCAGTGGGCGGCTGACAGAGCGACTGAAGCCGCTGTCCGCTCTGCGATCCAGCGTCTTGCAGACGCAGGACACCTCAGGGTCATCTCTTCGACCTCCACACCGACTGGTCAGTAACGGTGCCCCGCCCCCTGAGGGCCCCTCTCGCCATCGTTTTCCCGCCCCCGACCTCCTAGCGAGCTCGTGCATGGTTGGCGGTGTGCGTCGGGTCCTTGATCGTTGATCATGGTCTGTGTGGTGGGGAACCGGGCACGTGCAGCGATCATCCGAAGCCAGCGGATCACGGGCCTGACGCCCGATGTGAGTGCTGAACTCGTCGCCGAGGTTGGCCCGTTGTGGCAGGAGCGGCACCAGGCCGTCCTGACCGCGCGGCCCAGGCGGCGAGCCGTGGGCTCCGGAGCAAAGTACAAACTGGTCTTCGTCGACCGCTTGTTGGCGACTCTCGTCCACCTCCGCCACGGCGCAACCCACGATGTACTGGCCTGTTGGTTCGGCGTAGACCGCTCCACCATCACGAGCGCAATCAGTGAAGTACGCCCCCTGCTGGCCCAGCGGGGCTGCACCGTCACCACCGATATCCGACTGCGCTCGCTCGCCGAGGTCATCGAACACCTCGGAGCGAATGGCCGGACTGGGATCATTGACGGCACCGAGATCCGGGGCCGACGCCCCGCCGTCGGGCGCAAGGACCGGGAGAAGTTCATCTCCGGCAAGAACAAGCAGAACGCCGTGAAGTCCATGGTCGTCACGGACGCCGAGGGGCGGCTGCTGTTCTGCAGTCCCGCCGAGCCCGCCAGCTGCGCGGACATCACGCATGCCCGGAAGTTGGGCCTGGTCAAGCTACTGGCAGACGCGCCTGCCGTGGAGATCCTGGCCGATGCCGGCTATCAGGGACTCGGCGCCCAGACGGGCGGGCGTGTGGTGACACCGCCGCACCGCAAGTTCAAGAAGAACCCGCCCGAATGGTACGAGGAGATGCATGAACGCCAGCGCAAGGCCCACTCCTCACGCCGCATCCGCGTCGAGCACGGCATCGGGCACCTCAAGAACTGGCGGGCCCTCGCCCGCCACCACGGCCGCCGCGAGCACATGAGCGACATCATCCAAGCCGTCGCCGGACTGCCCTCCCACCAGCAGACCGCCACCGTCGCCAGCAGCCTGCGAACGTGAACACGACGGCCAGACCTCGGCCCTCGACGCGCCACCGCCAACCATGCACGAGCTCGTAAGCCGTTGTAGAGGCTGCGGACGACGGCAAGCACATCGGAGACCGTTCTGTCGAGCCGCCGTAAGCTCGTCGCGACACTGGAGTGATCACACGTTGCGATGATCATTAGATGCTGCCCGGCGTGAAGTAGATAGGAGTAGGGGGAAATGACAGCAGTGGAAAGCTGGTCTCGCGTGATGACTCTTCTTCGGGAATATGCTCCGGCTGATCATGCTGATCTGCCTGGTCCGGCTACAGAGCACATGATTTTGGCCGCCGAAGAACGGATGGGAATCTCGCTCCATCCGGATCTCAGGGACTGGCTGCTGCAGAATAATCTGGATCTTCCTGAAGAAGAAATGGACGACGATGTCGCCTGCTGCGGTTACGCCGGGTTCCCGGACGAGGGGAGCTTCTTTCTGGGCATCCGGGCGATGGAGAAGCTCTACGCGAATCACCCCTTGTCCGGTGGGGGCGAATGGCGCGAGGAGTGGATCCCGTTCCTGTCGGATCAGGACGGCTGGATGGGGCAGTTCATCGATGCGACGGACGGGCGTATCGGCAGATGGGTCGTGGGTGAGCCCACGATCACCGGAGAGTACGCGTCACTGGCCCACTACTTCGACTCCGTGGCGGAGATGCTGACGAGAGGATCGGCGCGGGGGACTATCCGGTCTGTTCCGTTGCCGAAGGGCGACTCGTCTGGTCGTGAGGCTGTGAGGTCGTGAAACACAAGTGCCCCCCGGAACCGAAGAACGGCCGGGGGGCACTTCCCATGGTCCGGTTACGGAGTGGGTGCGGTGAATCCGTCGAGGTCGACCCAGTAGCCGTCGTCCTCCATCAAGCGCTGTTCCTTGATGAAGTCACCGAACGGCCGCATCGACTGGGTGTTCTGCCAGTTCGACATCGAGGACCGGCCACACGGCTCCTTCCACGTCGGTGGCGTGGTGTTCGGCCGCAGGTGGAGCGTCATGGTGTCATCGGCGTTGCGCCTGACATACGTCTGTATGCACTCCGCGCCGCTGTAGTTGACGGGGTTGGGGCCCGCCGAGTTTCCGGCGCTCTGGAAGGAGTTGGCGAAGGCGAACTCGTCACAGCTCCTCGCGTCGGTACGCGGCTCCCCTGCGTCCAGGGACCACATGTCACTGAACAGACCGGTGCCGCTGTAGGTCTTCCATTGCCTGGCGCAGATGAGTTGACGGTTGCGATCCGACTGGATCTTGCCTGAGCCGTCGACGGACATCTTGTTGCCCAGGTAGGTGAGCGGCTTGCCGCTGCTGCGCTGGCCCCACTTGATGTTGGTCTTGCGCCACATCATGTCGATGTGTGCCGCGGCCCCGGGGAACTTCTTGGAGTTCATGACATACGTCGGCTTGTAGCCGGCGAACACACAGCCGGTACCCGCGTTGGCGACCTCGGTGTCGCAGCGGATGTCCAGCTTGGCGCTCTCGAATTCGGACGGATTCACGACCGAAGTGCTGTTGACCCTGCCGCCGAGAGACAAGTACGGGTTGATCGTGTTGGTGGTGCCGCTGGGCGTCCACTTGAACCGCGTAGTGACGGTCCGCAGGAGCGTGTCGCCCTTGGCGAAGGTCTTCGACCCGTTCCAGTCGACGCTGGTGACGTCGCAGTAACCGCGGCACTTGGCCGCGTAGTCGAAGGTGGCGGAGTTCACCGTACCGTCCATCGACTTCAGCCGGATCGTGGTGACCTGCGAGAGATCGGCACTCTTCGGGTCGAGGTAGTACGTGATGTAGAGGTCGAAAGCCGCGCTTCCGACCGGGACGGTGTTCGAGTACTCCGTCATCGCGTAGTCGCTGTGGATACAGGCGGTGGTGCGCTTGCGGCTGAGGGAGTGGTTGACCGTCGAGCATGACGCGGTGCTCGTGGCGGCCATCGCCATCGGCGCCGCCGTGGCAGTGTTTGCCGAGGAGCTGCCGGCCGCGGAGAAGAGGCTGTCGGTGATGTCCTCCTCCGGCTCGACCGGCGCCGGGTCCGGAGCGGTCGGGTTGACCGTCATATTGCCGGTCAGCTTCAGGCCGTTGTACGTGCCCGGGACGAACGCCAGCGCGTCGAAGGCGATGTCGGCACTGCCGTTGCCGCCGTTGAAGTTGTCGAGCCGCACCTCCGGGATCTGGTCACCGAACTCGTAGGCGCCCAGGTCCACCCACTTGTTGGCCTGGTTCGCCGTCTGCGATATCGACGCCTCCTCTTCCCCCTCGGGGTCTGGATCCGGTAGACGGCGTTGGTGGTCTGCGCCCCGTGGTCGGGGATGTGCGCGAAGATCTTCGCCTGACGGGTCGTGTTGGTCAGCGGAGCGTTCAGCTTCCAGGTGCCGGTGACCTTCATACGGTCCGCGATGGCCGGGTAGGACTCCGGCGAGCGGGTGTGCGCGAACCAGAAGTGGTTGCCGTAGCCCGCGCCGATTTGGTGCGTGTCGATCTTCCCCGGATACGTGGTGACAGTGGTCGGGCTGTCCGTGCCGTCGTGGGTGAGATCCATCTGGGTGTCCCACGGCACGTAACTGAGGCTGAACGTGCCGCTCGACTTCACCGCTCCGCAGCCGCGGCTGGTGTCGACTCCCGCGGGGATGGTGCCGTCGGGCAGGTCGTCGACCACCAAGGTGGGGGCGGGCAGAGACCCGGTGGAGCAGTTCGGCGGGTATGAGCCTGCGTCCGGCTGCTCGCCGTAGGACGTGGTGAAGCGGTGCACGCCGTTTCCGCACTCGGCGAGGCGTTCGCAGTCCTTCCACTGGTCCTTGGTGATCTCCTCGTGCCACCAGCAGTGCAGCCAGTGCGGGTTGGTGTCGCTGTCGCCCGAGTCGGCGGTGCAGGCGCCCATCCCCTGGTCGTTGGAGTCGTTGTCGCCGATCTTGGACGGGTCGCAGTAGTTCGACCCGTTGCAGAACAGGTCAACCGGCGGCTTGGCGTTGGATCGGTCCGTGTTGGTGGTCCACCACGCGGCGCGGTAGCCGGCCTGGAAGTTGCCGGGCGCGAACATCGCCGAGATCGGGCGGGCCGTCCAGCCGATCACCTTCTCCTGGTACGGCCAGTCCTGCGGGTGCGCGGCGTGGCTGTAGTCGTCCCCGGCCGGGTTGGTGGCGTTCTGAAGGAAGGGGACGCGGTTGGCCTTCCACAGGGGGTTGGCCGGGTTGTTGGTCCAGCCGGCGCCCCAGTGGCCCTGGGAGTCCGCGGTGTTGTAGAAGCCGGAGTTGTACGCCCACAGGGCGAAGAACCAGTTCTCGATCCACTTGGGGTGGCCGCCGTTGATCTTCATCCCGGCGTTGTAGGTCTGGTTCCACTTCTCGGACAGGATCCGCACACCGGCGGCGATGTTCGCCGTGTAGTCGAGGGCGACGGCTTCCTGCGCGAGCGTCGACAGAGCGGTCTCGCCCGGCTTGGTCTTGCCCGCCAGGCGCATACCGTCGGTGGCCTGGGTGATGCCGTAACCGCAGTCGGCGTCCGCCCAGTTGATCCGCCAGGGGTCGAGCTGCTCGCCCGAGGCGGCGTAGTCGACACCGTAGTAGTTGCCGATCAGGGTGTTGGCGGTGACACCGGGCACGGCGAAGCGGGTGGCCTGCCACATGTTGGACTCCTGCGCGGTGATGCCGAGCATCACCTGCGCGGGAATGTGCCACTTGTCGGTGACGTCCGGGTCCTCGTTGTCGAGGGTGCCGTTGGGGTCACCGGCGAGCACGGTCGGCGGGAACAGGCCCTGGGGCTGGTAGCCGCCGGTGCCGGTGTTCTTCCAGTTCGGCGACCGGTAGAAGTCCAGCTCGCCGACGACGGCCTGGTCCACGGCCCATTCGACCTGGCGTGGAGTGGGCTGGAACGCCTGCTTCTTCACGTCGTTGCGGGCCACCGAGCAGTACCGCTCCCCGGTGCCCTCGCTCGGGTTGTCGGCCTGTGCGGTGAGAGCCTGGGTACGGACGGTCTGCGTGGACAGGCCGGTTGTGCTCTTCTTGCCCATGTCCGGGCCGGAGTCGACCGGGCCGCCGGTGGGTAGAGCGGGGGACAGGGCGTACCCCTGTGCCTCGCCGCCCACACGGTGCGCGCCGGGGCGCAGGTCGAGGGTTACGGACCTGCCCGAGTCCAGCATGCGCAGGGCCGTACGGGCGGGGCGCGGCTTGGCGGCGTCCTCCGGGTTGACCAGGGTGGTCTTCCCATCGGACCAGGTGGTGGTCAGGGCCGCCTGGGCGTGGCTGGAGATCGCCGCGCCCTTGGGGAGCTTGCCCGGGTTGTGCACCCGCTTGGGCAGGGCCTTGGACGTGGCGTCACCGGTGACGAACACCTCGCCGCGTGCCGAGCGGGTCAGGTCCCAGGCGTGCAGCCCGCCGGAGGCGACGGTGGCGGGCTGGGTCTTCTTGCCCTGCCTCACCTTCGTACGGTCCAGGTGCTTGGCCCAGGCGGCCGGCTTGTCGGACGCCTTCTTGTCCAACTCGCGGTCGATGAAGGTGATACCGCCGTCGGTGTCGGCGGTGATCTGGAACGGCACCGTGGTGGTGGACGCCAGGGTCTTCTCGGCCGTGCCGTTGATCCGTACCAGCTTGTTGCCGTGGGCGGCGACGATGCCCGCGTCGGTGGGGATCGCCGAGGTGATCTGGCCGGCGAGCGTGACCGGCTTCGACTCCTTGCCGGTGGCCGCGTCGACGGTGATCAGACGGGTCTGCTGCTTGTCGTCACCGTCGTGGGTGAGCTGGGTGAACACCGCCTGATCGCCCTGGCCGCAGCCGGGCGAGAAGTAGGCGAGCGACGACTGGAACGGCAGCTTGGTGACTTCGCCCGAGGTCAGGTTGACCACCGCGGTGAAGGCACCGCGCACCATCAGCTCGGGCTTGTTGGTGAACATCCGCGGCGCGTACGAGACGGCCGCGTACTTGCCGGACTCGGTGACGCAGTGGTTGCCGATCCAGGTGTCCGAGGCGAAACCGTCCTCGAACAGACTGGCGACCGTCTGGAGTTGGTAGCCGTCCTTCTCCTTGCCCGCAAGGAGGTGGAAGCCGGTGCCGTCACCGGTCGTGGTGACCGCGGTGTCCGCGGATTTCTCGTAGCCCTTGCCGAGCAGGCCGGCACGGTCCTTCGCGGGGATCGCGGAGGGCTCCAGGGAGAGCTTCTTCTGCTGCTGGGTGGTGTCGCTCCACCCCTGCGCCGCGCCCTTGGGCGGCTTTGGTTCCTCGGCCTGCGCGGGCAGGCTCAGCGGTATCGCCAGCGCGGTGGTCACCGCAAGGGTGACCGGCACGCGCAGACGTATTCGTATTTTTCTCAACTGCGTTCCTTGTCTAGTTACTTGGTTGCCTTTGCGGCCGCAAGGACCTCGCCCATGCGCTTCTTGATGGCGGCAAGCTGGTCCTTGTTCTCCTCGATCAGCCGCTTCTGGATGGCCGACTCCTCCTTGAACCAGACCTCGATCAGACGGGTCTGCTCCTTGCAGTCGATGTCGTCCAGCGCGAGCTCGATCGCGTTCTTGGTGGTGCCGTCGCCGTCGGCGTAGCCCTGCTCCATCGCCCGGTACGGATCGGCGGCTGCGCGGCCCTTGTCCTTCATGCAGGCCGACCAGCTCTTGAGAGCCTTCTCGACCGGCTTCAGCGGCCGGGACTCGGAGAGGCTTGTCGAGGCGAGCCCGGCGACAAAGCCCGCATCCTCTTCGTTCACCTTGAGTCGCCGCTTCGACCAGCCGGCGCAGCCGCCCTCGTGCAGCTTCTTTCCGTTGTGCTCGGCGCGCGCGGGCTCCGGGACCCTGCCGAAATGGCCGTCGCTGTCCTTGGCGCCCTTGGGCGGGGCGAACTCAGGCTTCTTCCGCCCGGTAAGGACCTCCACCTCGATGCCTGAAAGCCCCTCCTCGACGGATTCGAGGCTCCGGCTCAGCTCCTTCGGCAGCCCGTACCCGTACTTCTGTGCCTGTGCGCGGTCGCTGAGGCCGTAACGCCGCTCGATCGAGACGGCGTTGCTGTGGGGCGGCGGGTTCACGCCGGGACGCGGCAGATCGACGGTCAGCCCGTACTCGGACATGCACCGCGTCTGCAGGATGCGCAGCGCGGTGTCGACGGCGACTTGATCCGAGTACGAGACCATGTAGCTTTCAAGCGGCAATTCCAGACCTTTGACCAGGCCGGAGCTGGGAATTTCCTCTGGCCACTCGATCTGGTTGACGTGCGTCTCTTCCGTAACCGCGCCGGGGAGGGCCCGGACGGCGAACATGAACTGAGGGCTATTGCTGCGAGCATGGCAGTTGAGGCAGTGAATGCTGGCTTGAGGACGTGCACGGGTTCCTTCTCTATGTGAAGTCATGAAGCGCTGGGATGCTCGTGCAGATGTGCTTGCGTACCACTGACAAATTGGCACGGAGTGACCGACCCGGTGCGATTCGGGGGCTGGGGTTCGCGGGAATTCGGTGTGCTCAGTTACCGGCGTCGAGTACTGCGCGAGTAATAGCTCCGGCACTGGTGACGTCCTGACCGTGAGCAGAAGTTTCGGACGCCACAGCGATGTCCCCGCTGAACGCCGTGAACCACCCATGAGCCGCCTGTCCGGTTCCCTGTTCAGCGAGCCCAGGCCATGGATCCGTGGTCTCCATAGCTTCCGGCCATAGCAGAGGCTCCGGTGCCCCGAGATGAGTTGTGGCTCATCATTTCGCGCAGATTTTGGGCGATTGTGGCGGACAGTGTGCGTACGGCCCGTGCCCGTTCGGCGTCCACCATGTCGGCTGCCACGAATGTCGGCTGCTTGAAAGTGCCGCTCTTTAGCGTGGCCGTGATGGAGGCGAGGTTGAGAACATTGAGACGGACTTCCCCACGGCCGACTGCTGCCGCAGCTTTGTCCGCGCCGGTGAGCTCCGGGACCGCTCCGTCGGCAGTGGTGATGCCGGTTTGCCAGTCGAGACCGAGACCGAAGACGTCCTTCGCCTCCTGCGCCAGCGCTCCTGGCGCGAGTTCCCCGGCGAGCTTCACGAATCCGGTGTCGCAGGAAGCAGCGAAGGCATCAGCGAACGTGCTGCCGGATATGCCGCTCTTCAATCTCGGGTTGGTGAACGAGGTGCCTTCCACGCTGGCCTGGCTGGGGCATGCGACGGCGACCGTCGGTGTGACTACCTTGTGTTCCAGCAGGGCGGCGGCGGTCACGATCTCAAAGACGGAGCCTAATGCTTCGACACCTTCTAGAGCAGGGTTCATCTCGCCAGTAGCTGAGGTCGCCACCGCCAGCTCTTCTCCGGTGCTGGGCCGTAACGCTGCAAACAGCACCGAAATCCGTCTTGCCGTGATCCGGTTCTTCTTCACGTTCATGACTCTCCTCAATTGCCGAACATTGAGGGGAAGACAAACAGACGCTGCGCTCTGCAGAAATCGCAATGTTGACCGCGCAGGCACCCTACTGCCTACCGTCCGGGCATGGCGAAATGAAGAATTGATCGAAGTGGTCCCGGACGAGTGCCCTGGTAGCCCGACTTCGTCACTCTCTCGCTTCAGGCCAGACAGCTTGACGCGCTGATTCAGCGTTCCCCTCCCAAGCGCGCGTCACTACACACCGAAAGGCATGGCGTGTAGTGAGAAGCACATGCGTGCCCTGCCCATCGACTCGGTCATTAGATCATCACCACTTCTCCGCGAAGCGGACATTCCATGATCTAACAGACTGTCACAAGTTAATCTCTTTCTCATTTGCAAAATAGATCTAATGATGCCCCGTATGGGTTGACGAAATGCCTGCCGGCGCGCTGACCACTGAACTGCACTGCCAGCGTGCAGAGTTGAGGCTTCAGGTGGCTGAGCGGGGTCGGCAGGACAACGATCACAAGAGACCTGCAGGGCGATGCATCACGGCAGACTGCCGAAGCTGTTCGGCGGGGTGCGGTTCTGTCCACGCCGGGCTGGTCCCGCGAAACGGGGCAAGGTGGTGTTCCTGGAAGATCGCGAAGCCGAGGAGGTCCACGGTCCGGCCAGGCGGGGCGACTCCTTCGGCAACACCAAGGTCCGCAGTCTTTACTTCCAGATCGTCACCGCCAAGCCCGCTGACCACCCAGCCGTGCAAGGGGCAGACGGTTCGTGCAAGGGCGTCCCAAGCCTGTTGCGCGGAGCCTTCATAGCAGTAAGGGCGATGGCGGTCACCGCGCGGATCGTCGCGTGGGCGGCCTGCGCGTGGAACCGAGTGCCTGCGCACCGATCTGGACGCCACCCACCAGATGCTGGTAACCCCCACCACCGTTGACGGCCGCTACATCCTGCGCGCGCTCGGCGACCCAGTCCGCCTGCGGCTGTTCTCCGCCGTCGCCTCGCACAAGGGCGGCGAGGCGTGCGTGTGCGACATCTCCG
The DNA here is from genome assembly GCF_013167895.1 of Streptomyces fulvorobeus. Classification (GTDB taxonomy): domain Bacteria; phylum Actinomycetota; class Actinomycetes; order Streptomycetales; family Streptomycetaceae; genus Streptomyces; species Streptomyces fulvorobeus. Next base: position 5,078,371 of record NZ_BLWC01000001.1, on the reverse strand, counting down.
ACGTCGGCGTCTCCCAGCCCACCGTCTCCCACCACCTGAAAAAGCTGAAAGAGGCCGGGCTGCTCACCTCCGAGCGGCGCGGCACCTGGGTGTACTACCGCGTCGAGTCGTCCGTGCTGGCCGCGAGGGGCAAGCTGCTGATCCTGCCTGCTGCGGCCTGACCGGACAAAGGGGAGGGAAAGCAGTGGGCAGCAGGACATCGAGCGCGACGATCGTGCCACTCGTGCCGGAGCACGCCGAGCAGGTGCTGGCGATCTACCAGAGCGGCATCGACGAGGGGAACACCACCTTCGAGACCGTCGCACCCTCCTGGGAGGCGTTCGATGAGGCGAAGCTGGCCGAACACCGCTTCGCCGCCGTCGATGAGGACGGCACGGTGCTGGGCTGGGCCGCCGCGAGCAAGGTCTCGGCCGGTGCGCCTACGCGGGCGTGGTCGAGCACTCCGTCTACGTCGACCCCGCAGCCCGGGGCCGCGGCGTCGCCTCCGCCCTGCTCGAAGCCCTGGTCGCCTCCGCCGAGCAGGCCGGGATCTGGACCATCCAGTCCGGGATCTTCCCCGAGAACACCGCCAGCCTCGCCGTTCACCAGCGTGCCGGCTTCCGCGCCATCGGCACGCGGGAGCGCATCGGACGCCATCACGGCGTCTGGCGTGACGTCGTCCTCGTCGAGCGCCGCAGCGCCGTAATCGACTGAGGGTCGGAAACTGCCGCGCCGATCGGGCGGCAGCAGGGCTTGCAATCGGTACCCAGGTACAGGTCTACCGTCGAAGATGCCCCCACCCGCACCGCGCGGGACACCGACGACGGGAGTGGTCACCTTGACGACCTGGGTACCGCAGTCCTGCACGCTGCCCACCGCGCGGCAGCCGGTTTCCGCAAGAGCCAGAACTCACGAAGTCATGCTCCCTGCAGGTTGCCGCATGATCCGCAGCTCCGTGCGCATTGCCGACGCTCGAAGCGCAGTGAATGCGCCCGTCCGAGTTTCGGTGCGCACTGTCCGCTCGACCAGCTGGGCGTCCACGACCGGCCCGTCGACATCGGACAGTACGTCAACGGTAGGGGCCGTCGCCGATGCCTGTGCCCTCACGTCTGCCGCCGGTCGGGCGGCTTTGTCGGCGGGCGGCGTCCGTCTCGTAGTGGGCATGCGAATAACTGGCATCCGCGTTCACGCCGGTGGCATGCGGGCATGTGATCTTCGAAGACAGTTGGCCCTGGTTCCGATGAGGGCGGGGCCACGGGGTGGTACGGCGGAGGGACGGGCGTAGCGCAGTGACAATCGCCGATGCGGTGTTCGCGTGGTTGGGAGCCGGAGCGCTGCTCGCGGCAGTGCTTCCCCGGGTGGTGGCCGGACGTCCGCTCTCGATGCCCCTGTTGTTCCTGGTGGCCGGCGTCGGCGTGTACCTGCTGCCTTTGCCGCTGCCTGTGATCGATCCGGTGGAAGACCGGCAGCTGACTGAGCACATCACCGAGATCGGAGTGATCATCTCGCTGATGGGCGCCGGGCTGGCGCTCAATCGACCCGTCGGCTGGCGTAGGTGGGGCACCACGTGGCGTCTGCTGGGCGTCACGATGGTGTTGACCGTCGTGGCCACCGCCCTTGTGGCGTGGTGGCTGCTGGACTGGCCGCCCGCGGCCGCTCTGCTGCTCGCGGCCGTCCTCGCTCCGACTGATCCGGTGCTCGCCTCGGAGGTGCGGGTGGGTGAGCCCACCGAAGAGGAGGACGACGAGGACGAGGTGCGCTTCGCCCTCACCAGCGAGGCGGGCCTCAACGACGGGCTTGCCTTTCCTCTGACGTATGCGGCTGTCGCGCTGGCCGCAGCCGCGGGAAGCGGCTGGTCGACAGCGTGGGTCGGCGCTTGGGCGATGGAGGACGTCGCCTTCAAGTGCATCGTGGGTGTGTTGAGCGGGGTGCTCGTCGGCCGGCTGCTGGGCTGGTTGTTCTTCCACGCCCGCTCGCCGGTGTTGCGCATGTCCGAACACCGGGATGGCTTCGTCGCGCTGGGCGCCACCTTCCTGGCCTACGGAGTGACCGAGCTGATAGGGGGCTACGGCTTCCTCGCCGTGTTCACCGCCGCATGCGCGATCCGGGCTGCCGAACGTGCCCACGGCTTCCACAACATCCTTCACGACTTCGTGGAACAGATTGAGCGCCTTTTCACCGCAGCGTTGCTGTTTCTGCTGGGCGCATTCATCGCACTGGGCGGCCTTGCCTCTCTGACCTGGCAGGGCGCTGTCACCGGGCTGGTGCTGCTGCTGGTCATCCGGCCCTTGTCCGGATGGGCCGGGCTGCTCGGCAGCCCTATGCACGCCCGGCAACGCTGGGTTGTCGCGGGGTACGGCATCCGCGGTATCGGTTCGCTGTACTACCTTGCCTACGCTCTCGGACAGCACGACTTCCCGGTGCCGGCGCGGGAACTGTGGGCGGTGGTGACGTTCACCGTACTCACCTCAGTGGTACTGCATGGCGTCACAGCAGGTCCGGTGGTCACCCGGCTCGACCGGTTGCGCACTGCCGCCACGCACCCGCGCCGCGAGGAACCCTGAGGTTGCCCTGAGGATCGCAGGCGTCAGAAGCCGGCTGACTCCCCCGTATTCACCATGAGGCCATGGACACGCCACGCAACGTCCCGGTAGTTGCACGCCACCAAAGCGGCAGCCCCGAAGAGCAGGCGCCATGCAAGCTCTGCCCACGCCCTCATCAGTTCTCCCCGACAGACAACCGGTGCCCAGTACGCAGACTCCCGGCTCCTCAGCCCGCCCGAACTCCAGCTCGGACCGCCGGACTCCCTTGGCGAGACCCCATAGGGGCACCCCTCACGCAGAACGGCGACCCTCCCATAACGCGGCCAGGCCACTCTCGTAGAACACCACAACTGGTTACGTGATGGCGGGGAGGGACTGCGTGAGTGGTCCAGTTACGTGTAGAGGGCCCGCACGAGCCAGGCGCGATCTTGGGCGCAGCGGGCGGCGCGTTCAGCGGCGTGGAGGGCGAATTCCGCGGCGCGACGTTTTCTTGCGAGCCGCTCCGCCACCCGTCGTCGAACCGGCCCTCCAGCAGGTCAAGGTTTGCCGCAGCCATGCCGTCCTCGGTCGCACGGACTCGCCCTGGCTCTTACCCGAAAGCCGGCCCGTCCGGACTCCGGGTCGGCGTGCTGCCGGGGACGGTGCGCAGGCGCACCCCCTCCCGGTCAGGCCGGGGCGGGGAAGTCCACCCGGACGACGAGGCCGCCGGCGGGGTCGGCGGTGGCGGCGGCGACCGCCCCGTGGGCCCTGGCGATGGAGTCGACGATGGACAGGCCGAGGCCGCGCCCTCTCCCGGTGCGCGGCGGCGGGGTGTGGCGCGGTGGAACGGCTCGAAGAGGCGGGCGACCTGGCCCGGCGCGACCACCGGGCCGGTGTTGGCGACCGAGAGGCTGCGGCCGTCGACGGACACGGTCACGGTGCCGCCCCGGTGGTTGTGCTGGAGGGCGTTGGCCAGGAGGTTGCGTACGAGGTGGGCGATCAGGACGGGGTCGCCCCGGAGGGAGCCGGTCTCAGGCGCCTCGGGGCTCCGCCCGGTCGCCGGTACGACGTCCATGACGAGGCCGCGCCGCTCCGCCTCGTCGGCGAGGTCTCCGCACACGGAGGCGGTGATGTCGTCCAGGCGGAGCGGGACCTCGTGCACGAGCCCCTGGCCCGAGTGGGCGAGCAGCAGACCCTCGATCAGGCGCAGAACGAGTTCCGGAACGTCACCAGCGGCAAGTGCCTGAGCGTCACCTTCGCCGGCGCCCCCCGGATGGGAGCGTGCGGTGAGGGCCTGAACTCCGTCTGGTTCTACGCCTACCGCGCCGACGTCTCGACCGGGATGCGTCTGAGGAACGCGGCGACCGGCTACTGCCTGGACGGCAGCGGCACCAGCGTGTACATGTCCGAGTGCCACGACAGCGACCCGGGCCAGGGCTGGGAGCTGCGCTGCGGTGCCATCGAGCCCGACCTGACCGGTCTGCGCCTGACGGCCTGGGACGACGGTGGAGTCAGCATTCGCTCGACGACCGGCGTCGACTCCCGCAAGCAGCGGTGGTCGTCCACCTGCGGCGGCTGAGCAGCCCTTCTCGACGGTCCGCCGGTGATGCGGGAGGCTGGTCACGTGCCGGACGGAAGTCACGGCGACACGACACGGTTCGCGGCAGCACTCCGCGGTGCTGCCGCATAACCGCATCGCGGAGCACCCGCCCGGCTGTCGCGGCAGGCGCCTCGACAGCCGGCCATATGTACCCTCATACCAGAGATGTGCTTGACACCCAAGAGTGTGAGTGATTGAGTACTCACATGAAGACGGAGCGGCGCCAACTGTCCACAGCCGAAGAACGCAGGGAGACGGTCCTGCGTACCGCCATCGGAGCCTTCGCGGCCCGGGGGTACTTCGGGACCACCACCACGGAGGTGGCGAAGGCGGCGGGCATCTCCCAGGCGTACGTCTACCGCCTCTTCCCGAACAAGGAAGTCCTGTTCACCGCGGTCGTCGAGCACTGCTTCCTCCGGGTGCGCGCCGCACTCGAAGGCGGAGCGGCGCAAGCCGCGAGCAGCGCCCCGGAGGCGGTCCTCGCTTCGATGGGCGACGCGTACGCCCACCTGATCAGCGACAACGACCTCATGCTGGTGCAGCTGCACGCCCAGGCCGCCGCGGTCTCCGAGCCCGCGGTACGGGAGGCGGTACGGGCGGGATACGCCCGCAGCGTCGAGTACGTCCGCGGCGCCTCCGGCGGCAGCGAGGAGCAGGTACAGCAGTTCTTCGCCACCGGCATGCTCTGCCACCTGCTGGTCTCCATCGACGCCGAGGCGATCCCGGCACCGTGGACCAGGACGCTGACGGCCGGGATCATGCACTACTGACCCGGTATCCACGCGGCGGCCGCAGGTCCGCGGACCCAGCGGCCGCACTTCCTCGCCCCCTCAAAGTGAGTGTTCAAACACTCTATTCATGTATCCGTCTCGATCCCCTCGTCCCGCACAGGAGAAGCTCATGAAGAACCTCATCGGACGCCCCGCCGGCACGTCAGCCGACCGCCCGGCCGCCCGCGTACCGGCCGCAGAGGCGCCGCACACGGTGACGGAAGCCGTCCTGCCCGGGATCGTGGAACCGGAGGGGATCGAGCTGCGTACCCGGCCGGCCCGGCCGCCGGGCCCCGGCCAGGTGACCCTGGCGGCGGAGGCCGCCGGCATCTCCTTCGCCGAGCAGCAGATGCGGCGCGGCAAGTACTACGACCAGCCGCCGTTCCCGTTCGTCCCCGGCTACGACCTGGTGGGGCGAGTCATCCAGGTCGGCCAGGGTGTGCGGGCCGACCTGCTGGGCCGCCGCTTCGCGGTCCTCACCAAGACCGGGGCGTGGGCCAGTCATGTGAACGCCGACGCCGAGGACCTGACGGAGGTCCCCGAGTCGGTGGACTCCGCCGACGCCGAGACGTTCGTGGTCAACGGCATCACCGCCTGGCAGATGCTCCACCGCGTCGCCGGTGTCCACGCCGGGGACACCGTTCTCGTCCTGGGCGCCAACGGCGGCGTGGGCTCCACCCTCGTCCAGCTCGCCCGCATCGCCGGCGCACAGGTGGTGGGCACCGCCTCGCCGAAGCACCACTCCGCGGTCACGGCGCTGGGAGCCACACCCCTGGACTACCGGGCCCCCGACCTCGACGGCCAACTGCGCGCCTTGGCGCCGGGAGGCTACGCGGCGGTCTTCGACCATGTGGGAGGAGACGGCATCGTCGACTCCTACCGTCTCCTCGCCCCACGGGGCACGCTCGTGTCCTACGGCACGGCCTCCACCCGCGACGACCTCGGCTCCTCCAAGGCACCGGTCCTCAAGCTCCTGGTGCGCCTGCTGTGGTGGAACGCACTGCCCAACGGCAAAAGCGCCCACTTCTACAACATCTGGGCAGGCCGCCGCAGGCTCACGCCGTTCCGCCTCAAGCTGAGCGCCGACCTCACCCAGGTCCTCGCGCTCCTCGCCGAGGGACGCCTCACCGCCCAGGTCGCCGCACGCATCCCCCTCAGCCGGGTCGGTGAGGCCGTACGGCTCGCGGAGTCCGGCACGGTGGTGGGCAAGGTCGTCCTGGTCCCCGGCCAGGACTGACCCCGGTCCCCCGCTCCCCCAGCTCCCCGGCCGGTCGGACCCGGAACCGCCGGGCCATGATGGACGCCGCCGCACACCGCACCCCACATCATCCCGGGTGTGACGCAGGTCTCGGGAACCGCCCTGTGCGGATCGACAGCTGACTGAGGTGACCGAACCTATGCGCGCGCGTATCCGGGCGGGGGATCCGCAGGCTTTCGCGGAGCTCTTCGACGAGTACGCGAAGACCATCTACAACCACGCCTACCGGCTGACCGCCGACTGGTCGGCCGCCGAGGACATCGTGTCGGCGACCTTCATGGAAGCCTGGCGCGGCCACCAGCGGCTGGACGCCGAAGGCGGCAGTGTGCGCCCGTGGCTGCTGGGCATCGCCACCAACCTGGTGCGCGCCCAGTCACGTGGCAGCCGCCGCTACAGGGCGGCCGCCACTGCCACGGCCGCCGCGGCGGGCGCGGCGGCGGTGGCCGACCACGCCGACGAGGTCGCCGGCCGATTGGACGACCGCCGACACCTCGCCGCCACCGCCCGCGCACTGGCAGGACTGCGGCGCACCGAACGGGAGGTGCTCAGCCTGTGCCTGTGGCAGGGCCTGGACTACGCCACGGCGGCGCGGCTTCTGGACGTCCCCGTGGGGACGGTCCGCTCCCGGCTCTCCCGGGCCCGCAAGAAACTGCGGAAACTCGCCGACGCACAACTGCTCGACGCTTTTCGGGAACCGCCGGCAGTGGATCGGCAGATAAGAGGGGACCGCACGATCGCGGCCCGGCCCGCACAGGAAGGAACCTGGTGAACACGCGTCCATCACGTCTCACGCCTGATGAATGGCAGGAGAGCGCAGCACTGCTCTCCCCTGCGGAAGCCGACCTCCCCGCAGGCCGCCACGCCTTCCACAGAGAAGAACTGATGACCTTCATCCAGCAGGACACCCAGACCGCCGCTGACGCCCCGACGCCCGCCCACCCGGCCCCCGCCCGGGCCCGGCGCATGTTCCTGCGCCCCCTGATCGCCCTCCCCGTCGCCGCCTGCTCGCTGGCCCTCATCGGCACGGGTCTCCTCACCCTCACCGGCAACAGCAGCAGCACCAGTGGCGGCGAGGTCGCCGGGCCGCCGCTCACCGCGACGGTCGGCACCGGCACCAGCTCGGGCGTCCCCCGGCTGCTGGACCAGATCTCCCACGCCGCCGCCGGCGGCCCCCGGGTGACACTGCGCCCCGGCCAGTACCTGTACGTGGAGAGCAAGGTCGGCAGCACGTACGAGAAGACGGTCGACGACAAGACCACCCTGGTCGGCACCGGGGTCCACCGCCGCCAGATCTGGAACTCGGCGGACGGCACCAAGGGCTGGCTGATCGACCCGGCCGTCTTCCCGGAAGGCGGCGGAACGGTCGACCGCGTCAACGAGAAGGGCGAGCCCGAACCCCCGTCCCTGAACGGGCCCTCCCACGACTACCTCGCCACTCTCCCCACCGACCCCGACGCCCTCCTGAAGAAGATCTACAAGGAGACCGAAGGGATGGGCAACAGCCCCGACCAGCAAGCCTTCACCACCATCGGTGACATGCTCGGCGAGTCCCTGCCGCCGGCCGCACTGAACACCGCCCTGTTCGAAGCGGCGGGCAAGATCCCCGGCGTCGTTCAGGTCAAGGACGCCGTGGACGCCATCGGCCGCCCCGGCGTCGCCGTCGCCCGCCTGGACGAGACCACCGGCGCCCGCACCGAATGGGTCTTCGACGCCAGGACCTACACCTACCTCGGCGAGCGCACCATCCAGGTCCGCCCCAACGGCGGCGACTCCGGCCTGATCAAGCCCGGAACCATCCTCCACACCCAGGCCATCACCGTGCGCCAGGCCGTCGACCACATGAAGGAGGTCCCCTCCTCCGACGTGTAGGACGGGTCTCCCGGGTGTCCCGCGTGCGGGTGGACCCTCGCGCGGGAAGCCCGCGGCTCCGCCCGGCAACCGCGTGGTGGACACCGGCTCAGGAGGTGCGGCCGACGGCCAGGACACACCCGATCCGGGTACACCCGTCCGGTCAATCACCTGTGAAGGTGGTTGCTCATGGTTACCGTCCCGTACGCCCCCGGCTCCGTGCCAACGTGGTGACCCATGACCAGCGGGCGGGGTGCGGCGGTGGGGCTGTGGTGACGGGGACGTCCTTCCGGCGGGCACGCACGCTGCGCCGGGCCGGACTGGCGGTGGCGTGCGGGGCGCTGGTGACGCTGGCCGTCGTGCTCGTACGCAACAGCGGCGACGAGGGCGCCGCGTCGATGTGGGTCTCGGTGGTGTCCGCCGTCCTGTCGGTGTGCGCGTTCGCCGTGGACCTCGCACGCGGTGCGGAGTCCGAGGAGCCGGGTGCGGCCGGTGCGCCGGAGGCCGGGCGCCGGCAGGCCGCCGACGCCCTCGCCGACGCGGTGGGGGTGCAGTGGTCGGCCGAGGCCCGCAGACGCCGGCTGCACGACCCGGGTCCGCTGGATGTCCGGTGGACCCGGGTGGGCCCGCCACTCGCAAACCAGGAGCCCGGCACCCCGGTACCCCCTCCCCGGGACGGCGACCAGCGGCTGATGCGTGTCGTCGAAGCCTTCCGGGCGGTGCCCTCCGGGAGGCTGGTGGTCCTGGGCGAGCCCGGAGCGGGCAAGTCCGTCGTGGCCGTGCGGTTCGTGCTCGGGGCGCTGGACGCACGGCAGGCGGGCGACCCGGTGCCGGTGCTGTTCCCGCTGGCGGGCTGGGACCCGTGCTCCTCCTCACTGCGGGGCTGGCTGGCCGACCGGCTGGCCGAGGACTACGGCTCTCTGGCAGCCCCGGTGGCAGACGGCCGCACCCTCGCGCGGGAGCTGATCGACGCCGGTCTGGTCCTGCCCGTCCTCGACGGCTTCGACGAGATCCCGCGGGCCGCGCACGAGAGCGCGGTGCGCTCCCTCAACTCCGAACTGGACGACCGCCTGCCGGCCCTGCTCACCTGCCGCACCGCCGACTGGGCGGAAGCGGTGCGGCAGGGCGGGGTACTGACCGCCGCGGACGTCGTACAGCTGCGGCCGCTGGACCTCGCCACCACCCGCGCCTACCTGACGCGCACCGCACGGCACTCCACCGCCTGGGCACCGGTCCTGGAGGCGCCCCCGGCACAGCTGGTGGAGGCGCTGCGCTCTCCGCTGATGGTGACCCTCGCTCGTACGGTCTACGAGGACCCCTCCCGTGACCCGGCCGAGCTGACCGACGCCGACCGCTTCCCCACGGCGGACCGCGTCGAGGAACACCTGCTGGACGCGTTCGTACCTACGGCGTTCGCCGGACCCGGAACGGCCTGGCACCCGCAGGCGGCTCACCGCTGGCTCAGCCGTCTCGCCCGCGACCTGCCCGACTCCGGGGCAACCCTGGCCTGGTGGGAACTGCCCGCCGCGATGCCCCGGCCCCTGCGTGTCATCGGCCCTGCCGTGGTGGCGCTCCTCGCCACGGCCGCACTGCTGGTACCTCTCGCCGTTCACGGCGGCGGAGTGATCGCCAACTGGGACAGCACCCCGTCCGCGCTGCTCAACTTCGCGGGCATCCTGACCGGCCTGTGCTTCGGCCTCGCGTACCTGCTGCCGCCGACGCCGGAGACCCCGCAGGGACCGCGGTGGCTGGCCCGGACAGCCCTGCGGACCACGGCCGCCGCGGCGGTCGCCGGAGTGGGGATCGGACTTCTGGTGCCGCCGCTCGTCAGTTCCCGGCTCGGTGCCGTCATCACCCCGCGGGCCGCCTGGTACCTCAACGGCTGCTGCTTCGGCCTGATCCTGTCCATGATGTTCGCGGTCGCCGGCCTGTCCCGTCGCCCCGCCCCGCTCAGCCTGCCGTGGGTGGGCAGCCCGAGCGGCCCCCAGGCGGTACGCGCGCTGGGCGCTCTGGTCCTCTTCGCCGGACTGGCGGTCTACGGCTACACCGGCGAGCGGGTGACGGCGGTGACCTGTGTCGTGGCCGGCCTGGTCCTGCTCCTGGCGGGCCTGGGCCGCCGCACCGACCGCCCGAACGGAAGTTACGTCGCGCCGGCCACGGCGCTGCGCGGCTTCGCCCGGGGGCTGCTGCGGGGACTGGTCGCCTGCACGCTCATCGGGGTCTGCGCCGGGGCCGTGGTCGGGGTGATCAGCGGCGCCTTCGCCGCCGTGCAGATCCACTCGGCTCCTGACTGGGCCCCCGGCAAGGAGATCGGGGACTGGCGGCTGGCGAGGACGGCGGACGGCAGGCGCTCCGTCCAGTCGACGGCGCCCCAGGAGGTCCTGCTCGTCGAACGGTCCGCGCTGGACGCGCCCTTCGCCGTGGCGAAGGGCGCGCGGATCTCCAAGGACCAGCAGACGGGAGCCTTCAAAGGGCGGGTCACCATCCACCACGCCCCGGACGGCGGCTGGGCGACGAAGTGGCAGGGCACGCCCTCCGCCTGGCGGGGCAGGCAGGTGGACGCCCACAACCTGGTCCTGGCCCTGCCCCACCAGGTCAGGCTGTGGCTGGTGCACCGCGACGTCTCATCCGTCGTCCTGGACGCAGTCGGCCCGATGGTGGCCTTCGGGGTGCTCGTCGGCGCGATCGGCGGCTGCGCGTCCGGCGTCTACCGTGCCCTGAACACCCCCTCGGACACCATCCGTGCCCTCGGTCCCCACAGCACCCTGCGCACCGACCGCACCGCCACCCTCGTCCGCAGCGCGGTCGCCGCCCTCCTGGCGGGTGCGGTCTGTCTGCTCCTGATCGCCGTGACCGGCCGGGGCAGCACCCTCGGCACCATGCACACCGAGCTCTGGGTACCCGTCGGCACGTCCGCGCTCGCCCTCAGCGCGTGGGGCCGCACCGCAACGGCCCGCGCCTGGCTGGCGCTGACGGGCCGGGCTCCCTGGCGGTTGACGACGTTCCTGGCGGACGCCCACCGCCAGGGCGTACTACGTCAGACGGGTGCCCGCTACGAGTTCCGCCACGAGCGCCTCCGGCGCCACCTGGCCGGCACCGCGCCTGCCGGCACGGGCCATCCATCCGCACTGCGCCCAGTCGCCTGCTGGACGGCCATCGCGGTCACGGCGTACGCGCTGGCTTACGCGACCGGCCGTCCACTCCTCGACGACCCGCCCTCCACGCTCCTGGACCCCTCGGAAAGCGCCCAGGTGATCACCGCTGCCGGCGCGCTGAGCACGGCGGTCGGCATGAGCGTGGCGGCCGTGGTCAAGGCGGTGGCCCTGCTGATCCACACGGGGGCCGACAGGGAACGGGCACGGACCGGGCGGCGGCCACCTCTGCCGGAGCCGGAAGGACAGCCCGCGCCGAGTGACGACCGGGTGTGAGGCGGGGACAGGCATCGGCGCCGCTGTGACGTGGAGCTCGCCGCCGGTCCGCGGCATGCGGAGTTGCGCCCGGGTTCACGCCTCATACACGAGGCGCCTGAACACTGTGTCCCGGCCCGAGCCGAACCGTGCTCGGGCCGCACGCGGGGCAATTGCTGGAGGTCATGGATGGTCAGGCGTCGTGAACTGCTCGGGATGGTCGGCGCGAGCGTCGGGGCGGGGGTGCTGGGAGCGGGCACGGCCGGGCCGGGCCACGGAACGGCCGCGGTTCCTCTCGGCGGACTCTCAAGGTCATGCAGTTCAACATCTGGCTCGGCGGCAGCCGGGTGCCCGGCGGCCGGGCAGGTATCGCCGACACCGTCGCCGCGGTACGGCCGGACGTGGTGATGCTCAGCGAGTCCAACCCCACCCGGGTGGCCGACCTGCTGGCCGATCTCGCCGCGCGCGGACTGACCTACTTCGACGACAGGAACCCGACCGATCCCGGAGTGATATCGCGCTACCCGATCATCGAGCACGCCTCCTTCCCGTCCTGGTCGAAGGCGGTCGTCTCGGTCGGCGGCACCGAGGTCGCGGCCTACTCCGGGCACCTGGAGTACCGCTACTACGCCAACTACCTGCCGCGCGGTTACGGCGGCGGCACGCCGGCGCCGCTGGAGACCTCCGAGTACGGCTGGGGGGAGATCCCGACCGGTCCGATCACCGACGTCGGCCTGATCACGCGGCTCAACGCGGCCTCGGGGCGCACCCAGGTGACGAGGACCGTGCTCGCCGACGCCGCCGAGGAGCGCGCCAAGGGGCGGCTCACACTGCTGGCCGGTGACTTCAACGAGCCCTCGCACCGGGACTGGACCCACCGGACCCGCGATCTGTTCGACCACAACGGCACCGTCGTCGAGTGGTCGACGACCAAGGCTGTCGAGGACGCCGGTTTCCGCGACAGCTACCGCGTGATCCACCCGGACCCGGTCCGCACACCGGGCTTCACCTGGCCGAGCGACAACCCGGGCGCCGACGTGGGACAGCTCACCTGGGCGCCGAAGGCCGACGAACGGGACCGGATCGACTTCGTCTTCTACCACCCGGACCGGCGGATCCGGCTGCTGGACAGCGTGATCGTCGGACCGTCCAGCACCATCGTGCGTAACGAGCGGGTGGAGGAGTCCGGCCGGGACACCTTCCGCGAGCCCACCTGGACCTGGCCGACCGACCACAAGGCGGTACTCAGCACCTTCCGGGTGACGACGCGGTGAGGGGGAGGTGGGGACGCCCCTGACCTGAACGGGTGCGCCGCCGCGCCTTCGGCGCTCACACCACCCCGCCGCGGGGCGCCGACGCCGTTTCCGGGTCCCGACATGCGAGATCATCTCGTCATCGCCCGATCGTCCCGAACCGCCGCCCACCTGCGAGGACTGTCAGCCTGGCAGGTGACTTCCCGCACCGGCCGGAGCGTCGCTGGTGGTGCTGGCGGAGCAGACTGTGTAGCGTCGGACCCAGCTGTCGTGGTTCGAAGAAACGGCCCGTGGACGCGAGTTCGCGGGCGTTCTGCTGTCAGCGTCTCTGAGAACCATGGCGATCACCTCCGGCGCCCGTACGGTGCGGGCGCCGATTTCTGTGTCTGCTTGGAGGACAAAAATGGCCAGTGGAACCGTGAAGTGGTTCAACGCGGAAAAGGGCTTCGGTTTCATCGAGCAGGACGGCGGTGGCCCGGACGTGTTCGCTCACTACTCCAACATCGCCGCCCAGGGCTTCCGCGAGCTCCAGGAAGGCCAGAAGGTGAACTTCGACGTCACCCAGGGCCAGAAGGGCCCGCAGGCGGAGAACATCACCCCCGCCTGATCGCCCGGATACCGAGCGGGTCCCGCCTTCGTAGGCGGGGCCCGCTCGCCCGTTCCTCCGCGGTCGCGGGGCCGCGCGGTCCGGGCCGCCCGTGGTGGACTTCCGCGCCCGGCGGGGCGCGCCCCGCTCAGGCAGTCGTCGAACTGCCCGGATTCGTCTCCTCGATGGCGTCCATGAGCTGTCTGCGCCTGCGGCGGGACAGTGAGTCGCCGTCGACGCTGCTCATCGCCCAGGGGACCGCGCACGGCCCCTCATGAGAGGGATCGGCACACAGCACCTCCGCCATCCGCTCCATCAGCGCTTCGTGTTCGGCCGCCGTGGCGAAGACGGCGATGCCGACATGCCGCAGCCGGGGCCGGTCGGCGGATTCGGTGGTGCTGTCGGACATGGGGCGGTCCCGTCTCTGAGTCGCGTGGCCCGCCGACCGTAACGCGCACAGCCCGTGATGATCTCCGGGCCGCCGCGGCCGGGCGCTCCCGCCGCACCACCTGACGATACGTCCGCACGCAGCCGCCCCGGCCCGTGAGCGCCGGAGACCCCGCGGGAGCGGCCGAGAAGTCCATGCCTCGGGACCGCCGCCCCGCCGCCCCGGCCATCTCACCGGCCGCCGGCCCGGACCGGCCCTGAGACGTTTCAAGCCAATCCTCCGCGCCATTCTCCCGTGCCATTCGCTCAAAAAGAATGGGTAAGTATGTTCGACGTCCACAAGATCGAATATGCGAAAGTGCAGCAGGCTACGTCCATATGGCCCGAAATGGCTCCCGTCGCGGGTCGCGACGGGTATCAAACGAGTGTGCGCCATATGGCGCCATGAGCGAGTCTCGCGTGTTTTCTGGTCGGCAGTCTGCCAAAGTGCACTTCTGATTAAGTCACTTGATCAGACTTTGGAATCGATCCGCCCACCATCATATTTTTCGACGGCCGGACTTCCCATATGACATCCCTGCCGTCGGAGCCTTTAGGGCCCGTCCTTCGGGGGGCACGTGACAAGAGAGCCATGCGTGCGGCACATGAGCCTTTCTGAGAAACGACCCGTGACCGTTCTCCATCTGGTCCAGCCGGTGGAGGGCGGCGTCGCCCGCGTCGTCACGGACCTCGTCAGGGCCCAGGCGCTGGCGGGACTGCGGCCCGTGGTGGCCTGCCCGCCCCGGAGCCGGCTGGCGGCCGACGCCGAGGCGGCGGGCGCCGAGGTGCTCGCCTGGCCGGCCGTGCGCGACCCCGGCCCCGGGCTCGCGGCGGAGGTCGCCACCGCGGCCGGGCTCGTCCGCCGGTGCGCTCCCCGGATCGTGCACGCCCACAGCGCCAAGGCCGGCCTCGCGGGCCGGCTCGCGGTGCGGGGCCGTGTCCCCACGGTCTTCCAGCCGCACGCCTGGTCCTTCGAGGCCGTGGAGGGCAGAACCGCACGCATGGCCCTGAGGTGGGAGCGCTTCGGAGCCCGTTGGAGCGACCGCATCCTCTGCGTCAGCGAGTCCGAGCGCCGTACGGGTGAGGGGGCGGGGATCTCGGCCCGCTGGTCCGTGATCCACAACGGCATCGACCTCGACCACTTCCGTCCGGGCGGCCCGGCGGAACGCGCAGCGGCCCGTGCCGCACTCCCCCTGCCCGGCGGCATCGGCGCGGATACACCGCTGGTCGTGTGCGTCGGCAGACTCAGCCGGCAGAAGGGCCAGGACGTGCTGCTAAGCGCCTGGGACCAACTGCGCGTCACGGACGCCCGGCTGGTCCTGGTGGGAGACGGTCCGTACGAGCGGCGGCTGCGCGACACGGCACCCGCCGGCGTGGTGTTCGCGGGGGCGGCCCAGGACGTCCGCCCGTGGCTGCACGCCGCTGACGTCCTCGTCCTCCCCTCCCGCTGGGAGGGAATGGCGCTGGCACCGCTCGAAGCCATGGCCTGCGGCAGACCGGTCGTGACGTCCGACGTGAACGGGGCCAGGGAGAGCCTGCCCCCCGGCCACGACGCCCACTGCCTCGTACCCCCGAGAACCCGGCAGCCCTCGCGGCCGCCCTGACCACCCTCCTGACCGACCCGGCACTGCGGGAGGAGCTGGGCCGCAGCGCCCGGACCCACACGCGGTCCGTCTTCGACGTCCAGAAGACCGCAGGAGCCGTCCACCGCGTCTACCAGGAGCTTGTCGGCTTGTCCCGGCCCACGACGAGAGAGCGCATCGACCGATGACCACGGAGAGAGCCCCCGCACCCCGCGCGGCCCAGGCAACGGCCGAACCCCCGCCGCGTCCACCATCCATCCGCCCCGGCGGGGCACCAGCCGGAGGACCCCCCGGCGCCCCGGACGCCGCTTCGGCGGATACGGGCGGCCCGGCGGGCGGCTGCTGGCCGCCGACGTGCTCGCCCTCGGTCTCACCCAGGCCGTGCTGCCCGCCACTTCCTGGCCGGCCACCGTGATCGCGGTCCAGGTGACCGTACAACTGCTGCTCCACGCCTACCGGGGGCTGTACCGGCCCGGGCTTTCCGCGTCCTGCCTCGCCGAACTCCCCGCGCTGCTCGGCCTCGCCCTCCTCCAGTGGTTCGCGACCGCGGAAGTGCTGACCGCGCTCGACGCCCGCCACTCGATCAGCTGGCCCGCGCTCGGACTAGCCGTCCTCACCCAGACCCTGCTGTGCTGCGCCGCCCGCGCCCTGGCCCACCGCTCGCGGCTCCGCTCAGCGGCCCGCGACCCCCGGTCGGCCCTGGTGATCGGGCCGGGACCGGTGGCCCACGCGGTCACGGCCGCCCTGCACGACCACCCGGAGTACGGACTCCGACCGGTCGGCCGGGTCGATCCCGGCTTCCCCACGGCCGACTCCGCGGCCGCCTCCCCGGGCGACGCCGCCCCGCTGCCCGTCCTGGCCACCCTGGAGGACGTGGGCCGCGCCGTCATCCAGAACAGCGTGCGCGACGCCCTCTTCACCACCACTCCCGGAGCCGTCCACGACGGGGAGGCGCTCTGCACACTCCTGGCCGGACACGGCTGCCGGATGTGGCTGATCAACGGCCCGGCGGCCGGGGCCTTCACCCCGCGCCGGACCGGCGCGCGCCCCGACCACCTGTGGGGCTTCGCCGCGCAGGCACTGCACAACGGTGGCGGGGGGCCGCTGTCGTACGCGGCCAAGCGGACCATGGACGCCACCCTGGCCGCACTCGGTCTCCTCGCGGCCGCACCGCTGCTCGCGGTCTGCGCCCTGGCCGTACGGCTCTCCGACGGACCGGGCGTGATCTTCCGGCAGGAGCGTGTCGGACGCCACGAACAGCCCTTCGTCCTGCTGAAGTTCCGCACGATCAGACCGGCCGACGCCCACGAGTCGGCCACCCGGTGGAACGTTTCCGCCGACCGGAACATGAGCCGGGTGGGCCGGCTGCTGCGCCGTACCTCCCTCGACGAACTGCCGCAGCTGTGGAACGTGCTGCGGGGAGACATGAGCCTGGTCGGCCCGCGCCCCGAACGCCCGTACTTCGTCGAGCAGTTCAGCCGGCTGCACGCGGGGTACGGGGCACGCCACCGTATGCCCGTCGGCATCACCGGACTCGCCCAGGTGCACGGGCTGCGCGGCGACACCTCCATCGAGGACCGGGCCCGCTTCGACAACCGCTACATCGAGACCTGGTCGCTCTGGCAGGACGTCTGCCTCCTGGCCCGCACCGCCGGTTCCCTGTTCCGCCCGGGAGGCAGCTGACCGTGTCCGCCACCCGGACCGCCGCACCCGCCGTCGCCGCCATCCCGCACCCCCGGGCCCATCCCGGCGGGCTCACCCCGCGGGCCCCGCGGTGGACACGGCACTGGCCGTTGCTGCCGCTCATCGCGTCCGTCCTGCTGCTCGCCCTTCCGGTCACGGCAGCGGGGAACGGCGACGCGCAGGTCACGCGCCCCGCCGACCTGGCGTCCGGGCTCGCGGTGGTGGTCTGCCTGGCCCGCCTGCTGTACCTCCGGCGGCAGCCGCTGACACCGGCCGCGGCGGTGGTCCTCGGGCTGCCCGCCCTGGGCTTCGCCGTGGCGACGGTCACCGCGGCGGACCCCGCCGCCGCCCTGCCGGGGTTCGTCCGCTACCTCCAGGTCTTCGTCCTCGTACCGGCCGCCGTATGCCTGCTGGTCCGGGACGCCCAGGGATTCCGGATCATCGTCGGCGCCCTCGTACTGCTGGCGCTCGTCCAGGGGGTGACGGGCATCCACCAGTACGCCACCGGCACGGGCGCCTCCTACATGGGGGAGGACATCCGGGCCGTGGGCACCTTCGGCCCCGGCGACATCATGGGCATGGCCACCGTCGTCGCCTTCGGCCTGCTCGCCACCGCCGCGTACGCGCTCCGCGCACCCGAGGGCGCTCCCCGGTGGCTGCGCCCCTGCGCGCTCGGGGCGACCGCCGTGCTGCTGGTCGCCCTCGCGCTGTCGTTCAGCCGCGGCTCGTGGATCGCGACGGCCGTCGCCGCGCTCGCCCTCATCGCGCTCACCGGTCTGCGCCAGGCCGTTCGCGCCCTGGCGGTGCTGTGCGCCACGGCGGTCGTGCTCGTCGGCGGTTTCGGCATCGGCTCCGAGACGGTCTCGCAGCGGCTCAGCAGCATCACCCAGGTGACCGCCGCCCCCGACCGGTCGGTCACCGACCGGTACACGATGTGGGCGGCGGCGCAGAGCATGTGGCGCGAGCGGCCGGCGGCGGGCGTCGGGCTCAAGGGCTTCCCCGCGCACCGCGACGGACACGCCTCGATCGCGCTCTCCGCGGGCAGCGACACCGCGGGCGCCGGTCAGGAGTTCCGCAAGCAGCCGTTGCTCTCCCCGCACAACATGTATCTGCTGGTCCTCAGCGAACAAGGGCTGATCGGGCTCACCGCACTCGTCGGCAGCTGGCTCGCGCTGCTCGTCGGCGGGGTACGCGCCGTGGTCCACGGCCGCTCCCGCCAGGGGACGGCCGTGGACTGCGGACTCGTCGCGGTGGGCCTCATGGTCTGGCAGACCGTCGACTTCCTGTACGCGGACATCGGCGGTCCCTCGACCGTGCTCACGGGCGTCGTGCTCGGTCTGGCCGCCTGGTGGGCGCTGGCCGGGCCGGAGAGGGTACGGACCGCGTGAACGACACCGGCACCGAATCGGGTACGACGGCCGGGGCGCCCCCGGAACCGGCCCCCGCTCTCCTCCCGCAACCCGCCCCTCCGGAGACGTCCGCCGCTCCGGACTCGACCGTCCCACCGGAGACACCGGCCGCGACGGAGACACCCGGGCTCGGCCGGTTCCTGGCCAGGGCCGCCGCCGTCACCGCCGGGCTGACCGTGGCCGGGGCACTCCTGGGACTCGTACGCGACCAGGCCATAGCCCACCTCTTCGGCGCCAGTGGTGCGAGCGACGCGTTCCTCATCGCCTGGACCGTGCCCGAGATGGCCGCGACGGTGCTGATCGAGGACGGCATGGCCCTGCTGCTCGTCCCGGCGTTCAGCCACGCCCTGGCCCGCAGGGCGGCGGGCGGCGGACGGAAGGAGGCCGCCTCGGCGCCCGACGCGGACGATCCGGTACGGGAGCTGATCTCGGCCACCCTGCCCCGGCTGTTCGCCCTGCTGTCCTGCGTGGCGGTGCTGCTGGCGCTCGGTGCCCCGTGGGTCGTGGGAGTCCTGGCCCCCGGGCTGAGCGATCCGGGGCTCGCCGTCGACTGCACCCGCCTGACGTCCGTCACCGTGCTCACCTTCGGCCTCACGGGCTACCTCAGCGCGGCCCTGCGCGCCCACCGCAGCTTCCTGCCGCCCGCCGGGGTCTACGTGGCGTACAACGTCGGCATCATCGGCACGACCTTCGCACTGCACTCCCTGTGGGGCGTGCGCGCGGCCGCGGCCGGTGTCGCCGTCGGCAGCGTCCTGATGATCCTCACCCAGCTCCCCACCTTCGTACGGCTGATGCCCGGACGGAGGCGCGGCGGCGGCCGGGGTCCGCGCCCGGCCTCCCGGCGGCGCTTCGCCGGGGCGGCTCCCCCGCTGCTGGGTGCCACGGTCCTCGCCCCGGTCGTCATCTTCGTGGTGAGCCGCCAGGCGCAGGTGCTCGTCGAACGGTTCCTCGCCTCCTCCCTGCCCGCCGGTGCCATCTCGCACCTGAACTACGCGCAGAAGGTCGCGCAGATGCCGATGGTGCTCTCGCTGATGATCTGCACGGTGACGTTCCCCGTCATCGCCAGGGCCATGGCGAACGGCGACCGGGAGAAGGCCCGCGACCGGGTGGAGCGCGACCTCGCGCTGGCCGGCATGGTCGTGCTCGCCGGGACCGCGATGGTGCTCGGGTACGCGCCCCAGATCGTCGAGGTCCTCTTCCAGCGCGGCGCGTTCGACGCGCTGGACACCAAGGCGACGGCCGACGCGATGCGGGTGTACGCGTTCGGGCTGCTCGGCCACTCCCTCGTGGGAGCGCTGAGCCGCCCGTACTTCGCCGCCGGACGGCCCACCTGGTTCCCGGTCTTCGCGATGGCCACCGGGCTGCTCGTCACGACCGGCGCCGGATTCGCCCTGACCCACCGCTTCGGTGTCGACGGCATCGCGGCGGCCAACGCCATCGGGATCAGCACGGCGGCGATACTCCTGCTGATGGGCCTGGGCACGCGGGTGGTCACCGTCCGGGTCCGGGCGGTCACCCTCTCGCTGGTCAGGCTGGCCGCCGCCGCCGCGGTCGCCGGGACCGCGGGGTGGCTGACGGGGCCGCTGGTCTCCGATCCCCTCCTGGCCGTGGCCGTCGGCTGCGTCCTCGTACCGGTCCTGTTCCTCCTGGCCGGGCTTCTGTTCCGGGCCCCGGAAGTCGTTCATCTGCTGACCCTCACCCGACGGAGGTTGCTCCATGGCCGCTGACCCATCGGTACTCGCCGACTCGCGCTCCGCCAGGCTCCGGCCGCCCGCGTGCGGACAGCCGTGGATCCTGACGTACCACTCCGTCTGCGAGTGGACGAGCGACCCGTACGGCATCACCGTCTCGCCCGCGCGCCTCGACCACCAGCTGGCCTGGCTGCGGCGCCACCACTACACGGGCGTGAGCGTCGCCACGCTCCTGCGCACGCCCGCCGCCGCCCGGCGCGGTCTGGTCGGCCTGACCTTCGACGACGGTTACCGCGACTTCGTCCACGAGGCGCTGCCGGCGCTGCTCCGGCACGGCTGCTCGGCGACCGTGTTCGTGCTGCCCGGCCGGCTCGGCGGCTCGAACGAATGGGACCGGCCGGGACCGGACAAGCCGCTCCTCACCGCGGAGGAGATCCGCACCGCCGCCGACGCGGGGACGGAAATCGGCTCGCACGGTCTGCGCCACCGGGACCTGACGTCGCTCACGGACGACGAACTCCGCCTGGAGACCCAGCGGAGCAGGGAGCTGCTGCGCGACCTCACGGGCGTCACCCCCGAGGGCTTCTGCTACCCGTACGGATCGGTCGACGCGCGGGTGGTGGACGCGGTGCGGGAGGCGGGGTACGGCTACGGCTGCGCCCTCACTCCCGGCCCGCCGGCCGGACCGTACACCCTGCCCCGCACCCACATCAGCCACGCCGACCGCGCGGTACGCCTTCGGGTGAAGGACCTGCGCCACCGCCTGCGGCACCGGGCGTCCGCCGCCCCGGCCCGGCTGCCCGAGTCCGCGCAGGCGACCGCGGGGTCCGGTGAGCGCCGATGAGGGCCCTGCACATCATCACCGGCCTCGGCATCGGCGGCGCCGAGCAGCAACTCCGCCTGCTCCTGCGCCACCTGCCGGTCTCCTGCGACGTCGTCACGCTCACCAACCCCGGTGCGGTGGCGGACGGCCTCAGGGCGGACGGCGTGCACGTCACGGACCTGGGGATGAAGGGCAACCGCGACCTGGCGGCGCTGCCCCGGCTGGCCCGGCTCATCCGGCGGGGCGGGTACGACCTGGTCCACACCCATCTGTACCGGGCCTGCGTCTACGGGCGGATCGCCGCCCGGCTCGCCGGGGTACGGGCCACGCTCGCGACCGAGCACTCGCTGGGCCGGGCGGAGATCGAGGGGCGTCCTCTCACCCCCTCCACCCGGGCGCTCTACCTGCGCACGGAACGGCTCGGCTCGGCCACGGTCGCCGTCTCCGCCACCGTCGCGGGGCGGCTGCGCGACTGGGGCGTGCCCGCGGCGCGCATTCACCTCGTGCCCAACGGGATCGACGCGGAGCTCTTCCGCTACGACGCCGGCCGGCGACGGGCCACCCGGGAACTGCTGGGTATCCCCGCCGACGCCTTCGTCGTGGGGGGCGTCGGCCGGCTCGTCCCGGGCAAACGCTTCGACGTCCTGGTCAGGGCCGTCGCCGCGCTGCCCGGCGCCCGTCTCCTGCTCGCCGGGGACGGGCCGGAGCGCGGCGCGCTGACCGCGCTCGCCCAGCGGCTCGGGGCCTCCGACCGCGTTCTGCTGCTCGGCGAGTGCGAGGAGGGACGGCCGGGCGCCGGACCCGGTGTTCCGGCGCTCCTCAGTGCCATGGACACCTTCGTCTCGGCATCCCGTGAGGAGTCCTTCGGACTGGCCGTCGTCGAGGCGCTGGCAGCCGGGCTGCCCGTGCTGTACGCGGCCTGCCCGGCGGTCGAGGACCTGCCTGCCGACCGGTCGGCAGGCGCGACCCGCTTCTCCGGCGACGCCGGGGAGCTGACGGCGGCCCTGCGGCCGCGGATGCGGGCGGGGCCCCACCGGACGGCGCCGCCCCCCGCCGTCGGCCACTACGACATAAGGCGCAGCAGCGAACACCTCATGGACGTCTACGAGCGCACCCTGAGCGGGCTCCGGACCTCCTGACCGCCCGTCCCCCGCGCCGATCCCCGCCACCCCCCTTCCGACAGAGAGCACCCTCATGACCGAGTCGCCCGAGCAGCGGCCGGCCGTCCCCGGACGGTTCAGCCGGCTGCCTTCCCTTCCCCCGCTGCCCCGTTGGTGGCCGGTGCCCGCCGGTGTCCTGCTCGGCGCCGTGTGCGGCCTCTCCTACGGGCTGCTCGCAGCCCCGCAGTACACCTCCACCGGTTACGCCCTGGCCGTCACCGACAAGGCCGACTCCACGGCAGCCCTGGGCTTCGCCCAGTCCTACGGCCGCCTCGCCACCAGCGACTCGACCCTGAACTACGCGCAGGGCGCCGCAGGGGAGCCGGTGGGCGAGCTCCGTGCCCAGGTGCGTTCGGAGACCTCGCCCGACTCGCCCATGATCGCGGTCACCGGTACGTCCGGTTCACCGCGCCGGGCGGCGGAGATCGCCAACGCCGTCATCGAGGCCGTCATCGTGAGCAGCGGCCACGTGGCCAAGGAGACCGGGGTCAAACTCATCAAGTTCGGCCACGCCGTCCCGCCGCAGGAGCCGGTCTCCCCGTCCGCCCCGCTGGGGACGGCCGTGGGGGCGAGTGCGGGCGGACTGCTCGGCGGGCTGGTCCTGCTGGTCGGGCCCCGGCCGGCGAGGAGGGCCCAGGAGGCCCACGTGCCGGCCCCCGGCCAGGGTGCCGGCGCGCCGGCCGAAGAGAAGGAGCTCGTGTGATGGGTGTCGCCCAGCGGGAAGGTCTGGCCGTCACGCTCTGCCGCGACCTCGGGGAGTTCGCGGGGGTGGCCGACGAGTGGGACGCGCTGCACCGGCGCTGCCGGACGGCCACCCCGTTCCAGAGCCACGCCTGGCTCCACTCGTGGTGGCTGTCGTACGGGCGCTCCGGCCGCATGCGGGTGGTGCTGGCCCGTCGCGGCGGACGGCTGATCGGCGCCGCCGCGCTGATGCTCGTCCACCGCCCGATGCCGCTGCTCGTGCCCATGGGAGGCGCGATCTCCGACTTCTTCGACGTCCTCGTCGACGAGGAGGAGTCCGAGGACGCGCTCGTGGCCCTGGAGCGCGGCCTCGACCGGGCCGCCCGGCACGCGGTGATCGACCTGCGGGAGGTGCGGCCCGACGCCTCCGCCCAGCTCCTGTACGAGAGGTGGACGGGGGCGCGCACCCGGCTCGACGACTCGACCTGCATGGAGCTGCCCGCCGAGCCGATCACCGCCCTGCTCGGGCGGCTGCCGAGTTCGAGAGCCCAGCGGGTGCGGGCCAAGCTGCGCAAGATCGACGCGCTGGCGCCGGAATGCCGTGCCGTGTCCGCGCCGGACGTGCCGGGCGCGGTGGGCCGGATACTGCGCCTGCACGAACTCCAGTGGGCGGGCCGCGGGGTCAACCCGGAGCATCTGCGGCCGCGGTTCTCCGCGCACCTGGTGCGCGCCACCCGGCGGATGGTCCGCGACGGCGACGCCGCGCTCACCGAGTTCCTGGTGGACGGCGAGGTGGTGGCGGTGAACATGTCGCTCCAGTCGGGCCGTCTCACCGGCGGCTACCTGTACGGGGCGCACCCCTCGCTCAGGGAGCGGAAGGTGGACGTCGCGACGATGCTGCTGCGCGAGGTGTCCCGGCAGGCAGCCGACACGGGGCGGGGCGTGCTGAGCCTGCTGCGCGGCTCGGAGCAGTACAAGAACCACTGGGAGCCCGTCCCCGTCGTCAACCAGCGGCTGCTCCTGGCCCGTTCCGCGCTCGATCCCCTGCTGCGGCTGCGGGTGACGCAGCTGGGTGCGCGGGAGCTGGCGGCGAGGACGGTGAGGACCCGTTTCCCGGCCGCCCGCGACTGGCGTCACCGGCTGACGGCTCTGCCTGTCATCGGACGGTGATGGTGCAGTCGAGTTACGACTTTTACGCCAGTCCGTAACCGTCTGTCGATTTCCCCGTTGTCAGGTCACACGGGGCACAACGCTCCGTGGCACACCACACCCCACAAGGAGAACTGATGTCGCGTATCTCGAAGGCAGCCGCTGTCATGGCTGGCACGGGTACCCTGCTCGCCGGCGGTGCCGGCCTGGCTGTCGCGGACGCCGGAGCCCAGGGCGTCGCCGCCAACTCCCCCGGCGTCCTCTCGGGCAACGTCCTCCAGGTGCCGGTGCACGTCCCGATCAACTTCTGCGGCAACACGGTGAACGTCATCGCCGCGCTGAACCCGGCCTTCGGCAACACCTGCGTCAACAAGGACGACGACCACCACAAGGGTGGCCACAAGGGCCAGGGCCCGGTCGGTCACGAGAACGGTGACTACGGCCACGGCCGCTGATCCACGCACCATGAAGCGGCTGGGCCTCCTCCTGCTCCGGAGGGGAGGCCCAGCCGCTTCCGCGTACCCGGAGGCGGGTCAGACGTACCGGTAGAGGCGGGTGTGGTCGAGGAGCGCGGAGGGGGCGACGCCGAAGGGCGGCATGGGCTCGTCGAGGCCGAAGACCCGCTCGCGGTCCCCGCCTGACCCCCCGGTCCTGGCGCCCGGCCGGTACCCGGACCGCGGGTGGGCCTTCTGCCAGCGCACCCAGAGCAGGTCGATGAAGGCGTGGTGGAACCAGAAGACGGGGTCGTTCGGTGAGCCGGCTCCCGACATGGAGCCCCCGACCCAGCGGTGCACCTGGTTGTGGTTGCTCACCCCGCGCGAACCCCGGATGCCCCAGCCCTCGATCCGGTTGCGGAACCCGGTCCCGCTGACGCTGTTCCAGGGCTCGGCGTCGTAGACCGGGTCCTTCAGGGCGCGCGCCACGTCGTCCTTGCCGGGCAGCGTGACGGGGGACGAGGGGCGGCCGAAGTTCCTGGTGAGGAAGGGCTGCTCGGAGACGCCGTCGTTGATGGTCCAGCCACCCGTGGCGTAGGCGAACGGCCCCGTCATGACCTGCCGGTCGCCGGGTCTGCCGTTCCCCCCGAGCAGGTCCTCCGCCCAGAGTGACGCACCCGGGGTGTTGTCGGACGTCCAGTCCCAGTAGGGGACGGACACCGCCGGGTCGACGGCCCGCAGGGCCTTCTCGAACTCCAGGAGGTACTGGCGGTGCCACGGGAAGAACGAAGGGGTCATATGGGCGGCCCTCGGCCGGTCCTCGCCGTCGGAGACGTAGAACTCCCTGTGCAGGAGGACGAAGTCGTCGTAGCGTCCTGATCGCTTCAGTTCGAGGATCGCGCCGACCAGGCGGCGCTTCTCGGTGCGCGTGAGATTCCGCTGGTTCTTACGGTCGTACACCTGTGCCGGTCCTCCCGTTTCAGGTGCCGTGCCGCGGCGGGGCCGCGGCCAGCTGTGCGGACCCGAGCTCGTCGACCGCGGCGCGAGCCGTGGCCAGCAGCGTCGGGAACGACTCGTAGTGGTTGACATCGCTGACGTAACTGCCGTCGGCGCGCCGCATGATGTGCAGCGGCCGCCCGTCCACGCGTACGTCGAGGTGCGGCACGGCGTCCGCCGCACCGGCGGCCCGGACGGCGTCGCCGCGCCCGCCCGCGGGCACCACGACCGTCACCGCGCCCCGGATCTCCCGGCCGCGGTACGTCTCGGCGAACCGCTCGGGCTCGGTGCCGCGCGCTTTCCCCGACGCCGGCACCGGTTCGTCGGGGTCTCCCGCCAGAACGGGACCGAGCGCCGCCGCCGTGCCCGCCGTCACCCCCACGGTGAAGACGGACCGCAGCACGATCCGGCGGGAGACCCCGCGCCGTGCCGCAGCCGTGCCTGTCGCGTCCCTGGTCCGGCCCATGGTGCGCTCACCTGCCTCTCGTCCGCTCCTCGGAGGTGTCGGCGTATCCGACGTCGACAACGAGACACCCGCGGAACACTTCTCGTACGAGCGGCGCGCCGATCACATCGAATGTCGGGAATCGCGTCAGCATGGCCGTCCCGGATGTGTGGAGGTTGTGCAATGGCTGTTCCCAGACAGGGAAGCAGGGACCGCGCGCTGCGGCTGGAGGACGTGGACCTCGGCGATCCGGCGTTCTGGGCGCTGCCGCGTCCCACCAGGCTGGAGGCGTTCGCGCTGCTCCGGCAGCTCGACGCGCCGGTCCGGTTCACCGCGCGGACCGGGTCGGGCGAGGCGTTCTACGCGCTGGTGAGACACGCGGACGTGAAGGCGGCGAGCCGGCGGCCGCACCACTTCGCCAGTGCCCCGGGCGTCACCACACCGCAACCGGCCGCCTGGGCCAAGGCGGTCTTCGGTACCTCCATGGTCAACCTGGACGGCGAGGAGCACGCGGTCCTGCGGCGGATCGTCTCGCGCGCCTTCACCCCGCGGCTGCTGGCCGGGGCCGAGGAGAACATCCGGGTGCTCGCGCGCCGCCTGGTGGACGAGGCGGTCGCCGAGCGCGCCGACGACCTCATGGCCTCGGCGCCGTCCCGCCTGCCGCTGGAGGTCATCTGCGACCTGATGGGCGTTCCGGAACACCACCGGCCGCTGATCGCGCGGCAGATCGAGCACGCCTCCGCGTACGTGGGAGTGCGGCGGGAGGGGCGGGACCGCCTGCGGGTGCCGGGGCGCGGTCTGCGCTCCCTGGCCCGGATGCACCTGGTGATGGTCCGGCTGGCGCGGGAGCGGCGCCTGGAACCCGGCGACGACCTCGTCTCGGCGCTGGTCCGTGCGGACGTGGACGGCCAGGCCCTGACCTCGCGCCAGCTCGGGTCGTTCTTCTCACTGCTCCTGGTGGCCGGTGTGGAGACCACGCGTAACGCGATCGCCCACGGCATGGACCTGCTGGCCAGGCACCCGGAGCAGCGGGCCCTGCTGGAGTCGGACTTCGAGAGGTACATCGACGGCGCGGTCGACGAGATCGTCCGGCACTCGACGCCCATCATCCAGTTCCGCCGGACGGTCGGGGAGCCGTGCTCGCTGGGCGGCCGGAGCTACCGACCGGGCGAGAAGGTGGTGCTGTTCTACGCGTCGGCCAACCGGGACGAGACCGTCTTCGCCGATCCCGACGCCTTCGACATCACCCGGAGCCCCAATCCCCATCTGGGGTACGGCGGGGGCGGCCCCCACCACTGCGTCGGCGCCCATCTGGCACGGCTGGAGATGAAGGCGCTCCTCGGTGAGCTGCTGAGCCGGCTCAGCACGCCGGGAACGGTCGGAGCTCCCGAGCTGGTCGACTCCAGTTTCGACAACCGGGTGCGTGCGCTTCCCTTCTCCTTCGGCCGGGCGAAGCCCGCTCCGGCACTTCCCGAATTTCACCCCAACGGCCCGGCATAAAATGCGTTTCTCCGCGAATGGCTCACGCCTGAGCGCCTTATCCACCCGATAAAGAAAATGTCTCCCTATTGTCGAACCGGCAGGAGGAAACACCGGAGCCAAGGAGGAGCCGTGCCCGCACAGCGCCGTCTCATCAACATCTGCGTCGGGACGGCTGCGCTCAGTCTCCTCGTCGCCGGTGGCATCGCCGGAATGATCTCGTCCGGCACGGACACCACCGATGGAGCCCCGCCCGCGGGTCCCCGCGCCGACGGCGCCACCACGGCGCACGGCGCCTATGTGGGGTACGGCCCCGAAGGCGTACGGCGGACGGCGGAGCTGTCACGCTGGCTGGGCGGTACGGAGCTGCGGGCCGGGCACACGTACCTGCCGGGCGACCTCTGGTCGAACATCGAGGGCAGACCGGACTTCCTGCGGGCCTGGGCGGACTGGCGGAACGCCGGGCGTGACCGGATGTTCGTGCTGAACGTGCCCATGCTGGAGCGGAACGAGGAGCGGGTCGGGGACGCCGAGGTCCGCACGCTGCTGAGGGCGGGTGCCGCCGGAGACTACGACCACCACTTCAGGACGCTGGCCGAACGGCTGGTCCGGCTGGACGTCCCGGACACGGTGATCGTGCTGGGCTGGGAGATGAACGGCATCACCTACACGCACCGCTGCGCTCCGGACCCCGAGGCGTGGAAGGCGTACTGGAACCGCATCGTCACCGCGATGCGCGCCGTCCCCGGGCAGCGGTTCCGCTTCGACTTCGCGCCCAGCCGCGGGAGGGACGCGGTCCCGTGGACGCGGTGCTACCCCGGCGACGACGTCGTGGACATCATCGGCATGGACACCTACGACCAGCCGCCCGGCCGGAGTTTCGACGAGCAGGTCAACGGCCCGTTCGGGCTGCGCAAGCACGTCGACTTCGCGGCCGAGCACGGCAAGCCGATCTCCTTCCCGGAATGGGGGCTGTTCCGCAACGGCGACAACTCCGAGTACATGCGGCGCATGCTGGAATGGATCGAGCGGCACGACCCGCTGTACCAGACGATCACGGACTACTGCCCGCACGGTGTGTGGCAGTGCTCGGAGAACCCGGACTCCTCCCGGACGTACCGGTCGATGATGAGCGGGAAGGTCGCCCCGGTCCCGGTGCCCACACCGACGGTCCCGGCCTGGCCGCCCACCCCGAAGCCGGACAAGCCCACCCCGACCGTCCCCGCCCCGGTCCCGAACTCCCGGAAGTGGTGCGTCACCGTCCCGCTCAACGACTGGGTCGGCCGCTGGCTGTCCGACCGTCAGTTCTGTGTGCGGTACTAGGGGACCCGGCGCGGACCTCGGGGTGGGCGGAGGGATTCTCAGCGTGTGACATGCTCCACCCATCCCTTCGGGGGCCGGCCGGGCGGTTTCGGTGGAGATGCGGACCATTTGGCCACCCTGAACTTCACTGGAACTCCAGCGAAATAGCACGTGTGTGGATATCGTGCACCGAGCGAGGGCGCATCCGTCAGTCCATGGGATCGGCGGATGCGCCCCGTTTGTGGGGATGCGATGTGGGCTGGGGGGTTCATGGGGCATGTCGAGATACCTGAGACGGACATATCCGGGCACGTGGAACTGGCGGGAGCGCCACGTCCGCGTACAGCGGCTGCAAGGAACCGGAACGCTTCCCTGGGACAGCCGTGGGGCACACCGGCCAGTGGGCGTGCGCACACCGGACGGCCCAGGGCGAGGAAGCGGACCGGCCGCCGGCTTCCGCTGCTCGTGCTGGCCGACGCGCTCGGACTGGGGGGTCCGGCCTGGCTCGTCCAGGAGGCCGGGAACCAGCCCGCACCGCTGATCACCGCGGGGCTGTCCGCGCTGGTGTGGGCCGTCGTACGCTCCGCGCGCGGACGGTACGCCCCGCGCCTGCCCGGCGCCGGCTGGGGCGCACTCGGCGCCGCCGGTGACTGGCTGTTGCTCGTGGGGGTGCTCGCCGTGCTGCTCACCGTGTCAGGCGGGGCCGCCGACCCGGCGATCGCGGTGGCGGGCCTGGCGCCCGGCCTCGCGGTGGCGCTCCTGGTGTCGGGGATGCGGCGGTGGCCGGCGTCCGCCCGCCGGCGGTTCACGGTGCGCCGCGTGCTCGTGGTCGGCCAGGCGGCCGGTGTCGACCGGGCGGTGAACCTGCTCAACTCGCGCACCGACCACGCCTACAAGGTGGCAGCCGCGATACCCGTCGGCACCACCCCGCTGAGCTGCGAGGCACCGGTTCCCGGCCGGCTCGCCGCCATTCCCGCGGAGGACGACCTCTCCACCGTGCTGGGCGGGGCCTTCGCACACGACGCCGATCTCGTGCTGGTGGCTCCCGGACCGGACTTCGCGGACGAGCGGCTGCGGCGGCTGTCC
Source organism: Streptomyces fulvorobeus (assembly GCF_013167895.1). Taxonomy (GTDB): domain Bacteria; phylum Actinomycetota; class Actinomycetes; order Streptomycetales; family Streptomycetaceae; genus Streptomyces; species Streptomyces fulvorobeus. Next base: position 5,048,801 of record NZ_BLWC01000001.1, on the reverse strand, counting down.
TGGGGGCTGCACGACAGCGGAGTGCCCCTGTGCGTGCTCTCCGAACTCTCGGAGACCGCGGCGAACCGGGTGCGGCCCTCCTCCGCAGCCGGGCTCACCCTGCTGCACATCGCGCCGCCGCTGCGCACCGGGCCGCAGCCGGTGCTCAAGACCCTGGCCGACCGGACCGGTGCCGTGTTCGGGCTGGTGTCCCTGGCCCCGCTGCTGCTGGTGATCGCGGTGGCCGTGCGGTTCACCTCACCGGGTCCGGTGTTCCACCGCCAGACCCGCCACGGCCAGCACAGCCGGCCGTTCACCATGTGGAAGTTCCGGACGATGGTGGCGGACGCCGAGGCCCGTAAGGCTCAGCTCAGTTCGGTGAACGAGGCCGAAGGCCCGATGTTCAAGATGCGCCACGATCCGCGGGTGACCCGGGTGGGCCGGGCACTGCGCCGGTCCTCCCTCGACGAGCTCCCGCAGCTGGTCAACGTGTTGCTGGGGGACATGTCGCTGGTGGGCCCGCGCCCGCCGCTGCCGGAAGAGGTGTCGCGGTACGACGAGCGCGAGCACAGGCGGCTCGCGGTCAAGCCGGGGCTGACCGGCCTGTGGCAGGTGAGCGGGCGCTCGGACCTGTCCTGGCAGGAGACCGTCTCGCTCGACCTCTGGTACGTCGACAATTGGTCGGTGTCCACGGACGTGGGCCTCCTCGCCCGTACGGTGCGGGCCGTCAGCGACGGCCGCGGGGCCTACTGACGTGGGAGGCGTACGGATGCGAGGAGACCGCGGTGGCGGCCGGCCCGCGCCCTCAGCTCTGCGGGGGCCGCTGCCCGAGCCACCAGGCGTAGGTGCGCGCGATGCCGTCGCGCAGCGGGATCTGCGGCGTGAAGCCGAGGGAGGTGAGACGGGAGACGTCCAGGAGCTTGCGCGGGGTGCCGTCGGGCTTGGACGTGTCCCAGGCGATCCGTCCCTGATACTCCGTCACCTCACGTACGGTCTCCGCGAGTTCCCTGATCGTGAGATCGTCTCCACAGCCGATGTTGACGGGATCCTCCCCGTCGTACGACTCCAGCAACCGGACGCAGGCGGTGGCGAGGTCGTCGACGTGCAGGAACTCGCGGCGGGGGCTGCCCGAACCCCAGAGGGTCACCTCGGGGGCACCGTCCTGTTTGGCCTCGTGGAACCGGCGGATCAGGGCGGGCAGGACGTGCGAGGTCTCCAGGTCGAAGTTGTCCCCTGGCCCGTAGAGATTGGTGGGCATGGCGCTGATGTACGCGGCGCCGTACTGCCGGCGATAGGAGCGGACCTGGGTGATTCCGGCGATCTTCGCCAGCGCGTACGCCTCGTTCGTCGGCTCCAGGGGGCCGGTGAGCAGGGAGTCCTCGCGGATGGGCTGCGGGGCGTGCTTGGGGTAGATGCAGGAGGAGCCGAGGAAGAGCAGCCGCTCCGTGCCGGCCGCGTGCGCCCCCGCGATCACGCTGAGCTGGATGCGCAGGTTGTCCTCCAGGAACTGCACCGGGTAGGTGCTGTTGGCCATGATCCCGCCCACCTTGGCGGCGGCCAGGATGACGACGTCCGGGCGGGTGTCGCGCAGATACGCCTCGGTCGGCGTGGCGTCGCGCAGATCGAGGAGGTCCCGGCCGCGGGTGAGCACCTCGTGGCCGTCGTCGGCGAGGCGGCGTACCAGAGCCGAGCCGACCAGACCTCGGTGGCCCGCGACGAATATGCGGGAACCGGGTCGTAGCAGGGGCGCACGGTTTCCTGGGGAGGGCCGGGAAGATCAGTCGTCATGGCCCGGATTCTGCCAGGAGCCGTGCGGGTCGGTGACCTTTACCGCAGAACACTCAAACTCCGAAATATCGGTGAACAACCGCCTCTCAGGCGGGAAGTAAGGGGGAACCATGGCGAAGACCGCGCTCATCACCGGTGTGACCGGCCAGGACGGTTCGTATCTGGCGGAGCTGCTGCTGGAGAAGGGGTACACGGTCCACGGGCTGATCCGGCGCTCGTCGAGCTTCAACACCGAGCGGATCGACCACATCTACCAGGGCCCTGAGGAGGCGGGGCGCTCCTTCGTGCTCCATCACGCCGACCTCGCGGACGGCGTCGCCCTGGTGAACCTGTTGCGCGACATAAAGCCCGACGAGGTGTACAACCTGGGGGCGCAGTCCCACGTCAGGGTCTCCTTCGACGCTCCGCTGTACACCGGTGACGTCACGGGGCTCGGTGCCGTCCGGCTCCTGGAGGCCGTGCGTGCCAGTGGCATCGACGCCCGCGTCTACCAGGCGTCCTCGTCGGAGATGTTCGGCGCCAGCCCGCCCCCGCAGAACGAGCACACGCCGTTCCACCCGCGCAGCCCGTACAGCGTCGCCAAGCTCTACGCGTACTGGGCGACGGTGAACTACCGTGAGGCGTACGGCATGTTCGCGGTCAACGGCATCCTGTTCAACCACGAGTCCCCGCGCCGCGGCGAGACCTTCGTGACCCGCAAGATCACCCGTGGGGTGGCCCGGATCAAGGCGGGGCTCCAGGACCGGCTGTACCTGGGCAACCTCGACGCCGTACGGGACTGGGGGTACGCCCCGGAGTACGTGGACGCGATGTGGCGCATGCTCCAGTGCGACGAGCCGGACGACTACGTGGTGGCCACGGGGGAGGGCGTCAGTGTCCGGCAGTTTTTGGAGTACGCCTTCGAGCACGCCGGGCTCGACTGGCGTGAGCACGTGCGCTACGACCCGAAGTACGAGCGCCCCAGTGAGGTCGACGCGCTGATAGGCGACGCGTCCAAGGCGGAGGAACTGCTCGGCTGGAAGACCCTGGTGAAGTCGCGCGAGCTGGCCCGGATCATGGTGGACGCCGACATATGCCGGCTGGACGACCAGCTCAGCGGAGCAGCCGCCCGGGTGCACCGATGAGACGGCCGGGGCGCCCGGGCCGCGGCGCTCCCGTCGCGGTGCTCCCCTCGCCTCCGGTGTGCCGTCCGTGGGCGGGGCCGCCGAGACCGCGCCGACCGCCCGTCCCCACTCGGCCGACCCCGCTCCCCCGCCGGGCGGCGGCACGCTCGACCCCGCACCGACCGAGGACGCGTACGTCCACGGTGTCGCGGCGAACGCCACGTACGACGACAGCCGGCTCGCCTCGCGCGGCGGTACTCCGCGCGCGGGGTATCCGCGCCGCACCCCGCCCGCGGCCCCGCCCGGGCAGGGCCGCACCGGCGCCGGGACCGAGCCGGCGCTCCCCCACAGCACCCGGCCGGCGCCGTCCGCGTCCGTGCCGGGGACCATCACGGACGCGACCCCGCTCTCCACCGGCTACCCGGTGGACCCGAACGCGACCGCACGAGGCGGAGCACTTGGCTCCGCTTACTCATTCGCCCTGACCAGCAGCGCACAGGACAGCCTGCGCATCCGGTCGGGCGAGGCATCATCCGCGGCCTGCCGGCCGCAGCTCGTTCTCACCTTCGGAGCTGAATGATGAACGGAAGTACGGGGCAGAAATCCGGGCAGTCAGGTGGCAGGGTGCGAGCCGCATCCGCCACGCTCTGCCTGCTGGCCGGAGCCCTGACCGCCACCGCGGCCGGAGCCGCACCGGCTGCCGCGCTGACACCCCCGGTGTCGATCACGGCGGACGACCTCACGACCTGGCAGACCAACGGAATCGTCTGGTCGATGGCCGCGACCGAAGGAATCGTGTACACGGGAGGAACCTTCTCCACCGTCCGGCCGCCGGACGCCGCGCCCGGCACGGGCGAGCAGCCCGCGGTGAACTTCGCCGCGTTCGACGCGGGGACCGGTGTGCCCACCGGGTGCGACCTGTCCTTCACCCTCTCCTCCGGGACGGCGACCGTACGGGCGCTGGCCCTCTCCCCGGACGGCGACACCCTCTACGCCGGAGGTCAGTTCGGCTCGGTCAACGGCGTCGGGGTCAGCAACATCGCGGCGATCGACACGGCGACCTGCACCCCGCGCCAGGACTTCAAGATCAGCGTCACGGCGACGGTACGGGCCCTGGCCGTCACCGCCGACACCGTCTATCTGGGCGGTGACTTCAACAACGTCGGCGGGCAGACCCGGAACAAGTTCGCCGCCGTCACCACGGGTGCGGACCTGCTCCCGTGGACGGCGAACGCGGACGAGGTGGCCAGGGCGATCGAGGTGACGCCGGACGGGCGGAAGATCCTGCTCGGCGGCGACTTCTTCACCGTCAACGGCACCGCCTCGCACGCACTGGCCGTGGTCGACGCCACCACGGGGGCGCTCACCAAGAGCTATCCCGGCTTCATCCCCGAGACGTCCACGGTGCAGGACCTCACCACGGACGCCACCGGCTTCTACACGGCCAACGAGGGCACCGGAGGCGGTGTCTTCGACGGCAGGATCGCCATCGACCTGGACGACTTCCAGCAGCGCTGGCGCGACACCTGCCTGGGTGCCACCCAGTCCGTACTGGTCCACTCCGGAGTGCTGTACAGCGGCAGCCACGTCCACGACTGCTCCAGCATGAACTCCTTCCCCGACCAGCCGCGCAAGCACCTGCTGGCCCAGTCCGTCGACGATCCCAAGCTGCTGCCGTGGTTCCCGGACACCAACGACGGCATCGGTGAGCCGGTCGGACCCCGGGTGATGACCCAGACGGACAGCGGAGGCCGTCACTACCTGTGGGTCGGTGGGGAGTTCACCACCGTCAACGGCGCGGGCCAGCAAGGGCTGACCCGGTTCGCCGACGGCCCGGACACCGGCGCCCCGTGGGTGCCCAACGTCAGCCTCTCGACGGTCACCCCCGGCCGGATCGACGTCAACTGGCAGACCAGCTTCGACACCGACGACGGTGAGCTGACCTACCGGATCTACAAGGACGGGGCCAGTACCCCGGTCCACACCACGACGGGCTTCTCCGTCTTCTGGGACCGGCCGCAACTGCGGTGGACGGACACCGACGTGGCACCGGGCGAGAGCCACTCGTACCGGATCACCGCGAGCGACGGCATCAACACCAGCGTCAAGTCCCCGGCCCAGTCCGCGACCGTCACGGCCACGGCCCAGGCGTATCCGGCGCGGGTCATCAGCGACGGGGCCTCGCTGTACTGGCGGTACGACGAGGGGTCGTCGACCTTCGCGTCGGACACCGCTGCCGGTCTGGACAACGGCTTCCTGCGCAACGGGCCCGCCTACCGGCAGACCCCGGCCGCCGTCGCGGGCGACTCGACCGCGATCGGCTTCGACGGAACCGCCGACTACGTGTACAGCAACAAGCGGCGTCCGGCGCCCGCCCGGTACTCGGTGGAGACCTGGATCAAGACCACCACCGCCCAGGGCGGCAAGATCATCGGCTTCGGGAACCGGGTGATGCAGAACAGCTCCACGTACGACAGGCATGTGTACATGCGCAACGACGGGCGGCTGGTGTTCGGCGTCTACAGCGGCGGAGCCAGGACGATCACCTCGCCCGGTGCATACAACGACGGCAACTGGCACCACGTCGTCGCCACCCAGGGCACCGGCGGCATGGCACTGTACGTGGACGGACAGCTGCGCGCGTCCAACCGGCTGTTCACGGGCAACGGCACCAACCCGGGCTACTGGCGGGTCGGCGGGGACAACCTCGGCACCTGGCCGAACCGTCCGACCAGCAACTTCTTCGCCGGGCAGGTCGACGAGACCGCGGTGTACCCGACCGCGCTGAGCGCGTCCCAGGTCAGCGCCCACCACGCCCTGAGGACGGGCTGATGAAGCACCCGTTCCTGGCCGGCGCCGCCGTCGTCGTACTGACGGCGGCGCTGGCCGCCTGCGGCTCGTCCGCCGAGGGGAACGGGCCGGAGGCCGGGGGCGCGAAAACGCCCCCGGCCTCCGGGCCCCCCGTCGCCGGACCGTCGGCCGGGGCCACCGGAGAACCCGCTCCCGGCGCCTCCGCGAGCAGAACGGGCGGCACGGGCGGCACGGATGAAACGCCCAAGGTGCCCGCCGACCGGATCACCCCGGCGACCGGTTCGTTCACGAAGAAGCAGAAGGAGTTCCTCGTCGACCGGGTGCCCGAGGGCATGGACCCCGCCGCGGTGCTCCAGACCGGGCAGGAGACCTGCGACAAGCTCCGCTACCTCGTCAAGGTCGACCGGGACACCGCGGTCGGCTCGATCGTGACCGGCGAGATCCCGGACGCCAGGCCCGCCGTCTCCCACCTCTGCACCCGGTACCAGGAACTGGTGGACGAGGCCGCACTGGGATACGGGGACGGCACGCACACCGGCGGGAAGCTGCGCCCGGGCGGCTACCGCTCGGCCGCCCCCACCAAGGACTGCACCTGGCAGATCGAGGACGGGGCGGGCAAGGTCCTGGATGCGGGCGCGTCCGGCACGGGGAAGCCGACGCGGATCACCGTGCCCCGCACGGCGCGCGCCTTCACCTCCACAGGCTGCTACGCCTGGCTGCCCGAAGGAGACAACGGATGAGCAAACTGCCGATCGCGGTCGCGATCCCCACGAAGAACGAGGGCCTCAACATCGCCGAGGCGGTGAAGTCGGTACTCGGCCACTTCGAGGCGGTCGTCGTGGTGGACTCCCACAGCACGGACGACACGGCGAAGATCGCCCAGGAGTGCGGGGCCGAGGTCGTCCCGTACACCTGGGACGGGGGCCACCCCCGCAAGAAGCAGTGGTGCCTGGACCACGTCCGCACCGACCTGGACTGGATACTCCTGCTCGACGGTGACGAACGGCTCAGCCCCGGGCTGCTCGCGGAACTGCGGGAGATCTTCGCCGACCCGGCCGCCGAGAAGCCTGCGGCGTACGACATACCGCTGGGCTACTGGTTCTCCGGGAAGCGGCTGCGGCACGGCTACACCATCCGCAAGCGGTCGCTGACGGACCGGACGCGCTGCCACTATCCGGAGGTCGGCGATCTCGACGCCCCCGGGATCGGCGAGGTGGAGGGCCACTACCAGCCGGTCGCCCCCACCAGCGGTTCGCTGGCCAACCCGATCGAGCACCAGGATCTCGACCCCGTCACCGCCTGGTTCGAGCGGCACAACCGCTACTCGGACTGGGAGGCGTGGCTGGAGCACCACCCGGACGTCAAGGAGCAGGTGCGGAAGGTGAAGTCCCGCCAGGGACAGCTCTTCCACAAGGCGCCGTTCAAGCCCCTGGTGTCCTTCGCGTACATGTACGTCTACCGGCGTGGCTTCCTCGACGGCCGGGCGGGGCTCGACTTCGCGCTGGCGATGAGTTTCTACCGGTGGCAGATCGCGCTCAAGTCCCGGGAGGGGCGGAGCGGGTGAGTCACCGGCGGCTCCGGCGGACCACGTCCTCGTAGGTCCGCCGGAGTGTCGCGGTCACGGCCTCGATGGTGAAGTGGTCGTTGACCAGGTTCCAGGCGGCCTTGCCGGCCTGGTCGTTGGCCTCGGGCTCCAGCAGTTCGAGGACGGCCCCTGCGACCTTCCCGGCGTTGGCCGCGTCCTCGCCGGGGCGGCTGTCGACGACCCGGCCGGCGCCCGCGTCGGCCACGTCGGGCGCCAGCCCGCAGGTACGGGTGATGACGACGGGTGTGCCCACGGACATCGCTTCCAGGACCGACACACCCAACGGCTCCTCGATCGAGGGGAGTACGTACACATCGGCGTCCCGTCCGGCGGCGAGCACCTCCTCGTGACCGAGGGGGCCCACATGGTCGAGCGAACCCATGACGCCCAGCCTGCGGGCCAGTGCGAGGGTCCCGGGCAGCGCACCGGTGTCCGGGCCCGCCAGGACGAAGCGCGCGTCGGGGTGGACCGCGAGGACCGCGGGCATCGCGGCGACGAAGTCCTCGGGCCGCTTGCGCTCCTGCACGCGGGCGAGGAAGAGCACGGCAGGGGGCCGTCCTGGCTCGCGGGCGGGCTTGCGCTCCTGCGGCCGGACACCGTTGACCAGCCGTACGGCACGGGTGAGCGGGACAGGGGCGGCGACGGCGTTCACGTCGAGGCGCTCCCGCTCCGTCAGGTACAGGACGGCGTCCGCCCCGCGCAGCACCTTGCGGACCCCGAGCAGGTCGGTGAGCTGGGCGACGCGCTTCTCGGTCGGGTCCACCATGCCGTGGGTCTGGACGACCAGCGGTGTACGGGTGGCCAGGGCGAGCAGGGCCGCGGGCAGGGTCACCAGGTCGCGCATGAGATGGACGTGTACGAGGTCGGCGCCCCGCATCATCCGCCGCGCGGCGCGCAGCAGCGCGCCGGAGGTGATGCCGCTGACCTCGAACATGGGAAGCAGGTGGCGGGCCTGGAACAGGTGGACGGGAACCCCCTCGACGGTTTGCGGGAGTTCGCCGTCGAAGCCGTCGCCCAGCGCCATGATCCGGGCGTCGTCGCCCTGGGCGCGCTGCACCTTGGACAGGTTGAGCGCGACTCTCGTCGGACCACCGAACGCGTGGTCCGGGGTGTGCAACGTCACGACGTGCAGGATCTTCACCAGGGTCCCCCTCAACCTCGGCCGACTGTGCACAGAGTAGTCATCACATCCCCTCAAGTGCGGTGATTCGTTAGAGTGTTCCCAGGTCGGTCCACGGAGCGGGGAGCGCATGACGTCCGTGCAGGTCGAGTCCGTCGCGAAGCCCATGTCGTGGGCGATGCTCTCGCGGGCACTCGCGGTTCCGATGATTCTGGGCCTGGTCTGCTTCCTCCCCGCGGTGATCGTCGCCCAGCCGGGCACCGGCGTCCGGGACAACGCGTTCTGGATGCAGCTCGTCCTCACCTGCTACGCGGGGGCGCGGCTCGCCACGATGATCCTGTCCACCAGGCGGCGGCTCCTCCAGGGCGTCTTCTGGATGTTCGTCTACATCGCCATGGGTGTGGCGCCGCTCGCCCAGACGGTCATCGGCCAGACACCGACCCCGATGGTGGGCCCGCGGTCCGATCTGGTGACGGCCGTCGCGATGATCCTGCTGGGCTGCGCCGCCTTCGACCTCGGGGCGCTGCTGGCCGCCCGGCGTCCGCTGCGCCGGCGTCCGGGGGCGCAGCGCGGGAGGGGCCCGGTCGCCCACCAGGGCCGGCTGACGCTGCTGGTGGTGATCGCGTTCGCGGCGGGCGGGTACTACATCCTCAAGCTGGGCGGACCGGCGATCTTCTTCAGCAGCCGCCAGGAGATCAGTGCCTCCGTGGCGGAGAGCGGAGTCGTGTCCACCGAGTCCAACGTGGGGTCGGCGTTCCTCAAGGGGTTCGGCACCGTCCCCGCGCTCATCGCGCTGCTCTTCTGCACGCGCAGGCTCGCCACCTCGCGCCGGGCCCGGCGCTCGCCCTCCACGGTGCTGGTGTGGGTGGCGCTCGCGGGCCTGAACCTGATCGTGAACAACCCGGTGTCCAACGCCCGTTACTGGTTCTTGACGGTGCTGGTCTCCCTGCTGTTCACCGCGTTCCCGAGCAGCGCGGCGATCTACCGCTCGGTCCTGGCCATGGGCGTGGTGGGCGCGCTCGTGCTGTTCCCGTACGCGGACCGGTTCCGGTACGACGACGAGGGCTACAAGCCCGTGGAGTCGGCGTCCGTCTTCGAGCCGCTGGCCACCAAGGACTACGACCAGACGGTGATGTTCGCCAACACCATCTCCTGGGTCGAGACCCGCGGGCACACCTACGGCCGCCAGCTGGCGGGCTCCGGGCTCTTCTTCGTCCCGCGCGCGGTGTGGAGCGGCAAGCCGGAGGACACGGGGGTCCGGGTCGGCCAGTGGATGGGCATGCGGATGACGAACCTCTCGGCGCCCCTGTGGACCGAGCTCTGGGTCGACTTCGGTGCGGCCGGCATGGCCGGGGGCCTCGCGCTCGTCGGTTACGGGGCCGCGCGTACGGACCGCAGGTTCGCGGTCGCTGTGACCAGGGCGGGGCCGGGACCTGGCAGTGTGCTGGCGATCGCGGCGCCCCTCATCGCGGGGTACACGTTCATCCTGCTGCGCGGTCCGCTGCTCCAGTCCGCCGGGAAGTTCGCCATCGCCGTGCTGTGCCTGCTGCTCGTCACCAGTTTCAGGAACCGGACCGGACAGCGCTCCCGCTGAGGGTCTTCCGCGCCTCGGGTCTGCCGCCGCGCAGCCGCAGGACCCGGGTCCAGGTGGCGACCGCCTTGCAGACGGACCCCAGGCACAGGCCCCAGGCGGCGCCGGTGACACCGCCGAGGGCGTAGCCGCCGGCCAGGAAGCCCACGGCGGCGAGCGAGAACACCACCTGGATGGAGAGCGTGGTGCGGGGGTCGAGCATCCGCAGGGCGAGCAGGCCGCAGGTGGCCACGGCCATCGCCGCGTACTGGCTGCCCGTCGCGGGCAGCAGGGACGCGGCCGTGGGCCAGGTGTCGCCGAGGAGTTCGCGGCCCGCCGCGTCGGGCAGCAGCGCCAGCGCGGTCGCCCACAGGGCGGCGGTGGCCGCGAGGACGGCACCGAGCCCCGCCGCGGCCCGCACCTGCCGCCGCCGGGAGCCGAGGCGTCCCAGCAGCGGGGGGCCGAAGCTGGTGGCCGAGGTGTAGAGCACGTTCAGGGGTCCGAACAGGGTGGTCGCCCCCCGCAGCGCGCCCACCACCAGGGGGTTGCCCACGGCTCCCAGACCGAGCACGGAGAGCTGGCTCGTCGCGTTGCCGACGCCGAACTCCAGGACGAACCGCCGCCCGAGGTGGCCCCGCCGGAACTGGGCGCGAAGGAGCGGGGGCGCCCCCGCGGTCCGCCGGTGCAGCAGGACGGCGGAGAGCAGCAGGGCGGGGAGGGCGGAGAGCCCCCAGACGGTGATGAGGCGCGCCGCCCCGGCGCCGTACGGCTGAGCGGCCAGGGAGCCCAGGACGCAGACCAGGCGCAGGACGTCGCCGGCGAGCGCGAGGTGGGGCAGGCGCAGGGTGGCGAAGGCGTAACGCGTGGCGTCCTGGCCGAGGACGGCCGGCAGGACGAGCCCGAGCATCATGAGGGCGCGTGCCGTGTCCCCGGGGACGAGGAGGCAGACGACGGCGAGCAGTCCGCCGAGCGCGGTGGCGGCGAGCAGGGTGAAGGCGACGGCCGACCGGCAGGCGCCCCGGGTGCCGTCGCTCTCGCCGCGCCGCAGCACCAGCGGCTGCCCGGTGTAGGCGCCGGATGCTCCGAGCAGGACGGAGAAGACCAGATAGACGGCGGAGAACCGCGCGAAGTCGGAGACGGTGGAGAGCCGGGCCGCCGCCACCAGTACCAGGATGTTGGTGAGCGCCGTGACGCCCTGGTCCGCGACCGAGCAGACGATCGCGGTGCGTGCCCTCACCGGCGGCCCGCGGAGGCGTCGAAGGCACGCAGTCCGAGCGTCTCGGTGGGGTCGCCGGTGAGCGCGAGGTCGTCGGGGTCGTGGCCGTCCGTCCGTGCGGCCGGACCGCCGCGCCGCCTGGAGGACTTCTTGCGCTCCTTGGAGCCGATGCGCCCCCGGCCGGGGTGGAGCAGGACACCGAGCACCGAGCCGCCGGACGCGCTGATGATCTCGCGTATCCGCTCGACATCGCTGCGGTGCACCTCGCGCGGATCGCAGACGATCATCACGCCCGTCACCCGGTCGACGAGGGCGACCGCGTCGGCGTAGGCCAGCACGGGCGGGGCCAGCACGATGACGACGGTGCCCGGGCGGTCGGCCTCGGCCACGATGCGGCCGACGGGGACGGAGGTCAGTGCGCGGGGCACGTTGTCGACGCGCCTGCCCGCGACGAGGGTGAAGGCGCCGGAGCCCGGCACGTCCACGTTGGAGCGGCTGCCCGAGGGCCAGGCGCCGTCCTCGTCGGCGGCCCAGCGGGGCGGCCGGGCCTCGTGCGCGGCCGAGCCCAGCTCGCGGGCGAGCGAGGGCGTACGCAGATCGGCCTCGACCAGGAGGACGTCCCGGCCCATCTCGGCGAAGGCGGCCGCCAGGTTCGCGGCGGCCCCGGCAGCGGCGGCGTTGTCGCCGCGCGGTGCGGTGACGAGCAGCCGGCGGGTCTCCGCGAACGCGGGGTCGTAGGCGAGGCGGAAGGCCACCGCCCGGTACTCCTCGGCGAGCCTGCTGCTGCCGCGCCCGATGGCGAGCAGCCCGTCCGGGGCTCCGCGCTCGCGGGGCAGGGTGCCGAGCAGCGGGGCGCCGAGGGAGCGGACGAGCTCGCGGGGGAGCGGACGGACGGGTCGAAGACGAGGCGCACCCAGGACAGCAGCAGCCCCAGGGCGAGGCCCACCACGCCGCCGAGGCCGAGCAGCATGGGCAGGCCGGCCCCGGTGGGCTCCGTAGGGGCGACGGGCTTCTGGTTGAGGTAGCCGGGTGTGGTGTCCAGGGCGCGCAGTTCGCTGATCTTGCGGCTGAGTTCGGAGATGGAGACGATGAGGTTGGCGCGGGCGCTGCTCACGTCGTCGGCTTCGCTCACGCCGGCCTGCTCCTCCAGCAGGTCCCTTTTCTCCTCCAGCGGTTCGAGCTGGGCCCGGTAGCCCTGCTCCATGTTCTCGATGCTCTCCTCGGTGCGCTGTCTGCGGTGTTCGAGGTAGGCGTCGGCGAGGGCTTCGGCGCGGGCCCTCGCCTGCTCGGGCGTCTCCCCCGTGTAGGAGAAGCGCAGGGTCAGCGTGTTGGGCGGGTTGGTGACCTGGAGGCCGGCCAGCAGGTCCCCCGCGTCGACCCGGTCGGCGTCCTTGGCGAGGGCGCGGGCCGCCAGGTCGCCCACGGTGTCGCTGACGGCGGTCTGCCGCTCGGAGCCGATGTTGATGCCCTTGTCGGCCGAGGCCCCCGTGGCGAACGGGTCGGCGGTGGCGGAGCGGACGAGCACGGTGCCGGTGGCCGTGTAGGTCGCCTCGCCGCTGAGGGCGAGGTAGCCGCCGCCGAGGAGCCCGACGAGGACACCGGCGGCGAGGAGCTCCCGGTAGCGCAGGAGCTGGCGGAACTGGTCCCTCAGCAGCGCCGGTTCGTCCTGGTCCTCCAGGGGCGGATCGGATGCGTCATCGCTGTGGACTCCCTTGAGCGTTCCCGAGGACCTCGGTGAGCAGGGCGTCGAAGCGGGCGAGTCCCGCCTCGCGGCCCAGGTGGTGGGCGACGTAGCGCGGGCCGTGGGCGCCGAGTGCCCCGGCCGCGGTGGCGTCCTCGGTGAGCTTGCGTACGGCCGCGAGGAGTGCGGCGGGGTCCTCCGGTGCGACCAGGACTCCGGCGCCGGAGCGGCGGACCTCGTCGGCGGTGCCGCCCTCGTCGGCGACGGAGGCGACCACGGGCCGCCCGGAGACGAAGTAGGAGGTGAGCTTGGAGGGCACGCTCATGTCGAGCACGGAGGCCCGCTGCGTCACCGCGAGGACGTCGGCGGCGGCCAGGACGTCCGTGAACTCGCCCGCGTCGGCGGGCGGCAGGAAGTCGATGTTGGGCAGGGTTCCCGCGAGGGCGCGGAGCGCCTCGCGCTGGTTCCCGTCGCCCATCAGGACGACACGGACGTCCGGGGCGAGCCTGGCCGTGTCGATAAGGACGTCGAGGCCCTGTTTGAGGCCCATGTTCCCGAGTGCAGCAGCACCGGGGTGCGGTCCGGCCAGCCGAGCCGGGCGCGGGTGGCGGAGCGGTCGGCGGAAGGGGGCTCGACATGCGTCCAGTTGGGGACGACGCGGATGCGGTCCGGGTCGACGCCGAGGGCGGTGACGCCTGGGACGAACGTCTCGTGGATGACGCCCACCAGGGCGGCGCCGCGCAGCGCGTACCGCTCGGCCGCCGCGGCCGCGGCAGCCGCCCTGCCGCCGCCCCGTATGCCGCTCTGGGCCGCGGCGGCGCCCATCAGGTCCTGGACGACGGGTATGTACGGGACGCGGTGGCGGCGGGCGATCCGGGCGCCTATGACGCCGCCGGCGAGGCTCGGCATCTGGGCGATCACGGCGTCGGGGCGGCCGGGCGGCGGAGCGAGGAGACCGTGGGCCAGCACCGTCGCCTCGAACGCGGCCCGGCGCAGGGCGCTCTGACGGGGCGGTACGTAGTGCCTGCGGCGGTGGACGGTGACTCCGGCGCGGGTCTCGCGGGTCCGCCAGACCCCCGGTAGCGTTCGTCGGTACGCCAGGACGGGTAGTGCGGCATGCCGGTGAGCACCTGGACCCCGGCTCCGGACGCCGCCCAGTGCTCGGCGAGCTGGGTGGCGTACGGGCCTATGCCGGTCAGCTCAGGCGCGTAGTTGGTCGAGACCACCAGCACTCTGCGGTCCTGGAACGTTCGGTGATCTTCGGCAGCGGACATCGGTTCGGTCGCCTTCCCCCGCAACAGCCACTGCTCCCCCCATGGAACAGTCCGCGTTGTCAGCTTATCCGTTCGTGGTCTGCACAAGTGTTCTTCACAGTAAGGTCGTCGGAGATCTACACCGATACCGATATTTCCGGGGGGAGACAGCGGATGGTGCACAGAGTCGGATATGCGCCGGGTGTGTACGACCTGTTCCATGTCGGACACCTGAACATCCTGCGGCACGCGCGCAGCCAGTGCGACTACCTGGTCGCCGGGGTCGTCTCCGACGAGATGGCCGCGCTCGCCAAGGGCCACACGCCGGTGATACCCCTGCCCGAGCGGCTGGAGATCGTGCGGAGCGTACGTTACGTGGACGCCGCGTTCGTCGAGACCGTGCCGGACAAGGTCGAGACCTGGCAGCAGGTCCGGTTCGACGTGATCTTCAAGGGCGACGACTGGCGCGGCACGGAGAAGGGGCTGCGCCTGGAGCGCGACTTCGCCGAAGTCGGCGTGGAGGTCGTCTACTTCCCGTACACCGTGCACACCTCCAGCACCCAGTTGCGCCGGGTGCTCGACGTGCTGGTCAGTCCGCCCGGAGCGCTCTCAGCTCCCTGAACCACTTGGCAAGGAACGCCACGAGGAAGAGGGCGTGCACGGCGGCGAGTGCGGCGTACCCGGCGAGGAAGGCCCCTGGCGCCCCGGCCAGCAGGAACACCAGGCAGAACACCCCGTAGTCCGCGGGGAGGAGCGCCACGGCCCGCAGCCGGGAGACCGGGGCGGCGGCCCCGCCCACCGGGGCCGGGCGGGCGGCGGAAGCCGCCGCCTTGCCGAGCTGCTCGCGCAGCAGCCCGGCGCAGAAGGTGAGCACCGCGACGAACTGGAAGCCCAGCGGCAGCAGCAGCCAGCCGTCCGAGGAGACTCCGGCGAAGCGGTGGAACGAGATCAGTACGGCGGTGTGGACCAGGATCATCTTCGCGCAGTCGACGACATGGTCCAGCCATTCGCCGTCGGGGCCGCCCCTGCCGGTGAGGCGGGCGAGCTGGCCGTCCGCCGAGTCGAAGGCGAAGCCGACCGCCAGCCCCGCGTAGACGGCCGCGCCGAGCGCCCACGAGGGCTCGGCGAGCGCGACCGTCAGGATCGCGGCGAGGGTGAACGCGGCGCTGACCAGGGTGACCTGGTTCGGGGAGAGCCCCGCCCGGTAGGCCCCGGCCGCGAGCAGCCGGCCCGCGGGCCGGTTCACGTGCCGCGAGTACAGCGACACGCCCTTGGCCGACTTCTGTGCGCCGCGCAACTCGCGCAGCACCGTACCTGTGCTTCCCATACGCCCCCCAGCGTCCAGCGGTGCCCGCATCATGGCACGCGGAGATCCCCTCCGTGGCCCGGTCCCCGCGTGCGGGGCCGCCGGGCCGGTGGACGGGTGCGGACCACGGCCCGGCCGCGCCTATCCGCCGGCCGCGTTCCCCACCGGCCGGTCCGCAGGCGCCGTTTCGGTCAACAAGCCGCCACACGAACGGAGTTCGGACGGCCGAACGCCCGTGGAACCGGCTCGGTACATAGTTGACGCAGGGTGTGGACCTGGCTGCGCGAAGAGGCTGACGGACGGGGTGCGGAACACCCGTACCCCACCGGGCCGTCCCGGTGCGGGCGTCCGCCGCGCCGGGGGCTCCGGCGGGCACAGCGCGCAGACCCCGCCGTCCGGTCCCGCGTCGGCGGCCAGGACACCCAGGGCCCGGTCCAGCCGGTCCACCAGCTCCTGGGCCGCGCCGAGCAGCTCCGTCAGCCACTCCTCACCCGGCACCCCCTCCCCCGCGCCCCTTCCGCGCACTCGCCCCCGGGGTCCGGGTGGCGCGGGCCGGCCAGGAAGCCGTTGCGCACGAGCACCCGGTGCACGGTCGTCCGCGAGGGCAGCCGTTCGGTGCCGAGCCTCTCCAGGGCCGCCCTGAGGCGCTGCGCGCCCCAGTCCGGATGCTGCTCGCGCAGGGAACAGATCAGGGCCTCCACCGCCGCGTCCAGGCGCGCCGGGCTGGCGTGCGGGCGCTGCGAGCGGTCGGTGAGCCCGGCGTCGCCCGCCGCCCCGTACCTCGTGCGCCAGTTGTGGAGCGTCTGCCGCGAGACGCCGTTGCGCCGGGCGACCTCGGACACCGGGTCGCCCGACAGCACCGACAGCACCGCCCGGCGCCGCTGCTCTGGACTCGCGTGACGACTCACCGATCCGCCTCCTCCGTGTGGGGTCCCGCCACCGGTTTAGACGATCACACGTTTCAACGATGTCTCCGCCCGCAGGAACGCGCGTGAAACTTGTCCAGGAACACCCTGTAAAGAATCTCGTGGACATTCTTTCCAGCCGGTCGCCGAAGGCCAGGGAAACGAATTGGACAGGAGCCGGCGCATCGTTGACACCGGTCGTGCGGATTGAGCAATATTCGAGCCGCCCGGAGCGCTCGCTCCGGACCGCTGGATGACAGCTGATCGAAGACATAGGGAGGGAAAATGGAAGACAGCAATTCATTGCACCCGGACGAGATCGAGGTCTCGCCGTCGCCGATCGCGACGCCGGACTTCGTGATCGCCGACAACGACCCCACCGACCCGGTGCTGGTCATTTCGGACAATGACCCGTCCGACCCGGTGATCTGACCCGATGGCCGTGGAACACGGCGGGTGGAAGGCTGCGCCCACGGCGCAGCCTTCGCTCGGCCTCTCCGGTCTCCTGTCCCCTTACGATACGGCCGATTTCAAGCGGGAGTTCTGGGAGAAAAAACCTCTCGTCATCCACCGCGACGACCCTGATTACTATGCGGACCCGTTGACGTTCCGCGATGTCGACCACATTCTTTCGACGTCCAGCGTGCGCTCGTCGGAACTCAAGGTAGTGGTCAACGGGCAGGAGATTCCGCTGGTGGAAATGGCGGCATCCGGACCCGGCGGGCCCAGCAACGGTCTGGAAGTCCTCTACGACCTCTACCGCAAGGGGTCGACCGTCGTCTTCAAGTTCCTGCACGAGCGTTGGGAGCCGCTTGGCCGGCTGTGCAGGCGGCTGTCCGGCGAGTTCAGCGCCGGATTCCAGGCCAACGCCTATCTGACCCCCGCCGGTGCGCAGGGGTTGTCGAGCCATTACGACACCCATGACGTCTTCGTCCTCCAGGTGTGGGGCTCCAAGCACTGGCGGCTGTACGAATCGCCGGAGGAGCTGCCGCTGCAGAACCGGCACTACCGGCGGCCCGCCGACGGGCCCGGCGCCCCCGTGCGGGAGTTCGACCTGAAGGCCGGTGACCTGATGTACATGCCGCGGGGCACCGTGCACGACGCGACCTCCAACGAGGAGGCGTCCCTGCACATCACGCTCGGGGTGCTGCCGGTCCTGTGGTCGACGGTGCTCAAGGACGCGCTGGACCGGGCCATCGAGAGCGATCCCCGCTACCGGGCCTCGCTGCCGCCCGGCTTCGCCCTCGATCCCGGGCTGCGCGGGGAGGCCGCGGCCACACTGGCCGAGCTGCTCGCCTCGGTCGCCGCCGCCGTACACCCCCGGGACCTCGTCGAACGTGCGGCGAGCCGGGCTCTCGTGGGACGCCAGCCGGTGCTCGACGGCCATCTCCTGGACCTGGAGGGGCTGCGCACCATGGGCCCTGACACCCTGGTGCGGCGCAGGGCGGAACTGCTGTGGTCCCTGTCGCACGACGGCCCGGGAGTCAGCCTGGAGTTCCACGGCAAGGTGGTGCGGCTCCCCGCCCGGATCGAGCCGGAGTTGCGCCAGCTGCTCTCCGCCGACGCACCGTTCAGCGCGCGGCAGGTGACCGGCGCCCTGGACGTGGAGGGGCGGCTCGTCCTGATCCGCAGGCTGGTGCAGGAGGGTCTGCTCACGCTCGTCTGAGGGGTGACCGCGGGTGACCGCAGCCGGCCACCCGCGGTCAGGCCCCCTCGTACCGGCCACCGAGGTGCCGGGCGAGAAACCGTTCGGCCGCCGCGTAGAACGTCAGTCGATTCCGGGGCCGTACGAAACCGTGCCCCTCGTCGGGAAAGAGCAGGTACTCATGCGGGACGGCGTTGCGCCGCAGCGCGGCCACCAGCTGCTCGGACTCCTCGCTGCGCACCCGGGGGTCCCGCGCGCCCTGACCGATCAGGAGCGGTACGCGGATGCGGTCGGCGGCGTGCAGCGGCGACCGGGACCGCAGGAACTCGCCCTCCGTCTCGGGCGAACCGACACGGCGGCGCAGCATGGCCGCCATCGGCCCCCAGGTGACGGGCACCGACTCGATGAAGGTGGTCAGCGAGGAAGGGGCCGCCACCGCGACGGCGCACCGGTAGTCGCCGGGCGTGAACGCGGCGCCGGCGAGCGCCGCGTACCCCCCGTACGAACCGCCGTACACCGCGACGCGCTCCGGATCCGTGTGACCGAGCGCGACCGTGTGCCGGACGGCGTCCTGGAGGTCGTCCTGCATCCGGCCGCCCCACTCGCGGTCGCCCGCGTTGGTGAACCGCTTGCCGTAGCCGGTGGAGCCGCGGAAGTTCACCTGGACGCAGAGATAGCCGCGGTTGGCGAGCCACTGGGACTCCGAGCGGTATCCCCACAGGTCGCGGGTCCACGGTCCGCCGTGGACGCACAGCACGGTCGGCAGCGGCCGGGCGGCGCCGGGCGGGAAGGTGAGGTAGCCGCGCACCGGCAGGCCGTCGCGGGCGCGGAACGAGAAGGGTTCCACCCGGGCCAGCCGGTGGCCCTCCAGGGCGGGGAGGTGGCTGAACAGGAAGTCGGTGCGGCCCGTCCCGCGGTCCAGGACGCGGTAGCCCGCCGGCCGGTCGTCGGCGTTGTGCTGCACCAGCCAGTGCCGGTCCGCCAGATCCCGGCCGAGCACGGTGACATCACCGGGGCCGGCGCCCCGCAGGGCCTCGAAATCGGCGGCGAGCGTCTGGTCGAGCACCTCGATGTCGTTGCGTTCCCGCCGTACGAGGACGAACTGGGCCAGCCCGGTGACGGGATGGGCCCCGACGCCTTCGACGTCGTACTCCGGGTCCTGGTAGAGGACTTCGGTGTCTCCCGTCACGGTGTCCAGCCGCAGGAGCCTCGCGGTGTCGGAGCCGAGCGAGGAGAACAGCAGGAGGTCACGGCCCCCCGTGGTGAATCCGAACGGCCGCAGCGCCGGGGCGTCCTCGGGACCCACGCGGTGCAGCGCCCGCCAGGGAGCGTCCTCTCCGGTGCGGACGAGCAGCACGGCGGAACCGTCCTCCTCCGCCCGGACGGCGCCGCGCACCCGCAGCCGGTCGTCTCCCACCCACCGGGTGAACCCCTCGTCCAGGGCGGCGAGTTCGAGCTCCCCGGTCGCGGGGTCGAGCCGGTAGGCGTCGTGCCGGGCGCGGTCGCGGAGGTTGAGGCCGACGAGGATGTGGCCGGGGCGGCGGGGGTCGACGGCGATCAGGCGGGCCTGCACCCCCTCGTACGGCGTCAGGTCGCGCACCGGTTCCCGGCCCGCGGGATCGGCGGCGTACAGATGGGTGTTCTCGTCCCCGTCGCGGTCCTGCGCGTACAGCAGGACCCGGCCGTCACCGCTCCACGCGAACGCCCGCACCCCGCGACCCGCGTCGGCCGTCACCGGCCGGAGGTCCCGCTCCCGCCAGGGCCCGGCGTGCACGTTCAGGACACCCCGGCCGTCCGGGGCGAGATAGGCGAGGAACCGTCCGCAGGGCGAGAGCGCGGGGCTCATCCGGTCCGGGTTGCCGAAGAGCACGGCGCGCGGGATGAGCGGGGGCGGAGTCATGGTCGGGCCCGTCCTGTCCTGGTCGTGGAGGCGTCGGCGGTGGTCCGGAGTACGGTGCGCGGCGCCGGAAGGGGAGGAAGCGACTGATGGAGCAGGTGGTGTTCACGGCGCGCGGCGCCGCGTCGACGGGTGGCAGCGGTCTCACCGGGCCCGTCGACTTCCCCGAGCCGGAGCCCCCGCGCTCCCCTCGCGGCGTACGGGCGCGGCTGCGCCGGGCGGGCCGTTCGGCGGCCGACACGGTGGTGGGGCTCGGCCAGGTGATCGCGCTGGTGTGGAGGGCGAGCCCGCTGCTGACCGCAGGGCTGGGGGTGGCGACCGTACTGATCGGGCTGGTGCCGGCCGCCGTGGCGATGACCGGCCGGCTGCTGGTCAACACGGTGGTCGAGGGCGCCGCCATCCACTCCGGTGACCGGCCCGACCGCATCGCCCTCGACCTTCCGCTGCCGGGAGTCACCCTGCATCTGCCGGTGCTCAGCACGGTGGGGGCGCTGGGAGTGCTGGCGGGCATCCAGTTCGCGATCTACGCCATGAGCGCGCTGGCCACGGCCGTGCGGAGCATCGCCCAGCAACTGCTCCAGGAGAAGGCGTCCCAGAGCGTGCAGCTCCAGGTCATGGAGCACGCGGGCCGGCTGCCGCTGGCGTTCTTCGAGGACTCCCGTTCGTACGACCTGCTGCGCCAGGCCCAGCAGGAGGCGTCGACCCGCCCGGTCACCATGATCGGCGGGGCCTTCCACCTGCTCCAGATGGGGGTGACGTTCCTGAGCATGGTCGGGCTGCTCATCGGACTCGGGCCCCTCGTCGCGCTCGCCGCGCTGCTCGCCCCCGTGCCCGCGTTCGTCTCCGACTCCCGGTACAGCATGCGCGGCTTCATGGTGACGCTGTGGTCCTCGCCGATCCGGCGCCGCATGGAGTACCTGTCGCGGCTGCTGTCCACCGACGCGTACGCCAAGGAGGTCAAGGTCTACGGCCTCGGGCCGTTCCTGACGGAGCGCTTCCGGCTGCTGGGCGCGACGGCGTACCGGGGGCTGCGACGGGTCGTCGTCGCCCGCTACCTCATGGGCACCGCGTGGTCGACGCTGACCACCCTCGTCGGTTCGCTGACCTTCCTGTACGTGGCGGTGCAGGCGGCCCACGGGCGGCTCAGCCTCGGCGACCTGATCCTCTACACCTCGGCCGCGACCTCGGTGCAGGCGTCGATCCAGGGAATATTCAGCGGGATCAGCAACATGTACGAGAACAACCTCTACCTGCGCAAGCTCTACGAACTCCTCGCCGTCCCGGTGCACGCGCCGGCGGCCGCCGGGCGCGCGGACCGGCCGGCGTCCCCGATGCCGTCGCCGTTGCGCGGTCATGTGGTGCTGGAGGACGTGACGTTCAGCTATCCGGGCGCCGACCGTCCCGCCCTGTCCGGCGTCAGCCTGGACCTCCCGCCCGGCACCACCCTCGCTGTCGTCGGCCGCAACGGCGCGGGCAAGTCGACGCTGATCAAGCTGTTGTGCCGGCTGTACGAGCCCGACGCGGGGCGCATCCTGCTCGACGGCACGGACATCCGGGAGCTGGACCCGGACGAGCTGCGGCGCAACGTGGCCGCCATGTTCCAGGACTTCGTCTCCTACCAGGCGAGCTTCGCGGAGAACATCGGGCTCGGTGACATGCACCGGGCCGAGGACCGCGACCGTATCGCGGAGGCGGCCCGGCGCGGCGGGGCGGCGCCGCTCGCCGAGCGGCTGCCCCAGGGATACGACACGGCGCTCGGCAAGTGGTTCGACACGGGGGTGGAACTGTCCGGCGGGGAGTGGCAGAAGGTCGCTCTCGCGCGGGCGTTCATGCGCGACGCCCCGCTGCTGGTCCTGGACGAGCCGACCTCCGCGCTCGACGCCGAGGCGGAGCACGAACTCTTCGCGCGGCTGCGGGAGCTGGCTCACGGGCGCACCACGGTGTACATCTCGCACCGCTTCTCCACCGTGCGGCACGCCGATCTGATCCTGCTGATCGAGGACGGCCGCCCGGCCGAGCAGGGAACGCACGAGGAGCTGATGCGCCTCGGCGGCTCGTACGCCCGGCTCTTCGCGCTCCAGGCGTCGGCGTACACCTCGGACGGCGGGGCCGGCGCCGGCGGGAACTGGGCGGGCGCCGCCGCTGGCAGGCCCGGCGCCACCGGAGCCGCTGCCGCCAAGGCCGCCGCCGTCGAGGCCGCGCTCGCCGCGAAGGGCCTGGGCAACGGCCTCAGGACCCCGCCTCCCGGCCGGTGAACGGCCCGGCCGCCGGTGCCCGGCCCGGCCGCCCGCGCTCACACCCGCACCGGCCGGGCGGTGGCCCGGGCCGCCGTCGCGGTCAGCCGGACACGGACCTCCAGTCCACCGCCCGGCAGCGGGGCCAGCGCGACCGTCCCGCCGTGCGCCTGCGCGATCGAGCGGACGATGGACAGGCCGAGGCCGACGCCGGAGCCCGCGCGGCTGAGCCGGCGGAACGGTTCGAGCAGCCCCGCGACCTCCTCCGGAGGGACGCGGTCACCGGTGTTGCGGACGACGAGTCCGTCCCGCGCCGAGGTGGTGAGCGAGATCGAGCCGCCCGGCACGTTGTGGCGGACGGCGTTCTGCACCAGGTTGGAGACGAGCTGGTGCAGCAGCACCGGATCACCGAACACCGGCATGGGCCGCAGATCGAGCTCCACCCGCAGCCCGGCGTCGGCGGCGGCCTGCCGCCACTGGCCGACGGCCTCCGAGGCCGCGCGCGCCACGTCGGCCGGCTCGTGCCGGTCCAGGCCCCGGTCGCTGGTGGCCAGGGTCAGCAGCCCTTCGATCAGGCGTTCGCTGCGCCGGTTGGTCTCCAGCAGCTCCTCCTGGATACGGGGCAGGTCCGCCGGTCCCGCCCGGCCGAGCCGGATCTGGATCGCCGCCCGCTGCACCGCGAGCGGGGTGCGCAGCTCGTGCGAGGCGTTGGCGACGAAGCGGCGCTGCGCCTCGAACGCCGCGTGCAGCCGGTCCATCAGCGCGTCGAAGGTGTCGGCGAGATCCTTGAGCTCGTCGTCGGGGCCCGCCAGCGAGATCCGTTCGTGGAGATTGGCGGCGGACAACCGCTGTGCGGCGGCCGTGATCGTGTGCAGGGGGCGCAGCACCCGGCCCGCGATCCACCAGCCGAGCGCCACGGAGACGAGCAGCATGGCGACCAGGGCGATCAGCGACATCAGCAGCAGTTGTTCCAGCGCGCTGTCGCGCAGCCGGGAGGCGACGGCGGCGAGCTGGCTCGGGGTGAGCCTGGTGACGGCGCCGGAGGGCAGTTCGCTCTTGGGGACGACCAGCACGGTCGTCGCCCCGATCCGCTGCCGGAACAGGACGTAGGTGAGTCCCAGCAGCAGCAGCCCGGTCACGGAGAACAAGGCGCTGTACAGAGCGGTCAGTTGGAGCCGCACGGAACGCCGGCGGCGGCGCGGGTACGCGGTGGGTTCCGGCATCGCGGGCTCCCTCAGATCCGGTAGCCGCTGCCGGGCACGGTCTCGATCACCGGAGGCTCGCCCAGTTTCGCGCGGAGTTTGCTCATCGTGATCCGTACGGCGCTGGTGAACGGGTCGGCGTTCTCGTCCCAGGCCCGTTCCAGCAGTTCCTCGGCACTGACCACCGTGCCGTCCGCCGCCAGGAGCACTTCGAGTACCGCGAACTCCTTGGGCGAGAGGCGAAGGTAGCGGCCGTCGCGGAACGCCTGCCGCCGCGGCATGTCCAGGGTGAGTCCGGCCCGTTCCAGGACGGGCGGCACCGCACGTGTGGCGCGGCGGGCGAGCGCCTGGACCCGGGCCACCAGCTCCGGGTACTCGAACGGTTTGGCCAGGTAGTCGTCGGCGCCAAGGGCGAGGCCCTCCACCAGGTCACCGGTCTGCCCGGCCGCGGTGAGCATCAGGATGCGCGTGCGGGCGGGCGAGGCGACGACCTGACGGCAGACGTCGTCCCCGTGCGTACCGGGCATGTCGCGGTCGAGTACGAGGACGTCGTAGTCGTTGACGAAGAGCCGCTCAAGGGCCGCGTCCCCGTCCAGGGCGACATCGACGGCCATCCCGTACTGCCGCAGCCCCTCCGCGACGAGCTCGGCGAGCATCGCCTCGTCCTCCGCCACCAGTACCCGCATCCGCTGTCCCCTGTCCGCCGTGTCATTGAACAACCGTGATACCCGCCCCGGTGTTTCGC
Organism: Streptomyces fulvorobeus; assembly: GCF_013167895.1. Classification (GTDB taxonomy): domain Bacteria; phylum Actinomycetota; class Actinomycetes; order Streptomycetales; family Streptomycetaceae; genus Streptomyces; species Streptomyces fulvorobeus. Next base: position 5,024,761 of record NZ_BLWC01000001.1, on the reverse strand, counting down.
CACCGTATGCACGGTCGGAGACGGTGGCGCAACCACGCCCTCGGTAGATCTGTGGACGGCACCGGCTCCCGCCGGCGCCGAGCGGAGCCCGGTCGGGGCGAGGAAGGGACGGAGCACAGTGGCAGTCACCATGCAGGGAACGGCATCGGGACGGACGGTCCGGCGGCGCGGGCGGGGCGGGGTCCGGGCCCTGGCGCTGGCGGCGGTGCTCGCGCTGGCGTCGGCGGCGTGCGGCGAGGACTCCGGCTCGTCCGGGGTGGCGAGCGCGGGCGAGGACCGGCAGGAGACGTCGTCGGCCTCCGCCACGCCCACCGGCAGCCGGCAGGACCAGCTCGTGGGGTTCGCCCGGTGCATGCGCGAGAACGGGGTGGAGATCCCTGACCCGGCCCCGGGCGAGGAGAACGTACAGCTTCCGGCCGGCACCAAGGGGGACAGCAGGACTCAGGCCGCGCTCGCCGAGTGTCAGCGGCTGCTCGGCGGCGGGGCGAAGGACACCACCGACAGCACGGCACAGGACCGGGCCGTCGAGCTGGCGGAGTGTCTGCGCGGCAAGGGACTGGACGTCGCGGACCCGGAGCCGGGGAAGCCGCTCCAGCTGAGCGGCGCCGCGGGCAACCCGGAGGCGCGCGAGGCGATCACCGCGTGCCGGACGGCTGTCGGAGCGGGCGCGGGCACGGCCTCGCCCTCGGCCGGGGGGTGAGGCATGAGCAACGAGACGGAACAGCGGCCGGGTTCGGGCGGGTTCGCGGCCGGTGCGCCGGGTACTGACGGCGACTCCTGGTCCGCGCCGCCGGCGGACGTCCGCGGCACCGCAGGCACAGAAGGCACAGAAGGCCCTGAAGGCACCGACGACGAGCGGCCTCCGCGTCGGCGGCGGCGCTCTCTCCTCCTGCTCGCGGTCGCGCTCGTCGTGCTGGCGGCGGCCGGTGCGGCCGTAGGCGTCCTGGGCGGGGACGACGGCCCCGCTGCGGGCCCCGGCGCACCCCGGACCGCGACGGCCACCGTGACCAGGACCGACCTGGTGCAGACGCAACGCGTGGACGGCACGCTCGGCTACGACGGCCGGTACACCGTCGCGGGTACCGGCCGGTCCATGGTCACCTGGCTGCCCGACGTGGGCGACACCCTGGAACGCGGTGACCGGGCGTACGCCGTGGACGGGAACCCCGTACCGCTGTTCTACGGCGGGACGCCCCTGTTCCGTGAGCTGTCACCCGGCGTCGGGGACGGCCCCGACGTACGCGTGCTCAAGCGCAACCTCAAGAAGCTCGGCCACGGTGATCAGCTCGCCGACGACTCCCACTTCTCACCGGGCACCGCCGACGCCGTACGGCGCTGGCAGGACGCGCTCGGCCGTGAGGAGACCGGCACGGTCTCACCCGGCGACGCGCTCGTCGAGCCGGGCCCCGTGCGGGTGACCGAGACCCTCGGCATCATCGGAGCCCCCGCGGAGGGCCCCCTGCTGACGCTCTCCGGCACCGAACGGATCGTCACCGTCGACATGCCGGTCGCCCAGCAGCAGCTCGCGCGCAAGGGTGCGTCCGTGCGCATCCAGCTGCCGGGCGGGGCGACGACCGACGGCAAGGTCACCCGGGTGGGCACCGTCGCCCGCGCCCCGCAGAGCGACGCCCGCGGCGAGAACACCGACACCGGTGACACCGCCACGCGGGACGCCACGGTCGCGGTGCGGGTCAGTCTGTCCAGCCCTGAGGACGTCGGCGCGCTGGACGGTGCCCCGGTCTCCGTCGACTTCACCAGTGACCGCCGCGAGGACGTGCTGGCCGTGCCGGTCCCGGCCCTGCTGGCGCTCGCCGAGGGCGGATACGCGGTCGAGACACCGGAGGGACGGCTGGTGCCCGTACGGCTGGGGGCCTTCGCGCAGGGCAAGGTCGAGGTGTCCGGCAACGGGCTCACCGAGGGCATGCGGGTGGAGGTGCCGCGCACATGAGCGAACCAGGCGACGCCCCGGTGATCCGGCTGGAGGGGGTCTCGAAGTCCTATCCGGGCGGGGTGCGGGCGCTGCGGGAGGCGAGCCTCGACGTACGGTCCGGTGAACTCATGGCCGTGGTCGGGCGTTCCGGCTCGGGGAAGTCGACCATGCTCCATCTGATGGGCACGCTGGACCGGCCGTCCAGCGGCCGGGTGCTGCTGCGCGGCCATGACGTCGCCGGGCTGAGCGACCGGCAGCTGTCGGCCGTCCGTGCGCGCTGGATCGGTTTCGTGTTCCAGCAGTTCTTCCTCTCCCCCGGCAGGTCCGCCGTCGACAACGTCGCCGAGGGGCTGCTCTACCACGGCATCACGGCCCGCCGCCGGCGCACGCTCGCGATCGCGGCCCTGCGCCGGGTGGGGCTCGGCCACCGGCTCGGGCACCAGCCGCACGAGATGTCGGGCGGCGAACGGCAGCGGACCGCGATCGCGCGGGCCGTGGCGATCCGGCCCTCGGTGATCCTGGCCGACGAGCCCACCGGGAATCTGGACTCGGCGGCGGGTGCGGGTGTGCTGAGGCTGCTGCGGGACCTGAACAGCCAGGGCACCACCATCGTCGTGATCACGCACGACTCCGCCCTCGCGGCCCAGCTTCCGCGCCGGGTCGAGCTGCTGGACGGCCGCATCCGCGAGGACTCGGCCGCGGAGTCCCCGGTACGGGAGGTGTCCCGGTGAACCGGTCCGAACTCCCCTCGGCGGCACGGCTGCTGCCCGCCGACATCGTGCGCGTGGGCCTGGTCGGTATGCGCGGCAGGCCGACCCGGGCGGTGCTGTCCGCCCTGGGGATCGCCATCGGGATCGCGGCCATGGTCGCGGTGCTCGGGATCAGCAACGCGGGCCAGGCCGATCTGATGAACCGGATCAGCCGTCTGGGCACCAATCTGCTGACCGTGTCCCCAGGCCGCGACCTGTTCGGGCAGGACGCCCAACTCCCTTTGAACGCGGTGGAGATGGTCGAGCGGATCGGGCCGGTCGAGTCCGTCACGGCGACCGGGCAGCTGTCCGGGGTCACCGTGCGCCGAACCGACCGTATCGATCCGCTGGCCGGTGGCGGCATAGGGGTGGCCGCCGCCCGTGAGGACCTGCTGACGACGGTCGGCGGCACGGTCCGCGAGGGCCGTTTCCTCAACGCGGCGACCGGGCGCTATCCGGCGGTCGTCCTCGGATCGGTGGCCGCCGAGCGACTCGGTATCGACCGGGCGGGACGCCAGGTGTACATCGGCGAGCGCTGGTTCACCGTGACCGGGCTGCTCGAACCGGTGACCCTCGCTCCGGAGATCGACCGTTCCGCGCTCGTCGGCTGGGAGGCGGCCCGCACCCTGTTCGGCTTCGACGGGCATCCGACCACGCTCTACGAACGGTCGTCCGACGAGTCCGTGGAGGACGTCCGCGCGGTCCTCGCCGCCACGGCCAATCCGCAGAGCCCGCAGGACGTACGGGTGAGCCGGCCGTCCGACGCCCTGGAGGCGCAGCTGGCCGCCAAGTCGGCGTTCACCTCACTGTTCCTGGGACTGGGCGCGGTCGCCCTGCTCGTCGGCGGGGTCGGGGTGGCGAACACCATGGTGATCTCGGTCCTGGAGCGCCGGCCTGAGATCGGTCTGCGGCGCTCGCTGGGGGCGGCGCGCGGCCAGATCCGGGTGCAGTTCCTCGCGGAGTCGGTGGCCCTGTCGGGTGCGGGCGGCGCGGCCGGGGTACTGCTGGGTGCGGTGATCACCGCGGGCTGGTCGGTGGCGCAGGACTGGCCCGTCGTCATGCCGACCGGTGTCCTGCTGGCGGGTGTCGGGGCAGCCGCCCTGATCGGCACGGTGGCGGGCCTGTACCCGGCCTCGCGGGCGGCCCGTCTCACCCCGACGGAGGCGCTGAGCTCGGTCTGACGCCGGGGGCCCGCCCGGTCAGCGCTCGTCGGTCAGCTGCTCGTCCAGCTCGTCGAAGAGCAGCCGCTCGTGGTCGATCTGGCCGGTGCGGTAGGCCGAGCGGGCCACCAGGTGGGAGGCGACCGGGCCGGTCATCATCTGGAAGAAGACGACCAGGCCGAGCGTGGCCACGTCCATCCCGCTGCGCATCCGCAGCCCGACCCCGATCAGCACGAGCAGGATGCCGAAGGTCTGGGGTTTCGTCGCCGCGTGGCTGCGCGACAGGACGTCGCGCAGCCGCAGCATGCCGATGACCCCGAGGAGCGAGGTCGCCGCGCCCAGGAAGACGAGGACGGCGCCGGCCGTGTCGGCGGTCTGGGACCAGGCGCTCACTCGGTTCCCTCCTTGGTCTCCTGGGGTGTGGGCCGGTCGCGTACGGCGATGAAGCGGGCGATGCCCACCGAGCCGGTGAAGCCGAGGAACGCCAGGACCATCATGATCGGGAAGTAGTACGGGTCCCGCGAGAAGGCCGACTTGGCGCCGAGGCCCGCGATGATCAGGGCGGCACTGACGTCCAGCGCGATGGCCCGGTCGAGCATGGAGGGACCGCGTCTGATACGGATGAGGAGGAGCAGCCCGGCGACGACGATCATCACCACGGCGGCGGTCAGCAGGACGCGGTCGACGGTCTCGGGAGTGCTCATGCCGATCCCCTCTCCGGGCCGGACCGCGGCGTGTCAGGGGGCGGCTGGCCGACGCGGGCGATCTCCTCACGGGTGCCGAAGGCCCGTACCGTCAGCTCCTCCATGCGCCATACCGAACGCCGGGCCGCGTCCAGCGCGGCGGGGCTGTCGGCGTCGAGCACGTGCATGAAGACCGTGGCCGTCGCCCTGCGCACCTCGACGACGGAGCCGCCCGGCACGTTGGACACGGCGACGGCGGTCGCGGCCAGCATCAGGTCGCTGCGGCAGCGCAGGGGGATGCCGATGACTGCGGCCTCGTGGGCCTGGCGGTCGAAGATCTGACGGGTGACCCGGATGCCCGAGGTGTACATGTCGTAGAGCAGATACGTGACGAGGCACAGGATGCCCCAGGGGTGCAGCCGCAGTCCGAGGTCGACCTTGGGCAGCGGGAAGGCCAGGCACACGGCCACGGACACGACGACTCCGGTGATGACGTTGGCCCAGGAGAGGGTGGACCACAGCAGCACCCAGATGAGGGTGAGCCAGGCGATGAGCGGCAGGTCGATCACGTGCCGCCGCTCGCCGAACTCGCAGCTGAATGGCGGCAGTTCCTTGTTCCGGTAGGACAGGGTGAGTCTGCTCTTCACCGGCCGAGCACCTCCTCGACATAGGGGGTCCGTGCCATGAGTTCGGCCGCGGCGCGGTCGCCGTACGAGGTCAGCGGTCCGGCGAGCACGGTGAACGCCAGCCCCAGGGCGACGGCCGCGGCGGTCGCGGCCGTCATCGTGCGCGGCAGCCGGGTCGTGGTGGTGACCGCGTGGCCGTGCAGGGTGGCCGCCACGACCCGGCCGGCCGGGTGGTGGCCGCGTACTCCCTCATCCCCGGTGCCCGCCACGCGGTCGGGACCGCTGTCGGGGTCGTCGTCGGACGCGTCGTAGGACTCCAGGACCGTGCCGTCCTCGGCCTGGCCCGGCGGGGCGGCCCGCCAGAACGCCAGGTTCCACACCTTCGCCATCACGTACAGCGTCAGCAGGCTGGTGAGCGCCGACCCGGCCACCAGGGCCCAGGCCAGGACACCGCCGTCGGCGACGCCCGCCCGCATGAGGCCGAGCTTCCCGACGAAGCCGGAGAGCGGCGGGATGCCGGCGAGGTTCATCGCGGGGACGAAGAAGAGGACGGCGAGCAGCGGGGCGGCCTTGGCGAGGCCGCCGACACGGGTGAGTTCGGTGGTGCCGGTGCGCCGTTCGATGAGCCCGGCGACGAGGAAGAGCGTCGTCTGCACGGTGATGTGGTGGGCGACGTAGACGATCGCGCCGCCGAACGCCTCGCGGGTGGCGAGACCGATGCCGAACACCATGTAGCCGATGTGGCTGATGAGGGTGAAGGAGAACACCCGCTTCAGGTCGGTCTGGGCGACGGCCCCCAGGATGCCGATGACCATGGAGGCGAGTGCGGCGGCCAGCAGCACACCGCCGAGGCGGTTGCCGGGGAAGAGCAGGGTCTCCGTACGCAGCATGCAGTAGACGCCGACCTTGGTGAGGAGACCGGCGAAGACCGCGGTGACGGGGGCGGGCGCGGTGGGGTAGGAGTCGGGCAGCCAGGCGGCGAGCGGGAACACGGCCGCCTTGACGGCGAAGACGGTGAGCAGCGTGACGTGGATCAGGGTCTCCACCCCGAGGGGCAGTTCACCGAGACGGCCGGCCAGCTGGGCGAAGTTGACGGTGCCCGTGGCCGCGTACGTCGTGGCGATGGCGATGAGGAACACCATCGACGAGAACAGCGAGATGATCACGTAGGTGGAGCCCGCCCGGACACGCGGCCCGGTGCCGCCCAGGGTGAGCAGGACGAAACTGGCCACGAGCATGATCTCGAAGCCGACGTAGAGGTTGACGAGGTCCCCGGCCAGGAAGGTGCAGGAGACCCCGGCGACGAGGATGAGGTAGGCGGGGTGGAAGACGGCCACCGGGGTCTCGCCGTCGCGGTCGGACATGCCCTGGCCGAGTGAGTAGACGAGCACGCAGAGCGTGACGGCCGATGAGACCGTGAGCATCAGCCCGGAGAGCCGGTCGGCGACCAGGGTGATGCCGAGCGGCGGTGCGAAGTCGCCGAGGTGGACGGAGAGCGGGCCACCGCGGTCCGCGGCGATCATCAGGGCGACCGAGAGCGCGAGCACCGCGGTGAGCACGGCGACGCTGATGAAGCGCTGGAAGCGTTTGAGGCGGGTGCCGAAGGCGAGGCTGAGGCCGGTGGCGCAGAGCGGCAGCAGCACCGGCAGGGGGACGAGCGCGTTCATCCGGTGGCTCCTCGGTCGGGTTCTTCGGGTGCGCCGCCGGCCCGGCCGTCCGCGTAGTCCTCCGGGTCGGCGCCCAGCACGTCGTGCCAGAGGTCGCCGGAGGCGTCGCGGCCGCGGGCCTGCAGGGCGCGGTCGGCGCGCAGCTTCTCGCGCAGCCGCCGGTGCTCGTCCCGGTAACGGACGCGCTCCCCGCGGGTGGGTTCGGAGCCGGTACGGAACTCCTCGCGCAGCCGGGCCTTCTGCCTCATCACCTCGGTGCGCAGGGCGATGCGCCGGTCCTCCAGGTCGTCGTGCACCTCGTCGGTGCCGGTCAGCTGGTGGCTGCGGTAGGCCATCGCCAGGAGGAACGCGGTGGTGGCGAGGGTGATGACGATGGCGGTGACCGCGATGGCCTGCGGCAGCGGGTCCGTGACGCGGTGCAGGGGTACGCCGTAGAGCAGCGGCTCCCGCCCGGCGGACCCGCCCGCGGTCAGGACGAGCAGGTTGATGCCGTTCCCGGTGATCACGGCGCCCAGCAGGACGCGGGTGAGGGGCCGGGTGAGCATCAGGATGCCGCCGACCGCGCAGAGCACCACGGCCGGGACGAGGAGCGAGAGGCTGACCGTCATCGGCCGGCACCTCCCGCCGGGCTTTCGGCCGGGGCGAGCGCGCCCGCGGCCCGTTCGATCTGCCGGTCGATCTTGGCGCCGAGCGCGCGCACGATGTCCAGGACCACTCCCAGGACCAGCAGGTACACACCGAAGTCGAACAGGACCGTGGAGCCGAGGTGGTAGTCACCGAACACGGGCAGGTGTCCCTTGTGCGTCCAGGCCAGCAGGATCGTGCCCTTCAGGAGGCCGAGCAGGGCGACGCCGGAGCAGAGGAGCAGGCCGAGGCCGGTGAAGAGGCCGGGTTGCAGGGGCGCCGCCTCGGCCAGTTCGAACCGGCCGCCCGCCAGGTAGCGGGTGATGAGGGCGGTACCGGCGACGAGCCCGGCGACGAATCCGCCGCCCGGCATGTTCTCGGCGCAGAACAGCAGGTAGACCGAGAGGATCAGGATGGGGTGGAAGAGCAGCCGCGCCATCACTTCGAGGACGACGGAGCGGTGTTCCGGCGCGAGTGTCTCGCCCGCGGCCAGCCAGCTCCGCTCGGGCGCCGCCTCGTCGCCCTGCGGCACCCCGGTCAGTCCGGACGTGGACAGCGACCAGGCGGTGGGGCCCGCCAGGTCCGCCTGGGCCATGGAGCCCTCGCTTCGGCGGTGCCGGTAGATCAGGCTGGTCACCCCGATCGCGGCGGCGGCGAGCACGGCGGACTCCCCCAACGTGTCCCAGGCCCGCAGGTCGACCAGGATGGTGGCCACCACGTCCTTGAGTTCGTGGCGGGCGGTCTCCTCGACCATCGCGGCGCCCGCGGGTTCGGCGGTGCGCGCGGCCGCCGCGACCCACACGACCACACCGACCGTCGCCGCGGCGGCCAGGGCGAGCGGGATGCGTACGGCGCGCCGCCACGTACTGACCGACTCCTCGAAGCGCACCGGCAGCCTGCGCAGGACCAGCACGAAGACGACCATCGAGACGGTCTCGACACAGAACTGGGTGAGCGCCAGGTCGGGGGCGCCCTGGACGACGAAGAGCAGCGCGGCCCCGTAGCCGGTCAGTCCCGCCAGGACCACGGCCTTCATCCGGCGGCTGACCGTCAGGCAGAACAGGGCCGCCACACACGTCAGTACCGCCACCGCCCCTGGAGGGGGGCGTCCCACAGCCGTGGCGCCGCCGCCCCGCGCCAGGGCCGGTCGGTGGCGAGGACGGCCAGTTGCGCCGTCAGCACCACCGCCAGGACCGTGGCCAGGTAGACGGAGAGCGAGCCGCGCTGGACGAAACCGGTGACCTGGAGGGCGAGGCGCTCCAGGCCGAGGAGGAGCTGGCCGAAGACGCTGTCGGCGGTGGGCCAGGCGATCCGCCGGGAGAGCCGGGTGACGGTGGAGCGCCGGGCGAAGAGCAGCGCGCCGCCCGCCCAGGCGAGGGCGGACAGCAGCAGGGCCGTGCCGAAGCCGTGCCAGAGGGCGAGGTGGTAGGGGTGCGCGGGTGCGGGGAACGTGTCGGCGTACGCGGCGAACAGGCGGTCGGTCAGGCCGACACCCGGCCCCAGCACGAGGCCCAGGGCCGCCAGGAGGGCGGGCGGCGCGAGGAAGGCGGGGCCGACCCGGTGCACGGGGGTGTCCGCGACACCGGGTTTACGGGCGAAGGCGCCCCAGACGAACCGCACGGTGTACGCGGTGGTCAGCGCCGAGCCCACGACCGTGGCGGCGAGCGCCCACCGTTCGGTGGCGGTGCCGTGCAGCAGCGCTTCGAAGGCGGCTTCCTTGGCCGCGAAGCCCAGGAGCGGGGGGATCGCCGCCATGGAGGCGGCGGCGAGCACGGCGACCGCGCAGACGTGGGGCAGCGAGCGGCCGACGCCGGAGAGCCGGCGCAGATCCCGGGTGCCCGCGGCGTGGTCGACGATGCCGGTCACGAGGAACAGGGGGGCCTTGAACAGGGCGTGGCCCAGGATCATGGCGGCGGCGGCGAGTGCCGCGTCGCGGTGACCGGCCCCGGCCAGGACGATGAGGAAGCCGAGCTGGCTGACGGTCCCGTAGGCGAGGACGAGCTTGAGGTCGTTCAGGCGCAGTGCGCGCCAGCCGCCGAGCAGCATGGTCGCGGAGCCCAGTACGAGCACGGCGGGCCGCCAGACGGGGACGTCGGCGAAGGCGGGTGCGAGCCGGGCCACCAGGTAGATCCCGGCCTTGACCATCGCGGCGGCGTGCAGATAGGCGCTGACCGGGGTGGGCGCGGCCATCGCGTTCGGCAGCCACAGGGAGAACGGCCAGATCGCTGACTTGGACAGCGCGCCGCACAGCACGAGTACCACGGCGACCGAGACCGCGGGGGTCGGCTCGGGCGGGCCGGCCACGATGGTGGAGATCCGGTAGGTGCCGGCCGCCTCGCCGATGATCAGGAAGCCGACGAGCATCGCGAGGCCGCCGAGCGTGGTCACGGTGAGGGCCTGGAGAGCGGAGCGGCGGTTGTGCTTGCGCTCGCCGCCGTAGCCGATCAGCAGGAAGGAGAAGACCGTGGTCAGCTCCCAGAACACGTAGAGCGAGATCAGGTCGTCCGCGAGGACGAGGGCGAGCATGGCGCCCGCGAAGGCCAGCAGGTTCCCGGCGAAGCCGGCCAGGCCCGGGGCGTCGTCGTCGAAGTAGGACGCGCAGTAGAGCAGGACCAGCGTGCCGATGCCGGCGGCGAGCAGGACCATGAGTTCGGCGAGCGCGTCCAGGCGCAGGGCCACCGAGACGTCGTACGCCGGGATCCACTGCCACGACCAGGTGACCGCCTCCCCGTCCGCGGCGCCCTCCCACCGGACGGCCGCCCAGGCGGTGGTCGCTGCCGGGGGCAGCGCGAGCACGAGGAAGGCCCGCCGCCCGAGCCGGCGCACCAGCAGGGACGCGCAGGCCGCCAGCACGAAGTGGCAGAGGATGAGCGCGGTCATGAAGCGGGGTCCTGAGGGGCTTCCGGGGCGAGGGGCACTGATTACAGATATATCGCGGGGCCTCGTTCACCCGTACGCCGCGCCGCGCCCGACCCGGTTCGACGTGACCGAGGACAACATCACAGGAGCTTGTGCGGACCATGTGGGCACGGCGTGTCGTACATGTGAGCCCACTTCCTTTTCTTAGTGGATTTGACCCGTCGTGAGGCTGGCCACGTGTGGGAGGCCCGGCGGCGTCCGCGCGCGATGTGGGTGCAGAACATGTCGCGGGCCGTGCTCAGGCAGGAGACCGGCCGTACTGAGGTGAGCGGGGCGCCGCGCGCGGTGCGGTGAGCGGATTGCCGAGAGCCTGCTCGGACTGCTCGGGCAGCGTGTTCCCGTGACGGGGACGGCTTGGGGGAGCCCGGCGAGGAGGACCAGGCGGCTCCCGTGACGGGGACGGCTTCGGAGAGCCCGGCGGGGGTGACGCGGTCGGCCGGGCTCGAACGGACGGCCTCTAGAGTGATCACGTGGCCGAGCTGCACACTCCCCGTTCCCTGATCGTCAGCCTCTACTGCGCGTACGGTCGCTCCCCCGGCAACGAACCCCTGCCGGTGGCCGAGCTGATCCGTCTGCTGCGCGCCGTAGGGGTCGACGCGCCTTCCGTACGCTCCTCCGTCTCCCGGCTCAAGCACCGCCAGCTGCTCGTCCCGGCCCGCACGGCGGACGGGTCGGCCGGTTACGCGCTGTCGGCCGACGCCCGCCAGCAGCTCGACGACGGTGACCGGCGCATCTACGAGCAGCCCGAGCCGCAGGCGGCGGACGGCTGGGTGCTCGCCGTCTTCTCCGTGCCGGAGGCGGAGCGCCACAAGCGGCATCTGCTGCGCTCCCGGCTGGGCCGCCTCGGCTTCGGGACGGCCGCACCCGGCGTGTGGATCGCGCCCGCCGCGCTCTACGAGGAGACCCGGCACACCCTGGACCGGCTCGAACTCGCGCCGTACGTCGATCTGTTCCGCGGCGAGCACCTCGGTTTCGCGGCGACGAGCGAGTCCGTGGCGCGCTGGTGGGATCTGGACGCCATCGCCCGTCTGCACCTGGACTTCCTGGAGCGGCAGGAGCCGGTGCTGAAGACGTGGGAGGCGCGGCCCCCACAAGCGAGCCGGACCCGGAGGCGGCCTACCGGGACTACCTCCCGGCCCTGGACTCCTGGCGGAAGCTGCCGTACGCGGACCCCGGCCTGCCGGAGGAGCTGCTGCCGAAGGACTGGCCAGGGGGCCGCTCGGCCGAGGTGTTCGGACTGCTGCACGCGATGCTGCGCGACGCCGGGGAGCGCTTCGTACGGTCCTGAACGGCGCCCGGAACCGAGGTGACTGCCGGACCGCCCGACCGGCAGGATGAGGCATGACCTGGACTCCCGCGGACGATGTCGATGTTTCTCCGGATACGACGGATGCCTGGCCGGCCTCCCGGCCCCCGGACAGCGCCCCGGTGCTGACCGTGTCGAGCGGGGAGCGCCCGGCGGAGGCGGAGCCGCGGTGGCTGATGGCGGCGAACGTGGTGCGGTGGCGGCGGTACGGGAAGGGCGGCCAGGAGCTGCGGCCGGGTACCAGGGTGTGCCGGGGCGGCTCGAAGGTGTACGTGATCGGCTACCGCCCCGGCGGCTCCGACGTGCTGACCGCCATCGGGCGGGGGCGCCATACGGGCACCTACGTCACGCTGGAGCTGGCCACGCGCCATCTGCACACCTTCCGGGCCGCGCTGGTCCGCAGCCCGGCGGTTCTGCTTCGGGACGCGGAGAACGGCTCGGGCCGGGACTGGGACGGCCCGGAGGGCACCGCGGAGCGCGCCGCACGGTTCGAGCGGCAGGCCGCCGAGGAGCGCGGCGCCCGGTGGCCCGGTGTTCCGCACCCCGCCCCGTGCCGCTGCCACGAGTGTCTGGCGCTCGGTTCGGCGTGAACCGGGTTCCGGCGCGTCCGTGCGGCCGACGGGGTGCGGCTGCCCACCCGCCCCGGCTGCCGCCGCCACGCCGTGTACGGCGGCGATAACCGGGAAGGGGCATGGACGAAGGGCCCGTATGTCGTCCGCATCGCCAGTCCTCGGTAGCCGGGGCTGAACGGCGAAAAGGATTGATCGGGAGGTGGTTGTCTTCAGGGAGCGGATTGTTGGGCCGAGCCCCCTCGGGGCGACTCCGTCCGCCTCTGCTTCATCCCCGCGATGTGACCGCCGTCAGGATGGCGCGATAGCCCAAACCCGTGAGCGTTGTGGTGAACGTCCCTTTCGTGCCGGTCCACCGCCTCTATGACTGCGCCACCCCGCTTCGTATGGTTGAACGCAGTATCGGTCGATACCAGGAAGCCCGCCCCGGAACGGATTCAGCCGTGCCCCCCGATGTCCCCATCTCCGCGTCATGGCGTATCGCACTGCCGCACTCCACGGCCGCGGTGCCCCTCGCCCGCGCGCTCATCCGTACCGCGCTCACCGACATCGACGCTCCCGCGGACAGCTACACCGCCGAGCTCCTCACCGCGGAACTGGTCGCCAACGCCGTCGAGCACACTCACGGCGACGATCCCATCGAACTGGTCGTTGAGCTCCTGTCGACCGGCTGCCAGGTCGAGGTCCACGACCGCGACCCGTCCCCGCCGGGCGACCTCTCCCGCTCCGGGCCGGGCCGCGAACCGGACCCCTGGCAGGAGCACGGCCGCGGCCTGCTGCTGATCCGCACCCTCAGCTCCGCCTGCGGTCACCGCACGACGGAGCACGGCAAGGCGGTGTGGTTCACCCTGCCCGCGATGCCCGCCCGGCCGTCCCCGCCCGCGCGGCACGCCCGCACGGCGGAGTGAGTCAGGCCGAGGGACCCGCGGTGGCCAGCGTGGCCACGAGGACGGCCTTGATGGTGTGCATGCGGTTCTCCGCCTCGTCGAACACGACCGAGCAGGGCGACTCGAAGACCTCGTCGGTCACTTCCAGCTCGGTCAGGCCGTACTCGGCGTGGATCTCCCGGCCGACCTTCGTACCGAGGTCGTGGAAGGCCGGCAGGCAGTGCAGGAACTTCACGTCGTCGTTGCCGGTGGCCCGCAGGACGTCCATGGTCACGGCGTACGGCGCGAGCGCGGTGATGCGCTCGGCCCAGACCTCCTTCGGCTCCCCCATCGAGACCCAGACGTCCGTGGCGACGAAATCGGCCCCGCCGACGCCTTCGGCGATGTCCTCGGTGAGCGTGACCTTCGCCCCGCTGACCTCGGCGAGCTTCCGGGCCTGCGCGACGACGTCCGCCGCCGGCCAGTACGCCTCGGGAGCGACGATGCGGATGTCCATGCCGAGCAGGGCGCCGGTGACGAGATACGAGTTGCCCATGTTGAAGCGGGCGTCCCCGACGTAGGCGAAGACCATCCGGTCCAGCGGCTTCGCACTGTGCTCGGTCATCGTCAGCACGTCGGCGAGCATCTGGGTGGGGTGCCACTCGTCGGTCAGCCCGTTGAAGACGGGGACGCCGCCGTACGCGGCCAGCTCCTCCACGGCCCGCTGGCTGTCACCCCGGCACTCGATGCCGTCGAACATCCGGCCCAGCACCCGGGCGGTGTCCTTCACCGACTCCTTGTGGCCCATCTGCGAGCCGGAGGGGTCGAGGTACGTCGTCGACGCCCCCTGGTCCGCGGCGGCCACCTCGAACGCGCAGCGGGTGCGCGTCGACGTCTTCTCGAAGATCAGCGCGATGTTTTTGCCGCGCAGCCGCTGGACCTCGGTCCCCGCCTTCTTGGCGGCCTTGAGCTCGGCGGCCAGGGCGATCAGGCCGTGAAACTCCTCGGCCGTGAAGTCCAGCTCCTTGAGGAAGTGGCGGCCTGCGAGGTCTGTGGCCATGTGACTGCTCCTGGTCGGACGAGGGTCGCTTGAAACGCTGACTTTGGAAGTCTATACGAATGTTCGCATCACTATACAGGGGCCTGTACACGGACCTGTGCACGGACCTGACCTGTGCCGGGACCGCTCTAGCGGCGTCGCTGTTCAGGGCCGCCTCACACGGGATCGCGGACCACCGGGCAGCTCATGCACCGGGGGCCGCCCCGTCCCCGCCCCAGCTCACTTCCCCGGATCTCTATGACCTCGATGCCCTGCTTGCGCAGATACGTGTTGGTGGTGGCGTTGCGCTCGTACGCGACGACCACCCCGGGCTCGACGGCCAGCACGTTGCAGCCGTCGTCCCACTGCTCGCGCTGCGCCGCGTGCACGTCCTGGACAGCCGTGAGCACCCGGATGGAATCAAGTCCCAGCGCGGCGGCGATGGCCCGGTGCATGTGCTCGGGGGATGGTCGGTGACCTTGAGCTCGCGGGGACCGTCGCCGGGCTCGATGGTGTACGAACGGAGCATCCCGAGCCCCGCGTACTGGGTGAACGTGTCGCCGTCGATCATCGTCATCACCGTGTCGAGGTGCATGAACGCCCGGCGCTTGGGCATGTCCAGCGCCACGATCGTCCGCGCCGAACCCGCGTCGAAGAGCCCCTGGGCCAGCATCTCCACCGCCTGCGGGGTGGTGCGCTCGCTCATCCCGATCAGCACAGCGCCCTGGCCGATGACGAGTACGTCGCCGCCCTCGATGGTCGACGGGTAGTCGTCCTGCCCCTCCGACCAGTGGTGGAACACGCCCGCCTCCGCCCCCGTGAACAACGGGTGGTGACGGTAGATCGCCTCGAAGTGGACGGTCTCGCGCTGTCTGGCCGGCCAGCGCATCGCGTTGATGGACACCCCGTCGTAGATCCAGGCGGAAGTGTCCCGGGTGAAGAGGTGATTCGGCAGCGGCGCGAGCAGGAAGTCGTCCAGATCCATCACATGGAACCGGACCGAGGTCGGCTCACTGTGCCCCTCCAGGAACTCCCGCTTCGTCATCCCGCCGACCAGTGCCCCGGCCAGCTCGGCGGTGGGCAGCTCCTCGAACGCGGCCCGCAGGTGCTCGGTGGCCAGCGGCCCGTACTCCTTCTCGTCGAAGACCCGGTCGAGCACCAGCCGTCTGGCCACCGGGACGTCCAGCGCCTCGCGGAGCAGATCGCCGAAGAAATGCACCTCCACACCCCGCTCACGCAGCACGTCGGCGAATCCGTCGTGCTCCTCCCGGGCACGGCGCACCCACAGCACGTCGTCGAAGAGCAGCGCGTCCTTGTTGCCGGGGGTGAGCCGTTTGAGCTCCAGATCGGGGCGGTGCAGGATGACGCGGCGCAACCGCCCGGCCTCGGAGTCGACGTGGAATCCCATGCCTCCATCCTCACCACGCGGAGCGCCGTTCACCCGGCGAATCGCCGCCCCGTTCCCACAGCCTGGGATCGACCGGCTCCGACTCCAGCGCCAGCACCGCGAAGACCGCCTGGGTCCGGATCGACGGGAGCTCGTACTTCTCCAGCGTCGATGCTGACGGGCGGGCCGTTCGGAAGCCGCTTGCGGACCGGGAAGGCAGCGCGATATCGATGCCACTGCGGCCGTCGCCACCCGCAGCGTCGAGGAGTCCAAGGCCGCCGTCGATCGACTTGAAGCCGCCTTGGGTGAAGTTGCTGCGCTCAAGCTGTCCGCTCGACACCGCCGCCCGCGCCGAGGGGTCAACGCGGGTTCAGCGCACGCCTGGCCGAGGTGATGACGTTGTGGGCGTCAGCTCCGTACACCGCCGACTCACGGAGGGTGCGCCATACCTTCGAGTACAGGGCGACGTTGTCGGCGTCCTCCAACCACATCTCGGCGTGCCAGTCCTCGGCAACGACGAGGCGGTCATCAAGAATCTAGAAGCCGTTGGCGGGCACGATCTTGACGCACGCCGTGAACGGGATGACGCCCAGCTCCACCGTGTCCATCCCGATCATTCCGGTAAGACGGTCGAGCTGGGCGACCAGCACGGAGGGCGGGCAGATCAGCGACCGCAACGCGGCTTCCCACGTCAGGACGTGCAGCTTATGGCCGGGCCGGTACAGCCACTCCTGCCGTTGCGCCCGGGAGCGCACGGCGGCCTCGATGTCGCCGGCTGCGCCCAGCAGCTCCGCGTACCGCTGGACGACGTGGCGGGCGTATGCAGGGGTCTGCAACAGCCCGGGGATCACTGACTCCTCCCAGATCCACATCTGCGAGGTGCGGTCGATCTCCGCACTCAACTCCTCGTGCAGCGGCTTGAAGCCGTTCGCCAGCGCCCGACGCCATGACCTGATGTGGAACTCGAACCCGGCCAGCCGGGCGGCAAGCTCGGCGTACGCGCCCGGCTGCTCGGTCGCGTCGGCCCACGCCCTCAGGTCCTCGGGAGTGGCTGTCTGCTTGCCGTTCTCCAGTTTGCTGACCTTGGAGCCCTGCCAGCCGAGCCGCTGGGCAAGCTGCTGACCGGTGAGCCGACCACCAGGGCAGGTGAACCGGAGTTCGCGCAGTCGCGCCCCCAGGGCCACCCTGGCCTGCTGGTAGTCGGTACTCACCGGTCAGGCGTCATTCGGTCGCGGCAAACTGGTCGAACGGGGTGGCGTGGTGCATCGCCGTGTCACGGACGATGGCATACCGCACGACCTCAGCCGGTTCCGTGATCAGCTCGATGTCCGTGATGTTGTCGGCGTCGTCGAAGTGCAGCAGAGCGA
This sequence comes from Streptomyces fulvorobeus, assembly GCF_013167895.1. Taxonomy (GTDB): domain Bacteria; phylum Actinomycetota; class Actinomycetes; order Streptomycetales; family Streptomycetaceae; genus Streptomyces; species Streptomyces fulvorobeus. The sequence continues at coordinate 5,007,869 of NZ_BLWC01000001.1, read as the reverse complement.
CGATCCGTGAATCGAAGATCCAGAAGTCTTCGGCGGGCAGGCCGGCCGCGTCCTCGCGCCACAGATAGCGGATGTTCTCACCGACCGCCGCGTTGTGCCGGGCGTAGTCGAGCAAGAACCGCTGTTCGGGGGTCATCGGGCGGTCGGCGACCCGCACCCGGCCGACCACCTTACCTGCCTCGGTCTGCGCCTTGATGTTGACGAACCAGGGCTCGTCAGGGTCGCACGGCGAGGACCCGGTGGCCAGGAACGCCCGGAAGTCGGGGTCCTGTCGGTCGGACGCGTAGCCGCGCCGGGTCTCCAGCCGCCAAGCGGTGTGCTCGAAGTTCTCGAAGAGACGCCGGAAGGTGACCCGGTCGACAAGCTCCGGCACGCGCTCCATCTCCTTCGGTCCCCAGTTCACCAGCAGTTCGCGCGGAACAACCACCGCCACATCGTCCGGCCCGAAGTGCTGGAGCTGTGCGAGGTCTGCGGGATCGGTGACGGGCGCGCCTTGAACGATGATCTCACCGGTGCCCTCGTCCGTGTGCAGGGCGGGGCAACCGTCGACCTTGCTGTCTGTCCCGGTGAAGCGCAATCGACGAGCCATGACGCTCTCCCTTCCAGGAGTGTTGATCAACAGCATGGCCGGAGCTTCAGCGCAGTTCTACGGGGTCAGGCAGGGCACACGAGAAAACACCCGCAATCTTTGTGACCGGTCGAGCAAATCCGAGAAAACAGTCTGTCGCGGGCCAACTGGACAGTCCTAGCGTCGAATGCATGGCAACCAAGGAACAGCAGGACATCGACCCCTTCGTGGCGATGGAGTCCCTGCGGGCAGCGCCGGCCGGAGCGGGGATCGTCCTCCCGTTGCTGGGGGTGGACCCCGCGCCCCCTGCGCCTCGTCTCGGTGAGCTGGGGCGAGTACGCGCCGATGTGGCCACGCCCCTGGCCGAAGCGCTTCAGCGAGGGGACCGCCGGTGATGGGATTCGAGAAACCGCCGACGATGTTGAGTCACGGAAAGCTGCCTTACCCGGCGGGCACCCTGGTTGCAGACACGACCTCGGAACGCACGGGCCACCTGGTCGGCGTGATCGAAGAGCGCACCAAGGATGGCGGGCGGGTGGTCAGCTGTCAGGCGTTCATGCGACCCCAGGGTGGCGGCCTTGAGTGGGACGTACCCTTGGATCGCATCAAGCCGGTCGAAGGCCAGAGCTGACCGGACGCCGAGCCCCACCCCAACTCGCGGCATGTCAGGCTTTTTCACGCCTTGCTTACGGGGACGCGACAGCCGCCCGACACACGCCAGGCGGCGTTGGACGGTCGTTGACATACTGCGCCAGTGCCGCGTCCCTGGGACGCTCCGGGGTGCCGGTCGTACTGATAGTCAGGAACACCCGTCCGATTATGGCTCCGGGCCCCCGCTCCTACCAGGCGATTTCATCCGGCCAGCAGCCCCGCCAGCTCCCTGATCCGTGCCGGGCCGACGCGGCAGCACCCTCCGACCAGCCGGGCCCCGGCCTCCTGCCACGCCCGCACCCGGCCGGCGTCGAAGGTGTTTTCCCCCGCCCACCTCCGACGCTCGGCGTCCCATCTCTCGCCACTGTTCGGATAGACGACGACCGGCTTCCCCGTGACCGCCGCCGCCGTGCCCACCGCACGGTCCGCGTCGGCCGGATCGCAGCAGTTGACGCCGACTGCCACCACCTGCCGGTGCCCCGCGGCCACCGCGAACGCCTCCGCGAGGGGCTGCCCGGCCCTCGTCCGGTCCCCCGCCACGCTGTAGGAGAGCCACACGGGCAGCCCGTACTCCTCGGTCACCCTCAGCAGGGCCTCCGCCTCGTCCACGTCCGGCACCGTCTCCAGCGCCAGCGCGTCGGGCCGCGCCTCGGCCAGCGCCGCCACCCGGGGCCGGTGGAAGCGCTCCAGCTCCCGCACGGAGAGCCCGTACCGGCCCCGGTACTCGCTGCCGTCCGCGAGCATCGCCCCGTAGGGGCCGACCGAGGCGGCGACCCAGACCTGCCGCCCCGCCCCCGCTCCGGCCCGCCGGGCCAGCTCGACACTGCCCCCAGCAACTCGGCGGCGCGCGCCCGCCCGGTGCCGCGCCGCTCGAACCCCTCGAACGTCGCCTGGTAGCCGGCGGTGATGAGCACCTGCGCGCCCGCCCTGACGTACGCCGTGTGCGCGGCCTCGACCTGGTGGGGAGCGTCGGCCAGCAGGCGGGCCGACCAGAGTGCGCCCGAGAGGTCGCAGCCCTGCGCCTCCAGCTGGTTGGAGAGTCCGCCGTCGAGCAGGAGGGTCCCTGCGGCGAGGGCGGCGCCGAGCGTGCGGTCCGGTGGGTCCTGTGCGGGTCCCGCCGAGCCGTGCGACGACCGGTCGGGCTGCATGTGCGCTCCTCCTCGTACTGCCGGGGGCAGCCCCGGCCGGGACGGGCCGCTCCCTGCCGTCAGGCCGGGCCGGTCAGCTGTGACTGGACCTGGGACGAGATCAGTTCCAGGTGGTCGAGGTCGTCCAGGTCCAGGACCTGGAGGTAGATCCGGGACGAGCCGATCGCCCCGTACCGGCCGATCTTGTCGACCACCTCAGCGGGCGAACCCGCCAGGCCGTTCGCCTTGAGCTCCTCGACCTCCCGGCCGATGGCGGCCGCCCGCCGTGCGACCTCCGCGTCGTCCTTGCCCACGCAGACCACCAGCGCGTTGGAGTACACCAGCTCGTCCGGGCCCCGTCCGGCGGCCTTCGCCGCCTCCCTGACGCGGCCGAACTGCTTCTCGCTGTCGTCGAGGGAGGCGAACGGGATGTTGAACTCGTCCGCGTACTGCGCGGCGAGCCTCGGGGTGCGGACCGCCCCGTGCCCGCCGATCAGGACCGGCACCTTAGCCTGGGCCGGCTTGGGCAGCGCGGGCGAGTCGGTCAGCTGGTAGTACGTACCGTCGTAGCTGAACGTCCTGCCCGGCTCGGTCGCCCACAACCCGGTGACGATCGCCAGCTGCTCCTCAAGGCGGCCGAACTTCTCCTTGGGGAACGGAATGCCGTACGCCTTGTGCTCAGCCTCGAACCAGCCGGCGCCCAGGCCCAGTTCGACGCGTCCGCCCGACATCTGGTCGACCTGGGCGACCTGGATGGCCAGCACACCCGGCAGCCGGAACGTGCCCGCCGTCATCAGCGTGCCGAGCCGGATGCGTTTGGTCTCGCGCGCCAGCCCGGCCAGGGTGATCCAGGCGTCGGTCGGGCCGGGGAGTCCGTCACCCGATCCCATGCGGAGGTAGTGGTCGGACCGGTAGAAGGCGTCGAAGCCGAGGTCCTCGGCGGCCTTGGCCACGGTGAGCAGCGTGTCGTAGGTCGCCCCTTGCTGAGGCTCGGTGAAGATTCGAAGATCCATGCATCCATCCTGCACCTTCGAACACCGGCAGTCCCAGCTCCCCCGCCCCCCGCCCGGTCGGTCGCACGCACCGCCGCCCGGGGCCGCCCCGCCTCACGGTGGGCCGGTCGCCGAGCCCGCAGGGCCGTGGAGCACACCGAACGGGCCGTCGCTCTCGCGCTCCCTCTCCGCCTCGCGCTCCGCGAGCCGTCTCAGCATGCCGTGCACCCTGTCGACCGACTCGTCGGCGGCGTCTATCGCCTCGATGCACTGCCAGTAGAGGCCCTCCTCGTCGGTGTCGCAGGCGACCCCGACCAGCGCGATGCCCACCTCGCCGAGCAGGACCACCAGCGCCGTCAACGACTTCCGTACATCGGTCACTTCGGTGAGCTGCGACGCGCGCGTGGCGCCGGCGGGCACCATCGGGTGGTCGAGCGCCGAGCCGCCGCGCCCGCCGGCCTCACTGAGGCCGCGTGCCTCGCCGCGTAACTCCACGGGCCCGCTGAGGACCAGCCTGCTGCCGACCGTCCTGGCGAGCGCCTGGGCCTGCCACGCCTCCGCCATCACACCCAACGCGCCCCGGCTCTCGGCCAGAGCACGGCGTCCGGCCTCGATCAGTCGTTCCGCTTCCATGCCACTCCCCCGTCGGTACGAGAACCCGGTCTCCTCTTTCATTACCCACAGTGAGGTGAGGAGCACCGGAAGAACAGAGGAATTCGGAAATCTGTGGACACAAAATCGATTGTGGGCAAGTCGATCACTCCGAAGAGTGACGATTTTCGGGTTGCGGGGGTGCCGGGACAGGGAAGCGTGCCTCATTACGGTCGATCTTGGCCGCGAGCGCCGCCAGTGGATCGACTCCCAGGACCGCGCAGAACTGCAGCAGATACGCGAGCACGTCGGCGACCTCGTCCGCGACGCGGTGTGCCGTGTCCGGCTCCTCCATCACCCGCGCCGACTGCTGCGGCGTCAGCCACTGGAAGATCTCGACCAGTTCGGACGCCTCCACACTCAGCGCCACCGCCAGGTTCTTCGGCGTGTGGTACTGCCCCCAGTCCCGGGCGGCGGCGAACGCGGCCAGCCGCCGCTGCAGTCCTGCTACATCCAGTTCCGTCACGGCCCCAGGTCTACCACCGGACGACAGGCCGGCCGCCCCCCGGCCCCTAGGAGTGGGGCACGCCCGCCGCGGCGACTCCCTCGACCTCCATGCCGTCCGGCGCCAGCAGGAACACGTTGCGGTCGACGCGGTGCATTCCGCTGCCCAGCCCGAAGACCACGCCGCTGCTGAAGTCGAGGATGCGCTTGGCCACATCGGCCTCCGCCGCGGTCAGGTCCAGCAGGACCGGAACCTGCGCGACCAGGTACTCGGCCACCTCACGGGCGTCCGCGAAGACCTGGACCCGCAGCACGACGAGCCGCCGCTGCTCGGCGACCGGCTCGTCCGGGACCATGCGGTGGTCGACCCGCGAAGGCCACTCGTTGCGGCCGCGCAACGGCACGACCTGGGCGAGCCCTTCCCACTGTTCGTCGGTGGCGTCGTACCTGTCGTACCTGTCGTACCTGCTCACAGGGCCACCCCGTCCGTACGCCGGTCGGCTGCGCGCCGGCTGCGCTCACTGTTCATCGGGCAAGTCTCCCGCCTCTCACCCGTTCGGCGTACCACCGACACGGGCGCGGTGCCGACTCACACCGCGATGACGGTGACTCCCGCCTCGGTGAAACGGGCCGTCGCCTCCGGGGTGATGCCGGAGTCGGTCACCAGCACGTCGATCCGGCCGAGGTCGCAGACGCGGGCGAAGGCGCGCTTGCCGATCTTGGAGGAGTCCGCGGCGACGACCACGCGCTGGGCCCGTTCGGCGAGCAGCCGGTTGATGCTGGCCTCACCCTCGTGGTGGACGTACGCGCCCCGCTCGATGTCGATCGCGTTGACGCCGAGTACGGCGACGTCCAGGGTGATCTCGCTCATCACGCCGTTGGCCAGCGGTCCCGTCAGCTCGTACGACTGCGGCCTGGCCACACCGCCGGTCACCACCAGTTTGATCTGCGGCCTGATCACCAGCTCGCTCGCGATGTTGAGGGCGTTGGTCACCACGGTCAGCGTCGGCCGTCCGTCCGCCGGCGCCCCCGCTTCGGTCCCGATGTCCGGGCGCAGGGCCAGCGCCCTCGCCACCTCCGTCACAGTGGTGCCGCCGGTCAGACCCACCACCTCGCCCTCGGCCACCAGTTCGCAGACGGCGCGGCCGATGGCCTGCTTCTCAGGTGCGTGCCGTCCGGCCTTGTGGCGCAGCGCGAGTTCGTACGCCACGCCGTGGGCCACCGCGCCGCCGCGGGTGCGGGTGAGCAGGTGCTGCCCGGCGAGCTGGTCGAGGTCGCGGCGAATGGTCGCCGCGGACACGTCCAGGGCCGCGGCGGCGTCCTCGACCTCGACCCGGCCGTTCCTGCCGACCAGTTCCAGCAATGCGTCCCACCGGGCGTCCCTGGCCACGAGCGTGCTCCTCACCTGTCCTGACCGGCACCGCGTTTCCCGGGAACGCGGTCGCCGGGCGCCGGACAGCGCAAGCGTCGCACAGCCTGTCAGCGGCCCTGCACCCCTGTCCGGCATGCTTGTTTTTGCTCATTGCGAGGCTGTAACGTGCAATTTCAAGCACGCCACCCACGAACAAGGCCACTCACGACCAGATGGAGCCGACGTGTCCTTTGCAGCGAGCGAGACCGCCAGCCAGCCCGCGTGCTGGCGCCGCGCCGCGGAGCTGGCGGGTGACCTGGCGGACGAGCTGCCCGCCTCCGGCGAACGTATCGCGGTCGTCGGCTGCGGCACCTCCTTCTACATGGCGCAGTCCTACGCATCGCTCCGCGAGGACGCCGGGCAGGGCGAGTCCCACGCCTTCGCCGCCTCGGAGTTCCCCTTCGGGCGCCGTTACGACCGGGTCGTGGCCCTCACCCGCTCGGGCACGACCACCGAGGTGCTGGAAGTGCTCACCCGGCTCAGCGGCACCACCCGTACCGTCGCGATCACGGCGGACCCCGACACTGCGGTCATGACGGCCGCCGACGACGCCGTCGTACTCGGCTTCGCCGACGAACAGTCGGTCGTCCAGACCCGGTTCGCGACCACGGTGCTCACCCTGCTCCGCGCCCACCTGGGGCTCCACACGGAGCAGGCCGTACGGGACGCGGAGACGGCGCTCGCCGAGCCGTTGCCCGAAGGGCTCCTGGAGTGCTCCCAGTTCACCTTCCTCGGCCGGGGCTGGACCGTGGGCCTGGCCAACGAGGCGGCGCTCAAGATGAAGGAGGCGTCCCTGTCCTGGACGGAGTCCTACCCGGCCATGGAGTACCGCCACGGTCCTATCAGCATCTCCACCACCGGGACCGCCACCTGGATGTTCGGTACCGCGCCCGGGGGCCTGGCGCGGCAGGTGCTCGACACCGGCGCCCGCTGGATCGACGACGGCCTCGACCCGCTGGCCGACCTGGTGCGCGTACAGCGCCTGGCGGTCGCCCGCGCGCTCGCGGCCGGGCTCGACCCGGACCTCCCCCGGCACCTGACGCGCTCGGTGGTCCTGAGTCAGGGCTGATTCGGGAGAGACCGGGCGCCGGAGCGTGCGGGAGGAGCGGGGCGGGGAGACGGATCGGCCGCCCACCCACCCCGCACCGGGCCTCGGCTCAGGACTCCTCGAAGTAGGTGTCCAGCACCGCGTCGAGCCGCGCCGGCCACTCCTTCAGCTCGCTCCGCGAGGCGGCCTCGACCTCGGCGTTGAACCAGCGGCGGCTGGACACGTGGACGGTGACGGTGAACCGGCGTCCCAGGCGGGCCGTCCTGACCTCGACCGCGCCGATCTCGTCCCAGGTGAAGTCGGCCTCCTGGTCGTCAAGTCGGAAGAGAACGCCCGCGCGGTCCACCCTGATGGAACCGCGGCGGTCACTGACCTCGAACACGGGACCTTCGTCCGCGTCCGGTCCGGCTTCGGCCGCCGGTTCGGCCTCCGGTTCCACCGCCTTTGCCGCCGCCGTTGCTGCCGGGTCGGCGGCCGGTTCGGGGACGGCGTCGCCCTCGGCAAGGGAGTCGGCCGGCTCCACGTCTTCCTCCGTCCGCGCCGTGACAGGGGCCGTGAGGCCGGGGATGTACGCCGGGTCTGTGCCCGCGGCGAACTCGGGTTGCGTCTTGGAATCTATGCGCTGCTCCACGGCGGGCAGTATGGACGACGAACCTGTACGTGGCCAGCGGCGCCCGTCGGCGGGGGTGCGGACACTACAGAACTCCCCTCCTCCACTCACGGGTCAGCAGGTAGCCGAGGTACGCGCCACCGATGGCCATCGTGTAGATGCCCACGGGAAGGTTGCCGAAGAGCGGCAGCTGCTGGGCCGCCAGGTCCGCCAGTACGAGCAGAAGGGCGCCGGTCACCGCCGACAGCAGGAGGTGGGGTCCGGACACCCGGGTGACGCGCTTGGCTATCTGGGCGGCGGTCAGCGAGATGAAGGCGATGGGGCCCGCCACACTGACGGCGCCCGCGCACAGGACGATCGCCAGGACCACGGCGAGGGTCTTGGTCCGCTGCGGCTCCGAGCCGAGCCCCGCGGCGATGTCGTCACCCATCTCGCCGATGTCGAGCCGCCTGGCGATCAGCGCGCACAGCGGGGCGGCGACCAGCAGCACCAGCCAGATCGTGCCCGCGTCGTCCCAGGCCCGCGCGGAGAGGCTGCCGTTGACGTAGGCCGAGAGGACGGCCGCCCGGTCCCGTTCCATCGCGTAGACGACGTACTGCGTGACCGCCGTGCAGATCGCCGCGACGCCGATTCCCGCGACGACCAGCCGGGCGGGGTTGCGGAAGCCGGTGCCGGTGGACACGTAGACCAGCACCATGGCGAGCACCGCTCCGGCCAGGGCCCCCACGGAGACCGGAACGGTGTCCGGCAGCATGAGCGCCACGAAGGCGGCGCCCGCGCCGGCCCCGGAGCCGAGACCGATCACGTCGGGGCTGCCGAGCGGGTTGCGGGTCACGGACTGGAACAGCGCCCCCGACAGACCGAGCGCCGCTCCCGTACCGATGGCGACGACGAGCCGCGGGCCACGCAGGCGTTCCAGTACGAACGCGTCCTTGCCCTCCGCCCCGCCCGTGAGCGCCCCGGCGAGGTCGGCGAGCGGGATACCCAGCCTGCCGAGCGACAGGGTGGCGACCGCGGCGCAGGCGGTCAGGAGCAGGAGGACGACCGCCGTGACGACGGACACCCGCCGGACGGGTACAGCGACGGTGCGGCCCAGGGTGAGATAGCCCCGTGGGGAGGCGGTACGGAGGTCCGCCCGGTCCGCCGTCATGTGGTTCCCCTCATCCTGCGTACGGCAAGGAGCAGCGCGGGCGCTCCGATGAACGCGGTCACGACGCCGACCATGAGTTCCTGCGGGCGCAGGACGATCCGGCCCACGACGTCCGCGGCGAGCAGCAGAGCGGGCCCCGCGATGGCCGAGAACACGATCTGGAGCCGGAAGTCCACGCCGACCAGGGCGCGTACGACATGGGGAACGGCCAGGCCGACGAAGGCGATCGGGCCGACCGCCGCCGTCGCCGCGGCGCTCAGCAGGGTTGCCGCGAGGAGCCCGCCGGCCCGCACCCGCGCCGGGCGGGCGCCGAGCGAGACCGCCGTGGCGTCGCCGAGAGCCAGGGTGTTGAGGCTGGGGCCCAGGACCAGGGCGATGACGAAGCCCACGGCCGCGAAGGGCAGGACCGCCGTGAAGACGTCGAAGTCCCGTCCGCCGAGCGCGCCGACGACCCAGTAGCGGTAGCTGTCGAAGACCTTGGGCCGGCCCAGGGTGACGGCCTGGATGTACGCCATCAGCACGGCGGAGAGTACGGCGCCGGCCAGGACCAGGCGTACCAGTCCCGTGCCCGCTCCGGAGGCGCCTATGACGTGGACGAGCACTCCGGCGATCAGGGCGCCTGGCAGGGCCCACCACATCGTGGCGGTGGCGCCGGTGGCTCCGAGGAAGGCCGTCGCGGTGACGATGCTCGCCGAGGCGCCCGCGTTGATGCCGAGGAGTCCGGGGTCGGCGAGCGGGTTGCGGCTGACGCCCTGCATGAGGGTTCCAGCGACGGCGAGGCAGAGACCGGCCAGCACACCGAGAGCGGTGCGCGGATAGCGGCTCTCGACGATGGTGGTGATGTTGGGGCCGGCGGTGCCGGAGAGGACGTCGACGACGTCGGCGAACGAGGTCGACCTGCTGCCGTACATGACACTCGCGCACACGGCGAGCGCCAGGACGGCCACTCCGGCGATCAGGGTCAGCGCACGCCGAGCGGCGCCGGTACGCGAGGTACCCGCGCCGCTCGGCGGTGCCTGTGCGGTGGTAGTCATTCAGATGCCCGCGGAGTCCTGCCTGTCTTCGGTTCCTACTTCTGCGCGGCGGCGACGGCCTTGTCGATGATCGGGAGGTAACGGTCGATCACCCACGGGACGGTGAGCGGGTTGATGATCGAGGAGGCGGTGACGAAGGGGTTGTCGTTGCTGGCGACGACCGCGCCCTTCTTGACGGCCGGGATCGCGGCGTACAGCGGCTGCGCCTCGATCTCCTTGCGGCTCTTCTCATCCGTGTAGAACGTGAAGACGAGGTCGCTGTCCTTCAGCTTCTCGGCGTTCTCCAGGCCGATGAGCGCCGAGTCGGTGCCCTCGGTCTCCTTGAAGGTGTCCACCACCGGGTCGACGGTCAGTCCGAGGGAGGAGACCATCTTGACGCGCTGCTCCTCGGGCTTGAAGACGCCGAGGGTGCCGGGGCCGGTGTTGTAGATGTACGAGAACTTCAGGTCCTTGTAGTTCGGCCGGGTGGCCGCGGCGTCCGCGAGCTGCTTCTCGATCTTCGCCTTCAGGCCCTTGGCGTCGTCGGCCTGGCCGAGGGCCTTGCCGATGATGTCGATCTGCTGGTCCCAGTCCGTGCTCCACGCCTGGTCCGGGTAGGCCACGGTCGGGGCGATGTCCTTGAGGATGTCGTACTGCTCCTGCGTGACACCCGACCACGGGGCGAGGATGACGTCCGGTTCGAGCTCGGTGATGGCCTCGAAGTCGATGTCCTCACCGCCGGTGAACTGCTTGGGCAGCTCCCCGCCCGACTTCTTCACGGCCTCGTTGATCCACGGCAGGTAGCCGCTCTTGTCGCTGCCCCACTCGTAGCTCTCGATGCCCACGGGGTGGTGCCGAGCGCGATCGCCGTCTCGGCGGAACCCTGGCCGAGGGTGACGACCCGTTCGGGCTTCGCGTCGATCTTCGCGGTGCCCAGGGCGCTCTTGACCGAGACGGGGAAGGCACCTTCACCCTTCGCCGAGGAGTCCGCCGTCTTCTTCTCGCCGTCACTGCCGGACGAGCAGCCGCCCAGGACGAGTGCGAGAGCGGCGGCGGTGGCCGAGGCTGCGATGGTGTGACGACGCACGCGGGTGGACCCGAGCATTGGTGTTCCTCATGATTGGCGATCGGTGATGGTTAGGCAAGCCTAAGCTAATCATGATTCGCCGCGCCGGCGGGGGTCCCGTTATCGAATAGCCACCAAGCGCGGCCGGCCCGCTCCCTCGCGTCCCGTATCCGCTGGACGGCTCAGCTGCTTCACCGTCCGCCGTCCGGGGGCGCGACGTACGCCGGGACGACGGCCCGCCCGGCACGGGAGGGCTGTTGGAGCTCCGCGAGCCGCGCCCCGCGGAACGTCTGGCGGTAGACCGATGGCGGCACCCCGACGCCCGCCACCAGATGCTGCCTCAGGGAGGCGGCGGTCCCGAAGCCCGCCTCCTCGGCGACCCGGTCCACCGGCAGATCGGTCGTCTCCAGGAGCCGCCGCGCCCGCTCGACCCTCTGCTGGGCAAGCCACTGCCCCGGCGTCATCCCCACCTCGTCGCGGAAGCGGCGCGAGAACGTCCGTACGCTCATGCGCGCGTGGCCCGCCAGCTCCGCCAGCTGGAGAGGGCGGTGGAGCTCCCCCAGCGCCCACGCGCGGGCCGCCGACGTGGTGGCCGCCGCGAGAGCGGGCACCGGCCGCTCGATGAACTGGGCCTGCCCGCCGTCCCGCCAGGGGGGTACGACACACAGCCGCGCCACCCGGTTGGCGATCTCGCTGCCGTGGTCCCGGCGCACCAGGTGCATGCACAGGTCCACCCCGGCGGCGACCCCGGCCGCGGTGAGTACGTCGCCGTCGTCGACGAACAGCACGTCGGGGTCGACCCGGACCAGGGGGAACTTCCGCTGGAACCGCTCCGCCTCGTTCCAGTGGGTGGTCGCCCGGCGGCCGTCGAGCAGCCCCGCGGCGGCCAGTACGTACGAGGCGGTGCAGATCGACACGGTCCGCGCACCGGGGCGGAGCCGGCGGAGCGCGTCGGCCAGCGGGGCGGGCAGCCAGTCGCGTTCCTGCCCGGGTCCGCAGGCGAACGGCGGGATCACCAGGGTGTCCGCCGTCGCGATCACCTCGGCCCCGTGCTCGACACCCACGGTGAAGTCGGCGCTGGAACGGACCGGCCCGCCGTCCAGACCGCAGGTGAGGACCTCGTACAGCGGCCGCCCCGCCGTATCGGCCGCGGTCCCGAAGATCCGGACCGGGATGCTCAGCTCGAACGGATAGACGCCCTCAAGGGCCAGTACGACGACGCGATGCATGGCCAGATCCTTCCACATCCTGGCCATCCGGCCACTCGAAGCGGCCGGTTGACTGCCGCAGGGTTGAACCCGCAGCCACCCCCCACCCCTTCACCCGCACAGAGGAGCAGCACATGCGCGCCATCGGCCAGGACACCCTCGGCGGACCCGGGGTACTGAAGGTCGTCGAGGTGGACCGCCCGGAACCCGGCCCCTCGGAGGTCCTCGTCCGGGTCCACGCGGCCGGCGTCAATCCGACCGACTGGTGGCACCGTTCCACGGGCGGGCTGGCGGGCGCGCCCGTCAGGCTGGGCTGGGACGTCTCGGGGACGGTCGAGGCGGTCGGCCTGGGTGTGACCATGTACCGGCCGGGCGACGAGGTCTACGGGATGCCGCGCCTCCCGCTGCCCGCCGGCGCGTACGCCGAGTACCTCACCTCACCGGCCCGGCACCTCGCCCGCAAGCCCCGCACCCTCTCCCACGTGGAGGCCGCGGCCCTCCCGGTGGCCGCCCTCACCGCCCTCCAGTCCCTCGTGGACACCGCCGCCGTACGCCCCGGTCAGCGGGTGCTCGTCCACGCGGCGGCCGGCGGGGTGGGCCACCTCGCCGTCCAGATCGCCAAGTCCCTGGGCGCCCACGTCATCGGCACCACCCGCGCGGCCAAGCACGACTTCGTACGGTCGCTGGGCGCGGACGAGGTCATCGACTACACGACGGCCGACTTCGTCCCGGCGGCCCCGGACATCGACGTGGTGATCGACACGGTGGGCGGGGAGTACGGCCCCCGATCCCTGCGCACCCTGCGCCTGGGCGGCATGCTCGTCTCCCTCGCCTCGCCCGCTGAGGCCGGACTCGCCGCCGTGGCCGCCGGGTCGGGGCTGCGGGCGGGGTTCACCATCGTGGAGCCGGACCACGCCGGGCTGAAGGAGATCGCGGACCTCGTCGACGCGGGACGGCTCCGCCCCCACATCGCGGCGGTGTTCCCCCTGGCGGACGCGGCCAGGGCCCATGAGCTGGGCGAGAGGGGACGCACGACCGGCAAGCTCGTCCTCCGCGTCGTGCAGTGAGCACGGCCTGGTCAGCGGTCCGGGCGCGAAGGCCCGGGTCGGTGGTCGTCCCGGTGTCCGTCGCGCCGTCGCCCCACTTGGTAATGACATCCATTTCCAGGTAGCGTTCGGAGCCGTTCGTCCACGAGTCACGGAGGAGACGTCATGGCTGTCCCGAAGCGGAAGATGTCCCGCAGCAACACCCGCCACCGCAGGGCCCAGTGGAAGGCCACCACCCCGCAGCTGGTGCCGGTCACCGTCGACGGCTCGGTCTACCGGGTACCGCAGCGGCTGGCCAGGGCGTACGAGCGCGGGCTGCTGCGCCCGCAGGACTGACCGCGGCAGCACGGGAGAACCACCCGTCGGGCCCGGCGCGCTCCCCCGCGCCGGGCCCGTCGCCGTTCAGACGGCCGCGGCCCGCTCCGGGACCACGGCCTGCGCGAACGGGCCTCCCTGGGAAGAGAGTTGCTCCCAGGTGCCCTCCTGCACGATGCGCCCCGCGTCCAGGACCGCGATGCGGTCGGCGCGGCGGATCGTGGCCGGGCGGTGGGCGATCCAGACCGTCGTACGGGTCGGACTCGCCGCCGCCAGCGCGGCGGCGAGTCCGGCGTCCCCGGCCGTGTCGAGATGGGCGGTGGTCTCGTCGAGGACGAGGACCCTGGGCCCGGCCAGCAGCGCGCGGGCGAGCGAGATACGGGCGCGCTGGCCGCCGGAGAGTGTCGTGCCGCGTTCCGCTATGTGCAGGTCCACGCTCTCCGCGAAGCGGTCGATGCCGCAGCGGCGTACCACCTCGGCCACCTCCGCGTCACTCGCGCCGGGCGCGCCGAGGCGGAGGTTGTCCGCGAGCGAGCCGTGGAAGAGGGGCGTCTCCTGGCCGACCACGGCGACCGCTCCGCGCAGCTCCGCCTCCGCCAGGTCCCGCAGGTCCACCGGCGCGGAGCCGTCCGCGGGGAGCAGTTCGACGGAGCCGGCGACCGGGTCCCAGAAGCGGGCGAGCAGATGGGCGCAGGTGGACTTACCCGCCCCCGAGACCCCCACCAGGGCCAGCGTCTCCCCCGGCCTCACGGTCAGGTCGACGCCGTCCAGGACGCTCCGCCCGCCGTAGTCGAAGCGGACACCGCGCAGCCGCACGCCCAGGGGGCCGCCGGGAACGGGCCTCGGCGACACGGGCTCCGCGGCGCCCGCGGGAGCGGTGACGGCAGCCCCGACCCGGGCCGCGGCCGGCCGCAGCCCGCCGGCCTGGCCCAGCGAGGCCGCCGCGTCGGCGGCGGGCGCGAGGGTGCCGAGTGCCAGGGCCATCGCGGCCGGGGCCCAGGCCCCGTCGAGCCGTCCCGCCGCGACGGCCTGTGCCGCGAAGGCCACGACTCCCGTAACCGCCACGACCACCAGCGCGTCCCGGACCGCCGCCGCGGCGGCCTCCCAGGACTGCTCGGCGCGCTGCGCGTCGGCCAGTTGGCGGCCTGAGTCGGCCAGCCGCGTACGCCTGGCGCGCAGGGCGCCGAAGCCGAGCAGTTCGCGCAGGCCGTCCACGGTCTGTACGGCCTCCGCCGACAGTTCGGCAGCCGCCGCACGCGTCCGGGCGCCCCGGCGCGTGCGCCCCCGCCCCTCCAGCAGCGGGGCAAGGACGAGGAGGATCGCGACCGGGAGCACCACGATCAGCATCCGCGGCTCGACGGCCGCCAGGGTGGCGGTGCCCGCCCCGAACACCGTCGCCGACGCCATGAGCTGGGCGATCGCGTGGGCGTAGAAGAACTCCAGGGCCTCGACGTCCCCCATCGCCGTCGCGGCCAGGTCCCCGCTGCGGCGGCCGCCGATCCGGGCCGGCGCGCTGCGGGCGAGCCCGTCGAAGATCCGTACCCGCAGCACGGCCAGCACCCGGTAGGCGAGATCGTGGCTCAGGTCCATCTCCCGCCAGGTGGCGAGCGACTTGACCAGGACGAGCGCGATCAGCGCCGCCGTGGTGGCGCCGGACGGCGGGTGGCCCTCGATGACGGCGGCGCCGACCGTGTGGGCGGCCAGCGTCACCAGGGCGACGAGCGCGGCCTGGTCGGTGAGTGCGGCGGCGCAGGTGCGCGCCACCATCAGCCGGTGCGCGCCGAGCGCGGGCAGCAGGGCGCGCAGGGCGCCGCGCTCCTCGGTGTGCGGGGTCCTCATGCCGCTCGTCCCGCTTCCTTGGTCCGTCCGGCCTCGACGAGGGCCGTGTAGAGCCCGTTCTCGGCCATGAGGGTGGTGTGGTCGCCGGTGGCCCGTACCCGTCCGCCGTCCAGGACGACGATGCGGTCCGCGTGGCGTACGGCGTCCAGGCGGTGGGCGATCACGAGGCAGGTGCGTCCGCGCGCGGCCCGGGTCAGGGCCTTGGCTATGCGTGCCTCACCGCGTTCGTCCACCGCGCTCGTCGCCTCGTCCAGCACGAGGACGCGCGCGTCGGCGAGCAGGGCGCGGGCGAGGGCCAGCCGCTGGCGCTGGCCACCGGACAGGGTGGCGCCCCGTTCGCCCAGCACGGTCAGATAGCCGTCAGGCATGGCGGTGATCTCCTCGTGGATGCCGGCGGCGCGCGTGGCGGCGCGCACGTCGTCCTCGGTGGCGTCAGGGCGGGCCAGGCGGAGGTTGTCCGCGACGGTGGCGTGGAAGAAGTACGTCTCCTGCGAGACGACGGCGATGCCCCGGCGCAGGGAGTCGAGGGCGTACCCCGCCGCCGGGACCCCGTCCAGGAGCACCTGCCCCTGCCCCGGGTCGTGGTGGCGGGTCAGCAGGGCGAGCAGGGTGGACTTGCCCGCCCCCGATGGCCCCACCACGGCGGTGGTGCGTCCTGCCGGGGCCGTGAACGTCACACCGTCCAGTGCGGGCCGCGCGGCTGCCTCGTACTGGAACGTCACGCCGTCGAACGTGATCTCGGGCCCGGTGGACCAGTCCGCCCGGTGGCGGCCCTCGTCCGGTACGCCGCCCCCGGCGGTACGCAGCGCCGCGATCCCGTCGGCGGCGGAGACCCCGAGGTAGCCGGCGTGCCACTCCCTGGAGAGGTCGCGCACCGGGCGGAAGCACTCCGAGGCGAGCATCAGCAGCAGATAGGTGCCGGTGGCCGTGGTGTTCCCGGAGACGGCGGAGGCGCAGGCCACCAGTGCGGCGGCGACCGTGCCGCCCTGGATGGCCAGATCGGTGAGTCCGGTGTCGACGAGCGAGACACGCAGTTTGGCGACGGTGGCCCGGTGCAGGGCGTCCGAGCGGTGTTCGAGCCGCGCCCGGGTCCGCCCGACCGCTCCGGCCGCGCGCAGGGCGGGCATGCCCTGGAGCGCTTCGAGGTAGTCGGCGGCCAGGGTCTCGTACGACTCCCAGTGCTCGCGCCCCCGGCGTTCCAGCAGCCGGTCCCACCAGCGGGGGGCGAGCAGGGCGAGGAGCAGGGCGGGCACGAGGGCCAGGAGTGCGTGCGGGGCGAGGACCGCGACGGCGGCCAGCAGCAGCGGCGGAACGGCGCAGGTGATGAGCAGCTGGGGCAGATAGCGCGAGACGTACGCGTCCACGCCCTCGACACCGTCGACGAGCGTGGCGCGTACGGCGCCGGCGCGGGCTCCCTGGACGTGGAAGGGGCCGAGCCGTCCGAGGTGTTCGAGCAGCGCGTCGCGCAGCCCGACGCGTACCCGCGATCCGGCGCGCACAGCGGTACGCCGCTGCCACCAGCCCAGGCCCGCCCGGGCCACGACGGCCGTGAGCACCCCGGCCAGCAGGGCGGGGAGGTGGCGGGTGTCGCCGCGGGCGATGCCGGAGAGCGCCACGGCGAGGAGCACCGCCTGCGCGAGGTGCGTCAGGGCCACCGCGCCGAGCAGCGCGGTGGCGCCGAGCAGCGCGCCGCGCGCCGTGCGGGCGGCGCGTGTCAGCTCCGGGTGAAGCATCACGGCTGATCCCCTTTCCCCAAGGCGAGTCCATGGACGATCCAGTCACGGCCCGGCGGGCCGCCGAGCGCCGCTCCGAGGTCGGCGCGCTGCCAGGAACCGACCGGACGGGACATCAGATTCCGTTCCCACGCGGCCAGTTGTGCATGGCCCACGGCGTATCCGGCGCTCAGGTGATCGCGGCGGATGCGGGGCGCGTCCGCGTCCTCGGGACATCCATACGCGAGGAGCACCGCCCCCGCTTCCGCGATCCAGCCCTGACCGGCGGCCCAGGCGGCGAGCGTCGGCCGGGCCTCCCCGGACGCGAGCGTGCGGAGCACCGGGCGGTGCGGCCGGGTGGTGGCGTCGGGTCCCAGGTGCAGCAGACCGGGGTGTGACCCTCCGGTGGCGACGCACCACCGGGGACCTTCGGGCGCCGCCCCGGCCGCACGGGCGAGGACATGGGCCAGGTCGTCGGGGGACGGGGCGCCACTCAGCGGTGGCGGGGCGCTGCGCCGGGACCTCAGGACGGCGTCACGTGTACGTACGTCCCGCCTCGCCCATCGACCGGGGCCGTCGGTCGAGGCGGCTGCCTCCAAGGCCCGCCAGGTCCGTTCCAGGACGGGTGAAGCGTCCTCGGCGCCTGGTTCCGGCGGTGGGGCGGCCCCGGGCGGACAGGCGGCCCAGCGTACGAGGGCGGCCCGGGCGTCCTCGCCGTGCGGGCCGATGGCGACGGCGGCGAGGGGGTGCCGGGGTGTGGTGCCCGGCCAGGTCCGCCGCCACCGGGCCGCTTCGGGCAGGCCGGCCGCTGCCGCCAGGAGGGCGCCGTCCGTGTCCAGGCTCATCCCGCACGCGCCGGCCGCCACCAGTGCGGCTACGGCGTGACCCGCGTCCAGGAGCAGCAGGGGCAGCGCGCGGTGCCCGTAGTGCGAGACGGTGCGCCGGGCGGTCACCGTCAGGACGACGAGGGTGTTGCCCGGCGGGGTGGCAGGGGCGGGTCCCCGCCGGTGCACCTGGTGGCGTACGGCGTCGTAGGCATAGCGTCCGGGCGGGAGTCCGCCACAGGCGCCCACCAGAAGGTGGGCCTCGACGGGGTGCAGCCCGCCCGCCGAGGGGACGGCCCGCAGCCGTCCGCCGCCCGCCCCGGTGCGGCCGGCGGCCAGCGAACGGCGCAGGACCCGGTCGAGTTCGGGTGCGGTCCGCGGGGTGAGCGGCGTGGCGGGGCCGGCCCAGCGGGGGAAGGGGCCGGCCGGGGTGTCGGGGCCGGGCGGTGCGCCGGACCTGGCGCGCGCGAGGACGGCGCGCGCCGTGTCGTCCGTGGTGGGTGGTGCGGGCACGTCGCTCCCCTACATGTGTGGTGGCGGTACGAGGGTGAAGTCCTGGGGGCCGGACGGTTCCGTCCGCCGCCACGCCCGGGACAGGGCCGCCTCGCCGAAGCGCGGGCTGCCCAGGTAGGCGAACGCCGCGGGGGCGTTGGGTATGAGGCCGGAGACGAGCACACGCGCCACCCGCAGCGGCGTCTCCCTGACGTCCTCGGTGGTCAGGTCGAAGGTGATTACCCGGTGCCCGCCGTCCGCCAGCCGGGCGTCGAGGGCTCCGCGGCTGCCCGGCGCGATGTCCGCGAGGTCCACGACGCCGTGCGCCGGTTCGGTGAACCGGGTGGCCAGTGGGGTGACCCGGTCGTCGAGCCACACCTGGACGTGCGCGCCCAGATCGCGCACGGCGGCGAAGTCGGCGCCGCAGTCGTCGAGGTAGCGCCGGTCGGCCCGGTGGTCCAGATAGAGCCCGGGGGCGAACATGCCCGCGTCGATCGCCTTGAAGACCCAGCCGTCGCGTTCGACCGCCCCCTGGGTGAAGACCCAGGTGTGCACGGCTTCGAGCACGGCCTTGCGGGCCGCGTCGGCCGGGTCGTAGCGGCAGGCGAAACCGGCGGCGTAGATGCCCCGGCGCCCGTCGTGCACGAGCGCCGCCATGCAGGGGGCGAACTCCGAGGGCATCTCGACGATCCACACGTCCAAATCGCAGCCGTCCAGGTCGGCGGTGAGTCCGGGGACACTGGCCGGGTCGATGCCGCGGGCCGGCCCGTCGAGGTGCCACCACAGCTCCAGGGCGTCGCGCTCGACGATCTCCAGCATCCCGCGTTCGACGGCGTCGTCGAAACCCTGGCCGGTGGCGATACCCGCGTAGTTGAGGTGGTGCGTACGGGGCAGTGAACGCAGCTCCCCCTGGCGCCAGTTGAGGTGGGTGAGGGCGACCGGCGCCCAGCACTCCTCCCCGCCTTCGGTGCCTGCGGCCCACAGGGCGGGGGTGTCCGCGAGAAGCGGCCGGTAGGGGAAGTTCTGGCGCGCGTACTGCCAGGGCGCGTACCGGGGGAGGTCGTCCGGGCCGTACAGCCGCTTCCCCTCGTCGATGAGCTGCCGGGCCGTCGCGCGCCGGGGCGCACCGGCATGTCCCGGGGGCGGCAGCCGGTTGCCGCAGTAGCGTTCGACCGCTTCGGCGACGGCCGCGATGCGTGCTCCCCCGGGATCGCCGAAGGTCGTGCCCAGGGACACCCGGTCCGCGGGCCAGGCGCCGAATCTCCTGGCGTCGGCCACTTCGGCGGTCATGGCGGTGTAGCGGGGCGGCGCCCCCGCCGGGTGCTCGACGGGTTCCACCGCGCGGATCAGTCCGCAGACGGGGTCCACGAGGTCGTCGAGGGAGAGGGCGGCGGCCGGAACGCTGGTGCTGGTCAACGGCAGATCTCCTGGGCGGGATGGACGCGCGCGGCACGGTGCCGGGCTGCGACGGCGGGCAGGGCGAGCACGCTGTCCTCAAGCCGCACGGAACGGCGTGAGGAGCGCAGCCGGGTCGCGGTGACCGGGTCCTCCCCGGTGTGCGGATTGCGGGCGTGGGCCGGGAAGTGGTGACCGCCGACTTCGACGCGCAGCCGGGTTCCGGCGGGCAGCCGCCGGGACAGCCGGCCGAGCGGGACCGGGAAACACGCGGGCCGGCCGGCGGGATCGGTGCGGCGTACGACACCGGTCGCCAGGTGGTCGGCGACGCCGCGGGGGTCCAGGGCGACCAGGCGTACGACCCAGTCGGCCGCGGGGGTGTCCGCGACGGCGGTCAGCCGGGCCTCGGCGGTGCCCAGCAGGTCCAGCGGCCTGGGGAGCGGGGGTGTGATCAGCAGGCAGCGGTCGGGGCGGCCGGTCGCGGACACGTCCAGGCGGTCGGAGCGCATCGGCTGTCCGGGGTCGGCCTCGAAGTCCGGCCCGCCGAGCAGGCGCAGAGCGGTGGCGAAGGGGTACGCGGTGGCCTCCGGGCCGTCCGTCATGGCGGCCCACCAGTCGCTGCCGCCGAGCGCGGTGACACCGCTCCGCCCCGCCGCCAGGTCGCCCGCGAGCGCCGCCCTGGCCCACCGGACGTACAGACGACCGAGGTTGAGCCGGTGCTGCGGCCGGGCCTCCGGGCCCGGGGACGCGGTCAGCCCGTGCCCCCAGGGGCCCATCAGCAGGCGGGCGGGACCTCCCCAGGACCGCCACAGCTCCACCGTGTCCTCACGGAAGGGGTCCCGGGTGCCGCCCACGGCGAGCAGCGGGAGGGTGGCGGACGCCGCGCGGGAGAGGAGGGCGCCGTCGCGTTCCGCCGCCCACACCTCCGGCCAGGAGGGCAGCGCCCGCCCCAGCCGGGAGGGCAGCGCGGCCACGGGGAGGTGTTCGAGCAGGCGCGGGTCCCGCGCGAGTGCGTCGCCCAGGGCGGCCTCGTCCGACGTACGGCGGTCGCCGTGCGCGGCCCACCAGCCGGCCCGGGCCGACAGCCTTTCGGGGCCGCCCGGTTCACGGGCCGTCTCGGCGGTCCCGAGTGCGGGGACGGCCGCGACGACGGCGTCCGGGCGGCCGTCCGCACAGGCTCCCAGGGCGGTCGCCAGCGCGCAGTGCGCGCCGTACGAACTCCCGTGGGCCACGACCTGCCCGTTGCTCCAGGGCTGCTCGCGCACCCGCCGCACGGTCGCGGCGCCGTCCGCCTCCTCGTTCCGGTAGGGCTGCCACCGGCCCTGTGAGCCGTACCGCCCCCGTACGTCCTGTGCGAGGGCGGCGAAGCCGGAGGCCGCCCAGGCGCGCAGCTCGGCCCGGTGACCGCGGCGGTCGTACGGGGTGCGGATCAGGACAGCGGGGAAGGGGCCGTCGCCCGCGGGGAGGCAGATGTCGGCGGTGAGGCGTGTCCCGTCGGCCGTCCCGACCTGGAGCGTGGTGGCGGTCATCGGGGTGCGCCCCGCCCGGGGACCGGGGCCACGGCGGGCACCGGCAGTACGGGGTGCTCGCTGACCGTCAGGTCGCGAAGGTCGAGCCGGCGGAGGCGGCGGCGTGCGGGCGGGCGGCCCGGTGTCCGCCGTCCGGTGGCCCAGGCGATCAGGTCGGCGGTGAGCAGTTCCGCGATCAGCGCCGCCGATGCCTCGGTGCCGCACGGCGGGGTCCCGGCGGTGCGGTGCCCGGCCCAGTACGCGGCGAGTTCGCGGTGCGCGGGAGAGGCGGCGAGCCGTCTCAGGCGTATGTCGGCGGAGGTGACGTCACCCGCTTCGGCGGCGAGGGGTTCGAGCCACACCTGGAAGCCCTCGCGGTGGCAGCGCAGCCAGCCGACGCCCTGGGCGGGGAGCCGGTCGGCCGCGTCCCACAGGCCCTCGGGGACGGGTGAGTCCAGGCACCAGACGACCACGTCCGGGCGCCCGGCACCTTCCCCGGGCACGGTGAGCCGGTGGCCGTCGCCGCGCGTGATGTCGGCGCCCGCCGCCGCCGCCCGGTTCGCCAGAGCGCCGGCCGGCAGCTCGTCGCCGAGGACGTGGACGGCCAGGCCCGCCAGCGGGCGCGCGGTGCGCTCCCCCGCGTATCCGGCGTCCTCGAACGCCGTGACGAGCTCCTCGAGTTCCGGGCTGCCCTGCGGGCCGCCTTCGAACCTCGCCACCAGTTCGTCCACCGCCACCCGCCCGGTGCCGACGCGCAGGAACTCCCCGTCCTGTGTGCGCACCGCTAGGCCCTGTCCGGGCACGGTGACGAGCTCGACGCCTGGTGCGAGTCTGCCGGCGGTCACGAGGGGGCTCCTTGCTGGGGGTCGGCTGCGAAGACGGAGCGGGCCCGCCCGACGACCGGGCGGGCCCGCCTAGGTGGTTCTACTTGTCGTCGCCTTCGGCGAACTCGGCGTCGTCGAAGGGGTTCTCGACGAGGGCGTTGGAGTGGGTCGCCGACAGGTGGGCCAGCTGACCCTGCTCGGCGATCGGGCTGAACACCTTGTTCTGCTCCATGAGGAGTCTCCTTCGCTTGTGGGACCGCGGCGCCAGGCCGGCGCCGCAGCACAGACACTAATGAATACGATTATCATTCCGCAATAGTTCTCCGGGAGGCAGAGGGTGATCTGGGTAACACACCGGCCAGCCGCCGACCGGATCGGTGCCCACCCGCCCTGCCACGCCCAGGACTTCGGCGAGCAGACGGGGTGTCACGATGCGTCCGGGCGGGCCGTCCGCCGCGACCCGGCCGCCCCGCAGGGCGACGATGCGGTCGGCGAACCGCGCCGCGTGGCCCAGGTCGTGCAGCACCATCACCACGGTCAGGGAGCGCTCCTCGCGCAGCCTCACCACCGTCTGGAGCACCTCCAGCTGGTGGCGCAGGTCGAGGTAGGTGGTGGGCTCGTCCAGGAGCAGTACGCCGGTGTCCTGCGCCAGGGACATGGCGAGCCGGACCCGCTGGCGTTCACCGCCCGAGAGGGAGTCGACCATCCTGTCCGACCAGTCGGCGACCCCGACATCGGCCAGCGCCCGCGCGCAGACCTCGTCATCGCCCTCCCGGAGCATGCCGAGAGGGCCCCGGGCCGCGTACCGGCCCTGTCTCACCAGCTGACGTACCGTCATGCCCGGCACGGAGGGCGAGGACTGGTGGAGCAGTGCGACGCGTCGGGCGGTGGCTCTGCGGGAGAGCCGCGCCACGTCCTCACCGTCCAGCAGGACGCGCCCGGCCGAGGGCCGCAGGAGTCCGGCGACGAGCCGGAGCAGGGTGCTCTTCCCGCAGCCGTTGAGGCCGACCAGGGCCACGGACTCACCCGGGGCGACCCGCAGACGGATGTCCGCGAGGACCGTACGCCCCGGATAGCCGAAGCTCACGCCGTCCACGGAGATGGCGTCCCGCGCCCGAACGGCCGCCGTGTCCGCGGGGTCCGGTGGGCCCGTCTCCCGTACTCCCGTGTCCGAAATCTGGGGCATGGTCTCTCGTCCTCCTGAATGCGCTGGGGTGTCTTCCGCCGCACCGTTCACATCTGTCCCGCCGTGTGGCGTCGGGCCACGACGAGCAGCAGCAGGGCGCCCACACACGTCGTCAGGGCGCCGGCCGGCACGGTCATCCGCTCGGCGCCGAAGCCTTCCACCAGCACCCGGGAGAGCACCTGCGCCCCCGCGTCCGCGCCGCCCACCACCACAGCGCCGATCAGCGCGGCGCCGGGCAGCGTGATCCGCAGGTCCGCCCCGAAGACGGCGAGCGCCAGATGCGGCACCAGCAGTCCTACGAAGCCGAGCGCCCCCACGGCCGACACCGCGCCGGCGGTCAGCGCGACGGCGCCCACGAGCGCCGCCCCGCGCGCCCTCGCGACGTTCAGTCCCGCCGCTGCCGCCTGCTCGTCCCCGCAGCGCAGCAGCGTCAGCGGCGCGGCCAGCGCGCAGGAGGCGGCGCCCCACACCAGGGCCCAGGGCCACAGGAGCGTCCAGTGCTCCCAGACCCGGCCCTCGGTCGAGCCGACGAGCCACTGCACGACGCTGCCGAGCTCGCCCGGCGCGACCAGGAGCACCATCGAGGTGAGTCCGGCGAGCACGGCGGAGACCAGTACCCCGTAGACCACCGTCTCCTCCGGGTCGCTCCTGCGGCGCCCGGCCAGCAACCACAGCAGCCCGGCTCCCGTGAAGCCGCCGAGGCACGCGGCGACGACCACCGCCGTGGGGGACTCCCAGCCCGCGAGCCCCAGTCCGGTCGCCGTCACGGCTCCGAGCACGGCGCCCGGGGTGACGCCGGTGACCTCCGGTCCGGCCAGCGGATTGCGCAGCGCCGACTGGAGCAGGAGACCGGCGAGTCCGAGGCTCGCCCCGGCCCCGAGGGCGACCAGCGCGCGCGGCACGCGCAGCCGCAGCACGATGTGCCGGGCGGTGGCGTCCCCCCGGCCGGCCAGTACGTCCCACACCTGGCCGGCGGACGGGCTCCTCCCGGCGAACAGGCAGGCGCAGAACGCGGCGGCCACCAGGACCGCCAGCAGAGAGAGTCTCGCGCCCGCCCCGAAGGTGAACGGCCCGCGAGTGGACCGCCCGCGCGGGGTCTCGGGCGCCCGCGCCCGTACGGCAGTCGGTACGTTCACCGGTCTCCTCCCGCCATGACGGCACGGTCTCCGGCCGTCCGGTGCGGGGCCGCGCCCCGCCGGATTCTCATCAAGGCCACGCCCGCCGGCACCCCGAGCAGCGCGGTCCACGCGCCGACCGGTGTCTCGATCGGCGCCAGGGCGAGCCGGGCCGGCTGGTCGGCGCACAGCACGACCAGCGCGCCGCACAGGGCCGACCAGGGCAGCAGGCTCAGCGCGTCCGACCCCGGGCGCATCCTCCGCGCCAACTGCGGGGCGAGGAAGCCGACCCAGGCGACCGGTCCGCAGACCGCGACGACGGGGGCGATGAGCACGATCGCGAGGGCGAGTGCGCCGAACCGGGCCCGGTGGACCCGGACGCCCAGGGCGCGGGCGTCGTCGTCGCCGAGCCGCAGCACCCCCAGGACCGGGGCGCACAGCACCAGCGCGGGCACCGCGACGAGCAGCCAGGGGCCGAGGCCCACCACGTCGTCCCAGGTACGGGCGGAGAGGCTGCCCAGCAGATAGCGGTAGATCAGCTGGAGGTCCAGCTGGTCGGCCAGCACCATCAGCACGAGCAGCCCGGCCTGGAGGGCCGCCGACACGGCCGCTCCGGTGAGCAGTACGGCGGAGGGGCTGCGGCCGAATCCGGCGGCCACCAGGGTGAGGACCCCGCCGAACACCGCTCCCCCCAGGGCGAGCAGCGGCTGGACCGCGGCGGGGACGGAGAGCGCCAGGACCAGCGGCGCCGCGACGCCCAGGGCGGCGCCCGAGGAGACGCCGATCATCTCCGGCACCGCGAGGGGGTTGCGCAGCGCCTCCTGGAGCACCAGGCCGGCGACGCCCAGACAGGCTCCGGCGGCGAGTGCGAGCACCAGCCGCGGCAGACGGAGTTCGGTGAGGATGACCGCCTCCAGACCGTCGCCGCTCAGGGCCGCGGGCAGCCGGTGCGGCGCCACGTAGGGCGTGCCCATGCAGAGCGCGACGACGGATACGGCCACCAGGAGGGTGAGCGCGCCCGCCAGTTGACGTGTCACCGCAGGGCGGCCGTTGCCTCGTCGAGGACGATGCCCAGCGAACGGGTGCCCCGCCCCTTGGCCCACACCTCGGAGTCCACCTCGACGACCTTGTCGTTCCTGACGGCCGGGATGCGGGACCAGAGCGGGTTGCCGGCCAGCTTGGCGGAGAGCTTCCCGTCCGACGCGCCGAAGGACAGCGTCTCGACGAAGAGCACGTCGACATCGCGGGCGAGGATCTCCTCCAGGCTGTAACTGCCCTCCACGCCCCGTCCCTCCCACGGGTACGAGGAGAACCTCGGGAAGAGCCCGGCGGCGACGTCGTTCTTCGGGGTCGCGACGCCGAAGTTCTCGTCGCTGCCGAAGATGATGAGAGCGGTCTTGTCGCTCTTCCTCCCCTCGGCGGCAGCGAGCTTCGTCCGCAGCCGCTTCTCGGCCGCCTCCGCCTGCTCCGTGCGCCCGGTCAGCGCGGCCAGGTCACGCAGATAGCCGACGCTGTCCTCCCAGGTGGAGGGCTGGACCGGCCAGAAGGTGGTCGCTCCCTCCAGCGCGGGGGCGAGCTTGCCGTGGGTGTCTTCGAGACCGATGACCAGATCCGGTTCGTGGGAAAGGACCGCTTCGGCCTCCGGGCTGAGGAAGCCGCCGGGAACCACCGGAATGCGGCCCGCCCGCTCGGGCCCGAGGAACGCCGGGTGGGCGAGGAGTGCGGAGTTGGTGGCCGTGGGGGTCATCCCGAGCTCCGCGAGCATGTCGTCGCACAGGGCGACGAGGCACACCACGCGCTTCGGCGGCCGCTCGGTGGTGAGGGTGACACCCCGGGCGTCGGTGATGGTGCGCGACGCCTTCACCGGGCGGACGTCCACCGCCGTCCTCGGACCGGCTCCGTCCGTTCCGGCGTCCCCGCCCTTCCCGGACGCGGGCTCCTCGGCGGCGCCGCATCCCACCAGCAACGACCCCATCACGATGGCCGCCGCCCACCGGCGGATTCCTCTCACTGCGCGCGACATGACGTGCCCTCTGTTCCTGTTGACGGCCGGGGACCACGGATCGGGTCGAGGGGCCGCCCCGGACCGGCTCTCCCCACCGAGATTTAGACATGATAATCATTATCAAAGCAAGTCCCGTCCGCCGACCATCCACCGGAGACCGCCCCATGCCCCTCGGACCGCGCCTGATCGTCGCCGACCACGTAGCCGGGCTCGTCAGGGTCGTCGACCTGCGCGACGGCCGTACGACAGCCCAGCTCGACGGCCGCCATCCCGCCGAGCACGCGGGCTTCCTCGCCCTTCCGGGCCACCGCGCCGCCTGCGTCGACGACCGGGCGGGTGAGCTGCTGGTCCTCGATCCGTACGGGCCGGACTCGGGCCGCCCGCTCGTCGAGCGGCGCATACCCGTCGCGGTGCCGGCCGAGCACCTGGCCGCCGACCCCAGCGGCCGCCGGCTCGCCGTCACCACCGGGCTCGGCCGCAACTGGTCGGCCTGGTCGGACCCGTTGACCGTCGTCGACCTGGAGGCGAAAGGAGATCCGGGCGCCGTGCGCGTACGGACGCGTACCGGCGAACCAGGTGTCACCCTGGCCGGACCGCCCGGAGATCCGCTCGTCGTGCTGCGCCACCGGGAGCCCGGCGAGCTGACGGCCTACCGGCACTCCGCCCTCATGGAAGCCGCCCCCTCGTGCCCGCCGGCCGAACCCGTGACGACCCTCCGCCTCGCCGACGACGACGGACACGGGGACGCCCACGACCCGGTGACAGGCTGGGTGTTCGCCGCGGCCGGGTCGGGGGTCCACCGGGTCCGTCCGGACGGCGACGCACTCGCCTGCGGCACGACGCTCCCGTGGGCGGCCGGCGGACGCGACGGGGGCCGGGGCTACTACCTGCGGCTCGACGCCGCGCACCGGACGCTGTGGTCCTGCGTACGGAGTGGCCCCGAGGCCGCCGAGAGCTGGCCGGACTGGTCCAACGACGCCTGGTGGCACCACCTGGACACCGGCGTGGCGGGCCGTCTCGACCTCGGACCCGGCCTGGTCTTCCGCCTCGCGGTGGCGGCGGGCCATGTCGCCTTCAGCCGCGTGCACCCCGACGGCGACGAACTCGTCCTCGTCTCCACCGGGGGCGGCGCGCCGGCCGTGACCGCACGAGTGCCGCTGCCGCCCATGGCGGGTGCGCCGCGCCGGGGCGGCACCCCCTGGGACGGGGTGCAGCGCCGGGCCGTCGCCGCGTCCCCCGGCGGATCGCTGGTCGCCGTCTCCCGCGGGGGCCACGGGGAGGTCCACGTCTTCGACGCCCTGACGGGCCATCAGGCGGCGCTCGTCACCGTACCGACCCCGCTCGACGAGGGCGGGCTGCTGGCGCTGATCGAGCCCGGCGACGAGGCCCATCGCGATCCTGTCGGCCGATGACGCGGTGGCCCGCACCCTCCTCGCGGGGGGTGCGGGCCACCTCTTCGGGCACGGGAGCGGTTCCGGAAGCGCTACCAGGACGACTTGGTGACGCCGGGCAGGAACCCGGCGTGGGCCTGCTCGCGCATCCGCACCCGGGACAGCCCGAACTTGCGCAGATGGCCGCGGGGCCTGCCGTCCACGCTGTCCCGGTTGCGCACCCGGGTGGCACTGGCGTTCCGGGGCTGAGCCCGCAACTCCGCCACCGCCGCCTGCCGTTCGGCCTGCGTGGCGGCGGGCCGGCGGATGATCTCCTTCAGCTCCGCCCGCCGGGCCGCGTAGCGGGCGACGACCACCTTGCGCTTCTCGTTCTGCGCGACCTTGCTCTTCTTGGCCATCAGACCTTCACCCCCCGGGCGCGGATCCTGG
This sequence comes from Streptomyces fulvorobeus, assembly GCF_013167895.1. Taxonomy (GTDB): domain Bacteria; phylum Actinomycetota; class Actinomycetes; order Streptomycetales; family Streptomycetaceae; genus Streptomyces; species Streptomyces fulvorobeus. The sequence continues at coordinate 4,979,849 of NZ_BLWC01000001.1, read as the reverse complement.
CCACTGCGGCCTCGATGCCGATTCTGTCGATGGCCTTGATGGCCCTGGCGCTGAGGGTCAGGCGCACATGGCGGCCCTCACTCGGGAGCCAGTAGCGCTTGCGCTGGATGTTCGGATCGAAGCGGCGCGAGGTGCGCCGGTGCGAGTGGGAGATGCTGTTGCCGAAGCCCGGCTCGGCTCCGGTCAACTGGCAGTGGGCGGACACGCGGTCACCTGCTCTCTGCGGACGAGGGCTTAACGATAATGGAAATCATTCCCACATAGTAACCCCCTTCCAGGAGTACCTCCGGGCGTCCCGATACGACCGAAATTGTTTCGGTCCTGACGCGCCATTGTTTCGGTGGCGTACATCACCCAGGATCTCTCTGGTAGCCGTTGTTCCGTGTGCCAGACGGAATGGACGGGCTCGTTGACCCCTGAAAGCTTTCGCGGAGCTCCCGGGAACCGCCGGGCGAACGGAAAGAAGAGGTTGTCATGATCAGTTCAACTCGACCCACTCCCGGAGATGGACGGGCGGGTGAGGGACGCACTCCGCTGCGTGCCTACGCGCGCAGGGCGCTGGCCCTCTCCGTCACGGGACTGCTCACCGCCACCGGTGTGGTCGCCCTGTCCGGCACCGCCCACGCGGCGAGCACCCTCGGCGAGGCGGCGGCGGCCAAGGGCCGCTACTTCGGTACGGCGGTCGCGGCGAACCGCCTCAGTGAGGCGCCCTACGCCGCCACGCTGAACACCGAGTTCAACTCGGCGACCCCCGAGAACGAGATGAAGTGGGACGCGCTGGAGCCGTCCCGCGGGACGTTCACCTACGGGGCGGCCGACCAGATCGTCAGCCACGCACAGAGCCGCGGGATGAAGGTGCGCGGGCACACCCTGGTGTGGCACTCCCAACTGCCCGGCTGGGTGGGCGCGCTGGGCACGGCCGACCTCCGTACGGCGATGAACAACCACATCACCCAGGTCATGCGGCACTACCAGGGCAAGATCCACTCGTGGGACGTCGTCAACGAGGCGTTCCAGGACGGCAGCAGCGGAGCCCGGCGCAGCTCGCCCTTCCAGGACAAGCTGGGCAACGGCTTCATCGAGGAGTCGTTCCGCACGGCCCGCGCCACCGACCCGGCCGCGAAGCTCTGCTACAACGACTACAACACCGACGGGATCAACGCGAAGTCCAACGCCGTGTACGCCATGGTCAAGGACTTCAAGCAGCGCGGTGTGCCCATCGACTGCGTGGGATTCCAGAGCCACTTCAACAGCAACTCCCCCGTCCCCGGCGACTTCCAGCAGAATCTGCAGCGCTTCGCCGACCTCGGCGTGGACGTGCAGATCACCGAGCTGGACATCGAGGGATCGGGCACCGCGCAGGCCACCAGCTACGGCAACGTGGTGAGGGCGTGCCTCGCGGTGACGCGCTGTACGGGCATCACCGTCTGGGGCGTCACCGACAAGTACTCCTGGCGTGCGAGCGGGACCCCGCTGCTCTTCGACGGCAACTACAACAAGAAGCCGGCCTATGACGCCGTACTGACCGCTCTGGGCGGTACCAGCGGCGGCGGGGGCGGCGGTACCCGGACCTGCACCGTCTCGTACGCCAAGCAGGAGACCTGGGGCGACCGCTACAACGGCAAGGTGACCGTGACCGCGGGGAGCGCGCCGATCAGCGGCTGGAGCGTACGGGTCACCATCGCCTCCGCGCAGCGGATCTCGACGACCTGGAACGGCACGCCCAGCTGGGACAGTACCGGGAAGGTGATGACCATGACTCCGGCCGGCAACGGCAGCCTCGCGGCCGGCGGGACGACGAGCTTCGGCTTCACCATCATGACGAACGGCAACACCGCACCGCCCGGCATCAGCGCCTGCACCGCTTCCTGACCCCGGCATCCGGGCACAGGAACGGGGGCCTTCGCGGGTGGCTGGTCCCAGCCACCCGCGAAGGCCCCCTCACCCGCTCAGGAGGCGTCGGTCACGCCCTCCGCCGCGATGTCCATGTGCAGCCGCCGGGTGTGGTCGACCGTGCGTACCGGCCCGGTCAGCGTGACCCGGGCCGTGAGGCGGGTGTCGGTGCTCGACGCGCCCAGCCGCAGTTCGAGAGCGCCCGGCTCGACGATCCGACGGCCGTCGCGGCCCGTGAAGGACGCGAGGTCCGCCGGCACCGTCGCCCGCACCCTGGCCGCCTGCCCCGGACCGAGGCCGAGGCGGAGGTAACCGATGAGGCGCACCACCGGCTGTACGACGGAGGCGACCGGGTCGTGCAGATACACCTGCACCACCTCGGTCCCCTCCCGCGCACCGGTGTTGCGGACGGTGCAGGAGAAGGCGAACTCCCCGTCCGTGGCCGCCTCCTCCCGCTCCACCACGAGCCCGCTCCACTCGAAGCTGGTGTACGTCAGCCCGTGGCCGAACCCGAACGCCGGGGTCGGGTCGATGCTGGACACGTCGCTGGCGTGGCCGAGCCGCGCCGCCAGGTAGGTGGAGGGCTGGGAGCCCGGGTCGCGCGGCACGCTGACGGGCAGCCGGCCCGAGGGTGCGGTCCGGCCGCTGAGCACCGAGGCGATGGCCGTCGTACCCTCCTCGCCGGGGAAGAACGACTGCACGACGGCGGCGGCCCGGTCCGCCGCCCGCCCGAGGGCGTAGGGCCGTCCCGCCAGCAGGGTGACGACGACGGGCGTGCCCGTGTCGAGGAGGGTGTCGAGCAGCTGCCGCTGCACACCGGGCAGTGCCAGGTCACGCGCGTCACAGCCCTCGCCGCTCGTGCCGCGGCCGAAGAGCCCGGCCCGGTCGCCGAGCGCGACGACCACGAGGTCGGCGCCCCGGGCCAGTTCGGCGGCCCGGGCGAAGCCCTCCGTGGAGGAGCCGTCGATGTCCGCGCCGCGAGCGGTGACGATCTCGCTGTGCGGGAACTCGGCCGTCAACGCCTCGCGCAGGGTGGGCAGTTCGATGCCGATAGGGGTGTCAGGGTGCTGGCCGCCGACGTGGACGGGGAAGGCGTAGCAGCCGAGGACGGCTGTCGGCGTGTCGGCGTTGGGTCCGATCAGCGCGATACGGGCGGGAGGCGCTGTCAGGGGCAGGGTCCCGTCGTTGCTCAGGAGCACGACCGCCTGCTGGGCGACACGGCGGGCGAGCGCGCGGTTCTCTTCGGTGTCGAGCCGGACGCTGCCGCGCACTCCTGCGGAGCCCCTGCCGCCCGGCGCAGTCCCGGCCAAGGCCGGCGGAACCGGGTCCCAGTCGGGGTCCAGCAGCCCCAACTGGGCCTTCTGGACGAGCACCCGGCGTACCGCACGGTCCACCAGGGCCTCGGGGACGAGTCCCTCCGCGACCGCGTCGGTGAGCGGGCGGCCGTACGTCTTGACGGTGGGCAGCTCCACGTCCACGCCCGCGGCGAGTGCCGCGCCCGCCGCCTCCCCGAAGGTCCCCACCACCGCGTGCAGCGTCTTCAGGAACGCGATGCCGAAGTAGTCCGCGACGACGGTCCCCTCGAACCCCCAGGTGTCGCGCAGCAGACCGGTCAGCAGCGGTTCGTCGGCCGCGGAGGGGATACCGTCGGTGTCGGTGTAGGCGTGCATGACGGACCGCACACCGCTTTCCCGTACGGCCATCTCGAACGGCGCCAGGATGATGTCGGCCCGCTCGCGCGCCCCCATGCCCACCGGGGCGAGGTTGCGGCCCGCCCGTGAGGCGGAGTAGCCCGCGAAGTGCTTGAGCGTGGCGACGACACCGGCCGACTCCAGGCCCCGCACATAGGCCGTGGCGACCGTTCCGACGAGATAGGGGTCCTCGCCGATCGTCTCCTCGACGCGGCCCCAGCGTGCGTCGCGTACGACGTCGAGGACCGGGGCGAGGCCCTGGTGCACCCCGACCGCGCGCATGTCGCGGCCGATCGCGGCTGCCATCTCGTGTACCAGCCCGGGGTCGAAGGTGGCGCCCCAGGACAGCGGTACGGGGTAGGCGGTCGCCCCCCAGGTGGCGAAGCCCGCGAGGCATTCCTCATGGGCCAGCGCCGGGATGCCGAAACGATTCGCCGCGGCGATGCGCTCCTGGGTGCGCGCCAGCGAGAGCGCGCCCACGGCCGCGTCGACCGGCGCCGTACCGAAGGGGCGGGTCAGCTGGCCGAGGCCGTGGGGCAGGAGGTCGTCGAGGGCGACGGCCTCCTCCATGTCGTGCTGGTACGGGGCGACCTCGGCGCCCTCGTCGGAGGCGCCCACCCAGACGCCGAAGAGCTGCGCGATCTTCTCCTGGAGGGTCATGGCGGCGATCAGGGCGTCCGCCCTGGCCTCGGGGGCGAGGGCGGGGTCGCGCCACCGCCCCGTGCGGGGATCCGCGGCGCCGGGGACCGGCGCGTGGGAGTCCGTGGCCTCGGCGGGTGTCTGCACGCCGGCGTTGTCGATGTTGGCGGTCACTTTCCTCCGACCCCCATCAGCCCCTGGACCAGGGCACGACGGGCGAACAGGTAGACGATCAGGATGGGGAGCATGGACAGGACGACGGCGGCTAGCAGGCCGGGGGTGTCGACTCCGTGTTCCGTCTGGAAGTCGTAGAGGCCCATGGTGATGACCTTGGTCTCCGCGGACTGCGTCAGGACGAGGGGGAAGAGGAAACCGTTCCACGCCTGGAGCGCCGAGAAGACGATGATCGTGGAGACCCCGCTCCTCGACAGCGGCAGCACCAGCTGGAAGAAGACCCGCCGGGGTGAGGCGCCGTCGATCGTCATCGCCTCGTACAGGTCGGGGGTGATGTCACGCATAACCCCCGTGAGGATCAGGGCGCACACCGGCATCGCGAAGGCCGCGGTCGGCAGGATGACGCCGATGAGGTTGTCGTAGAGACCGGCCTCGCTGATGACGAAGAACATCGGGACGATGACCGCCTGCGAGGGGATCGCCAGGCCCAGGAGGAACAGCCGGAACACCGTGGTGGTGGCCCGGCCCCGGCTCCTGACGATGGTGTACGCCAGGGGCGGGACGAGGAGTACGACGATGCCCACCACGCACACGGTGACGATCACCGTGTTGACGAAGTACTGGGCGAAGCCGCTGTTGAGGTCGTTGACGTAGTTGTCGAGCGTGAAGTGCTCGGGGAAGGCCAGCGGGCCGTTCGCCGCGTAGTCGGGGCGCGACTGGAACGTGGCGACGAGCATCACGTACAGCGGAAGCCCGACCACGAGGAGCCAGATCAGCGAGCCGAATCCGGCGAGGTAGTTGGGACGGCTCTTCCTCACAGTCCCTCCATGGTGCTGCGCATCTTGTCGTAGCCCGAGAGCCGCACCACGATCAGCGAGATCAGCGTGGAGACGAGGACCAGCAGGAGGGCGATGGCGGACGCCGCTCCGTAGTCGAAGCTCTTGAACGCCTTCTGGTACATGTAGTAGGCGCTGATGGTCGTGTCGCTGCCCGGTCCGCCCTGGGTCAGGATGAGGACGGTGTCGAAGGTCGTGAGACCGCCGACCACCATCAGGATCATCGAGGTGATGATCGAGTTGCGCAGCTGCGGCAGCGTGATGTGGAAGAACTGCCGTACCGTGCCCGCCCCGTCGATCTGCGCCGCCTGGTAGAGGACCTGCGGCACCGCGCGTGCCGCGCCCTGGTAGATCAGCGTGTGCAGCGGGGTGAACTGCCAGGTGCTGACGAAGACCAGGACGCCGATCGCGCTGGACTGCATCCCGAACAGGTTGCCGTCACCGAACAGCCAGGTGGCCTGGGCGGGGACGCCGAAGTTGGGGTCCAGGACCGCGCGCCACAGGACGGACACCGCCGCGATGGACAGCAGCATCGGCACGAAGTAGATGGCGGACAGGACGGCCCGGTTGCGCTGGTGCCCCGCCGCCCAGACACCCAGCAGGATGCTCAGCGGTGTCTGGACGACGACTCCGAGCAGGGTGAGCAGGACGCTCAGCCAGAGGCTCTTGATCATGACGGGGTCGTCGAGGAGCTTCTTCCAGTTGTCGAGGCCGGCGAACTCGGGGTCGCTCAGCCCGTCCCAGCTGGCGAAGGAGAGCACGGCGACCATGAGGAGGGGGACGATGGCGAAGAGGCCGAAGAAGACGGCGGCGGGAGCCGCCCAGAGGAATCCCGGGCGGCCCGCTCCAAGGGTGGATTTCATGGAGCTCACGACGTCGGCAGTGCCTGCATGGCCGCGACGAAGGCGTCCTCGTCCATCGAGCCGTTGAAGAACTGCTGGAGTGACTGGTGCATCGTCGTGGCCGCCGACTGGGGGTACGCCTGGTCCCAGGAGAGCTGGAACGTCGGGGCCGCCTTGACCAGGTCGTACTGGAACTTCGCGAAGTCGGGGCTGGCGGCGGTGTCCAGGAAGCCTTCGGTGTTCGTCGTGGTCGGCAGGTTGCCGATGCCGAGCTGCGCCTTGACGAACTGGTCCGAGTACATGAGCTTCAGGAACTCGGCCACGGCCTGCGGGTGCTTCGTCTTCTTCAGTACGGAGTAGAAGTTGTTGGTGTTGCCGACGATGTTCGCCGGGTCGCCCTTGCCGCCCTCGACGGACGGGAACGCGCTGTAGCCGAGGTCGGTCTCCGCGAACTCGGGGTGCGCGTCCTGCTGGGTCGAGTACTCCCACGAGCCCATCAGCTCGAAGGCGGCCTTGCCGGTCGCCAGGAGGGTGGGCGAACCCTGGTCGGTGAACTTCACGGAGTCGTAGTTCGTGCCGAACGCTCCCGCGTCCACCAGTTCCCTGATCTTGCCGAGCGCCTTCCTGCTGTCCGGGCTGCCCCAGGCGTCCTGGTCGCCGTCCAGGGCCTTCTGGAAGAGCTCCGGGCCGGCGACGCGGTCGTAGAGGTACTCGAACCACATCAGCGTCGGCCAGCGGTCGCCGCCGCCCAGCGCGATCGGGGTGACGCCGTCGGCCTTCAGCGCCTTGACGGCCGCGAGCAGGTCGTCCCAGGTCTTCGGCGGCTTGACGCCCGCCTTCTTGAGGACCTTGCCGTTGTTGAACAGCAGCACGGGCTGCGTACCGCGCATGGGGACGCCGTAGGACGTGCCGTCGATCACCGCGCTGTTGAACACGGACGGCAGGAACTTGGCCTTGAGGTCGGGCTCCTTGGCGATGAAGGGGTCCAGCGGGAGCAGCAGTCCGGCGTCGACGAACGGCTTGATGCTGCCGCCGCCCCAGTTGAAGAAGACGTCGGGCGCCTGCTTGCTGCTGATGATGGTCTGGAGCTTCGCCTGGTAGTCGGCGCCCGGGATCGTGTCCAGGACGACCTTCACCTTCGACGTCTTGTTGAAGGTGGCGACGAGCTCCTTCTCCACCTTGTTCGTCGCGTCGCCGTAGACCAGGACGCGGATGGTGTCGCCCCCGTCCGCCGCGTCGGACCCCCCTCCGCAAGCGGACAGGGACAGCACCATGGCCAGCGCTGCACCACCGACGACAGCGGTCCGCGGGAACCGTGCGCGTTGCTTCATCGACTCGCCTCTCGAAACACTTTCGGTACGATTACCGAAACTTCCTGAGTCGGGACGCTAGGACGCCTCATCTGGGGGGTCAACCCTCGGTCACCGCGTTATCAAAGCGTTACGCCTCAGCGGGACTCGTTTGGTGCTTTATGCTCCTCGCCATGCGCGATGACGAGGAATTGGGCCGCATCACCCTCGCCCAGGTGGCCCAGCGGGCCGGCGTCTCCATTTCGACAGTTTCGAAGGTCCTCAACGGGCGGCAGGACGTGGCGCCCCCGACGAGGATCAAGGTGGAACGCCTCCTGGAGGCCCACGCCTACCGGCGCACCACGCGGTCGGCCCGCGAGGCGCCGCTCATCGAGATCGTCTTCCACGAGCTGGAGAGCATCTGGGCGATGGAGCTGATCCGGGGCGTCGAGAACGTCGCCAAGGCCCACAACGCGGGAGTCGTCCTCACCGAGAGCGGAACCCGGCACTCGCCCAGTCCCGACTGGATGGAGGCGATGCTCCAGCGCCGGCCGCTCGGCGTCGTCCTGGTCTTCTCAGCCCTGCCCAGCGAGGTGAAACAGCAGCTCAGGGCGCGTTCGATCCCTTTCGTCATCATCGACCCGGCAGGCGACCCCGACCCCGACGTGCCCTCGGTCGGCTCGGCCAACTGGAACGGCGGCCTGGCCGCCACCCGGCACCTGATCGAGTACGGTCACCGGCGCATCGGAATCATCACGGGCCCCGAGGACATGCTCTGCTCCCGCGCCCGGCTGGACGGCTACCGGTCGGCGATGACCATGGCCGGGCTCGAGGTCGACCCCGGCCTCATCCTGTTCGGCGACTTCCACGTGGAGGGCGGGTACGACCGCGCGGCCGAGATGCTTTCCCGGCCCGAGCGGCCCACCGCGATCTTCGCGGGGAGCGACCTCCAGGCACTCGGCGTCCTGGAGGCCGCCCGGGTGCACGGGCTGCGCGTACCGCACGACCTCTCGGTGGTCGGCTACGACGACGTGTCCATCGCCCGCTGGGCCAGCCCCGCGCTCACCACCGTGCACCAGCCGCTCCGCCAGATGGCCGAGGAGGCGGCGCAGATGCTGATGCGGCTGCGGGCCCGGGAACCGGTCTCCACCCGCCTGGAACTGGCCACCAGCCTGGTCGTACGCAAGAGCACCGCGCCGCCGCCCGAGGGGGACGGAGCTCCCGGCCGATAAGGTCCTTTGACATAGGTATCTCTTCATACTTATAGTTCACCTATGTCTGCCCCCCGCGCGTCCGCACAGGACATCCGGCACATCGCGTCAGCGATGACCGCCGTCCTGCCCGCGCTGCACCGGGCACTCGACCGCCGCCTCGCCCAGGACATCCCGTACCCCAAGCTTCCCGAGGGCCAGCTGGCGCTGCTGCGGCTCGTCGGCGACCGGGAAGCCATCACCGTGCGCGCGGCAGCCGACGAACTGCTGATGAAGCCGAACAACGTGAGCGCCCTGGTCACCCAGCTGGCGGCCGAAGGGCTGCTGGAGCGCAGGCAGGACCCGGCGGACAAGCGGATCGCCCATCTGCACCTCACGGCCGAGGCCCGCCGGCGCATCGCCGCCGTCGGAGCGCTCATGGACGGGTACGTGGCCGAGGCACTGTCGGCCCTGACCGACGGCGATCTCGACGCGATCGGCTCCGCCCTCGGCGCGCTCCAGGGAGTGGCGCGGCACATCCACGCCGCTTCGCACTGACGACGACGCCCGCACGGCCGTCCGTCCTCTCCCGTCGTTCCCCTTTTTCAGGAAGCAAGGCATCCGCATGCCCTCCACTGCCGTGGACCCCTCCCCCCTGCCCGCCCACGACCGGCCCGATGCCCCGGCCGGCCGTCGTGGCAACCCGTGGCTGACCCTGACGGCCGTCGCCTTCGGCCTCTTCATGGTCGGCCTCGACGGTTCCGTCGTCGCGATCGCCAACCCGGAGATCGGCCGCGACCTGAACGCGTCCACCGCCGATCTGCAATGGGTGACCAACTCGTATCTGCTCGCGCTGGCCGCCGCGTTGATCCTCGGCGGAAAGCTCGGGGACCGCTTCGGCCGGCGGACGTACTACCTGGTCGGCGTCGCCGGCTTCACCGCGGCCTCGATCGCCATCGCGCTCGTGGGCTCGATCGAGGGCGTCATCGCCTTCCGTGCCCTGCAGGGCTTCTTCGGCGCGCTGCTGATGCCCAACACGCTCGGCCTGCTGCGCGCGGTGTTCCCGCCGGGGAAGTTCGGCATGGCCGTGGGCATCTGGGCGATGGTGTCCTCCGTGTCGACCGCGCTCGGGCCGATCGTTGGCGGACTGCTCGTCGAGCACGTCAACTGGGAGTCGGTCTTCTTCATCAACCTGCCGATCGGCATCGTGGCGCTCGCGTTCAGCGCGTCCGTCCTGCCGGAGAGCAAGAACCCCGCGGACCGGCAGCGCTTCGACGTCCCCGGCGTCGTCCTGCTCGCGCTCGGCCTGCTCGTCCTCGTCTTCGGGGTCGTCAAGGGCGAGACCTGGGGCTGGAGTTCGGGTTCGACACTGGCCACCCTCGGGGCGGGTCTGGTGCTGCTCGTGGCGTTCTGCCGGTACGAGACCCGGGTGGCGCACCCCCTGCTGCCGATGCGGCTGTTCCGCAACCCCGCGCTGGCGATCGGCACGGTCATCACCGCGGTCAACTTCTTCGTCCTGCTCGGCGTGATCTTCTTCGTGATGCTCTACCTCCAGAACGTCCGCGGCTTCACCCCCGTCGAGGCGGGCGTCCGGACCCTGCCGCTGAGCCTGGCCTCGGTCATCGCGGCGCCGCTGGGCGCCAGGATCACGGAGAGGTTCGGCGCCCGGCTGTCCATGCCGCTGGGCATGGTGCTCCAGGCCGCGGCCTCCTTCGGGCTCCTGAGCTGGGGCGTGCACTCCTCCTACGGCGTCATGTGGCCGCCCTTCATCGCGCTCGGCCTCGGTGTCGGCATGGTGATGGCCGCCTCGTCCGACGCGATCGTGGGCAGCGCCCCCGTGCGGGACGGCGGTGTGGCGGGCGGTCTGCAGGCCACCGCGCTCCAGGTCGGCGGGGCACTCGGCACCTCCGTGCTGATCTCCCTGATCAGCAGCCGGGTCGGCTCCACCCTGACCGGCGAACTCACCTCCGCCGGGGTCCCCGGTCCGTTGGCCGAAGGGCTGCACGAGGCCAGGGACGCGGTGGCGATGGGAGTCTCACCGGTCTCCGCCGACATGCCGGCGCAGCTCAGGGCCGCGGTGACCGAGGGCAGCGGGCAGGCGTTCATGAACGGCGTGCACGCCGCGGCGCTCGTCACGGGCGTCCTCTGTGTGGCCGGCGCGGTTCTCGCGGCCGTCGGTCTCCGGCGCGACCAGGGAGCTCCCGCCCCGCACTGAGACCGGTGGGCGAAAGGCCCGGCCGGTGGCGCGCGTTCACGGACGCACACCACCGGCCGGGCCTCGGCCACGGACCGGTCCGGCCGGCCGAAGGCCGTTCCCGCTCAGATCCAGCCCTGCCGCGCCGCCTTGAGGCCCGCTTCGAACCGGCTGGTGGCATGGAGGCGTTCCATGAGAGCGGACATCTGCCGTCTGACCGTTCGCAGTGACACCCCGAGACGCTTGCCTGCCGCCTCATCGGTCATGCCGGAGGCCAGGAGCTTCAACAACTCCAGCTCGACCGGACTCGGCCGTGAGCCGGTCTCCCTCGGACGGTCCGCCCCGAGCGGGACAGCGGCGTTCCACGTCTGCTCGAACAGGGTGATGAGGGAGGCGACGATTCCCGGCGCCCGGGTGCACAGCGCGCCCAGACGCGAGTGCTGGGGGTCGATGGGGACGACCGCGACCGTACGGTCGAACACCAGGAGGCGCGGCGGGAGCAGCAGACTGGTGCGCACCTGCCCGCCCTGTTCCGTCAGCCACCGGACATAGGAGAGCGTCGCCGGATCCTTACGGGCACTCTCCTGGTACACCGAACGCATCTCGATCCCCTGAGCCAACGCCCGCTCGTCGAGCGGGCGTGACGCGTCCAGACTGGCCTGCGAGAGCGCGCCGCCCGGCAGGATCGCCAGGCACTCCCGCTCCAGGCCGCGGGCGAGTTGTTCGAGCCGGTCCTGGATGGCGTCCATCCCCACCAGGCGCTCCGCGCCGTCGACCTCGGTGTTCGGGCGGAGCTCGGCGAACTCCGAGACCAGCCGCGCTGCGGCTGTCTTGCTGCGAATCATCTCCCGCTGCTGCCGGAGCAGTTCCTCCTCCTGGCGGGACAGCAGTATCTCCAGGCCCAGTTCCGGCCGCACGGCGCGCACCGCACCGGGACTGTCCCGGGAAGGTCTGAGCAGATCGAGATCGACGAGCCGGTCCAGTCCCGCGCGGACCTGCTCCTCAGTGCGGCCCAGACGTACGACCAGTTCGGCGATCCCGCCCGACGGGTCCGCCAGCACCCCCCGGTACACCGCTTCCGCGTCCGCCCCGAGTCCCAGTCCTTGCAGCATCCTTCCGCCCCCCAGCTGAAGTCCGGCCGCCCTCCACGGGCGGCTCCTGACGTGATCGTAGGCGAAGGCCGTCACCAACGTGCCAAGGCATCTTGGGGCCAGCCGGAATCCCTTCCGGCCAGGTGGCGGAGGCAGCAGCATGGTGTTCACCGGAACGGCGGGGCGGAAGTCCCGGCTCAGGCCAGAGCCGTAAGGACGGTCCGGATCAGCGCGCGAACAGCACGTCGAACGAACCGCAACCCGACCTCTGATCCTGGGGAAACCATGTCTCGCACCGTCTCCGCCACCGCGCTCACCCTGCTCTGCTGCATCGCTGTCACCCCCGCTGCGCACAGCGCCGAGGGCCATCGCGTCACCGCCTCCGCCCCCGGAAGCATCAACTGGGACACGGCGCCCGAGACGCCGCCCGCCAGCATCAACTGGGACTAGACCGCGTGCATGTCATCCGGGCCACGCTCACCGGGCCACACGATGTCGGCCACGTTATGCCGGCCGTCCTCACCGATCTCCTCTGGGCCCACACCAGCGCGGCGCACGGACTCGAACACCTGCGGGCCAGGGCATCCGAGAACGGCATGGACCTCTACCTCTTCCTGCGGGCCACCTCGGAAGCCGCCGCTCTCGGCCAGGCCCACGCGATCCTCACCAACGCCCGTACGCCGCTGCGCGCCTTCGGCTACACCGTCGCCGCCCCACCGCGCTGACGTCCGCCGGCCCAGCCATTCCGTCACTTGGGGGAACACCGTGCCCACCGCATTCCGCAGGACTGCCCGCAGAGCCACTCTCGCGACCCTGTCCGGTCTCCTCGGCGCCGGGCTGCTCACCGCCGTCGCCACCGCCCCGCCCGCACAGGCCGCCACCACATGCAGCGGAACCGCCGCGATCTACGGCGTCCTCCCCGACAACCGCCTCACCTTCAGCACCATCACGCCTGCCACGGGCGAGCTGAAGAAGGTGGTGCTCGGAGCGGACCTGGGATTCGAAGCGCGAGCGATGGCCACGCTCAACTTCAACACCGTCCTCGTCACGTCGACCGCAGGGGCGCTCTACCGTCTCGATGTCCTGACGAACAACACCTCCCTCGTCCTGGAGCGTCCGCCCGTCAAGCTCTTCGACAGTGGCTGGACCCACGACAAACTCACCTACGACGGACACGGCCACCTGTACGGCACGGCCGGAGGGCTGCTCCTCCAGTACCTGGTGTCACAGCCCAAGCCGACCGGCTCCGCCCACATCGGCCAGCGCAGGGAGATCGGCAGCGGCTTCGTCCTGAAGACCCTCGCCGCCGTGGGCGACGACCGCCTCCTCGCCACCACGTCCGCGGGCGCGCTCCTCTCCTACAAGATCGGCAGCGACGGCGGCTGGAGCCGGGACGACCTCAAGACGTCCGGCTGGTCCGCCTTCGACCAGGTCGTCTCGCCCGGCGGTGGCCTCTACTACGGCCGCATCGCAACCACGGGTGCCATGTACTGGTACAAGGACGCCAACCCGGCGGACGGTTCAGGCGCGGACATCGCATATCACAACGACACGCCTGTCAACACGGGTGGCTGGACCCAGCAGTTGCTCTCCGCCCAGCCGGAGACCTTCAGCTGCACCACCAGCGTCGACCCGCTCGACGGCACCGACATCCCCGCCGTGAAGGCGGCCGGCCGCGACTTGATGAACAAGCACGACGGCGGCGCCTGGAACAGCACCACCCAGTGGAACTGCCTGTCGCAGCTCTGGGACAGGGAGAGCGGCTGGCGCTACTGGGCCGACAATCCGAACTCCACGGCCTACGGCATCCCCCAGGCGCTACCCGGCTCCAAGATGGACGCCTTCGGTGACGACTGGCGCACCAACCCCGTCACCCAGATCAAGTGGGGCCTGTCCTACATCGACGGCAGGTACGGCACACCCTGCGCCGCCTGGACCCACTTCCTTGACAACAACTGGTACTGAGCCCGCAGTTCACGAGTCAGTCAGCGCCCCCGCCCCCGCCCCCGGGCCCGGACACGCACAGCCTCAACGAAGCCGCCGGCCATCCGGCGTCCGCCCGATACCACGCTGTTTTCCCCTCTCACTCCTCCAGCCCGACGCGCCTTCGTCAGGGCTGCCCGAAATCGGAGATCGCCATGTTTTCGACATCCTTCAAGCGCCGCCTGACCGCTGCCCTCGCCCTCGGCGCCACCACCCTCGGAATGGTCACGCTCACGGCGGCGCCCGCCCAGGCCGCCGCCATCTGCGGTGGTGATGTCTCGGTCTACGGCACGCTTCCCGACGGACGCCTCACCTACACGGCCATATCCCCCAACACGGGCGACCGGGTCAAGACCCTGATAGGCACCGACCTCGGCTTCACCCCCAAGGCGATGGCCACCCTCAACTTCAACACCGTCCTCGTGACCTCGACGACCGGTGCGCTCTACCGGGTGGACATCCAGACCAACAACACCTCCCTGGCCCTGGCCGGCGTCACCCGCATCTGGGACAGCGGCTGGACCTTCGACAAGATGACGTACGACGGCGCCGGCCACCTCTACGGCACGGTCTCGGGCCAGCTCCACCGTTACAACGTGTCCCAGGCCAAGCCCAGCGGGCCCGCCCACATCGCCAAGCACGTCGTCATCGACGAGGGCTTCGTCCTCAAGACCCTCGCGGCCGTCGGTGACGACGTCCTCCTCGCCAGCACGGCCGACGGCAGGCTCCTCTCCTACCAGATCAACGGTGTCGGTGACTGGGAGCAGTCGGTGCTGAAGAGCAGCGGCTGGTCCGCGGTCGACAGCCTGGTCTCACCCGGTGGCGGCCTCTACTACGGCCGCACGAACGGCGGGATGTACTGGTACCACGACGCCGACCCCACCGACGGCAAGGGCAGCGACATCGCCTACCACTCCGACGACCCGGTCGACGAGAGCGGCTGGACCCAGACACTGCTGTCCGCATACGCCGGCGACTGCACCTACCAGGAGCCGCTGCCCCCCACCCCCGCCCCCTCCACCCGGGGTGGTCAGATCACCCGCACCGAGATCATGAGCCGTGCCGTGAACTGGCTGAACCGCGACATCCCCTACAGCCAGAGCGCGTACGCCACCGACCCGGACGGGGACCACACCTACCGCACCGACTGCTCGGGCTTCATCTCCATGGCCTGGCACGCCAGCACCAGCTACACCACGTCCAGCCTGCCGAGCGTCAGCAGCACCGTCTCGAAGTCCGACCTCCTGCCCGGTGACGCGCTGAACACCCAGTCCGGGCACGTGGTGCTCTTCGAGAAGTGGGTCGACAAGGGAGCCGGCAAGTTCTCGTACATCCACGAGTCGAACCCCAACGACGACATGATGCGCGGTCAGGACTACCTCAACGGTGGCACCGACGGCCGCATAGCGGGCCACGCAGCCTCCGGCTATGTCGCCCTGCGCTACGACAAGGTGGTGACCGGCTAGACCTCCGGCTCCGGACGGTGCCGGACTCGCCCGAGCGCCGCACCGGAGCCCCGGATGCTCAGCCGGGAACGCTCCATCCCCGCCCGGGATGGAGCGTTCCCGGCTGTCCGGCGCGCGGGGGCGGTGCGAGGAGGTAGCGGCGGAGGTTCACCCAGACCCGGCGTCCTCCTCGACGCCGGGTGGTGACGAAGCCAGTTCGTCGTGTGCCTCCATGTTCGAGGCCGATTACCTCGCCGTCGTACGCACAAAAATCTCTCTTGGCTGGAGTAGACATTGGGTGGTGGCATGGCTATGGTTTCTCTCGTAGCCAGAGAGACAGCAGGGCCCGGCAGAGACGAACTGCCGGGGAGCAGTACCGCAGTTGTTGTGTGCAGCACGGTGCGGTGGCGGAGTTTCGAAGCCAGGGTGGTTGCAGGACGGCGACGGGGCTGGCGACCGGACCGGGGGGCCCGCAGTGATCAGGGGCCGCCGTGAGCAGTACCGCAGTTGAGGTAGTTCTCAGCAGCCAGGACTGAGCAGCACCTCGGTGAAGGCGTCGGCTGCGGACGCGCGCACCGGGAGGTTCGGCAGTGGGGTTCCAAGCCAGAGCAGACGCAGGACGGGCGACGGGGCTGGCTGCCGGAGAGTGGCGCTGACACAGGCCACAGAGCCGTACGGCTCTGAGACAGGTGAGTGTTCCCAGAGGAAGAACGGAGGAGGCAAACGCCATCAGGATCGCCCGGGCGGATGTTGTGGGCCCGGGTACCGCAGGACATCGATAGTGAGGTGGTCTCCGGTCAAGCAACCGCGATCCCCGTACCCCCGACATCATGCAGGTCGGGGCCACGGAAACAGCAGGCCGACGCAGAACCAAGGTCGGCAGATGGTGTAGCAGTTCCTTCGGGGCCCTGGTGTCATAGGACACCAGGGCCCCTCCAACGCGTTCCCCGGAGAGGTGCACGTGACAGCAGACGACCCGGTCAGCCGTCTCGACGACGACGACTACCCCGCCTACACCATGGGCCGGGCCGCCGAAATGCTCGGCACCACCCAGAGCTTCCTCCGCGCCATCGGCGAAGCCCGCCTCATCACCCCGCTCCGCTCCCCGGGCGGACACCGCCGCTACTCCCGCTACCAGCTGCGCATCGCCGCCCGCGCCCGCGAACTCGTCGACCAGGGCACCCCCATCGACGCCGCCTGCCGCATCGTCATCCTCGAGGACCAGCTCCAGGAAGCCCAGCGCATCAACGCCGAACACCACCGCCCCACCGGATCACCGAGCCCCACGATCGCGGCCGGGGACGGCTGATACGTGCCACTCCCCCGCAGGGAGCGGCTTCTGCGGTGGAACCGAGGCCACCGGCGGTGTTCGGATGGCGTCGTTTCCGGTCGGTTCAGGCGGTCGCGGGTGCGGCAGTGCCGAGGATCGCGGAGGCTCCCTGGAGCGAACCCAGGACGTCTACGGGTGCGGCCTCGGGGAGGGTGCGGCAGGTGAAGCCGAGCTTGGCCATCGCCCGGAGGACTTCGGCGGCGCTGAAGTCACGTCGGTCCTGACGTGTGAGGACCTGGCCGACCTGCTTGACGGGGTAGTGGCGGCGGCCGATGATCACCGATTCGCCGGTGCCCGGTTCGGGCTTGATGCCCTTCATCGATTCCAGCACGCCACCTCTGGTGAGGTCGAACGGGAAGCGGGCGATGACAAAGCGCATGTGGCCTCACAAGGAGAAGGGGCGGAGCGGGTCCGGCCAGGGATGAGGCGGGGCAGCGGGAGAGGGCGAGGACGCCCAGGGCGCTGCCTTGTTCGTTGCCCACCGGCAGCGTACCGAGCCGGTGGTTGCGCGTCACGTGCTCGGCCCCGGCCGCATCGGTCACGGGTGAGGTGAACGAGCCGCCGTGGCCGCCGCCAGCGTCGCGCGGACGCAGGGGTGCGTGGGGCGGAGTGGTCCCGGACTGCGGCCGGCCCGGCCTGGGTGACCAGGCCGGTGCGCGGGGTCGGCTCGCGCCGGGCGGGATCGCACCTGAAAGGGCGTCGGAAGAGCCTTCCCCCGGAGGGGGGACGGCCTCCTGATCACGACCGTTCTAGGCTGCCGTGCCGAAACGCGACTCGCGTGCCGGCGCGCGCCCGGTCACCGAAGCGGGGCGGCGCCGGCCCCGGGAGGAGCTGCTGCGCTTGGGGCGCTCGGAGACCGGTGCGGTGATGACGACCGGGATGCCGGACGGCGTCTGGGCACCGGTGATACGGCTCAGTGCCTCGTCGCCCGAGTGGACCTGGGTGGTCTGCGGCCGGATGCCGGCGTCCGACATGAGGCGGACCATGTCACGGCGCTGGTTCGGCGTGACGAGGGTGACGACACTGCCCGACTCGCCGGCGCGGGCGGTCCGGCCGCCGCGGTGGAGGTAGTCCTTGTGATCGGTCGGCGGGTCGACGTTCACGACGAGGTCGAGGTTGTCGACGTGGATGCCGCGCGCCGCGACATTGGTCGCCACCAGCACGCTGACGTGCCCGGTCTTGAACTGGGCCAGCGTGCGGGTGCGCTGCGGCTGTGACTTCCCGCCGTGCAGCGCGGCCGCCCGGACACCGCTGTTGAGCAGGTCCTGGGTGAGTCGGTCCACGGCGTGCTTGGTGTCCAGGAACATGATGACCCGGCCCTCACGGGCCGCGATCTCGGTCGTGGCGGCAAACTTGTCGGCGCCCTGGACGTGCAGGACGTGGTGTTCCATCGTGGTGACCGCACCGGCCGACGGGTCGACCGAATGCACGACGGGGTCGGTCAGGTAGCGGCGTACCAGCAGATCGACGTTGCGGTCCAGGGTGGCGGAGAACAGCATCCGCTGCCCCTCCGGACGCACCTGGTCGAGCAGCGCGGTGACCTGCGGCATGAAGCCCATGTCGGCCATCTGGTCGGCCTCGTCCAGGACGGTGATGCCCACCTGGTTCAGCCGGCAGTCCCCACGGTCGATGAGGTCCTTGAGCCGGCCGGGGGTCGCGACGACGACTTCGGTGCCGCTTCGCAGCGCGCCCGCCTGCCTGCCGATCGACATCCCGCCCACCACCGTGGCCAGCCGCAGTCCGACCGAGCGGGCGTACGGCGTGAGCGCGTCCGTCACCTGCTGGGCCAGCTCACGTGTGGGTACGAGGATCAGCCCCAGCGGCTGGCGGGGTTCGGCGCGCAGTCCCGCGGTACGGGCGAGGAGAGCGAGGCCGAAGGCGAGGGTCTTGCCGGAACCGGTGCGCCCTCGGCCCAGTACGTCCCTGCCCGCCAGGGAGTTCGGCAGCGTCGCACCCTGGATCGGGAACGGGGTGGTCATGCCCTGCTTGCCGAGTTCCGCAAGCAGCTGCTGGGGCATGCCGAGATCCGCGAAGCTCTCGACGGCGGGCAGCGCGGGGGTGATCGTCTTCGGGAGCGCGAACTCACCCTGCACTGCGGCGGGCCGGCGGCCGTAACCACCGGAGCGGGCCGGGCCGCCGGAACGGCGCGGTGCCGACGAGCCGAAACGGCTGCCAGCCTTTCCGGCGTCGGCAGAGCCGTAACGGGTGCGGGCCGAACGGTCGTTCGTACGTGTGGGGTTCATGCGGGGACCTTCCTTGATGCGGCACATATCAAGGAATTCCCCCAGCGAGAAGCAGCATGGTGAATCACGAGTATGGACCGATGGAAAAAAGAAAAAGATCTGGCCTACGGGAATACACGCGGGCACAGGTGCGTGGGACAGGTGACGCGAGGGACGTGCAATCCGGGCGCCGTCTACCGCGGTGTGCCTCGACAGGATGCGCCTGCATCCTGGAGGAGAACCGGCATGGGGCGGAACTGCGGATCACTCCGCGCCGTCCGCCCGGGAGAAAATGCTGGAGTCAACGCGTGCAGCTGGGGCCCGCACCCCGAAGGATGCGGGCCCCAGCTACATGGTGCGCGTCAGCGTCAGGCCGGAACGATGTTCTCGGCCGTCGGGCCCTTCTGGCCCTGCGCGATGTCGAAGGTGACCTTCTGGCCTTCGAGCAGCTCACGGAAACCCTGGGCGGCGATGTTCGAGTAGTGGGCGAACACGTCCGGGCCGCCACCGTCCTGCTCGATGAAGCCGAAGCCCTTTTCCGCGTTGAACCACTTCACGGTACCAGCAGCCATGTCAATCTCCTTTGGGGCAGTACAGCGGAATCCACACTGTGCGGACACCGTGTCGCCGCGATGATTACCCCGCCCGGAACATGACCGGAAATACAAAAGTGCTCCCATCGGCAGGAGCCGGTGGGGGCACTTGAAGTTTTGGGAACCACAACTGCAACTGAGATCAACAGTAGCACGCAGGGAGGGTCTGTGCCCGCCGCACAATTCCGCCTTACTCATCGCGACTCATCGCGGCAAGAACTCTCATCACCCGGTCCGTAAAACTCTCATTTCACGGGAACAGATATTGACGCGCCCGGGGTGCACAGTTTGGAGGACTCGGCCCCGTCGCCTCACTCATCTCATGTCATCTCATATCAGCGACAGCACGGCGTAGACGGCCCCGATGGCCGTGGCCAGCGCGCCGAGCAGCAGGCGCAGGGCGGTCTCCGGCAGACAGGGCTGGAGGCGGGCCCCGAGGTAGCCGCCGATCAGCCCGCCCAGACCGCAGGCCAGCCCGAGAATCCAGTCGGGGGCGACGTCACCCGAGCCGGTCAGGGACAGCAGCGCGAAGGCGGCGGCCCCGGTCACGGATGTGACGAAGGTGGAGGCGAGGGCTGCCGGGGCGACCTGGCTCACCGGCATTCCCCGGCCGACGAGAAGGGGCGCGAGGATGGAGCCGCCGCCGATTCCGTAGATCCCTCCCACGGTGCCGACGGCCAGCGCCAGGCCGGTGATGGCACGGGGCGAGGGCTCCGCCGCCGGGACGGGCCCGGCAGGCCGGAGGGTGCGGGTGATCAGCCACAGCCCCAGGGGCATCAGCAATCCGGCGACGAGCAGGCGGAAGGCGGTGGGGCCGGGGACGGCGAAGATCCGCACCACCGCTCCGACGACGACGCCGGGCAGCGTGCCGATCACCAGGCGCCGCGTCAGAGGGCTGTTCATCATGTCGGCACGGCGGTAGCGCAGCAGGGCGCCGGGCCCGGCCACCACGTTGTACAACAGGTTGGTGGGGGTGACCGCCGGACTCGGCACTGCCAGCACACTCAGCTGGACCGGCAGCAGGAACACCGCACCCGACACCCCCACGGGCGCGGTCACCGCCGCGATCATCAGGCCGATGGCCAGCCCGTACAGCTCCGCCGACCCCACCACGTCAGGTCCTTCCGGTCGTTCGGGATTTCGCACAGTACTGCCGCCGCAGACCGGCGCCGCTGTCCTGTCGACCTGTACTGCGGCAGCAGGTCCAGCAAGGACTTCAGCAACCCCGAGCAGGCGGCCTTGCGGACGGGCGTGCCGGTCACCACCCCATCGGCACGGGCGAACAGCTCGGACGCCTCGACGATCGCCGGGTGCCGGAAGTCGGCGCCGAGCAGCGGTACGCGATGTGGCGGCGGGACTTGCGGAGATGCTCCACCGAGCCGGGAGGGGCACTCGCTGTCATAGCCGCGCCCTCGGAACGCCTGGAGACGATGCAGCGACGCCAGGGAGCGGGCTGGTGTTCAGCGAGCCGGGGCGCGGGCCGATCGGTAGGAGGGCCTACTGCGCGTCAGGCGCAGCACGCCGCCGACCCCACCGGACCGAAGTCGATGTGATCGCGGGTCACCAGGCGCTGCTCGGCGTTCATGCGCCCAATTGAGCAGCACATCTCACGCCTCGTCAACCACGGCCCGGATGCCGGACCGGCTCCCGGTCCTCGCGTATCCCCGGGACCGTTCCGTGCCCCACACGTCGGCGGGTTCCTGGTCCGCGCCGCCACCGGCCCTTCGCGCCAGAGGGCGGCTCCATATTTCCCACTGAATTACTAGGGAAGTATTGACGGCCCGCCCCGCGGATGCGCAGGATGATGCGCATGGCCCACACGCAGCAACGACTCGTTCGTCGTCGGCATGTCGATTTCGGTCACGTCGTCAGTGCCGCCTGCTGTCGCGTCTGAGATACGCGGCTCACACCTCGCATCCGCCCGTGCGCTCCGCCCCTCCCCCTGACGTACTTCTGAGGGACGACCGGCCTGCGCCGCAAGCCGGTCAGGGCTCACCGGCACCACATCGTCACCGTACGGCCCGTGGGCCACACGTACCTGCCCAGCCTGCGGGAGAGCGCGGACACCACCCCTCGCCGATGACCTTGAGGAGACCCCCGCCATGGGCGTTGCCACCGCGCCGTCCGGCCCCGTACCGGAATCCGACCGGACCGGGCCCAGCCGCGCGCACTGGCTGCGCGTGGGCCGAGAGACGGCTGATGACCTGGCCACGGACGCGGTGACCAGGGAGCAGGCGGGCAAGGTCCCCTTCGACGAGGTGGAGCGCCTGCGGGAAGCGGGACTGCTGACACTCCTCGTGCCGGCCGAGCTCGGGGAGGCGGCGCGGACTGGGCCACGGCCTACTCCGTCGTCCGGGAGATCGCCGCCGCCGACAGCGCGGTCGGCCAACTGCTCGGCTGTCACTACTTCCTGTCGTGGAGTGCCCGGTCCTTCACCGAACCGCCCGTCCCCGCTCAGGCGGAGCGGATCCCCGCGGCCGATCAGGGGTGCTGGGGTGGTGGTTTCGGCTGTCAGGAGCTGCCTCCGACGCTGGCCAGGAAAGCGGGTGGCTATGTGCTCGACGGTCGGCAGAGTTACGCCACCGGGGTCCTGGTCGCCGACCACCTCGCTGTGCGGGCCGAGCTGGCCGACACCGGCGAACCGGTCGCCGTCGCCGTCCGCCCGGGCCGCCACGGCGTGCGGATCGACGGTGACACCGACACGTTCGGCCAGCGGCTGGCGGCCGGCGGCAGCGTGGAGTTCGACGCGGTACCGGTCGCCGCCGGCGACGTACTCGGTTCTCTGTCCGCGGACGAGGACGTCCTCTCGCCCCGGGCCGCGCTGGCTTCGCCGGTCGGGCGTCTTCTCTCGGTCCAGCTCCTCCTGGGCATCACTGACGGAGTGCTCGCCGAAACCCGTGAGTACAGCCGGGTGGGACACTCCCCCTGGCACCCCGCCTGGCCGGCCGGCTCGCCCCAGGACCCGCACGTGCTGACCGTCTACGGCGAACTCACCGTCCTGGCCCGCTCCGCGTCCGCACTCGCCGGCCAGGCGCTGGACGCCGTGCACGGCGGGCTGGCCCGCGGTGAAGACCTCACCTACGACGAGTACGCGGAGATCTCCGTCCTCGCGGCCATGGCCGAAGCCGCCGCTTCCAGGGCTGCCCAGGAGTCCACCGCCCGCGCCCTCGACATCATCGGCACCCGCGCCGCGTCCGCACGCCTGGGCTTCGACCGCTTCTGGCGCAATGCCAGGACCCACACCTTGTACGAGCCCGCCACCCACCGGCTCCGCGATGTCGGTGACTACTTCCTCAACGGTGCGCACCCTCCTTTCGTCCTGCCCGTCTGACCGTGCGAGGCCGCCCGAATTTCCCGGCCCGGGCAGCGCAGCGGCATGTGAACGCGAGCATGCGGGCAATTATGAACGTCGCACTTCACCCACATGACGAGTCGTTCAGACATGAGATATCCGCGCGGGCCGCATTGACTCGGCCGGATATCGCCGACGACTACGGCGACCTGCCGCGCCTGCTGCACCCGGGTGACCGTCGCGGGCGACGTCCCCGCCGGGATCGACGGCACCCTCAGCCACCTCGTCGAGGGCGACGACGCCTCGCACTACACCCCCGCCGCGGCCTGATCCCCGGGGCCGTGGGGCGGGAGCACGCCGCCCCGCGGCCCCCCGCGACGGGCACCGGTCGAGCTGTACGGGATACTGGGCGCATGCGGATCTCGGCCAGGGCGGACTACGCGGTACGTGCCGCGCTGCAGCTCGCCGCGTCCCTGGACGACGTTCCGCTGAAAGCCGAGGCCATCGCCGACGCGCAGGACATTCCGCACAAGTTCCTCGAAGGCATCCTCAACGACATGCGCAGGGGCGGCCTGGTGCTCAGCCGGCGCGGCGGCAACGGCGGTTACCGGCTGGCCAGACCCGCCGAGTCCATCAGCATCGCCGATGTCATCCGCGTGGTGGACGGCCCTCTGGTGTCGGTACGCGGGGTCCGCCCCCCGGAGTTGTCCTACACCGGCCCCGCCGAGTCACTGCTCCCCCTCTGGATCGCCGTGCGGTCCAACGTGCGCGAGATCCTCGACGGCGTCTCGCTCGCCGAGGTCGCATCGGCTCAACTGCCCCCCAGGGTATCCGCGTTGGCCGATGACCCCGAAGCCTGGGTAAACCCCTGACGCGTCGGACCAGCTGACACCCGTCCCGGATGGCGAGACAGTGGTGTCCATCATGCAAAACACTACTTGGAGCGGACGCCGCCTTCTGCCACGATCCCTGTCAACCAGGTAGGAAAACTAGGATTCGCGGGAGGTGGCCATGGAAACGTCCGACCGCGCACCCCGGTCGCTACCCCTGCTGACCCGGCGTCGTCACATCGATCTCGCCCGCACGGCCGGCGCCCTCTGTAGTCGGCCCCTCCTGACGCCGTAGAAGCTGACTCGCTTTCCACCAGCGCCGCTTCCCCGTCACCGGACCGCTTTCGTCGGACCGGACACCCTCCTCGGCCGACCCCAACCCCGCCCCCGCCCTCGCCTTAGCCATCTCCGGCATGGCTGCCGCTGATGGCCGGGAGCGAGTGCCGGTGCGTCCGGGTCACTCCGCCTCACACTTCCGTACCTCCCTGACCACCCATCCCGCCATCCCGGAGAGGACACCTTCGTGTCTGCCGTCAGACCGCTCACCCCCCTGCGCACCCTCGCCGTCATAGCCGCGCTCCCCCTCCTGCTCACCGCCTGCGGCTACGGTTCCGAGTCCACCGACGACGGCAAGCGGACCGAGGTCGCGGCAGACGCCGAGAAGCTCTCGGCCGACGAGGTGAAGATCGGCTACTTCCCCAACCTCACGCACGCCACCGCTCTGGTGGGTGTCCAGGAGGGCCTGCTCCAGAAGGAGCTGGGCGGCACCACGATCAAGACGTCCACCTTCAACGCGGGCCCTTCCGAGATCGAGGCGCTGAACGCCGGCTCCATCGACATCGGCTGGATCGGCCCCTCCCCCTCCATCAACGGCTACACCAGGTCCCAAGGCAAGAACCTGCGCATCATCAGCGGTTCCGCGTCCGGCGGTGTGAAGCTCGTCGTCAACCCGGACAGGATCACGTCCCTGGACGACGTCAAGGGCAAGAGGATCGCCACACCGCAGCTCGGCAACACCCAGGACGTCGCCTTCCTCAACTGGATCGCGGAGCAGGGCTGGAAGGTCGACGCGCAGAGCGGCAAGGGCGATGTCTCCGTGGTCCGCACGGACAACAAGACCGCCCCGGATGCCTACAAGACCGGTTCCATCGACGGCGCGTGGGTACCGGAACCCACGGCGTCCAAGCTGGTCACCCAGGGCGCGAAGGTGCTGCTCGACGAGTCCGCCCTGTGGCCCGACAAGAAGTTCGTGATCACGAACATCATCGTGTCGCAGAAGTTCCTCAAGGAGCACCCGGACGTCGTCGAGGCCGTACTGCGCGGCTCGGTGAGAACGAACGAGTGGATCAACGCCAACCCGCAGGACGCCAAGGCTTCCGCCAACGCGGCACTGAAGGAGCTGTCGGGCAAGGCGCTGCCCGCCGAGGTCATCGACCCGGCCTGGGAGTCCATCACCTTCCTCGACGACCCGCTGGCCACCACCCTCGACACCCAGGCCGAACACGCGGTGAAGGCCGGCCTGCTGGAGGAGCCCACCCTCAAGGGCATCTACGACCTCGGACCGCTCAACAAGATCCTCAAGTCCGAGACCAAGGCGGAGGTCGACGCCGCGGGCCTCGGCACCGAGTAGGGGCAACCGGGCCGACGCGCCGGCAGGAGGCGAACGCCAGGTCGGACAGGCGGAGGCCGAGGGCCTCCGCCTGTCCCGGGAGGAAGTTCACGGTCATTCCTGGCCACGGACCACGGTGACGGGGCAGTGGGCGTGGTGCAGCAGGGCCTGACTGACCGAACCGAGCAGCAGGCCGGTGAAACCACCGCGCCCCCGGGCGCCGGCCACGACCAGCTGGGCGTCGGAGCCGTCGACGGCCAGCAGCACCGCTCCGGACGGATCTGGACGGCCTCGCACCACCATCAGCGGGCAGCGGCCGTGTGCGGCCAGATGCACCGCTGTCGAGCCCAGCAACAGCCCTGAGAACCCGCTGAGTCCCCGGCTGCCGACGACTGCCAGGGACGCCGACCGCGATTCGATCTCCAGACCTCCAGCGCCTCCCCGACCACCACCGACCGGGTCACGGTCACGCCCGGTGCCGCCGCGTGTGCCCGTGCCTCGGCATCGGCCGGCACTCCCCGCGCCATCGGCTCCAGACCGTGGTCGGCCGGGCTCCACGGCGGCCCGCCGGCCGGCCGGTGTCCGGGCGCATGACCGAACGCGTGCACGATCCGCAGCGGGGCACCACGCAGGCGCGCCTCAGGGACCAACAGGCCGTCCCCAGGGCCACTCGGCCGTGGGACGTCGCGACCGAGCAGGGCTACGCCCCCGACTCACGCACGTGAATGCCCGGGCGGGCGGTCTCTCGGCCACCAGCCGTCCGGCGGTGACGAGCGGTCGCCGCACGGCGAGGTGCGGGGCAGCCCTACCTGGCCCCGGCCATGACGGCGTCCAACAGGGCTTCCTCATCGTCGAAGGACGTCAGCATCAGGCAAGCGAGGTCAGGCATGCGCGAGCGCAGTTCGCGGCAGACATCCACACCGTTGCCGTCTGGAAGCCGTACGTCGAGCACCGCCACATCCGGGCGCAGAGCGGGGACTCGTGTCAGAGCCTGTTCCGCGGTCCCCGCCTCCCCTACGACGCTGATGTCGGGTTCGTCACCGAGGAGATCACGTACACCGCGCCGGACCACTTCGTGATCGTCGAGAAGGAAGACCCGGATCGGATTCTCAGCACTGCGTGAACCGTTGTCCGGCATGGACCGCTCCCAGCGCTGTCGGTCGCGCAGTCTGCGGGACAAGTGCCTCCGCACAGTCAATAGCGCAGTACTCATGACTCCACGGCCAGGGCCGCTCGTCCCAGGCCGCGAGTTCCGGAGGCTCCGTACCCCAGTCGCAGATCCCGATCTTGAGTCATGGGCGCCCGCGCCGGGCGGGTCGTAGGGCTGCGGCAGACCGGTGCACCTCCTACGGTCCTTCCCCGCGCCCACCTGGTACCGCTGTGCGAGGAACCCCGGCCGCCGCACGGCTGGGGTTCCTCAAGGCGGTGAGTGGCGGTCAGCAGGCGGGACCGCCCACACCGTGAACCGCGCACTCACACGCCTGGAGACCGCACCACATCACGGTCACCGTGAGCCGGGAAGGTCAGCGCCGCAGGGTGAGGACACCCGGCCGCCACGGCAGTTGGTTGTAGTCACCGCCCGCGGCGGGGGACTTGCCCTGGTAGAGGAACCGCAGGTTGCAGGGGTCGATGGTCATGGTCTGGTCGGGGTTGTCGCGGACCAGGTCACCGTGGCTGATGTCGTTGGTCCAGGTGGCACCGCTGTTGGCCTTGCCCGCGAAGGGGTTGCTCTCGCCCACGGCCTGCGGCGTCCACGAGCCGCTGAGGCTGGAGGCCGTGAAGGAGCGGAAGTAGCGCCCGTTCGCACCCATCGCCTCGACGATCATGAGGTACTGGTTCCGGCCCTGAACCTTGTAGACCTGTACGCCCTCGAACAGGTTGGCCTTCGTGTCACTCATGATCGTCGTGTACGACGAACCGAAGTTGCCCGGGAAGTTCCCGATCGGCATGCTGGCCCGGTAGATCTTGCCGTTGTCACCGGCGAAGAACAGGTACATGTTCTGGCCGTCGCCGATCAGGGTCTGGTCGATCGGTCCGGTGTCGGAGCCGGAGATGCTCCCGGTGAACAGCGGCTGCGGAGAGGACCAGCCGTTGGGGTTGGTGGGGTCGCTCGACGTGCGGTAGATGAAGGGCCACGCACCCCACTGGTACGCCAGCACCCAGATGTTCTTCGGCGCGAAGTAGAACAGCGTGGGCGCCACCGCGGCCTGGCTCATCCCGGCCTGGCCGGCCGACGCCATGTCCGACCAGTTGGTGAAGGGACTGAACATCATCGAGCCGTACGACGATCCCGACACGTTCGACGCGTAGACCAGGTGCTTGCCGTTGTGCGTCACGGTGGTGAAGTCCTTCACCGCGGCCCACCCGTTCGCCGGCTGTGCCAGCACACCTGTCGACGTCCACCGGTACGTCGAGGGAAGAGAACACGTGCCGTCCGTGGGCGGCGTCCCGGCCAGGCCGGTCCACTTCTGGTTGCTGCCGCCGTTGCACGTCCAGATCTGCACCGCCGTGCCGTTGGCCGTACCGGCGCCCGCGGCCTCCAGGCACAACCCGGACTCCACGCCGACGACCGTGCCGTCGGCGTTCACCCGCCACTGCTGGTTCGCACCGCCGGAACAGGCCCAGATCTGCACCCGGGTACCGGCCGCGACGGCGTGGCCCGGAACATCCAGGCACTTGTCGCCGTACACGGTCAGCTGGTTGCCGTCCGTCGACGTCCACTGCTGGTTGGTCCCGCCGGCCCAGCAGTCGTGGATCTGCAGGTACGTGCCGTTGGTCTGGCTGGCACCCGGCACATCGAGACACCGGTTCGAACCGACACCGCGTAAGGCGCCACTGGCAGCCGCCTGAGCCGGGGTGGCGACGAGCATCGCCGCCAACGCGGCCAGGACGGCTACTGCGGCGGCGAGCATCAGGGATGTGTGGCTGCGGCTGAAACTTCCTCTGTGCATGGGGACTTCTCCAACCTTGAGTAGGTGGTTCCGGTTGGCCTCGCCCGAGGCTGTCCGGACTGTCGGTGCAGTGCGGTGTGCGGCGGTCTGTGAGCACCGCGGGGTGCCCTGCTGTGCGATGCAGCAACTCCGACGCGTTCGTAATACCGAACAAGGGTCGAAGTGTCGAGCAACCTAGATGCTAAGGAACTGGCGGGCGACGTCAATACCTCTCACACATTTCGCTCTCATCGCCGAAACGTTTCGTGGGGCCTCCGCACGGAACGGCGCACGTCACAGCTCCACTTGACGTGGGAGCGGGGCGATCGCGCGGAGGATGTCGGCACTGATCGGCCGGGTCCCCGTCATCCGCGGCCTACCGATTTTCGGACGGGGTCTTCAACTTCTCCCCTCCCTTCCGGCGATCGGGAAGGGAGTCTCCGGCGCCCGGAGGTCCAGGCGCGTGCCGCTGTTGCCGGGAACACGATGTGCTCCTCCGACGCTTTGGCGAGAGCTTCCGACGTGGGCGCGGCGTCCGTCCCCGAAGGAGGGATCTCGCTCCAGGCGTCGAATGCGGCCACCTGCCCGATCCCGCCCTTCGACACAGGCCCAGGAACTCGTTCTTCCAGGAGGCCCGGTCCTGTCGCGGGGCCTCAGCGGTGGCGGCAGCGTCTCGCGCCTGGGCGTTCCCTCCATCAGTTCGGTTCCATGTGCTCCCAGGATGGGGCGTCCTCTTCGAGCTGCCGGACACGTTTCTGCAGTGC
Source organism: Streptomyces fulvorobeus (assembly GCF_013167895.1). Classification (GTDB taxonomy): domain Bacteria; phylum Actinomycetota; class Actinomycetes; order Streptomycetales; family Streptomycetaceae; genus Streptomyces; species Streptomyces fulvorobeus. The sequence continues at coordinate 4,951,012 of NZ_BLWC01000001.1, read as the reverse complement.
GTCGAAAGACGCCTGGGGCGCCTCCTCACGCGAGTAGGCGGGGTGCTCCAGGCCCGAGGTCGGGCCAGACCAGCCGGGCGCCACCGCTGGACACGGCTACCTTGGCTGTCCCGACGCGGAATCCGGCACCGCACCGCGCGCAGGGGCGTCGAGACCTCGCAGCGACTCGGCCGACACCGGTGGACCATCGAACGCACCATGTCCTGGCTCGCTGGCTGCCGACGACTCCACCGGCGCTACGAACGCAAGGCCGACCACTTCCTGGCCTTCACCAGCATCGCCTGCACCCTCATCCGCTACCGCCGGCTCACCAGATGAGACAAATTCCAAACTCCAGGCGGTGTTGCAACGACCCCTGGAGCCCAAGCACGGAACCGGCTGAGCGCGCGCCGGTCCTCGGCCGCGCCGCCTGCCCCCCCTTTGTCCCTTCACTCCAGCCAGGGGCATGGGTGAAAGCGGCCGTAACTTCGCGCCGTTTGCTGGTCGGGACTGCGGGTGGAGCGTCTTCGCGGGGCGGCCTGCCCGCGAAGACGCTCCACTTTCGCATGAGGTGATCGGGTGGGTCAGCGCACGTAGACGTTGGGCTGGGGTGGCCGGGTCATGTCGGCGCCCAGGAAGTAACTGGGGTGGGGTGGCTGGTTGTAGGCGGTGTTCTGCCAGGCCAGGGCGACCCGGTACTGGGCGTTGTGGGCCAGGGTGTGGAGTTTGGTGGTGGTCGGGGTCGGGGTGGCGTAGATGCGCAGGGCGTTGTTGTCGGAGTGGCGCCAGATGACTTCTTCGCGCCAGTCGCCGAAGAGGTCCCCGGACAGGACCGGGGTGGATTTGCTGCCGTTGCTGGAGGCTACGCCGCTACCGGTGAGCAGACGGGTGTCACCGCCGATCCCGTACTTGTCGATCTGGGTGCCGTTGAGCAGTTCGCGCACAGGGTCGCCGTCCCACCAGGCGAGGAAGTTCGCCGAGGAGGGGTTGCGGCCGACATTGCCGCCGGAGGAGTTGCGCAGCTGGGTCATGTTCGGTCCCGCGCCCCAGAATTCGGCGCCCGGGTTACCGGCGTAGATGTCGGCGGCCACCCCGCGGCCTGGGCCTTCTTCGCCGCTGGTGGGGGTGCGGTGGATGACCGATCCGGTGGCGGCGTCGTGGAGGTCGGAGCCGGGCTGGTTGCCCGATTCATGGATGGTGAACACCTCCAGACCGGTGCGGGAGGGCACGAAGTCGCCGACGTGCAGAGCGTCACCATGTCCGTAGCCGGTGGCGTACATCAGGGTGCCGTTGTCGTTGATGGTCGCGGAGCCGTAGATGACCTCCTGGCGGCCGTCGGCATCGACGTCGGCGATGGACAGCTGGTGGTTGCCCTGTCCGGCCGCGCGAGAGTTCCCCGAGGCGTTGGAGTCGAACGTCCACCGGCGGGTGAGCCGGCCGTCGCGGAAGTCCCAGGCCGCGACGACAGCACGGGTGTAGTAGCCGCGCGCCATGATCAGCGAGGGCCGTTGCCCGTCGAGGTAGGCGGTGCCGGCCAGGAAGCGGTCCACCCGGTTGCCGTAGGAGTCGCCCCAGGAGGAGACGTTGCCGCGCGGCGGGTCGTAGTTCGCCGTGTCCATCGCGGCCCCGGTCAGCCCGTTGAACATGGTCAGGTACTCCGGGCCGGCCAGGACGTAGCCGTCACTGTTGCGGTGGTCCGCGCTCGCGTTACCGATCACCGTGCCCTGCCCGTCGCGCGTACCGTCGGCGGTCTTCGCGGCGAGTTCCGCCCGGCCGTCGCCGTCGTAGTCGAAGACCTGGAACTGGGTGTAGTGGGCGCCGGCCCGGATGTTGCGGCCCAGGTCGATACGCCACAGCCGCTGGCCGTTGAGCCGGTAGGCATCCAGGTAGACGTTCCCGGTGACTCCAGCCTGGGAATTGTCCTTGGCGTTGGACGGGTCCCACTTCACGATCAGCTCGTACTGCCCGTCGCCGTCCACATCACCCGGGCTGGCTTCCACCGGGGTGTAGCCGGAACCAGGATTCTGCAGCTGGACATCGAGGTAGTTGCCGCCTGTGAAACGCAGCGAGGACTCCGAGGCGGGCTGCTCAGCGCCGCCGACCACGGCTCGAACCGTGTACGTGGCGTCGGCTGGAGCGCCGCCGTCCAGGTAGTTGGTGGAGCTGGTGATCGGTGAGGCGTTCACCTTGCTGCCGTTGCGGTACACGTTGAACGCCGTGTCGTAGCCCTCGGTGCCCAGCAGTCGCCAGGACACCAGGTTGCCCGAGCCGGACCGCACCGAGACCAGGCCCCGGTTCAGATCCTCCATCTGCAGCCCGTCACCGGGCGGGTCCGGGTCGGGGCCAGGGTCTGATCCGCCCCCGACCTTCACCAACTGCCACTGCTGATTGATGCCGTCGTTGTCGGCGTACTGGGAGATCCGGGCGCCGTCCGCGGTGGACCGCTCCCAGACATCCAGTGCTTTTCCGCTGTTGCGGTTGATCAACTGGACGAAGCCGCTGTCGGTGTCGACCACGCTGAACTGCTGATTGGATCCGTCGTTGGCGGTGTACTGCTGGACATTCGCGCCGTCCGCGGTGGACTTCGCCTCGATGTCCAGGACCTTGCCGCTGTGCCGGGCCCGGAGCTGGTAGAAGCCACCGCCGACGTCGACGAACTGGAACTGCTGGTGAGTAACAGAGCCAGGGGTGCGCTGAACCAGCGCGGCCCCGTTGGCCGTGGATCCGCCATCGATCTCCATGGCCTTACCGCTGTGCCGGGAGACCAACTGATAGTGCGCCGCGGTATCGATCTCAGCGGCGCCGGCGCTGGTCGCCGGCAGACCGACGAAGAGCGCGGCGAGCAGTGTCACGAGCCCTGCCCATAACACCGCGCGGAACCGGCGAGGTCTGATCTTTTTCACGGTCTCGATGCTCCTTCTCCAGAGGACTCCACGAAACGGGGAATAGAATGGTTCATCAGTGGCGTACGCAATAGGACATGTTGCGAATGCCAGAGTGGGAGCGCTCCCACTTGGGAGCGATCCCTCACGATAGAAGCGGCAACCACCCCCTACAACCCTTCGCGTCGAACTTGTACGCGCGGGCCCTTCCCCACTCAGGTGTCGCCACCGGCGGCCGTCCGCAGCAGCTGGCTCCGGGCTCCGGGCATTCCTGCCGATGGAGGACCCGTGAGCAGCCGGGGCGTTGATCACGCTCGACCTGACCGTGTGTCGAGACCTGACCGCCTTGAGGCGGCACGGTCAACGGTCGCCTTTTCAGGAGTGTTCGTCTGCTGTTGGCGTCAGTCGTCAGTACCGTCGACGCCGCAGGCAGCTGCCATGTGCGGCCCTACGTCGCCACGAAGACATCGCGGCCAAGTGCTCGCGGTCACCGTGACGATGTTGGCCGCCGCCCTGAGGTCGCGAGGGCTCCTCCTGCACCACGCTCTGGGCGTCAGGACCACGAGGCGGTAGTCGCCATCAGCAATCGGGCAACTTCCCGCCGCTACTATCGGCCGTTTCGGAGACCCCGGAGGCCCCGCCAGGCCGCCACTGACGACGACCTCTGACCGTAGGGCAGCTGGCATCTCGCCGTCGCCGGCCCTCACAATCGGCTGAAGGCCAGCCCGATTTCGGTCCCCACGCAGTGGGCATGCCTGGATTCTGGTCCGCCTTCGTCGCCCGCATGTCCGCCCTCCAGGCACGCCTGTAGTCCACCACCCCTGGGAGTTGGCGACTGGCTGGCTCTTGATCGGACCGTCGTCGACGTGGTGGCGGCAGCCTGAACGGCCTTCGTCAAGGTGCGAGCCGCTGCGCGGCCGGTCCGAGAGGTGCGGCTCCAGTCCGTGCTCCCCGACCCTCGCCGGAGTCACGGCGCACGCTGCCACTGCCTCGACCTCGTCTTACTGTCCGTCCAGACAGCCTTCCCATGCATGTGTGCGAGACGCACCAGGGCCTGCAGAGAGCCATCTCCCACACACGCGCAGTCCAGCCAAGCCGTCGGCGTTCTCCAGTGCGTCAGAGATCATTGCCTCGCTCTGCGATGCGCCGTACAAGGAGCGCTGCTCCTCGGGCGTTACCGAGCACTCTGCGGCCTCCGCCCTCGTCCGGAACGGGAGCCGGTCGCGCCGACCGGGCGGGGGAAGGTCGGTCACCGCGATTCGGCTCTCGTGGTGGGAAAGGGGCGGGGCGAAGCCCCCTCCGGAGACGCCGTGGAGGACGGAGTTCACGGCGAGTTCGGCGACCGACGGCCGCCCGAGTGGTTGCCTGAAGGACCGCTGTCGGCAAGGCCGACCGCACCGACAGCGCATATCCGCACCCCCGGCGAAGGCCGCCGCGGACCACTCGGCCCCTGCGCTCTCGGATGAACCGCAGGTCAGGCGTCCTTCTTCGCAGGCTCCAGAATCGCCACGCACTCCACATGCGCCGTCATCGGGAAGAGGTCGAACGCCCGCAGTGTCCGCACCTTGTAGCCGCCCTCGCGGAAGTACGCCAGGTCGCGGGCCAGGGCCGCCGGGTCGCAGGCGACGTAGGCGATGCGACGGGCGCCCAGTGCGGACAGCAACTTCACCGTCTGCTTGCCCGCGCCCGCGCGCGGCGGGTCGAGGACGATGAGGTCGGCTTCCGTGATGCCCGTGCGCGGCAGGACCTGGTCGACCTTGCCGTGCTCGATGCGGACCCGCTCCAGATCCTTGAGGTTGTGGCGGGCGTCCTCGACGGCGCGCTTGCCGGACTCGATGCCGAGCACCGCGCCCTTCTCGCCGATGCGCTGGCCGATCGCACCGGCGAACAGGCCGACGCCGCAGTACAGGTCGAGGGCGGTGTCGTTCTTGCGGGGCAGCAGGCCCTGCATCACCGCGCGGACCAGGGTGTCGGCCGCCTGCGGGTGGATCTGCCAGAAGCCGCCCGAGCCGACCCGGTACGTGCGGTCGTCGGCGCGCTCGCGGACGAAGGCGCGGCCGTGCACGCGGTGGACGCCGCCGTCGTGCTCCTCGACGCGGAGTACGGAGACCGGCTTGTCCAGCTCGACGAGGGGCAGGCGGCCGCCGGCCTTCGGGGTGAGGATCACCTGACGGTCGTGGGAGCCGGTGGCCGAGATGGCCTCCACCCCGGCCAGCTGCGGCCACTCGCGCTTCTCGACGCCCAGCTCGCTGACGCCGGGAGCGGCGATCATGCAGTGGTCGATCGGCTGGATCTCGTGCGAACGGTGCTTGCGCAGCCCGGCCCGGCCCTCGTCGTCGATCGCGTACTGGACCCGGGTGCGCCACCCGGGCACCTGGCCCTGCGGGAGCTTGTCGCCCTCGGCCGGCATGACCGTGCCGTCCCAGCCGGCCTCCTCGGGGGTCAGTCCCGCAAGGCGCTTCAGCTGCTCGGTGATGACCTCGCCCTTGAGGCGGCGCTGCGCGCCTGGCTTGGCGTGCTGCCAGTCGCAGCCGCCGCACAGACCGGGACCGGCGTACGGGCAGGGGGCCTCGACGCGGTCCTTGGAGGCTTCGAGGATCTTGACGGCGTCGGCGCGCAGGAAGCGGGAGCCGGTCTCGCCGTCCGTCACCCGGGCGATGATCTTCTCGCCGGGGAGGGTGTGCCGTACGAAGAGAACCCGGCCCTCCGCCGTGCGGGCGATGCAGTGGCCCCCGTGCGCGACGGGGCCGACCTCGACCTCGTACTCCTCCCCGATCAGTGAGTCACCGCTCAGCGAGTCGCCGGCCTGCGAGTGCCCGGCCTGCGGCGGAGTGGATTCGTTCTGCATGTAGGGGTGGCTCCAGAGATCAAGGGAAAAGCGGCCGGACAACGACCCACCAGTCTACGTGGGCGTCGCACGACCGCTTACCACAATCGGTCCCGCCAGTCAGCCCTTACCGGTGGGCTCCTTGGGTTTCCGTTCCACGGGGCCTCGGCGCACCGATCCCGGAGCGTTCCATTCGGCCCGCCTTCTGGCGCGCTTCTTCGCGGCCTCGGACGACTCAAGCTGGTACGGGACGGACGTCACCATGACACCGGGGGTGAAGAGCAGCCGGCCCTTCAGACGCAGGGCGCTCTGGTTGTGCAGCAGATGCTCGTACCAGTGCCCCACCACGTACTCCGGGATGTAGACGCTGACCACGTCCCGCGGGCTCTCCCGGCGCAGGCCCTTCACGTAGTCGATGACCGGACGGGTCACCTCGCGGTAGGGCGAGTCGAGGATCTTCAGCGGTACGTTGATGCCGCGCCGCTCCCACTCCTCCTTGAGCACCTTCGTCTCCTGCGGGTCGACGCTGATGGACAGCGCCTCCAGCCGGTCGGAGCGGATGAGCTTCGCGTACGCCAGGGCGCGCAGCGTCGGCCGGTGGAGCTTGGAGACCAGGACGATCGAGTGCACCCGCGACGGCCGGCCGGCCTCGTCGGACGGCGTCTCGTCGGCGGCGATCTCCTCGGCCACGCGGTCGTAGTGCCTGCGGATCGCGGTCATCGTCCCGTAGAAGAGCACCATGCCGAGCAGGGCGACCCAGGCGCCGTGGGTGAACTTCGTGGCGAGGACGACGACGAGCACCAGGCCGGTGAAGAAGGCGCCGAAGGTGTTGATCGCACGCGAGCGGATCATGTGACGGCGCGCGGCCGGGTCCTTCTCGGTGCGCAGATGGCGGTTCCAGTGCCGCACCATGCCGGTCTGGCTGAGGGTGAAGGACACGAAGACGCCGACGATGTAGAGCTGGATCAGCTTCGTCGAGTCGGCGCCGTAGATCCAGACCAGCAGGACCGCCGCGCCCGCCAGCAGCACGATGCCGTTGGAGAAGGCGAGCCGGTCGCCGCGGGTGTGCAGCTGACGCGGCAGATAGCGGTCCTGGGCCAGGATCGAGCCGAGCAGCGGGAAGCCGTTGTACGCGGTGTTGGCTGCCAGGAAGAGGACGAGCGCGGTGGCCGCGGCGAGGAGGACGAAGAGGAAGGTCCCGTCGCCGAAGACCGCGGCCGCGACCTGGGAGATCACGGGGTCCTGGACGAAACTCCCGCCGACCGCCGCGCCGTCGCGCAGCAGGTCCTTCGCCGGGTTCTCGGCCATCTTGACATCGGTGGCCATGGCCAGCCCGATGATGCCGCAGAACATGGTGACGGCCAGCAGGCCCATCATGGCGAGGGTGGTGGCGGCGTTCTTGCTCTTCGGCTTGCGGAACGCGGGGACGCCGTTGCTGATCGCCTCGACGCCGGTGAGAGCGGCGCAGCCGGAGGAGAAGGCGCGCAGGAGAAGGAAGACCAGGGCGAAGCCGGCCAGCCCCTGGTGCTCGGGCTTGATCTCCAGGTCCGAGGTGGGCGCGTGCATGGTGTCGCCGAGGACGAGCCCCCGGTACGCGCCCCACATGATCATCAGGAAGACGCCGACCACGAAGAGGTACGTCGGGATGGCGAAGAGCTTGCCTGATTCCTTGACGCCGCGCAGGTTCATCAGCGTCAGCAGCACGATCGCCCCGATCGCGACCGGAACCTTGTGCTCCACGACGAACGGGACCGCCGAACCGAGGTTCTCCACACCGGAGGAGATCGACACGGCCACGGTCAGGACGTAGTCGACCAGCAGCGCGCTGGCGACCGTGAGTCCGGCCTTGGGCCCGAGGTTGGTGGTGGCGACCTCGTAGTCGCCGCCGCCGCTCGGGTACGCGCGGACGTTCTGCCGGTAGGAGGCGACGACCGTGAACATGAGCACCACGACGGCGAGCGCGATCCACGGGCTGAAGTGGTAGGCCGACACACCCGCGATGGACAGCACGAGGAGGACTTCTCCGGGTGCGTACGCCACCGAGGACAGCGGGTCGGATGCGAAGACGGGGAGCGCGATACGTTTCGGGAGGAGCGTTTCCCCCAGATTGTCGCTGCGCAGCGCCCGGCCGATCAGGATCCGTTTGGGCACGTCGGTCAGTTTGGACACGCAGAGGATCGTATGCGTTCCTTATGGACGCCGATGAGCAACCACCCCATCAAAGTCGGACAATCTCTCCTATTTCCCAGCTTTGGGCAGAGAACTTCGCTCAATCTTTAACGTCTTCCATGCGCTCACGCTTCCGTGAAGAGGGCGCTGTATCCGATGAGCGCGGGCTGACCTCTGACCAAGGCGTCGGCGAGGAGGGAGACGGGCGGGAGCCGCGCGGCCGGGGCCGCCTCAGCGGACCGCCGGATCGTCCGCCGGATCGACCCCCGGTTCGTCCGCCAGTTCCTCCAGCGCGCGCCAGATCTCCGCCGTGATCCGCGAGGCCCCCTCCGCGTCTCCCCCGGCGCAGGCGTCGATGAGCAGGCCGTGCAGCGCGGCCGAGCCGTGCGCCGCGCTCGCCGTGCCGAACTGCCGCCACTCCAGGCGGCGGATCAGCGGGGTGTAGCGCTCGACCGTGGCGGTGACCGCCCGGTTGCCGCAGGCGGTGACGAGCACGCCGTGCAGCTCGTCGTCGGCGTGCAGCGCGGCCGCGGTGTCACCGGCTGCCGCGGCCGCGCGCAACCGTTCGTTCGCCGCCCGCATCGCCGCGAGGTCCCCGGCCGTGAGGTGCGGCACCGCACTGCGGGCGGCGAGTTCCTGCATCGCGCGTACGACGGCTGCGGCGTCCCTGACGTCACGCGGGACGAGCCGGGTGACGCGGGTGTAGCTCTGCGGCTTGCTCTCCACCAGCCCTTCGCCCGCGAGCCGGGAGAGGGCGTCGCGGACGGGCGCCCGGGAGAGCCCGAGCCGTTCGGCGAGTTCGCCGTCGCGGACGGACGCGCCGGGTGGGATGTCGCCGCGGACGATGGCGTCGCGAATCGCCTCGTACGCGGTGTCCCGCAGCAGGGTCCGCCGCACGGGCCGGAGAGTCTCCATAGAACTGACATGTTAGATGTCGCTTCACGCGTGCTCAAGAGCCCGCAGGGGTGCGAGCGGGTTTCGGGCGGATGGGGGAAGAGGTTCCGGGGCGGGGCCGGGCGAGGGGTGCGTACCCGGGGCACACTCGGATGAGGCGGCCGATGCGCTGCGGCATAAGCTCACTCACGGGCCGCGCGGAACGTCGTTGCCCCGTTGTTTGCCCGGCAAGCTGAGAAAGAAGTGTGACCAGGGTGTTTTCGCAGGTCAGCGGGTCGACCAGGACGGCGAGGTAGGCGCAAGGTGCACATCGTCATCATGGGCTGCGGGCGAGTCGGAGCCGCGCTCGCGCAGACCCTGGAGAAGCAGGGACACACGGTCGCGGTGATCGACCGGGACCCCACGGCGTTCCGCCGCCTGGGCTCCGGGTTCGGCGGCCGCCGGGTCACCGGGGTCGGTTTCGACCAGGACACGCTCCGCGAGTCCGGGATCGAGGAAGCCGGCGCGTTCGCCGCGGTGAGCAGCGGCGACAACTCGAACATCATCGCGGCGCGCGTGGCCCGCGAGATGTTCGGCATCGAGAACGTCGCCGCACGGATCTACGACCCCCGGCGGGCCGAGGTCTACCAGCGCCTCGGCATCCCCACGGTGGCCACCGTCCGCTGGACCGCGGACCAGATGCTCCGGCGGCTGCTGCCGTCCGGCGCCGAGCCGCTGTGGCGCGACCCGAGCGGTGGTGTGCAGCTCGCCGAGGTGCACACCACGCCCTCGTGGATCGGCCACAAGATCAGCACGCTGCAGGAGCAGACGGGCGTCCGCGTGGCCTTCCTCACCCGTCTGGGTGAAGCGATCCTGCCGACGTCGCAGACCGTCCTGCAGGAGAGCGACCTGGTCCACGTGATGATGCGTACGGACGAGATCGCGAAGGTCGAGGCGGCCTTCGCCGAGGGCCCGGAAGAGGGCGGTCACTGATGCGCGTGTCGATTGCCGGAGCAGGCGCGGTGGGCCGCTCCATCGCGGCCGAACTGCTGGAGAACGGGCACGAGGTGCTGCTGATCGACAAGGCGCCGACCGCCATCTCGGTGGAGCGGGTCCCGATGGCCGAGTGGCTGCTCGCGGACGCCTGCGAGATCACCTCGCTCGACGAGGCCGCCCTCCAGCGGTGCAACGTCGTGATCGCGGCGACCGGGGACGACAAGGTCAACCTCGTCGTCTCCCTGCTCGCGAAGACCGAGTACGGCGTCCCGCGGGTCGTCGCCCGGGTGAACAACCCGAAGAACGAGTGGCTGTTCAACGAGTCCTGGGGCGTCGACGTCGCGGTCTCCACGCCGCGGCTGATGTCGGCCCTGGTCGAGGAGGCGGTGAGCGTCGGCGACCTGGTCCGGCTGCTGCGCTTCAGCCACGGCGACGCCAACCTCGTCGAGCTCACGCTGCCGCCGGAGTCGGCGCTCGCCGGTACCCGGGTCGGCGATGTGGCCTGGCCCGAGGACACCTCGCTGGTCACGATCATCCGCGGTACGCGTGTCCTCACCCCGAGCGTGGAGGAGTCGCTGGAAGCCGGTGACGAGTTGCTCTTCGTGGCGGCCCAGGCACGGGAGGAACAGCTGGAGGATCTGCTGTCGGTGCGGCGCGAGCTCACCGAGGACTGATCCCGGCACGTACGCGCGCGAGCCCGTACCCGCCGGACGACGAGAGGCCCCGCACCGTGCGAACCGGTGCGGGGCCTCTCGTCGTACGTGCATGCGGGCGCAGGCTCAGCCGTCGTGGCCGGTGGCCTGCGCGTCCCGCGCCTCGCGCTCCTTCTCGGCCTGCTCCTGCGCCTCCATCTCGGCGAAGACGTCGATCGGCGGCGGCGCCTTGGCGAGGAAGAGCCAGGTCAGATAGACCGCCAGCAGGAACGGCGGAATCTTCAGGGAGACCAGGACCCAGCCGAGCTGGGCGGTGTCGGCCCACCAGTAGAGCGGGAAGAGGATCGCGCACTTGGCGAGCAGGATCAGCCCCCAGGCCCAACTGGCCTTGGCGTAGGCGGCCTTGCGTCCCGGGTTCCTGGTGCGCCAGGAGAGGTTCTCCTTGAAGACCGGACCCAGGATCAGGCCGATCAGCGGCACGCCCGCGATCGTCGTGATGATGTAGGCGAGCGCCAGTCCGAGCGTGTAGATCATGCCCGGCAGGTAGAAGTCCTTGGCGTTGCCTGTCATCATCGCGAAGACCACGCCGAAGGCCACGCCGAAGACGCCGCTGAAGGCGTGCTTGACGGTGTCCTTGCGGATCAGCCGGACCCCGACCATGGCCACCGACACGACCAGGGCCGCGATGGCCGCGGTGTGCAGGTCCTTGTTGATGGTGAACATCGTGACGAAGAGCAGTCCGGGCAGGACTGTCTCCACCATGCCGCGGACACCGCCGAACGCCTCGGAGAGCGCGGCCTCGGTGACCGCCTTCGCGGCGGCCTCCTCCTGGGCGGTGGGGTGGGACGTGTCCGTGTCGGACGTCGGCTTGTCGAGAGACGTCACCGGCTACTCCTTGCCCAGCGGTCGGAGTTCGTATTTGGGGTTGAACAGCACCCGGCGTCCGTGGCTCATGGAGACACGGCCCGAGGCGATGAGCTTACGGCCCGGCTCGATGCCGACGATGGAGCGCCGCCCCAGCCAGACCACGTCGAGCGGCGCCGTACCGTCGAAGAGTTCCGCCTCCAGGGCGGGCACTCCGGCGCGCGGGCGCAGGGTGACGGTTCGCAACGTACCAGTCACCTTGACGATCTGGCGGTCGGAGCACTCGGCGATCCGGGTGCACCCCGACGCCTGCGTGTCCTCCCGCAGCTCTTCGGACTCCAGGTCCTGCTGGGAGGTGGACAGGCGGCCGAGCATCCGGCGGAAGCGGCCCGACGGCTTGTCCGCCTTGCCGGCCTTCTCGAATCGGGGAACAGCACTCATACCCGAAGGGTACCGGTGTCCGGGCGGGCCGACGGGTGCCCGGGGGGTTCACTCGGACGGGTGACTTCAGAGGCTCCACGACGGCCTCTCCGTACGCCGTTCCCGGCGGTCAGCCCCGCTCGAAGCGGTAGCCCATGCCTGGCTCGGTGACGAAGTGCCGGGGGTGCGAGGGATCGGCCTCCAGCTTGCGCCTCAGCTGGGCCATGTAGACCCGGAGGTAGTTGGTCTCGGTCCCGTACGAAGGGCCCCAGACCTCCTGGAGGAGCTGCCTCTGGCTGACGAGCCGGCCGCCGTTGCGGACGAGGACCTCCAGCAGATGCCACTCGGTGGGGGTGAGCCGTACGTCGCGGCCCGCCCGGTTGACCTTCTTGGCCGCGAGGTCGACGGTGAAGCTTTCGGTCTCCACGACGACGACGCCGTCCGGGCCGTCCGCGCCCACGGGCTCGGCCCGGCGCACCGCCGCGCGCAGCCGGGCCAGCAGCTCGTCCATGCCGAAGGGCTTGGTGACGTAGTCGTCGGCGCCCGCGTCCAGGGCCTCGACCTTCTCGTCCGACGTGTGGCGGGCGGAGAGCACCAGGATCGGCACCCGCGTCCAGCCGCGCAGCCCCCGGATCACCTCGACGCCGTCCATGTCGGGCAGCCCGAGGTCCAGGACGACGACATCCGGATGGCGGGCGGCGGCCAGCTGGAGGGCCGTCGCTCCGTCCGGCGCCGCGTCGACCTCGTACTCGCGCGCCTTCAGGTTGATCACGAGGGCGCGTACGATCTGCGGCTCGTCGTCGACCACAAGCACCCTGGTCATCGAGGATCTGCCTTTCTGCTGTACGGAGTGCACGGAAGCACGGGGCGTGTACGGGGTACGGGATCGAGGGTCACGGGGTGACCGGGGCGGGCAGGCCGGTGCGGGCGGGAACGGCGCCGGCCGCCGCCTTGAGGGTGAGGACCATGGTCATCCCGCCGCCGGGGGTGTCCTCCGCGTCGAGGGTCCCGCCCATGGCCTCCACGAAACCACGGGCGACCGCGAGGCCGAGGCCGACCCCGGCGCCGCGCGGGGCGTCACCGTAGCGCTGGAAGGGCTCGAAGATGCGTTCCTTGCCCTCGTCCGGGACGCCGGGTCCCCGGTCGGCGACGCGCAGCTCGACCCGCTCCCCCAGCGAGCTGGCGGCGACGACGACACGCGTTCCCCGGGGCTGTACTTCACGGCGTTCTCGACGATGTTGGCGACGGACCGTTCCAGCAGGCCGGGGTCGACGGCGACCATCGGGAGGCTCTCGGGGATGTCGAGGTCGACGCTTCCCTCGGGTACGCCTCCGAGCGCCATGGGGACGACCTCGTCGAGGTCGATCTCGCGGATCAGCGGGGTGACCGTGCCGGTCTGGAGGCGGGACATGTCCAGCAGGTTGCCCACGAGGTGGTCGAGCCGGTCGGCTCCGTCCTCGATGCCTTCGAGGAGCTCCGCCTCGTCCTCGTGGGACCAGGAGACGTCGTCGGAGCGCAGCGAGCTGACGGCGGCCTTGATGGCGGCCAGCGGGGTCCGCAGGTCGTGGCTGACGGCGGCGAGGAGCGCGGTCCTGATCCGGTTGCCCTCGGCGAGCCGCCTGGCCTCCTCCGCCTCCCCCACCAGGCGCTGCCGGTCCAGCACGACGGCGGCCTGGGCGGCGAAGGCACCGAGCACCCGCCGGTCCTCGGCGGGCAGCACCCGGCCGGAGAGCGCCAGCGCCATGTGGTCGCCGACCGGCATGTCCACGTCGGCGTCCTCCGGGCGGACGACAGGCGCCGGGCCGACCGATCCGGCGCAGGTCCACGGATCGACGTCGCTCTGCCGCTCCAGGAGGGCGACGGACTCCATCGCGAAGGTCTCGCGGACCCGCTCCAGCAGCGCGTCCAGAGCCGTCTCGCCCCGCAGGACACTGCCGGCGAGGAAGGAGAGGATCTCGGACTCGGCACGCAGCCTGGCCGCCTGGTGGGTGCGGCGGGCCGCCAGGTCCACCACCGAGGCGACCGCTACCGCCACCGAGAAGAAGACCACGATGGCGACGAAGTTCTCCGGGTCCTGCACGGTCAGGGTGTGGGTGGGCGGCGTGAAGAAGTAGTTGAGCAGCAGGGAGCCGGCGGCGGCCGAGGCGAGGGCCGGGCGCAGCCCTCCGAGCAGTGCGGCGCCGACGGTCAGGAAGAGGAAGAGCAGCACGTCGTTGGCGAGCCCGGGGCCGTCCTCCAGGCTCCTGAGGAACAGCGCGAGGAGCGCCGGCCCTCCGACGCCCACGGCCCAGCCCCACAGGATGCGGGCCCGGCCGAGCCGGTTGCCGCGGGCGAGGGGAAGGCCGCGGCCCTTGGCGACCTCCCCGTGCGTGACGATGTGGACGTCCAGGTCGGGGCCGGAGTCGCGGGCCACCGTGGCGCCGACACCGGGGCCGTATATGTACTGCCACGTCTTGCGGCGGCTTGAACCCAGGACGATCTGCGTGGCGTTGACCCCACGGGCGAACGCCAGGAGCGCCGAGGGTATGTCGTCGCCGATGACGTGGTGGAAGGTGCCGCCCAGGTCCTCGACGAGGGTGCGCTGTACGGCGAGTTCCTTGGGCGAGGCCGCGGTGAGCCCGTCGCTCCGGGCGATGTACACGGCGAGGATCTCGCTGCCCGAGCCCTTGGCGGCCATGCGGGACGCACGGCGGATGAGGGTGCGGCCCTCGGGGCCGCCGGTCAGCCCGACGACGATGCGTTCGCGGGCCTGCCAGGTGGTGCGGATGTTGTGCTCGCCCCGGTACTGCTGGAGGTACTCGTCGACCCGGTCGGCGACCCAGAGCAGGGCCAGCTCGCGCAGTGCGGTGAGGTTGCCGGGGCGGAAGTAGTTGGACAGGGCCGCGTCGAGCTTGTCGGGCTTGTAGATGTTGCCGTGGGCCATGCGCCGGCGCAGCGCCTGGGGCGACATGTCGACGAGTTCGATCTGGTCGGCGCGGCGTACGACCTCGTCCGGGACCGTCTCGCGCTGCCGTACCCCGGTGATCGACTCGACGACGTCGCCGAGCGACTCCAGGTGCTGGATGTTGACGGTCGAGATGACGTCGATGCCCGCCGCGAGCAGTTCCTCGACGTCCTGCCAGCGCTTGGCGTTGCGCGAGCCGGGCACGTTGGTGTGGGCCAGCTCGTCGACCAGGGCGACGGCGGGCGCCCGGTCGCGGACGGCCTCGACGTCCATCTCGGTGAAGACGGCGGAGCGGTACTCGATGTCACGGCGCCGTACCTCTTCGAGCCCGTGCAGCATCACCTCGGTGCGCGGCCGGTCGTGGTGTTCCACGAAGGCGACGACGCAGTCGGTGCCCCGTTCCACCCGGCGGTGGGCCTCGGAGAGCATCGCGTACGTCTTGCCGACGCCCGGTGCCGCACCCAGGTAGATCCGAAGCTTGCCGCGTCCCATGGCCCCATCGTCTTCCGGAGTCGGCTGCGGCCTGTGCGGCAGCCGATTCGAAACTACTCCGAGGATTTCCGGCATATCGGGCCGGGGGTGGCTCGCGAGTGCGTATTGACGGGATTCTGATGCCCGGCGGGCTCCGCCGTCGCGCGCGGACACGGGAAGGCGCGGGATGCGGAGAAGCCGGTGGGCCGTACCCCGGACACGCGGGTACGGCCCACCGGCCGATGCTGCGGGGAGCGGCTCAGCGCACCTCGGTGATCTCGGGTCCGCGCTGGAGCTGGCCCATTCCACCGGAGAACTTCGAGCCCTCCTGCTCCTCCTGCTGTACACCCTCCGGCACCATCTGGGCGTCGTTGGGGAGCTTGAGGACGATGGGGTCGCGGGGCGCCATCGGGCCGTCGCCACGGACGACCACGGTGTCCCGGAAGATCGTCTCCAGCAGTCCCGCGGCCTCCGGCTGCACGGCACCCTGGCCCGAGATGACTCCGCGCAGGAACCAGCGCGGCCCGTCGACCCCGACGAAACGTACGAGCTGTACGCCGTTCGTCCCGTCCGGCAGCTGTACGGGGACCTGGGCGCGCAGCTCCCAGCCCAGCGGACCCTCGACCTCGTCGATGATGCCGCCCTGCTGGGTGATGCCCGAGGCGATCTCCTCCCGGACCTCGCCCCAGATGCCCTGCTTCTTGGGGGCCGCGAACGCCTGGAGCTGCACCGCGCTGTCCCGCAGGACCACGGTGGCGGCGACGATCGCGTCACCCGCGACCTCGACCCGCAGCTCCATGCCCTCGACTCCGGGCACGAAGATGCCGCCGAGGTCGACCCGGCCCTCGCCGGGCTGGGTGACCTCGTCGAAGTCCCACGGCCCGTCCGGCCTCGGGGCCGGCGGGAGGTTCATCCGGCGCGAGCCGCTCGCGGCGCCTTCGGTGAGCTCGTCGGCGACCTGCTCGGCCTCGCGCGCTTCGTCCGCCGCGTCCTCGGCGGAACCACTCTTCTTGCGACGTCCGAACACGTCACTGTCCTTCCCGGTCGGATACGACCGAAGCGTAGCTGTTCCCACCCTGGGTGATCCCGCCCGTGACGCCGTCCACCGCGGCATGACCGCCGGTGGACCCGAAGCCACCCTCGGCCCGCGCCGAACCGGGAAGTTCCGCCACCTCGTGGAAGCGCACCTTCTCGACCTGCTGGACGACCATCTGAGCAATCCGGTCGAAACGTTCGAACCGCACGGTCTCGCGCGGATCGAGGTTGACCACGATCACCTTGATCTCCCCACGGTACCCGGCATCAACCGTCCCTGGGGCATTCACGAGAGCCACTCCGCAGCGGGCCGCGAGGCCGGAGCGCGGGTGCACGAACGCGGCGTAACCGTCCGGCAGCGCGACCGAGACCCCTGTGGGCAGCACCGCCCGTTCCCCGGGGGCGAGTTCGGCGGCCTCCGTGGTCACCAGATCGGCCCCGGCGTCGCCCGGGTGACCGTACGAGGGGATGGGCACCTCGGGGTCGAGCCGGCGGACCAGTACGTCGAGAGGAGGGTGCATCAGGGGTTCACCTCGAAGGCGCGGGCGCGCTTGACCTGGTCGGGGTCGGCCATGGCGGCCCGGATCTCGGCCGGACGGCCGTTCTCGATGAAGTGGTCGACCTTGACCTCGATGAAGAGGGCGTCGGCACGGACGGCGACGGGCCCGTCCGGGCCGCCGATCCGGCCGGTGGCCGTCGAGTAGATCTTGCGGCCGTGGACCGCGGTGATCTCGGCGTCGAGGAAGAGGACGGTGTCCACCGGAACCGGCCGCACGAAGTCGGTCTCCAGCCGTCCGGTGACCGCGATCACCCGCAGCAGCCAGTTCAGCGAGCCGAGCGTCTCGTCGAGCGCCGTGGCCAGGATGCCGCCGTGCGCGAGCCCGGGGGCACCCTGGTGGGCGGCCTTGACCGTGAACTCGGCGGTGACGCGCACGCCCTCTCCGGCGCGGGCCTGGAGGTGCAGCCCGTGCGCCTGCCCCCCGCCGCAGCCGAAACAGTGTTCGTAGTGCGCGCCGAGGAGTTCTCCCGGCGCCGGGGCTTCGGGGTGCCGCACCGGCGCGAGGGCGTCGGCCGGGGGCGTCAGGGCCCTAGATGTTCCACTCACAGGCGCAGACCTTACCCGCGCGGGCGACCGCTGGTCGCTCCGTGCCAAGCTTGGTTTCATGCAGCCTTCCGCAACGCTCTTCGACGAACGCCTCACCGCTCCCCGTTCCTGGTGGGTCATCGCCTTCGGAGCCGGCATCGCCTGCGCCCTGATGTTCCTGCCGCTCGGGACCGTACCGCTGCTCGCCGGTCTGGCCGGCGGTACGGCCGCCTCGGCGGTCGTGGTGAGTTCGTACGGCTCCGCGCGCATCCGCGTGGTGGCGGGCGCCCTCGTCGCGGGCGACGCGCGGATTCCGCTGTCGGCGCTCGGCGAGGCGGAGGCGCTGGACGCGGAGAGCGCGCGCGCCTGGCGCTCGCACAGGGCCGACCCGCGCGCGTTCATGCTGCTGCGCAGTTACATCCCCACGGCGGTGCGGGTCGAGGTGGCGGACCCGGCGGACCCGACTCCGTACGTCTTCCTGTCGACCCGTGAACCGCAGGCCCTCGTGGCGGCCCTGACGGCGGTGCGGGCGGCCTGATCCGGCCGGGCGGTGCTAGCCCTTCGGCTCCCCTGGCAGCAGCGCGGGGTTCCCGGGCTGTTCCAGCGCGGGCAGCTCGGGGAGCCGGTCCCAGGGGACCTGGGCCTCGCGCAGGTCCTTCCTGATCCGTTCGGCGAGCTTCACGGTGTCGCGCCGGTTCATCACCGCGCCGACCGCGGCGCCGACCATGAACGGGATGAGGTTCGGCAGGTCGCGCACCATGCGCTTCATGATCTGCTGGCGCAGTTCGCGTTTCATCTGGCCGCCGAGCGCCGCGTTCAGCGTGGTGGGCCGTGAGACGTCTATACCGCGCTCCTGCGTCCAGGACGTCAGGTACGCGGCGCTGCGCTGGCTGAGATTGCCGGGCGGGCGCCGGCCGTAGACCTCGTGGAGCTCGGCGACGAGCTTCAGCTCGATCGCGGCGACGCCGGTGATCTCCGCGGCCACCTCGGCGAGCATCGCCGGCGGTACGGGCATCATGGCCGCCGCGCCGATTCCCGCGCCGACTGCGGCGGTGGCCCTGCTCGCACCCGCGATGAGCTTGTCGGCGAGCTCTTCGGGGCCGAGCCCCGGGAACTGCCTGCGCAGGGTGTCGAGATCGCGCACGGGGACGCGGGGAGCCGTGTCGATGATCCGGTCGGCCAACTGGCCGACGCCGGCTCTGGCACTCTCCCCGCCCTTGCGTACGCCTCTTCTCAGTGTGCTCAGACGGCCTGCCCCGGTCGTGGGCTCCGCCGGGACCGCTTCGAGCGAGGCCGAGGGGCCCCGCCCGTCGTCAGGTGTACCGCCGGAGGGCGGCAGGGCGGCCGTACGCTCGGCAGGCGGGCTTGCGCCTGCTGCCGGGCCTGTGCCGCCCTGTTGCGCCTCCACGGCCTTCTTCTGCCACAAGCGCCGCTTCCGGAACGGCGTGTCGCCTGTCACGGCCGACCCGGCCTAGTCGCAGTCGCGGCAGATCGGCTGGCCGTTCTTCTCGCGGGCCAGCTGGCTCCTGTGGTGCACGAGGAAGCAGCTCATGCAGGTGAACTCGTCGGCCTGCTTGGGCAGGACCCGTACGGCCAGTTCCTCGTTGGACAGGTCCGCGCCGGGCAGCTCCAGTCCTTCGGCCGCGTCGAACTCGTCGACGTCGACGGCCGATGCGGCCTTGTCGCTCCGACGAGCCTTGAGCTCTTCGAGGCTGTCCTGGTCCACATCGTCGTCGGTCTTGCGCGGGGTGTCGTAATCCGTTGCCATGTCGCTCTCCCCCTCTTGGGTATCTGCGGTGTCTCCAGCGCACGTAACGCGTGAGAGGCCGGACTTGTGCCCGGCCTGAGGCGGAGATTTTGCCTCACATCAAGGTCTGTTACTCAATCGACACCCAACCGGGCCCCTCGGGAGAGGTCGGCTTGGGTGGCGATGGGGACCGTACACGGTCCTGATACCGCTGTTCACGGGTGCCACCCCGTGTACTTCCCGTGATACCGACCCCCGGAAACCCGGACGTTTCCCGGCTTTCCGACGGCGACGCGATCACGGAGAGTGGAGGAGCCGGTTTTCGTACCTGTGATCGATCACACACGGACTTACCGGGCACGGGTCCCGAAAATTCCGCTTAAAGCGAACAGCGCGATCCGTTGAACACCTCGCTCCGCGAACCCGCTCAGACGGGCAGAGTGACGCGCATCACAAGACCACCACCCTCGCGGGGCTCCGCGATGATACGGCCTCCGTGCGCCCTGGCGACGGACCGGGCGATCGACAGGCCGAGGCCGACCCCCTTGTC
Source organism: Streptomyces fulvorobeus (assembly GCF_013167895.1). Classification (GTDB taxonomy): domain Bacteria; phylum Actinomycetota; class Actinomycetes; order Streptomycetales; family Streptomycetaceae; genus Streptomyces; species Streptomyces fulvorobeus. The sequence goes on along the minus strand of NZ_BLWC01000001.1, from coordinate 4,931,518 downwards.
ACTGCCCGTCCGCTCGGTACGCAGCCGCCTGAAGGGCTCGAAGAGGTTGTCGATCTCGTACGCGGGCACCACGGGGCCCGTGTTCGAGACGACGAGGAGAGCCTGCCCCGGCTGGAGCCGGGTAGTGACCTGCACCCAGCCGTTTTCGGCCACGTTGTAGCGGACAGCGTTCTGCACGAGGTTCAGCGCGATCCGCTCCAGCAGGACACCGTTGCCCTGGACCAGGGCGGGGGCCCGCTCGCCCCGGATCTCCACGCCCTTCGCCACGGCCTCCGTATGGACCTGGTCGATGGCGCGATCCGCGACCTCGGCCAGGTCCACGGGCTTGCGCTCGATGATCTGGTTGTCGCTGCGGGCCAGCAGCAGGAGCCCTTCCACCAGCTGCTCACTGCGCTCGTTGGTGGCCAGCAGGGTCTTGCCGAGCTGCTGGAGCTCCGTTGGGGCCTCCGGGTCGGAGAGGTGCACCTCCAGCAGGGTGCGGTTGATGGCGAGCGGGGTGCGCAGCTCGTGCGAGGCGTTGCCCACGAACCGCTGCTGGGCCGTGAAGGCACGCTCCAGGCGGTCCAGCATGTCGTCGAAGGTGTCGGCGAGCTCCTTCAGCTCGTCGTCCGGGCCGTCCAGCTCGATCCGGCGGGAGAGATCGGTTCCGGCCACCCTGCGGGCGGTGCGGGTGATCCGGCCCAGCGGGGAGAGCACCCGGCCCGCCATGGCGTAACCGAAGGCGAACGCGATGATGCTCAGGCCCACCAGGGCCAGCAGCGACCGGTTGAGCAGGGTGTCGAGTGCCTGCTTGCGCTGGTGGTTGACGCAGGCGTTCATGGCGGCGTTGAAGGCATCGGGCGTGGCGTTCTTGGGAAGGTCGCAGACCTCGCTGGTGACCTGGCCGGTCACGATCTGGAACGGCAGCTCGCTGCCCACGTGCAGGGCCTGGGCCGCCAGCATGTAGATGATCGAGAGCAGCAGGATGCCCGCGATCAGGAACATGCCTCCGTAGAGCAGCGTGAGGCGTATGCGGATGGTCGGGCGCAGCCAGGGGTACGAGGGCTCCTGCTGTTTGGGCTCCCAGGTCGGCTTGGGAGGCGCTGTCACGGGGGGCGCCGGGGCGGCTGGCACGGCGACCTCAGATCCGGTATCCGGAACCGGGCACCGTGACGATGACGGGCGGTTCGCCGAGCTTGCGGCGCAGGGTCATCACCGTCACGCGCACCACGTTGGTGAACGGGTCGGTGTTCTCGTCCCACGCCTTCTCCAGCAGCTGTTCGGCCGAGACGACCGCACCCTCGCTGCGCATCAGGACCTCCAGCACGGCGAACTCCTTCGGCGCGAGCTGGATCTCCTGCTCGTCCCGGAAGACCTCGCGGCGGTTGGGGTCGAGCTTGATCCCTGCGCGCTCCAGGACCGGCGGCAGCGCGACCGTCGTGCGGCGCCCCAGGGCCCGTACCCGCGCGGTCAGCTCACTGAAGGCGAAGGGCTTGGGCAGGTAGTCGTCCGCGCCGAGCTCCAGCCCTTCCACCCGGTCGCTGACGTCACCGGACGCGGTGAGCATGAGCACCCGGGTGGGCATGCCGAGCTCGACGATCCTGCGGCAGACGTCGTCGCCGTGGACCAGCGGGAGGTCCCGGTCGAGCACCACCACGTCGTAGTCGTTGACCTCGACACGCTCCAGGGCCCCGGCACCGTCGTAGACGACGTCGACGGCCATGGCCTCCCGGCGCAGGCCGGTGGCCACCGCATCGGCGAGCAGCTGCTCGTCCTCGACGACGAGTACGCGCACGGCGCTGTCCTTCCCTAGACACTTCGGATACGTCAGACACCTCGGTTCGCCCGGAAGGCGAACGACCTTGGTCGGGGCCGCACGCCGGCGACCCGACCGTGCGCGTCCATCCTGCCCGCAACGCGCATAAACCGGCGGTAAGACGACCCCGCCCGACTCCGGGTCCCAGGGGAATGCGGTCGATTACCGGGTCAGTTGAGGTTTCTGCCGGATTGGAGCTGGGGAAGACGACTGCACACCCCAGATCACACCCGCATGTGGCCCGCCACTGCCCTGTCCGTCCCCCTGGGGGAAACGTGATCATCCCGCCCTCCGGTCCACGGCCGGAGGGACCCCGGGCACACCCGTGCCACCGACCCACGATGAAGGGGCGCTCCATGGACGCTTTCACCGCAGGTCTGCTGCAACGCATCAGGAGCACCGAGTCCGATCTCACGAGGGCTCGCGAGACAGGTGACGACTTCCTCGCGGACGTCGAGCAGGGCGAGCTGGACGACCTGCGCCGCATCGCGGCCCAGCACGGCGTCGAAGTCAGCGCCACAACCGTCTGAGCCGCTACGAGAGGGCCCCGGCCGCCGGACACGGCAGCCGGGGGCCCTTTTCCTTTACGGTGCGCCCGCACGGGCCGCGAGGGGCTCCGCGCGGGGCCCCGGTCAGTCGTGCCAGGCCCCCAGCTCCTCCAGAAGTGCTTGCAGGGGCTCGAAGACGCCGGGAGTGGCGGCCACGGTCAGTCCCCCGTCGGCGGGCCGTCCGGGACGCCCGCCGGTGAGCGCTCCCGCCTCCCGGGCGATGAGGTCGCCCGCCGCGAGGTCCCACGGGTGCAGGCCGCGCTCGTAGTAGCCGTCGAGACGGCCCGCGGCGACGTCGCACAGGTCGACGGCGGCCGAACCGCCGCGCCGGATGTCACGCAGCCGAGGGATGAGCTGGGCGGCCACGGCGGCCTGGTGGGTGCGGACGTCGGTGACGTAGTTGAAGCCCGTCGACACCAGCGCCTGGTCGAGCGGGGGCGCGGGACGGCAGCGCAGGGCGGCCCCGTTCACGTACGCGCCGCCGCCGAGTACCGCGTGGTACGTCTCGCGGCGCATCGGCGCCTCGACCACGCCCACGATCCGCTCGCCGTCGCGTTCCGCCGCGATGGAGACCGCCCAGGTGGGCAGGTCGTAGAGGTAGTTCACCGTGCCGTCGAGCGGGTCGATGACCCAGCGGATGCCGGTGCTGCTCCCGGTGCTGGCGCCCTCCTCGCCGAGGAACCCGTCTCCGGGCCGGCGCTCGGCGAGGAAGCCGGTGATCAGCTTCTCGGCGGCGATGTCCATCTCGGTGACGACGTCGATGGGGCTGGACTTCGTCGCGGCCACCCCCAGGTCCGCCGGGCGGCCGTCGCGCAGCAGGGCGCCCGCGCGGCGGGCCGCTTCGAGGGCCAGGTCGAGGAGTTCGGTCAGGAAGGGGTCGGTCACAGTGCTCCCAGGAGGATTGCGGTCGGTGCGCGGGCTCTAGGCGTACGGGCTGTCCGCGCCCGCCGCGGCGGGCTTGGGGGTGCGGGCCGGGCAGCAGCCGGCCGGGCACAGGTCGTGGGCCGGGCCGAGCGCGCCGATGGCGCACCGCTCCACCGCCCGTCCCCGCTCGGCCGCCGAGCGTTCCAGCACCAGCTCGCGCACGGCGGCGGCGAACCGGGGGTCGGCGCCGACGGTCGGGGACCTGCGTACGGGCAGTCCGAGTTCGGCGGCCTTGGCGGCGGCCTCGGTGTCGAGGTCGTACAGGACCTCCATGTGGTCCGAGACGAAGCCGATGGGGACCATCACGACCGCGGGGGCGCCCTCGTCGTGGACGGCCTCCAGGTGGTCGCAGATGTCGGGCTCCAGCCACGGGATGTGCGGGGCCCCGCTCCGCGACTGGTAGACGAGCTGCCACGGGTGCTCGACACCGGTCCGCTCGCGTACGGCCTCCACGATCACGCGGGCGACGTCGAGGTGCTGCGCGACGTACGCCCCGCCTTCGCCGTGGGCCTCCTCGGGGCCCGAGGTGTCGGCGGCGGCCGTGGGGATGGAGTGGGTCGTGAATGCGAGGTGCGCGCCCGCCCCGAGCTCCTCGGGGAGACCGGCCAGCGCCGCCAGCACGCCTTCCGTCATGGGCTCGACGAAACCGGGGTGGTTGAAGTAGTGCCGCAGCTTGTCCACGCGCGGCACGGGCAGCCCTTCGGCCGCCAGGACCGAGAGGGCCTCTGCGAGGTTCTCCCGGTACTGCCGGCAGCCCGAGTACGAGGCGTAGGCGCTGGTGGCGAGCACGGCGATACGGCGGTGTCCGGCCCTGACCATCTCGCGCAGGGTGTCGGTGAGGTAGGGCGCCCAGTTGCGGTTGCCCCAGTGGACCGGGAGGTCCAGGCCGTGCTCCGCGAAGTCCTTGCGCAGGGCGTCGAGCAGGGCCCTGTTCTGCCCGTTGATGGGGCTGACGCCGCCGAAGAGGAAGTAGTGCTTGCCGACTTCCCTGAGCCGCTCCTCGGGGATGCCCCGGCCGCGGGTCACGTTCGCCAGGAACGGGACCACGTCGTCCGGGCCCTCGGGGCCCCCGAAGGAGAGCAGCAGCAGGGCGTCGTAGGGAGCGGGATCGCGCAGATCGGACATGCACCCGATCCTGCCACCCGGGTCCGACAGCCCGGCGACCGACATCCGGCATCCGTCCGGGCGCGGGGCGGCGGGGGTGTCCGGCGTGCGCCCGGTGTCGGACGCGCGGTTCCGCCCGTAAGCTGTATCGGCCATCTTCACGCGTGACAGGCTCGACCGGAGTGCCCCTTGCCCAGCCCATACCGCGCCATCTTCGCCGCCCCCGGCTCCAAGGCGTTCTCGACGGCCGGGTTCCTCGGCCGCATGCCGCTGTCCATGATGGGGATCGGCGTCGTCACCATGGTCTCCCAGATCACCGGCCGGTACGGGCTGGCCGGCGCGCTCGCGGCCACCCTGGCGATGGCCGCGGCGGTGTTCGGGCCGCAGATCTCCCGGCTGGTCGACCGCTACGGGCAGCGCAGGGTGCTCCGCCCGGCCACGCTGGTCTCGGTCGCGGCGGTCACGGGGCTGCTCGTCTGCGCCCAGCAGCGATGGCCCGACTGGACCCTCTTCGTCTTCGCGGCGGGCGTCGGCTGCGTACCCAGCGTGGGAGCGATGACCCGGGCCCGCTGGGCCGACATCTACCGCGGCTCGCCCCGCGAACTGCACACCGCGTACGCCTGGGAGTCGATCGTCGACGAGGTGTGCTTCATCTTCGGGCCGATCATCTCGATCGGGCTGTCCACCGCCTGGTTCCCGGAGGCGGGTCCGCTGATCGCCGGGGTGTTCCTCGCGACCGGTGTCTTCTGGCTGACCGCGCAGCGCGCCACCGAACCGGTCCCGCATCCCAAGTCCGCGCAGTCCCGCGGCTCGGCACTGCGCTCCCCCGGGCTCCAGGTCCTGGTGGTCACCTTCGTGGCGACCGGAACGATCTTCGGGGCTGTGGACGTGGCCACCGTGGCCTTCGCCGAGGAGCAGGGCCACAAGGCGGCGGCCAGTCTCGTCCTGGCGGTCTACGCCCTCGGCTCCTGCCTCGCCGGAGCCGTGTTCGGGCTGATGCACCTCAAGGGCAGGCCGTCCACCACCTGGCTGGTCGGGGTCTGTGTGATGGCCGTGAGTATGATCCCCCTCCAACTGGCCGGGAACCTGCCGTTTCTGGCCGTGGCGCTCTTTGTCGCGGGCCTCTCCGTCGCACCGACGATGGTGACCACCATGGCCCTCGTCGAGCAGCACGTACCGCGCGCCGAGCTGACCGAGGGCATGAGCTGGACCGGTACCGGGCTCGCGGTCGGAGTGGCGCTCGGCTCCTCGGCCGCCGGCTGGGTGGTCGACGCGTCCGGAGCGGAGGCGGCGTTCGTGGTGCCCGTCGTGGCGGGAGCGCTCGCGGCCGCTGTGGCGTTCCTGGGGTACCGCCGGCTCTCGAAGCCGGCGCCTACGGGAGGGCGCGGGGAAGATGAGCGACACCTACGCACGGACGACGACGAGCGCGTGGCGTAACTGGGCGGGGAACGTCACGGCCCGGCCGGCACGGGCGGTGACGCCCGCCTCCGTGGACGAGCTCTCCGAGGTGCTGCGCAGGGCGTCCGAGGACGGCCTCAGGGTGAAGCCGATCGGCACGGGACACTCGTTCACGGCGGCCGCCGCCACGGACGGCGTCCTGATACGGCCCGACCTGCTCACCGGCATCCGTGACATCGACCGTACGACGATGACCGTGACGGTCGAGGCCGGCACCCCGCTGAAGCGGCTCAACCTGGCGCTCGCCCGTGAGGGGCTCTCCCTCACCAACATGGGCGACATCATGGAGCAGACGGCCGCCGGGGCGGCCTCGACCGGTACACACGGCACCGGCCGCGACTCGGCGTCCATATCCGCGCAGATCCGCGCCCTCGAACTGGTCACGGCGGACGGCACGGTGCTGCGCTGCTCCGAGGCGGAGAATCCGGATGTCTTCGCCGTCGCCCGCCTGGGGCTCGGCGCGCTCGGCGTGATCAGCGCGATCACCTTCGCCATGGAACCCGTCTTCCTGCTGACGGCCCGTGAGGAGCCGATGACCTTCGACCGGGTCACCTCGGAGTTCGACCGGCTCTTCACCGAGAACGAGCACTTCGAGTTCTACTGGTTCCCGCACACCGGCAACTGCACCACCAAGCGCAACAACCGCAGCGCGGGCCCGGCCGCCCCGCCCGGAAGGGTCGGCGCCTGGGTCGACGACGAGCTGCTGGCGAACGGCGTCTTCCAGGTCGCCTGCTCGCTGGGCCGGGCGGTACCCGCCACCATCCCGTCGATCGCCAGACTCTCCAGCAGGGCCCTGTCGGCCCGTACGTACACCGACATCCCGTACAAGGTCTTCACCAGCCCGCGCCGGGTGCGCTTCATGGAGATGGAGTACGCGCTGCCACGGGAGAGCGCCGTGGAGGCGCTGCGCGAGGTCCGGGCGATGATCGACCGCTCGCCGCTGCGGATCGGCTTCCCGGTGGAGGTCAGGACCGCGCCCGCCGACGACATCCCGCTCTCGACGGCATCGGGCCGTGAGAGCGCCTACATCGCCGTGCATCTCTACCGGGGCACGCCCTACCAGGCGTACTTCACCGCGGTGGAACGGATCATGACCGCTCACGGCGGACGCCCGCACTGGGGGAAGATCCACACCCGGGACGCCGCGTACCTGGCCGGTGTCTACCCGCGGTTCGGTGAGTTCACGACCGTACGGGACCGGCTCGACCCGGACCGGCTCTTCGGCAACGACTACCTGCGCCGGGTGCTGGGCGACTGACGGGAACGGCACCGGGCCGCTTCGGGCCGGTGCCGGGGGCCGCGTGCGTTCCCTGGTGGTCAGCCGGTGGTTCCGGAGTCGTCGGCCGTCCCGTCCGTCCCGACCGGGCCCTCGGACGTGCCCGTCGGATAGGGAGCGGTCGTGGCGTCGCCCTGGGGCCCTGTGGGGGTGGAGGACGGGGTGGTCCCGCCGGAGCCGGAAGGCACGGGGGACGGCTCCGCCGTGGCGCCGTCACCCCCCTCCCGCTCCGGGCCCGGAGCGGTGCTCGCGCCGTCGCCCGGGTCCGCTTCCGGTGCCGAACGGCTGCCGGTCGACGGGTCGGCGTCCTGGCCCGTGCCCTGTTCCTGGCCGGTGCCGCCCGGGGCGCGGGTTCGTCGGGTGCCGGGCCGTGGTCCCCGCCCTGGACGACGGAGCCGAAGGTCGTTCCCCGGCCGCCGCTGAGGTCGTTGCCCGAGACGAGCTCGAACGCGGTGATCCCGAGCATCGCCAGCGCGAAGACGGCGACGGCCGCGAGGATCGGCTTCCTCCAGCCCCGCACCCGCGTGCCGTGCGTGGTGGCGCCGGAGTACGCGTCGTCCGCACCGCCGTCCGCGGGGTCCGCCCGCCCGAGCGGCCGGGTGCGGTCGAGGTCGGGCTCCTGGGTGCGGCCGGGATCGGTGCGCACCGTCCGCAGCACGGTCGTCCTGTCGTCCGCCGGCCGCTGCCGCCCGTACCTCGCAGGTGTGGTCTCCCGCGTCCGCACGGTCACCTGACGGCCCGCCGGGTGCTTCACCTGGACGGTGACCTCGCGGATCTGCTCACCCGTGCGGCGGAAGAAGTGCTGGAAGACGGAGCCTCCGCAGGTGGCGACGACGCTCATCACCCCCGCGCCGAGAATCGTTCCGTACACACCCAGCTGCGAGGCCATGACAGCCGCGGCGACCGCCGCCACCGCACTGCCGGCGACCTGCGGCACACTCAGATCTATGCGCCTTTCCTTGGTTTCTGTGTCACTTTCCGGCTTCTCGACCATTACCTGCCCCTGCTTGACACTCCCACCGTGCAACAGAAGGGACCTCTGGGCGAAGTGAATAGTTCCGCTTCTGGTGATTCTGTGAAGCAGAACACGCATTGCGTACATATGACCGATCGGTACACGCGTCAACTCCCGCGCCGCGCGAGAACTTCGGCGGCGCGCCGGTCCACCCGCATGGCCCGAATGGAGTACTGTGGCGAGCCCTGGGGCCGGACTCCCGCATGGGTTTCCGCGCTTTACGGGAGGGGGCCGAAGACGGCACTCGAACCGGCGGCGCCGCGGCATCGCACGGCGCCTGCGACGTAGAGTGGCCAAGCGGTCACCTTGTGTCGCGCACAGGTAACCGTGCCACCACGGCGTGCAAGGGCCAAGGCCCGACACGCCGGGTAACTTGGCAAGGTTGTGGCAGGCTGCACCCGGGCAGGCCACACTCGACTAGCGGAAGCAGCGACGCACGTGACGTCGGCAGGCACCACCCGGGAGGTTCCCATGCCCGAACTGCGTGTCGTGGCCGTCTCAAACGACGGCACACGACTGGTGCTCAAAGCTGCGGACAGCACGGAGTACACACTTCCGATCGATGAGCGGCTGCGCGCCGCCGTGCGCAACGACCGCGCCCGGCTCGGCCAGATCGAGATCGAGGTGGAGAGCCACCTCCGCCCCCGCGACATCCAGGCCCGGATACGCGCCGGTGCCTCCGCGGAGGAGGTCGCCCAGTTCGCCGGCATCCCCGTCGACCGGGTACGCCGCTTCGAGGGCCCCGTGCTCGCGGAGCGCGCCTTCATGGCCGAGCGGGCCAGGAAGACTCCCGTGCGCCGTCCCGGCGAGAACGCCGGCCCCCAGCTCGGCGAGGCGGTCCATGAGCGCCTCCTGATGCGGGGCGCCGACAAGGAGACCGTCCAGTGGGACTCGTGGCGCCGCGACGACGGCACCTGGGAAGTGCTGCTGGTCTACCGGGTCGCGGGCGAACCGCACTCGGCGAGCTGGACGTACGACCCGCCCAGGCGGCTCGTCCAGGCCGTGGACGACGAGGCCCGCTCGCTCATCGGCGAGACCGACGACGTCGCCGCGCCCGAGCCCAGCTTCCCCTTCGTGCCCCGGATCGCACGGCTGCCGCGCGACCGGCCGCTCGACCGCGCCCTGGACCGCCAGATGGAACGCCCCGCGCCCCCGCCGCCACCCGAGCCCGATGAGCACATCGGCGTGGTGTCGGCCGGTGAGCGCGACTCGCTGACCAGCCTGCTGGAGGCCGTGCCGAGTTTCCGTGGCGACATGGTCGTACCGGAGCGGCCCGCGCCGCCCGAGCCGCCCGCCATCGAGCCCGCGGTCCAGGAGCCCGATGCGGAGGAGCCGCCCCCGGCCGCGGCTTCGGCGGGAGCGGGTTCCGCTTACGCGGACGTGCTGATGCCGCGTGCGGTGGCCGGCCACCGCGACCGGCTCACCGGGACGACGGACCGCCAGGCCGAGGCGGACGGCGTCCGCCCGGGCCGCCGGGCAGCGGTGCCCAGCTGGGACGAGATCGTGTTCGGTACGCGCCGGAAGAAGCAGGACTGAGCCGGTGACCGCGGCATGACGAGGGCCCGTGCGCGACGGCGTACGGGCCCTTGCCCTGTCCAGCCACGGGAACCGGCCCCGCCCGCCGGGTTACCGGGGGTCCGGGCCCGTCGCGACCGGCCGGGAGGCGTCGGAGGACCACTCGGACCAGGAACCCGCGTACAGGGCCGCCCGGTGTCCCGCGAGCTCCAGCGCCAGCACCTCGTGGGCGCCGGAGACGCCCGAGCCGCAGTACACCCCGACCGCACCCTGGGCCTCATCGGCTCCGAGAGCGGCGAAACGGGCGGCCAGCACGTCGGCCGCCAGGAACCGCCCGTCCTCGCCGACGTTCTCCGTGGTGGGCGCCGAGACGGCGCCCGGGATGTGGCCCCCTACGCGGTCGATCGGCTCCACGTCACCCCGGTAGCGCTCGGCGGCCCGCGCGTCGAGCAGCAGTCCAAAGCGCGCGAGCGCGGCCGCCGCGTCGGCGTCCAGCAGCGGGAGCCCTCCGGGCTCCGGCCGGAAATCGCCCTCGGCCGACGTCGGCGTCACCGTCGACAGTTCACCGGTCCAGGCCGCGAGGCCGCCGTCCAGCACCCTGACATCGGGATGTCCGGTCCAGCGCAGCAGCCACCAGGCGCGCGCCGCCGCCCAGCCCTGACCGCCGTCGTACACCACGACGGGAGCGCTCCGGGAGACTCCGGCGCGGCGCATCACCGCCGCGAAGTCCTCCGGGTCGGGCAGCGGGTGCCGGCCGCCCTTGCCCGCCGGGCCGGCCAGCTCCGCGTCGAGGTCGACGAAGACCGCGCCGGGCAGATGCCCGGCCTCGTAGTCGGGGCGGCCGTGCGGGCCGCCCAGTCGCCAGCGGACGTCGAGGAGCACCGGCGGACGTGGCCCCGCCGACTCGCTCGCACATTCGGATGCGGTGATGATGGGCTTCATACGTGCCATCCTCGCGCAGGATTCGCCCGGCCCACAGCGAGATCGATGCGGATATTCCCGGAGAAATCTGACTCTGTGCGTCGAGAAGCCGCCATGTGGCGGCGCGGCCGGAGCATGTCACGCGTCAGGTGGTGCGAGCATCTGCACGGGCGTACATCACCTCCACCACCCCGGACCGGTGTACGCACCGGTCCTGTCCTTTCGTACGGCCACCCCAACCGTCCGAGGAGAGAGAAGACGATGACCGAGGCTGCGGAGCGGTGCACACCCGGAACGCCGTGCTGGGTAAGCCTGACGGTGCACGGCCTGACGGCCACCCAGGAGTTCTACGCGGCCCTGTTCGGCTGGGAGTTCCGGCAGGGGCCCGACCCGCTCGGGCCGTACGTCCGCGCACTCCTCGACGGCAAGGAGGTCGCGGGGCTCGGGCAGCTCGCCCCCGACCGGCATCTGCCGATCGCCTGGACGACCTATCTCGCCACCGACGACGCCGACCTCACCGCGGAGTCGATCCGCTCCTGCGGAGGCACGGTCGCGGTCGGTCCCCTCGACGCGGGCGAGGCCGGCAGGCTGGCCATCGCCTCCGATCCGGGCGGGGCGGTTTTCGGCCTCTGGCAGGCCGCCTCCCACACCGGTACGGCCGTGGCGGGCGCCCCGGGGACACCGGTCTGGAACGAGCTGGTGACCCGGGAGACCGCGACGGTCGGCAAGTTCTACCAGGCGGTCTTCGGATTCGAGGCGGAGGCGGTCGTCTCCGCCGACTTCGACTACCAGACCCTCCACCTGGAGGGCCGTCCCGTGGCCTCGCTGCACGGCGTGGGGCACGCGCTGCCGCGCGACCGGGGGCCGCACTGGATGACCCACTTCGAGGTCGCCGACACCGACGAGGCCGCGGCCCGGGTGGCCGAGCTGGGCGGGCGCGTCCTCCAGCCCCCGATGGACGGTGCGACGGGCCGGCTTGCGACCGTGTCGGACCCGGAGGGCGCGGTCTTCACGGTCGTACGGTCGACTGCCCGCTGAACGGGGCCGCCGCGCTTCAGCTCCGCCGGGCAGTCAGGTAGTACGGGCCCCTGCGTGCCGGATCATCCGCGATCAGCTGCCGCGCGAGAGAGAGCCGGTTCCGCTGTCCGGCGCGGGTGCGGACAGCTGGACCGGACCGGCTCAGGGGAGTTGACCGGGAGGACGTCCGGGGACAGGGCACCCGCGTGGGCCGCGGCGGAGGTCATGCGGCGGCGGTGGTGCCGGCGGCAGAGCACCTCGTAACCGACCATCTCCGCGGGGCGGTTGACGTCACCGACGACCACCTGCGCGCCTTCGACGACCATCTCCCCGCCCACCGTACGGGCGTTGTGGGTGGCCCGGGCGCCGCACCAGCACAGCGCCTCGACCTGGAGGGCCTCTATGCGGTCGGCCAGCTCGATCAGCCGTTGCGAACCGGGGAAGAGCCTGGTGCGGAAGTCCGTGGTGATCCCGAACGCGAACACGTCCATGCCGAGGTCGTCGACGACCCGGGCCAGCTGGTCGATCTGCTCGGGGGCGAGGAACTGCGCCTCGTCGACGATCACGTAGTCCGCCTTGCCGCCCTGGGAGAGCTGCGCGACCAGGTACGCGTACAGGTCCATGCCCTCCGGCGCCTCCACCGCCTCGGTCACCAGGCCGAGACGGGAGGACAGCTTCCCCGCCCCCGCACGGTCGTCACGGGTGAAGATCACACCCTGCAGACCCCGCGCATCGCGGTTGTGGGCGATCTGGAGCGCCAGTGTGCTCTTTCCGCAGTCCATCGTTCCGGAGAAGAACACAAGCTCGGGCATGAGGGGTCGAGCACCTTTCGGGGCGGGCGTGAAGGGCGAGGGGCAGGACGGACAGGGGCCGGTACGGGGTTACGAGCGTACTTCGAGCAGCGGGACGAGTTGTTCCACGGGGGTCATCGAACCGTGCATGCCCACCATCGCCGACTCGTGCGGCTCCTGCCGGGAAGCGGTGATCACCACGTCGTCGTGGGCTGCCGCGACCACGTCACCGATCCTGCCGTGCACCCGCTCGTCGACCCGAGGGCCGAACCAGCCCGCCGCGATGGCCTCGTCCCGGCTCGCCACCCAGAACTGCTCCCCGAGCACTTCCCTCCAGACGGTCAGCACGTCGGCCTGGGCGCCGGGGACCGCGTACACATGGCGGGCCCTGCCCTCGCCGCCGAGCAGGGCGACCCCCGCGCGCAGCTCCCAGTCCTCGTCGAAGTCGATACGCGACTGTTCGTCGAAGGGAATGTCGATCATTCCGTGGTCGGCGGTGACGTACAGCGCCGAGCGGGGCGGGAGCTGTTCCGCCAGGCGCCGGGCGAGGCCGTCGACGTACATCAGCTGGCCGCGCCAGGCGTCGGAGTCGATGCCGAAGCGGTGCCCCTTGCCGTCGACCTCGCTGTAGTACGTGTAGACCAGCGAGCGGTCGCCCGCGGCCAGCCGTTCGGCGGCGACGTCCATCCGGTCCTCACCGGTGAGCCGGCCGATGAAGGAGCCGCCGCTGAGCGCGACCTTGGTGAGCGGGGTCTGCTCGAAGGTGGGCGCGGACACCTGCGCGGTGCGCACACCCGCCGCGTCGGCGAGCTGGAAGACGGTGGGGTTGGGCTGCCAGACCTTCGGCTCCGTCCACGGGCGCCAGCGCAGCTGGTTCATCAGCTCGCCGGTCTCCGGATTACGGACCGTGTAGCCGGGAAGACCGTGCTCCCCGGGCGGCAGCCCCGTACCGACCGAGGCGAGGGAGGTGGCCGTGGTCGACGGGAAGCCCGCCGTGAGGGGGCGGCCCGTGCCGCCGCGCGAGGAGGGCAGCAGGGAGTGCAGGAAGGGGGCCTCGTCGGGGTGGGCCTTGATCTGCTCCCAGCCGAGCCCGTCGATCAGGAAGACGCAGTTCCGGTCGGCCGGGGCGAGCTCCGGGATCGTCGCCTCGAAACCGGGCACGCCCTGGCCCGCGACGAGCGTCGGCAGCAGGTCCGCGAGCGAACCGCTCCCGTACTCGGGGACGGGTGCGGTGTCGAGAGGCAGCGGAACGGGGTCCTGCCACGCGGGCTGGACCATCAGCGGCCGGTCGCCGCGGCGGTGGCTTCGGAGAGCGCCTGGGCGAAGGCGAGCGTCTCGCGCACGGTCTCCGGGCCGTCGCCCGCCTCGCTGACGCGCAGGCTCAGGTCGTCGGCGGTGGAGCTGCCGGTGTAGCCGTGGTCGGCCTCGCAGTTGGGGTCGCCGCAGGCGGCGGGCTCCAGGTCGATACGGGAGACGGCGCCCCAGCCGATGGTGAGGACGACCTCGCGGGGCAGGGTGCCGGGCACGTACTTCTCCGGGTTGGCCACGACGCGGCTGAGCACCACGGAGGAGATCCGGTCCAGCTTGACCGACTCGGTGGAGGTGGTGGCGAACGGTGTCGGTGAATCCGTGTCCGCGGTCTGCTCGTCGGTGTGGCTGACGATGAAACGGTTGTCCGTCAGGACGAGCACGGTGACATGGCGGCGCACCTCGTTGGAGTCGAAGGTGGTCTCCTGGTGGACCACGTACGAAGCGACCGGCTCCCCGCCGACGGCGGTCTCCACCGCCTCGGCCACGAGGGCCGGGTAGTAGCCGCTGCGCTCGATCGCCGCGCGTAGCCCCTGGGTCGTCGTACCGGTCTTCGCCATACGGACCATCCTACGGGGGCCTGGTGGCTGCCGGGCACGCCGTGCGGCAGGTGCCGCCGCGGGGCGCTCAGTAGCTGGGGAGGCGCCGGGGGCCGAGGTCGCCGCGGGCCGGGGGCGGGGCGAGGCGGACGCTCGCGCCGAGGACGGTCAGCCCCTGAGTGGCGACGACCACGGGTTCGAGGGCGACGGAGACCACCTCCGGGTGGTCGTCGACCAGCCGTGACACGCGCAGCAGGAGCTCTTCGAGCGCCGGGGTGTCGGCGGGGGCGGAACCGCGCCAGCCGAAGAGCACGGGGGCCGCCTTGATGGACCTGACCAGCTCGGCGGCGTCCCGGTCGGTCGCCGGGACCAGCCGGTGGGCGGTGTCGCCGAGCAGTTCGGAGGGGGCGCCCGCGAGGCCGAAGGAGAGCACCGCCCCCGCCGCCGCGTCGATCGAGGCGCGCACGACGGTGTCCACCCCGCGCGGTGCCATGGACTGGACGACCGGCTGGAGCTCGGCCGGCTTGCCGAGGAGCTCGGTCAGCTCGGCGTACGCCCGCCGCAGCTCGCCCTCGTGGGCGAGGTCGAGCCGGACGCCTCCGAGGTCGGCGCGGTGGCGCAGGTGGGGGGCGGTGGTCTTGAGCGCCACGGGGTAGCCGAGCCGCTCTGCGGCGGCGACCGCCTCCTCGGGGTGCGGCGCGGGCAGGGTGGGGCGGACGGTGATGCCGTAGGAGCCGAGCAGCTCGCCGGCCTCGTCGTGCGTGAGGGGGCGGCCGCGGGGGTCGGGGTCCGGGCCGAGCAGGGCGGCGATCAGGCGGGCGGCCCGGGCCTCTTCGACGTCGTCGAAGTCCGGCACCCTGCCGGGGGCGGCCGCCTGGCGGCGCCACTGGGCGTACCTCACCGCTTCGGCGAGCGCCCGTACGGCCCGCTCGGCGGCCGGGTAGGCGGGGATGCGCCCGACCTGGGCGGGGGTGTTCGCGGCTGTCTCGCCGGGGGGCGCGGTGACCGCGGTGTCCCGGGCGGGCCCCGGCACCGCCCTCGACGCGTCGCGGGCGGGGGCGGCGGTGCCCGCGGCAGCCGCCAGCGCGTCGGCCAGGCCGCCGAGCTCCACGTGGACCACGGCCACGGGCTTGGCGGGTCCGGTGGCCGCCGCTTCGCGCAGGGCCCCGGCCAGAACCTCGCCGTCGCCCGTCTCCGCCTCCCCGTTCTCCCCCACCCAGGGGATCGCGGTGACGATCACGGCGTCACAGGTCTGATCGCTCAGTGCCTCGGCCAGCGCGTCGCGGAAGTCCCGCGGGCCGGCCGCGGTGGTCAGGTCGCGGGGCGGGCGCGGGCGCAGCCCTTCGGCCAGGCACGCGTCGTAACTGAGCAGGCCCAGCGACTCCGAGTTGCCCAGGATCGCCACGCGCGGGCCGGCCGGGAGCGGCTGGCCCGCGAGGAGGAGGCCCGCGTCGACCATCTCCGTCACCGTGTCGACGCGGATCACGCCCGCCTGCCGCATCAGCGCGGAGACCGTCGCGTCGGGAATCCGGCTGACGGGCACCGCGTGGCCCGGCGGGTTGGAGCCGCTGTGGCGGGCGCCCTTGACCACGACGACGGGCTTCACGGCGGCGGTCCGGCGCGCGAGGCGGGTGAACTTGCGCGGGTTGCCGAGCGATTCGAGGTACAGGAGGGCGACATCGGTGTCCGGGTCCTCGTACCAGTACTGGAGGAAGTCGTTCCCGGAGACATCGGCCCGGTTGCCCGCCGAGATGAACGTGGAGAGGCCGGCACCGCGCCGGTGGAGCCCGGAGAGCAGGGCGATGCCGATGGCGCCCGACTGGGTGAAGAGCCCGATACGGCCGGGAGCGGGTGACTCGGGGGCGAGGGAGGCGTTCAGCCGGACGGCCTCGGACGTGTTGATGATGCCGAAGGCGTTCGGGCCGATGATCCGCATGCCGTACGAGCGTGCCTGGCGGACGAGTTCGCGCTGGCGCTCGCGCCCTTCGGCGCCCTGTTCGGCGTAACCGGCGGAGACGACGACCAGTCCCCGGACACCGTGCTCACCGCAGTCGGCGACGGCCTCGGGCACCCGGTCGGCGGGCACGGCGAGGACCGCGAGGTCGACCCGCTCGTCGATCTCGCCGACCGACCGGTGCGCGGGGACGCCGTCGATCTCGGCGAGGTCCGTGCCGAAGGCCCGGTTCACGGCGTACGCGCGTCCGGTGTAGCCGGAGCCGAGGAGGTTGCGCAGGACGGTGCGGCCGACCCCGCCGGGGGTGCGGCCGGTGCCGACGACGGCGACCGTCCCGGGGGCCAGGAGCCGCTGCACCGACCGCGACTCGGCGCGCTGCTCGCGGCCGCGCTGGACGGCAAGGGACTCCGCGGTCGGTTCGAGGTCGAGCGTCAGGTGGACGGAGCCGTCCTCGAAGCTGCGCTGCTGGGTGTATCCGGCGTCCGTGAACACCTTGATCATCTTGTTGTTGGCGGGCAGCACCTCGGCGGCGAACCGGCGGATGCCCCGTTCACGGGCGACCGCGGCGATGTGTTCGAGGAGCGCGGAGGCCACTCCGCGGCCCTGGTGGGCGTCCTGCACGAGGAAGGCGACCTCGGCCTCGTCGGCGGGCGCGGTGGCGGGCCTGCCACGGTCGTCGATGCGGTCGTAGCGGACGGTGGCGATGAACTCGCCGCCCGTCGTGACGGCGAGACCGACGCGGTCGACGTAGTCGTGATGGGTGAAGCGGCGCACGTCCTTGGCGGAGAGACGCGGATACGGGGCGAAGAAGCGGTAGTACTTCGACTCGTCGGAGACCTGCTCGTAGAAGCTGACCAGCCGCTCGGCGTCGTCGGTCGTGATCGGCCTGATGCGCGCGGTGCCACCGTCGCGGAGCACCACGTCCGCTTCCCAGTGGTCGGGGTACGCGTGATGCGGACTCTGCTCCGGCGTGGGCTGCATGGGCAAAGCCTACGGCGGACGCACCGGTCGCGGAGGGGTCGGGGCCGGGGCAGTCTGAGGGTGCCCGACCGGCCGCCGCGGCGGGGCCGGGACCGGGCACAGCAGTGCGCACTGCATGAGAGACTGGTCTAGACAACCACTGATTCGTGAAGGGCAGAACCATGGCTGAGCGCCGCGTCAACGTCGGTTGGGCCGAGGGCCTGCACGCCCGCCCCGCTTCCATCTTCGTCCGTGCCGCCACGGCCTCCGGCGTCCCCGTGACGATCGCCAAGGCCGACGGCAACCCGGTCAACGCCGCGTCCATGCTCGCGGTGCTCGGCCTGGGCGCGACCGGCGGCGAGGAGGTCGTGCTGGCCTCCGACGCGGACGACGCCGAGGTCGCCCTGGACCGGCTGGCCAAGCTGGTCGCCGAAGGTCTTGAGGAGCTTCCGGAGACGGTCTGATTCCGCTCGGATCAGCCCGGTATCAATTCCGCGACCGAGTCGCGGCACCCTGAACGGGTGCCGCGACTTTTTCGTTTCCGGAAAAGCCGCTCGAAAGATCGCATTCGGGCAGCACGAAGAAAGCCCCGTCCCATTACCTTCTTTGTATACGGTGCAATTGTTAATGACGGACGCCCGCGATGTTTACGCCGTGTTGCGAAGTGCTCACCCGGGAGGGCACGGTGCCCCGTGGGGCGCGGTCGGGGCGGCGCAGCCGGTGGGCGGCGATCGCGCGCTCGGCGTGCTGGACCGCCAGCACCCTCGCGCGGTCCGCGTCCCCCCGGGCTACCGCGTCCACGATCGCGCCGTGCTGCGCCCAGGACTCCGCGGGGTGTGCGGGCTGCTCGACCGCGTACATCCAGGCGATCTTGTGCCGGAGCTGGGTGAGCAGCGCGATGAGTCCCGGGCTGCCCGAAGCCTGCGCCAACGTCTCGTGGAACCAGCCGCCCAGGGAGCGCAGATCCTCCCCCTCTCCGCGCCGCACCCGCTCCTGCCCCAGCCTGACCAGGCCGCGCAACACCTTGAGGTGCGCCTCCGTGCGCCGCTGGGCGGCCCGCGCGGCGGCGAGCGGCTCCAGCAGCATCCGGACCTCCAGGAGGTCCGCCGCCTCCCGCTCGGTGGGCTCGGCCACGCACGCGCCGGCGTGCCGGCGTGTGACGACGAACCCTTCGGACTCCAGTGTGCGCAGGGCCTCACGCACCGGGACGCGCGAGACCCCGTAACGACGCGCGAGCAACTCCTCGGTGAGGCGGCTGCCGCGATCGAAGACACCCGAGACGATGTCGTCACGGATTGCCGTGCATACCGAATGCGCGGGAATGCGCATGTCCGAACCTCCGCCTTAATCCCCGCGTAACGCGGCCGATCGACGCCTGTTCTGCGACTCTATTGCAATGAGCCCGAATTTCCGACGGCGGAACGGAATCCAGGGATATCTTCTGGCCACGGAAGGGCCGGGGGCCCGGAAGGCCCCGGCGGAGAGCCGGGGCCTTCGGGGAGTGCGGGGTGCGGCGCGCGGGTCAGACGTTCACGCCGTGCGCGCGCAGGTACGCGACGGGGTCCATGTCGGAGCCGTACTCCGCGGTGGTCCTGGCCTCGAAGTGGAGGTGCGGTCCTGTGGAGTTGCCCGTGGAGCCGGAGAAGCCTATCCGCTGCCCCGAGGTGACGCTCTGGCCGACGGAGACGCCGACCGAGGAGAGGTGGCCGTACTGGGTGTACGTGCCGTCCGCCATCCGGAGCACGATGTTGTTGCCGTAGGCCCCGCCCCAGCCGGCCTCGACGACGGTACCGGCGCCGACCGCGACGACGGGGGAGCCGGACGCGGCGCGGAAGTCGACGCCCGAGTGGCTGCCGGAGGACCAGAGGGAGCCGCCGGACCGGTAGCCGGTGGTGACGTAGGAGCCGGCGACCGGCAGGTGGAACGAGGTCAGCCGCTCACGCTCGGCCGCGCGGGCGGCGCGGGCCTCAGCCTCGCGGGCCTCAGCGGCACGGGCCGCCGCCTTCCGCTCGGCCTCGGCCTTCGCCCGGGCCTTGGCCTGGGCGACGGCCTTCGCCTTCGCGACGGCCTCCGCCTGCTGCTCCTGCGCCTTCGCCTGGGCGGCGATCTGCTCGGCGAGGGTGCCGTCGATGGCGACGGCCTGGGTCAGGCCGGTGTCGCCGACGGTACGGGTCTCGTCCGCGGCGAGGGCCGGGGAGGCCGTTCCGCCGATGACGCCTGCGGTGGCCAGAGCGGCGATGCCTGCGACCCGGGCGCTCTTGCGCGTCAGGCGGCTCGGGGCACGGTGCTTCCCGGTGGCACGGGTGAACGCCATGGAGGGGCTGATCCTTTCCTTCCTTCTCGCCTACCGGGTTAGCTGACGGGTTCGGAGCAGGAAGGTCTCCTACGGACTCCTCCGCCACGAGGGCGCAGACGTCCGATTCACCCCAGGGACTTCGTGGGTCCCCGGCTCCCCAGGCTCACGCCTGACGGGGACTCGGCGATGGCTGCCCGGCGCCACGGATGCGGCATACACACGGCGGACAGCCGGACCGACGCTAAATGGGGCGCCTTTCGATCACCAAACGGACAAGCCGGTTTGTCGCACATCCCACAGAACAGACAGGTAACCACCCCATCAATTCGGACAAAATGCAGGGACCCGGGCGGGGAGTTGCCCGCCCGGGTCCCTTTCGTTCGCACGTGCGCGTGCACCCGAGACCTTCGCGCGTACGCCGGAGAACCGGCCGGCTGTCAGCCGCTGACGACCGACACCTCGCCGATGCCCAGGGCGCGGACCGGGTCCGCGATCTGGGAGGCGTCACCGACCAGCACCGTGACCAGCCTGTCCACCGGGAAGGCGTTGACCACGGCGGCCGTGGCCTCGACCGTGCCCGTCTCGGCCAGGCGCGCGTACAACTGCGCCTGGTAGTCGTCCGGGAGGTGCTGCTCGACCTGGTCGGCGAGGGTGCCCGCCACCGAGGCCGCCGTCTCGAACTTCAGCGGGGCGACCCCCACGAGGTTCTGCACGGCCGTCTCGCGCTCGGCGTCGGTGAGTCCCTCGGCCGCCAGGGTCCGCAGCACCTTCCAGAGGTCGTCGAGCGCCGGTCCCGTGGACTCCGTGTCCACCGAGCCGCTGATGGCGAGCATCGCCGCTCCGGTGCGCCCGGAGGAGGTGCCGGGAGCCGTCGAGCGGAGCACCTGCGCGAAGGCGCGTACCCCGTAGGTGTAGCCCTTCTCCTCGCGCAGCACCCGGTCCAGCCGCGAGGTGAGGGTGCCTCCCAGGCAGTACGTACCGAGGACCTGGGCGGGCCAGACGCTGTCGTGCCGGTCGGCGCCGATGCGGCCGATCAGCAGTTGCGTCTGCACGGCGCCGGGACGGTCCACGATCACCACGCGGCCGCGGTCGTCGGCGGTGACGGGTGGCGCCTGGCCGGGCTCGGCGGAGTCGCCCGACCAGTCACCGACGGTCTCGGCGAGGAGCGCGTCCACGTCGACGCCGGTCAGGTCGCCGACGACGACGGCCGTCGCGGTGGACGGGCGCACGTGCGCGTCGTAGAAGGCGCGCACGGCCGCCGCGTCGATCCGCCGCACCGTCTCCTCGGTGCCCTGGCGTGGACGCGACATGCGCGCCGTGGCGGGGAATAGCTCCTTGGCGAGCTGCTTCGCCGCACGCCGGGCGGGGTTGGCCTGCTCGTGCGGGATCTCGTCGAGGCGGTTGCCCACGAGACGCTCGATCTCGCTCCCGGAGAACGCGGGCGCCCGCAGTGCCTCAGCGACCAGCCCGAGGGCCTTGGCCAGCCGGGAGACCGGAACCTCCAGGGAGACCCGTACACCGGGGTGGTCGGCGTGCGCGTCGAGGGTCGCGCCGCAGCGCTCCAGCTCCGCGGCGAACTCCTCCGCGGAGCGCTTGTCCGTGCCCTCGGACAGGGCGCGCGCCATGATCGTGGCCACGCCGTCGAAGCCCTCGGGTTCCGCGTCAAGCGGCGCGTCGAGGAAGATCTCCACCGCGACCACCTGCTGGCCGGGGCGGTGGCAGCGCAGCACGGTGAGACCGTTGGGCAGGGCGCCGCGCTCGGGCGCGGGGAAGGCCCACGGCCTGGCCACGCCCGGGGTCGGCTGCGGGTGGTACTGCATCGCTACTCCAGTCACAGCGGCGTCGCTCACTGCTCCGCCCCCTCGTGCGTGTCGGTACCGGCTCCGGCGTCGTCAGCGTCGCCGCCGGCCGGGACCTCGATCGGTTCGTAGACCAGGACCGCCCGGTTGTCGGGGCGCAGGCACGCCCTGGCTGCCGCCTGGACCTCCTCCGCCGTGACGTCGAGGACCCGCTGCACGGCCGTCAGGGCCAGCTGGGGGTCGCCGAACAGCACCGCGTAACGGCACAGTTCGTCGGCGCGGCCCTCGACCGTGGCGAGCCGGTCGAGCCACTCGCGCTCCAACTGCGCCTGGGCCCGCTCCATCTCCTCGGGCGTGGGCCCCTCGGCGGCGAACCTGGCCAGCTCCTCGTCGACCGCGGCCTCGATCTCCGGCACCTCGACGCCGCCGGACGTCTTGACGTCCAGCCAGCCGAGCGAGGGCGCTCCGGACAGCCTCAGCAGCCCGAATCCGGCGGCCACCGCCGTACGGTCGCGGCGGACCAGCCGGTTGTGCAGCCGGGAGGACTCGCCGCCGCCGAGCACGGTCAGCGCCAGGTCGGCGGCGTCGCACTCCCGGGTGCCGTCGTGCGGCAGCCGGTAGGCGGCCATCAGCGCGCGCGCCGGGACCTCCGCGTGGACCACTTCGCGCAACTGCTCACCGATGATGCCGGGCAGCGTGCCGTCGCGCGGCGGCTGCTTGCCGTCGTGGGCCGGGATGGAGCCGAAGTACTTCTCGACCCAGGCGAGCGTCTCCTGCGGGTCGATGTCGCCGACCACCGAGAGCACCGCGTTGTTGGGCGCGTAGTACGTACGGAAGAAGGTGCGCGCGTCCTCCAGGGTCGCCGCGTCCAGATCGGCCATGGAACCGATCGGGGTGTGGTGGTACGGGTGGCCCTCCGGGTAGGCGAGGGCCGTCAGCTTCTCGAAGGCCGTGCCGTAGGGAACGTTGTCGTACCGCTGGCGGCGCTCGTTCTTGACGACGTCGCGCTGGTTCTCCATGGACTCCTCGTCGAGCGCGGCGAGGAGCGAGCCCATGCGGTCGGCCTCCAGCCAGAGCGCGAGCTCGAGCTGGTGCGTGGGCATGACCTCGAAGTAGTTGGTCCGCTCGAAGCTGGTCGTGCCGTTCAGCGAACCGCCGGCTCCCTGCACGAGCTCGAAGTGCCCGTTCCCCTTGACCTGCCCCGAACCCTGGAACATCAGGTGCTCGAAGAGGTGAGCCAGACCGGTACGCCCCTTGACCTCGTGGCGTGAACCGACGTCGTACCAGAGGCAGACAGCGGCGACCGGGGTCAGATGGTCCTCCGAGAGCACCACACGCAGGCCGTTGGCCAGGCGGTGCTCGGTCGCTGTTCTGCCGCCGGAGCCGGCCTGGGCTGTGGCCGTGTGACCCATGGGCATGTACGTCCCTTCGATCGCGATACAGGTTTTTCTGCCGGACCTGCCACTCTAGGCAAGCGCACAGGCACCTGGCGAAGTTCCCGATCCGTGGATGTTGTCGTAGATGCTGCCGTAGACGGAGCCTCCCGCGGGGCTCCGGGGGCCGCATCGGACGGGTCGAGGTCGGCGTTGTCAGTGCGGCGGTCCACAATGGTCCGCGTCAGAACCTGA
Source organism: Streptomyces fulvorobeus (assembly GCF_013167895.1). Classification (GTDB taxonomy): domain Bacteria; phylum Actinomycetota; class Actinomycetes; order Streptomycetales; family Streptomycetaceae; genus Streptomyces; species Streptomyces fulvorobeus. Next base: position 4,908,670 of record NZ_BLWC01000001.1, on the reverse strand, counting down.
GGTTGCCGAACAGAATCCGTGAAGGAGTCGCAGCAGCGATGGCCCGCCGCAGCACGAAGACCCCGCCGCCGGACGACTTCGAGGAGAGAATCCTCGATATCGACGTCGTCGACGAAATGCAGGGCTCCTTCCTCGAGTACGCCTACTCGGTGATCTACTCCCGGGCCCTGCCCGACGCCCGCGACGGCATGAAGCCGGTGCACCGCCGCATCGTGTCCCAGATGAACGAGATGGGGCTGCGCCCCGACCGCGGCTATGTGAAGTGCGCCCGCGTCGTCGGTGAAGTCATGGGCAAGCTGCACCCGCACGGCGACGCGTCGATCTACGACGCGCTCGTACGCATGGCCCAGCCGTTCTCGATGCGCCTCCCGCTCGTCGACGGACACGGGAACTTCGGCTCGCTCGGCAACGACGACCCGCCGGCCGCCATGCGGTACACCGAATGCCGTATGGCCGACGCCACCTCGCTGATGACCGAGTCGATCGACGAGGACACCGTCGACTACCAGGCGAACTACGACGGCCAGGAGCGGGAGCCGGTCGTCCTGCCCGCCGCGTACCCGAACCTCCTGGTCAACGGCACCACCGGGATCGCGGTCGGCATGGCGACCAACATGCCGCCGCACAACCTGGGCGAGGTCATCGCCGCCGCCCGCCACCTCATCAGGCACCCGGGCGCGGACCTGGAGACCCTGATGCGGTTCGTCCCGGGTCCCGACCTGCCCACCGGGGGCCGGATCGTCGGCCTGGGCGGGATCAAGGACGCGTACGCGGCAGGACGCGGCACCTTCAAGATCCGCGCCACGGTCGCCGTGGAGGACGTGACGGCCCGCCGCAAGGGGCTCGTCGTCACGGAACTGCCCTTCACCGTCGGACCGGAGAAGGTGATCGCCAAGATCAAGGATCTCGTCTCGGCGAAGAAGCTCCAGGGCATCGCCGACGTCAAGGACCTCACCGACCGTTCGCACGGTCTGCGCCTGGTCATCGAGGTCAAGAACGGCTTCGTGCCGGAGGCGGTGCTGGAGCAGCTGTACAAGCTGACGCCGATGGAGGAGTCCTTCGGCATCAACAACGTGGCGCTGGTCGACGGCCAGCCGCTCACCCTGGGGCTCAAGGAGCTCCTCGAGGTCTACCTCGACCACCGCTTCGAGGTGGTGCGCAGGCGCAGCGAGTTCCGCCGCACCAAGCGCCGCGACCGGCTGCACCTGGTGGAGGGCCTGCTCGTCGCGCTCGTCGACATCGACGAGGTCATCCGCATCATCCGGGACAGTGACAACTCGGCGCAGGCGAAGGAGCGGCTCATCGAGCGCTTCTCGCTGAGCGAGATCCAGACGCAGTACATCCTGGACACTCCGCTGCGCAGGCTCACCCGGTTCGACCGCATCGAGCTGGAGAGCGAGCGCGACCGGCTCAACACCGAGATCGACCAGCTGACCGCCATCCTCGACTCGGACGCGGAGCTGCGCAAGCTCGTCTCCTCCGAACTGGCCGCGGTCGCGAAGAAGTTCGGCACCGACCGCCGTACGGTGCTGTTGGAGTCGGCCGGTTCGCAGGTCGCCTCCGTACCGCTGGAGGTGGCGGACGACCCGTGCCGGGTGCTCCTCTCCTCCACCGGGCTGCTCGCACGTACGGCCAACGCGGACCCGATCGTGATCGGCGAGGACGCCAAGCGAGCGAAGCACGACGTGATCGTGTCCTCCGTGCCCGCGACGGCCCGCGGCGACATCGGTGCGGTCACCTCGGCCGGCCGGCTGCTGCGGCTCGCGGTGATCGACCTGCCGCGCCTTCCGGACACCCACGCCGCGCCCAACCTGTCGGGAGGGGCGCCGGTCGCGGAGTTCCTCTCGCTGGAGACGGGTGAAGAGCTGATCTGCCTCACGACGCTGGATGAGGCGTCACCCGGTCTCGCGATCGGCACCCTCCAGGGCGTGGTGAAGCGTGTGGTGCCCGACTACCCGTCCAACAAGGAGGAGTTGGAGGTCATCTCGCTCAAGGAGGGTGACCGGATCGTCGGGGCGAGCGAGCTGCGCACGGGCGAGGAGGACCTGGTCTTCATCACCTCCGACGCCCAGTTGTTGCGCTACCCCGCCGCACAGGTGCGCCCGCAGGGCCGCCCGGCGGGCGGAATGGCGGGCGTGAAACTGGCGGCCGGCGCCCAGGTGCTCTCGTTCGCCGCGGTGGACCCGGCGGCGGACGCGGTGGTGTTCACGGTGGCGGGATCGCACGGCACGCTGGACGACTCCGAGCTGACGTCGAAGCTCACGCCCTTCGACCAGTACCCGCGCAAGGGCCGGGCGACCGGCGGGGTGCGCTGCCAGCGCTTCCTCAAGGGCGAGGACGTCCTCGTCTTCGCCTGGGCCGGCCCGCTCCCCGCACGGGCGGCGCAGAAGAACGGGACGCCGGCCCAGCTGCCGGAGCCCGACCCGCGCCGGGACGGTTCCGGCACCCCGCTGACGAGCCCGGTCGCGGTGATCGCCGGACCGGTGTAGCGGGCGCCCTCCGGACGCTAGGGGGTGTCCGGTGCCTGTTCCACGTAGCGCAGGACACCCCACATGCTCCGCTCCAGGTCGGCGTCCTGCGCCATGTCCGGGCCGGGCCGGGCGCTTTCGCGGCAGCCGGAGAGCTCTTCGCGCAGGGCCTCCGCGTCGATGCCCGACCCGATCAGCACGAGCTGGGTGAGCCTCGGCTCACCCCGGCCCCACTGCTGCGGGACGAAGCGCAGGAACCGGCCGACCGCGTGCAGGGCGTACCTGTTGTCCCGGTCCCCCGCCCCGAAGTCGGCGAACCCCTTGATCCGGTACAGCCCCTCGGGCCGGGTGTCGAGGAAGCTCATGAAGCGGCGGGGGTCCAGGGGGACGTCCGAGGTGAAGGAAACGCTCTCGTACGCCGTGTGCAAATGGCCGGGGTGCTCCGCGCCGGCCTCCGCCGCCCGTTCCTCCAGGAAGAGGTCCTCGAAGGTCAGCTGACGCGCCCCCTCGTCCTCGTCGGGCCGCTGGACGGGGTCGAAGAGCAGCCCGGGATCGATGCGCCCGTACGCGGCGGAGACGACGGCCGCGCCGCTGCCCGCCGCCGTGACGGCCTCGCGCAGCCGTGCGTGTTCCGCCTCGTCGACCCGGTCGCTCTTGTTCAGTACGACGAGGTCGGCCACCGCGAGGTGGCGGTCGACCTCCGGATGGCGCTCCCGGGTGCCCTCGAACTCGGCGGCGTCGACGACCTCGACCAGTCCCCCGTACCGGATGCGCGGGTTGTCGCTGGCCAGGAGCATGCGGACGAGCTCCTGGGGCTCCGCGAGGCCGCTCGCCTCGATGACGATCACGTCGAGGCGGGCGGACGGCCTGGTCAGGGTGTCCAGATAGGTGTCCAGTTCGCTCGCGTCGACGGCGCAGCACAGGCAGCCGTTGCCCAGCGAGACCGTTGAGCCGACCTGTCCCGCGACGGTCATGGCGTCGATCTCGATGGCACCGAAGTCGTTGACGATCACGCCGATCCGGTTGCCCGCGCGGTGCTGGAGCAGGTGGTTGAGCAGCGTTGTCTTTCCTGAGCCGAGGAAGCCCGCCAGGACGATGACCGGGATCTGCGGGGTGCGGGGCGGGGTCAACGGGGGCCTTCCTCGTGGTCGGTCGGGGTGCCGGGACCGGCTGGGGCGCGGGCGGGTCGCCGGGCGGATGATCTGCGAGTCCTCCGCCTGCTCCAGGATATTGGCGCTCCAGCCGACCACACGCGCCGCACAGAAGGTGGCGGTGAACATCTCGCGCGGCGGTCCGCAGAGCTCTAAGACGACCGCCGCGCAGAACTCGACACCGGTGTGCGGCTCGCGGCCCGGCTCCAGTGCGGCGAGGACCGCCTCCACGCGCCGTTCCGCCTCGACCGCGAAGTCGACGAGAGGGCCGCCGAGGCTCTGGGCGAGGGAGCGCGGGGATCTGGACCGGCGAGATCCGGCCAGGCTCGCGGTGCTCGCCGTCGCGTGCGGTATGCGCGCCGGAGGAGTACGCGGGACGCCCCCTGCCCGTACGGCCCAGCGGGCGGTACGGGGGCCCCCGCCTCCGCCGCTGTACCCATCGCGGGCCACCGGGTAGCCGCCCTTGCCGGGGGATTTCGGAAAGGAACCGGCCGCCCCTTACCTTCGTACGGTGAACGCCCCGCCGACCACCGCCCGGGGACCCCGCCGGCTCGGCTGGCCGAAACGGGTCTTCTCCCAGGTCCTCCTGGTCCAGCTGACCATCATCACCGGAGTGACGGTGCTGGTCACCGGCCTCTTCCTGGCTCCCCTCAGCGCGCAGCTCGACGACCAGGCGATGCGGCGCGCCCTCGCCATAGCCCAGAGCACCGCCGCCCAGCCCCGGATCGCCGCGTCCCTGCTGACCACGGAGCCCACACCGTTCGGCCCCGCGCAGACCGCTGCCGAACGGATCAGGAAGGCCACCGGCGCGGAGTACGTCGTGGTCCTGGACCGGCACGGCGTGCGCTGGTCGCACCCCGAGCCCCACCAGATCGGCAGGGTCGTCTCCACCGATCCCCGCGCGGCACTCGCGGGCCGGGACGTCATGGAGATCGACAGCGGCACGCTCGGCCGCTCCGCGCGCGGGAAGGTACCGCTGCGCGACGCGTCGGACCGGATCGTGGGGGCGGTCTCCGTCGGTATCGCCTATGACAGCGTCCGCGCCCGGCTGCTGGCGGCGATCCCGGGGCTGCTCGCCTATGCGGGCGGGGCGCTGGCCGTCGGCGCGCTCGCCGCGTATCTGATCTCCCGGCGTCTCCAGCGGCAGACCCACGACCTGGCGTTCTCCGACATCTCGGCGCTGCTGACGGAGCGCGAGGCGATGCTCCACAGCATCCGCGAAGGGGTCGTCGCCCTCGACGGGAGCGGCCGCATCCGGCTGCTGAACGACGAGGCGCAGCGCCTGCTCGGTCTGGGCCCGGACGCCGCGGGCCGCCCGCTCGACGAGGCCCTGGGTGAGGGCCGGACCGCTGACGTGCTGGCGGGCCGGGTGGTCGGGGACGACCTGCTGACCGTGTGCGGCAACCGGGTGCTGCTCGCCAACCGGATGCCGACCGACGACGGCGGTGCCGTGGCCACCCTCCGCGACCGCACGGAGCTCGAACACCTCGGCCGCGAGCTCGACTCCACCCGCGGCCTGATCGACGCGCTCCGCGCCCAGGACCACGAGCACGCCAACCGGCTGCACACCCTCCTGGGCCTGCTGGAGCTGGAGATGCACGACGACGCGATGGAGTTCGTCACCGAGGTCGTCGGGGTCCACCGCGCGACCGCGGAGCAGGTCACCGAGCGGGTCGGCGATCCGCTCCTCGCCGCGCTGCTCGTCGGCAAGGCCACGGTCTCCGCCGAGCGCGGGGTCGCGCTGCGCATCGCGCCGGACACCCTGCTCCCGGACCGCCTGGTGGACCCGCGCGGCCTGGTCACGGTCCTCGGCAACCTCGTCGACAACGCGCTGGACGCGGCGGCGGGATCGGCGGACGCCCTCATCGAGGTGGGGCTCCGGGCGCAGGAGCGTACGGTGGTCATCCGGGTACGGGACAGCGGCTCGGGAGTTCCGTCCGGCCGGCGCGAATCCATCTTCACGGAGGGCTGGTCCACCAAGGAGCTCCCGGCGCACGGCAGGCGCGGCCTGGGTCTCGCCCTGGTACGCCGGCTCGCGGAGCGCCAGGGTGGAAGCGTGGCCGTCGAGACGGCAGCGGAGGGCGGGGCGGTGTTCACGGTCGTCCTGCCCGAGGCCCTGTACCAGCCCGCGCCCCCGGGCACTCCGGACGCCCCGCTCGCGACGACGGGAGAGACCCCGTGATCGAGGTGCTGATCGTCGACGACGACGTCCGGGTCGCGCAGATCAACGCGGCCTACGTCACCAGGGTGCCCGGTTTCCGGGTGGCCGCCCAGGCCCACACCGCCGCCGAGGCGCTCGCCAGGATCGCGGAGGTCCCCGTCGACCTGGTCCTGCTCGACCACTACCTGCCCGACCGCAACGGCCTCTCCGTCGTCCGGGAACTGCGTGCGCTCGGCCACCAGACCGACGTGATCATGGTGACGGCGGCGCGCGATGTCGCCACGGTCCGGGCCGCGATGCGGCACGGCGCGCTCCAGTACCTGGTGAAGCCGTTCACGTACGCGGGCCTGCGCACCAAGCTGGAGGCGTACGCGGCCCTGCACCGCACCCTCGAAGGCGGCGGGGAGGCCGAGCAGACGGAGGTGGACCGGCTCTTCGGTGCTCTGTGGACGGTCGGTGAGCCCGACCTCCCGAAGGGGCATTCGCCGACCACCGCCGAGCTCGTCCGACAGGCGTTGCGGACCGCCGGTCAGCCACTCTCGGCGCAGGAGATCGCGGAGAGTGCGGGGATGAGCCGGCAGACCGCGCAGCGCTATCTGAAGCTGCTTGAGCGGACCGGCCGGGTCCGGCTGACCCTGCGGTACGGCGAGACGGGCCGCCCGGAGCACCGCTACACCTGGGCCACCGGGAGCTGACGCGGTCCGTTCACACGGCCCCGGCCCCGGTCAGGGAGTTCGGCCACCTGCGTCAGGGGCCCGCCCCGGGGTGCGGGGGGACCCCTGACGGGACGGACGCCGAGGCGTCAGACGTCGATGCGCGACCGGTCGAGCGTGGCGGCCGAGCTGGTGATGAACTCCTTGCGCGGCGCGACCTCGTTGCCCATCAGCAGATCGAACACCTGCTCCGAGGATTCCAGGTCCCCGATGTTGATCCGCCGCAGCGTGCGGTGGCGCGGGTCCATCGTGGTCTCCGCCAGCTGGTCCGCGTCCATCTCGCCGAGGCCCTTGTAGCGCTGGATCGAGTCCTTGATCCGGACGTTCTTGCGCTGGAGCTCCAGCAGCGTCTGGCGCAGCTCGCCGTCGGAGTACGTGTAGACGTACTTGTCCTGGCCCTTCTTGGGCTGGACGAGCTCGATCCGGTGCAGCGGGGGCACGGCGGCGAAGACGCGCCCCGCCTCGACCATGGGCCGCATGTACCGCTGGAAGAGCGTCAGCAGCAGACACCGGATGTGCGCGCCGTCGACATCGGCGTCCACCAGCAGGACGATCTTGCCGTAGCGGGCGGCGTCGATGTCGAAGGTCCGCCCGGAGCCGGCTCCTATGACCTGGATGATGGCGCCGCACTCGGCGTTCTTGAGCATGTCCGACACGGAGGACTTCTGGACGTTGAGGATCTTGCCGCGGATCGGCAGCAGGGCCTGGAACTCACTGTTCCGGGCCAGCTTGGCCGTTCCGAGCGCCGAGTCGCCCTCCACGATGAAGAGCTCGCTGCGACCGACGTCGTCGCTGCGGCAGTCCGCGAGCTTCGCGGGCAGCGAGGAGGACTCCAGCGCCGTCTTGCGACGTTGCGCGTCCTTGTGCTGGCGGGCCGCGATCCGCGTGCGGGCGGCGGCCACCGCCTTCTCCAGTACGGCCCTGGCCTGCGCCTTCGAGTCGCGCCTTGTGGAGGTCAGGAACGCCTTGAGCTCCTTGGCGACCACGTTGGAGACGATCCGGTTGGCCGCGGAGGTGCCGAGCACCTCCTTGGTCTGCCCCTCGAACTGCGGCTCGGCCAGCCGTACGGTGACGACCGCCGTGAGGCCCTCCAGGGCGTCGTCCTTGACGATGTCGTCCTCGGCGACGCGCAGCATCTTGGCGGAGCGGAGCACCTCGTTGACCGTCCTGGTCACGGAGCGTTCGAACCCGCTGACGTGGGTGCCGCCCTTGGGGGTGGCGATGATGTTGACGAACGACTTGACGTTGGTGTCGTACCCGGTGCCCCAGCGCAGCGCGATGTCGACACCGAGCTCCCGGGTCACCTCGGTGGGCGTCATGTGGCCGCGTTCGTCGAGGACCGGCACGGTCTCCTTGAACGTGCCCATGCCCGTCAGACGCTGGATGTCGCAGACCGCCTTGTCCTGGGCCAGGTACTCACAGAACTCGCTGATGCCGCCGTCGAAGCGGAACGTCTCCTCCGTCTTGCCCTCACCGTCGATGCCGCGCTCGTCGCGGACGACGATGGTGAGGCCGGGGACGAGGAAGGCCGTCTGCCGGGCCCGCTGGTAGAGCGTCTCCAGGTTGAGCTTGGCGTCCTTGAGGAAGATCTGCCGGTCCGCCCAGTACCGCACCCGGGTACCTGTCCGGTTCTTCGGGACGCGCTTGGTCCTGCGCAGTCCGTTGGCCGGGTCGAACGGGCTGTCCGGGCCCTGTTCCGTGAACATCCCGGGGACACCGCGGCGGAAGCTGATCGAGTGGGTGGAGCTGTTGCGGTCGACCTCGACGTCGAGGCGGGCGGAGAGGGCGTTGACGACGGAGGCGCCCACGCCGTGCAGACCGCCCGAGGCCGCGTACGAGCCGCCGCCGAACTTTCCGCCCGCGTGCAGCTTGGTCATGACGACCTCGATGCCGGAGAGCCCGGTCTTCGGCTCGACGTCGACCGGGATGCCCCGGCCGTTGTCCCGGACCTCGACGGAGCCGTCGTCGTGGAGGATGACCTCGATGGCGTCGCAGTGACCGCCGAGTGCCTCGTCGACCGAGTTGTCGATGATCTCCCAGACGCAGTGCATGAGACCGCGGCTGTCGGTGGACCCGATGTACATCCCCGGGCGCTTGCGAACCGCCTCCAGACCCTCAAGGACCAGAAGGTGCCGCGCGGTGTAGTTGGAGCTGTCCCTGTCTACGACGCCGCCTGCTCCGGTCAGCAGCGCAGTGGACGGCACGGACGTATCGGCGGTCACGCGGTTCGCTCCTCGCTGAATTTCATTTGGGGCCCACTGGGTAACGGGCTCGACTTCGGTAGCCGCTGAGAGCCTACAGAGCCCTGGTAGAGCGGTTGTGACACCACCCGAGGGGGAATCCTCATGGTAGTGCAGCCTCGCATACACGTTCGATCATTCGTTGGAGTGACGTGCACATCACGTTCCCTTCGAGGCATGAACCATTTAGGCTCCGGGCACGTCCTCATGAACAACCCGGCAAGCCGGCCGGGCGGACGGACCGCACCCCACAAGCAACGCGAAACCGTAGCGCTACGCAATACGGCACATTCGCCGCCAACCGGCAACAGACAGCCATCCTTGGAAGAAGTTTCGAAGAAAAGCCACGAGCGGGAACGTTTTCGGCCTGGTTGGATGTTGACCCTGGTACGACAGCTCGTCGAGCTAGAGAAGAGGCGACGTGACTACTGTTCTGACCCCCGCGAGCCCGCTGACCGCAGCAGACCGCTGTGACCGTTGCGGCGCCCAGGCATATCTGCGCGTCGTACTCATCAGTGGCGGTGAACTGCTCTTCTGCGCCCACCACGGTCGCAAGTTCGAGCCGGAACTCAAGAAGATCGCCGCGGAAATACAGGATGAGACGGATCGGCTCACTGCCGTGCAGGCAAGTGCCGCCGAAGAGGAACAACACTGACACCTCGCATCCACGACGAGCCAGGGTCCGGTTCCCGAACCGGCCGACGGGCGGCGCACCCCCTGGGGTACGCCGCCCGTTCTCATGCCCTGCGCGATGCCCGCAGGCTCCCGCCCACGCCCTCGCGCGGCGCCCGTCAGCTCCGCCCGGGCAGCCGGCCGACCGCGGCCGAGATCCGGGTGTAGACCCCCGGGCTCTGTGCCTGACCGCATCCGCTCCCCCAGGAGACCAGGCCCACGAGCCGCCCACGGGCCACCAGAGGCCCTCCGCTGTCTCCCTGGCACCCGTCGTGCCCGCCCTCGGGATCGCCCGCACAGAGCATCGTCAGGGCGTCGTACGTGCCCTCGGGGCCTCCCGGGTACGCCCGCTCGCACGCGCTGTCGGCGAGCACCTTCACCGGGGCCGCGCGCAGAGCGGAGGCGTAGGTACCCCCTCCGCTCGTGTCACCCCACCCGTAGACCCGCGCGCGGGTGCCCGGCTCGTACGCCGCGTCGCCCGGCCCGGCCATCCGGATGACGGAGCTCTGCGGCAGCTTCCGGGACAGCGTGAGGACCGCGAGGTCGCCCGCGTTCGCCTCGGGGTCGTACTGGGGATTGACCCAGGTGTCCCGTACGGCGATCTCCCTGCCCCCCGACCCCAGCAGTTTGTCGCGGCCCGCGATGACCAGCAGGTCCCGGACCTCGCTCACGTCCGCGCCGAGGACCTCGCGCCCGAGGCAGTGGGCCGCCGTGAGGGCCTTGTCGCGCGCGATCAGCACGGCGCCGCAGAACTGACCGGCCCTCGTTCCCCCGAACCGGTCACGGCTGGACAGCGCCACGACCCACGGGCTGTCCGCCACGTGCGCCGGCTGTCCGCCGATGATGATGCTGTCGGCGGCGGCCGGGGACGGGGACGCGAGAGGCAGCACAGCCGCGGCAGCCGCCAGGGCGAACGCTCCGGTCACGGTACGAAGGACGGTACGGGACATGGTGACTCCTGACGCTGCGGTGGACAAGGTCCACCCAGAGTGATCCAGCCCGCCCCGGCCCGCATGCGCGAAAGGCCGAGGGCCCGGCTTCCCCCATGGGGTCCGGGCCCTCGGCCTGCCTACGTCCGCGGCTCAGTCGAGATAGTCGCGCAGCACCTGCGAACGCGACGGGTGGCGCAGCTTCGACATGGTCTTCGACTCGATCTGGCGGATGCGCTCACGCGTCACGCCGTAGACCTTGCCGATCTCGTCGAGCGTCTTGGGCTGGCCGTCGGTGAGACCGAAGCGCATCGAGACCACGCCGGCCTCGCGCTCGGAGAGCGTGTCGAGCACCGAGTGCAGCTGCTCCTGGAGCAGCGTGAAGCTGACCGCGTCGGCCGGGACGACCGCCTCGGAGTCCTCGATCAGGTCTCCGAACTCACTGTCGCCGTCCTCGCCCAGCGGGGTGTGGAGGGAGATCGGCTCACGGCCGTACTTCTGGACCTCGATGACCTTCTCAGGGGTCATGTCGAGCTCCTTGGCCAGCTCCTCCGGGGTGGGCTCGCGGCCCAGGTCCTGGAGCATCTGGCGCTGCACGCGCGCCAGCTTGTTGATGACCTCGACCATGTGCACCGGGATCCGGATGGTGCGGGCCTGGTCGGCCATGGCGCGGGTGATCGCCTGACGAATCCACCAGGTGGCGTACGTGGAGAACTTGTAGCCCTTGGTGTAGTCGAACTTCTCGACCGCGCGGATCAGACCCAGGTTGCCCTCCTGGATCAGGTCCAGGAAGAGCATGCCCCGGCCGGTGTAGCGCTTGGCCAGCGAGACCACGAGTCGGAGGTTGGCCTCCAGCAGGTGGTTCTTGGCGCGGCGGCCGTCCTCGGCGATGATCTCCAGCTCGCGCTTGAGCTTCGGCGCGAGCTTGTCGGAGTTCGCCAGCTTGTCCTCGGCGAACAGGCCCGCCTCGATGCGCTTGGCGAGCTCGACCTCCTGCTCGGCGTTGAGGAGCGGGACCTTGCCGATCTGCTTCAGGTAGTCCTTGACGGGGTCGGCCGTGGCGCCTGCGACGGCCACCTGCTGCGCGGGCGCGTCGTCCTCGTCGTCGTCGGAGAGGACGAAGCCCTTGTTCTCGCCCTCGCCCTCCTCTTCGTCACCCTTGCCGGCCTTGACGTCCTCGGCCGGCTCGTCGCCGTCGAGGATCTCGTCGTCCTGCTTGCCGGATTTCTTCGCCGCCGTCTTCTTGGCCGCCGTCTTCTTCACGGCGGCCTTCTTGGCGACCGTCTTCTTCGCTGCGGCCTTCTTGGCCGGAGCGGTCGCGGTGGCCTCGTCGGCCGCCGCTTCCGCGCTCTCGGCCGCCGGGGCGGCCGTGGCCGCGACGGTCCTCGTCACGGTCGTCTTGGCCGCGACGGTCTTGGTGGCGGTGCGCTTGACCGGGCTCTTCGCTGCGACGCTCTTGCGGGCGCGCTTCGGCGACTCCGCGGCACTGACCATCAGCGTCACACCCTCTTCCTCGAGGATCTGGTTGAGGCTGCGCAGAACATTCTTCCACTGGGTTGGCGGAATCTGGTCAGCCTCGAAGGCCCGACGCACGTCATCGCCGGCGATCTGCCCATCAGCCTTTCCCCGCTCGATGAGCGCCATCACAGACTCGGACTCGGCGATCTCCGGCGGGAGCGTACGGGATGTGCTGGCCGACACGAACAACCTCTCGGAACGATGGAAACGGCTTCCGGCCCGGCCCTCGAAGGGCTGGAACCGACGACCGTCGGCTGGGAGTGTTGCCGACGGCGCAGGTTTGGCCTCAGAACTGCACAGCGCACTGGGTAGCTGCTGTATTCCTTCCGCGACGGTCACCTCTTAAGTCATCGCACTGTTTCGAGGAGTGTTACGCCCAATCCGCGTGGCCCGAGTCACACCTCACTTGGGACGAACAGTGCCAGAGGTGAAATATCTCCACAATTGTGCCGCCGGACCACAGTGATCCGGCGACACCTGGTCCACCCACCCCCGCCGTGGCGCGCTCAGTGCTCGCGCGGCGCAGGAACCACTCGCTCCACTTCCGGGTGAACCATGAGCAACTGGCGCATCGTGGCCTCCGCGGCGCCGGAGTCCCCTGTCGCCAGGGCCTCGGCGATCCGGGCGTGGTGGCCGAGCGACGCCTCGGTCGGCCGGTCACAGCCGGTGACCGGCGCGCCGGACACCTGGAGCGCCGCCGAGACGATTCCGGAGAGGTGCTCCAGCATCCGGTTGCCCGCGGCCTGGATCAAGAGGGCATGGAACTCCGCGTCGGCACGCGAGAAGGTGATCCCGTCACCCTGCGTCATCGCGTGGCCCATGATCTCCACCATGTCGGCGAGGCGCTGCTGGAGGTCCTCGCGGCCATGGCCGGCGGCGAGCCGGGCGGCGAGCGGCTCGATGGTCCAGCGGAGTTCGGCCAGCTCCCTGCGCTGGTCGTCGCGCGAGGGGCCGTACGCGCGCCATTCGATGATGTCGGGGTCCAGGAGGTTCCAGTCACTGACCGGGCGGACCCGGGTGCCCACGTTGGGGCGGGCGCTGACCAGGCCCTTGGCCTCCAGAACGCGCAGCGACTCGCGTACGACGGTACGGGAGACCTCGAAGCGCTGGCCGATCTCCTCGGGAACGAGCGGGCGGTCGGCGCCGAGGTCCCCGGAAACGATCATCTGGCCCAGCTGCTGGACGAGTTGGCCGTGGAGCCCACGGCCACGACTGGCCGCCCCCCTCCGGCTCGCCCGTCCCAACTCGGAATCGGCACCGCCCCAGGAACGCAGCGCGGCGCGTTCGCCGGCCGGCGCCTCCGCGTAGGGATAGCGGTCGAGTTCACCCGAGCCGGCGAGGCCGGAGTCGACGGAGCGGGCGGCGGTCATCATGGTGTGCGCAAGGGTACTCACGCATCCTTTGTCGGCGTGGCTCGGCCACCCCTTGAGGTCTTTGGTGAAAAGCACACGAAAGGGTGATCGGCGCCTCCCCCGCAATTGACGACATATATGCATAAAGAGGGCATCTGCCAAGGATTTGCGGGTGGTTAACCCCCATCCGGCATCCTCTTGATCACCAACGCGCTCTTCCGCGAAGGCTGGTGATCACATACGCACAGATCAGGGCTGACAACGACAGGGAAAGCGCCGCCCCGACGGGCTGCGCCACGACCTTCACGACACCGAGCACCCACCGGTCCGCCTCGTACGGCCACTGCAGCCACGTCAGCTCGCGCAGCCTGCCGGGCAGTCCGGTGATCGAGCGCGCGGACGGACCCGCGACGACCTTCTGGACGAGCGGAACCACGAGGACGGGCACGGCCAGCACCGCGGCGATCCCGGCACCGGTCACCCGGAAGACGCCCGCCGCCAGCAGCCCCGCCCACGCGCAGCCGACGGTCAGGCCCACCCAACTGACCAGGAGCGGAAGGGTGTTCTCCGGGACCTCGACCAAGCCGCCGCCGTACACGAGGCGCAGGAGCTGCGCGTCGGCCAGCACCACCAGCGCCGCGAGCAGGAGCCCGGCTCCCGCCGTGACGGTCAGCTTGGCCAGGAGCAGGCCGATCCGCCGCGGGACGGTCCCCCGGCCCGCGGCGAGCGCGGGATAGCGGAACTCGTCCCCGAAGGAGAGCGCGCCGAGCAGCCCGGCGCCGAGAGCGGCGGGGGCAGCGGCAGCAGGGACGGCCAGGCTCCGAGAAGGCGCGGCAGGGGCGTACCGCCGGAGCGTGCGAGCAGTACGGAGATCCCGGCCGAGACCAGCAGAACGGCCGCCATGATCACGGTCGTCGTCCGCACACCGAGCATCCGCCGCAGCTCGTAGCGGAGCGGACGGAGCGGACCGCGCGCCGGGCGCACCGGGATCGGCGGAGGGAGTTCGGAGAGCGCGACGGCCGATTCGGGCCGCTGCCCGGCCAGGGTGACGGGCGGACCCGCGTCACCGACCTCGTCGGCGAGTTGGTGTACGGGGACTCCGTGCCGGAACGCCGTGTCACCGATCTCCGCACAGCTGCTCCCGTACACCGACAGCCGGCAGCTCTCCTCGGCGACGACCTCCACGGAGCGCTGCGCGACGCGCGCCTCGCGGCTGACCACCGCGGCGAGGCGCGCGGCCTGCGGTGTTCGGACGGCGACGCGTGGGCGAAGTCGCGTACGGGCGAAGTCGGCGACGTCCTGGTCCGCGACGAGGCGCCCTTCGTCGATGGTGACGACGCGGTCGGCCGTGCGCGCGGCCTCCCTGGGGTCGCTGGTGGCGTGCAGGACCGTACCGCCCTGGGCGGCGTGGGCGCGCAACAGCCCGTGCAACCAGCTGACCTCACGTGGCGAGAGACCTTCCGCCGGTTCGTCGAGGATGAGCGTGTGGGGGTCTCCGAGAAGCGCGGAGGCCAGACCGAGCCGGCGGTCCATGCCGACCGAGAGGGTCCTGATGCGCTGGTCCCCGAGCCCGGCGAGACCGACCACTTCGAGCACGTCGTCCGCACGGGACGCCGGTACGCCCGCTGCGGCGCAGAGCATCCGGAGCTGGCCGCGGGCCGTACGGGAGGGGTGGCCCGGCACGTCTCCGAGGAGCACCCCCACCTCGCGGGGCGGGTGGCCGATGCGGTGCAGCGGCCGGCCCCGGAAGTAGGTGACACCCCGCCCGGGGTCGAGTTCCAGCATCAGGCGCAGGGCGGTCGTCTTTCCCGAACCCGGGGCACCGAGCAGGGCGGTGACACGGCCGGGACCGGCTTCGAAGGTCAGATCGGCCACGGCGGGCGGCAGGTCGCGGCGGGGGCTGCTGGTGAGTCCGATGGCCTGGAGCATCGCTTCTCTCGCGTCTCTCGCGGAAGGTGAGACCGCTCGGCGGCTGAGGGGTACCACAGCAAGATAACGCGACAATTCCGACTTTTCGTGCAGCTCGGTTCTACGGGCGTTCCGCAGCCCGGACCACGGACGCGCACCGGACATCACAGAGAGCCGCCGGGCGGCCGTGAGGCCGGGCGGCGGACGGTGGTCGGGCGATAGTCGAGCGGTAGTGAAGGGAACCGCGCGTCAGACTTCGGGCCTCAGCATCGGCGGATTCAGCACGGTGGCCGCGCCCGCGCGGAACAACTGGGCGGGGCGGCCGCCCTGACGCGTCGTCGTGCCTCCGGACGGAACCAGAAAGCCGGGGGTTCCGGTGACCTTGCGATGGAAGTTACGGGGGTCGAGGACCACGCCCCACACGGCTTCGTACACCCTGCGCAGCTCACCGACCGTGAACTCCGGAGGGCAGAACGCCGTGGCCAGTGACGAGTATTCGATCTTCGAACGGGCACGCTCGACGCCGTCTGCGAGGATCCGGGCGTGGTCGAACGCCAGCGGCGCGGACTGCTCACCCTCGCGACCGAACCCGCCCTCGGGGCCGATCAGGTCCTCGACGGGCGCCCAGCGGGCACTGTGGGCGTCACCGCCCGCGCGAGGTGCGGGCAGGTCGGGAGCGAGGGCGAGGTGGGCCACGCTGACGACCCGCATACGCGGATCACGCTCGGGGTCCCCGTAGGTGGCGAGCTGTTCGAGATGCGCGCCGTTGCCCACAGCCGGTGCCGTCGGGTCGTGGGCACACAGGCCGGTCTCCTCGACGAGCTCCCGGGCGGCCGCCGCGGCGAGGTCCTCGTCCGCCCTGACGAATCCGCCGGGCAGCGCCCATCTGCCCTGGAACGGCGTCTCACCACGGCGTACGACCAGTGCGCAGAGCGCGTGACGGCGCACGGTGAGCACAACCAGGTCGACGGTGACAGCGAAGGGCGGGAAGGTCGACGGGTCGTAGGGCGGCATGCCGTGATCATAGTCGTCTGCCTGACGATAAACAGTCCCTTCACCATGCTCGCCACCATCTGTCACTTCGCTCCGTGCGACCTCCGCCGCTACGACCCCCGGTGACGGTCCCCGCTCCGTCACACGTGCAGCTGCGGCCCGTCCCCCGCCCAGCCGGAGTGCGGTCACTCGCCCCCGGCCGCCCGCCCGGCTGAAGCCCGATGACCGCCTCCTCGATCACCCCGAGGCCAACTCGGCCGACCCTCGCGGCGAACGGCACACCGGCCACGCGCACCCCGGTTGCCGGACGGCCGTCCGCCTGGCCGGGTTCGCCGCCGACCAGCAGGGACCGGAGGTCACCGAGTCCGGTCCGAGGAGCGGTTCGGGCGTGAGGTCGTCCACCTCCTTGGGGTCGTCCACCTCGACCTGTACCCCGGTCTTCGGGAGGGACGGTAGGGGCCATGGCCGCCTTCCGGTGCCATCCGTGCGCTCCGGACAACCGCTGTGTCTGCGAGGCCACGGGTCCTGCGACTCCGCCGCCCCCGTGAGCGGCTCCACGGGCCGCCCGGTCACGGCTGTCATCGCTCGCTCCCCGTTCCGCTGCCCGTCCCGCTGCCGCGCCGGCCCTGGCGCCCCGGCTCCCGCGTGCGCTGACGGGTCACTACGGGACCACGACCGGTATCGCTCGGAGTGGTCCTCCGCCGCTTCGCCGACTGCGAGGGAACCGTGCGAGGCCCCGGCCGGCTCACGCTCCTCGCCCGCCGCCCGCTCCGGCCGGCGCGGACGGCGTGGTGGTCCCGGCTTTCGAGGCCCTCGCGGCTCACGGGGCCGTCCGGGCTGTCGCCGCTGGCCTGTTGCGGGGTCTCCGCTGCCGCGGTGCGCTCGCTGCGGAGACACCGGCGCAAAGTCTCCGGGTCCAGACCCTCGTTGCATGCCTGGTGGAGCAGTTGAGCGAAGGTGTATTCGGGGTCGGCACGCAGAGCGAGCCCCAGAGCCACCCTGGCCGCCGGCTCGTCGCCCGTGGACCAGGAGACCCAGCCGGCCAGGGTGAGCGGCGCGGCCGCGTGCTCCACGTACGGGCCGACGCAACGCCGGGCGAGGGCCCGCCACAGCCGCAGCGCGGACGCGGCGCGGGGACCTTCCATCCATTCCGCCGCCTTGTCCCTCGTCTCCCGGTCCTGGAGACCGAGGATCAGGGCGGCGGCCTCGTCGTGGCTGATCAGGCGGTCGTCGTTCGTGTCCGCCGAGGAGGGCGGACCGGCGGGCGCCCGGCCGAGACGGTCCATGAGCGCGTGTGCGAGCTCCAGGGTCTCCCCCGCCACTTCGGCCCGGCCCTCACGGTCCAGGATTCTGGCCACCAGCACGGCGCCCGCCGAGTCCAGTGCCCGTAGCTGGTCACTCGCTCCGGTGTCCTCCATCGGTGCGAGCCGCGCCTCCATGTCACGCAGTGATCCGCGTACGTGAATGCCCGCGTAGGCGGCTGCGGCCGCCATGACCGTCGTACCCGGCAGGGCCAGTTGGTTGCCCTCCACCGGGCAGCACCTGCCGTCCGGACAGCAGTAGGACCAGTAGCGCCCGCCGGAGATGCAGAGCGCTTCCAGTACGGGCACGTCGAGAGTTCCGCAGGCGGTACGCAGCAGTTGCGCGAACGGCCGCAGCCGCTCCATCGTCTGGTGGCCTGTCGCCCCGGCCTCCGGGTCCTGGCAGAGGAAGACGACGATCGCGTCGGGCCTGGAGCCGCGCCGCTCGCTGCCCGAGACCAGGCACTCGGCGAGCTGGCCGGCGACGGGCTCCCACTCCTTGGGCGACTGGGGAATTCCGAGCCTGAGCCGGCCGCCGAAGCGCCCTCGGCCACCGTGCAGGGCGACCATGACCACACTGTCGTCCGGATGAAATCCCATCAGGTACGGAAGGGCGTCGGCGAGCTCGGCGGGACCGCGCAGGGTGATCTGCTGCTCGTCGGCCGGTCCGGTGGATTCGCGGTGCTTGTTCATGGCTCGACCGTCCCGCGAACGGCCAATTTCCGAAACCCCCTGTGGATAAGTTGTCCACAGAGAGTAGTCAAGCTGTTCAGGCCGATGAAGATCAAAGCTGGTCCGCTGTGGTCAGACGTCCCGTGCCCGCACCATCGCGCCGCCTGCGCCGGCCATGGGGCCGTTGTCGCGGACATCGAGGTGAAGGACTCGCCCGGCACGTCAAGCGCGAGAGCGTTGAGGGCGGCCGAGGCTCGCGCCTCTCGCCGCCGGTCCGGCGTGAAGGGGCGGAGGAAGGCGCTGAACGGGCGCTACGGCGCCCTTTGCCGCGGAGGTCAGGCCCCCGAGGCGAGGACCAGCGGCAGAACCTGGTCGCTGCCCGCCTGACGGAGCAGGCGGGCGGCGACCGCCAGGGTCCAGCCGGATTCCGTGGAGTCGTCCACGAGCAGCACGGGCCCGGGAGCCCCGGCCAGAGCGTTTGCCAGGTCCTCGGGGACGGTGAAGGCGCCGGACAGCGCGCGCAGACGCTGGGCGGAGTTGCTTCGGCGTGCCGCGTGGGCACCGCTCGGGTTGGTGTACGCCAGGGTGCCCAGAAGGGGGAGACGGCCGATGGTGGCGATGCCCTGGGCGAGAGATCCGACCAGTTGCGGGCGGGTCAGGGACGGCACGGCGACGACACCGACCGGGCGGGCGGAGGCGTCCGGGGCGTTGGATGCCCAGCCGCCCGGAGAACGCGCCCAGTCCGCCAGGACCGCCACCGCCGCGTGCAGGACGTCATCCGGCACCGACCCGTCGGGAGCGTTCTCGGCCAGCAGCGGACGCAGCCGGTTGCCCCAGCCGATGTCCGAGAGCCGGCCGAGGGCACGCCCGGTGGAGCACTGCTCCCGCGCCGGGATGCGCCCCTTGAGGTCGATGCCCAGTGCGGGCATTCCCGTCGGCCACATCCGGCGCGGCTCGATCTCCACGCCCGGGCGGTCCAGTTCCTTCGCCGCTCCTGTCAGGATCTCGGCCGAAACTTCGGAATCGGCCCAGGCTCCCACGCAGTTGTCGCAGCGCCCGCAGGGAGCCGCCCCCTCGTCGTCGAGCTGCCGGCGCAGGAACTCCATCCGGCACTCGGACGTACCGACGTAGTCGCGCATGGCCTGCTGCTCGGCCGCCCGCTGCTTGGCCACCCAGGCGTAACGCTCGGCCTCGTACACCCACTCGGCTCCGGTGGCCGCCCAGCCGCCCTTCACCCGCTTGACCGCGCCATCGACATCGAGGACCTTCAGCATCGACTCCAGCCGGCTGCGCCGGAGGTCGACCGCGGCCTCCAGAGCCGGCACGGAGAGCGGCCGCCCGGCGTCCGCGAGGGCGGAAAGGGTCTGGCGGACCTGCGTCTCGGGCGGGAACGCGCTGTCGGCGAAGTAGCGCCAGATGGCCTCGTCCTCCTGGCCCGGCAGCAGCAGGACATCGGCGTGGGCCACACCGCGTCCCGCCCGGCCCACCTGCTGGTAGTAGGCGATGGGCGAGGAGGGTGAGCCGAGGTGGACCACGAAACCCAGGTCCGGCTTGTCGTAGCCCATGCCGAGCGCCGACGTCGCCACCAGCGCCTTGACCCGGTTCTCCCGGAGGTCGGTTTCCGCCTGCAGGCGGTCGGCGTTCTCCGTCTTGCCGGTGTACGAGGCCACATCGAAACCGCGCTGACGCAGGAACGCCGTGGCCTCCTCGGCCGCGGCGACGGTGAGGGTGTAGATGATCCCGGAGCCCTGCAGCTCGTCCAGGTGCTCGGCGAGCCAGGCCAGGCGGTGCGCGGCGTCCGGCAGCCGCACCACACCGAGCCGCAGGCTCTCCCTTTCGAGGGGGCCGCGCAGCACCAGGGCCTCACCCGCGCCGGTGCCCAGTTGTTCCGCCACGTCAGCGGTGACGCGCGCGTTGGCGGTCGCGGTGGTGGCCAGCACCGGCACGCCTGCGGGCAGCTCGGTCAGCATCGCCCGCAGCCGCCGGTAGTCCGGCCGGAAGTCGTGACCCCAGTCGGAGATGCAGTGCGCCTCGTCCACCACCAGCAGACCGGTGGTGGACGCGAGCCTGGGCAGCACCTGGTCGCGGAAGTCCACGGAATTGAGCCGTTCCGGACTGACTAGGAGGACGTCGGTCTCGCCGCGCTCGACCTCCTCGTAGATCGTCTCCCACTCCTCCGGGTTGGCCGAGTTGATGGTGCGTGCCTGGATACCGGCGCGCGCGGCCGACTCGACCTGGTTGCGCATCAGGGCCAGGAGCGGCGAGATGATCACCGTGGGCCCGGAGCCACGCCGTCGCAGCAGCGCGGTGGCCACGAAGTACACCGCCGACTTCCCCCATCCCGTGCGCTGGACCACCAGGGCGCGGCGGCGTTCCCGTACCAGAGCGTCCACCGCCTGCCACTGATCCTCCCGCAGCCGCGCCGAGCCCCCGGGACCGCCGACGAGCTCGGCGAGGACGGCATCGGCTTCAGCGCGGAGTTCCAGGTTGTCCATGTCTCCATGCAACCTGATGGCACTGACAATCGGCGACTGCACCCGGCGTGACAAGGCACTCACGATCGGCACCATGGGGCCTGACTCCCCTGTTCAGGCCGGATTAAATGGCTTGTTCCCGCTGGTCGCCGCTCCTCTCGCCTGACAGGTGGAGTCGCAGGAGCACCTTCGGGGCAGGGATATCAGTGTCATTCCGGCTGATTCCCGTCAGCCGAGCCAATTGCTCGTTGCCGCCTGCCGGTACGCCAGGGAGAATTGGGTCCGCTCCCCGCACAGTCTTTTCGCGGCCCGGAAGGGCAGTGCTGCGGTGCGCCCTCACTCGACCCTGCCCGCACTGTGGGCGCGTAGCGAAGGGAGGACCGTGACCTTCGGATTCGCTCCGTCCCCAGCCTCTTCGATGCCAACGTCCTCGGCGTCCGCAGGCTCTGTCAACAGTTCTGTCAGAACTCTCGAACCAGCCGAATGGGCAACGGCGGGCATTCCCCTGCTGCGGAACCCGCGCGAGGTCGTCAGCGGCCTGCACGCACGTCACCGGCCTGTTCCGGCGACGGCCGTCGTAGCCGTTCTCGACCACGAGGAACGGCTCACGGCGAGCGCCTCCTTCGCCCGGCGGACGAGCGTCGCGGCGGACGGATGGGAGTTCCGCAACGCCGTGCTGGCCCATCTGCGCCGGGTCGTCCCGCACGACCTGCGCCGCCGTACCCCCGTCCGTACCGCGGTGCTGCTCTACTGCCGCGAGGGCGACGAGCGCTGGACCGAGGAGGACGGGGCGTGGATGTGGGGGCTGCGGGACGCCTGCACGCTCCACGGCCTGCGGTGCGGCGCGTACATCACGCTGACCCGGGGAGGCTGGCAGGTGCTCGGCGAGGGGCGGGGCGGGCGCCGGCCCAGCTCCATATCGCCCGCCTCGACACTCTCCGAGGCATGCGCGGATCTTGATCCGGCCCCGCAGAGCACAGGCGGCGGCGCTGTGGACGCCCAGCGGCGGACCGCCGCCCGCTGAGACGCGCGGGGTCCCGGCCACCCTTTCGAGCAGCCGGAACCCCGTGGCGTACGGCTCAGACCCCGGCGCCCAGCACGCTGCTGATCTTCTGCGGGTCCCCGCACACGATCAGCAGCGTGTCGGCGCGCTCGCGCGCCGCGGGAAGGGCACGAGCGGTGGCGTCGTCTACGTCACCGTTGACCGCGACCACGACCACCGGGCGGGACCTGGCACGGCCCGCCGCCGC
Source organism: Streptomyces fulvorobeus (assembly GCF_013167895.1). Classification (GTDB taxonomy): domain Bacteria; phylum Actinomycetota; class Actinomycetes; order Streptomycetales; family Streptomycetaceae; genus Streptomyces; species Streptomyces fulvorobeus. Next base: position 4,886,868 of record NZ_BLWC01000001.1, on the reverse strand, counting down.
CAGGTGGGCGAAGAAGACGTCGTCACCGGCGTCGTGCTGCGCCCAGTAGGCCGCCTCTCCGAAGGAGATCTCGTGCGCCGTCCAGGGGTGCGCCTCTCCGGTGGTCAGGACCAGGATGTCTCCCGGCGCGCGCCCCGAGTCGAGCAGTACGTCGACCGCCTCGTCGGCAGCGTCGAGCGCGCCCGCGGCCGAAGCCGTGATCAGTTGGAGCTGCGGCGCGGGGCGATTCGCCGCCTGAGCCGGACCAGGGGCCGGGGCGGCGGGAGCGGGTGTGGGCTGCGGGCGCTGCGCCGGGGGCGCGGGCCGCACGGGACCGGGGCCCGGTCGCCCGGGACGCGGTGTGGCCGCGGAACGCGGGCCGGGTACGGGACGGGGGGTCGGCGCGGTGCGGCCGGCGGCCGGAGCGACGCGGGGACCCTGGGCACTCTCGTGAATCTGAGGCTCCTCGGGGAAGAGAGGCATGGATGGGTGTCTTACGAGCGCAGACGCTTCGGGCGCCGACGGTTGGGGTGCGTACGTGATCAGAAGTCGAAGCCGAGCTGGCCCCCGCTTTCCGGTGCGGCCGCCCCGGCGGGGAATCGAACCTTCTTCAGGTGCTGCCACCTGGGCAGCGCGTCCAGGTAGGACCAGGAGAGACGGTGATGGGGCGTGGGCCCCCGCTCCTCCAGTGCGGCCCTGTGCACCGGCGACGGGTACCCCGCGTTGGCGCCGAAGGCGAAGTCCCGGTACTCCCCTGACGCCGCGCCCAGTTCGGCCATCATCGTGTCCCGGTGGACCTTGGCGATCACCGAGGCGGCCGCGACAGCGATACAGGACTGGTCCCCCTTGATCACGGTACGAACCTGCCAGGGGTCTCCCAGGTAGTCGTGCTTGCCGTCCAGGATCACGGCGTCCGGCCGCAGGGGCAGACCGTCGAGGGCCCTCACCGCCGCCAGCCGGAGCGCCGCTGTCATGCCCAGGTCGTCGATCTCCTGCGGCGAGGCGTGTCCCAGCCCGAAGGCCGTGACCCAGGTCTTCAACAGCGGAGCCAGCTGGGCGCGGCGCTTGGGGCTGATCAGCTTCGAGTCCGTGAGACCTTCCGGGGGTCGGCGAAGCCCGGTGACAGCGGCGCAGACGGTGACGGGGCCGGCCCACGCTCCGCGTCCGACCTCGTCGACACCGGCGACGGTCCTGGCACCGGTGGTAGCGCGCAGCGAGCGCTCGACGGTGTGCGTGGGTGGTTCGTACGGCATGGCGCCAGCAAGCGTACGCCGAGGGCTACGGATAGAACACCCCGGGGCACACGTGATCGAAGGGACGCCCGCCCCGTCCAGGATCGCCCCATCCGATCGCACGGCAGCGCCGCGCCGCCTGCGCGCGTCAGTGGCCGTGGTGCGCTTCCGGTCCTGCGGCCGACCGGGACGGAAGGTGCTCAGTACGGGTTGTGAGGTGTCAGCCGCGCGTCAGAGCGAGCCAGGGCGGCGGCTCTTCCGTCCGGGTCAGCCAGTCGGTGGGTGGCGCCCCCGCCGGGGAGGCCGAGACGACCCCACCGACGATGGCGCAGGTCGTGTCGACGTCACCGCCTGCCTGAGCCGTAACCCAGAACGCCTGCTCGAAGTCGCCGAGGCTCCGCGCCGCCGACCAGAGGGCGAACGGCACGGTGTCGTGCGCGCTCGTACGGCGCCCGTTGCCCAGGACGGCCGCCACCGTGCCCGCGTCCCGGTAGTCGAGCATGTCGCGTGCCCGGCGCAGCCCCGCGCCGACCGCACTGCGCGGTACGAGCGCGATGACGCCGTCGAGAAGGTCGCCGGGTGACGGCGGGCCTCCGGGGGCCGCGGCCAGCGAGGCGGCGGCGGCGACCGCCATCGCGCCGACGACCGCCTCACGGTGCTGGTGCGTCGTGTACGAGGAGATCTCGGCCTGGTGGGTCGCCTGCTCCGGATCGTCCGCGTACCAGGCACCGAGCGGTGCGATACGCATGGCCGAACCGTTGCCCCAGGAACCCTGGCCGTTGAAGAGGGCGGACGCCAGTTCGCGCCAGTCGCCACCCTCCCGGACCAGTCTGAGCAGCCGGTTCACCGCGGGTCCGTAGCCCCGGTCGAAATCATGGTGCCTGGCGAAGGAGTGGGCCAGAGCGTCCTGGTCGATACGGCCGTGCGAGGCGAGCACGGCGAGTACGGAGGAAGCCATCTCGGTGTCGTCCGTCCACTGCCAGGGACCGGGCGGCAGAGCGCGCCGTTTGAGCAGCGGATAGTTGACGGGGACGAAGAACTGGGAGCCCAGGGCGTCTCCCACGGACAGCCCACGCAGGCTGGCCAGGGCGCGTTCGAAGCGCCGGTCGGAAGCAGAGTCAGCGGTCATCGCTCTGCCACTCTATCCGGTGATGCCGTACGACTCGGGGGTGCGCCAGCGCACGAATGGCTGGTCAAGCGCGTAGCGGCCGTCCTCGCCCAGGACCAGTGACCGTGTCTCGGCGTTGCCGGGATTGGAGAGCGACTCGAACTCCGCCACCGACCAGTGGAACCAGCGCATGCAGAACAAGCGCATCGTCAGCCCGTGGGTGACCAGCAGGACGTTCTCCGGGTGGCCGGGGTCCTCGAAGCTGCGGTACAGACTCTCCAGGAAGGCCCCGACCCGGTCGTACACGTCGGCTCCGGACTCGCCCTGGGCGAAGCGGTAGAAGAAGTGACCGTACGCGTCGCGGTACGCCTTCTGCAGCCGTACGTCGTCCCGGTCCTGCCAGTTCCCCCAGTCCTGCTCGCGCAGTCTGGGCTCCTCCCGCACTCTCACCTTCTCCGGGTCGAGGCCGAAGGAGCGGAACGTCTCGTGGGTCCGGCGGTAGGGAGAGACGTACACGCTGACGCGCTGCCCATCGAACAGCTCGCGCAGCCGGACCCCCGTCTCCCTCGCCTGCCGCAAGCCGTTCGCCGTGAGCCTGAGTGCGTGGTCGGGCTCACGTTCGTACACCGTGTCGTCGGCATTGCCCTCGGACTCACCGTGCCGGACGAGAACAATGCGCTGCGGTCGTGCCATGTAACGACCCTAAGGGGTGTCCCGCGATCCATGGCGGGCGTAGGACGACAGCTGCGGCACCTCGCCGCGTTACCGGAACGCCCGACCACATCCGGTACGGGGACGTACCTCCGCCTCGCGATGCACCGGCCACCGGACTCTTCACGGCCCGCGTCCACCATGACCTGCGGGCGGCCTCAGTAATCGAGGGCAGCCGGTCACACCGTCCACAAAGGCTGAAGCTCCACGACGTCTCCGGTCAGCTCCGCGACGTCCGTCTCGGTCTGCGCCCTGTCCGTCAGCCGTTCCACGCCCTGCGGGCGGTACTTGCCGCGCTCCGCGCTCGACTGCCACATCGACAGCACCAGGAACTCATGCCCCGGCGCCTCCCCGAACATCCCGCGCAGCATCCCCGGGGACCCGGCCATCGCCGGATTCCACACCTGCTTCTGCATGAGCGCGAAATGGTCCACACGGTCCTCGTGGACCCGGCTGTGCGCCACCCTGACGACGTCCGCGTCCGTGAAGTGGGGCTCGAAACCGGTCTTCACGTCGAACCGGTACTCGAAGAGCTTCACCTGCATACCCCGGTACATACCGGACTGCGCCGTGGCCAGCCGGTCGTGGCCGCTTGCCATGAAGGAGTCGTAGAAGACGCGGCTCTCCCAGAACGCGAAGACATGAGCCACGTCGGGCCGCCCCCGGCTCCACCCTCCGCTCTGCCCCCTGAATCCCGGCTCACCCAGCAGCCCCGCCCACTTCCGCTGTCCCCGCTCGAACCCATGACGGTCCACCACGGTGCAGCGAATCCACTTGACCAGCACCGCGCCATCGTACGGCGCCCGCCGTGGCACCGGTCACGCTACGGCGGACTCCGCCCGAAGCGAATATGGGGGCCGCTCCGGGAAGAGACCGGCCAGCGGCCCCCGCGCCGTCTCCCACGGGGAGCGACCCGGTCACGACCATGGCCCGTTTGCGCCGCCCTGCGCCAAGGCGGTTGGATTCACGGACAGTTACGGCCATGATCGGGCAGTGAGAGCGGTCCGCCGGCCCGGCGCGAGAGGGGAAGTTCGATGAGCACTCCCAATAAGGACATCGACAAGGTTGAAGTGAGGCTCAAATGGGACCCCAGCGACGCGGGCGAGCCCGCGCATGACCTGGACATCATCGCCGCCCCGTACACCGCGGACGATCCGTACGGCCGCCCGGCCTATCTGGTGCACTTCGACAGCCGCTCGCCGGACGGCACGATCACGCTCAACCGGGACAGCAGGACCGGGCAGGGGCTCGGATACGACGAGATCATGACGATCGAACTGGACCGGCTGGCCGAGACGTACACCCGTGTGATCGTGGGAATCGCCATCCAGCAGCGGGACGGCCGCAAGACCTTCGGCGAGATACTGCGCACCGGCGTACAGATCCGCGAGGGGTACACCAACCTCTCGGAGAGCGACTTCTCGGAGGTCTCGGCCGCCACAGCGGCCGTCGTCGCGGAGTTCACCCGGGACAGCTCGGGTTCCTGGTCCTTCCACCCGGAGGTGCGCGGGTTCGACGGCGATCCCGACGAGTTCGCGGCGGTCATGGGAAGCCGTACCTCAGGTTCCTGAAGGGCCGGCGACCGGGTTCCCGCGCGCGGCGGGCGCACCGGGCGGACGCCGAGCCCCGGCCGCACAGCTGCTCGGGCGGTGGCGCCGAATGATCGGCCCCACCGCCCCGAGCAGGCGTTCTACGCCCGTACCGGGCTCAACGGATCAGCTGCAACCGCTGGTCGAGCCGCAGCCCTCGCAGATGTAGCAGGAACCGGCGCGCTGCATCTTCGTCCCGCAGGAGAAGCAGAGCGGCGCGTCCGCGCTGATGCCGAGCTGCATCTCGACCAGCTCGGCCGAGGTGTGCGCCGTCATCGGAGCCGGCTTCTCGGCCACCTGGTGAGCGGCGACCGCCTTCAGGGGCTCCGCCTGGAGCGGAGCGGACTGGGCGAGGCTCTCCGTCTCCACGTCCTCGTCCTCGAACGCCGGCTCGTACGAACCGGTGTCGAGGTGACGCTCACGCTCCTCGGCCGAGTGGATTCCGAGCGCGGACCGCGTCTCGAACGGCAGGAAGTCCAGCGCCAGGCGGCGGAAGATGTAGTCGACGATCGACTGCGCCATCCGCACGTCCGGGTCGTCCGTCATACCGGCCGGCTCGAAGCGCATGTTGGTGAACTTGGAGACGTACGTCTCCAGCGGCACGCCGTACTGGAGACCGACCGAGACCGCGATCGAGAAGGCGTCCATCATGCCCGCGAGGGTCGAACCCTGCTTGGACATCTTCAGGAAGACCTCACCCAGACCGTCGTCCGGGTAGGAGTTGGCGGTCATGTAACCCTCGGCGCCACCGACCGTGAACGAGGTGGTGATGCCGGGACGGCCCTTGGGCAGGCGCTTGCGGACCGGGCGGTACTCGACGACCTTCTCCACCGCGGTACGGATGGTGCCCTCGGTCTCCGCGATGATCTCGGTCTTCTTCGCCTCCCACTTCTTCGTGGAGAGGGGCTGGCCGACCTTGCAGTTGTCGCGGTAGATCGCGAGCGCCTTGACGCCCATCTTCCACGCCTCGAAGTAGACCTCTTCGACGTCCTCGACGGTGGCCGTCTCCGGCAGGTTCACCGTCTTGGAGAGCGCGCCGGAGATCCACGGCTGGATGGCCGCCATCATCCGGACGTGACCCATCGCGGAGATGGACCGCTCGCCCATCGCGCAGTCGAAGACCTCGTAGTGCTCGGTCTTCAGGCCCGGGGCACCGATCACGTTGCCGTGCTCGGCGATGTGGGCGACGACCGCCTCGATCTGCTCCGGCTGGTAGCCGAGGCGCCGGAGCGCCTGCGGGACCGTGCCGTTGACGATCTGCATGGAGCCGCCACCGACGAGCTTCTTGAACTTGACCAGGGCGAGGTCGGGCTCGAGGCCGGTGGTGTCGCAGGACATCGCGAGACCGATGGTGCCGGTGGGGGCGATGACCGACGCCTGGGCGTTGCGGAAGCCGTTCCTCGCGCCCAGCCGGATCACGTCCTGCCATGCCTCCGTGGCGGCGGCCCAGATCGGCGAGTCCAGGTCGTCCACGTGCACGGCGACGGCGTTGGCGTCGGAGTGCTGCTTCATGACGCGCTGGTGCGGCTCCGCGTTACGGGCGTAGCCGTCGTACGGGCCGACGACCGCGGCGAGCTCGGCGGAACGCTTGTACGAGGTGCCGGTCATCAGCGACGTGATGGCACCGGCGAGCGCGCGGCCGCCGTCACTGTCGTAGGCGTGGCCGGTCGCCATCAGCAGGGCGCCCAGGTTGGCGTAACCGATGCCCAGCTGCCGGTAGGCGCGGGTGTTCTCGCCGATCTTCTGCGTCGGGAAGTCCGCGAAGCAGATCGAGATGTCCATCGCGGTGATGACCAGCTCGACGACCTTGGAGAAGCGCTCGGACTCGAAGGACTGGTGGCCCTCGCCGTCGTCCTTGAGGAACTTCATCAGGTTCAGCGAGGCCAGGTTGCACGAGGTGTTGTCCAGGTGCATGTACTCGCTGCACGGGTTCGAGCCGTTGATCCGGCCGGACTCCGGGCAGGTGTGCCAGTGGTTGATGGTGTCGTCGTACTGGATGCCGGGGTCGGCACAGGCCCACGCCGCTTCGGCCATCTTGCGGAAGAGGGACTTCGCCTCGACCTCCTCGATGACCTCACCGGTCATCCGGGCCCGCAGCCCGAACTTCCCGCCGGACTCGACGGCCTTCATGAACTCGTCGTTCACGCGGACCGAGTTGTTGGCGTTCTGGTACTGGACGGACGTGATGTCGTCGCCGCCCAGGTCCATGTCGAAGCCCGCGTCGCGCAGGGCGCGGATCTTCTCCTCCTCCTTGACCTTGGTCTCGATGAAGTTCTCGATGTCCGGGTGGTCGACATCGAGAATGACCATCTTGGCCGCGCGGCGGGTGGCCCCACCGGACTTGATCGTTCCCGCGGAGGCGTCGGCACCCCGCATGAAGGAGACCGGGCCCGAGGCGTTGCCGCCGGAGGAGAGCAGCTCCTTGGAGGAGCGGATACGGGAGAGGTTCAGGCCGGCACCGGAGCCGCCCTTGAAGATCATGCCCTCTTCCTTGTACCAGTCGAGGATCGACTCCATGGAGTCGTCGACGGCCAGGATGAAGCAGGCGGAGACCTGCTGCGGCTGAGGCGTCCCGACGTTGAACCAGACCGGGGAGTTGAAGCTGAAGATCTGGTGCAGGAGGGCGTAGGCCAGCTCGTGCTCGAAGATCTCGGCGTCCGCGGGGGAGGAGAAGTAGTTGTACTCCTCACCGGCCTTCCGGTACGTCTTCACGATCCGGTCGATCAGCTGCCGCAGACCGGTCTCACGCTGCGGGGTGCCGACGGCCCCCCGGAAGTACTTGCTGGTGACGATGTTGACCGCGTTCACCGACCAGAAGTCGGGGAACTCGACGCCACGCTGCTCGAAGTTGATCGAGCCGTCGCGCCAATTGGTCATGACGACGTCCCGGCGCGCCCACTCCACCTCGTCGTACGGATGCACGCCGGGGGTGGTGTGAATGCGCTCGATACGCAGACCCTGCCGATTCGCAGTCGACTTGGTTCCCTTGGTGCGGGAACCTCGTGCCGGGCCGCTCGCCGTCTCTGTCATGCCGCCTCCCATATGTGGGCAAAAACGCCCTGAAGTGCCCAGTTCTTCCCAGGGCACAGTGTGTGTCTGATGCTCCGGACGCCGCTCGCGGCGCCGGAAGCAGGTCTTGGTACCGCTCCGCCTCCGGCCGGCAGACCTCAGCCGGCCGGCCGGTGCCGATCAGTCGGCGGCGATGGCGGGTGCGGGGACCTCAGGGGTCTCGCCGCTCCCGCGCCCTTCCGTGGGAGGCCGTTGCTCGCGGAGTTCCGCGATGGCGGCCTCGAAGTCCTCGAGTGAGTTGAACGCCCGGTACACGGACGCGAACCGCAGGTAAGCGACGAGGTCGAGTTCCTTCAGGGGCCCGAGTATGGCCAGACCCACGTCGTGGGTGGTCAGCTCGGCGCTGCCGGTGGCACGCACCGCCTCTTCGACCCGCTGGCCGAGCTTGGCGAGCGCGTCCTCGGTGACGGGCCGCCCTTGGCACGCCTTACGGACACCGGAGATGACCTTGGTACGGCTGAAGGGTTCCGTCACGCCGCTGCGCTTGACCACCATCAGCGAACAGGTCTCCACCGTGGTGAAACGGCGGGAGCAGTCGGGGCACTGGCGGCGGCGTCGGATCGACGTGCCGTCGTCGGTGGTGCGGCTGTCGACGACCCTGCTGTCGGGGTGCCTGCAGAAGGGGCAGTGCATGGTTTCCATCCCTCCTTCGCAGCACGACTGAATAGCCTCCCCAGGCCCGTCACGGACCCTTCGAAGCAGGCTCAAGCATAGGCGATCGCCGTTCCCCGACCGACCGGGGACCACAACTTCTGGGCGACTGAGGCAATCCAACCACTAGATCTAGGGTTTCGTCGCACTTGCGGCCCCAGCGCGTGTCGCGCCTGCCGGAACCGCGGCGGCGGTGCCCAGCCAGGCATGAGGGTACGGGAAACGTGTGGCTCCGCCGAGGGCGGGGCACCCCTCGCACGACGGCGCCGGACGCACGGAAAGGGCCCCCGCACGCACGCGGGGAGGCGCGGACGTTACCGTAATGGTCGGAATTGCCGCAGCCCAAAGGGCGCCCATACACCCCGCCATAAGCCACTGGCGGGCCTTTATTTGTTTTTCACTCGAACGTGTGTTTGGCGCAACCTTTCGAAAGCTACTACCGTTGTCCAACTAGGGAGAACATTCGAGAGGGGCCGACGTGACCACCACCGCAGACAGTGCCGCCATCACTGCCCAGGACCACCGCTCCCAGAGCCGACTTGAGCCGGTGCATGCAATGAATGACTCAGTCATGAACACGGAGGGGCAGGAGCCCGCGCGTCCCGCGCGCTCGTTGCCCGGCCGCCCACCAGGAATCCGGTCGGACAGCTCCGGGCTCACGGACCGGCAGCGACGGGTGATCGAGGTCATTCGCGATTCGGTTCAGCGCCGAGGGTACCCGCCCTCGATGCGGGAGATCGGCCAGGCGGTGGGACTGTCCAGCACGTCGTCCGTCGCGCATCAGCTGATGGCTCTGGAGCGCAAGGGATTCCTGCGTCGCGACCCCCACCGCCCTCGTGCGTACGAGGTCCGGGGCTCGGATCAGCCCAGTACGCAGCAGACCGACACCACGGGCAAGCCCGCCGCCTCGTACGTCCCGCTGGTCGGCCGGATCGCCGCCGGTGGCCCGATCCTCGCCGAGGAGTCGGTGGAGGACGTCTTCCCCCTCCCCCGCCAGCTCGTGGGTGACGGAGAGCTCTTCGTACTCAAGGTCGTCGGTGATTCGATGATCGAGGCCGCGATCTGTGACGGCGACTGGGTCACGGTCCGGCGCCAGCCGGTCGCGGAGAACGGGGACATCGTGGCGGCCATGCTCGACGGCGAGGCCACGGTCAAGCGGTTCAAGCGCGAGGACGGCCACGTATGGCTCCTCCCGCACAACTCCGCCTACCAGCCGATCCCCGGCGACGAGGCCACCATCCTCGGCAAGGTGGTGGCGGTGCTGCGGCGGGTCTGAGACCCCATGTGCCAGAGCGGGCCCCGGGATGCACTGCGCCGATCCCGGGGCCCCGCCCTGTCCTAGGGGCCCTCGCCCACCGACCCGTGCCACGGCCCCCGCCTGCCGGGCCATGCCCCGGTCCCTCGGCTACGGGACGCGCGGGACGCTGGACCGGGAGCGCTCGCCGCCCGGCCCGGAGGCCGCTGTGTGCCGCTACCGCCCCTCGGCCCTGGCCGACGCGTCGATGGCGGCGAGTGAGCGCCGCACCTGGCCTCGGTCCGTGGTGTACCAGAAATCGGGCAGGGAGGCGCGTAGATAGCTTCCGTACCGGGCGTTGGCCAGCCGGGGGTCGAGCACGGCGACCACTCCCTTGTCACCCGTGGCCCGCACGAGCCGTCCGGCGCCCTGGGCCATCAGCAGAGCGGCATGCGTCGCCGCCACGGCCATGAACCCGTTGCCGCCCGCCTCCTCGACCGCCTTCTGCCGAGCGCTCATCAGCGGATCGTCGGGGCGCGGGAACGGGATCCGGTCCATGATCACGAGCTGGCAGCTCGCTCCCGGGACGTCGACACCCTGCCAGAGCGAGAGCGTGCCGAAGAGGCAGGTCTCCGGGTCGGCGGCGAAGTTCTTGATCAACTCCCCGAGCGTCTCCTCCCCCTGCAGGAGGATCGGCTTCCCGAGCCGGCCCCGCAGCTCCTCGGCAGCCGCCTGAGCCGCCCGCATGGAGGAGAACAGCCCCAGGGTCCGGCCGCCCGCCGCCTCGATCAGCTCGGCGAGCTCGTCCAGCATGTCGGTCCGCGAGCCCTCGCGTCCCGGCGTCGCCAGATGGCGGGCCACGTAGAGAATCCCCTGCTTGGGATAGTCGAAGGGCGAGCCCACGTCGAGGCCCTTCCACTGCGGGATGTCATCGCCCGCGGTGCCTTCGGGGGCGAGTCCCAGGGAGGCTCCCACCCCGTTGAAATCGCCGCCGAGTTTCAGCGTCGCCGACGTCAGGACGACCGAACGATCCGCGAAGAGCTTCTCCCGGAGCAGGCCGGAGACGGAGAGCGGCGCGACCCGCACGGACGCGCCGAAACGGTCGTGCCGCTCATACCAGACGACGTCGTACTCGGAACCCTGGGTGATGCGCTCGGCGACCCCGTGAATGGTCTCGACCGACGCCATCGCCTGCTTACGGACCGCGTCCTCGTCCTGCACGGACTTGTCCCGCGTGGAACCCAGCGCGGAGATCACCGTGCGAGCGGCGTCCCGCAGCGCCATCAGCGCGTAGCCGAGATCCTCGGGGACCTCCTCCAAGCGGCCGGGCAGCGCCAGCTCCATGACTCTCTCGAAACCCTCGGACGCCGTGAGGAGCGCGTCCGCCGCCTTCTCGTTGACCAGTTTGGCCGCACGGCGCACCGCGCGGTTCACCTGGCCGGGCGTGAGCTCCCCCGTGGCCACACCCGTCACCCGGGAGACCAGCTCGTGGGCCTCGTCGACGATGAGCACCTCGTGCTGCGGGAGCACCGGGGCGCCCTCGATGGCGTCGATGGCGAGCAGGGCGTGGTTGGTGACGACCACATCGGCGAGTTTGGCCCGCTCACGGGCCATCTCGGCGAAACACTCGGCGCCGTACGCGCACTTCGAGGCCCCGAGACACTCGCGGGAGGAGACCGAGATCTGTGCCCACGCCCGGTCCGAGACGCCGGGTGTGAGGTCGTCCCGGTCCCCGGTCTCCGTCTCGCCCGCCCAGTCCCGCATGCGGAGCAGATCCTGTCCCAGCTTGCTCGACGGCGCTGCCGCCTCGAACTGGTCGAAGAGCCCGTCCTCCTCCTCCTGCGGCACCCCCTCGTGGAGCCGGTGGAGGCAGAGGTAGTTCGACCGGCCCTTGAGCATGGCGTACTGGGGCCGGCGCCGCAGTATCGGATGCAGGGCGTCGACCGTACGCGGGAGATCCCGCTCCACGAGCTGGCGCTGGAGCGCGAGGGTCGCCGTGGCCACCACGACGCGCTCCCCGTGCGCCAGCGCGGGCACCAGATAGCCGAGGGACTTGCCCGTGCCGGTACCGGCCTGGACCAGCAGATGGGAGTGGTCGTCCACGGCCCCGGCAACGGCCTCGGCCATGGTGACCTGGCCGGGCCGCTCCGTACCGCCGACTGCGGTGACGGCGGCGTGGAGGAGTTCGGTGAGGGATGGCTTCGTCATAGCGCGACCAGCCTACGGCGCGGCACTGACATCAACGGTCAGTCCCGGACCCGGGGGCTGGGGTGGAGCGGGTTGGGGACGGTGCCGTGCACGGCGGCGTGCGGGCGTTGCGCCCGGTCCCGGTAGCCGTCCAGATGCAGGCGGTTGCGGTTCAGACAGAGGCGCTCGATGCGGGGGGTCAGCAGGTCGAACATCTCGAACCGGTCCTTCAGTTCGGGGAACCGCGCGTGATACCGGACGATCTCCGCCCGTACGAGTGACCAGAATTCGTCCTCCGGCACTCCCAGCTGTTCCTCGCAGAGGGGGGACAGATAGCGGAAGACCCCGACGAACAGTCCGGAGTGGATGAACTGGGTGAGGAAGGAGGGCTCCTCCGTGAGCAGGATGCGGCGCACGGCCTCAGGCATGCCGTCGTGCTCGGGCAGCGGCTGGGCGCTGATGTTCACGTCGTCGACGAAGTCCTTGATCGCCAGGCGCACGGGGACGTCCTGGCCGTCGAAGACGACGATGGCGTTCTCACCGTGCGGGGAGAAGACCGTGCCGTAGCGGTAGAGGAAGTGCAGGAGCGGAGGGAGCAGGGCCACGAAGAGGCGCGTCAGCCAGGCGGTGGGGGTCAGCCCGGACCTGGTGACCAGCTCCGCCACGAACGCGCGGCCACGCGGGTCGGTGTGCAGCAGCGAGGCCAGGGTGCGGGCCCGCTCGCCGGGCGCGAGCCTCGGGTGCAGGGGCTCCCGCCAGATCGCACCGAGTATCTCCTTGTACTGGTACGGCGTCTGGGGAAGACGGTCGTAGAGGGGGTGCTCGACGGCCACGGAGGCGACCTCGCCGAGCAGGATGACACCGCAGGCGTCCCGGAGGAACGGGTCGGTGTCGCACCGGCCCTGGACCCAGGCGGTGACGGCCGGGGCTGCGAGCGTGCGCTCGGTGGGGAGTCCGCGCCAGACCAGGGTGTTGAGGATGGAGAGCGGCAGCTTGACCGTGTGCCGGTCCTGGCGGGTCACGTTGGTGAAGGTCCGGATGGACTGCTGCGGCAGCCGCAGATCGTCGTCGGCGTGCAGCGCGACGACGTCGCCGGCCGCGATCGCCGGGGCGAAGTGCGGGGCGATCCACTCGTCCCACTGCCACGGATGGACCGGAAGAAAGAGGTACGTACCGGGGTCGAGGCCCCGGGCGCGCAGCGTGGCGTCGAAGGAGGCCCGGACGGCCGGGTCCAGTTCCTGCGCGTAGAGGTGCTCGGGGTCGGCGAGGCGGGGGACCCCGCGGTAGCCGGCGATGCGGGTGCTGACGGCGATCCAGGGCAGCCGGACCCTTTGGCGGGCTTCCGGCGCGAAGCGGGCCGTGTCATCGGCGGAGAAGCCGAGGCGCCCCTTGTTGGCGACGAGCCAGGGATGGCCGGTCTGGTGGCCTTCGAGCTCCGCGTAGTCGAGCTCGGCCAGTCGGGCCGCGCTGACGGCGGTGTGGTCGAGTCCGGCGTCGGCGGCGAGAGTGGCGGTGAGCTCGCGGATGAGGTGGCCGAGCGTGGCGCCGTCGATACCCAGCAGGCCGTGGGCGCGGGCGAGAAATCGCAGGGGGTCGCGGAACGGCCTCGGAGCGCCGGAGGAAGCGCCGTTCAGCCCGGGCGCCGCGTCGAGGGCGCCACCGCTTCGCCCCGGGTCGCTCGCGCAGTGGTCCGTGCCGGTTTCGGTGATCGAGCCGGAGTCGACGCGCCAGCTGCCGTAGACACCACGCCGGGCCCGGAAGCGCAGGGTCGCTCCGTCGTCGAGAGGGAGCGAGTAGGTGCCGTCCGCCCCTCCCAGCGCGGTCGGCTCGATGATCTGCTCGTAGGCGAACTCTCCGAGCATCTTGGCGAGCAGCCGGGCCGCTGCCCGGTCCCAGCCCGCCCGGTTCAGTTCCGGAGTGCTGTGCGGCGCGTGGGGCTCCGCAGAGTCATGGCTCGCGGGATATTTCGGCACGGGGACTCCTCCGGGTGGAACCGATGGGGTTCGAGCGGGGTGAGCAGGTCGGTGAGTCGTTCACAGCTGGGTGCGGTGGGCTCGGTCGCGCACCATCAGAGCGGCTCGCTTGTCGGGCAGTTCGACTTCCGCCGAGAACCGGAAGCCGGCGCTCAGGAAGGCGGAGACGGAAGGGGTGTTACGCATGTCCGGTTCGGCCACGACCCGTGCGCACCGCGGAAGGTGGTCGAGTACGAGGTCGGAGACGGCGCGGAGCAGTGCGGTGCCCACGCCTCGGCCGCGGTCGGTCACGCCGCCGATCAGGAGGTGGATACCGGTGTCATGCGGCCTGGCCGGATAGTGGCGGGCCAGCGGGTCGAGATCCGCCCGGTAGATCTCCCAGTAGCTCATGGGCACTCCTGCGAGCACGCCGAGGCAGGGCACGCTCCGCCCGTCTCCCTCCAGCTGTGGTCGAAGGTGCGCGGCGGTGACGGCTTCGGCCCCGGCGAGTTCCCAGAAGGCGGCGACCGCGGGGTCGTTCATCCACCGGCTGATCAGCTGGAGGTCGCGTTCCAGGCGGACGGGTGCGAGCTGGAAGACACCGGCCGCGGTGGTGACGGGGCGCCAGGCCCCTGGGTCACCGAGCAGGGAGGAGACGGCCGGCCGGGTGGCGGGCGCCGCCGGGTCCTCGCGGAACAGAGCGAGCAGTTCCTCGGAGAACCGCAGGTCCAGTGTGTCCTCGACGCCTGTGGCGAGCTGGGGGGCGGCGTCGGTTCCGGTGTCCGTGTGCGCGTCGGCCGGAGGCACGTGACGCTCTCCTCTCGGGGGTCAGATGGTCATGGTTCGAGGGACTTTCACGGCCGGAGGGGGTTGGCGATGGAGACGTAGACGGACTGGGTGTCGACGGGACCTACCAGCTCGTCGAGGCCGTGCAGCCGGGTCAGCAGATTGGCCTTGCATCGCAGGTGCGGGGTGTCCAGCAGGTAGCCGGGCAGCGGTGAGCCGAGTTCCGAGACCCCGTCGAGGAAGCGGCGGAGGGCGGCGAGGAGCACCTGTTCGTCCGCGAGGCGCTGGGCGCCGAACGCTCCGATGAGGCCGAGGACGTTGTTGATGCCCAGGTAGTAGGCGAAGCGCTCGTCGGTGACCGGGTCCGGGACGAAGGTGTCACTGCGCGCGCCGATACCCGGAAGCCGGTGTTCGAGTGCGGCACGGCGGGACTCGCGGAAGTAGTAGCCCTGGTTGTCCCGGTAGCGCCCGCCGATGGGCCAGCCATCGGGGTCGAGCAGCACCAGCGTGTTCTGCTGGTGGGCTTCGAGGGCGACCCCCGCCGTGGCGTCGAGCCACAGGATGGGCCGTACGACCCGGTCGAGGTAGCGCAGGAACCACTCGGCGGAGACGGCGGCCCTGGTACGGCCGGTGCGGACGGCCAGCCGGGAGACGCAGACGGCCAGGCGCGAGTGTGTTCCCGTGCGGTCCGGCCACGGGCGCGGGGCCGTGAGCCCGGCGATGCAGACGGCGTCGTCCCCAGGAGCGAACGGGTTGTGCCGGAGCATCACGTCGAGCCCGGGGACAGGCGTGCCTTCGGCGGTGTCCACGGCCAGCCAGGCGGGATCCCGGACGATGTCGAAGCCGGGATGCACGGTGTGCCACTGTGCGGCGAGGCCGCTGCGGAGCAACCGGTGGACCTCCACGCCCCGGTGGAGTTCCTTGCGGAGGTTCTCCCGGCGGGAGTTGGTGATACGTACACCCAGGGACAGCTTCAGCATGAGGTCGGCACCGGACCGGTACACGGTGCGGACGGAGGACGTGGGGTGCCAGTGCCTCCCGTGGGCGCCGAGGTCGTGGAGCAGACCGGCCTCGAACAGCGCGCCGACTTCCGGGCGTCGCATCAGCTCGGCGGCCTGCCAGGGGTGGAGCGGGAGGGCGGTGGTCTTGTCGGGGACGGGCAGCCCGTCCGCGAGCGGTGCGACGAGTTCCTCCGCCGGCACCGGACGGCCCCTCCGGGTCCAGGCCGACTCGGTGGCGAGGACCGACCGGTCGACAGCCATCCAGTGGAGGGGGAAGGAGCCGTGCAACTCGGGCGAGTAGAGACGGGCTTCGGCTTCGGAGAGGCCCTCACGGCTCTTGGGGGTGGGGTGGAGGGGATGGCCGAGGAGAAGTGACTGCTCGGCGGAGAGAAACAGGTCGGCCCCGGCCGGCCCGGACGGTGTGCGCCGCCGCTCCCCGATGAACACGGCTGTGTGCCGTACGGAGTCGGCGACCCTGGCCACCAGGTCGGAGCCCGCGTTCCGGTCGGCTTCACGCCCCAGGAGAGCCGCTAGGGTGACCGCGTCGACGGGCGGGGCGGCATCGGGCGCGGTCTCCAGGAGGGGTGAACCGAAGCGGTGCCAGCCGGTGGCGGACCAGTAGAGGACCGGGACGAGAAGGGCGGCGCCGCTCTCGGGGAGCGGGATGCGCAGCGTGCCGCGGTCCGGGCGGCGGAGGCCGTTCTCCCGGGCCCAGCAGCGCAGGAGGTTCTCGGTGCCCGCCGCGTCCGCGGCCCTGAGCGGGTCCGGGTGGTCGAGGAGGTCCTGCTGCGCGGCGCCGGTGGACGCGCCGGCGGGGATGCGCCGGTCGCCGCGGGGCGGGGTCTTCTGACGCGGCACGGTCGTCGCCTCGACCGCCACCGGGCTGTTGGGTCCGTCCTGCCCGGGGTGGGGGCCGGGGGGAGGGTCGTCGGCCTCGGGCGCGGGAGTGGGGTTCACGGCGGTCTTCCTTACGGGGTGTCCGGGATCAGTGGTGCGGCCCGGCAGTGGTCCGCCGGTGCGGCGAGCGTTCCGCAGCTGACAGCGCGTCGGCGAGGCGGTCGACGACCGCTGTCGCCTGTTCGTCGGTGAGAGTCAGGGGAGGGAGCAGACGTACGACGGCGGAGTGGCGTCCGCCGAGTTCGACGATGAGGCCGCGGCTCAGGCATTCCTGCTGGACGAGGGCGGCCAGGGCCGGGTCGGGGGGCGGGGCGGTGGGGCGGTCGGACCGGCCGGCGGGCGCGGCCTCGGGGTCGACCAGTTCCACCCCGATCATCAGACCGCGTCCCCGGACGTCTCCGATGCCGGGATGGTCCCTCCGCAGCTCCTGGAGACGGGCGAGCATCCGGTCACCGAGTGCCGCGGCGCGTTCGGCGAGCCGGTTCTCGCGCACGTACTTGAGGGTGGCCGCGCCGGCGGCCATGGCCAGCTGGTTGCCGCGGAAGGTGCCGGCGTGGGCGCCGGGCTGCCAGAGGTCGAGTTCGGACCGGTACACGATCACCGCGAGGGGAAGGGAACCTCCGATGGCCTTGGAGAGGACCATCACGTCGGGCACGACGCCGCTGTGCTCGACCGCCCAGAAGGCACCGGTCCTGCCGACCCCGGTCTGCACCTCGTCGGCGATCAGCGCAATGCCGCGCTCCGCGGTGATCTCGCGCATCCGCCGCAGCCAGTTGTCGGGCGCGGGGTTCACCCCGCCCTCGCCCTGGACCGGTTCCACGATCATCCCGGCGGGAGCGGGCACCCCCGCCTTGGGATCGTCGAGCAGGTGCTCCGACCAGTGGGCGGCGATCTCGGCCCCGCGCTCCCCGCCCACACCGAAGGGGCAGCGGTACTCCTGCGGGAAGGGCAGCCGGGTCACCTGTACGTCCGTGGCGCCACCCGACGCGGCCAGCGCCCCGGCCGTCATCCCGTGGTACGCGCCCGTGAAGGCCAGGAGTCCTGTGCGGCCGGTCGCGGCGCGGACCAGGGTGAACGCCGCCTCGACGGCGTCCGTTCCCGCGGGTCCGCAGAACTGGATCCGGGCGTTGTCCGCGAACTCCCGCGGCAGGGTGGCGAAGAGTTCGGTCGTGAACGCGTCCTTGACCGGGGTGGCGAGATCGAGCACGTGCAGCGGAGCTCCGGAGTCGATGACCTTCCTGATCGCCTCCAGCACCACCGGATGGTTGTGGCCCAGGGCCAGGGTGCCCGCGCCGGAAAGGCAGTCGAGATAGCGCCGCCCGTCCGCGCCCTCGATGGTCAGCCCCCGGGCGCGTACGGGCACGATCGGCAGGGACCGCGCGTACGTACGGGCCGCCGATTCGCGCTGTGCCTGACGGCGCAGGATTCCCTCGTGCGCGGGGGACGTGGTCACCGGAGCTGGTTCGGTCACGGCCACGGCTGTTACTCCTCCTGCTGTCACAGTTGCGCGCTGCACGTCGGTACGTTGCCCCCGGGAAGGGCCGTGGCGGTGAACTCCACCCGGGTGTCCCCCGTACGTACCAACGACGCCGGTCGCGGGGGATCACGGGTAAGTCCGAAGATCCTGGCGGAGGCGGAACCGCGGCCCTGCCGGGGACCGTCCCCTTCGGCACCGGCATAGTGGGGCCCGCACTCGGGGCCGGGCCGGTCGTTCCGGTGCGCGCGGCGTGCCGGCACCGGCCGCAGTGCCTTGCCGAAGTATCGAATGACGAAGTCCCAGGGGGATCACCACATGCGACCCATCCGCCCGACCGATGCCGCACACCGTGCGAGGAGCGCACGTCGCAGGCTCTCCCCTGTGCTCGCCGCGGCCTCCCTCGCCACCGTCCTGGCGCTCACCGCCACCGCGTGCGGGCCGACCGGGGACGACGCGAGCGCCACGCCGAGCAGCTCCACCGGTCAGTCCTCCGACAGCAAGATCAAGATTCCGGACGATCTGAAGAACCGGCTCAAGGAGCACGGCATCGACCTCGACCAGTGGAAGAACGGCGAATGGAAGAACTGGGACAGGGACAAATGGCTGCGTGAGGCGAAGGACTACGTCAATCCGATCATCGAGGACCTCTGGGACCCGGACCGGATGCGGGATGCCGACAAGTCCCCCGAGAAGCCCGTCGACAACGACATCTCGGGCGACGACGGCGTGACGGACCCGACGCCGGCCCCGGTGCCGGCCACGCCCGTGGCCACGCCGTACCACGAGGACGCGCCGGAGTCGGGCAAGCTCCTGTTCGACGGGCCGGCCGGTTCGATGGTCTGCTCCGCGACGGTCGTGCAGGACCCCGCGCACCCGGGCAGGTCCAACATGGTGTGGACCGCCGGGCACTGCGTGCACGCGGGCAAGAAGGGCGGCTGGTACCGCAACATCGCCTTCGTCCCGTCGTACAACGACAGCGGCCTTTCGGTGGCCGAGCTGGAGAACGCGACCAAGGAGCAGATCGCTCCGTACGGCGTGTGGTGGGGCCAGTGGGCCCAGACCTCCGAGCAGTGGATCGCCCAGGGCGCCCCGACGGGCGGCCAGGGTGCCCCGTACGACTTCGCGGTCCTGCACGTGACCCCGGAGAAGGGGTCGACCGGCAAGTCGCTCGAGGAGACGGTCGGTTCCGCGCTTCCGGTCGAGTTCGACGCACCGCCCGTCTCCGAGATCGCCGAGATGACGGCGACCGGCTACCCGGCCGCCCCGCCGTTCGACGGCCAGAAGGCACTTCGCTGCACGGACGAACCGGGCCGTCTGTCGGTCTTCGAGGCGGACCCGACGATGTACCGCATCGGGTGCACGATGACCGGTGGGTCCTCCGGTGGCGGCTGGGTCGCCGCGGGCCAGGACGGCAAGCCCGCGCTGGTCTCCAACACGTCCATCGGCCCGGTGACGGCCGGCTGGCTGGCCGGTCCGCGCCTCGGCGCCGAGGCGAAAGGTGTCTTCGACTCGGTGAGCGAGAAGTTCGCCGGGCGGTAGAGCACGGGCGACGGGTGACGGTGACGGGTGACCCGCACCGTTCGTCCGGAACGCCGCCTCCCGGGGCCGCACGCCGAAAGCCCGGCCTCCCTTCACAGGGGAGCCGGGCCTTCGGGTCGTCCGGTGGCGTCAGCCCGTCACGGGGACGAACGCCGAGAGGTCGAAAGCCAGCTGCTCGTGCACCCGTGCCTTGAGCAGCGTGCCCTCCGGGGTGTGCTCCTCGGAGAGGACCTCGCCCTCGGCGTGCACCCGTGAGACGAGGCCGCCCTGGGTGTAGGGCACGAGCACCTCGATCTCGACGGACGGGTGCGGCAGTTGCGCATCGATCAGTGCGAGCAACTCGTCGATGCCGGCGCCGGTACGTGCCGACACAGCGATCGCGTGCTTCTCGATGCGCAGCAGCCGCTGGAGCACGACCGGGTCGGCCGCGTCCGCCTTGTTGATCACCACGATCTCGGGGACGTCGAGCGCGCCCACCTCGCGGATCACCTCGCGGACCGCGGCGAGCTGCTCCTCCGGCACCGGGTGGGAGCCGTCCACCACGTGCAGGATCAGGTCGGACTCGCCGACCTCCTCCATGGTGGAGCGGAACGCCTCGACGAGGTGGTGCGGCAGGTGCCGTACGAACCCCACGGTGTCGGCCAGGGTGTAGATCCGGCCGCTCGGCGTCTCGGCCCGGCGCACGGTCGGGTCGAGGGTGGCGAACAGCGAGTTCTCCACGAGGACGCCCGCACCGGTCAACCGGTTGAGCAGGGAGGACTTGCCCGCGTTGGTGTATCCGGCGATGGCGACGGAGGGCACCTTGTTGCGCCTGCGCTCCTGACGCTTGATCTCGCGGCCGGTCTTCATCTCCGCGATCTCCCGGCGCATCTTCGCCATCTTCTCGCGGATACGGCGCCGGTCCGTCTCGATCTTGGTCTCACCAGGACCACGCGTGGCCATCCCGCCGCCGCCACTGGAACCGGCACCGCCCATCTGCCGGGAGAGCGACTGACCCCAGCCGCGCAGACGCGGCAGCATGTACTGCATCTGTGCCAGTGACACCTGCGCCTTGCCCTCACGGGACTTGGCGTGCTGGGCGAAGATGTCCAGGATCAGGGCGGTGCGGTCGACCACCTTGACCTTGACGACGTCTTCGAGGTGGATCAGCTGGCCGGGGCTGAGCTCACCGTCGCAGACGACGGTGTCGGCCCCGGTCTCCAGAACGATGTCGCGCAGCTCCAGCGCCTTGCCCGAGCCGATGTAGGTAGCCGGGTCCGGCTTGTCACGCCTCTGGAACACGGCGTCGAGCACCTGGGCGCCCGCCGTCTCGGCGAGCGCCGCGAGCTCCGCGAGAGAGATCTCCGCGTCGTGCACGGTGCCGGAGGTCCAGACGCCGACCAGCACCACGCGCTCAAGGCGCAGCTGGCGGTACTCGACCTCGGTGACGTCCTCCAGCTCGGTGGAGAGACCCGCCACCCGCCGGAGCGCCGCACGCTCCGAGCGGTCTAGCTGCTCACCGTCGCGCTCTCCGTCGATGTCGTGGCTCCAGGTGACGTCCTCTTCCATCAGGGCGTCGGCCCGGAGGCCCTCGGTGAGGCTTTCGGTCACGTTCTCCGTAGCGCTCTGCGCCTTCTGCGCGTCCTGGGGAAAGGAAGAAGAGGAGGTCATTGGATCCTTAGGTCGATGGAATTCGCTTACGTCAGTCACAACGCGTGACCTCACCGGATGATTCCCTCGCCGGGATTCCCGGTCGGCCGCAGCGCCGACCCGTTGATAGTGGCACGGCGCCGCCGGACCCGTCACCCGGGTTTACCGGCGTCTCCCACCGCTCCCTGCCCCGCCCGCGCCGGGCTCATCCGGTCTTGGGCTTCTCGCTGCGCCAGTCCGGGTGCCCGGGCATCGGCGGTGTCTTCTCGCCATACAGCCACGCCTGGAAGAACGCACCCAGGTCGCGGCCCGCGATGTGGGAGGCGAGGCCGGTGAAGTCCGCCGTCGTCGCGGACTCGTCCTTGTGGCGCCGCACCCAGGTCCGTTCCAGCCGGTCGAACGCCGCCGTGCCGATCTCCTGCCGCAGGGCGTAGAGGACGAGCGCACTGCCGTCGTACACCACCGGCCTGAACAGACTGATCTTGTGGCCCGGCTCCGGGGCGTCCGGATATGCCGGGGGCCTCCGGCGGCCCGCCAGGCGTCGGACCGGGTGTACGCCTGGCGCATCCGGCGTTCGAGCGGCTGGTCCGCGTGCTCCTCGGCGTACCGGGCCTCGTACCAGCTGGCGTGTCCTTCGTTGAGCCACAGGTCCGACCAGGACTGCGGGGAGACACTGTTGCCGAACCACTGGTGGGCCAGCTCGTGCACCATGACCGAGTCGACGTACCACTCGGGGTAACCGGGCTCGGTGAACAGGGGCCGTTCGAAGAGCGAGAGCGTCTGGGTCTCCAGCTCGAAGCCCGTGCTCGTGTCGGCGACGAGCAGCCCGTACGTCTCGAACGGGTACCGGCCGACCTGGCGCTCCATCCAGGCCATCTGGTCCGGCGTCTTCTTCAGCCACGGCTCCAGCCTGGCCCGGTCCGCGGCGGGCACGACATCGCGCAGGGGGAGCCCGTGGGGTCCGGTGCGGTGCACGATCGCGGAGGTGCCGATGGACACCTGGGCGAGCTCCGTGGCCATCGGGTGCTCGGTGCGGTAGGTCCAGGTGGTCGTGGCCCCGCGGCGCTGGGTGCTGACGGGCAGGCCGTTGGCCACGGCTGTCAGCTTCTCGGGAGCGGTGATCCGGAAGGTGAAGTACGCCTTGTCCGCCGGGTGGTCGTTGCCCGGGAAGACGCGGTGGGCGGCGTCGGCCTGGTTGGCCATGGCGAGGCCGTCCGAGGTGCGCAGCCAACCGCCCTCCGCCCGGCTGCCGTTCGGGTCGCTGGTGTGCCGGACGGTGATGCGCAGGGGCACTCCGGCGGGGATCGCGGTGGGGGCCTGGACGACCAGGTCCTCGCGCGTCGTCGCGAAGTCGGAGGTCAGACCGTTCACTTCGACGGCGCTGACCTTGCCTCGGGCGAAGTCGAGGTTGACGCGCTCCAGAGGTTCGGTGGTCCGGGCTTCGATCGTGGTGACGGCGTCCAGGGGCTCGGTGTTGCGGCCGTCGTACGTGAAGGAGATGTCGTACGACAGGACGTCGTATCCGGGGTTTCCGAGATAGGGGAAGAGTCGGTCCCCGATGCCGAGCGGCTCGGGCGAGGGGAGGGTGGCGGCGACGAGGGTGGCCGAGGCGGTGGCCAGCAGAGCGGCGCGCAGTCGACGGGAGATGAACGGCATGGACTACGGCTACCAGCGACCGCCCGCCCCGTGGGGGTGCCGCGCGCCACACCACCCGAACGAGATCGTCCGGGGCCCGGGAGGCGTCAGCCGGTGGCCGCCTGGTGCTGGGCCCGGCTCACGTCGTACACACCGGGGACGTCCCGCATAACCCGCATGAGTCCGGGAAGCCCGGCGGCGTCCGGGATCTGCAGGGTGTAGGTGTGACGCACCCGCTGCTCGCTCGGTGGTTCCACGGTGGCCGAGACGATGGCGGCGTCCGCCGAGGCGATGGCCTCGGTGAGGTCGGCGAGGAGTCTCGGCCGTCCGAAGGATTCGGCGACCAGGGTGACCCGGCACTCCCCCGCGTCCTGCCACTCCCCTTCGTTCCAGCGGGCCGCGACCGGGGGGCGCCCCGTGGCCCGCATCCGGGCCACCGCGGGACACTCCGTACGGTGCACCGTGACGGCGCCTCCGCGCACGGTGAAGGCGGTGACCTCGTCGGGGGGCACGGGGGTGCAGCAGCCCGCGAGGCGTACCGCCGTCCCCGGTCCGTCCACGGCGACGCTCGCGACGCGCGCCCCCTCCTTGCCGGGGCCGCGCCGCGGGTCGTCCGCGGGCTGCGTGGGCTGCGGTTGCGACTGCGGCCTGGGAGCGTCGGCCCGGCCCGAGGGGGGCTGCTGATCCTCGGGATGGGCGTCGAGCCAGGCGTTGATGGCGATCCGGGCGGCGGCGGTGCGCGCGTGGTCCAGCCAGTCCGGGGAGGGGCCGGAGGCCGCGTCCTGGCTGAGCAGCGGCTGCACGGTGTCGCCGTCGCTCAGTACGGTGCTGAGCGTGGCGAGCCGGCCGTTGACACGCGCTCCGATGCAGCCGTGCGCCCCGTCGCCGTACCGCGCGTACGCGGCGTCGACACAGCTCGCGCCCGCCGGCAGGCCGAGCGTGCCTCCGTCCGCGGAGAAGACCGTGATCTCCCGGTCCTGGGCGAGGTCGGCGCGGAGTGTCGTCCAGAAGGTGTCCGGGTCGGGTGCGGACTCCTGCCAGTCGAGGAGCCGGGAGAGCCAGCCCGGCCTGGTCGGGTCGGCGCGTTCGCCGTCCGCGGGTTCGGACTGCTGGGCCGCCGTGCTGTCCGGGTTCCCGAGCGCCACGACGCCCGCTTCGGCGACCTTGTGCATCTGGTGCGTACGGATGAGGACTTCGGCGACGGCCCCGTCCCGGCCGACGACGGCGGTGTGCAGGGACTGGTAGAGGTTGAACTTGGGGCCGCGATGAAGTCCTTGAACTCGGAGATCACCGGCGTGAAGCAGGTGTGGAGTTCGCCGAGGACCGCGTAACAGTCCGCGTCGTCGGTGACCAGGACCAGCAGGCGCCCGAAGTCGGTCCCGCGCAGTTCGCCGCGTTTGACCCTCACCCGGTGCACGGAGAGGAAGTGGCGGGGCCTGATCAGGACCTCGGCGGAGATGCCGGCGTCCCGGAGCGTGGTCCTGACCCGCTCGGCGACCTCGGCGAGGGGGTCGTCCGGGCCGCCGGAGCCGGCGATCAGGGCCCTGGTGCGCTCGTACTCCTCGGGGTGCAGGATCGCGAAGGCGAGGTCTTCCAGTTCCGTCTTCAGCGCCTGCACGCCGAGACGTTCGGCGAGGGGGATGAGGACGTCACGGGTGACCTTGGCGATCCTGACCTGCTTCTCGGGGCGCATCACTCCGAGGGTGCGCATGTTGTGCAGCCGGTCGGCGAGTTTGATCGACATCACCCGGACGTCGTTCCCGGTGGCGACGAGCATCTTGCGGAAGGTCTCGGGCTCGGCCGCCGCCCCGTAGTCCACCTTCTCCAGTTTGGTGACGCCGTCGACCAGGTAGCAGACCTCCTCGCCGAACTGCTCCCGCACCTGATCGAGCGTCACCTCGGTGTCCTCGACCGTGTCGTGGAGGAGGGAGGCCGTCAGGGTCGTGGTCTCCGCGCCCAGTTCGGCGAGGATGAGGGTCACCGCGAGGGGGTGCGTGATGTACGGCTCGCCGCTCTTGCGCATCTGGCCCCGGTGCGAGGACTCCGCGAGGACGTACGCCCTGTGCAGGACGGTGAGGTCGGCGTCCGGATGGTGGGCCCGATGGGCGTCCGCGACATGGCCGATGGCATCGGGCAGACGGTCGCGGGAGACCGGGCCGAGCAGCGCCACGCGGCCGATCCTGCGCAGATCGATCCGGGCCCGCCCCCGCCTGCGAAGGGGAGCACCTGGATTGGCGGCCTCTGCACTCATGGGCACCTCCGGCGACGTCGGCCGGCGGCGAGGAGGCGCGGATGCGTCCCGGGGCCGGTGCTTGATGCTACCGACCCCACCACGTGGCGCAGTCCGGCTCTCGGTCAGCATGAAACGGATCACCCATTCGAGCGAAGTCCTATCCGTGCACGGTTTCGAGCAGGGCCGGGTCGATGAACCCCTCGGCGACGATCACGGCGGGTCCCGTCATGTCGACGGCCCCGTCCGGGTGCTCGGTGATCATCAGCGTGCCGCCGGGCAGGTCCACCCTGTACGTCACGGGGCTTCCGGTGAGCTCGGGGTCGACGCCGTCCCTGCGGGCCGCCGCGACGGCCACGGCGCAGGCTCCCGTACCGCAGGAGCGTGTCTCGCCGGAGCCGCGCTCATGCACACGCATGGCGACGTGGCGGGGCCCCCGGCCGACGACGAACTCGATGTTGACACCGTCGGGGTAGACGGCGGCGGGAGCGAACTCCGGCGCGGAGTACAGGTCGCCGGCGTGGGCCAGGTCCTCGACGAACACCACGGCGTGGGGATTGCCCATGTTCACGTTGCGGGTGGGCCGGCTGCGGCCGTCCACCGTGACCGTGACGTGCTCCTGGGGGAGCACGCGCTTCCCCATGGAGACGGTGATGTCGCCGTCACCGGCGATGTGCACCCGCTTGACGCCGCCCCGGGTGGCGACGGCGAGGTCGCCCTCTGCGACGAGTCCGGCCCGCTGGAGGTGGCGGGCGAAGACCCGGACGCCGTTGCCGCACATCTCGGCCACGGAGCCGTCCGCGTTGCGATAGTCCATGAACCACTCGGCCTCCGCCGCCATGGCCCGCGCCTCCGGGTGCGCGGCGGAGCGTACGACGTGCAGCAGACCGTCGCCACCGATGCCGGCGCGACGATCGCACAGCCGGGCCACGACGGACGCGGGCAGGTCTGTGCCGTTGTCCGGGTCGGGGATGATCACGAAGTCGTTCTCGGTGCCGTGACCCTTGAGGAAGGCGATCTGCGAAGTGCTCACGGAGCAACTGTACGAGCCGCCACCGACAGCCCGCGAAGGCGGACCGCACGGAAGGAGCGCCGGGTCAGCGCAGCCGGGCGACGCGCCAGACGGCAAGCGCGACCAGCCCGGTGCCGACGATCACGTACAGGGCCAGCACCCGCCAGTCAGGGCGCTCGCCGGAGCCCCTGGCGGGCAGGCCGGGCCAGGTGTGGCCGACGCGGCGGGCGGCCATCATGCCCCAGCCCGCGGCGCAGCAGCTGATCAGCAGGCCCAGCATCGCCACGATGGCGCCGCCGTCGCCGAACTCGAAGGCGAGCGGGAAGGCGAACATCAGCGAGCCGAGTGCGGCGAGCATGACGATCGGCGCGAGCTGCCAGATGCGCAGCCGGCGGGCGGGGCGCAGCTCGACCTCGACCTCGGGGGTCACGTCGTGCTCGTCGGGCCCGTCAGGGCTCAGACGTCCCGCCTCGTGGTGCGTACCCGGTACGTCCCGGTCTGTGTCGCGAGGGCCGGCCTCCATCGCCACGCGCCCTCCCAACTCGGACTCCACTGGTCGATCGATGCTCGATGATGGCACGCTCACGGGCGAGGGAAGGACGGGCGGAGCGTCCCGATGCCATCACGTGATCAGGCTGTAACCGCTCGTTCGACCAACGCCAGCGCCAGTTGCGGGAGTTCCGCGCGCCGGTCGGCGGCACCATTCAGCCAGTGGACGCGCGGGTCGCGGCGGAACCAGGAGTCCTGCCGGCGCGCGAACCGCTTGGTGGCGCGCACCGTCTCGGCGCGCGCCTCGTCCTCGGTGCACTCGCCCGCGAGCGCCGCGAGCACCTGCTGATAGCCGAGCGCGCGGGAGGCCGTGCGCCCCTCACGCAGCCCCAGGGCTTCCAGGGCACGCACCTCCTCGACGAGGCCGGCCTCCCACATCCGGTCGACGCGGACGGAGATCCGCTCGTCGAGTTCGGGGCGGCCGACGTCCACCCCGATCTGCACGGCGTCGTAGACCGGTTCGTCACCCGGGAGGTTGGCCGTGAAGGGCTTGCCCGTGATCTCGATCACCTCCAGGGCACGCACGATGCGGCGTCCGTTGCTCGGCAGGATGGCGCGGGCGGCCGCCGGGTCCGCGGCGGCGAGCCGGGCGTGCAGGGCGCCCGAGCCGTCCCGTTCGCACTCCCGCTCCAGCCGTGCGCGCACCTCGGGGTCCGTACCGGGGAACTCCAGGGCGTCGACGGCGCCCTTCAGGTAGAGCCCTGAACCACCCACCAGGACGGGGGTGCGGTTCTCGGCCAGCAGCCGGTCGATCTCGGCGCGGGCCAGCCGCTGGTACTCGGCGACGCTCGCCGCCTCGGTGACGTCCCAGATGTCCAGGAGCCGGTGCGGGACGCCGCCGCGCTCGGGGAGCGTCAACTTGGCCGTACCGATGTCCATCCCCCGGTAGAGCTGCATGGAGTCCGCGTTGACCACTTCGCCACCGAGCCGCTGGGCGAGGAATACCCCGAGATCGGACTTGCCGGCCGCGGTGGGGCCTACGACGGTGATGACGCGGGGGGTGGGAGCTGGTGTTCTCACCGCCCCAGTCTCCCAAAGACCGGGACACTTCCCGAACAGGACGGGCATGCGGGGCCGTGGGCGCGGAGAACGACGGGAAAGCTCTTATGGGGCGGGCGCACGCCTGGGTAAAATGTTGTACAAATATCCCGTACACGTATTGCCTCCCCGCTCTCGTCCGCACCGCCCCTCGACGAGGCGGCGGATAATGGAGCGGGAGAACACGCCCGAGCACAGTCTCCACCGCACGAAAGGCGACCCATGGGCTTCCTGGACAACCTCAAGGCCAAGCTCGCTCCGGCCAAGGACAAGGTCGGCGACCTCGCGCACCAGCACGGGGGCAAGATCGAGCAGGGTCTCGACAAGGCCGCGCGAACGGTCGATCAGAAGACCAAGGGCAAGTACAGCGACAAGATCGTGACCGGCACCCAGAAGGCGAAGGACGCCGTGGACCGGCTGGGCCACAAGGACGGGGGCGGCGCCAAGCCGCCGACCGCCTGACCTCGGCGGTCCGGGACGTGAGGGGGTCCGGAGCCGATGCGCTCCGGGCCCCCTCACGTACGGGTAGGTCACGGCGGTTCGTCAGGACCACGCGGCGACGGTGTAGCCGACGCCGTACGGGGCGTCCGCGTACAGCAGCTGTCCGGCCAGGCCCGCGCCATCCGCCGCCCCCGCGAGCACCTGCCAGGGCGCCCGGCCGGCCGCCTTGAGCGTGTACGCCAGCGCCGCGTCGAGCGAGCTCAGAGCGGGAAGGTCCGCGTCACCCAGGGCACGGGTCGCGGCCGTATCGAAGTCCGCCGCGCGCTCGTCCAGGTATCCGGGTGCCTTCACCGTGCGGCAGGCGCTTCCGTCGCCCATCACCAGCAGGGCGACCCGGTCGGCCCTGGCCGCCAGTTCCTTGCCGGTCAGGGCGCAGCTGTCGGCCGGCAGCCGCTCCCCCACGGCCAGCCCCTCGACCGCGGCGCCCGACCACCGCGCCCGGTCCACCAGCCACGCGCCCAGTGCCAGCGAGGACGGCAGCGCCCGCCCCGCCGCAGCGGTGTCGCCCGGCGGGCTGCCGAGGCGGACGGAGAGGGCGACTCCGAACCCCTCGAAGGAGCCGGTCGATCCGGCGGGATAGGGCCCCGCGTGGCCGTCGTCGGCGGGCCCGACGACGATCAGCAGATCAGGGCGGGCCGCGGCGAGGACACCCAGGGCGTCCGCGCACGCGGTCCGCGCGTCGTCGAGCTCGGACGCCGCTCCGGCGGCGACCTCGGGGACCAGGAGCGGCGGACAGGGGCAGACGGCGGCAGCGACAAGCATGCCGGTCAGCGTACTGGGGAAGATCTCCGCGCACCGTGAAGATCTCCGGAGTGCGAAGGCGTCAGTCGCGGCCGCAGCCGGGAGCGGAAGCGGCCGGCAGCGGGGCCGGCGCTCCGATGCCCGGCAGGCCCAGCATCACACCGGCGGGCTTGGCCGCGGCGGCGGTGCGTGCCCCCCAGGCGTCGCCCGAGCGCGTGCGGCGCACGCCCAGGGGGGCGCCCTCGGCGAGCAGGTGGTGCGGAGCCGCGTACGTGATGTCGACCGTCACCACGTCACCGGGGCGCACCTCCTGGGCGGGCTTGGTGAAGTGGACCAGGCGGTTGTCGGGTGCGCGGCCGGAGAGGCGGTGCGTGGAGCCGTCCTTGCGGCCCTCGCCCTCGGCCACCATGACCTCCAGGGTGCGGCCCACCTGCTTCTTGTTCTCCTCCCAGGAGATCGCCTCCTGGAGGGCCGACAGGCGCATGTACCGCTCCTGGACGACCGCCTTGGGGATCTGGCCCTCCATGTCGGCCGCGGGCGTCCCGGGGCGCTTGGAGTACTGGAAGGTGAAGGCGTTGGCGAAGCGCGCCTCGCGGACCGCGTGCATCGTCTGCTCGAAGTCCTCCTCGGTCTCGCCGGGGAAGCCCACGATGATGTCGGTCGAGATGGCGGCGTCCGGCATGGCGGCACGCACCTTCTCGATGATTCCGAGGAAACGCTCCTGCCGGTACGAGCGGCGCATGGCCTTGAGGATGGTGTCCGAGCCCGACTGCATCGGCATGTGGAGCTGCGGCATCACGTTGGGGGTCTCAGCCATGGCGGCGATCACGTCGTCCGTGAAGTCACGCGGGTGCGGGGAGGTGAAGCGGACCCGCTCCAGGCCCTCGATGGCGCCACAGGCACGCAGCAGCTTGGAGAACGCTTCCCGGTCGCCGATGTCGGAGCCGTACGCGTTGACGTTCTGGCCCAGCAGGGTCACCTCGGACACGCCCTCGGAGACGAGCGCCTCGATCTCGGCGAGGATGTCGCCTGTCCTGCGGTCCTTCTCCTTGCCGCGCAGCGCCGGGACGATGCAGAAGGTGCACGTGTTGTTGCATCCGACGGAGATCGACACCCACGCGGCGTAGGCGGACTCACGGCGGGTGGGGAGCGTGGAGGGGAAGGCTTCCAGGGACTCGGCGATCTCGATCTGCGCCTCCTCCTGGACGCGGGCGCGCTCCAGCAGTACCGGGAGCTTGCCGATGTTGTGCGTACCGAAGACGACGTCCACCCACGGGGCGCGCTTGACGATGGTGTCGCGGTCCTTCTGCGCGAGACAGCCGCCGACGGCGATCTGCATCCCGGGGCGCTTGGTCTTCATCGGAGCGAGCCGGCCGAGGTTGCCGTAGAGCTTGTTGTCGGCGTTCTCCCGCACGGCGCAGGTGTTGAAGACCACGACATCGGCGTCACCGTCCGCGCCGGCGGGCGCACGGACGTATCCGGCGTCCTCCAGGAGCCCCGACAGCCGTTCCGAGTCGTGGACGTTCATCTGGCACCCGTAAGTGCGTACCTCGTAGCTCTTCTGGACGTCCACTGCTTCGCTCCGGTTGCCGCTGCTCATGCGACAAGGGTAGGCGGTTCGCGGGACGCCCCTCGCCGCCGGACTACCGGTGCGGGCTCACGGCACCGGGTCCCGAGCCGGGGCCTGGCCATTACGGGGAGTGGCTGGCAGGATCGCGCCATGCTCTCCGTACTGTCCCGATTCGACCGACGACGCACCCTTCAGGGCGGTGCGGTGGTAACGGTCGTCCTGGGGCTGCTGCTGTGGTGGGTGCTGCCCATCGGGGAGTCCTCGCCCACGGGCTCGCTGACCTTCTCCACCGGGGTGCGCAACGGGGTCTACCAGCGGTACGGCGAGCGGCTCGAAGAAGCGCTGGGCACGGACCTGCCCGAGGTGTCCGTACGGCTGCAGACCAGTGAGGGCTCCCAGCAGAACATCGAACGGGTCGCGACGGGGAAGGCGGACTTCACCATCGCCACCGCCGACGCCGTCGCCACCTTCATGCAGAGCGGCCGTCCCGGCGCCCAGCGCCTGCGCGCCTGCGCGCGGCTGTACGACGACTACGTGCAGCTCGTCGTACCGCGCGACTCGGACGTGCAGGAGGTCGCCGACCTGCGGGGCAAGCGGGTGGGCGTGGGGCAGCCCGGCTCGGGGGTGCGCCTGGTCGCGGACCGGCTGATGGGCGCGGCGGACCTCGATCCGGCGAAGAGCGTCGTCCCGGTGCCGGTGGGCATCGACACGATGCCCACCCGGCTGGCGAACGGCACGCTCGACGCCTTCTTCTGGTCCGGCGGACTGCCCACCAACGCCGTGCAGGAGCTGTCGGAGCGGCTGCCCATCCGGCTGGTGCCGCTCGGTGACCCGCTGATCACCCGGCTCCAGGCGGTCGGCGGATCGACTCGCTACTACCGCTCCGCGGTGATGCCGGCCGACGCCTACCTCAACGCGCAGCAGGGGCAGGCCGTGCCGACGGTCGCCGTCGCCAATCTGCTGGTCACCACGGACCGTACCGACCCGGCGATGACCGAGGCGTTCACCCGGACAGTGATCGCCAGCCGCGACGGCATCGGGCGTGAGGTGCACTCGGCGCAGGTCGTGGACATGCGGACGGCCATCTACACCGATCCGCTGCCGCTGCACGAGGGGGCCAGGCGCTACTACCGGTCGGTCAAGCCGTAGCGCGGTCCGGACCGCTCACGCGTGGGGAGGGTGGCGCGGGACGGTCACCGTCACCCGGAGCCCGTGGGGCTCGTTGCGGGCGTACGCGATCGAGCCCCGGCCCGCGGTGAGCAGGGCGCGCGAGATGGAGAGGCCCAGCCCGGAGCCCTTGACGTTCTGGTGGCGGTTGCTGCGCCAGAAGCGGTCGCCGACGCGCTCCAGCTCCTCACCGGTCAGTCCGGGCCCCCGGTCGGCGACCCGTACGGTGACGCTGTCTCCCGTGGAGGCGACGGTGACCCGTACGTCCTCGTCGGACGGCGTGAACTTGAGGGCGTTGTCGATGACGGCGTCGAGCGCGCTGGAGAGCGCGATCGGGTCCGCCCAGCCCGTGACGGCCGACAGCCCGTCATGGAGGAGCCGCACCCCCTTCTCCTCGGCCAGCGGGCGCCACGACGCGACGCGCTCGGCCGTGAGGGCGCCGATGTCCGTGAGCCGGAGGTCGGCCGCCGCGTGCTCGGCGAGCGCGAGGCCGAGCAGGTCGTCGAGGACCTGGGCGAGGCGCTTGCCCTCCGTACGCACCGCGGCGATCTCCTCGTTGCCCTCGGGAAGTTCCAGGGCGAGAAGCTCGATCCGCAGCAGCAGCGCGGCCAGCGGGTTGCGCAACTGGTGCGAGGCGTCGGCGACGAAGGCGCGCTGCTGCTCCAGGACGTCTTCGACGTTGTCAGCCATCTCGTTGAACGAACGGGCCAGCCTCCGGAGTTCCGGCGGTCCGCCCGAAGCGGCGACCCGGGACCTCATCCGGCCACTGGCGATGTCGTGCGTGGCCGCGTCCAGAATGCGCACGGGCAGCAGCACCCAGCCCGTGAGCCGGAAGGCCGCGCCGACGGCGACGAGCAGGGCCAGGGCCTCACCGAGACCGATCAGCACCCAGCCCCGCAGGGTCCTGGACCGCATCTCGCCGGTGGGTGAGTCGATCACGACCACGGCGACGACGTCACCGTCCCGTACGACGGGCGAGGCCACGACGACCCGTCCGGTCTGCCAGGGCCAGACCTGGCCCGGATCGTGGGAGCGCCTCCCGAGCAGCGCCTCCCGGAACGCCTGTCGGCCCTCCCCCTCGGTCGGCACCATCCAGGAGGACGGGGCCTTGGCCAGGGCCTGGTCGTCGCGGTAGAAGACGCCCGCCCTGATTCCGTACACCGAGTCGTACGCGTCGAGCTCGGCCTGGAGGATGCGCCGGCGCTCCTCGTTGCCCGGCAGGGAGACGCTGACGAACTGGGCGAGCGCGGCGAAGCGCGCCGTGTCGTCGATCCGGTCCACCACCAGCCGCTGCTGCTCGGCGGCGGCCACCCGCCCGGCGAGCGGAACGCCCAGGGCGAGCAGTACGGCCGCCATGAGGATGATGAGCAGCGGAAGCAGACGCGTGTGCACGGGGAACGTACGCCCTTACGCGGACGGCGAGACGAGCCGGTAACCGACGCCCCGCACGGTCTCGATCAGCGCGGGCAGCCTGAGCTTGGAACGCAGGGACGCCACATGCACCTCGAGCGTGCGGCCGGTCCCCTCCCAGCTCGTACGCCACACCTCGCTGATGATCTGCTCGCGCCGGAAGACCACCCCGGGGCGCTGGGCGAGCAGCGCCAGCAGATCGAACTCCTTGCGCGTGAGCTGGACCTCCTCGCCGTCGACGCTGACGCGGCGGGTCGGCAGCTCGATCCGGACAGGGCCCAGGAGCAGGCCGTCGCCCGCTGCCGACGTGCTCTCGTCACCGGCCGTCTTGCGCCGCGCGACCGCGTGGATACGGGCGAGCAGTTCGCCGGTGTCGTACGGCTTGACCACGTAGTCGTCCGCCCCGAGGTTGAGCCCGTGGATACGCGACCGGACGTCGGCGCGTGCGGTCACCATGATCACCGGGATCGAGGAGCGCTTGCGGATCTTGCCGCACACCTCGTAACCGTCCTGGTCGGGCAGGCCGAGGTCGAGCAGCACCACGCCGAAGGGTTCCTTGTCGGCGGGGAGCAGGGCCCGCAGGGCCTCCTCGCCGTTGCGGGCGTGCACGACCTGGAAACCGTGCCGGGCGAGCACGGCGGACAGGGCCGCGGCGACATGGTCGTCGTCCTCGACGAGCAGCAGCCTCATGGACCCCTCCTTCCTGTGCCCGGCGACCCGGGACGGTTTGCCTACCAGGGCATCCACGCCGATGACGGGTGTGTGAGTCAAGGCCCTGCCGGTTACAGCAGGGTTTCCGTTACGCACCCGGTACGCCCCGGCAGCGCCGAGGACGTCCCGTTCACGCCGTGTGTCCGGTTGCGGCCGGATCGTTATGCTCAATTTCCGCTCAGATGTAATGACGCTGGTAGCGCTGCGTCACTAGTGTCCTTGCCAACCGAGGAGGACGGAGCATTAAGCCGATGAGCGGAGTTTCAGTGACCAAGGCCGCCGAGGATGCCGTGCCTGCGGCGAACGACCTTGTCGTACTGAGCAACGTCAACAAGCACTTCGGCGCGCTGCATGTGCTCCAGGACATCGACCTGACGATCGCCCGTGGCGAGGTCGTGGTCGTGATCGGGCCTTCGGGGTCGGGAAAGTCCACGCTGTGCCGCACCATCAACCGCTTGGAGACGATCGACTCGGGTGCGATCTCGATCGACGGCAAGCCCCTTCCGCAGGAGGGCAAGGAACTCGCCCGCCTGCGCGCCGACGTGGGCATGGTCTTCCAGTCGTTCAATCTCTTCGCGCACAAGACGGTGCTGGAGAACGTGATGCTGGGCCAGCTCAAGGTCCGCAAGACGGACAAGCAGGGCGCTACGGAGAAGGCCCGCTCACTGCTCGACCGGGTGGGCGTCGCCTCCCAGGCGGACAAGTACCCTTCCCAGCTCTCGGGTGGTCAGCAGCAGCGTGTGGCCATCGCACGGGCGCTGGCGATGGACCCGAAGGTCATGCTCTTCGACGAGCCCACATCGGCCCTCGACCCGGAGATGATCAACGAGGTGCTGGAGGTCATGCAGCAGCTCGCCCGGGACGGCATGACCATGGTCGTCGTCACCCATGAGATGGGTTTCGCCCGGTCGGCCGCCAACCGCGTGGTCTTCATGGCGGACGGGAAGATCGTCGAAGAGGCAGCGCCCGACCAGTTCTTCAGCAACCCGCGCAGTGACCGGGCCAAGGATTTCCTGTCGAAGATCCTTCACCACTGAGTCCCGGCTCAGCTGAGCACTCACCTCGCGCACAACGCGTCAACCTAGGGAATACCACCATGCAGCTTCGTAAGGTCACCGCCGCGTCGGCCGCCGTGCTCGCCCTCGCCCTCACCGCGACCGCCTGCGGTTCCGGGGACAAGGAAGGCGAGTCGGGTTCGGGCGGTGGCGAGAAGATCACGATCGGTATCAAGATCGACCAGCCCGGTCTCGGCCTGAAGACGCCCGACGGGAAGTTCACCGGCTTCGACGTCGACGTCGCGACGTACGTCGCGAAGGAGCTCGGCTTCGACGCCGGGAACATCAACTTCGTCGAGACGAAGAGCGCCGACCGTGAGACCGCCATCGAGCGCGGCGACGTGAAGTTCATCGCCGCCACGTACTCCATCAACGACGAGCGTCTGCAGAAGGTCGACTTCGCGGGCCCGTACCTCCTGGCGCACCAGGACGTCCTCGTCCGGGCCGACGACGACTCCATCAAGTCGCCCCAGGACCTCAACGACAAGAAGCTCTGCTCGGTCACCGGTTCGACCTCCGCGAAGAACGTCAAGGAGAAGCTGGCCCCCAAGGCGCAGCTGCAGAACTACGGCGGCTACTCCGAGTGCCTCACCGGCCTGGAGAACAAGGCCATCGACGCTCTGACCACGGACGACTCCATCCTCGCCGGGTACGCGGCGCAGGACGCCCACAAGGGCAAGTTCAAGCTGGCCGGCTTCAAGATGACCAACGAGAACTACGGCATCGGCCTGAAGAAGGGCGACGCCGACCTCAAGAAGAAGATCGACGCCGCGCTGACCAAGATGGTCTCCGACGGTGCGTGGGACAAGGCCGTCACGGACAACTTCGGTCCGGCCAACTACAAGAACGAGCCCGCGCCGAAGATCGGCAACATCGTCAAGTAGCACTCCCATCGCCGGGCGGTCCGAAGCTGGGCCGATGAGGTGCGCCGCCGCAGCGGCGGCGCACCGAGCCCTCCCCACACCTGGAAGCACGGGAGATCGTGTTCGACTTTCTTGAAGGTTACGACCTACTGGGGGCCTTCTGGGTGACGGTGAAACTCACCGTCTACTCCGCCCTCGGTTCCCTCCTATGGGGAACGCTGCTGGCCGGCATGCGGGTCGGCCCGGTCCCTCTGATGCGCGGGTTCGGTACCGCTTATGTGAACATCGTCCGCAACATCCCGCTGACCGTGATCATCGTCTTCTCGTCGCTGGGCCTCTTCCAGACCCTGCAGGTCACCCTCGGGGGCGGCGACGACTTCGAGGTCATCAACTTCCGGCTCGCGGTGCTCTCGCTCGCTCTCTACACGGCCGCCTTCGTCTGCGAGGCGCTGCGCTCGGGCATCAACACGGTGCCCACCGGCCAGGCCGAGGCGGCACGGGCGCTGGGACTGAGCTTCACCCAGGTCCTGCGGCTGGTCATCCTGCCGCAGGCATTCCGCTCGGTCGTGAACCCGCTGGCCAACGTGCTGATCGCGCTGACCAAGAACACCACCGTCGCCGCGGCGATCGGCGTGGCCGAAGCGGCTTTCCTGATGAAGGACATGATCGAAGCAGAGGCCCAACTCATCCTGATCTCGGCCATCTTCGCCTTCGGATTCATCTGCCTCACCCTTCCGACCGGGCTCCTCCTCGGCTGGGTGAGCAAGAAGGTGGCGGTGAAGCGATGACGGCATCGGTCCTCTTCGACGCACAGGGGCCCCGCGCCAAGCGGCGCAACGTCCTGTACACGGTCGTCTTCCTGGCGGCCCTCGCCGCCGTGGTCTGGTGGCTCTACGTCAGCCTCGACGAGAAGCACCAGCTCGACTGGGTCAAGTGGGAGCCGTTCTTCACGAGCTTCCAGCCGTGGGAGACCTACCTCTGGCCAGGGCTCCTGAACACACTCAAGGCCGCGTTCTTCGCCCTGCTGATCGCTCTGCCTCTCGGGGCCCTGTTCGGCATCGGCCGGCTCTCCGACCACCGGGCGGTGCGGGTGCCGTCCGGCATCCTCGTGGAGTTCTTCCGCGCCATCCCCGTGCTGATCCTGATGATCACGGCGAACGCCGCGTACTCGGAGTTCACCGACATCGCCAGCGACGTGCGGCCGCTCTACGCCGTCGTCACCGGTCTGGTGCTGTACAACGCCTCGGTCCTCGCCGAGATCGTGCGGGCCGGAATCCTGTCCCTCCCGCAGGGCCAGACCGACGCCGCCAAGGCGATCGGCATGCGCAAGGGCCAGACCATGCGATACGTGCTGCTGCCGCAGTCGGTCACCGCCATGCTGCCCGCGATCGTCAGCCAGATCGTGGTCATCCTGAAGGACACCGCTCTCGGTGGTGCGATCCTCACCTTCCCGGAGCTGCTCGCGTCGGTCCGTCCGATGAGCGCGAACTACGGTGCCAACACCATCGCGTGCTTCACCATCATCGCCCTCGTCTACATCGCGGTGAACTTCGCGCTGACGTCCTTCGCGAGCTGGCTGGAAGCGCGCCTGCGGCGTGGCAAGAAGAGCACGGGCGCGGTGGTCGGGACCGCCCCCGGGGCGGCCTCGAAGTCATCGAGGCTCCCCCGTCCAAGTCCACGGGCCCGTCCGACTCCTGACGGCCCGTCGATGATCCGACCGCGGGGGGCACCGGCGCATCTGCCGTGCCCCCCGCCACGGGTCTCCGTCACTTGACGCAAGCACCGGCAGTGGGTTGCATACGTTCTGTGATCATGTCCCGAGCCTCCGTCCCCACTTCCCCTACGACCGTACGGGCCGGAAGGTGTGCGCCGTGGACCCGGTGATCGTCGTCGGCGCCGGGCCCGTCGGTCTGGTGCTGTCGCTCGCCCTCGCGGCGCAGGGCGTCCCCTCGGTCGTCCTCGACGAAGGTCCCGGCAAGGACGAGCAGCGGCCCGCCCGCACCGTCGTCCTGCGCGAGGACACCGCCGCGCTGGTGGAACGGCTCGGCTGCACGACCTTGCACGAAGAGGGTCTGCGGTGGTCCGGATGGCGTTCGATGCGGCGCAAGCAGCTGGTACGCGAGCTGCCGCTCGGCGAGGTGCCGGAGACCGGCCCCCTGCCCGCCCCGGTCCATCTGCCGCAGCACGCCCTGACCCGCGGTCTGCGTGCCGCGGCCGCCGCGCACGCTCTGGTGCGGATGGCGCCGCTCAGCCGCGTCGACACCCTGGAACAGGACCCCGCCGGAGTCACCGTGCACACCAGGGAGCCTGATGCCACCTGGTGGCGCGGGAGCTATCTGGTCGGCTGCGACGGAGCCAGGTCCACCGTACGCAAGCTCCTGGACATCAGGTTTCCCGGGCGGACTGCGGTGGAACGGCATGCTGTCGCCGCGCTCCGCGCCGAACTGCCCTGGCCGGGCGAAGCCGTACTGCACCGGGCGCCGCCGTGGCGCGGTGGCGGCCCCGAGGTGACCGCGCGGCCCCTGCCGGACGGGGTATGGCGACTGGACTGGCTGCTTCCGCCGCGCGGTGAGCTGGTCACCCCTGAGGCGCTGATCACCCGGGTCCGCGACACACTGGCGGGCTGGTGCGGCGAGACCCCGGCGTACGAACTGCTGGACACCGGGGTGTACACCCTGCACCACAGGCTGGCCAAGCGCTGGCGGTCCGGGCGGGCCTTCCTCGCCGGCGACGCCGCCCACCTTCTGGGGGCGCTCGGTACCCAGGGCCTCGACGAGGGCGTACGGGACGCCGAGAACCTCGCGTGGAAGCTGGCACAGAGCTGGCACCACGGCGCCTCCGAACTGCTGCTCGACAGTTACCAGGCGGAGCGCAGGGCCGCGGTCGCCGCACGGCTCCGCGCCGCCGACCAGTCACTCCCGATACTGCGCGGGAGCGGCGGCCTGCGGACGCTGGTGCCTGGCAGCGCACGCGGTCACGACACGCTGCTCACCGATGGCCACCTGGGGTGCGGACCGCTGGGTGCGCCCCCTTCGTACGCGCTTTCGCCTCTTGCGCCTCCGCACGCCGAGGCGCACACGCCCGTGGGTACGCCCCCCGGTGCGCCGGCCGCCGACGTACGGGTCACCGCGCCGGACGGTACGACCGTCCGCCTGCGCGACCGGCTGGGTCTGGGGCATCTGCTGGTGGTCCTGATCGCGCCCGGTACCGGGGTGTGGGACCGGCGGCACTGGCTGACCGCGGGCGTCATGCCGCGGCTCGTCGAGGCCGTGGCCGCGCTGCCGGTGAAGGGTGAGCTACTGGTGGCGGAGAGCTACCCCGGCGCCTCGGCGCACACCGTGCTGCTGATCAGGCCGGACGGGCACCTCGTGGCGGCCTTCGGCGGGGTACGGCCCGCGGAGCTCATCGCCGCGGCCGACGCGGCGCGCGGAGGCGACACCGAACGGGCCGGCGGGAGCGGTACGGGCGCCGCGCGCGGGGCTCCGGGGGACCCGTCACCGGGCGCCGCGCACACCGCCCACGTCGATTGACCCCCCACAGGCGCACATGGTGTACTCCAGATCATGACCGACACCGACGTGCGCCTGTGGCGGAGGGTCCATATGGACCTCGTCCGCTATGCGGGCTGCGTGTGTCGACCGTCCTGCTGACTCGCCTCTCACCGCCACGCCGTGCTTCTGCGTACGACGGTGGCCCCAGCGCGAACTCCCAGGACGGTTTCTGTGTCTGCACGCCCCTTCTCGTTCTCCGTTCCCGCACACGCTTCGGCGCCCGTGCCCGTGCCGCACTCCGAGGCACGCACGGTGTCCGCGCCGGACGCCGCGGAACTCCTCGCCTTCGTGCGCCGCACCGCGAACGACGCGGCGCTCGTCGCCTCACTCCCCCTCGACCCCGAGGGCCGTACGTGGATCCGGCTCGACGGCCCCGGCGGCAGTGAAGCCTGGCTGATCGGCTGGCCGCCCGGCACGGGCACCGGCTGGCACGACCACGCCGACTCGATCGGCGCCTTCACCACCGCCGCGGGCACCCTCAAGGAGCACTCGCTGGCCGCCCGGCTGCCCACCGAGGGCTGGAAGACCCTGGAGCTGAGCGGGGACGTCGACCGCACACGGCAGTTGGCGGCCGGTCAGGGCCGGGCCTTCGGCCGGCATCACATCCACGAGGTGCTGAACGAATCCACCGGCGCGCATGCCGTCTCGGTGCACGCCTACTACCCCCCGCTGCCGCGCATCCGCCGCTACAGCCGCACGGGCGCGGTGCTGCGCCTGGAGCAGACCGAACGTCCGGAGGACTGGCAGTGAGCGACGTCCGCGAGAGCACCCCAGGTGGCGGCGGGAAACCGCTGGGCATCGACGAGCTGCTGGAACGGGTCCGCACCAAAATCGACCGGATCGGGCCCCGGCAGGCCGCCGCGGCGGCCGCCGACGGCGCACTGCTGGTGGACATCCGCTATGCGGCCCTGCGGGAGAAGGACGGGGTCATTCCGGGCGCGCTGATCATCGAGCGCAACGAACTGGAGTGGCGGCTCGACCCGCGGGGAAGCCATCGCGCCGCCGAGGCGGTGAGCCACGACCTCCAGGTGGTGGTCGTCTGCAACGAGGGGTACGCGTCGAGCCTCGCGGTCGAGTCGCTGCACCGGCTGGGACTGCACCGCGCGACCGACCTGATCGGGGGGTTCCAGGCATGGCGCGCGGCGGGGCTCCCGGTCGAGGGGTGACCAGGATTCACTGACACCGGTGGAGCTGGGCACTGCCTGGCGGTGGCCGCCTCCACCGGTCGGGGTACCAGCGCGGGCCGTCCGGGAGCGGCGGTGGCTGCCGGGGATATCCGGCCCGAGGAGCCCCTTCCGGGCCGGACAGGCGTCACGTCCGATCCGCCTGGAGGTACGTGCGCTTCCTCCGGCTTCCCGTCCTCGCCGCGCCCGATTTCGTGAGCCCTCGTCAGGGGGACCGGGCGAGGGACGCGGAGGTCGCTGGTCCGTCCGGGGCGAGGCGTGCAAGGACCGGCCGGCGCGGCGCCTGGGCGAGCGCTCCGAGGCGCCGCCAGCTCCGTCCTCCCGGTGCCGCCGGCCTTTTCCGCCGTCTCACCCTGCCGCCGACCCACCCGAACGCCACATCCAGGTGGAGCGATCACCCCGGACCCCGCACATTCGCCTCAACGCCGAGGATCGAAATGTACGGAGTTGTCGTGCCGACGAAAACCCCTCACCTCACCCCTGACCAGCTCGACGCCCAGGTCTCCCGCCTCCACGACACGGCGGTCTGGCAGGACATCATCTCGGGCTGGGGGTACACCGCCACCCGCGTGCCGCTACCGCCGGAGTCCGGCGAAAAGTCCCGGCCCGAGCCGAAGCCGGAGCCGGAGGGCCACCCCGCCCCGGATCGGGATGCGGCCGACTGGCGGGGCCTGCTGTCCGTATCCGTCGAGCAACTCATCGAGGAGTCGGTACAGGCCCTGCCCACCCCGCCGCCCCGTGAGCGGCGGCTTCCCGGGCGACTGGGCGCGGCCCTGCCTGAGCGTCTGCACGGCTGGCGGCGTATCGGTCAGCCCGATGTACGGCCGTCCACCCACCTCGGCTACGCCCGACGCATTCTCGTCGAATGGGGCTGGCAGAACGCCCCCTACCGTCTGCGCGACGCCCGGGGGGCCCGTTGCGTCTGCGGCGCGCTTCTCACCGCACACCGGCTCGGTTACGGCTCCCTCGACACGGTGGACCGGGCCGGGGCCTGGCTGATCACCGAACTCCGCTCGCAGGGGTGGACCGACCTGATCGGCCCGTGGAACCGGCACCCCGACCGCACCGCAGCGGATGCCCTGTCCCTGCTGGACGCCACCATTCGACGGGCCTCCCGCGCAGGCCACTGACCGCCCTCGCGCCTGACTCTCCGAGCCGTTCCGCGTCTCGCTCCACTCCCCTCGGGACCGGCTCCAGTCGCCCGGACCCAAGCGCCACGCCACTCTCCGCCCAGCCCAAACGTCCACGCGCGTCCTTGCCCGGCTTCCCCCCGGCCCTCAGCGCACCACCCGCGCGCGCTCAGAAAGGCTCGTCCAGGCCCTCCGTGTCCTCCCCTTCCTCGGCCAGCGCCTGCCTCACCACGCGCAGGGCCATGCCCTCCCCGTACCCCTTGCGCGCGAGCATGCCCGCCAGGCGGCGCAGCCGCTTGTCGCGGTCCAGTCCACGGGTGGAGCGGAGTCTGCGGGCGACCAGCTCTCGGGCCGTCTGCTCCTCCTGCTCCGGATCGAGCTGCTCGACCGCCTCGTCGATCAGCGCGGATTCCACGCCCTTGGTGCGCAGCTCCCGCACGAGGGCCCGGCGAGCCAGCCCTCGGCTGTGATGCCGGGACTCCACCCACGCCTCGGCGAACGCCCCGTCGTTGATCAGCCCCACATCCTCGAACCGCGACAACACCTCTTCGGCCGCCTCGTCGGGGATCTCCCGTTTGCGCAGGGCGTCCGCGAGTTGTTTGCGCGTGCGCGGTGTCCCGGTGAGCAGGCGCAGACAGATGTTGCGCGCCTGCTCGACCGGGTCCTGCGGTTCCCCCTTCTCGGCCCTCGACGAGGAGGAGGAACCGCCGCTTCTGGAGTCGCTGCGGCTACGGCGGCCGGTGCCGTCGCCCGCCCCCGGCCTCCGCCGAAGCCGCCGCGGCTTTCGCCGAAGCCACCGCCCGAACCTCTCCCCCGGCGGCCACCGGCCCGAGCGGCGGAATCGGACCGGAAGCCGGGCCCTTCCGCGGGACCGAACTCCGGCTCGGACGCCTGGCCGGGCCCTGCGGTGAATTCAGGGCCGGCGCCCGCATCCGGGCCTGCGCCGCCGACCGACCACTCCGTTCGACGTGTCACGGCCTAGCTCTTGGCCGCCGCGGTCTTGGTGGCCTTGGCCTTGGTGACCGGCGCGGACACGGACTTAGCCGCGGCGTCGGCCGCACCGTCGCCCGCCACCACCACGTCGGCCGCGGCCGGCTCGACCGCCGGAGCCTCGGGCCGCACACCGATGCCCAGCTTCTCCAGGATCTTCTTCTCGATCTCATTGGCGAGATCGGGATTGTCCTTGAGGAAGTTGCGGGCGTTTTCCTTGCCCTGGCCGAGCTGGTCACCCTCGTAGGTGTACCAGGCACCGGCCTTGCGGACGAATCCGTGATCGACACCCATGTCGATCAGGCCGCCCTCGCGGCTGATGCCGTGGCCGTAGAGGATGTCGAACTCGGCCTGCTTGAACGGCGGCGCGACCTTGTTCTTGACGACCTTGACCCTGGTGCGGTTGCCCACGGCCTCGGTGCCGTCCTTGAGCGTCTCGATCCGTCGGATGTCCAGACGCACCGAGGCGTAGAACTTCAGCGCCCGGCCACCGGTCGTGGTCTCGGGGGAGCCGAACATCACGCCGATCTTCTCGCGGAGCTGGTTGATGAAGATCGCGGTCGTCTTGGACTGGTTGAGCGCACTGGTGATCTTGCGGAGCGCCTGACTCATCAGACGGGCCTGCAGACCCACGTGCGAGTCGCCCATCTCGCCCTCGATCTCCGCACGCGGCACCAGTGCCGCGACGGAGTCGATGACGATCAGGTCGAGCGCGCCGGAGCGGATCAGCATGTCCACGATTTCCAGCGCCTGCTCACCGTTGTCCGGCTGGGACAGGATGAGGTTGTCGATGTCGACACCGAGCTTCTTCGCGTACTCGGGGTCGAGAGCGTGCTCGGCGTCGATGAAGGCCACCGTGCCGCCGAGCTTCTGCGCGTTCGCCACGGCGTGCAGCGTCAGCGTCGTCTTGCCGGAGGACTCCGGCCCGTACACCTCCACCACACGGCCGCGCGGCAGACCGCCGACGCCAAGGGCCACGTCGAGCGCGGTCGAGCCGGTGGGGATCACCTCGATGGGCTCGTTCGGCCGCTCACCGAGGCGCATCACCGCGCCCTTGCCGAATTGCCGTTCAATCTGTGCGAGTGCGGCGTCCAACGCCTTCTCGCGGTCGGTTCCTGCCATGGGTTCCACCCGATTTGCTTGAGTCGATCGCTTCACGTCAAAGACGCTAACCCCTGCCACTGACAATGGGCCTCGACGTCCTCCCGGCCTGTGGACAACTCCACGGTCGGGGCCCGGGAAAACCCGGCCGGAATCTCATGAGAATGGATGTTCGAATTCGGTGTCAAGCGCACCACGCCGAGGTGACCGAGGGCGCCACCGCGTACCACGCGGACCACTACCAGGTCCCGTTCTTCGCCTCCCCGCCGACGTCACCGGGTACCGCTGACCCCGCGCGCCCGCGTCAGCCGTGTGCCTTCGAGCCCTCCCCCGGGGTGTCCTGCGGCCGCTTCCGCACAGCGCCGGGTTTCCGCAGGGCCTTGGGCATCCGCGCCCGCACCGGCCCGCCCCGGCTGCCTCGGCGCCCGTGCATCCGCGGGTCGTCCGTCACCGCGTACCGCTTCACGTACGCGCCGAGGAACGCCTGCAGCGTGGCGATCGCCGGGATCGCGATCAGCGCGCCCACCGCGCCCATCAGCGCCGTGCCGGCGACGACCGAGCCGAAGGCGACCGCCGGATGGATGTCGACGGTCTTGGAGGTGAGTTTCGGCTGCAGCACGTAGTTCTCGAACTGCTGGTAGACCACCACGAAGCCGAGGACCCACAGGGCGTACCAGGGGTTGACGGTGAACGCGATCAGCAT
This sequence comes from Streptomyces fulvorobeus, assembly GCF_013167895.1. GTDB lineage: Bacteria > Actinomycetota > Actinomycetes > Streptomycetales > Streptomycetaceae > Streptomyces > Streptomyces fulvorobeus. The sequence continues at coordinate 4,842,686 of NZ_BLWC01000001.1, read as the reverse complement.
CGGCAGGGCGCCCGCCAGATACGTACCGATGGTGGGGATGAACTGGGAGACCAGGCCGACCCAGACAGCGAGCGCCGGCGCGTAGGGCACGCCCAGGATCAGCAGCAGCACGTAGTGCGCGACGCCGGAGATCAGCGCCATCAGTCCGCGCGAGTAGAGGTAGCCGCCCGTCTTGTCGACGGCGATCTCCCAGGCGCGCAGCACCTCCGCCTGGTGCGCGGGCGGCAGAACGGAGCACAGGGTGCGGCGCAGCCGGGGGCCGTCGGCCGCGAAGTAGAACGAGAACAGGAAGATCGTCAGCAGCCGGAACAGTCCGCCGAGCACCGTGGTGGAGACGTCGAGGACTCCGGTAGCGCTGTTCTGCACGTACCTCTGCAGCCAGTCGGAGTGCAGCAGGCTGTCCTGGACGTCGACTCGGGACAGGTCGGTGCGGAAGGTCTGGTTCACCCAGTTGATCACGGAGTCGAGGTACGCGGGGAGATCCTCGACCATGTCGAGGATCTGGCCCGCCAGCATCGACCCGAGCAGCACGACGAAGCCGGCCGCTGCGGCCAGGACACCGAGGAAGACCAGGAACGTGGCAAGGCCGCGGCGCATGCCGCGCGATGCCATCCGGCTTACGGCGGGCTCGATCGCCAGCGCCAGGAAGAAGGCGATGAGTACGTTGATCAGCAGGCCGATGAGCTGGTCGAACGCCCAGCTGCCGAGCTGGAAGCAGGCGTAGAGCGCGAGCGCGAGCACCATCGCGCGCGGCAGCCAGCCGGGCATACGGACCGGGCCGTCACCGGCGGGCGGCGCGGCCGGCGGGACGGGCGGGGAGGCGGGCGGCTGGGTCTGGGCGGTCTCGTCTGTCGGTGCCACGGGACAAGTCTCGCCCATACCTGGGCCAATCCGGCCCCCGCCCCTTCCGCGGACGGGGGTGCCGTCAACACCGCCCGCCGCCATCGCTCTTCCGGGGATGGGAGGCCGCCCGGCGGACGCTGCCGTGCGTCCCGGGGAGGCTGTCAGCGCTTCTCGGCGGGGACGCCGACGGCCGCGCAGACCCCGCGCCAGACGTCCTTCGCGTCCCATCCGGCAGCCAGTGCCTGGTGCACCGTACGGCCTCCGAGCTCGGACATCACATGATCGCGCGCGAAGGAGTCCGCATACGCCTCACCGAAGTGGTCCGCCATCCGCTCCCAGAAAATCGTCAACCGCATGCATCCATTATCCCGCCCCTGGGAGTACGGCCGGGCCGCCCGCCGGTATGGCAGCGCATTCCGCTCTACGGTCGGTCCCATGGCTGGAACCGGAGCACATCCACTCGCCCGCGCCGAGCAGTTCGTCTGGCTGACGGCCCGCGTCCTCGAACAGCGACGGTTCGCGCAGGAGTTCCTGGGCGGCAGCGCCGACGCGGTGGAGACCGCGCTCGCCGCCTATCTGAACGAGGACGGCGGATACGGACACGCGCTCGAACCCGATCTTCGCGGCCCCGTGAGCCAACCGCTGCACATCGCTCACGCGCTGAACGTCCTGGACTCGATCGGCCGGTGCACCGGGATGCGTGTGGAGCGCATCTGCCGCTATCTGACCGCCGTGTCGACCAAGGAGGGCGCGCTGCCCGCGATCCATCCCTCCCAGCGCGGTTACCCGGCCGCCCCGTTCATCCCGGTGGTCGACGACCCTCCCGCCGAACTGCTGGCCACCGGCCCCGTCGTCGGGCTGCTCCACCGCAACCAGGTGTGGCACGCCTGGCTGTTCCGGGCCACCGACTTCTGCTGGGCATCCGTCGACGCGCTCGAACAGTCCCACCCGTACGAGATCCAGGCGGCTGTGGCGTTCCTGGACGACGTACCGGACCGGGCACGCGCCGAAACCGTCGCCGACCGCCTGGGGCGCCTCGTACGCGACCAGGGGCTCGTGGTGCTGGACCCGGAAAGGCGCGAGGACTCTCCCGTCGCCCCCGGCTACGCACCGGGTGAACACCACTTCCCGTACGACTTCGCCCGTACGCCCGGATCACTCGCCCGCCGCTGGTTCACCGACGAGGAGGTGAACCGCTCCCTCGACCACCTGGCGGCCGGACAGCAGGAGGACGGCGGCTGGCCGGTCACCTGGCGCCGGTGGGCACCCGGAACGGACCTGGAAGGCCGCCCGCTCGTGACGCTCCGGGCGCTCCGGACGCTGCGCGCGTACGGCCGCAGCCTCAGCTGATCCGCTCGCGGTGCGGAGCTGGACGTAAGGGGCACGGTCCCATGGGCCGAGCCCCTTACCCGCCCACCCGAGGGCGCGCAACCCGCCTACCCGAGGGCACGCAGCCCGGCCGTCACCACCACAGCGGTCCCGACGACGACCAGGAAGGGCGCCCGGAGGGCCAGGGCGAGGGCGGCTGCCGCCAGACCCGCTCCCCGGGCGTCGAGGACGAGCTGCTGCGCGTCACCGAACGTCTGCTGCGCCGTGAGCGCTGCCAGGAGTGCGACGGGCAGGAGCGCGGCCAGACGTTGCACCAGGGGACGTTCCAGCGCTCCGGCGGGAACGAGCAGTCCCAGGAGTTTCGCGAGGTAGCAGCCGACAGCGGTGAGCCCGATGGCGATCCAGACGTTCATCGGCGGCGCTCCTCGCCCTGGGTCACCACGGTCGTCGCGATCTTGCGGCGTCCCGTCACGAACAGGACGACAGGTGCGGCGAGCGCGGAGAGCAGTACCGGCAGCCCGGCCGGCAGCACCGGCAGCAGCCCCAGGGCGAGCAGGACCGCGAGGGCGGCTGTGACGCGCTCGGTGGTGCTCTTCAGCATCGGCGCGAGCAGCGCCAGGAACACGGCCGGACTCGCCGCGTCCAGCCCCCACGCGTCGGTGTCACCGAGCGCCTCGGCACCGAGTGCCCCCACCAGGGTGGTCAGGTTCCACAGGACGTACAGGGTGAGCCCGGTGACCGTGAAGCCGATGCGGGCAGCACGCCGGGTGGGCTGGGGAAGGGTGACGGCCGTCGTCTCGTCGATGACCCAGTGTGCGGCGAACGGACGTACGGCGCGGGGCAGCGCGAGCAGCTGCGACAGCCGCAGGCCGTAGAAAGCGTTGCGTACGCCGAGGAAGAAGGCTCCGGCCGCCGCGGTGTAGGGGTTGCCTCCGGCCGCGAGCGCGCCCACCAGAGCGAACTGCGAGGCGCCGGTGAAGACCAGGAGACTGAGCGCGCAGGTCTGGAGCAGGGTCAGTCCGGCGCCGGCCGAGGTGACCCCGAAGGCGAATCCGGAGAGCCCGACGGCGATCCCGACGCCGAGCGCGTCCCGCACGACATCCGCGTCGCGCTTCGCCACCCGGGACGTCGCACTCGACGTGTCCCTGCCGGGCTCTCCGGTCACCCGCGTGCCCGGGCCGTCGCCTCCGCCGTCGTCCACGCGGTCGCTTCCTGGGGGTGCTGTCTGTTCTGCCACGTCCGGAACGCTATGCGGGGGTGTCCCCGGCGGTCTTGTACGTTCTTGCGCGGCCGCGCTGGTACGCCCCCGGCGGCACTCCCACGATCCGGGTGAAGTGACGGTTGAGGTGGGGCTGGTCCGTGAAGCCGACGGCCGCGGCGGCCGCGGCGGGCGAGGTGCCCTTGTCCAGCAGCAGGCGGGCCCGCCGCACCCGCGCATCGGTGAGCCAGGTGTGCGGCGGCATCCCGTACTGCTTCTTGAACGCGCGCAGCAGCGCGAAGGGGCTGGTCCCGAGCTCGACGGCGAGCGCCTCCAGCGTCGGCGGGTCGGCCATCCGCTCCTGGAGTGCCGACCGGGCCAGTGCCGCGTCACGGGCTCCCGCCGGGTGCGGCACGACGGAGGGCAGCGCCCCGCCGTGCCGGCCGAGGAGCCCGAGGACCAGGAGGCGGAGGAGGCTGTCCGCCGCGAGGGCGTTCCCCTCCTCGGCCGCCCGGTGTATCCCGGTGATCAGCCGGCCCGCCCGCGGGTCGAAGACGCTGCTCTCGGCGAAGCCGACGGTGCCACGCAGATTCGTCGTGTCGGCCGCGATGTCGTTGATCACCTGGGTGGAGGGGTAGAGCGTGGCGTACACCCAGCCCTCCGGGACGCCGGCGCGGGCGGTGTGCGGCACCTCCGGATTGATCATGACCACCGTGCCGGGACCTGCCCGCACGGTGCCGCCTGGCAGGCCCACGTCCTCGACCCCGCGCGTGATCGCGCCGAAGACATAGCCCTCATGGCTGTGACGCCGGAAGGTGTGCCGGACGTAGCGGGCCCGCAGGAGATCGAGTCCCGGCAGTTCGGCGTACTGCCAGTACCGGGCCCACTCCTTCTTCGCCCCCGCTGCGGTCATACCCGGATTCTCGCAGTTCCGGGCACCGGTCCGCGGGCCCGGGTCACCGCCACGGCACGCCGTCACCGGCCGTTGTCAGTGGTCGGGTGCACGATGGGGGACATGGCCGTCACCGCGCTCGACGCGTTCTCCCCCGCGACCCGCAGTTGGTTCACGGGGGCCTTCAGCGCGCCCACAGCCGCGCAGGAGGGGGCGTGGCGGGCGATCGCCGAGGGTTCGGACGTGCTGGTGGTCGCGCCGACCGGATCGGGCAAGACCCTCGCCGCGTTCCTCGCCTCGCTGGACCGGCTGGCCGCCGTCCCTCCGCCCGCCGAGGCGAAGAAGCGCTGCCGTGTGCTGTACGTGTCCCCGCTCAAGGCCCTCGCCGTGGACGTCGAGCGCAACCTCCGTTCCCCCCTGACGGGCATCCGCCAGGAGTCCGTGAGGCTGGGGCTCCCCGAACCCGAGGTCCGCGTCGGAATCCGCTCGGGCGACACCCCGCCCGCCGAACGCCGCTCCATGGCGACCAAGCCGCCGGACATCCTGATCACCACACCCGAATCGCTGTTCCTGATGCTCACCTCCTCCGCCCGGGAGGCCCTCGCGGGCGTCGAGACGGTGATCCTGGACGAGGTGCACGCCGTGGCCGGCACGAAACGCGGTGCCCACCTCGCCCTGTCGCTGGAGCGTCTCGACGAGCTGCTGCCCCGGCCCGCCCGACGGATCGGCCTGTCGGCGACGGTCCGCCCGGTCGACGAGGTGGCGCGATTCCTCTCCCCCAGCGCAGGGTCGAGATCGTCCAGCCGCCGTCCACGAAGCAGTTCGACCTGTCGGTGGTCGTGCCCGTCGAGGACCTGGGCGAGCTCGGCGGCTCCCCCGCCACGGACGGCGGAGCCGACCAGGCGGAGAAGCCGTCCATCTGGCCGCACGTCGAGGAGCGGATCGCCGATCTCGTCCAGTCCCACCGCTCCACCATCGTCTTCGCCAACTCCCGGCGTCTGGCCGAGCGTCTGTGCAACAGGCTCAACGAGATCGCTTACGAGCGGGCGACCGGCACCGCGTTCGACGAGCACGCCGCCCCCCTGGCCGGGTCCCAGCCCCCGGCCGAGGTCATGGCCCAGTCCGGTGCCGCGCAGGGTGCCCCCGCCCTGCTCGCCCGCGCCCACCACGGATCGGTCTCCAAGGAGCAGCGCTCCCAGGTCGAGGAGGACCTCAAGGCCGGCCGGCTGCCGGCCGTCGTCGCCACGTCCAGCCTGGAGCTCGGCATCGACATGGGCGCGGTCGACCTGGTGATCCAGGTCGAGTCACCGCCCTCCGTCGCCTCCGGTCTGCAACGGGTCGGCCGCGCCGGACACCAGGTGGGTGCCGTCTCGACCGGAGTGGTCTTCCCGAAGTACCGGGGCGACCTGGTCCAGGCGGCCGTCGTCACCGAGCGCATGCGCGAAGGCGCCATCGAGGCCCTGCGCATCCCGTCGAACCCGCTGGACGTCCTCGCCCAGCAGCTCGTCGCCATCGTCGCCCTGGACACCTGGCAGGCCGACGACCTGCTCGCCCTGGCCCGCCGGGCCGCCCCCTTCGCCGCCCTTCCGGAATCGGCGTTCACCGCCGTGCTCGACATGCTCGCGGGCCGCTACCCGTCCGACGCCTTCGCGGAGCTGCGCCCCCGTGTGGTGTGGGACCGCGTCGCCGGTACGGTCACGGGCCGCCCCGGTGCGCAGAGGCTCGCCGTGACCTCCGGCGGGACCATCCCCGACCGGGGACTCTTCGGGGTCTTCCTCGCCGGATCCGACCCCAGGAAGGGCGGAGGGCGCGTCGGAGAGCTCGACGAGGAAATGGTCTACGAGTCCCGGGTCGGTGACGTCTTCACCCTGGGCACCACGTCCTGGCGCATCCAGGACATCACCCGGGACCGGGTCCTGGTCACCCCCGCCCCCGGCGTCCCGGGACGCCTGCCGTTCTGGAAGGGCGACCAGCTGGGCCGCCCGCTGGAGCTGGGCCGCGCACTGGGCGCGTTCCTCCGGGAGATCGGCGGGCTGTCCGCGCAGGACGCCAGGGCCAGGCTGCTCGCCGCCGGCCTGGACGACTGGGCCGCCGACAACATCCTGGCGTATCTGGACGAGCAGGTACGGGCCTGCGGCCACGTCCCGGACGACCGGACCATCCTGGTCGAGCGGTTCCGCGACGAGCTGGGCGACTGGCGGGTGGTCGTGCACTCCCCCTTCGGCGCCCAGGTGCACGCCCCCTGGGCCCTGGCCCTCTCCGCCCGTCTCGGCGAACGGTACGGGATGGACGCCCAGGTCATGCACGCCGACGACGGCATCGTGCTCCGCCTCCCCGACGCCGACCTGATGGGCCTGGACCTGCTGGACTTCGGCCCCGTCGACCCGGCCGACCCGGCGAGGGACGGGGGCGCCGGCGGGGAGCGGGGTCTCACGCTGCCGGATGCCGCCTTCGACAGCGAGCAGGCCCCCGTCGGTGCCACCGACGTGGTCTTCGACAAGGGCGAGATCGGCCAGATCGTCACCGACCAGGTGGGCGGCTCCGCGCTGTTCGCCTCGCGGTTCCGCGAGTGCGCCGCCCGCGCCCTGCTGCTCCCCCGGCGCTCCCCCGGCAAGCGCACACCCCTCTGGCAGCAGCGCCAGCGTGCCTCGCAACTGCTCCAGGTCGCCTCCGAGTTCGGTTCGTTCCCGATCGTCCTCGAAGCGGTCCGCGAATGCCTTCAGGACGTCTTCGACGTCCCGGGCCTCACGGAACTGATGGGTGACCTCGAAGCGCGGCGCATCCGCCTCGTCGAGGTCACCACCCAGGAGCCCTCGCCCTTCGCCCGCTCCCTCCTCTTCGGCTACGTCGCCCAGTTCCTCTACGAGGGCGACTCCCCGCTCGCGGAACGACGCGCGGCCGCTCTCTCGCTCGACTCCCACCTTCTCGCCGAACTGCTGGGCCAGGCAGAGCTGCGTGAGCTCCTGGACCCCGAGGTCCTCACCGAGCTCGAGCAGGAGCTCCAGTGGCTGACCGAGGACCGGAAGATCAAGGACATCGAGGGAGTGGCGGACCTGCTGCGCGTCCTCGGCCCGCTGACCGATGCGGAGCTGGCCGAGCGCGGGGCGCGGCCGCAGTGGGCACCGGACCTGGCATCGGCCCGCCGGGCGATCCAGGTCCGCATCGCGGGAGCCCCTCACTGGGCGGCGATCGAGGACGCGGGACGGCTGCGCGACGCGCTCGGCACGGCGCTGCCCGTGGGGGTCCCCGAGGCGTTCACCGAACCGGTGAAGGACCCCCTCGGTGACCTCCTGGCCCGCCACGCCCGTACGCACGGACCGTTCACCTCCACCCAGGCCGCGGACCGATTCGGCCTGGGCCCCGCCGTCACGGACGGAGCCCTGCAACGGCTGTCCGCTTCCGGGCGGATCGTCCAGGGCGAGTTCCACCCGGCCGGCATCGGTCAGGAGTGGTGTGACGCCACTGTCCTGCGCCGGCTCCGCCGCCGCTCGCTCGCCGCGCTCCGCCACGAACTCGAACCGGTACCCCCCGCGGCGCTGGCGGCCTTCCTCCCCAGTGGCAGCACCTGGGCGACAACAGCCTCCGCGGGCTCGACGGACTGGCCCGGGCCATCGAGCAGTTGCAGGGCGCACCCGTTCCCGCGTCCGCGCTGGAGAAGCTGATCCTGCCGAGCCGGGTAACGGGCTACACCCCCGCACTCCTCGATGAACTGACCACCACGGGCGAGGTCGTGTGGGCCGGTGCGGGCGCGCTCCCCGGGAAGGACGGCTGGCTCTCCCTCTACCTCGCCGACAGCGCACCCCTGCTGCTCCCCCCCGCGCACCCGCTCGAGGAGTCCGCCCTCCACGAGGCGGTCCTCACCACCCTCTCCGGCGGATACGGGCTCTTCTTCCGCCAGATCGCCGACCAGGTCCGCGCGACCACGCACCCGGACTGCACCGATCCCCAACTGGCCGACGTCCTCTGGGACCTGGCCTGGTCGGGCCGTCTCACCAACGACACCCTCGCCCCGTTGCGCGCGCTCCTGGGCTCCGGACGCACGGCGGGCTCCACCGCCCACCGCGCCAGACGCAGCGTCCCGCGCGGCCGCTACGGCTCCCTCACCGCCGCGGCCCGCCCGGCATCCCGCACCGGCCCGCCCACCGTCTCGGGCCGCTGGTCCCTGCTCCCGGCGACCGAACCCGAACCGACCCACCGGGCGCACGCACTGGCCCGGACGCTCCTGGACCGCCACGGCGTGGTGACCCGGGGCGCGGTGCAGGCCGAGGGCGTCGAGGGGGGCTTCTCAGCGACGTACCGCATCCTCGCCGCCTTCGAGGACAACGGGCAGGCGCGCCGCGGCTATGTCGTCGAAGGGCTGGGAGCGGCCCAGTTCGCGATGGAGGGAGCCGTGGACCGGCTCAGGGCCGCGTCCACGGCCCGCGACCGTACGGATCCGGGAGCCGTCCCACGCGCGGTGGTCCTCGCCGCGGCCGACCCGGCCAACGCCTACGGGGCCGCGCTGCCCTGGCCCGAACCACCGGACGGCGCGGGGCACAAACCCGGCCGCAAGGCCGGTGCGCTCGTCGTCCTCGTCAACGGGGAGCTCACGCTGTACATGGAGCGCGGCGGAAAGACCCTGCTGGCCTGGCCGGCCGATCCCGACGACCCGGCGCTCGGAGCAGCGGCGGAGGCCCTGGCCTCGGCCGCTCGCGCCGGGGCACTCGGCACCGTCACCGTGGAACGCACCAACGGCGCCTCGTCCCTCACCTCACCGCTGGGCCGCACCCTGGAGGCAGCCGGCTTCCTCGCCACCCCGAGGGGTCTGCGCCTGCGCGCCTGACCCCGCAGCGCCCACGGGGCCCCACCGGCCCGACGCCACCGCCACCGGCAGAACCGCGCACCCTCACCACCCGCCCCGGAGAGCGCAGAATGGACCCATGCCCGAAGGAGACACCGTCCTGCAGACCGCCAGGCGTCTGCACACCGCACTCGCAGGCCAGCTCCTCACCCACTCCGACCTCCGCGTCCCCCGGCTCGCGACCGTCGACCTGACCGGCCGCGGAGTCCTCGACGTCACCCCTCGCGGCAAGCACCTCCTCACCCGCATCGAGGGTGGTCTGACCCTCCACAGCCACCTGCGCATGGACGGGGCCTGGCGCATCTACGCGGCAGGCGAGCGCCGGCGCGGCGGACCCGCCCACGAGATCCGTGCCATCCTCGCCAACGCCACCCACACAGCCGTCGGCTACCGCCTCCCCGTCCTGGACCTTCTCCGCACCCGGGACGAGGAGAAGGTCGTCGGCCACCTGGGGCCTGATCTGCTGGGCCCGGACTGGGACGCCGACACCGCCCTGCGCAATCTGCTCGCCGACCCGGACCGGCCCCTGGGAGAAGCGCTCCTGGACCAGCGCAACCTGGCGGGGATCGGCAACGTCTTCAAGTGCGAGCTCTGTTTCATGGCCCGCGTCACTCCGTGGCTCCCCGTCGGCGATCTCCCGGCCACCACCGCCGCCCGGCTGGTCAGCACCGCCAAGCAGCTCCTCGAAGCCAACCGCGACCGCCCCACGCGCACCACCACAGGGCCCACACCCGCCGTCACCGCCTCCCGCACCGGCGTACCCGCGCCCACCCGGACACCTGGCCGGCCCCGGCCGCAGGAAAACCTCTACGTGTACGGCCGGCTGCGCCGCTCCTGCCTGCGCTGCGCCACCCCCATCAGGAAGGTCGTCGAAGCCGACCGGCCCACCTACTGGTGCCCGCACTGCCAGACAGGCCCGACCCCGTAGTCGGCGCGCTCGACAGCTCCGGTCGTACGGTCCCGGCACGCCCCTCTCGTACGACCTCACCGGCCGGCGCCCGTCCGTCTCGAGCGGATCATCGGATCAGGTGACGCATCCCTCCTCCACCGCCTGGCCGTGACGAAACGTAGTCAGGACCAGGCGGACCCGCGACGTCACCTCACCGCCGCCCGCCCCCGCGCCCACGCGAAAGCCCCGGCCCACCCACGAGGGGCGGACCGGGGCTCCGGTGCACGCATGCGCTGACCGCGCGGATCAGGCGGCGACGACACCCACCGCTTCCGCGGGCACCTTGATGGTCACCCGGCCCGTCGGCACACCCGCCACCGACGAAACGGAGACGGCATTGAGCATCGGGCGTACCGGCGCGGGTACCGGATCACTGGCTGCTGCCGACTCGGCCAGTTCGGCCAGCGACAGTTCATCACTCACTTCACGCATGAGCTCGGACATCCGTACGTCAAGCGCGTCGCAAATCGCGGAGAGCAGTTCGGAGGATGCCTCCTTCTGCCCCCGCTCCACCTCGGACAGATAACCGAGCGAGACCCGGGCGGACGAGGAGACTTCGCGCAGAGTACGGCCTTGGCGCTGGCGCTGCCGACGCAGCACGTCACCAAGCAGGCGACGGAGCAGGATCATCGGTGGCTCCCTCCTCGGACCGCGTAGCCGCATCCTTCACGCCCCACCGTACCGCCTCGCGCTGCGGCCGTGCGGGGAGCGATGTCGTGTTCACTCAGGGCTGCAAACATGAATTCCCCCCGATCTGTTCCGTATCCTGTGTCCTCGCATTTTCGCCGAGTTCGCCGGACAGCAGTTCGAGCACGCTTTGTACGCTCTCTTCACGGATGTCCGCCCGATCGCCGTTCAACCGCAGCGCCGCGACTTTCTCCACGCCCCGGGCCCCGAAACCGCCACGAAGACCGTGCCGACCGGCTTGCCGTCCTGCTGCTCAGGCCCCGCGACCCCGGTCGTCGAAATGCCCCAGTCCGCCCCCAGCAGCCGCCGTACCCCGGCGGCCATCCCCAGGGCCACATCGGGATCGACGGCGCCGCGCTCGGCCAGCAGGGACCCGTCCACACCCAGCACATCCCTCTTGAGGGCCGTGGCATAGGCCGTGACGGCACCGCGGAAGGACCGCGAGGCACCTGACAGGGACGTGATCTCCGCCGCCACCAGACCGCCGGTCAGCGACTCGGCCACGGCGAGAGTCTCGCCCCGCTCCACCAGCCGCCCCAGTACCCGGGCCGCGGCGGTCACCGTTCGGCCTCCGCGGGGCCCCGCGGAGCGGCACCCGTACGGGTCACGGCCGCCCCGGCGTCGACGCCCCCGGGAGTCTCCCCGGCGCTCTCGGCGACCGACGCGTCGGCGACCGCGATGACGGCCTCCCGAGCCGCGACCCGCTCAGCTGCGATCCCCTTGCGCCGCAGCACCAGGGCCTGGCGCACGTAGTCAAGGCCGGTGAGGACCGTCAGCGCGACGGCGACCATCATCATCCAGAAACGGAGGGTCGCCAGCGGCCCCGTCAACATCAGGACGTACATGCCGACCGCCGTGCCCTGGGCCAGGGTCTTCACCTTGCCGCCGCGACTGGCCGGGATCACCGCGTGGCGGATGACCCAGAAGCGCATCAGCGTGATGCCCAGCTCGCGGAAGAGGATCACGCCCGTGATCCACCAGGGCAGATCCCCCAGAACCGACAGGCTGACCAGGGCCGCGCCCATGATCGCCTTGTCGGCGATCGGGTCGGCGATCTTCCCGAAGTCGGTGACCAGGTCGTATCTGCGTGCCAGATGACCGTCGAAGAGATCGGTGATCATGGCGACCGCGAACGCGGCCCAGGCGAAAGCGCGCCAGACAGGTTCGTCGCCGCCGTCATGGAACAGCAGCATCACGAAGCCGGGCACGAGCAGCAGCCGCACCATCGTGAGGATGTTGGCGATGTTCCACAGGCTGGCCTGGCCGACGGCCGCAGTGCCCAGCTCGCCGCCGCGGACCGGCCTGGCGCCGGACCCGCCTGCCGCGGATGCCGGGGCTCCGGTCATCTGGCCACCTCCGCGAGCTCATGGTGTTCGGCCACGAGGTCCACTCCCTCGGTGCCTACGACCTCTGCCTCGACCATAAGGCCCGGCACGAGGCCCTCGCGTGTGGTGAAGACGACCTGGCCATCCGTTTCGGGCGCCTGGTGTGCCGCACGCCCCACCGCGACCGGACCGTCCTCGTCGTCCTCGACCGATTCGACGAGCACCTGGAGCGTCTCGCCGACCCGCTCCTCGGCACGCTGGGAGGTCAGCTCCTCGGCCAGCTGCGAGATGTGGGCGAGCCTCTCGGCGATGACGTCGGCGTCCAGCTTGTTCGCGTACCCCACCGCTTCCGTGCCCTCCTCGTCGGAGTACCCGAAGACGCCGATGGCGTCGAGCCGGGCGCCGGTGAGGAAGCGTTCCAGCTCGGCGAGGTCGGCCTCGGTCTCGCCGGGGAAGCCCACGATGAAGTTCGACCTGGCACCGGCCTGCGGCGCCTTGCCCCGGATGGTGTCCAGGAGCTCCAGAAAGCGGTCCGTGTCGCCGAAGCGGCGCATGGCCCTCAGTACCTCGGGGGCGGAGTGCTGGAAGGAGAGGTCGAAGTAGGGCGCGACCTTATGCGTGGAGGTCAGGACGTCGATCAGGCCGGGCCGCATCTCGGCCGGCTGAAGGTAGCTGACCCGGATCCGCTCGATGCCCTCGACCTCCGCGAGCTCCGGCAGGAGGGTCTCCAGCAGCCGGATGTCACCGAGGTCCTTGCCGTACGAGGTGTTGTTCTCGGAGACGAGCATGACCTCCTTGACGCCCTGCTCGGCCAGCCATCGCGTCTCGCCCAGGACGTCGGAGGGACGCCGGGAGATGAAGGAGCCGCGGAAGGAGGGAATAGCGCAGAAGGAGCAGCGGCGGTCGCAGCCGGAGGCGAGCTTGACGGAGGCGACGGGGCTGGTGCCGAGCCGTCGGCGCAGAGGGGCCCGCGGGCCGGAGACCGGAGCGACGCCCTCCGGCAGGTCGTCGGGTGCCGCGGCGATCTCCTGCGCGTGCCCGGGGAGCGCCACGGAGGCGTCCTGCCGGTCCGCCGGGCTGATCGGCAGCAGCTTGCGGCGGTCACGAGGCGTGTGCGAGGCGTGGATGCCACCGTTGAGGATGGTCTGGAGCCGGTCGGAGATGTCGGCGTAGTCGTCGAAGCCGAGCACCCCGTCCGCCTCCGGCAGGGCCTCGGCGAGGTCCTTGCCGTAACGCTCGGCCATACAGCCGACGGCGACCACGGCCTGAGTCCGGCCGTGGTCCTTCAGATCATTGGCTTCGAGGAGGGCGTCGACGGAGTCCTTCTTGGCGGCCTCGACGAATCCACAGGTGTTGACGACGGCGACGTCCGCGTCGGAGGCGTTCTCGACGAGCTCCCAGCCGTCCGCTGCCAAGCGGCCTGCAAGCTCCTCCGAGTCCACCTCGTTACGGGCGCAGCCAAGAGTGACAAGGGCGACGGTACGGCGTTCGGGCATGGGCTCAAGACTACTTTGTCCCGGCACTGGCCCGCCGTGCAGGGTTGCCCCCTCACAACCGGTGAGAAAGACGGTGAGCGCCCGGCATGAATGCCGGGCGCTCACCGAGGGGACCGGAGGGCGGGGATCAGCCCGCTTCGGGGTCACCCTTCGTGTAGGAGAGCCGCTCGACCTGTCCGGATTCGAACTGGTCCTGGACCTTCTTTCCGTTCACGAAGAGCTCGATCGCCCCGGCGTCGCCGAGGACGAGGTCGATGCGCTCCGTGTCCTGGAAGGTCTTGGACTCGCCTTGAAGCAGCAGCCCGTCGTAGAGCAGCCGCCCGTTGTGGTCCTTGGCGGAGATCCAGCTCTTGCCCTGCAGGGCGGTGAGCTTGACCGTCACCTTGTCCAGCGGAGCCGCGGCGATAGCGCTCTCCGAGGGCACGGGCTTGGGATCGGATGGCTTGGTCGTGGTGGGTTTGGGAGTGGTCTTGTCGGGCGTCGACCCCTCGGCGACCGTAGCCGTCCTGGGGCGTTCGTCCTCGCCGTTGAAGAGCGTGAAGCCGACGAAGCCGACCACGACGACGATGGCCGCGACCATGGCCGCGGTCCAGTTGGGCCGCCGGGGCTCCGAACGGATGCGTTCGGCCTCGAACAGCGGCGCCGCGGGAGTGGGAACCGGACGACCGCCGTGCTCGTCGTCGTACTGGGTGACGAGCGGGTCCGGATCGAGGCCGACGGCACGGGCGAGCGTACGGATGTGGCCGCGCGCGTAGACGTCGCCGCCGCAGCGCGAGAAGTCGTCCTCCTCTATCGCGTGCACGATGGGGATGCGCACCCGGGTGGAGCTGCTGACTTGCTCGACCGTCAGACCTGCGGCGATACGAGTCTGCTGGAGCACGCGACCGATGGAAGGCCGGTCGTCTTCGGGAGAGTTGCCGATGGACACGTGGGCGCCTTTCGAGCGTGAGCCACCTGCTGGATGTTCAGTCTAGGGGGGGTAGGAAAGGGTGCGGCAACCGGGAGGGACGACTTTGTACGCCATCGGGTTCGCCGGCCGGCCCCGTGGCCGGGACGGAAAGCGGAACATCCTTCCGCCTTTCCCCCACCTTGACGTTCGACCGGGCGGGACGGTTGCCCACGGAACCCGCGCTAAGTGGTTTCCCCCGGATGATGGCCAGCACCCCGTCCAGTTCGTCCGGTTTCACCAGCACGTCACGGGCCTTCGAGCCCTCGCTCGGTCCGACGATGCTGCGTGACTCCATCAGGTCCATCAGCCGGCCCGCCTTGGCGAAACCGACCCGCAGCTTGCGCTGGAGCATCGAGGTCGACCCGAACTGCGTGGAGACGACGAGCTCCGCGGCCTGGCAGAGCAGGTCCAGGTCGTCGCCGATGTCCTCGTCGATCTCCTTCTTCTGCTTGGTACCGACGACGACGTCCTCACGGAAGACCGGTGCCATCTGGTCCTTGCAGTGCTGGACGACGGCGGCGACCTCGTCCTCGGTGACGAACGCGCCCTGCATACGGGTGGGCTTGTTCGCCCCCATCGGCAGGAACAGCCCGTCACCCTTTCCGATGAGCTTCTCGGCGCCGGGCTGGTCCAGGATGACGCGGCTGTCGGCGAGCGAGGAGGTCGCGAAGGCGAGACGGGACGGCACGTTGGCCTTGATCAGACCGGTCACGACGTCGACCGAGGGCCGCTGGGTGGCGAGCACCAGGTGGATTCCCGCGGCGCGGGCCAGTTGGGTGATGCGGACGATGGAGTCCTCCACGTCACGCGGCGCGACCATCATGAGGTCGGCGAGCTCGTCCACGATGACCAGCAGATACGGGTAAGGCGACAGCTCACGCTCGCTGCCCTCGGGCGCCTTCGCCTTGCCGTTGCGCACGGCGTGGTTGAAGTCGTCGATGTGCCGGTAGCCGTACGCCGCGAGGTCGTCGTAGCGCAGGTCCATCTCCCGTACGACCCACTGGAGCGCCTCGGCAGCCTTCTTCGGGTTGGTGATGATGGGGGTGATCAGGTGGGGAATGCCCTCGTACGCGGTCAGCTCCACCCGCTTCGGGTCGACCAGCACCATGCGGACGTCGTCCGGGGTCGCTCGTACCATGACCGAGGTGATCAGGCAGTTGATGCAGGAGGACTTGCCCGACCCGGTCGCGCCGGCGACCAGGACGTGCGGCATCTTCGCGAGGTTGGCCATCTCGTAGCCGCCCTCGACGTTCTTGCCGAGCGCCACCAGCATCGGGTGGTTGTCCTCCGCCGCGTCCGCCAGGCGCAGGACGTCGCCGAGATTGACCATCTCGCGGTCGGAGTTGGGGATCTCGATGCCGACCGCGGACTTGCCGGGGATCGGCGAGATGATCCGGACGTCCGGGCTGGCCACGGCGTACGCGATGTTCTTGGTGAGGGCGGTGATCCGCTCGACCTTGACGGCGGGGCCGAGCTCCACCTCGTACCGCGTGACCGTCGGGCCACGGGTGAACCCGGTGACGGCCGCGTCGACCTTGAACTCCGTGAACACGTTCGTCAGGGAGGCCACGACCACGTCGTTGGCGGCGCTCCGCGTCTTGCCGGGCCCGCCGCGCTCCAGCAGGTCGAGCGAGGGCAGCGAGTACGTGATGTCGCCGGACAGCTGGAGCTGCTCGGCGCGGGCGGGCAGGGGCTCCGAGCGCTCCGGGACCGGCTTCGTCAGGTCGGGTACCCCGCCGGAGGGCGAGCCCGCCTTCTCCCCGGCCCTGGGCCTCTCGGCGGCGCGCGCCCGGGGACCGGGGTGGCGGACCCCGGGCGGCCGTGGTCGCGGTCGGCCGACACGCCCTGCGTCAGGTCGGCGACGACCGGCGAGGGGGGCATGCCGTTGAGGACCGCGCCGTCGAGCGCGGCCGCGGCGGCGGCGGCGACGTCCACGGCGTCCATGGTGCGGTTCATGGCGGGCTGCACGGAGGGCCTGCGCGGTCGCCGCTGGGAGAGCGCCGCCGTCTCGGCGTGTTCCGGTCCGTGGCCGGCGTCCGCGTCGGAGCGGCGGCCCGCACGGCGCGACCGCTCGGGCAGCGCTTCGCGCCACTGGTCGTCGTAGCGGTCGTCGTCGATCCCGCCCCCGGCTCCCCGTCCGTACGCCGGCTCGACGATGCCCAGCCTCTCACCGAGCAGCCGCAGCCGCTGAGGGATGGCGTTGACGGGCGTGGCCGTGACGACCAGCAGTCCGAAGACGGTCAGGAGCAGAAGCAGGGGTACGGCGAGGACGTCGCCCATGGTGAAGACGAGCGGCTTGGAGGCGGCCCAGCCGATCAGCCCGCCGGCGTCCTGCATCGCTTCCGTACCGTCCTCGCGGCCGGGCCCGCCGCACGCGATGTGGACCTGCCCCAGCACCCCGAGCACGAGGGCGGACAGGCCGATGACGATGCGGCCGTTGGCCTCCGGCTTCTCAGGATAGAGGATCAGCCGTACGGCGACGGCGCCCAGCAGCAGCGGCGCGAGCAGATCCAGCCGGCCGAAGGCGCCGGTCACCAGCATCTCGACGAGATCGCCGACGGGCCCGCGCAGATTCGACCAGGTGCCGGCCGCAACGATCAGCGCGAGGCCGAGCAGCAGCAGCGCGAGGCCGTCCTTGCGGTGGGCGGGGTCGAGTCCCTTCGCGCCACGCCCTATCGACCGGAACATCGCTCCGACGCCGTGCGCGATCCCGAGCCATACCGCCCTGACGAGCCGGTAGATGCCACCGGTCGGGGACGGCGCGGGTCTGGGCGCCACCCTTTTTACAGGCGCTTTCCTGGGCGGCGCGGTCTTCTTCGCGGCGGTCTTCTTGGCGGGCGCGGCTTTTCTCGCCGGCCCCGGGGTACGGCCGACGCGCTTCGCGGTGCCCGCCGTGCCCTGGGAACCCTTGCCGGACGTACGTGAGGCCATGGGCCAGAGGTTACCGGTGTCGACGCCACTGGACACGTGTGCCTACCGCTTCACCCGACCGTGTCGCCGTACGCGGGCCCGAAACTGACGTGGACTCACCGCGTACGGACCCCGTACCGGCACCGGAGCCCACACGACAGCGGTGGGTCAGCTCTGCGAGGGCAGTACCGCCGTGGAGCCGCCGGTGCCCGGTTCGAGCGCGTCGAGTGCGCGGCGGAGGCCGGTGAGCTTTCGTTCGAGATGGGCCGCGGTCGCCACGGCCGCCGCGTCCGCCGACTCGTCGTCGAGCTGCTTGGAGAGCGCTTCCGCCTGCTCCTCGACGGCCGCGAGCCGCGCCGAGAGTTCGGCGAGCAGACCGGCCGGCTCCTTCTCGTGGTCCGCGCCCGCGTGGCCGCCGCCTTCGAGCTGGAGCCGCAGGAGCGCGGCCTGCTCGCGCAGCTGGCAGTTCTTCATGTACAGCTCGACGAAGACCGACACCTTGGCGCGCAGCACCCAGGGATCGAACGGTTTCGAGATGTAGTCCACCGCGCCCGCCGCGTAACCCCTGAAGGTGTGATGCGGCCCGTGGTTGATCGCCGTGAGAAAGATGATCGGGATGTCCCGGGTCCGTTCCCGGCGCTTGATGTGCGCGGCGGTCTCGAACCCGTCCATTCCCGGCATCTGTACGTCCAGCAGAATGACCGCGAAGTCGTCCGTGAGCAGCGCTTTGAGCGCTTCCTCCCCTGACGATGCCCGTACCAGTGTCTGATCGAGCGCAGAGAGGATGGCCTCAAGCGCCAGCAGATTCTCCGGCCGGTCATCGACCAGGAGGATCTTGGCCTTCTGCACCATGGCCCGTCCTCCTCGCCCGGAATCGCACCGGGTGCCGCCCCAGGGGACGACTCCCTTACGCCGTCCGTCCTTGTGCCGGTCATGGTAGCCGCACCCCGCCGGTCACCACACCCTGTCACCGCGATGTCACTGTGCACGTACCGAAAACGCGGTGCGAGACCAGAAGGTTCCCCGAATTCCCCGTACTCACACCCGTTCGGACAGAGTCGCTCAGCATCTCATCGCGTTTCCTTCACCTGACGCTCACTCTCCGCGCATCCACTGCTCCATGACGGAAAGCAAGTGATCGGGATCGACCGGCTTGGTGACATAGTCGGAAGCACCGCAGTCGATCGCCTTCTCCCGGTCGCCCTTCATCGCCTTGGCGGTGAGCGCGACGATGGGCAGCCCGGCGAACTGCGGCATCCTGCGGATCGCCGTCGTCGTCGCGTAACCGTCCATCTCGGGCATCATGATGTCCATCAGTACGACCGTCACATCGTCGTGCTGCTCCAGGACTTCGATCCCCTCGCGGCCGTTCTCCGCGTACAGCACCGACAGGCCGTGCTGCTCCAGCACACTGGTGAGGGCGAAGACGTTACGGATGTCGTCGTCGACGATCAGTACCTTCTCGCCGTGGAAGCGGAAGGTACGCCGCGGCTCCTGCTCCTCCTGGCCCGCCGGCGCCTCCTGCACCCACTCCTCGTGCGCGGCGCCGCCTCCGCTCTTCGGCCCGGCCGGCAGGGCGGCGGTCTGCCGCCCCGTCCCGCCCAGCGCCTTGCGCCGCCGCCGGAACATCCCGGCGGTGGCGGCCGGGTCCCCCAGCGGGAACTGCTCCCCCGCCCCGTGGCCCACGGGAGCCTCCGGGCGCAGACCGTTCTCGACCGCGTTGCCGTGTGCCTCGATGGGCCCGGGGCCCAACTGCGGGTACCCCTGCGGCGGGAGTTCGCTCGCGTGCAGCGGCAGATAGAGCGTGAAGGTCGAACCACGCCCCGGCTCGCTCGCCGCATGGATCTCACCGCCCAGCAGCCGGGCGATCTCCCGGCTGATGGAGAGACCCAGGCCCGTACCGCCGTACTTGCGGCTGGTCGTCCCGTCCGCCTGCTTGAACGCCTCGAAGATCACCAGCATCTTGCTGGACGCGATACCGATACCGGTGTCGGTGACCGAGAACGCGATCAGACCGGCGTCCGCGTCCCGCAGCGACCCCGCCTCGAGGAGATGCTCCCGGATGGAGTCGGGCACATCCGCGCCGGCCGGCCGGATCACCAGCTCGACGGCCCCGCTGTCGGTGAACTTCACCGCGTTGGACAGGAGGTTGCGCAGCACCTGCAGAAGTCGCTGCTCGTCCGTGTGCAGGGTGGCCGGAAGCTCCGGCGACACCCGTACGGAGAAGTCGAGCCCCTTCTCCGCGGTGAGCGGCCGGAACGTCGCCTCCACGTAGTCGACCAGCTGGACCAGAGCGATCCGGGTGGGGCTGACATCCATCTTGCCGGCCTCGACCTTCGAGAGGTCGAGGATGTCGTTGATCAGCTGGAGCAGGTCCGAACCGGCCCCGTGGATCGTCTCGGCGAACTCGACCTGCTTCGGCGAGAGATTGCCCTCGGCGTTGTCCGCGAGCAGCTTGGCCAGGATGAGCAGCGAGTTGAGGGGCGTACGCAGCTCGTGCGACATGTTCGCCAGGAACTCGGACTTGTAGCGCATGGAGACCGCGAGCTGTTCGGCGCGCTCCTCCAGCACCTGCCGGGCCTCCTCGATCTCGGTGTTCTTCACCTCGATGTCGCGGTTCTGCTGGGCCAGCAGCTCGGCCTTCTCCTCCAGTTCCGCGTTGGACGCCTGGAGGGCCTTCTGCCGGTTCTCCAACTCCTGCGAGCGGTCCCGCAACTGCTCGGTCAGCTCCTGCGACTGCTCCAGGAGCTTCTCCGTCTTGGTGTTGACGCTGATCGTGTTGACGCTCGTCGCGATCATCTCGGCGAGCTGGTTGAGGAAGTCCCGCTGGATGTGCGTGAACGGCTGGAACGACGCCAGCTCGATCACCCCGAGGACCTTCCCCTCGAAGAGCACCGGCAGCACGATCACATGCGCCGGCGGCGCCTCACCCAGCCCGGAGGAGATCTTCAGATAGCCCGGCGGAACGTTGTCCACCTGGATCGTCCGCTTCTCCTCGGCCGCCGTCCCGATGAGCGACTCACCGGGCCGGAAGGACGTCGGCATCGCACCCGCCGAGTAGCCGTAGCTGCCGCGCATGCGCAGCACGTACGCGCTCTCCCTGCCGCCGTCCGCACCGACCTCGTCGGTGTCACCGGGCGTCATGGCCAGGAAGAACGCCCCGTGCTGCGCCGAGACCACCGGCGTCAGCTCGCTCATGATCAGCGAGGCCACGTCATCCAGATCGCGGCGCCCCTGCATCAGCCCCGAGATACGGGCGAGGTTGCCCTTGAGCCAGTCCTGCTCCTTGTTGGCCAGGGTGGTGTCGCGCAGATTCGCGATCATGGTGTTGATGTTGTCCTGGAGCACCTGGATCTCGCCGGCCGCGTCCACGTCGATCTTGAGGTTCAGATCGCCGCGGGTCACCGCGGTGGCGACGGCCGCGATGGCACGCACCTGCCGGGTGAGGTTGCCGGCCATCTCGTTCACCGACTCGGTGAGGTCGCGCCAGGTGCCGTCCACGTCCCGGACCCGGGCCTGGCCGCCCAGCTGTCCCTCCGTGCCCACTTCGCGGGCCACCCGGGTCACCTGCTCGGCGAACGAGGACAGCTGGTCCACCATCGTGTTGATGGTGTTCTTCAGCTCCTGGATCTCACCCCGCGCGTCGATGTCGATCTTCTTGGTGAGATCACCCTTGGCGATGGCCGTGGTGACGGTCGCGATCTGCCGCACCTGGCCCGTCAGGTTGGACGCCATCGAGTTCACCGACTCGGTGAGGTCCTTCCACGTACCGGCGACGCCCGGGACGCGCGCCTGCCCGCCCAGCTCCCCCTCCGTGCCCACCTCACGCGCCACACGCGTCACCTCGTCGGCGAACGAGGAGAGCGTCGTCACCATGGTGTTGACGGTGTCGGCGAGCTCGGCGACCTCGCCGCGCGCCTCGACCGTGACCTTCTTCGTCAGATCGCCGTTGGCGACGGCGGACGAGACCCGGGAGATGTTGCGCACCTGACTGGTCAGGTTGTTGGCCATCAGGTTGACGTTGTCGCTGAGGTCCTTCCAGATGCCCGTCGCGCCGCGCACCCGTGCCTGGCCGCCGAGGATGCCCTCGGTGCCCACCTCACGGGCGACCCTGGTCACCTCGTCGGCGAAGTTCAGCAGCTGGTCGACCATCGTGTTGACGGTCGTCACCAGTTCGAGGATCTCGCCCTTGGCGTCGACGGTGATCTTCTTGGACAGGTCGCCCTTGGCGACCGCCGTCGTGACCTCGGCGATGTTGCGGACCTGAAGGGTCAGGTTGTTCGCCATACCGTTGACGGACTGCGTCAGGTCCTTCCACGTCCCGGACACACCCTGCACCTCGGCCTGACCGCCCAGGATGCCTTCCGTACCCACCTCACGGGCGACCCTCGTCACCTGCTCGGCGAAGTTCGACAGCTGGTCCACCATCGTGTTGAGGGTGTTCTTCAGCTCTAGGATCTCGCCCCGGGCATCCACGTCGATCTTCTGCGACAGATCACCCCGGGCCACCGCCGTGGCGACCTGGGCGATGTTACGGACCTGAGCGGTCAGGTTCCCCGCCATTCCGTTCACCGAATCGGTCAGATCACGCCACACACCTGCCACACCGGGAACCTGCGCCTGGCCACCGAGCCGCCCGTCCGTGCCCACCTCACGCGCTACCCCGGTCACCTGGTCGGCGAAGGCGGAGAGCTGGTCCACCATCGTGTTGATGGTGTTCTTCAGCTCCAGGATCTCGCCCCGGGCATCCACGTCAATCTTCTGCGACAGATCACCCCGGGCCACCGCCGTGGTCACCTGAGCGATCTGACGCACCTGGGAGGTCAGGTTCCCCGCCATGAAGTTGACGGAGTCGGTGAGCTCCTTCCACGTACCGGAGACACCGTCGACCCGGGCCTGGCCGCCGAGACGGCCCTCCGTACCCACGTCCCGCGCCATCCGGGTCACCTGGTCGGCGAACGACGACAGCTGCGCCACCATCGTGTTGACGGTGTTCTTCAGCTCCAGCATCTCCCCGGCCACATCGACCGTGACCTTCTGCGAGAGATCACCGTTCGCGACCGCCGTCGTCACCTGCGCGATGTCCCGCACCTGACCCGTCAGGTTCCGGAACGCCGTGTTCACGGAGTCCGTGAGGTCCTTCCACGTACCCGCCGCACCCGGCACCTGGGCCTGCCCGCCGAGGCGGCCCTCGACGCCGACCTCCCGGGCGACCCGGGTGACCTCCGAACCGAAGGACTGGAGCTGGTCCACCATCGTGTTGACGGTGTTCTTCAGCTCCAGCATCTCCCCGGCCACGTCGACCGTGACCTTCTGCGTCATGTCTCCACTGGCCACCGCGGTCGTCACCTGCGCGATGTCCCGCACCTGGGTCGTCAGGTTGCGGAAGACCGTGTTCACCGAGTCCGTGAGGTCCTTCCACGTACCCGCCGCACCCGGCACCTGGGCCTGCCCACCGAGCAGACCCTCGCCACCGACCTCACTGGCCACCCGCGTGACCTCGTCCGCGAAGGTCCGCAGCGTCTCGGTCATCTGGTTGATCGTCTCGGCCAGCTGCGCGACCTCGCCGCGCGCGCTCACCGTGACCTTCTGGGACAGGTCGCCGTTGGCGACCGCCGTCGTCACCTCGGCGATACCCGCACCTGGGACGTCAGGTTCCCCGCCATCGTGTTGACGGAGTCCGTGAGGTCCTTCCAGACCCCGGCCACCCCGGGCACCGTGGCCTGACCGCCCAGCTCGCCCTCCGTACCCACCTCGCGCGCTACCCGCGTCACCTCGGAGGAGAACGACGACAGCTGGTCCACCATCGTGTTCACGGTGTTCTTCAGCTGCAGCATCTCGCCGGCCACATGAACGGTGACCTTCCGGGAGAGATCACCCTTGGCGACGGCCGTCGTCACGAGAGCGATGTCCCGCACCTGCGCGGTCAGCCGGTAGGCCATCGTGTTCACGGAGTCCGTGAGGTCTTTCCACGAACCGGACATGCCACGCACCTGGGCCTGCCCGCCCAGCTTGCCCTCGGTGCCCACCTCGACGGCCACCCGCGTCACCTGCTCGGTGAACGCGGACAACTGGTCGACCAGGTTGTTGACCGTGCGCGCGACCTTCAGGAACTCACCACGCAGTGGGCGTACGGTCTCGTCGGCCGTGTGCGACCGCAGCTCCATACGCTGCTCCAGATCACCGTCGGCGACCGCCGACAGCACCCGGCCGACCTCCGACACGGGCCGGGCGAGATCGTCCACGAGCTCGTTGGACGCGTCGATGGCAGCGGCCCAGGAACCCTCACAGGCCCCTGTCTCCAGACGCTCGGTGAGCTTCCCCTCACGCCCGACCACACGGCGTACTCGCGCCAGCTCACCCGTGAGATGGAGATTGCGGTCCGCGACCTCGTTGAAGACCGCCGCGATCTCGGTCAGCACACCATCGCCCGAGACGGTCAGCCGCCGGCGGAAGTTGCCGTCCCGCATCGCCACGAGGGCAGCGAGCAGCCTGTTCAGAGCTGCCGCATCCACATCAATGGTTCCATTGCGCTGCTTTTTCACGGACTGTCCGCCTCTAGTACGCGTGCCTGAACCCCGCGCCGCCACGCCAGACTCCACCGTGTCCCTCCCGCAGGGGTTGACCGTACAGCTCGGGCCTATCCGGAAGCTTGCCCACTTCTTGTTTGGCTCACCGCCACAGGACACCGTCGGGGGGTGACCATGCGGACGTCAAATCGTTGAAACGTACCAGGCCACAAGCGTCGGGGGTGCGACCTCCGGCGGATACCTCCCATCCTCCCTCCTGAGGGCAACAGTTGTGCGCCCGCGCACGATCCCCCGGCCTCCTCGGCGCCGAAGTCGGCCCTCGTGTACCCGGGGCACCAGGCGAGCGTCTAGCCTGGCTAGGCGAATCGAAGCGGCGAGAATCGGGCACAGGACTCGGGGAAGCGACGAGACACCAATGGGGAGTGCTGTGATCACCGCGCGGGCGGCCGCCACCTTCGACCCGGTCGGGCGTTCGGTGGCAACCGCCCGCGCCTTTGTCCGTGACACCCTCCAGGGGTGGGGATACACCGACGTCGTCGACGACGCCGTCGTCCTCACCAGCGAACTCGTGACCAACGCCGTCGTACACGCCGGGACGGCCGCGGACGTGCTGTGCCTGCGCACGGAGGACGGCGTACGGATCGAGGTCTCCGACCACTATCCGGAGCGGGAGATCCCGCTGCTGGGCTCCGCCATGGACACGAGCCCGGAGCGGGAGGGCGGCCGCGGCCTGCTTCTCTGCGCCGCGCTCGCCTCCCGCTGGGGCGTGGAGTACACGCCCACGCACAAACACGTCTGGTTCCGGCTCGACCTGCCCGAGCGCTCCGTCGGCGTCCGCTCCGCCGGCCCTCTCCTGCCCACCGAGCTGCTCCCCGTCACCGACGAACGGGTACGCGTGGCCGTCGTGCAGATCGACAGCACCGGCGCGGTCACCGCGTGGAACGACGACGCCGCCTTCCTCTTCGGCCACCCCGCCGACCAGGTCACCGGCAAACAGCTCACCGACTTCGCGGCCTGGCCACAGACCCCGGGCACCAGCACCGGCATCGCCGACGCACTCCAGCTCTCCCGCTGGGAGGGCAGTTACGGCTTCCGCGGCGCCGACGGCCGCGTCATCCCGGTCTACGCCTCACACCTGCGGGTCCGCGACACCCAGGGCGAACCGTCGACGGTCTGCCTGCTCGTGCGCGACTACGAGCGGGCCGTGCTCCAGTCCCCCGTACGCACACCGGTCACCGACACGGGCACCGACAACCGGGCCACGGACCCGTTCGAGGTCTTCATCGGCTCCCCCGCCCCCGACGACCTCGACGGGCTCCTCCAGCGCACGGTGGAACGGGCGCGCGACATGCTCGACGCGGACGCCGCGTTCCTGCTGCTCGCCACCGACGACGAGACGGAACTTGAGGTACGCGCCACGACGGGCCTCCCCTCGGCCCGCCAGCGCTTCGCCCGCGTCCCCGTGGAGGCCGGGACCGGACGGTACGGCTCCGCCAGGATGCCCGCGGTCCACGAAGACCTCACGGCGGTGCCGGGCGCCGTCCCCCTCCTCAACGACACGGGCATGCGGTCCGTCGTCACGGTGCCGCTGAAGGTCGAGGGCCGCCTCACCGGCTCCCTCGGTGTCGCCGCCGAAGCACCGGGCCGCTACTCCAACGAGGAGGCACTGCGTCTCCAGTTCGCCGCCGACCGCATCGCCCTGGCCGTCGAGTCCGCCCGCCTCGGCGAGCTCGAACGCCTGCGGCGCGGTTCCCTCTCCTTCCTCGTGGAGGCGTCCGACCTCCTCGCGGGCACCCTCGACCGGGACCAGACACTGGCCCTGATGGCCCAGATGACAGTCCCCACCCTGGCCACCTGGTGCGCCGTCTACACGATCGCGGACCAGTCGGCGGAGCCGTTCCTCTCGTTCGTCCTGCACGAGGACGAGGACCGCATCGACGGCCTCAAGGCCCTCCTGTCCAAGATCGACCCACCGGACCCGGTGCCGGCCCCCGGAGCACGCTCCTGGTCGGCCCCCTCGGAGGCGGCTCAACAGGCGGCCCTCCGTACGTCCATGCGCAGCCTGGACCGCGACGCACCCCTGAGCATGGGGGTCGCGACCCGTACGATCCTGGCGACGGCCTCCGCGGTGGGCGGCGAGACGGTCGTCCTTCCCCTGGTGGCCCGCAACCGCGTCATCGGGATGCTCACGCTGGGCAAGCCGTCCGACGACCACTTCCGCCAGGAGATCCTGGAACTGGCCGAGGACCTCTCCCGCCGCGCGGCACTGGCCCTCGACAACGCCCGCCTGTACTCGGAGCGCATGGCGATCAGCCAGTCGCTCCAGCGCAGTCTGCTGCCCCCCGGCCTGCCCGACGTACCCAATGTCGAGATCGAGGTCATCTACCGGGCGGCCGGAGAGGGCAACGAGGTCGGGGGCGACTTCTACGACGTCTTCCCGATCCACGACGGCGCCTACGGCTTCGCCATCGGCGACGTCTGCGGTACGGGCCCCGAAGCGGCGGCGGTCACCGGCCTCGCCCGTCACGCGCTGCGCCTGCTGGCACGCGAGGGATTCACCGGCCCCGCCGTCCTGGAGCGCCTGAACGCGGCCATCCTGGACGAGGGCAGCCGGAGCCGCTTCCTCACCCTGCTGTACGGCGAGCTCTGGCCCCAGGAGGACGGCAGCGCACTCCTCAAGGTGGTGTGTGCGGGCCACCCCCTGCCGCTTCGTCTGCGGCAGGACGGCTCGGTCGTCGCAGCAGCGGAGCCCCAGCCCCTTCTCGGCGTCATCGAGGACCTTGAGCTGTACGAGCAGGAGGTCACGCTCGACCCGGGTGACGTCCTGCTGTGCGTCACGGACGGCGTCACCGAACGCCGCGAGGGTGCGCGCATGCTCGGCGACGACGGCCTCGCGGCCGTCCTGGCCACCTGCACGGGCCTCACGGCGGGCGCGGTGGCCGCACGTATCCTGCGGGCCGTCGAGCGCTTCGCGGCCGAGCCCGCATCCGACGACATGGCCATTCTCGCCATGCGGGTGCCGGAACAGCCCCTCGCCTGAACGGCCAGCGCGGTCGACGCAGAAAGGCCCCCGCCGATGGCGGGGGCCTTTTCATTACCGAGCCCCAATGCGGAATCGAACCGCAGACCTTCTCCTTACCATGGAGACGCTCTACCGACTGAGCTATTGGGGCCTTGCTGCCCTGCGGCAACGAAATGAAGCATACCCTGAGTCCACGGCGATGCAAAACCGGTCGAGCACCCCACTTAGGGGCCGGCCACTGCACCGCAGGGGCATGCCTGCCCGCACGTACCGTAGACGCAGAAAAGCCCCGTACCTTGCGGTACGGGGCTTTCCCGGAATGATTGTTCGGCGGCGTCCTACTCTCCCACAGGGTCCCCCCTGCAGTACCATCGGCGCTGAAAGGCTTAGCTTCCGGGTTCGGAATGTAACCGGGCGTTTCCCTAACGCAATGACCACCGAAACACTATGAAATCAACAAACACCGGACAACAACACAGCCGTTCGTTATTTCAGAACTAACACAGTGGACGCGAGCAACTGAGGACAAGCCCTCGGCCTATTAGTACCAGTCAGCTCCACCCGTTACCGGGCTTCCACATCTGGCCTATCAACCCAGTCGTCTACTGGGAGCCTTAACCCCTCAAAGGGGGTGGGAATACTCATCTCGAAGCAGGCTTCCCGCTTAGATGCTTTCAGCGGTTATCCTTTCCGAACGTAGCCAACCAGCCATGCCCTTGGCAGGACAACTGGCACACCAGAGGTTCGTCCGTCCCGGTCCTCTCGTACTAGGGACAGCCCTTCTCAATATTCCTGCGCGCGCAGCGGATAGGGACCGAACTGTCTCACGACGTTCTAAACCCAGCTCGCGTACCGCTTTAATGGGCGAACAGCCCAACCCTTGGGACCGACTCCAGCCCCAGGATGCGACGAGCCGACATCGAGGTGCCAAACCATCCCGTCGATATGGACTCTTGGGGAAGATCAGCCTGTTATCCCCGGGGTACCTTTTATCCGTTGAGCGACAGCGCTTCCACAAGCCACTGCCGGATCACTAGTCCCGACTTTCGTCCCTGCTCGACCCGTCGGTCTCACAGTCAAGCTCCCTTGTGCACTTACACTCAACACCTGATTGCCAACCAGGCTGAGGGAACCTTTGGGCGCCTCCGTTACTCTTTAGGAGGCAACCGCCCCAGTTAAACTACCCATCAGACACTGTCCCTGATCCGGATCACGGACCCAGGTTAGACATCCAGCACGACCAGAGTGGTATTTCAACGACGACTCCACAACCACTGGCGTGGCCGCTTCACAGTCTCCCACCTATCCTACACAAGCCGAACCGAACACCAATATCAAACTATAGTAAAGGTCCCGGGGTCTTTCCGTCCTGCTGCGCGAAACGAGCATCTTTACTCGTAGTGCAATTTCACCGGGCCTATGGTTGAGACAGTCGAGAAGTCGTTACGCCATTCGTGCAGGTCGGAACTTACCCGACAAGGAATTTCGCTACCTTAGGATGGTTATAGTTACCACCGCCGTTTACTGGCGCTTAAGTTCTCAGCTTCGCACACCCGAAAGTGCACTAACCGGTCCCCTTAACGTTCCAGCACCGGGCAGGCGTCAGTCCGTATACATCGCCTTACGGCTTCGCACGGACCTGTGTTTTTAGTAAACAGTCGCTTCTCGCTGGTCTCTGCGGCCACCCCAGCTCACCGAGTAAATCGGATCACCAGTGATGGCCCCCTTCTCCCGAAGTTACGGGGGCATTTTGCCGAGTTCCTTAACCATAGTTCACCCGAACGCCTCGGTATTCTCTACCTGACCACCTGAGTCGGTTTAGGGTACGGGCCGCCATGAAACTCGCTAGAGGCTTTTCTCGACAGCATAGGATCATCCACTTCACCACAATCGGCTCGGCATCAGGTCTCAGCCTCAATGTGTGACGGATTTGCCTATCACACGGCCTACACCCTTACCCCGGGACTACCACCGCCCGGGCTGGACTACCTTCCTGCGTCACCCCATCGCTTACCTACTACAAGTCTGGTTCATCGGCTCCACCACTACCCTCAACTCCGAAGAGATCAGGCCGGCTTCACGGACTTAGCATCGCCTGATTCAGTACTGGGCGTTTCAAAGCGGGTACCGGAATATCAACCGGTTGTCCATCGACTACGCCTGTCGGCCTCGCCTTAGGTCCCGACTTACCCTGGGCAGATCAGCTTGACCCAGGAACCCTTAGTCAATCGGCGCACACGTTTCTCACGTGTGTATCGCTACTCATGCCTGCATTCTCACTCGTGAACCGTCCACAACTCGCTTCCGCGGCTGCTTCACCCGGCACACGACGCTCCCCTACCCATCCACACAGGCGTTGGCCCTATATGTGCGAATGACACGACTTCGGCGGTACGCTTGAGCCCCGCTACATTGTCGGCGCGGAATCACTTGACCAGTGAGCTATTACGCACTCTTTCAAGGGTGGCTGCTTCTAAGCCAACCTCCTGGTTGTCTCTGCGACTCCACATCCTTTCCCACTTAGCGTACGCTTAGGGGCCTTAGTCGATGCTCTGGGCTGTTTCCCTCTCGACCATGGAGCTTATCCCCCACAGTCTCACTGCCGTGCTCTCACTTACCGGCATTCGGAGTTTGGCTAAGGTCAGTAACCCGGTAGGGCCCATCGCCTATCCAGTGCTCTACCTCCGGCAAGAAACACACGACGCTGCACCTAAATGCATTTCGGGGAGAACCAGCTATCACGGAGTTTGATTGGCCTTTCACCCCTAACCACAGGTCATCCCCCAGGTTTTCAACCCTGGTGGGTTCGGTCCTCCACGAAGTCTTACCTCCGCTTCAACCTGCCCATGGCTAGATCACTCCGCTTCGGGTCTAGAGCGTGCAACTCAAACGCCCTATTCGGACTCGCTTTCGCTACGGCTTCCCCACACGGGTTAACCTCGCTACACACCGCTAACTCGCAGGCTCATTCTTCAAAAGGCACGCAGTCACGACCATACGTTCCGAAGAACATACAGCGACGCTCCCACGGCTTGTAGGCACACGGTTTCAGGTACTATTTCACTCCGCTCCCGCGGTACTTTTCACCATTCCCTCACGGTACTATCCGCTATCGGTCACCAGGGAATATTTAGGCTTAGCGGGTGGTCCCGCCAGATTCACACGGGATTTCTCGGGCCCCGTGCTACTTGGGTGGTTCTTAAACGAGCCGTTAATGTTTCAGCTACGGGGGTCTTACCCTCTACGCCGGACCTTTCGCATGTCCTTCGCCTACACCAACGGTTTCTGACTCGTCTCACAGCCGGCAGACCATGAAAAAGAACTCCCACAACCCCGCATGCGCAACCCCTGCCGGGTATCACACGCATACGGTTTGGCCTCATCCAGTTTCGCTCGCCACTACTCCCGGAATCACGGTTGTTTTCTCTTCCTGCGGGTACTGAGATGTTTCACTTCCCCGCGTTCCCTCCACACTGCCTATGTGTTCAGCAGCGGGTGACAGCCCATGACGACTGCCGGGTTTCCCCATTCGGAAACCCCCGGATCAAAGCTTGGTTGACAGCTCCCCGGGGACTATCGTGGCCTCCCACGTCCTTCATCGGTTCCTGGTGCCAAGGCATCCACCGTGCGCCCTTAAAAACTTGGCCACAGATGCTCGCGTCCACTGTGCAGTTCTCAAACAACGACCAGCCACCCACCACCCCGTCCTAACGGACGAGTTCACCGGGGCCGGCAACCGAAGATCCAGACAAAAAAAATGCCCGAACCCTCAGATACCCAACAGCGTGCCCGACCCGACCGACCAATCCTTCTTTCCACGCCGAAGCAGTACTCGAAAAACCAACCTGTCGTGCCGAATAGTCAACGTTCCACCCATGAGCAACCACCGCCGAACATTCGCCGGCGAAATGGTCTCTGGATTCCCCGAAGAGAACCTAGATGCTCCTTAGAAAGGAGGTGATCCAGCCGCACCTTCCGGTACGGCTACCTTGTTACGACTTCGTCCCAATCGCCAGTCCCACCTTCGACAGCTCCCTCCCACAAGGGGTTGGGCCACCGGCTTCGGGTGTTACCGACTTTCGTGACGTGACGGGCGGTGTGTACAAGGCCCGGGAACGTATTCACCGCAGCAATGCTGATCTGCGATTACTAGCAACTCCGACTTCATGGGGTCGAGTTGCAGACCCCAATCCGAACTGAGACCGGCTTTTTGAGATTCGCTCCGCCTCGCGGCATCGCAGCTCATTGTACCGGCCATTGTAGCACGTGTGCAGCCCAAGACATAAGGGGCATGATGACTTGACGTCGTCCCCACCTTCCTCCGAGTTGACCCCGGCAGTCTCCTGTGAGTCCCCATCACCCCGAAGGGCATGCTGGCAACACAGAACAAGGGTTGCGCTCGTTGCGGGACTTAACCCAACATCTCACGACACGAGCTGACGACAGCCATGCACCACCTGTATACCGACCACAAGGGGGGCACCATCTCTGATGCTTTCCGGTATATGTCAAGCCTTGGTAAGGTTCTTCGCGTTGCGTCGAATTAAGCCACATGCTCCGCTGCTTGTGCGGGCCCCCGTCAATTCCTTTGAGTTTTAGCCTTGCGGCCGTACTCCCCAGGCGGGGAACTTAATGCGTTAGCTGCGGCACCGACGACGTGGAATGTCGCCAACACCTAGTTCCCAACGTTTACGGCGTGGACTACCAGGGTATCTAATCCTGTTCGCTCCCCACGCTTTCGCTCCTCAGCGTCAGTAATGGCCCAGAGATCCGCCTTCGCCACCGGTGTTCCTCCTGATATCTGCGCATTTCACCGCTACACCAGGAATTCCGATCTCCCCTACCACACTCTAGCTAGCCCGTATCGAATGCAGACCCGGGGTTAAGCCCCGGGCTTTCACATCCGACGTGACAAGCCGCCTACGAGCTCTTTACGCCCAATAATTCCGGACAACGCTTGCGCCCTACGTATTACCGCGGCTGCTGGCACGTAGTTAGCCGGCGCTTCTTCTGCAGGTACCGTCACTTTCGCTTCTTCCCTGCTGAAAGAGGTTTACAACCCGAAGGCCGTCATCCCTCACGCGGCGTCGCTGCATCAGGCTTTCGCCCATTGTGCAATATTCCCCACTGCTGCCTCCCGTAGGAGTCTGGGCCGTGTCTCAGTCCCAGTGTGGCCGGTCGCCCTCTCAGGCCGGCTACCCGTCGTCGCCTTGGTAGGCCATTACCCCACCAACAAGCTGATAGGCCGCGGGCTCATCCTTCACCGCCGGAGCTTTTAACCCCGTCCCATGCAGGACAGAGTGTTATCCGGTATTAGACCCCGTTTCCAGGGCTTGTCCCAGAGTGAAGGGCAGATTGCCCACGTGTTACTCACCCGTTCGCCACTAATCCACCCCGAAAGGCTTCATCGTTCGACTTGCATGTGTTAAGCACGCCGCCAGCGTTCGTCCTGAGCCAGGATCAAACTCTCCGTGAATGTTTTCCCGTAATCGGGATCACACCATGAGAGCGGAACGACCGAGTCGGAATAAGACCGGTCGTTCACAGCGTCCTCGCTAGTGTTGCCCACCCCGATACCCCAAAGGGCCGGAGCGGGACTTTTTCAAAGGAACCACCAACCTGCCGAAACAGGCCGGGGTATCAACATATCTGGCGTTGACTTTTGGCACGCTGTTGAGTTCTCAAGGAACGGACGCTTCCTTCGGTCCCGTATCACCGGGGCCCTCCGGGCGCTTCCCTTCGGTCTTGCGTCTCCGACTCTACCAGACACTTTCATGTCCGATTCCCAGTCGAAACGGGATTCGCTTTCCAGTTCCTCGCTTTCGCGATTCCCTTTCCGGCGGTTCCAACGTTACCAGATTCAATTCGTTCCGTTTCCGGTCCGTATCTGAATTCCGGTGGCCTGCTGGACGGCCTTTGCCTTTCGGCCGAACCGACTTTATCAGAGATTCTGAGTCGGAATTCTCCGCCCGTTCGGCTGCTCCCGGCGCACGAGTGCACGCGGTGCTTCCCGGTCGGGCGGAGCCGTAAACGTACTGGAGCGGGGCGCCCCGATGCAAATCGGGGTGCCCCGCTCCGTGTTCGTGCTGGTCGGGGTCAGACCTCGACCACGACGGGAAGGATCATCGGGCGCCGGCGGTAGGTGTCGGAGACCCACTTGCCCACCGTGCGGCGGACCAGCTGCTGGAGCTGGTGGGCCTCCATCACACCGTCCTGGGCGGACTTGTTGAGGGCGTCCTGCACCTTCGGGACGACGGCGCTGAACGCCGAGTCATCGATGCCGGAGCCCCGTGCCTGGATGTGGGGGCCGCCCACGATCTTGCCCGAGGAGCTGTCGACCACGATGAAGACGGAGATGATGCCCTCGTCGCCGAGAATGCGGCGGTCCTTGAGGGAAGTCTCGGTGACATCGCCGACCGAGAGACCGTCGACGTACACGTACCCCGCCTGCACCTTGCCGACAATCTTGGCCTTGCCGTCGATGAGGTCGACGACGACGCCGTCCTCGGCGATGACGATGTGGTCCTTGGGTACACCCGTGAGGGCGCCCAGTTCGGCGTTGGCCCTGAGGTGACGCCATTCGCCGTGGACCGGCATCAGGTTCTTCGGCTTGCAGATGTTGTAGAAGTACAGGAGCTCGCCGGCCGAGGCGTGGCCCGAGACGTGGACCTTGGCGTTGCCCTTGTGGACGACGTGAGCGCCCCAGCGGGTCAGGCCGTTGATCACGCGGTAGACCGCGTTCTCGTTGCCCGGGATGAGCGACGACGCCAGGATGACCGTGTCACCCGGGACGATGCGGATCTGGTGATCGCGGTTGGCCATGCGGGACAGCGCGGCCATCGGCTCGCCCTGGGAACCCGTACAGACGAGCACGACCTCGTCGTCCGGCAGGTCGTCGAGGGTCTTCACGTCCACGACGAGGCCGGCGGGGACCTTGAGGTAGCCGAGGTCCCGGGCGATGCCCATGTTGCGGACCATCGAGCGGCCGACGAAGGCGACCCTGCGGCCGTACTCGTGGGCGGCGTCCAGAATCTGCTGGATGCGGTGTACGTGGCTGGCGAAGCTCGCCACGATGATCCGCTTCTGGGCGTTCGCGAACACCGTGCGCAGGACGTTGGAGATGTCCCGCTCGGGCGGTACGAAGCCGGGGACCTCGGCGTTCGTCGAGTCCGAGAGCAGAAGGTCGATGCCTTCCTCGCTCAGTCTCGCGAACGCGTGGAGGTCGGTGAGCCGGCCGTCCAGCGGGAGCTGGTCCATCTTGAAGTCGCCGGTGGCCACGACCAGGCCGGCGGGCGTGCGGATGGCGACCGCGAGCGCGTCCGGGATGGAGTGGTTGACCGCGATGAACTCGCAGTCGAACACTCCGATGCGCTCGCGCCGGCCCTCGGTCACCTCAAGCGTGTACGGACGGATCCGGTGTTCCTGGAGCTTCGCCTCGATCAGCGCGAGGGTCAGCTTGGAGCCGATGAGCGGGATGTCCGCCTTCAGGCGCAGCAGATACGGCACACCACCGATGTGGTCTTCGTGTCCGTGCGTGAGGACGATGCCCTCGATGTCGTCCAGGCGGTCCCGCAGGATGGTGAAGTCCGGCAGGATCAGGTCGATACCCGGCTGCTCCTCCTCGGGGAAGAGGACGCCGCAGTCGACGATGAGCAGGCGGCCGTCGTACTCGAAGACCGTCATGTTGCGGCCGATCTCCCCCAGGCCGCCCAGCGGGGTTACGCGCAGGCCGCCCTTCGGAAGCTTCGGCGGGGTACCGAGTTCGGGATGCGGATGACTCAAAAGACTCTCCTTACCACGCGCGCCACGTACCGCTGAGGGCACGTGGCGCGCATGTCATTCGTGCACTTGCTGTTGTCTGGGGTGGTGCTGTCGCGAGTGTCACTCGCTTGTTCAGTTGTGAAGTCCGTGGTCAGAGCTGTACCCCGCCGGCGGTCAGATCGATCTTGAGCTGCGCCGCCTCCTGGGTGGAGAGCTCCACCAGAGGAAGGCGGAGCGGACCGGCCGGCAGCCCTTGCAGGGTGAGCGCCGCCTTGGTGGTGATCACGCCCTGGGTGCGGAACATCCCGGTGAAGACCGGCAGCAGCTTCTGGTGGATCTCCGTCGCCTTCTGGACGTCGCCCCCGGTGTGGGCCTCGATGAGGGCCCGCAGGTCGGGGGTGACGACGTGGCCGACCACCGAGACGAAACCGATGGCGCCGACCGAGAGCAGCGGGAGGTTCAGCATGTCGTCGCCGGAGTACCAGGCGAGTCCGGACTGGGCGATGGCCCAGCTGGCCCGGCCCAGGTCTCCCTTGGCGTCCTTGTTCGCGACGATGCGGGGGTGCGCGGCGAGCCGTACGAGCGTTTCCGTGTCGATCGGCACACCGCTGCGGCCCGGGATGTCGTACAGCATGACGGGGAGGCCGGTGGCGTCCGCGATGGCGGTGAAGTGCCGGAAGAGGCCCTCCTGCGGCGGCTTGCTGTAGTACGGCGTGACGGCGAGGAGGCCGTGGGCGCCGGCGCGCTCGGCGGTGCGGGCCAGCTCGATGCTGTGCCGGGTGTCGTTGGTGCCGATGCCGGCGACGACGTGCGCCCGGTCTCCTACGGCTTCCAGGACAGCCCGTACGAGCTGGTCTTTCTCCGCGTCGCTGGTGGTCGGGGACTCACCGGTGGTGCCGTTGAGGACCAGGCCGTCGTTGCCTGCGTCCACGAGGTGGGCGGCGAGCCGCTGGGCGCCTTCGAGGTCGAGTGCGCCGTCCGCCGTGAACGGCGTGACCATAGCGGTGAGGACCCGCCCGAAGGGGGTCTGCGGAGTGGAGATCGGAGCCATGGGTAACACGCTACTCGTTGCTCGGAGCGCCGTGTCCCCTCGGGGGACGGGGAAGTGGAGCCCGGCACTGCTTGCTCGGGGGTTCAAGCAGTGCCGGGTCCGTTTGATCAGCCTAGATGAACTTCACGAAACGCCGCAATACGGACACCGCTTACGGGGCTACCCGTCCATTTTTGTTGAAGGCCGCATGAGTGAGCGGCATGAGCCGCGCCCAGTGGGCTTCCATCTGCTCGCCGACCATCTCGATCTCGCGCTGCGGGAAGGACGGAACCTTCGCCAGCTCGTGCTGGGTGCGCAGGCCGAGGAAGTGCATCAGCGAGCGGGCGTTGCAGGTGGCGTACATCGTCGAGAACAGGCCGACGGGGAGAACCGCCCGCGCCACCTCACGCGCCACTCCCGCCCCGAGCATCTCCTGGTACGCGTCGTACGCCCGGCGGTAGGACTCCTCCATGACGCGGCTCGTCAGCTCGTGCTGCCCGGGGGTGCCCTCGACGAACTCGTATTTGCCGGGGCGGCCCTGCTGGATGAGCTTGCGGGACTCGCCCGGGACGTAGAAGACCGGCTCCAGCTCCCGGTAGCGGCCCGATTCCTCGTTGTAGGACCAGCCCACGCGGTGCCGCATGAACTCGCGGAACACGAAGATCGGGGCACTGATGAAGAAGGTCATCGAGTTGTGCTCGAAAGGGCTGCCGTGGCGGTCCCGCATGAGGAAGTTGACAAGACCTTTGGAACGCTCGGGGTCCTTCGTGACCTCTTCGAGGGACTGCTCGCCGGCCGTGGAGACACGGGCGGCGAAGAGTACGTCGGAGTCACTCGCCGCGTGTTTCACCAGGTCGACGGTGACGTCGCCGCGGAAGTGGGCCTTCGTGGGCTCGGGGGTCTCGCTCACCGGCGGGGGTCCTTCCAATTTGCTTCGCTCGGGCGGCGTCCACTCTACGGGCCACGGCGGGGGCCGCCGCACGGCGTCCGTACGCGGGAAATCTTCGAATGTTCCGGCGATTCGGGGCACCGATCGGGGCTCTCGTACGTCTGACTCATTAACAGCTTCCGCTACTCACTGCAAGGAGAGCTTCCTCATGTTCCGCCGGCGTGAATCCGTCCCGTTCTCGTTCGTCGCCGAGGCCGACCGGTTCCGCAGCAACGTCACTCCGCCGCCGCCCGAGCGGGCCAGCGTCTCGCAGTTGGCCGGCCGGTGTCTCGTAGGGCTGGTCGTGGTCTGCGGGCTGGCCGGTTCGCTTCTGTTCGGGCTTCCCGCGCTCGACAACCCACGGAGCCCGTCGCACCAGCAGAATTCCGAGGCCACGCAGGGCCGCTGACGGGCCGCCGACTCGGACGGACCCCCTGGGGTGGCCGGGGCGGGGGCGACCTCGGTAGCCTCACCGGGCACAGCAATCGAGCGTGCTTGTGAGTGAGGATCAGTCGTGCCCCTGCCCTTTCTGACGGCCGACCGCGCATTCGACGCGGGCGCGGAGGATGTCGCGCTGCCGTTCGACGACCACGACAGCTGGCGGCGGCCGTACCGACCGGGGCCGTGGCGGGTCGCGGCGGCGGCCACCATGCTGTTGCTCTCCTCGTTCGTCCTGCTCGCAGGGGTGATCACCGCTGCCGCCGGAGAGCTCTCCGGGGCCGCCCTGTGCCTCGGGCTCGCCGCCCTGCTGATCGGCTGCGCGCTGCGGCTGCTGCGCGTGGGCGCGTGGGTCAGCCGGCACGGAGTACGCCGGGTGGGCTTCTTCCGCACGACGACGGTGCCGTGGGAGCGGGCGGCAGCCGTCCGCACGGTCCAGCAGCCGGTGAAGTGGCTCGGGCTGCCCCGGACCGTGCAGGGCCAGGCGCTGATCGTGGTGCGTGAGGGTGGTGAGACGCTGCCGCCTCTGGTGACGGACCGCAACGCGGATTTCCTGGCGCGGAGTGAGGCGTTCGAGCGCGCTACGGACGCGGTGGAGGCTTGGGGCGACGAGTACCGGCGGGTCTGAGGGCGCCGTTGGGCAAGGCGCCCTCAGACGTCGACGGGCTCGAACGGACCGCCCTCAGACGCCGGACGGGGTGGATCTCGGCGCGGCCCGGTGCAGGGCTATGGCCCGTTGCATCGCCTTGCGGGCTCTGGGGGTGTCTCTGGCGTCCTGGTAGGCGACGGCCAGGCGGAACCAGCAGCGCCAGTCGTCAGGGGCGTCTTCCGTCTCCTCCCGGCGTCGGGTGAAGACCGCGTCTGCCGAGTCCCGGTCGATGCGGCCCGAGGGGGTGCGGAGCAGTTCGTCGACCGGAAGGCCGCCCTGGGCCTCCAGTTCCGCGGCCAGCGCGTTCGCCCGGCGGACGAACTGCGTGTTCTTCCACAGGAACCAGATGCCGATCACTGGCAGGACCAGGACCGATACACCGAAGGTGACCGTCAGCAGGGTGCCGTGCCGTATGAGCAGGACGCCACGGCTGCCGACCAGGACGAAGTAGAAGACCAGGACGGCAGCGGTGACGGCGTAGGTGATCTTTGCGCGCATGAGAGTCGGCTCAGTCAGTTCAGGTCGAGGAAGTGTTCCAGGCCGAACGTGAGGCCGGGAGTGGTCACCACGCGGCGCGTGCCGAGCAGGATGCCCGGCATGAAGCTGCTGTGGTGGAGGGAGTCGTGGCGGATCGTGAGGGTCTCGCCCTCCGCTCCGAGCAGGACCTCCTGGTGCGCGAGCAGGCCACGGAGGCGGACAGAGTGGACGGGGATGCCGTCGACGTCCGCCCCGCGGGCGCCGTCCAGGGCGGTCACCGTGGCGTCCGGCTGCGGGGCCGTGCCCGCCCGGGCGCGGGCCGCGGCGATGAGCTGGGCGGTGCGGGTGGCCGTGCCGGACGGCGCGTCGGCCTTGCCGGGGTGGTGGAGTTCCACCACCTCGACGGATTCGAAGTAGCGGGCCGCCTGCTCCGCGAACCTCATCGTCAGGACAGCGCCGATGGAGAAGTTCGGCGCGATGAGCACCCCGGTCTCCGGGGAGCCGTCGAGCCAGGCGGTGAGCCGCGCGAGCCGTTCGTCGGTCCAGCCGGTCGTACCGACGACCGCGTGGATGCCGTGCCGGACGCAGAAGTCGAGGTTGCCCATCACCGACGCGGGGGTGGTGAGCTCGACGACCGCCTGGGCGCCGGAGTCCACGAGGGTCTCCAGCCTGTCGCCGCGGCCGAGTGCGGCCACCAGCTCCATGTCGTCGGCGGCCTCGACGGCTCGTACCGCCTCGGCTCCGATCCGTCCCTTGGCGCCGAGAACGGCCACGCGCAGCTTGCTCATGTGCTCTGCCTTCTTTACGAGGAGGGTGAGGAGACCGCTTCGTGCAGGCGGCCGGCCTGCTTGTCCTTGAGCGGGCCGATGACGGAGAGCGAGGGGCGGTGGCCCAGGATCTCGGCCGCCACCGAGCGGACGTCGTCCGGCGTGACCTCCGCGATCCGGCCCAGCATGTCGTCGACCGACAGCTGCTCGCCCCAGCACAGCTCGCTCTTGCCGATGCGGTTCATCAGGGCGCCGGTGTCCTCGAGGCCGAGGACGGTGGAACCGGAGAGCTGGCCGATGGCGCGGCTGACCTCCTCGTCGTGGAGCCCGTCGGCCGCGACGCGGTCGAGCTCGTCGCGGCAGATCTTCAGGACGTCGTGGACCTGGCTGGGCCGGCAGCCCGCGTAGACGCCGAAGAGTCCGCAGTCGGCGAAGCCCGAGGTGTACGAGTACACGCTGTAGGCGAGGCCGCGCTTCTCCCGTACCTCCTGGAAGAGGCGGGAGGACATGCCGCCGCCGAGCGCCGTGTTCAGGACGCCCAGCGCCCAGCGGCGTTCGTCGGTGCGGGCCAGGCCGGGCATGCCGAGGACCACGTGGGCCTGTTCCGTCTTGCGGTTCAGGTGTTCCACCCGGCCGGCGGTGCGCAGCGTGCGGGAGCCCTCGCGCGGCGCCATCGGGACGGCGTCGGTACGGGAGAGGGCGCCGGCGCGCTCGAACGCCTCGCGGACCTGGCGTACGACCGTGGCGTGGTCGACGTTGCCCGCGGCGGCGACGACGAGGCGCGTGGGGTCGTAGTGCTTCTTGTAGAAGCGGGCGATCTGGCCGCGGCTCAGTGCGTTGACCGTGTCGACGGTGCCGAGGACCGGGCGGCCGAGCGGGGTGTCACCGAACATCGTGTGCGCGAACAGGTCGTGCACGCAGTCGCCCGGGTCGTCCTCCGTCATCGCGATCTCCTCCAGGATGACACCGCGCTCGGCGTCGACGTCCTCGGAGGTGACCAGTGAGCCGGTCAGCATGTCGCAGACCACGTCGATGGCCAGCGGCAGGTCCGTGTCGAGGACCCGCGCGTAGTAGCAGGTGTACTCCTTCGCCGTGAAGGCGTTCATCTCGCCGCCGACCGCGTCGATCGCGGACGAGATGTCGAGGGCGCTGCGCTTGGCGGTGCCCTTGAAGAGGAGGTGTTCGAGGTAGTGGGTCGCGCCGTTCAGCGCGGGCGTCTCGTCGCGCGATCCGACGTTGGCCCAGATGCCGAAGGTGGCGGAGCGTACGGAGGGCAGGGTCTCGGTGACGATCCGCAGTCCGCCGGGGAGGACCGTACGGCGGACTGTGCCGACGCCGTCTGCGCCCTTGACAAGCGTTTGGGTACGGGCGACGGCCCGCGCCTCCGAGGAGGTGCGGGCCGTCGTCACGGAACTACGGGACGTCACTTGTCGGTGTCGTCCTTCTCGTCGGCCTCTTCGCCCTCGACCACGGGGATGAGGGAGAGCTTGCCGCGGGAGTCGATCTCCGCGATCTCGACCTGGACCTTGGAGCCGACCGCGAGCACGTCCTCGACGTTCTCCACGCGCTTGCCACCGGCGAGCTTGCGGATCTGCGAGATGTGCAGCAGGCCGTCCTTGCCGGGCATGAGGGAGACGAAGGCACCGAAGGTGGTGGTCTTGACGACCGTACCCAGGTAACGCTCGCCGACCTCCGGCATGGTCGGGTTGGCGATCGCGTTGATCGTGGCGCGCGCGGCCTCGGCCTGCGAGCCCTGCTGGGCACCGATGTAGATGGTGCCGTCGTCCTCGATCGTGATGTCGGCGCCGGTGTCCTCCTGGATCTGGTTGATCATCTTGCCCTTCGGGCCGATGACCTCACCGATCTTGTCCACCGGGATCTTGACCGTGATGATCCGCGGGGCGTTCGGGGACATCTCGTCCGGGACGTCGATGGCCTCGTTCATGACGTCCAGGATGTGCAGACGCGCGTCACGGGCCTGCTTCAGCGCGGCGGCCAGGACCGAGGCGGGGATGCCGTCGAGCTTGGTGTCGAGCTGGAGCGCGGTGACGAAGGTCTTCGTACCGGCGACCTTGAAGTCCATGTCGCCGAAGGCGTCCTCCGCACCGAGGATGTCGGTGAGGGCGACGTAGTGCGTCTTGCCGTCGATCTCCTCGGAGATCAGGCCCATGGCGATACCGGCGACGGCGGCCTTGAGGGGCACACCGGCGTTCAGCAGGGACATGGTGGAGGCGCAGACCGAGCCCATGGACGTCGAGCCGTTGGAGCCCAGCGCCTCGGAGACCTGGCGGATCGCGTACGGGAAGTCCTCGCGCGACGGCAGCACCGGCATGATGGCGCGCTCGGCGAGCGCTCCGTGGCCGATCTCGCGGCGCTTGGGCGAGCCCACGCGGCCGGTCTCGCCGACGGAGTACGGCGGGAAGTTGTAGTTGTGCATGTAGCGCTTGCGGGTCACCGGGGAAAGGGTGTCCAGCTGCTGCTCCATACGGAGCATGTTGAGGGTGGTGACGCCCAGGATCTGGGTCTCGCCACGCTCGAACAGCGCCGAGCCGTGCACGCGCGGGATGGCCTCGACCTCGGCGGCCAGCGTACGGATGTCCGTGACGCCACGGCCGTCGATGCGGACCTTGTCCTTGATGACGCGCTCGCGGACCAGCTTCTTGGTCAGCGCGCGGTAGGCACCGGAGATCTCCTTCTCGCGGCCCTCGAAGGCCGGGAGGAGCTTCTCGCCGGCGATCTCCTTGATGCGGTCGAGCTCCGCCTCGCGCTCCTGCTTGCCGGCGATGGTCAGCGCCTTGGCGAGCTCGGTGCGGACGGCGCCGGAGAGCGCCTCCAGGACGTCGTCCTGGTAGTCCAGGAAGACCGGGAACTCGCCGGTGGGCTTGGCAGCCTTGGCGGCGAGGTCGGACTGGGCCTTGCAGAGACCCTTGATGAAGGGCTTCGAGGCTTCCAGACCAGCGGCGACGATCTCCTCGGTGGGAGCCTCGGCGCCGTCCTGGACGAGCTGGATGGTCTTCTCGGTGGCCTCGGCCTCGACCATCATGATCGCGACGTCGCCGTCCTCCAGGACGCGGCCCGCGACGACCATGTCGAAGACGGCGTCCTCAAGCTCGGTGTGCGTCGGGAAGGCGACCCACTGGCCCTTGATCAGGGCGACGCGGGTGGCGCCGATGGGGCCGGAGAAGGGCAGGCCCGCCAGCATCGTGGAGCAGGAGGCGGCGTTGATCGCGACCACGTCGTACAGGTGGTCGGGGTTGAGCGCCATGATCGTCTCGACGATCTGGATCTCGTTGCGCAGGCCCTTCTTGAAGGAGGGGCGCAGCGGGCGGTCGATCAGGCGGCAGGTGAGGATCGCGTCCTCGGAGGGCCGGCCCTCACGGCGGAAGAACGAGCCGGGGATCTTGCCGGCCGCGTACTGCCGCTCCTCGACGTCCACCGTGAGGGGGAAGAAGTCGAGCTGGTCCTTGGGCCTCTTGGAGGCGGTGGTGGCCGACAGCACCATGGTGTCGTCGTCCAGGTACGCCACGGCGGAGCCGGCTGCCTGCTTGGCCAGGCGGCCCGTCTCGAAGCGGATGGTGCGGGTGCCGAAAGTTCCGTTGTCGATAACGGCCTCGGCGTAGTGGGTCTCGTTCTCCACTAGTGATTTCTCCATACTCGTCGTCTTTC